>NZ_KZ084324.1 GCF_002093975.1 Thermoactinospora rubra
CAGGCGACTTGACACAAGCACCCAACGCCTATCTATACGGCATTGTCTCTAGCTCTCGATGACATCCCAGATCGCACCGGCCTCCCCGGCCCCGACGAGACCCCGGATCCCGGTCGATTACCCCCCTTTAACACCTGATCCAGCAGCCTCTCTTCGCGGATGGCCGGGGCCCGCCCGGCCACGAACCGAAGGAGGTCGTTCCAGATGAACGGTTCTCGGCCGTCTCGCCGTTCCGCGCTCAGACTGCTTGGCATCGCTCCCCTCGCCGCCGGTGGCCTGCCGACGGCGTCCGGTACGGCGCATGCCAACCGGATACCGAAGGACGCGCGTCCCGGCGGGGCATACGACCGGTTCCTCGCGAAGCTGGCCGCCGAGGACGGGTTCTCCGGCACCGTCCTGCTGGCCCACCGTGGCCGTACCGTCCTGGCCCGGGCCTACGGGATGGCCGACAAGGAGAAGAAGATCCCCAACACGATCGACACCATCTACAACCTCGCCTCCGCCGCCAAGCCGTTCACAGCGCTGGCGATCGTCCAGCTCGCGCAACAACGCAAGCTCGGATTCCACGAGAAGCTGGGCACGTATCTGGATGGCCTCCCCGCCGACATCGCCGAGACCGTCACCGTGCACCACCTGCTCACCCACACCGGAGGCATGGGCGATCCCACTCGCCCCGGTGACCAGGCACCATCGCAGAAGGTCTTCATGAGCGCCGAGGAGCAGCTGGCCGACCTCAGGAAGCGGATACGCGAGCAGCGGCTGGAGTTCACCCCCGGCGCCAGGCATGCCTACAGCAGCATGGGCATGGAGGTTCTCGGCGAGGTCGTGGCAAAGGTGTCAGGTCAGACCTTCTGGGACTACGTCCACGAGAACGTCTTCGTCCCGGCCAGGATGACCCGATCCGGCTACTTCACCAGGCCGCAGTGGCTGAGTGACGAGCGCATCGCTCATCCGTACATGTACCAGTCGGACGGCAGCCGGGTCGACGCCGTGCGCAACCTGGACAAGGGTGCGGTGCTGGGCGGTGCGCCGGGGAGCAACGCGGCGCGCCAGTGGGTCGGGTACGGCGGCGGCGGCGGGTTCTCCACGGCGCCGGACCTGGTCCGCTTCGCGCTCGCGTTGCGGGGCGGCAAGCTGCTCGGCCACGCCTACACCGAGCTGTTCCAGAGCGGAAAGGTCCCCGTGCCCCCGCGGCGGGGGGCCGGTACCTCCGACCCCGCGGTGCAGGAGGCGTTCCAGGCGTACGGCGTGACCGCGCCCGTCGTCGGCGGCCAGCGGCTGATCGGGCACGGCGGCGGCATCGGCGGCGGGAACACCAACTGGTCGATCTACCTGGACAGCGACTGGGTCGGAGTCATCCTCTGCAACTACGACCTGGACATCCAGCCGATCATCGCGCGGGAACGACAGGCTGTCATCGGGTCCTGACCGGCGGCGGACGAGCCGATGACGGCCCGGAGCGGAGCTCCCGTTCCGGGCCGCCCGGGTCAGATCCCCGCCGGATGCCACGCGGTCTTGGTCTCCGGGAACGCGGTCATCCGGCCGATCCTCCAGCCGGAAGCACAAAACGCCCGCGACGTTGCCCCGGCCGCGGACACCAACGACAGGTCGGCCTTCGCGCGGCGCCCAGGTGCGTCCCTGCGGCGACCTCAGCCCTTGACCCGCCTCGTCCTTGATGCAGATAAAGGCGCCCAGGTCCGCGGCGGTTGTCTTACCTGCGGCCACACCTCGCCCTTCAGTCGCGCCCACTGCCCAGGCGACGGTTTCTCCCGCGCCACCGGCCGCTTGGACCGCGACGCTCCGCGCCCGCCCTGCTTCCAGGCCCGCCGCCACTTCCCTCGGCCCGCTCGTGCCCCGTAACTCCCGGGCGATCTCCTTCGTGCCCCGCCCGGCCTCGAACCGCTCGGCCGGCGCGAGAGGATCACCTGGGGGCTGGAGGCCCTCGCCGGAGGCCGTTCTGATGCTCACCACCTGCGACCGGCACGTCGACTGCTCGCCGTACCGCCCACGGCGTGCCGTTCCTGCCACCGCCCGCCGTACGTCGCTCAACCTGCGGTCGATGCGGCGGTGCTCGCATGCTCGATGATGTATCAATGATCGACTTCGACGATCCACTGACCAGAGTCGCAACGCGGGCTGCCGCCGAAACCACAACGCTTCCTCCGGTCCTCTCATCCGAGGACATCGCCCGAGCGGAGTCCACGCTGGGATTCCCCTTGCACCCTCTTCTCGCGCAGCTCTACAAGAAGATCGGCAACGGCGGCTTCGGCCCGGAGTACGGCATCCTCGGCCTGACCGAAGGCGGGCACACCTCCGACGCCGGCCTCACGGCGGTGGAGGAGTACCGACAACGACGAGCGGCAGACCCTTCAGAACCGGGCTGGTTCTGGCCTGAAGGCGTTCTCCCCATTCTCACCTGGGGCTGCGCCATGTACGCATGCGTGGATTGCCGCAGTGAAGCCGGAACCGTGCTGCTGTTCGAGCCGAACCCCGTCGATGACGGGCGCTGGGCCGACGCATGGTTCGTCGACTCTCCCAGCCTGGCAGAGTGGCTCGACACCTGGACCAGAGGACTGGGATGGTACGAGGACGCCGACAACGATCTTGACATGCCCCGATGGGAGGACGCGGCCGGCCGAGCTTGACCCGCACCGGTTGCTGTACGGCGTCGCTGTACAGAGATCGAAAAGCCCACTCCCGAGAAACAACCGGAAGTGGGCTTTCACCTCGAGTGGAGCCTAGGAGATTCGAACTCCTGACCCCCTGCATGCAAGGCAGGTGCTCTGCCAACTGAGCTAAGGCCCCGAAGACGTAGACAGCTTACCGGGCCGAGGCGGTCGCCTGGTGCGCTCCCAGGTCCTCGCTCAGCACCAGCGCCGAGAAGTCGCTCATCGAGTCGAGGATGTGGGTGGCGCCGCCCTTCAGCAGGCGTTCCCTGCTGTGTGCCCCGGTCATGACGCCCGCGACGACGGAGGCGCCGGCGCGGCGGCCGGCCAGCATGTCGTTCTCCGAGTCGCCGGCCACCGCGACCTGCCGGACGTCCTCGATGCCGAGCCGCAGCACCGCGTGCAGGATCATGTCCGGCCAGGGACGGCCGCGGCCGGCGTCCTCGGGCGAGATGGCCAGGTCGATCTTGTCGTCCCAGCCGAGCACGCTGAGCGCACGCCCCAGGGTGGAACGGCTGAAGCCGGTGATGATGGCCACCTGGACCCCCGAGCCGCGGAGCTTGTCGATGACCTCCGTGACTCCGGGCATGGGAACGAGACCTGTGCGCTCGATGGTCCCCTCGTAGGAGCGTTCGAACGTCAGGTTGGCGGCCTGCGCCTGGGCCTCGTTGTCCGGGAAGATGCCGCGGAAGACGTCGATCTTGGGGCATCCCCGGGACCGGTGCACGTGCACCATGGCACGCGCGTACGCCCCGGTCCCGGGCACGATGCCCTGAGTGGCGATCGCCTCGGAGAACGCTCGTTCGACCGTGGCGATGTCACCGATCGCCGCGCCGGCGAGGTCCAGGCAGGCCAGCTTGATCGGGACGGCCTCGCTCAAGGGCGATCAGTTCTCGCTGCCGGTGGCCTCGGTCCAAAGGTCCAGCTCGGCGCGATCGGCCTGCACCTTGCGCCAGATCAGCAAGCCCCCGAGAGCCAGCAGCGCCAGGACGAGCAGCTTCTTCACGGTGTGACCCCTCTTCCACGGTCCCATCCCGTGCCGGGAGTGGGACGACGGTTCGTTAGCAGACTAGCAAGGGATCGAGGTGATCCCCTTGTTGCACGCTAACCGGTTTTTCCGGTAGGAGTCGCATGACCGGCGGCGGCGAGGCGGGGACGCGCCAGCCGTACGGCGGGGCCTGTCGACGCTCCGGCCAGCGCGAACAGGCAGCCGAGCAGCAGCCAGCCGGGGACGCCGCCGCCCAGCACGAGGGTGGTGAGCAGGGCGGGGCCGATCATCCTGGCCAGCGGTACGCCGGCGGCGAAAAAGCCTTGGTACTGTCCCTGCCGCCCGTCGGGGGCCAGCCGGAAGCTGAGCTCCCAGGCGCCCGAGGCGGTCATCATCTCCGCGAGCACCTGCAGGGCCGTGGCCACCGCCAGGAGCGCCACCGAGACCGCGACGGGGCCGCCGAAGGCCGACAGGGCGAAGACCGCGCACGCCGCCAGCATGACGAGCCCCGCCTGCCGTACCGACCGGACCGCCGACGGCAGGTCGCGGACCCGGCGGGCCACCCGCACCTGGAACAGCACCACTGCGAGCGTGTTGCCGACGAGCAGGACGGCCACGATCCACGGGGGAGCCACGGTGCGCTGCGCGATCCACAACGGGATGACGAGGCTGAACAGCGGCATGTAGAGCAGCATGACCGCGTTGATCAGCGTGACGAGAGCGTAGGGCCGGTCGCGGAGCACGACGAGGCGTGGCGGGCCACCCAGCGGCGGGTCACCCAGCGGCGGTCCGCCCACGGGAGCGACGGCGGGCAGCCGGAGCAGCATGAGGGCGCAGGCCACGAAGCAGAGCGCGTCGAGAGCGAGGACAGCGAGGTAGACCTGCGGCGTGCCGGCGTACAACGCCAGCCCGCCGAGGCCCGCGCCGAGCGCCAGCCCGGCGTTCAGCACGGACTGGAGGCGGGCGCGGACCTCGGTACGCCGGTCGGGCTCCACCAGCCCGGCGAGCAGAGCCTGGCGGGCGGCGGTCAGGCCGGTCTGGGCGGCGGCGTAGACGCAGATGGCCGCCACGAACAGCGGGAAGGAGCGGATGAGGAGGAACGACGCGACCGCTCCCGCGGTCACCAGGGCCAGCAGTACGGCGGCGCCGCGCGGCCCGCGGCGGTCGGCGAGGTGGCCGAGGGGGATCCCGGCGACCGCGCCCACGGCCCAGCCCATGGTGAGGCCCAGGCCGATCTGGGACGGCGACAGGCCGATGACGCGGGCGAAGTAGAGGGCGGAGGTGACCAGGTAGGCGCCGTCGCCGATGGAGGCGGCGAGCTGCGCCCTCGACAGGGCCCGCCGGGCCGTCATGACGCGAACGACTCCGGCGTCATCTGCACCGTCACGCCCATGCGGTTCCAGGCGTTGATGGTCGCGATGGCGACCACCAGCGCGGCCAGCTGCTCGGGCGTGAAGACGCGCGCGGCCTCGTCCCAGACCGCGTCCGGCACCCCGCCGTCGAGGCGCGTCGCCGCCTCGGTCAGCGCGAGCGCCGCCCTCTCCTGCTCGTCGAAGGCGGGCACGTCCCGCCACACCACCACCGCGTTCAGCTTCGCGAAGTCCACGCCGGCCCTGTGCGCGTCGCCGCTGTGCATGTCCACGCAGTAGGCGCAGCCGTTGAGCTGGCTGGCGCGCAGCCGTACCAGCTCCAGCAGTTGCCTGGGCAGCGGGCCGGCCGCGACGAAGGCGTCCAGCTTGGCCATGGCCCTGTAGGCGTCGGGCGCCAGGGCCCCGAGGTTCATGCGTTCGCTCATGGGCCCAACGTAGGACCGGGATTGGCTGGTTGAAAGTTCCAATTCTGGACGAAATGATTGGGCCAAGATGGAGATCCACGTCAGCCTCGAAGGCCGCGGTGACCTGGCCGCGCGCATCTACCGGCAGCTGCTGGAGGCGATCCTCGACGGGCGGCTGCGCCACGGCGAGCGGCTGCCGCCGACCCGCGAGCTGGCCAGGCGGCTCGACGTCTCACGCAACACCGTGGCGGTGGCGTACGACCGCCTGGTGGCCGACGGCTTCCTGGAGGGACGGCGGGGCGCGGGGACGTTCGTGACCGCGCAGCCGGAGAGGTCCCGGCAGGCTCCCAGGGGAGCCGTCGAGCCGCGCCGCGTCTGGCGCGACATCCCGCTGGTCGAGCCGGGCCGCCCGGCCGCCTTCGACTTCCGGGTGGGTGTGCCGGATCCGCGCCTGTTCCCGCTGGAGACCTGGCGCCGGCTGGTCACCCGGGAGCTGCGCGCCAGATCCGCGGGGCACGGCGAGCCCGAAGGCCATGCGGGCCTGCGCGAGGCGATCGCCCGGCACATCGGCGTCAGCCGCTCGGTGCGGGCCTCGGCCGACGACGTGCTCGTCACCCAGGGGGCGCAGCAGGCGCTCGACCTGGTCGGCCGGGTGCTGATCGAGCCGGGGGCCTGCGTGGCGGTCGAGGAGCCCGGCTATCCCCCGGCCAGGCGCCTGTTCCACTCGCTCGGCGCCCGCGTGGCCGGCGTGCCGGTGGACGAGGAGGGCCTGGTGGTCGAGGCCATCCCGAAGGCCGCCCGGCTGGTGTACGTCACGCCGTCGCACCAGTTCCCGCTCGGCACGCCGATGTCGCTGCCCCGCCGTACGGCACTGCTGGCCTGGGCGGAACGGCGGCGCGCCGTGGTGATCGAGGACGACTACGACAGCGAGTTCCGCTTCGGCGAGCGGCCGCTGGAGCCGCTGCAGAGCCTCGACCGGGCCGGGCGCGTGGTCTACGTGGGGTCGTTCTCCAAGACGCTGCTGCCGACGCTGCGCCTGGGCTTCCTGATCGCGCCCGCGTCCCTGCGGCACGCCCTGCGCGTGGCCAAGCAGCTCACCGACTGGCACGGCGAGCCCGCGACGCAGGCGGCGCTGGCCCGGTTCATCGACGAGGGGCTGCTGTCCCGGCACATCCGCAAGGCGACCAGGCAGTACGCCGAGCGCCGCGACCGCATCGCCGAGGTGCTGGAACGCGACTTCCGCGACCGTCTGGCGATCGTGCCCTCGGCGGCCGGGCTGCACCTGTGCGCCCGGCTGGCTCCCCGGGCGCGGGCGCACGCGGCTGCCGGGCTGGCGGTGGAGTGGCTGGAGAGCTACTGCGGGGAGGAACCGGCACAGAGTGGTGTGGTTCTCGGATACGGTTCCATCCCGGCCGCACGTGTCGAGGAGGGCCTGCGGCTTCTCACCGTCGAATAGCCGTCGAAGAGGACGTCGAGTAGGAAGCGAATGGGCGCCCACCACCACGACCACGTGCCGGATCTGCCCGCCTCCGGGCGCGCCCGGCTCGCCACGCTCGCCGTCCTGGTCCCGCTGGCGCTGGCCACGCTCGTCGCCCTGGTCGTGATGTGGCCCTCGGACACCGGCTCCGGCGCGCAGCCGGGCCCGAAGCGGATCGAGGGCACGATCTCGGCGATCGCGCTCAAGGACTGCCCCGAACCGCTGGCCGGGGAGCCGGAGCCGGACCCGGAGACCTGCGGCGAGGCGACGGTGCGGACCAGGACCGAAGGCCTGCTCACCGCGTTGCTGCCCAGCGGGCCCGGGTCGCAGCGGTTCCAGGCCGGCGACGAGGTGATCGTGGTCGACACCGGCGAGTTCTACCAGGTCTCCGACCACGACAGGACCACCTCGCTGTGGTGGTTCGGCGTGGCCTTCGCGCTGGCCGTGGTGGCCTTCGGGCGGCTGCGCGGGCTGGCCTCGCTGGCCGGGCTGGCCGTGACGTTCGTGATCCTGCTGACGTTCATCGTCCCCGGCATCCTGCAGGGTCAGTCGCCGCTGCTCGTGGCCGTCGTCGGCGCGTCGACGATCATGCTGACGGTCCTGTACCTGACCCACGGCTTCACCCTCACCACCTCCATGGCGGTGCTCGGCACCCTGGTCAGCCTGACGCTCACCGCGCTGCTGTCCTACGGCTCGATCGGCTTCGCCCACCTCAGTGGCATCACCGACGAGAGCGCCCTGTACCTGGGCATGAGCTACCAGATCAACACCGAGGGCCTGCTGCTGGCCGGCATCATCATCGGCTCGCTCGGCGTGCTCGACGACGTCACCGTCACCCAGGCGGCGACCGTGGCGGAGCTGGCCAGGGCCAATCCGGAGTACGGCTTCGCTGCGCTGTACCGGGCCGCGGCCCGGGTCGGGCGGGCCCACATCGCCTCGGTGATCAACACGATCGTGCTGGCGTACGCGGGCGCGTCGCTGCCGCTGCTGATCCTCATCAGCGTGGCCGCGCAGCCCCTCGGGGAGGTGCTGGCCAACCCGGCGATCGCCCAGGAGATCGTCAGGAGCGTCGTCGGCACGCTCGGCCTCATCGCGGCCGTGCCGATCACCACGGCGCTGACGGCTCTGACCAGGTCGTCCCGGCGCGGACGGCACCGGGGTTAGGCCTCACAGCTTCCAGAAGCGGCGCTGGCGCTCGCTCCACGACTTCTCGGGCTCGTCGGGCGGCGAGGGCTGGCGGACGATGACCACCGTGGCCTTGGCGTACCTGGCGCAGTAGATGCTGGTCGAGGGCAGCAGGATGCGGGCCAGGAGGGTGCGCCGGCCGCGGCCCAGCACGAGCAGGTCGCCCTCCTCGGCCAGCTCGACCAGGTGGTGCCCCGGCGGGCCGAGCCGGGTGACCACCACGGTCTCCACGTCGGGCGGCATGCCGCCGGCCACCTCGTCGAAGGCCCGCTCGACCACCTCGGCGCTTCTGTCGTCCTCGTCCAGGCGGATGGCGTGGTGCACCGGGAGCGCCTCGGGGAAGGGGTGCACCGGCGCACGGCTGACGTGCACGGCGACGAGCGGCATCCGCCGCAGCCGTGCGGCGCCGATGGCCCAGGCCAGGGCCCAGCGCGAGGCGGGCGACTCGTCGACGCCGACGATCACCCGGGGAGGGCTGGGCAGCTCCGGTTCCACGGAACCATAGTCCCCCTTTCTGAGCGCGACGGCGAGAAGCCCGCTGGAGCGGTTTGCCTGCCCTGCGGAGCCCGATGTGAACCTGCCGTTAACACCCCTCCGCGATGATGCGATACAGGAGGGGAGGGGGACGGCATGACCGAGCACAGCGGGTGGCCGTTCGTGGGACGCGCCCAGCTGCTCGCGCGGGTGCGCGGCGAACTGCGGGACGGGCCCGGCGTCATGATCGCAGGGGCGGCCGGGGTGGGCAAGAGCCGGCTGGCGGCGGAGGCCGTCGCGGGGCGCCCCGCCGTACGCGCGGTGGCGACGCAGACCGCGTCGATCATCCCGTTCGGCGCCTTCGCGCATCTCATGGTCGGCGCGGTGCCCGCGGGCGAGAACCTGCTGCGCTGGGCGGAGGGCCAGCTGGCCGCGCACGGCTCGCGCGGCGAGCTGCTCATCAGCGTGGACGACGCGCACTGGCTCGACCCGGCGTCGGCGGCGCTCTTACACCACCTCGCGACGCAGGGCAGCGCCCGGTTGCTGGTGACGGTCCGCCGCACCGAGCCGTTGCCCGGGCCGGTCGCGGCGCTGTGGCAGCACGAGCTGCTCACGCGCGTGGAGGTGGAGCCGCTGACGCCGCGGGAGGTCGGCGAGGTGCTGGCGGGCGTGCTCGGCGGCCAGGTGTCCTCGCCGACGGTGGCCAAGCTGGCCGCGGTGAGCGGCGGCAACCTGCTCTACCTGCGTGAGCTCGTGCAGGCCGGCCGCGCGCAGGGCAGGCTGCGCCGGGTCGGCGGCGTGTGGGGCTGGTACGGCGAGCTGTCGGTGACCACGCGGCTGCGCGAGCTGGTCAGCGACCGCATCGGGCACCTGGATCCGCTGGAGCGTGAGGCGCTGGAGCTGGTGGCGTTCGGCGAGCCGGTCGGCACGCAGGTGGTGGCCGCCCTCACCGCCCCGGAGGCCGTCGAACGGCTGGAGGACAGGGGGCTCGTCACCGGGCTCGTCGACGGCCGCCGCCTGCTGCTGCGCCTGGGCCATCCGCTGTACGGGGAGATCGTCAGGAGCGGCTGCGGCGCGCTGCGCACACGGCGGCTGCGGCGGCTGCTGGCCGAAGCGGCCGAGGCCACGGGGCTGCGCAGGCGGGAGGATCTGCTCCGCGCGGCGGTCTGGCGGCTCGACAGCGGCAGCGCGGCCGACGGGCGGATGCTGCTGGAGGCCGCGTACCGGGCCTGGGGCGTGCAGGACACCCGGCTGGCGACCCGGCTGGCCAGGGCCGCGGTCGACATGGGCGCGGGCGCGGAGGCCGTGGCGCTGCTCGGGCACGCCCTGGCCGTCGTCGGCGACACCGCCGAGGCCAAGAAGCTGCTGCGCCTCCTGCAGTCGGCGCCCCTCACCGAGGCCGAGCGCGCCCAGCAGGCGCAGGCGCTCTGTTTCGCGCTGTGCATGTCGGGCGAAGAGGAGGAGGCGCGCCAGGCACTGGACGACGTCCTTGGCGTGCTCACCGAACCGGAGTGGCGGCAGGAGGTGCTCGTCTACCGCGGGGTGACGGAGTTCTGCCTCGGCCGGTTGGACGAGGCCCGCCGTACCCACGCCCAGGCCGTCGCCACCGGCCCGCTGACCAGGCAGGGGCGGGCGCACGCCATGGCCCTGGAAGGCTGGCTGGCGGCGCACACGGGCCGCACGACGCGGGCCGTCGCGCTCGCCGAGGAGCTGCTGAGCAGCGTCGAGGAGTGGCGCGACCTGGCGGTGCACGCCCTCCCCGTGGCCTTGGACGTCGCCTGCGCGGCGCACCTGTTCGCCGGTGACCTCGACGGCGCCGCACGCGCGGTCGCGAGCGTGGAGACGCTGGTGGGCTCGGCGAACGTGGCGCAGATGTCGGTGTCAGGCTTCGGCGCCCACGGCGGGATGGTGAGCAGGCTGCGTGGCCAGGCCGCCGAAGCCTTGCGGGCCTGCCGGGAGGACGCGGACCTGCTGCACCCCCGCTCGCCGTACCTGGCCCGCACCCTGGCCGAATTGGCGAAGGCCGCTGCGCTGCTCGGCGACCCGCAGACCGCCCGCCAGGCGCTCGCCGGGGCCGAGGTCATCCCGGTGCGCTGGTCCTTCACCGATCAGCCGGTACGGCTGGCGCGGTCGTGGGTGTCGGCCGCCGACGGCGATCTCGACACGGCCGTGGACGAGGCGCTGGCAGCCGCGGACGTGGCCGGGAAGCGGGGCATGGCGGGCTACGAGATGCTGGCGCGCTACGACGCCGCCCGCTTCGGCGGCGCTCCCCTGGTCGTGGACCGGCTGGAGGAGCTCGCCCAGCAGGTGGACGGCCCGCTGGCGGGGCTGTGCGCCCGCCACGCCAGGGCGCTGGTCTCGCGCGACGCCGCGGGCCTGCGGGCCGTGGCGGAGGAGTTCGAGCGGCTGGGCATGCTGCTGTTCGCCGCGGAGGCCGCGGCCCACGAGGCGGACGCGCTGCACCGCGCGGGACGCGGCATGGCGGCGCGCGGCGCGCAGACCCGGGCGTGGGCGCTGGCCCGGCGCTGCCCCGGTGCGCGCACGCCCGCGCTGGTCGGTCTGGTGGCGCCCGACCTGACGCCGCGCCAGCGCGAGATCGTCCATCTGGTCGTGCGGGAGCTGACCAACCGGCAGATCGCCGCGCAGCTGGGGCTGTCGATCCGCACGGTCGGCAACCACCTGCAGGCGATCTACGACAAGCTCGGCGTCAACAGCCGCGCCGAGCTCAGCCGCCTGCTCGGCGAGTGACCAGCGCGAGCAGCCCGTCCAGCAGCGCGGCGCGCTCCTGCTCCGACAGGATCCGGTACGGCCCGGCCGCCCGGACGTTGGTGTCGCGCTCGATGCGCTCGCGCAGCGGTCCGGGCCGCAACGCCACCATCTGGGCGGCGGTGAGCCCCTCGGCCTGCCAGGCGGCGGCGTGGGAGTCGGCCCGGTGGTAGCGGAGCGTGGCGAGCCGGTTGAACAGCAGGACGCCGGGCGTGGCCCCCTCCGGCTCGTACGGCGGAGCCATCACGCCCAGCGCCGGGCCCGGATCCCGCATCGCCTCCTCCAGGACCCGGCCCGCCAGCTCGGCGAGTACGGAAAGATCCGCGTCCGGCCAGAGCCGGTGGGCGGCGCGGGCGTGGAAGGAGTAGAGCGCGTCGATGAACTCCAGGCCCTTGCGGGTGGCGTGGAGGCGGCCGTCGGCGTCCTGCCGCAGCGTGCCCTCCTCCAGGTGGGCCCGGATGATCGGCTCGCGCTCCTCCGCCGTGCCGTACCGGTGGACGACGGCCAGCCCGGCGGCGGTGAGCGGGCGCAGCGGGAGCGTGGTGCGCTGGTCCACGAGCAGGCCGGGGGTCAGCCCGGACGCCTGGAGGAAGTCGGCGCCGAGCGGGCGGGCGGCGGCGTGGACCTCGACGTGGACGGCGTCGACGACGGGGGCGACGGCCGCGGCGTAGTCGGCGAGTTCAGGCATCCCTGCCGATTATGACGCCGTTTGTGACACCGGCGCCGCCCCGATGACGCCCCCGCTGAAGACGCGCTCACGAGGTGAGCTTGGCCAGCACGATCCCGCCGACGATCATCGCCAGCGCGACCATGCGGCCGACCGACACCGGGTCGTCGTTGAGCCAGATGCCCAGCCCGATCGCCCCGACCGCGCCGATGCCGGTGAAGACGGCGTAGGCCGTGCCGACCGGGATGGTGTTCATCGCCTGGGACAGCAGGAACACCGCCGCGACCATCAGCACGAGCGAGATGATCGTGGGGATGGGCCGCGTGAAGTTCGCGGTCGGCTTGATGCTCTGCGACCAGGCCACCTCCACCAGCCCGGCGAGCAGGAGGATCAGCCAGTTCACCGGTTCACCTCCTTCCTGGCCGCGGCCAGGGACGCCTCGTGCCGCTCGCGCAGGTGCGCCAGCAGCGGATCGATCCGGGCGTTGGACAGCTCCGCGTGGACGAACGTGACGTCCTCGACCGCGAAGTGCCCGGCGAAGAAGTCGCGCAGATAGCTCTCCTGGTGGTCGAAGGCCGCCTTGGGCGAGCCCTCGGCGTAGCTGCCGCCCCGGGCGCTGGTGACCACGAACCTGCGCCCGGTCAGCCGCATGCGCGGGAAGGTCACCTGGTCCAGCCACGCCTTGAGCGCCGAGGGGATCGAGTAGTTGTACATCGGGGTGCCGATCAGCACGACGTCGGCCCACACGAGCTCGTCGAGCAGCGGTTCCACGATCTTCCACGCCTCCTGCTGGGCGGGCGTGCGGGCCGCCTCCCGGTAGCGGGAGATGTCGGTGATCTCGTGGGCCATCACGTAGTCGCACAGCTCGGTCCAGGCCTCGCCGATGTGCGGGACGGGATCGGCGGCCAGGTCGCGGTAGAGGTAGCCGCCGCCGGGGTGCGCGGCCCGCCAGTTGCGCGCGTAGGCGGCGGACAGCTCGCGCGAGATCGACGCGCGCCGCGCGCTGGCGTCCAGGTGCAGCAGATTGCTCATCGCGGGTTCCTTCCAGTCAAGCGGACACCGTGTCCGCTTAGCACTGTAGGAGATAACCGGACGGAGCGTCCATTTATTCTGGGAGGCGTGGAGAGAGCCGACGCCGCACGGAACCGGCAGCGCATCCTGCGGGCCGCCGCCGAGCTGTTCGCCGCCAAGGGCGCGCCGAACGTCACCATGGAGGACATCGCCAGGGCGGCGGGGGTGGGGCGCGGGACGCTCTACCGCCGCTTCCCCGACCGCGCCGCCATCGCCACCGCGCTGCTCGACACGCACGAGCGGGAGCTGCAGGAGCGGCTGCTGCGCGGGGAGCCGCCGCTCGGGCCGGGCGCGCCTCCAGCCGAGCGGCTGGCCGCCTTCTACGCGGCCATGGTGGAGCTGCTGGAGGCCCACGCCCACCTGGTCCTGGGCGCGGAGACCGGCCGCTCGCGCTTCGAGACCGGCGCGTACGGCTTCTGGCGCGTCCACGTCCGCTCGCTCCTGGTCGCCGCGCGCGTGCCCGACCCGGACGCGCTCGTCGACGTCCTGCTCGCGCCGCTGGCCCCCGAGGTGTACACCTACCAGCGCCAGGACCGGGGCCTGAGCCCGGAGCGGATCGCCGGGGCGCTGCGCCGCCTGGCCCGGTCCATCGAGCCGGAGGGCGACCGCCGGGCGTGAACGTCGTACCGTCGTAGAGGTGGACGAACAACCAGATGAGCAGACAGATGTCGCCGATGTGATCGTCATCGGCGCCGGCCCGGCCGGCGAGAACGTGGCGGGCCGCGTGGTGCGCGGCGGCCTGACCTGCGCCGTCGTGGAGACGCACCTGGCCGGGGGCGAGTGCTCCTACTACGCCTGCATCCCCAGCAAGGCGCTGCTGCGGCCGATGGAGCTGGCCGCCGAGGTGGGGCGGGTGCCGGGGCTGCGGCCGGCCGGGCCGGCGGACGTCGAGGCCGTGCTGAAGCGGCGGGACGAGGCCGTGTCCGACTACGACGACCACGGCCAGGTGGGCTGGATCGAGGACCTGCCCGCCCGGTTCGTGCGCGGCCGGGGACGGCTCGCCGGGCCGCGCCTGGTCGAGGTGACCGGACCCGGCGGCGGCCGCACCCGCCTGCGCGCCCGGCACGCCGTGGTGCTGGCCACGGGCAGCGTGCCGGTCGTCCCGCCCATCCCGGGCCTGGCCGAGGCCCGGCCGTGGGGCAGCCGCGACGCCACCGAGGTACGGCGGGTGCCGGAACGGCTGGCGGTGCTGGGCGGCGGCGTGGTGGCCTGCGAGATGGCCCAGGCCCTGCACTTCCTGGGCGCCCGCGAGACCACCATGCTCGTGCGCGGCTCGGGCCTGCTGCCCCGCATGGAGCCGTTCGCGGGCGAGATGCTGGCCGGCTCCATGCGGGAGAGGGGCATCGACGTACGGCTGGGCACCCAGGTCGCCGAGGTCCGGCGCGACGGCGCGGTCACCCTGCGCCTGGACGACGGCTCCACCCTTGAGGCCGACGAGCTGCTGGTGGCCACCGGCCGCCGCCCCGCCACCGACGATCTCGGCCTGGAGGAGAACCGGCTGGAGGTCGACGACAGCCTGCTCGTGCGCGGCTCGGACTGGCTGTACGCGGTGGGCGACGTCAACGGCCGCAACCTGCTCACGCACATGGGCAAGTACCAGGCCAGGATCTGCGGGGACGCGATCGTGGCGCGGGCGCGCGGCGAGTCGCCGAAGGCGCTCGCCACGGCCGACGGGCGCGGCGCGCCCCAGGTGGTCTTCACCGACCCGCAGGTCTGCGCCGTGGGCCTGACCGAGGAGGCCGCCCGCGCCAAGGGGTTCACGGTGCGCGCGGTGGAGTACGACCTGGGCCGCGTCTCGGGCGCCTACCTGCTGGGCGAGGGGTATGCGGGCAGGGCCAAGGCCGTGGTGGACGAGCGCCGCAGGGTGCTGCTCGGCGTCACGTTCGCCGGACCGGGCGTGGCGGAGCTGCTGCACGCCGCGACCGTCGCCGTCACCGCCGAGACGTCGCTGGACACCCTGTGGCACGCCGTGCCCGCCTTCCCCTCGGTCAGCGAGATCTGGCTGCGCCTGCTGGAGGAATACGGCCTGTGACCCGGGTAGGGGTCCGGCATGGGCATGCTCGACAGCCCTGGACGAGGTGAGGTCGGCCGATGACGGTCACGATCGCTCTGGCCGGTGACACGATGCTGGGGCGCGGGGTCGCCCAGCGCCTGGAGGACACCAGCGACCCGGCCGAGCTGTTCGACGAGGGCGTGCGGGACGTGCTGGCCGGAGCCGACCTGGTCCTGCTCAACCTGGAGTGCTGCATCTCCACGCGCGGCAGCAGGTGGGACCCGGTGGGCAAGCCGTTCCACTTCCGCGCGCCGCCGCACGCGGCGGGCATGCTGGCCAGGTTGGGCGTGGACTGCGTGACGCTGGCCAACAACCACGCCCTCGACTACGGCTACGAGGCGCTGCTCGACACGCGCGACCACCTGGCCGCGGCGGGCGTGCTGTCGGTGGGCGCGGGCGTCGACCTGGCCCAGGCGCGCCGCGCGGCCGTCCTGGAGGCCTCCGGGCTGCGCGTCGGCGTGCTGGGCGTGACCGACCACCCGGACGAGTTCGCGGCCACCGACGACCGCCCCGGCGTGAACTACGTGCCGCTGGAGCTCGGCGTGCCGGAGTGGCTGGCCAAGTCCGTCGCCGAGCTGCGCGACGTCGCCGACGTGGCGATCGTGACCCCGCACTGGGGGCCCAACATGACGGCCCGCCCGGTGCCGCACGTGCGGCAGGCGGCCAAGGCCCTCCTCGAATGCGGCGCGTCGCTGGTGGCGGGCCATTCCGCGCACGTCTTCCACGGGGTCGAGGGACCGGTGCTCTACGACATGGGCGACTTCGTCGACGACTACATCGTCGATCCCGACCTGCGCAACGACCTCGGGCTGATCTTCCTGGTGACCCTGGACGAGCAGGGCCCGGTACGGCTGCGCGCCGTACCGATCGCCCTGGACTTCTGCTACACGCGCCTGGCCACCGGCCGGGAGGCCGAGTGGATCCGGCGCCGGTTCGCCGGCGCGTGCGCCGAGTTCGGCACCCAGGTGTCGGAGGAGCTGACCGTCAGCCTCCGCTAGCGTGCGCCCAGCCGCTCCAGCGGGTCACCGTGACCACCACCACGGGGCCGCGCGGCGGATCGGCCCGGTACTGCTCGTACCGGTCGAGCAGCAGCTCCAGCGCGCCCTCCCGCGAGGGCCCCGCCTGGACGACGGTCGCCGTGCCGTCCGCCCTGGCCCACCACAGCCGCGACCAGTCGTCGGCGTACTCGTCGGCGAGCAGGCACACGTGGGGGTTGTCCGCGATGTTGCGCACCCGCCTGACGTCGGCGGACCGCTTGGGCTTCTGGTCGACGGCGAAGACCACCAGGTCGTCCCTGACCGCGAAGACGACCGGGACGAGGTGCGGCAGTCCCGCCGCGCTCACCGTGGCGAGCCTCGCCACCCGCGCGGCGGCGAACCGCCTGCGCGCCTCCTCGGCCGGCAGCCGTGCCATGCCCTCCACCCTACGTTTGGCCCGGCCGACCTGGGGTAACCCTGGCCGTGTCTCCCGAGAGGGGAGGGACGTGATGTTCACCGACCGCGTCCAGGCCGGACGGCGCCTGGCCGAGCACCTGCGGCACCTGACTGGGCAGGACGTGGTCGTCCTCGGATTGCCGCGTGGCGGCGTGCCGGTCGCCCACGAGGTGGCCAGGGCGCTGGACGCCCCGCTGGATGTGATCCTCGTCCGCAAGCTGGGCGTGCCCATCCACCCGGAGCTGGGTTTCGGCGCGATCGGCGAGGACGGCGTGCGCATCCTCAACGACGACATCGTGCGGCGCGCGGGCCTGGAGCCCGAGGACGTCGCCCGGGTGGAGGCGCGCGAGCGGGCCGAGCTGGAGCGCCGCGCCGCCCGCTTCCGCGGCGGCCGGAACAAGGTATCGCTGGCGAACAAGACGGCCGTGGTGGTGGACGACGGCATCGCGACCGGGGCCACCATGCGGGCGGCCTGCCAGGTGGCCAGGGCCCAGGGGGCGGCGCGCGTGGTGGTCGCCACGCCGGTGTGCCCGCCGGAGACCGTGCAGGTGCTGCGGCAGGACGCCGACGAGGTGGTCAGCGTGCTCACCCCGCGCAACCTGATCGCCATCGGGCAGTGGTACCAGGACTTCACCCAGGTCGACGAGGACGACGTGGTCGCCCTGCTGGCCAGGGCCGGATCCGGCCTGGCCGAGGAGGTGTGGATCGAGGCGGGCGACACCGAGCTGCCCGGCACGCTCGTCGTCCCGCCCTCGGCGCACCTGCTGGTCGTGTTCGTCCACGGCAGCGGCAGCAGCCGCCACAGCCCGCGCAACCGCTTCGTGGCCACCAGCCTGCGCCAGGCCGGGCTCGGCACGCTGCTGTTCGACCTGCTCATCCCGGCCGAGGAGACCGACAGGGCCAAGGTGTTCGACATCGGGCTGCTGGCCGAGCGCCTGGTCCAGGTGACCGAGTGGCTGCGCAAGTACGTGCCCAACCAGCGCATCGGCTACTTCGGGGCCAGCACGGGAGCCGCCGCCGCCCTGTGGGCGGCGGCCGAGCCCGGCGCCGAGATCGCCGCCGTGGTCTCCCGCGGCGGCCGTCCCGACCTGGCCGGGGAACGGCTGGCCCAGGTGAGCGCGCCGACCCTGCTCATCGTGGGCGGCCGGGACGAGCACGTGCTGGAGCTCAACCGGGCCGCCCAGGCCATGCTGCGCTGCGAGAACCGCCTGGAGATCGTGCCGGGCGCCGGGCACCTGTTCGAGGAGCCGGGCACCCTGGAGACCGTCGCCAAGCTGGCTCGGGACTGGTTCTCTGCTCGGTCCTCACTGACCTCGCAGGGGCCGCTCGATCCTCACTGACCTCGCAGGGGCCGCTCGGTCCTCACTCATGAGCCTGGGGGCATATACGCCTTCCAGCGTCCGGCCAGGTCGTGTACCGGCCAGCTCCTCGCGTACGGCGGAGGCGGCAGCTTCTTCACGACCACCACCAGGCGGTCGCCGCGTTCCATGGCCTGGCGGATGCGGACCGGCATCCGCTCGCCGAACCGCTGCATCACGCCGTGCGACTCGCAGCCGAGCAGGTAACCGATCTGCACGCCCGACTCGCCGTACACCATGCAGGGCGCCCGCACGCCGAGCTCGCGCAGGTCGGCGGCGGCCTTGGTCATGACCGCCCGCCCCTGGCGGTTGATGGCGGCCAGCCGTCCGGCGTAGGCGCCCTGCATCGCCAGGTGCGCCACCAGGCCGACGACCACCGCGACCGCGAACGCCCCGCGCATCCGCAGCCCCGTCACCGCGGCCTGCCCGATCGGCAGCGCCAGCAGCGCGTAGGCGGGCATGAGGAAACGCGGCGCCGCGTAGTCGACGTAGAAGAAGTACGGCAGGGCCATCGTCAGGCCGGTGACCGCGGCCAGCGTGACGGGCAGGCCGTGGCCCTCCCGCGAGGCCGCCCACAGGCCCAGCGCGGCCATGAGCGGGATCGCCAGCCACCAGATCAGCGCCACGGGCGAGACTGGCCCGCAGTCGGCGCCGAAGCGGCACAGCGAGGGGCCGTCCAGCGCGCGGGCGTGCTCCACGACCGTGAAGGTCCACCCGGTGGCGTTGTGCTCGCCCGCGTCGCGCAGGCGGGTCAGGAAGCCGCCGAAGCGCTGCTCTGCCTCGATCGCCCACTGGCCCCAGCCCACGGCCAGGCCCGCGACGATCGCCGCCCACGCCCCGAGCCGGCGCCGGCCGGACACGAACGGCACGGCGACGGCCAGCGGCACCGCCGCGACCAGCGAGTCGGAGGGCCGCATGAGCGACATGACCGCGAACGCGCCCGCCAGCCCGGCCAGTGCCCAGCGCGAGCGCGCGGCCAGGACGACCAGCCCGGTGGCCGCGACCGCGGCGAGCGCCACGTACAGGTTCGGCATGGCCTCGTTGCCGTAGAACAGCGACAGCCAGCAGCCGCCGAACAGCAGCGCAGCCACGGCCGGCACGTAGTCGCCGCGGATCCTGACCCACACATGGAACGCTCCATACAGGCAGAGCGTCGACATCGCGGTCAGATACAGGCGCAGGACGAAGACGGAGTCGGTCACCGCCACGACGGGCGCGACCAGCAGCGGCACGCCCTGGGCGCGCGGAGCGCTGAACACGGCGGGCGGGGCGTGCGCGGCGAGCTGGCTGGCGTACACCGACTCGTCCCAGCCGATGCCCATCCGGGGCGAGATCAGGATCATCTGCGCCGCGCCGTACAGGAGGCTGACCAGGACGAGCGCTAGGTTGGGCCGCGAGGCGACGGCTTCGGACGCGCCCAGCGGGCGCGGACGGGTGACGGTCACGCTGCCTCCCTCAGCCGGCCCACGCCAGCAGGGGCTGGACCCGTTCCGGGCGGCGCAGCGTGCCGAGCGCCTGCCGTTCCAGCTGGCGGATGCGCTCGCGGGTGAGCCCGATCTGCTCGCCGATCTCCTGGTAGGTGTGGGTCATGCCGTCGCTCAGCCCGTAGCGGAGGGTGATGATCAGGGCCTCCCGCTCGGGCAGCCGGTCGACCAGCGACCGCAGCTCCTCGGCCAGCGCGCGGTGCTCCATGACCTCAGAGACGGGCGCCATCTCCGCGTCGGCGATCAGGTCGCCGACGCGGGTGTCGTCCCGGTCGCCCACCGGGGTGTCGAGGCTGACCACGTCGCGGTCGATCCTGCGCAGGCGGGCCAGCGTATCCACGGTCATCCCGGCCGCCGTGGCCACCTCGGGGTCGTCGGGCTCGTGGCCCAGCCGCGTCTCCAGGTCCCGCGCGACCCGCTTGACCTTGGCGATCTGCTCGACGACGTGGATCGGCAGGCGCACGGCCCGGCTCTTGTCGGCCAGCCCGCGCTCGATGGACTGCCGGATCCACCACATCGCGTAGGTGGAGAACTTGTAGCCCCTGGCGTAGTCGAACTTCTCCACCGCGTGGATCAGCCCGAGGTTGCCCTCCTGGATGAGGTCCAGCAGGGGCCAGCCGCGGTGGTAGTACCTCTTGGCCGCCGCCACGACCAGCCGCAGGTTGGCCCGCAGCATGTGGTCCTTGGCCCGCTCGCCGTCCGCGGCGACCCGCTCCAGCTCCTCGGCCGCCCTGCCCTGGACCCTGCCCTGGTCGAGCAGGTGGCGGGCGTACAGCCCGGCCTCGATCCGCTTGGCGAGGTCCACCTCCTGCTCGGCGGTGAGCAGCGGCGTCCTGCCTATCTGCTGGAGGTACTGCCCCAGAAGATCGTGTTCGTCATATGGCTCATGCGGCTCAGCCCTGCCCATCACGGCCACCCCCTTGACAACGGCTACCCCGCCATATCCCCCTGAAAACGGGGCAGAGGCCGGTGCGACGGANCCCCCCTTGACAACGGCTCCCCCGCCATATCCCCCTGAAAACGGGGCAGAGGCCGGTGCGACGGACCTCTCCCCTCAACGAGGTGTCACGTGGTGAAACGCGACCACATAGACCGCACCGGCGAATCGCCCGACAGTACTCAATCGCACCAGCCGGCCCCTGGGCCAGCCGCCGCACCGAGGGCGCCCGAGAATCCCCAGCCGGCCGCCCCGCAGGGCATCCGGCACGCCGGACAGCCGGACAGCCCGCTGCCGTTCGGCCGGCCCGGCCGCTCGCTGGCCGGCAACCCGTTCGTGTTCGGCTTCACCGCCGCGCTCGGCGTGCTGACCGCCTGGCTGCTGGTGCAGGCGCTCGCGGCCATCGGCTCCGTGCTGGTGCTGATCGTGGTCTCGCTGTTCCTGGCCATCGGGCTGAACCCGGCCGTGGAGTGGCTCGAACGGCGCGGCCTGCCCCGGCCGCTGGCGATCTCGATGGTGTTCGCGGGCGTCATCGCGTTCTTCGTGGGCTTCGGCGTCGCCATCGTGCCGCCGCTGACCACCCAGACCGCCGAGTTCGTCGACCAGTTCCCCGGCTACATCGCCGAGTTGCAGAACCACCCGAGGGTGCGCGAGCTGGACCGGCAGTACCAGCTCCTGGAACGGCTCCAGCAGTACCTGGTCAGCGGCGACATGGGCCGCCAGGTCTTCGGCGGCCTGCTCGGCGCGGCGGGCAAGGTCTTCAGCGCCGTGTTCTCCGCCCTGACCGTGCTGATCCTCACCCTGTACTTCCTGGCCTCCCTGCGCTCGATCACCCAGTTCGGCTACCGGCTGGTGCCGGCCAGCAGGCGCACCCGCATCCGGCTCCTGGGCGACGAGATCATCAAGCGCATCGGCGGCTACGTGGCCGGCAACCTGTTCATCTCGCTGATCGCCGGGGTCACCACGTTCCTGTTCCTGTCGATCCTGCGCGTGCCGTACGCGCTGCCGCTGGCCATCATCGTGGCCATCACCGACCTCATCCCGCTGGTCGGCGCCACGATCGGGGCGGCCATCGTGACCCTCGTCGGCCTGTTCGTCTCGCTGCCCGTCGGCGTGGCGTGCCTGGTGTTCTTCATCGTCTACCAGCAGGTGGAGAACTACCTGATCGCCCCGCGGGTCATGCTGAGCTCGGTCGAGGTGCCGGCGGCGGCCACGATCGTCGCCGCGCTCATCGGCGGCACGCTGCTGGGCGTGGTGGGCGCGCTGCTGGCCATCCCGGTGGCGGCGGCCGTCCAGCTGATCCTGCACGAGGTGACGATCCCCCGCCAGGACCACCACTGACGGTCCCGGCGGGGGATGCGCGAGGTGCGATCGGGGCGGCTCAGGCGGCCGCGGACTCGTAGACCCGCAGCATCTCCTGGCTCACGCGCTCCCAGGCGTAGCGCGACCTGGCGCGGTCGGCGCCCGCGAAGCCCATCGCGATCCGCCTGGTCGGGTCGGCCAGCAGCCGGCGGATCAGCCGCGCGGTCTGCGCGGGGCGGTCCGGCGGCACCAGCAGTCCCGTCACCTCGTCGACGACCGAGTCGAGGTGGGTGCCCACCGCGGAGGCGATGACCGGCACTCCGCAGGCCATGGCCTCCAGGGCGACCGTGCCCTTGGGCGCCTGGCGCGGCAGCGTGAGCACGATGTCGCTGCCGCGCATCAGCTTGGCCACCGAGCCGTGGGGGACGCGGCCGAGGAGGCGGACGCGGTCGGCCACGCCGTACCGCTCGGCCAGCCGGAGCAGCGCCCGGGCCTGCGGGTCGGAGCCGAGCTCCTCCGGCGCGGGGCCGCCGGCCAGGACCAGCTCCACGTCCGGCACGGCCGACAGCGCGACGAGGGCGGTGTGCGCGCCGCGGTCGGGGGCCAGGGAGCCGACGTGCAGCAGCCTCTTGCGGCTGTGCTGCGCCTCCTCCGCCGTGCGGCGGCGGAACCTCTCGACGTCCACCCCGTAGGGCACCACCGAGATGTGGTTGCGGGGCACGCCGAGCCTGATCAGCGTGGCCTTCTCCTCGCCGGATCGGGCGACCACGGCGTCGGCCCGCCGGCCGAGCGCGCGCTGCACGCTCAGCTGCTTCTCGCCGTCGGTCCCGTGCCGCGGCACGAACGTCTGCGCGAACGGCAGCCGCAGGTCCTGGATGCCGGCCACGGCCGCGAGGCCGCAGGTCCAGGAGTGGGCGTGGACCACGTCAGGCCGGTCGTCCTCCCAGCGGCGGTGCAGCCGCATGCCGAACTCGCGCAGGTAGGGCGCCACCTCGCCGGCGGGCAGGTCGCGGGCGGGCCCGGCGTCCACGTGCTCGACGGTGACGCCCTTGCTCAGCCGCAGGATCGGCTTGGCGTCGTCGCTGGTGCGGCGGCAGTAAACGGTCACGTCGTGCTCCCGGCCCAGTTGCCTGGCGACCGACAGCAGGTGCGTGCGCTGGGCGTGGGACTCGGCGGCGACGATGGCAATCTTCATGACACGCCTTTTGGAGGGAGAAAGGGTGATCAGGAGTGCCTGCGTCTTAAGCACCACCGAAAGTCGGTAGATCGTTCGTACCACCGCGAGCCGTCCCGCTAAACCTCCCGGACGGGAAAATCTCGGATGAGGCCCCGATCGACATGAGCACCCCCACGGCGGCCAGGCACGTGACGACGGACGACCCGCCGTAGGAGACGAAGGGCAGCGGCACGCCCACGATGGGCGCCAGGCCGACGACCATGCCGACGTTGACGGCCGCCTGGACGGTCAGCCAGCCGGCGATCCCCGCCGCCACCAGCCTCCCGTACGGCGAAGCCGCCCGCCCGGCCACGTGCAGCGCCCGCCACAGCACGCACCACAGCAGCACGAGGATGCCCGCCGCGCCGACGAAGCCCAGCTCCTCCCCCGCGACGGTGAGGATGAAATCGGTGTGCTGCTCGGGCACGAAGCGCCCGCCGGTCTGGTCGCCGTGGAACAGCCCCCGGCCGAACAGCCCGCCGGACCCGATGGTCACCAGGGCCTGCACGGCGTTGTACCCGGCGCCCTGCGGGTCGGCGGCAGGGTCGGCGAAGACCAGCAGCCGCTGCACCTGGTGGGGTTTGAGCAGGTCCAGCCACCAGGCCAGGGCCGCCGCGGCCACGCCGGCGGCCACGAGCAGGCCGATCCACCGCCACCGCACCTCGGCCACCACCAGCACGCCGAGCGCGGTCGCCGCCATGATCAGCGCGGTGCCCAGGTCCGGCTGGAGCATCACCAGCCCGAGCGGGACGGCCGCGACGCCGAGGGCGGCCGGCACGCGCACGGCCTCGGGCCGGCGTTCCGCCTCGCCGTCGCCGAGCACCGCGGCCAGGCCGAAGACCAGCGCCAGCTTGGCGATCTCCGAGGGCTGGACCTGGAGGGGGCCCAGGCCGAGCCACGACTGCGAGCCGTTGACGGTCTTGCCCAGCGGGGTGAGGACGGCGAGCAGGCCCAGGCAGCCGGCCGCGTACACCGGGACGGTCCACGCCCGCAGCGTCCAGTGGTCGCGCGAGGCCACGACGACCATGACGACCAGGCCGACGGCGACGTTGAGGGCCTGGCGGCGCAGGAAAGCCTGGGGGTCCTCGGGCACCCGCGCCCGCGTCGAGGACCACACCAGCAGCACGCCCGTCACGCACAGCGCGACGGCCGGAACGCCGAGCCGCCAGTCCAGCGCGCGCAGCCGTCTCACCGCTTGCTCACCCCGTACAGGTGCGACCAGATCTCGCGGGCGGCGGGAGCCGCGGTCTCCCCGCCGTTGCCGCCCTGCGCGACCATCACCACGACGACGTAACGCTTGTCGAACGACGCGAACCACGAGGTGTCCTGCTGTCCGAACACCTCGGCGGTGCCGGTCTTGCCCGCGACGGGATGCCGGTCCAGCGGGAAGCCGGCGAAGGCGCCGGCGGCCGTGCCCGACTTCGGCACGTCGGCGAGGGCCTTGCGCGTGTAGGCCAGGGTCTTGGCGCCCACGGGGAGGCGGCCGGCGACCGGCGGGGTGATCTTGCGGAGCACGCGGCCGTCGGCGCCGACGAGCGCCTTGCCGACCCTGGGGCTGAACAGCGTGCCGCCGTTGGCCAGCGCCGCGTACGCCGTGGCCAGCTGGAGCGGCGTGACGAGGATCTCGCCCTGCCCGATGGAGAAGTTGGCCGCCTCGCCCGGCCAGTCCCAGGCGCGGTCCGGCAGGTGCCCGGGCGCCTCCCCCGGCAGGTCCACGCCGGTCTTGCGGCCGAAGCCGAACGCCTTGGCCATGCTCAGCATCGGGTGCTTCTTGCCCGGCCGGCGCAGCCACATGTCGTAGGCGAACTTGTAGAAGACGGTGTCGCAGGAGACGACGAGCGCGCGGTGCAGGTCGATGCGGCCGTGGTCGACCGCGCGGTAGTTGCGGAAGTCGCGGTCGCCGACCCGGTAGGTGCCGGGGCAGTCGTAGGTGCCGCGGAGGCGGTAGCCGTACCGGACGGCGGCGGCGGTGGAGGTGACCTTCCACGTGGAGCCGGGCGGCCACTGGCCCTGGACGGCGCGCGACAGCAGCGGGCTGCCCCGCTTCTGGCTGGTCAGCCGCGCGTAGTCGGCCGGGTCGATACCGCCCACCCACACCGACGGGTCGTAGGAGGGCAGGTTCGCCATGGCCACGATGCGGCCGGTGCGCGCCTCCATGACCACGGCGGCGGCCTGGTCGGCCACCCTGCCGCGCTTCCTGGCCGCCTCCACCGCGCGGCGCAGCGCCCGCTCGGCGGCCTTCTGCACCTTGACGTCGAGGCTGGTGACCAGCGTCGCGCCGGGCGTGGGCGGCTGCTCGGCGAGCGTGCGCAGCACGTGCCCGGCGCTGTCCACGACGAGGTCCCGGCTGCCCGGCGTGCCGCGCAGGTCGGCCTCGTAGGCGGCCTCCAGCCCGTCCCTGCCCACCACGGCGCGGTCCTCGGGGGCCAGGTAGCCCAGCACGTGGGCGGCCAGCCGCCCGTTCGGGTACTCGCGCACCGGCTGCAGCTCGGCCACCACGCCGGGGAAGTCCTCCGGCCGCTCCACGATCTGCATCGCGGTCCGCTCGTCCACCCCCTCCGCCACCGGGATGGGCTGGTACGGCGAGCCGGGCCAGCACGGCCTGCCGACCTTCGGCCCGCACAGCCGGGCCCGCCGGGCGATCTCCTCCTGCGGCACGCGCAGCAGCCCGGAGAGCCGCCTGAGCACCTCGCGCCCCTCGTCGGGCTGCCGCGAGAGCGTGCTCAGGTCCACCGAGACGGTCATCGCCGTGCGGTTGCGGACCAGCGGCCGGCCCCGGTCATCGACGATACGTCCACGGACGGCTGGGATGACGACGTGGCGCACGTGGTCTTCGGTGGCCGCGCGGGCGTATCGGTCGAAGTCCACGACCTGCACCTGCCACAAGCGGCCGAGAAGCACGATAAACAGCGAGGTCACGAGCAGATGCACCAACAAGAGCCGGGAGCGCATCGGTGGTCCTCCGAGCCGCGGCCCGGCGGCGCCACAGCGCGGCGCCGAGCCAGGCCAGGAAGCTCAACAGCACGGTGTAGATCACGGACAGCGACAGCTCGGCCGCCGGCGGCCAGGCGCGGGGATCGCGCAACACCATGTCGACCAGGGCGTAGCCGAGCGTGCCCGCGGCCACGCCGGCGGGCAGCCTGACGGCCGCCGGCACCCGCCGCGCGAGCCCGCACACGTAGCCGGTCAGGCACAGCACCAGGGCGGCCCGGCCCAGCGGCCCGTCGGCGGGCGGGACCAGCCCCGCGACCAGCCCGGCGGCGAACCCGGCCGGCGCGCCCGTGAGGGGGCCGCAGACGGCGGCGACCGCCACGGTCACGGCCAGCACCGCGTCGGGCCCCGCGCCTCCGGGCAGCGGCAGCCGCTCCACGACGCTCACCTGCAGCACCGGCGCCGCGACCGCCGCCACGACGACGCTACCCCTCATCCCGGCCTCCCGCCGGTCCCGTCACCACGCTAGCCCTCATCCCGGCCTCCCGCCGGTCCCGTCACCACGCCCACCACGTCCAGGGCGGAGAAGCGGACGGCCGGGCGCACCAGCGCCGTGCGCACCAGCGGATCCTTCATGGGCTCCACCCGCACGACCGTGCCGACCGGCACGCCCGGCAGGTACGGCCCGTTCCTGGCCGATCCCAGAGTCTCCACGCGCTGCCCGGCCTCGATCCGCGCGTCGGCCGCGAGCAGGCGCAGGCGCAGCAGGCCCTGCCGCAGGCCCTGCCCGGTCACGATGCCGATCTCGCGCGAGCCGGCGAGGCGGACGCCGAGGCTGGAGGCGGGATCGGCGGCCAGGCGGACGGTCGAGACCGAGTGCCCGGCCTCCACCACCCGGCCCACGAGCCCGTCGCCGGTGAGCACCATCTGGTCGGCGCGCACGCCGTCCTTGGTGCCGACGTCGACGGCCACGGTGTCGCCGCGGGCGCCGACCGCGATGACCTGGCCCAGAGCGAGGGGCAGGTCCGGCCACGCGGCGCGGATCGCCTGCCGCTGGGCCTCGTGCCGGCTGCCCGCCTGGCCGGCCCACTGGGCGGCGGCCAGCCGTACGGCCTGCTCCTGGCCCTCGTCGGCGCGGCCGGCGGCGATCAGCCGTTGCACCGGCCCCACCACGGCCGCGCCCCATTCGCGCAGCGCCGACGCGCCGCCGCGGACGTCGACGGTGACGAGGGCCGCCGACAGGGCGACCAGCGCGAGGAGGACGGCGCGATGCCGGCGGGCGGGTCGCATGGCGCCCTCCTCAGTGCCGCGGTTCGGGCACCAGCACGCCCTGGAGGCGGTCGAAGTCCTCGACCACCCGGCCGGAGCCCAGCGCCACGGAGGCGAGCGGGTTCTCGGCGACCTTGATCGGCATGCGCGTCGCCTCGGCCAGGCGGCGGTCCAGCCCGTCGAGCAGCGCGCCGCCGCCGGTCAGCGTGATGCCGTTCTTGACCAGGTCGCCGGCCAGCTCGGGCGGGCACTCGTCGAGCGTCGCCTGGACCGAGTCGACGATCATGCCGACCGGCTCCTCGATGGCCTCGTGGATCTCGCTGCTGGAGATGTCGACCGTCTTGGGCAGGCCGGTGACCAGGTCGCGGCCGCTGATGGGGAAGGCCTGCTCCTCGTGGGGAGGGCACGCCGTACCGATCGCGATCTTGACCTCCTCGGCCGTGCGGGCGCCGAGCAGCAGCGAGTGCTCCTTCTTGACGTGGGCGATGATCGCCTGGTCCAGCTCGTCGCCGCCGACGCGCAGCGAGCGCGCGGTGACGATGCCGCCCAGCGAGATCACCGCCACCTCGGTGGTGCCGCCGCCGATGTCGACGACCATGCTGCCGCTGGCCTCGTTCACCGGCAGCCCGACGCCGATGGCCGCCGCCATCGGTTCCTCGATGATGTAGACGCGCCTGGCGCCCGCCTGGTAGCCCGCCTCCTTGACCGCGCGCTGCTCGACGGCGGTGATGCCGCGCGGCACGGCCACGACCAGGCGCGGCTGGGTCATGTAGCGGCGGTGGTGGGCCTTGCGGATGAAATAGCGCAGCATTTGCTCGGCGACGTCGAGGTCGGCGATGACGCCGTCGGCGAGGGGGCGTATCGCGACGATGTGACCGGGCGTCCGGCCGATCATCTGTTTGGCCTCGCTGCCGACCGCCACGATCTTGCCGGTTCTGGTGTTGACCGCCACCACCGACGGCTCGTCCAGGACGATGCCGCGGTCCCGCACGTAGACCAGCGTGTTGGCCGTGCCGAGGTCGACAGCCATGTCACGGCCGAGCAGACCAAGAAATGAGCGCATGACGGACTCAGCCCTCTGGGTCGTTGCGGATCGTTGCGAGAAGTCAGGCCGTGGATTCCCCGGTCATTAGCACTCAAATCAGGAGAGTGCTAATGATTGTTTAACATCCTCTCCGGCCTCAGGCAACTCCATCAGCGCCAGGCGAGCGAGTAATTCGCGAAGCGGCTACTCGAAGTCGTCGGGGTTGAGCTCCTTGAGCCTCAGAAGTTCGTGGACGTCGATCTCCTCGCCGGTCCGGCCCTGGGATCCGGTGGGTCCCGGCGGGGCCGTACTGCCCAGGGGCGGGGTGCCCGGGGACGGCTCCCCGCCGCCCTGGGGTGGCATGGTGCCGGGAGTGGGCTCGCCGCTGCCCTGGGGCGGCGCGGCGTCCGGCGCCGGATACGGCGGCTCCTGGTCGCCGGTCCCGGACCGCCGGACCTCTGGCTGCTGTGGCTCGGTCATGGGACAACCTCCCTGGTCAGAGGCTTCCCCTCCCCGAACGCCCGCGGCTCAAACGGCGGCGGTGGCCCTGGAGCGGCGCCGCCACAGGCTGTCGGCGGCGAGCGCGCCGCCGCCGCTGAAGGCCACCGCGAGCGAACCGGCGGCCAGCGCGAGGACGAACTCGTAGCCGCCCTTGTCGGCCAGGAAGCCGTTGCCGAGGTGGACGAAGACGATCGCGCCGGCCATGTCGAGCGCGAGGAGCACGCCGACGACCGGCAGCGCGGCGCCCAGGATGAGCGCGATGCCGCCGGCGACCTCCAGGACGGCGACGGCCGGGGCCGCGAGGCCGGCCAGCGGTACCCCGGCCTGCTCGAAGAACGCGGTCGTGCCCGCGATACCCATGGTCGTGAACTTCATCCAGCCGTGGACGAAGAAGATCACGCCCAGGGCCACGCGGGCGAGCAGCAGGGCGATGGATCGCGCCTGGTCGAGCATGACGCCTCCTCGGGATAGTCGTTCAGTTTTGAACAACTATAGGCAGGCAGTACAAATTTGAACAAGAAGTACACTTGTCGCGTGACGCAGACGCGGTGGCTGGACGACGACGAGATGGCCGCCTGGCGAACCTTCCTCACGGTCTCCCACCTGCTGGACCGGCACATCGAGGAGCACCTGAAGGCCGCCGCGGGCCTGACGCACGCGCAGTACGAGATCCTCGTGCGCCTGTCCGAGACGCCCGGCCGCAGCATGCGCATGACCGAGCTGGCCCGCGGCGTCATCGCCTCCAAGAGCGCGCTGACCTACCAGATCACCCAGCTGGAGAGAAGCGGCCTGGTCGAGCGCACCGCCTGCCCCTCCGACGAGCGCGGCGTGGTCGCGGTGCTCACCGACGAGGGGATGCGCTGCCTGGAACGCATCGCCCCCGGCCACCTGGAGGTGGTCCGCCGCTTCCTCATCGACAACCTCACCCGCGAGGAGCTGGAGACGATGACCCACGCCCTGCGCAAGGCCGAGCGGGCGATGCGCCCCCACGGCTAACGACCGGTGTCGAACCGCCCGGCCGGGGAAGCGGACCGGCATGGCTGGGATAACACTGCGGAGCTCCGCGTTCGACGACCACACGCTCATCCCGCGCGAGTACTCGCACGAGGAGGGCGACGTCTCACCGCCGCTGGAATGGTCCGGCGTGCCGCCGGAGGCCGCCGAGCTCGCGCTGGTCTGCGAGGACCCAGACGCCCCGCGCGGCACGTTCACCCACTGGCTGGTCGCGGGCATCCCGCCCGAGACCGACGGGCTCGCGGCCGGGGCCGAGCTGAAGGAGTACGTCGTGGGACGCAGCGACTTCGGCCAGGAGGGGTACGGCGGGCCGCACCCGCCCGTGGGCGACGACCCGCACCGGTACTTCTTCCGCCTCTACGCCCTGTCCTCCCCCAGCGGCCTGGCCGACGGCTTCACGGCCGAGCGGTTCCGGCGCGCGGTCGAGGGCAAGGTGATCGCCTCCGGCACGCTGGTCGGCACCTACGGCCGGTGACCATGGACCTGGTGGAGGCCGCACAACGGGCGGGGGTGAGCGATCCCCGCCTGCTGGAGGCCATCCGCGTCACGCGGCGCGACCTGTTCGTGCCGCCGGGCCTGGCCGGGCGCGCCCAGCTCGACGAGCCCGTCCCGATCGGCCACGACCTCCCCACGACGCAACCGTCGCTGGTCGCCCAGATGCTCGCCGCCCTGGAGCTGACCGGCGAGGAGACCGTCCTGGAGATCGGCACCGGGTACGGGTACCAGACCGCCCTGCTGGCACGGCTGGCCCGCCGCGTGTACTCCATCGAGCGCCACGCCGACCTGGCCGAGCACGCCCGCGCCAACCTCGCCTCCGCCGGGGTCGCCGGCGTGGAGGTGGTGGTCGGCGACGGCACCGCGGGCCTGCCCGAGCACGCGCCCTACGACGCCGTCGTCGTGTCGGCGGCCGCCCGCGACGTGCCTGGCCCGCTGGCCGACCAGCTCGCCGAGGGCGGCCGCCTGGTCATCCCCATCCGCACCACCATGGCCGACGTGGTCACCCTGTACGGCAAGCTCGGCGGCCGCCTGGTCCGCCGCAGGACGCTCACTCCCGCGAACTTCGTCCCCTTGGTCGGCAGGCACGTCCCCGGCCCCTGACCGTGGCCGGAGCGATTATGTGCCTGACAGCGCCCGGCCGGGCGGCTAACGTAATCGCAATGGCTCATGCAGGACGTCGGCGTCGCGAGCGCCTCGGCAACGCCCGGGCGCGAGTAGGCGTGCGCCGCTAGGCGCCGCCTTCGCGCACTTCCCACGCCAACCCTTTTCCGAATCCGAGCCATGCCCATGCCTGAAAACAGCCTGCCTGAAAACGCCCTGCCCGAAAACACGCTGCCCGAAAAGCCGTCCCTCGACGGCCTCGAAGCCAAGTGGAACCAGGTCTGGGAGGAGACCGGCGTCTACCGGTTCGACCGGACCAAGCCCCGCGAGCAGGTCTACTCCATCGACACCCCGCCGCCGACGGCGTCCGGCGCTCTCCACGCCGGCCAGGTCTTCTCCTACACCCACACCGACCTCATCGCCCGCTACAAGCGCATGCGCGGGTTCTCGGTCTTCTATCCGATGGGCTGGGACGACAACGGCCTGCCCACCGAACGCCGAGTCCAGAACCATTTCGGCGTCGGCGTCGGCCAGATCTCCAGGCGCGAGTTCGTCGAGCTGTGCCACCGCCTGATCGCCGAGGACGAGGCCGCCTTCGAGCGGCTGTGGCGCAGGCTCGGGCTGTCGGTCGACTGGTCTCTGCTCTACACCACGGTCGGGGCGGAGGCCCGGCGCGTCTCCCAGCTCGCGTTCCTGCGCAACCTCGCGCGGGGCGAGGCCTACCAGGCCGAGGCTCCCACGCTGTGGGACGTCACCTTCCAGACCGCGGTCGCCCAGGCCGAGCTGGAGGACCGCGAGCTGCCCGGCGCCTACCACCGCCTGCGGTTCCATCCAGGCCTGGAGATCGAGACCACCCGGCCGGAGCTCCTGCCCGCCTGCGTCGCGCTGGTCGGGCACCCGTCCGACACCCGCTACCGCCACCTGTACGGCTCGGCCGCGCGGACCCCTCTGTTCGGCGTCGAGGTGCCGATCCTGGCGCATCGTCTGGCGGACCCCGGCAAGGGCACCGGGCTGGCGATGGTCTGCACGTTCGGCGACGTCACCGACGTCACCTGGTGGCGCGAGCTGGACCTGCCCATCCGCCCGGTCGTCGGCAGGGACGGGCGCATGCTGGAGGCCGCGGGCCCCGCGCTGGCCGGCCTGACCGTCAAGCAGGCCAGGAAGCGCATCGTCGAGCTGCTGGCCGGGTCCGGCGACCTCGTTGGAGAACCCCGCCGGATCACCCACGCGGTGAAGTTCTACGAGAAGGGCGACCAGCCCCTGGAGATCGTCACCAGCCGCCAGTGGTACATCCGCAACGGCGGCCGGGACCCCGAGCTGCGCGCCGTCCTCCTCCGGCTCGGCCGCGAGCCGGCCTGGGTGCCCGACTTCATGCGCCACCGCTACGAGCACTGGGTCGAGGGCCTGTCCGGCGACTGGCTCATCAGCCGCCAGCGGTACTTCGGCGTCCCCTTCCCGGTGTGGTACCGCCTCGACGCCGCCGGCGACCCGGACTACTCGCACCCCCTGCTGCCGCGCGAGGACCAGCTGCCCGTCGACCCGTCGGCCCAGGTCCCGGACGGCTACCGCGAGGAGGACCGCGGCAGGCCGGGCGGCTTCATCGAAGATCCGGACGTCATGGACACCTGGGCCACCTCGGCGCTCACCCCCCAGATCGTCTGCGGCTGGGAGCGCGACCCTGACCTGTTCGCCCGCACCTTCCCCATGGACCTCAACACCCACGCCCACGAGATCATCCGGACGTGGCTGTTCGCCCGGGTGCTGCGCGCGCACTACGAGCACGGCACGCTCCCCTGGCGCCGCTCGATGATCTCCGGCTGGGTGGTCGATCCCGACCGCAAGAAGATGAGCAAGTCCGCGGGCAACGCGACGACGCCCGTCGACGTGCTGGAGCGCTACGGGTCCGACGCCGTGCGCTGGCGCGCCGCCCTGGCCCGGCCGGGCATGGACACGCCCTTCGACGAGACGCAGATGAAGGTGGGACGGCGGCTCGCCGTCAAGATCCTCAACGCCGGGAGGTTCATCCTCGGCTTCGGCGAGCCGGGCGGGCCGGTCACCGAACCCCTCGACCTGACCATGCTCGCGGCCCTGGCGGAGGTGGTCCGCCGGGCCACGGAGGCGTTCGAGTCCTACGACTACACCGGCGCATTGGAGGTCGCGGAGCGGTTCTTCTGGACCTTCTGCGACGACTACCTGGAGCTGGTCAAGGAACGCGCCTACGGCGGCTCGGCCTCCGCGATCGCCGCGCTCCGCCTGGCGCTGTCGGTCCAGCTGCGGTTGTTCGCGCCGGTCATGCCGTACGTCACCGAAGAGGTCTGGTCGTGGTGGCGCGCCGGTTCGATCCACCGGGCGTCCTGGCCCGCCCCGGACGAGCTGCCCGGGGAGGGTGACGCCGCGCTGCTCGCCGTGGCCGGCGCCGCGCTGTCGGCCGTCCGCGGCGCGAAGTCCACGCGCCGGCTGTCGCTGAGGGCCGAGGTCGACGTCGTCGAGCTGCGCGGCGACCCGGCCGGTCTCGGCCTGCTGGCAGTGGCCGAGGCCGACCTCGCCCAGGCGGCCAGGGCCGGGAAGATCGTCATGATCGCCGGCCGTGCCGGGGACCCGCTGAGCGCGCGGCTGCCATAGCTTCGCGTCAGCGCCGCCAGTGGGCGCGGGCCCGGGCCAGGGCCGCCGGTGGGGCGCCGAGCAGGTCCAGGCCGTGCAGGACGGCTCCAGCGATGGGCGGCAGCGCCGTGACGACCAGGGTGGCGCGCGGCGCGACGGCCCCGATCGCGCTCTCGACCATGCCGTGCAGCAGCGGGTCCCGGGCCGTGAGCACGCTCCCGCCGAGCACCACCTCGGCGTCGGAGTCCAGCAGGTCCAGCCGCCGCAGGCACACCTCCGCCATGGCCACGACCTCCCGCGCCTGCCGTTCGACCAGCGACCGCGCGACCGGGTCCCCCTCCGCCGCCACGGCGAACAGCCCCGGCACCAGCTCGTGCAGCCGCGCCCTGGCCACCTCGCCGAAGTGCAGCCCCACCACGAGGTCCGTCACGCTGCCCACGCCGAAGTGCGAGACGACCAGCGGCAGCAGCCCGGTCGCCGGGCCCCGCCCCTCCTCGGCCCGTACGGCGTGCCAGAGGACCTCCTCGGCCAGGTCCTCGCCCCCGCCCCAGTCGCCGCTGATCCTGCCGAGCGCGGGAAAGCGGGCGGTCCGCCCGGCGGGGGACACGCCGACGGCGTTCATGCCCGCCCCGCACACCACCGCCACGCCCCACGGCCGCGAGGCCCCGGCCCGCAGCACGGCGAAGGCGTCGTTGGCGACCGCCACCTCCTTGGCACAGCCGCGCGCCAGCAGCTCCGCCCGCAGCGCGTCCTCCTCCTCGGGGAAGTCGGCCCCGGCCAGGAACGCCGCCATCACCTCCGCGTACGGCGCGGTCGCCCCGCCGAGCAACGCCCGCGCCGCCTCCTCCACCACGTCCGCGGCGGCGCGGGCGCCGACGCTGTGCGGCACGAACGGCCCGGTCCGCCGCTCCCCCAGCACCGTGCCGTCCTCCGCCACCAGCGCGAGGTCGGTCTTGCTGTTGCCCCCGTCCACCGCCAGCACCGTCCTCACAGCGCCGTCCAGGGCAGGTAGGCGCGGTTGGCCTCCAGCAGCAGCCCGGTCAGCTCCCGCGCGATCGCCTCCTGGCCGATGAGCGGGTGCGCGAGCAGGGCGTCGGCGACCCGGTCGGCTCCGCCGTACAGGGCGGCCTCCAGGGCGAGCGTCTCGTAGGCCGACACGTGGGCGATCAGCCCGGCGTACAGCGGCTCCACCGGCTCGACCGGCAGCGGCACGGGACCGGCGGCGGTGATCCTGGCCGGGACCTCGACGACCGCCTCGCCGGGCAGGAAGGGCAGCGTGCCGGCGTTGCGCAGGTTCACCACCTGCACGTCGCCGCGGTCGCCGAGCAGCGAGGCGACCAGCGCCACGGCGGCCTCGGAGTAGAACGCTCCCCCGCGCCTGTCCAGCAGCTCGGGCTTGGTGTCCACGGCCGGGTCGCCGTACAGCTCCAGCAGCCGCGCCTCCATCGCCGCGACCTCGGCCGCCCGCGAGGGCCTGGTCCGCTGCTCCCGCACGACCTCGTCGTGGGCGTAGAAGTACCGCAGGTAGTACGACGGCACCGCGCCCAGCCGGGTGATCAGCTCCAGCGGCAGCCCCACCTCGTCGGCGATCTCCCGGCCGTGCGAGGCGATCAGCTCCGGCAGCACGTCGCGGCCGTCGAGGTGGACGGCGCGCTCCCAGGTCAGGTGGTTGAGCCCGACGTGGCCGAGGGAGATACGCCCGGGCGCCACGCCGAGCCTGGCCGCGAAGCGCCGCTGGAACCCGATGGCCACGTTGCACAGCCCGACGGCCCGGTGCCCGGCGTCCAGCAGCGCCCGGGTGACGATGCCCACAGGGTTGGTGAAGTCGACGATCCACGCATCGGGCGGGATCTTCGCGGCCAGCTCCAGCACGACCGGAACCGTGCGCAGCGCCTTGGCCAGGCCGCCCGCGCCGGTGGTCTCCTGCCCGACGCAGCCGCACCGCAGCGGCAGCGTCTCGTCGACCTCGCGTGCGGCCTGCCCGCCCACCCGCAGTTGCAGCAGAACGGCCTGCGCGCCCGCGACCCCCTCCTCCAGGGAGCCGGTCGCGACGACGCGGGCGGGATGCCCGGCGCGGGCCAGCATGCGGCGGGAGATCCCCGCGACCCGCTCCAACCGCCCGGCGTCCGGGTCGACGAGCGCGATCTCCGACACGGGCAGGTCCTCGCGCAGGCGGGCGAACCCGTCGATCAGCTCCGGCGTGTACGTCGAGCCGCCCCCGACAACGGCCAGCTTCACCCTTTCACTCCCGTCAAGGTCACGCCCTCGATGAACACTCGCTGGGCGAGGAAGAACACGATGATCACAGGCGCCGTCACCAGGAGGGTGGCGGCCATGGTGAGGTTCCACTGCACGCTGTGGAAGGCCTTGAAGCTGGCCAGGCCGAGCGAGAGCGTCCAGGCGTGCTCGTTGGTCTGCGCGTACAGCAGGGGCCCGTAGTAGTCGTTCCAGCAGTAGAAGAACTGGAACAGCGCCACCGCGGCGATGCCGGGCCGGGCCATGGGCAGGATGACGCGGACCAGCGTCTTGAAGTCGCCGCAGCCGTCCACGCGCGCCGCCTCGGTGTACTCGCGCGGGATGGTGATCAGGAACTGCCGCAGCAGGAAGATCGAGAAGGCGTCGCCCAGCAGCATGGGCAGGATCAGCGGCCACAGCGTGCCGGTCAGGTCGAACCTGGCCCACAGGATGTAGACCGGCACGGCGACCACCTGCGGCGGCAGCATCATCATGGTGATGACCAGCAGGAAGGCCGGCCTCCTGCCGCGGAAGCGGAACCTGGCCAGCGCGTAGGCCACGGGCACCGACGACACCAGGGTGAACAGCGTGCCCAGGCCCGCGTACAGGAACGTGTTGAGCGTCCAGCCGAGCATGTCGCTCTTGGCGAAGACCTCGGCGAAGTTCGACCAGTTCCAGCTGTCCGGCCACAGCCGGCTGGTCAGCGCCTGCTCGTCGGTCATCAGCGCGGTCAGGGCGACGAAGACCAGCGGGGCGAGGAACATCAGCGCCAGGGCGATGGCGACGGCGTGCGTGGCGACGAAGGCCAGGCGACGCCTCGCGCGGGCGTTGGTGGAGGCAGGCGGGCGGACCGCGTGGGTGCCACGCGCGCCGCGCGTCACGGTCAGCGTCATGCGAGCTCCTCCGCCCGGCGGAACTGACGCAACAGGATGAGCGTGAAGACCATCGACGTGGCGAACAGCAGCAGCGCCAGCACCGAGGCGTAGCCCATGGACCAGTCGCGGAAGCCCGCGTGGAATAGGTGCTGCGGCAGCGTGAGCAGCGCGCCGTCGGGGTAGCCGGGCACGAAGCTGGAGCCGGGCGAGTCGGTGGCGCCCGACGCCACCCGGGAGGCGATCATCGCCTGGGTGAAGTACTGCAGGGCGTAGATCACTCCGGTGATCGCCGAGAACATCAGCACGGGCGAGATCATCGGCAGCGTGACGCTGCGGAACTGCCGCCACGGCCCGGCGCCGTCGAGCGCGGCGGCCTCGTACAGCTGCTTGGGCACGTCCAGCAACGCCGCCAGGAAGATCACCATGAGGTTGCCGACGCCCCACATGGCCAGCAGCGTCAGGCTGGGCTTGGCCCAGGCCGGGTCGCCGAACCAGTCGGGCCCGCTGACGCCCGCCAGCGCGAGCAGCTGGTTCCACGGCCCGGTGGCGGGGTTCATCAGGAACACGAAGGCCACGGTGCCCGCCACCATCGGCACGAGGGAGGGCAGGTAGAAGACCGTCCGGAACAGGCCGACGCCCGCCTTGAGCCGGGTGACGAGCTGGGCCAGCGCCAGCGCGAAGACCACCTGGGCGGGCACCATGAAGACGACCAGCCACAGCGTGTTGCGCGCCGACAGCCACACCCGCTCGTCGCGCAGCAGGTAGCGGTAGTTGTCCAGGCCGGCGAACTCCAGCGTGAACAGGTCGTAGCGGTGGAAGGAGAAGTAGACCGTGGAGGCCAGCGGGTAGGCGAAGAAGATCGCGAAGCCCGCCAGCCACGGCGAGAGCCAGGCGAGGGCGCGCAGGCCCTCGCTGCGCCGCCGGCGTGACGGCGCGGCGTGGACGTGGGAGGCCATGCGGGATCAGCCCCCGGACAGCTTCAGCTTGTCGTCGATCCGCTTGTCGACGGCCTTCAGCCCGGCGTCGAGGTCGGCGACCGCGCCCTTCTCCCACTCCACGAGGAAGGTGGAGAAGGCCTCCTGGTTGAAGACGCTGTTGACGCTGGCGGGCAGGGTGCTGGTCTTGGGGTGGGAGAAGATGTCGAGGAACGTCTGGAAGTTGGCGTCCTTGGCGAGCTTCGGGTGCTCCATCGCGGCCTTGGTGGTCGGCACGTTGCGCAGCGCGTTGGACAGCGTCACCAGCGAGTCGGTGTCGGTGGTCAGGTGCTTGACCAGCTCCCAGGCGTGCTGCGGGTGCTTGGCGCCCCTGGGCACGCCGATCACGGTCCCGGCGGTGAAGCCGCTGCCGTACAGCTCGGGCTTGTCGTCGGCGACCGGCAGCGGCGCGGTGCCGTAGTTCAGGCCCTTGGCCATGTTGGCGATCATGGCGTTGCGCCACTCGCCGTCGAGGATCATGGCGACCTTGCCCTTGTGGAAGGGGTGCTCGGCGCCCCACTCGTCGCCCAGTCCCTTGCGGAACTTCTCCAGCTTGGCGTAGCCGTACCAGTCGACGAGCTCCTTCTGCCAGGTCAGCAGCTGCTTCCAGGCGGGGTCGGAGCCGATGGCCGAGGTGCCGTCCTCGTTGTACCACTTGGCTCCGACCATCGGGCCCAGGTGGGAGGGGGAGTTCTCGTAGTACTGGAAGCTCGGGATGAAGCCGGCCACCTTGATGTCGCCGTCGGCGTCGCGGACCGTGAGCTTCTTGGTCAGCTCGGTCAGCTCTGAGAGCGTCTTGGGCGGCTCGTGGCCCTGCATCAGGTCCTTGTTGTAGTACAGGCCGTAGGCGTCGGCCAGCAGCGGCATCGTGCAGCGCTTGCCCTCGAACTCGGTGTAGGAGCGGGAGACCGCCGGCAGGACCGACAGGTCGATGCCGTCCTGCTCGATGACCGGGGTGAGGTCCTGGAAGGCGCCGCTCCTGCACCACTGGGCGACGTTGTCGGTGGTGAAGGAGGCCGCGACGTCCGGCGCCTTGCCGCTGCGGATGGCCTGGGTGATCTGGTCGTCCTGGACGCCCTTCTTGGCGACGACCTTGATCTGCGGGAACTTCCTGGTGAAGCCGGCGATGGCGTCCTGGAACGCCTTGACCTCGGCGTCGGTGGAGAAGCCGTGCCACAGCTCCAGCGTGGCGGGCGGCAGGGATGCGGATCCCGACGGCTTGGGCTGGGCGCCGAGAGAGGGCGGCGCCTGCTTGCCGGCCGTGCATGCGACCAGGGTGAGCGAGGCGAGCCCGGCGACCGCGAGACGGACACAGCGCACGGGTTACTCCTAGGGGGTGAGCTGGTGGAAGGGGACTTTCGGGTCTTTCGGGTCTGTCAACTGACGGGGACGGTGGAGCCGAAGACCTCGTCACGGACGGTGCCGAGTGCCTGGTCCAGAGCGCCGGCGAGGACCGGGTTGCCCTCGACGGCGGACAGCCGCACCCGGGGGCGCGGGATGGTGAGCGCGTGCAGCTCGCGTTCGACGAGATCGCGCAGCTGCTCGCCGCCGGCCGCCATGATGCCGCCGGCCAGCGCCTGGTAGCCGTGGTTGCCGAAGCGGCCGGCGTCGCGGGCGAGGGGCGGGCATGTAGCCGACCTCGCCCGCGCCGCCCGTGGCGCCCCGGTGCAGCCGCCCACCGATCATGAGGGCGGCCCCCACGCCCTCGTCGGCCCACAGCAGCACGAAGTCGCAGCAGCCGGCCGCCGCGCCGTACGCCTGCTCGGCCAGGGCGACGAGGTTGACGTCGTTCTCCACGTCCACCGCCGCGCCGAGCGCGTCGGACAGGGTCGGCAGCAGGTCGGGGATGTGCCAGCCGGGCATGTCCTCGGCGGTCGCGTACTCCAGCCGGCCGCTGGCCGGGTTGATCGCGCCCTGCACGCCGATCACGACGCGGCGCAGCGGTCCGGGCGACCCCGCGCCGTCCAGCGCCGCGCGCAGCCGTTCGACCAGCGTGCTCGCGGGCCTGCGGGGCGTGGGCAGCACGGACTCTCCGACGATCGTGCCGGTGATGTCGGCCACCTGGACGGCGATCCGGTCGGGCGTGACGTCCATGGCGGCCACGTAGGCGGCTGCGGGGTTGATCCGGTAGACCTCCGCCGTGCGGCCGGGCTGCCCGGCCCTGATCCCGTCGCTCACCACCAGCCCCGCCTCCTGCAGCCGGGCCAGCAGCTGGAACGCCGTCGGCTTGGACAGGCCGGTGAGCTCGCCGATCTCCGGCCGGGTCAGCGGGCCGCGCTCCAGGAGGACCCGCAGGGCCGCGCGGTCGTTGATCGCGCGCAGCAGGCTCGGCGTCCCGAGGGCGGGACTCTTCACGAGGACCTCCATGGCTCAGTTAGTAATCTTTCCTAACTCATACGGCTCAGCATGCGCCTTCGCGTGGACGCGGTCAAGGGGTGTTTTCTGATGAGAGCCCGGAATTTGGGCCTTGCGTCCCCTAACTCCCCCGCCTACGCTCCGCTGCAAGTTAGGAACCCTTCTTAACTATCGGTCGAGTCGATCGGAGTCGTCCATGCGAAGCAGAGCTGTGAAGGCCTTCGCCGCGATCGTCGCGTTAGCCGTACCCCTGCTGATCCCCTCCGCGGCGACAGCGGCGGCGGACCCGCTGGTTTCGCGCGGCAAGCCCGCGACCGCCTCGTCCGTCGAGGCGAGCGGGCTCGAGGCGGCCAAGGCGGTCGACGGCAGCACCTCCACGCGGTGGGCGAGCGCCGAGGGCCACGATCCGGAGTGGCTCAGGATCGACCTGGGCGCCACGCACCGGATCAGCCGGGTCCGGCTGATCTGGGAGGTCGCCTACGCCAAGGCGTACCGCATCCAGACCTCCGCAGACGGATCGACCTGGACCGACGTCCACACCACGAGCAGCGGCGACGGCGGGACCGACGACCTGACGGTGTCCGCGAACGGCCGGTACGTGCGCATGTACGGCACGCAGCGCGGCACCCCCTACGGCTACTCCCTGTGGGAGTTCGAGGTGTACGGCATGGCGAGCGGCGGCGGAGGCGGGGTCGCCGTGCCGTTCGGCAGCCACACCATCCCCTACGCGCCCGGCATGCTGCGCCCGTCCGGCAACCAGGCGACCCTCGACAGCCAGGTGGTCGACTACTACCGGCGCTGGAAGGCCGCCTTCCTCCGGCAGAACTGCGGCAACGGCTGGTACCAGGTCATCTCCCCCGACGCCGACCACCCCTACGTGGCCGAGGCGCAGGGCTACGGCATGGTCATCGTCGCCACCATGGCCGGGGCCGACCCCGACGCCAAGAAGATCTTCGACGGCCTGGTCAAGTGGATGCTCGACCACCCCTCCTCCATCAATCCCGACCTGCTGGCCGCCGAGCAGGACGTCAACTGCCGCAGCGTGAACGGCGGCGACGCCGCCACCGACGGCGACATGGACGTCGCCTACGGCCTGCTCCTGGCCGACCGGCAGTGGGGCAGCTCGGGGACCTACGACTACCGGCAGCTGGCGATCAGGCACATCAACGCCATCAAGAAGGACGAGGTCAACCCCTCGACCCACCTGCTCAAGCTGGGCGACTGGAGCAGCTCGGGCGACCGGTGGTACTACATCTCGCGCAGCTCCGACTGGATGGCCGACCACTTCCGCGCCTTCAGGAAGGCCACCGGCGACAGCGCCTGGGACACCATCAGGACCGCCCACCAGAACCTGATCGGCAGGCTCCAGTCCACCTACGCCCCGAACACCGGGCTGCTGCCCGACTTCGTCGTCGACACGAACTCGACGCCCAAGCCGGCGCCCGGCGAGGTGCTCGAGGACCCGCACGACGGGCACTACTGGTGGAACGCCTGCCGTACCCCGTGGCGGATCGGCGACGACGCGGTGACCAGCGGGGACAGCAAGTCGCTCGCCGCGGCGCGCAAGCTGAACAGCTGGATCAAGGCCAAGACGGGCGGCGACCCCGACAGGATCGCCATCGGCTACAAGCTGGACGGCGCGCAGATCTCGAGCGGCAGCGAGGCGGCGTTCTTCGCGCCCTTCGCGGTGGCGGCGATGACCGACCCGGGCAGCCAGGCGTGGCTGGACGCGCTGTGGAACAAGATGCTCGACACGCCGATCGACACGAGCAGCTACTACTCGGCGAGCATCCAGCTGCAGGTCATGATCACGGTGACGCACAACCACTGGGTGCCCTGATCCCGGCGGGGCCTCCACGGGCCGAGGACATGTCGTGGACGCGCTCGAGGGCGAAGACCGCGATGGACGGCGCGTCCACGTCCACCCGGGCCGCCTCGGCCTGGGGATGCACCTTGGCGACGGCGGCGCCGCCGTTCTACGGACCGCCGAGCGGGATGCGCAGGCAGACCGCTCCGCGCAGGTCGAGCCAGGCCGCGTCCGGGCTCCGGACCAGGCGCAGCACGACCTCCTCGCACCCCGGGCAGCGGGCCACCAGGCCGGGAGCCCGGCTGTAGACGCGCAGGGAGGCCACCGGGCCGGTCAGGCCGCAGGAGGCGCAGCGGCCCACGGCGGCCGAGACGTCGGTGGCGAAGATCTCGGCCAGGGGCCCGGCCAGGGCGTTCCCGTCGAGGTAGTCGGCGCTCATGTCACTCTCCGGTGGGGCCGAAACGTTCGGTCTTGATGCGGGCGGGGTCGTGGCCGAGCTCGACCAGGAGCGTCGCGGCGGCTTCGACGAAGCCGGTCGGGCCGCACACGTAGCAGTCGGCTTCGCCGTACGGGCCGAGATCCGCGGCGGTGAGGCGGCCGGGCGGTCGCGCGTGGCCCTCCGGGGCGCTGCGCGTGTAGGCGAGCGTGACCGCCACGCCGGGGTCGGGGCTCAGCAGTTCGTCGGCGTAGTAGAGCTGCCCGGGCGAGCGCAGGGCGTAGACCAGCCGGAACGGGGCGCCCGACCCGGCGGCGCGGCGAGCTCTGATCATGGCCATCAGCGGCACGATCCCAGCGCCGCCGGCGACCAGCAGCACCGGCGTGGTGCCGTCCGGGCGCCAGACGAACCAACCGCCCACCGGGCCGCGCAGCTCAAGCTCGTCGCCGGGCTCCATGTCCTGGGTGAGGTACGGCGAGACCTCCCCGTCCTCCACCCGCTGCACGGTCAGCTCCACCCCCTCGGGCGCGGCCAGGGAGTAGCTGCGGCGGGCGGTGTAGCCGTCCTCGGCGGTCAGCCTGACATCGACGTGCTGGCCGGCGACGTGGCCGGGCCAGCCGGGCACGTCGAAGACCAGCGTGCGCGCGGTGGGGTTCTCGTCGCGCACCTTGACCAGGCGCGCGACCCGCCACTTAGTCATCGGCATAGCGCTGCTCGCGCCACGGGTCACCGTAGTTGTGGTAGCCCGCGGTCTCCCAGAAACCCGGCCAGTCCTCGGTCAGCAGCCGGATCCCGCGCACCCACTTGGCCGACTTCCAGAAGTACAGGTGCGGCACCAGCAACCGGGCCGGGCCGCCGTGCACGGGCGCCAGCTCCTCGCCCTCGTAGCGGTAGGCGATCCACGCTTTGCCGTCCAGCAGGTCCTCCAGCGGCAGGTTGGTGGTGTAGCCGCCGTAGGAGTGGACCAGCGCGTACTCCGCCGCCGTCTCCACGTCCTCGAACAGCACGTCGAGGGAGACGCCCTGCCAGGTGGTGTCGAGCTTGGACCAGGTGGTCACGCAGTGGATGTCGACGGTCGGCGTCTCGTACGGCAGAGCCATCAGCTCCTGCCAGGTCCACCGGTGCGCCTGCCCGGTCTCGGTGTGGATGGCGAACTCCCACCGGTCGGGCGGCACGTCAGGCGTGGGCCCAGCCGACAGCACCGGGAAGTCCTCGGTGAGGTACTGGCCGGGCGGGAGCCGGTCGTCCCCGCCCCTGCGCCTGCCGCGGAATCCGCGAGTGAAGGTTGTCATGCTGCCCTCCTGGAACTGTCATGGGGCTGCCCGGCGGAGGTGGCTTCTGAGGATCAGCTTGACCTGCTCCCCCACCCCCAGGATCGCAGATCCGACGGCGCGCCCACCGGCCGCTCCCGGCGGAAACGGGGGCTCAGGTTGTGGAATGCGAGGACGACGTGAGCGGGCTGGACCAGGGAGTCGACCGACAGCTTGCGGTAGGGTCCGGGCTGGGGAGGGCTGGACGGGCACCAGCCTGGTCTTCACCACCAAGCCGAGCCGTCCAATTGAGCCGCGTGACGTCGCTCGGTCCTTCACCCGGATCGGGGCCGACGAGGGCCTGCGGCCCATCCGAGTTACGATCTGCGCCACACCGCCGCGGCGCTGCCCAAGAAGCTCGGCCTAGCGCCCCGCGACGCCATGGAGATCCTCGGCCACAGCCGGATCTCGATCACGATGGAGATCTACACTCACGGCGACGGCGAGAGCCGTACCGAGGCCATCCGCAGGGTCAACGGCCTGTTTGAGTGAGCCGTTGCAGTACCAGTTGCAGTAAAACGCCCCGAAGCTTGATCGCTACGGGGCGTTTTCGCTGGTGGGGCTATCTGGACTTGAACCAGAGACCTCTTCCTTATCAGGGAAGCGCTCTAACCGACTGAGCTATAGCCCCGCGCACACCGAACGGTATCGCATCTGACCTCGGGAAGCGAACCCGTTCCGGCGACGAGGTAAAGCTTACCGCCTCCGCAGTACTGCTCGCGCCGACCGGCCTGGGCGGCGCGAGCAGTACCGGAGAACGCTACTCAGCCTCGCTGAAGGTCACCTCGACCCCGCCCACCAGGTCGGCGGCCACGTTGTAGATGACCGCCCCCAGCGTGGACAGAGCCGTGATCAGCACGACGTTCACCGCGCCGATCAACGCGGTGTACCCCAGGATGCGCACCGGCTCGAACCACTGCCCGATGTCGAAGCCGAGCGTGTTCTCCCCGTCGGAGGTGTTCAGCTGGTTGAACATCTGGATGATCGAGTCGAACACGCCGAGCGCGGACAGCACGCCGTACAGGACGGCCACCGCCACGAACAGGACCACGAAGCAGACGAGGGACAGCACGAAGCTGAACTTCATCGCCGACCACGGCTCGACACGCCGCAGCACGAGGTGGGCCTTGCGCGGCATGCGCGGTTGCGTGGTCGGCTTGGCCTTCTTGGGCGTCTCGGCGGTGGCGGGCGCGGGGGGCGCCTCGGACGTCAGGGACGGCCGGACCCGCACCGTGTCGTTGGCGTCGGCGTCGGCGTCGGTCTTGGCGTCATCCTCGACGACGGCCGTGGGCTCTTCTTCCTCGACCGGCTTCGGCTGCTTGCCGTTCTCGCGAGTCGTCGGCTTGGTCTTGGCGGAGCTGCCCTGGGCGCTCATGGATTATTCTCCTCCCCCGTTCTCCTCGGCCTCCACCGCAGTCTCCATCGACTCAGCGTTGCGAGCGAGGGCTACCACGCTGTCGCCTTCGGCGAGATTCATCAGGCGCACTCCCATGGTCTGACGGCCGGATTGCTTGATCTCTCCGGCGCTCGTCCGGATCACTCCGCCGTTCGACGTGATCGCGAAGATCTCGTCTTCTGGATTGACCATGACAGCTCCGACCAGCTTGCCACGAGCACTGACGATTTTCGCCGTCAGCACGCCCTTGCCGCCACGACCTTGCAGAGGGTACTGCTCGACGGGTGTCCGTTTCGCGTACCCGCCTTCGGTCGCGATAAGCACGTCTTGGCCGTCCGACACCCGATTCATGGCGAGAAGTTCGTCACCTTCGAGGAAGCGCATGCCGATGACGCCGCTCGTGGCACGTCCCATCGGCCGGAGCACCTCGTCGGTGGCCCTGAAGCGGATCGCCTGGGCGTCCTTGGACACCAGCAGCAGCTCGTCGTCCTCCGACACCAGCCGCGCCGCGATCACCTCGTCGTCGTCGCGCAGGTTGATCGCGATGAGGCCGCCCGACCTGGGGGAGTCGTACTCGGCCAACCGCGTCTTCTTCACCAGCCCGGTGCGGGTGGCCAGCACGAGGTACGGCGCCGCGTTGTAGTCACGCAGGTCGAGGACCTCCATGACGACCTCGTCCGGCTGCATGGCCAGCAGGTTGGCCAGGTGCATGCCACGGGCGTCGCGGGCGGCGTCGGGCAGCTCGTAGGCCTTGACCCGGTACACGCGGCCCTTGTTGGTGAAGAACAGCAACCAGTGGTGCGTGGTGGTGACGAAGAAATGGTCGACGATGTCGTCCTGCCGCAGCTGCGCGCCCCGCACGCCCTTGCCGCCCCGCCTCTGCGCGCGGTACAGGTCGGTCTTGGTGCGCTTGGCGTAGCCGCCACGGGTGATCGTGACGACGACGTCCTCCTCGGCGATGAGGTCCTCGACCGACATGTCGCCGTCGTAGGCGATGATCTCGGTCCGCCGGTCCTCGCCGTACCTGGCGACGACCTCGTCGAGCTCCTGGCCGATGATCTGGCGCTGCCGTGCCTCAGAGGCCAGGATGTCCTGGTAGTCGGCGATCTGGGCCATCAGCTGGTCGTACTCGTCCTGGATGGCCTGGCGCTCCAGGGCGGCCAGCTTGCGCAGCTGCATGTCGAGGATGGCCTGCGCCTGCACCTCGTCGATCTCCAGCAGCGCCATCAGGCCCTGCTGGGCGGCCGAGGCCGACTCCGAGGAGCGGATCAGCGCGATGACCTCGTCCAGCCGGTCGAGCGCCTTGAGCAGCGCACGCAGGATGTGGGCCCGCTCCTCCGCCTTGCGCAGCAGGTAGCGCGTGCGGCGGACGATGACCTCGATCTGGTGGGTCACGTAGTGGCTGATGAACTGGTCCAGGCGCAGCGTGCGCGGCACGCCGTCGACCAGGGCCAGCATGTTGGCGCCGAAGGTGTCCTGCAGCTGGGTGTGCTTGTAGAGGTTGTTCAGCACCACCTTGGCGACCGCGTCGCGCTTGAGCACGATGACCAGCCGCTGGCCGACGCGGGAGGAGGACTCGTCGCGCACGTCGGCGATGCCGGTGATCTTGCCCTGCTTCACCAGGTCGGCGATCTTCAGCGCGAGGTTGTCGGGGTTGACCTGGTAGGGGAGTTCGGTGACGACGAGGGCGTGACGGCCCTTGTTGTCCTCCTCCACCTCGACGACCGCGCGCATGGTGATCGAGCCGCGCCCGGTGCGGTAGGCGTCCTCGATGCCCCGGCGGCCCACGATCAGCGCGCGGGTGGGGAAGTCGGGGCCCTTGATCCGCTCGATGGCCGCCTCGAGCAGCTCCTCGTCGCTGGCCTCGGGGTGCTCCAGCGCCCACTTCACGGCCGCCGCGACCTCGCGCAGGTTGTGCGGCGGGATGTTGGTGGCCATGCCGACCGCGATGCCGTTGGAGCCGTTGACCAGCAGGTTGGGGAAGCGCGACGGCAGGACCACCGGCTCCTGGGAGCGCCCGTCGTAGTTGGGCTGGAAGTCGACGGTGTCCTTGTCGATGTCGCGCAGCATCTCCATGGCGATGGGCGCGAGCTTGCACTCGGTGTAGCGCATCGCCGCCGGCAGGTCGTTGCCGGGGGAGCCGAAGTTGCCCTGTCCGTCGACCAGCGGGTGGCGCAGCGACCAGTGCTGAGCCATGCGCACCAGCGTGTCGTAGATCGAGGTGTCGCCGTGGGGGTGGTAGGAGCCCATGACGTCACCCACGACGCGCGAGCACTTGAAGTAGCCGCGGTCGGGCCGGTAGCCGCCGTCGTACATCGCGTACAGCACCCGGCGGTGCACGGGCTTGAGCCCGTCACGCACGTCCGGCAGAGCACGCGACACGATGACGGACATCGCGTACTCCATGTAGCTGCGCTGCATCTCCGTCTGGATGTCGACCGCTTCGATGCGGTCGCCAGGCGGCGGCGGGGTGTTCACTTCCGTCACGTGTCAAAGATCCTTTTCTGTACGGCTACCGCTACACGTCCAGGAAGCGGACATCTCGTGCGTTGCGAATGATGAAGGCCCTGCGCGCCTCGACGTCCTCGCCCATGAGCACGCTGAACATCTCGTCGGCCTGCGCGGCGTCGTCGAGCGTGGCCTGGCGCAGCAGCCGGGTCGCGGGGTTCATCGTGGTCTCCCACAGCTGCTGGGCGTTCATCTCGCCCAAACCCTTGAACCGCTGGATGCCGTCGTGCAGGCGCGGGTCGCGGCGGCCGTTGGCGATGCCCTCCGCAATGATCGCGTCGCGCTCGCGGTCGGAGTAGGCGTAGGACGCCTCGTCGCCCCGCCGGTCCCACTTGATCTTGTACAGCGGCGGCTGGGCCATGAAGACGTGGCCGTTCTCGATCAGCGGGCGCATGAACCGGAACAGCAGCGTCAGCAGCAGCGTCGTGATGTGCTGGCCGTCGACGTCGGCGTCGGCCATGAGGATCAGCTTGTGGTAGCGCAGCTTGCTGATGTCGAACTCGTCGTGCACGCCGGTGCCCATCGCCGTGATCAGCGACTGGACCTCGACGTTCTGCAGCACCTTGTCGATGCGCGCCTTCTCGACGTTGAGGATCTTGCCGCGGATGGGCAGGATCGCCTGGAAGCGCGAGTCGCGGCCGCCCTTGGCCGAGCCGCCGGCCGAGTTGCCCTCGACGATGAACAGCTCACACTTCTCCGGCTCGTTCCACGTGCAGTCGGCCAGCTTGCCGGGCAGCCCGCTGCCGGACTCCAGCAGCGACTTGCGCCTGGTCAGGTCGCGCGCCTGGCGGGCCGCGATGCGGGCCCTGGACGCCTGCAGCGCCTTGTTGACGATGTCCTTGGCCTCGCCCGGGTTGCGCTCGAACCAGTCGCGCAGGTGGTCGTTGCAGGCCTTCTGCACGAACGACTTGGCCTCGGTGTTGCCCAGCTTCGTCTTGGTCTGGCCCTCGAACTGGGGGTCGGCCAGCTTGACCGACACGATCGCGGTCAGGCCCTCGCGGACGTCCTCACCGGACAGGTTGTCGTCCTTGCCCTCCTTGAGGAACTTCTGCTCGCGCGCGTAGCGGTTCACGATCGAGGTGAGCGCCGCGCGGAAGCCCTCCTCGTGGGTGCCGCCCTCGGCCGTGTTGATCGTGTTGGCGAAGGTGTAGATCGACTCGGAGTAGGAGTTGTTCCACTGCATGGCGATCTCGACCGAGATGCCGTCGCCGTGCTCCTCGAAGTCGATGATCGAGGCGTGCGAGGGCTCCTTCTTGGAGTTGAGGTGCGCGACGAAGTCGGCCAGGCCGCCCTCGTAGTAATACTCCACCCGGACGGGCTCGCCGTTGATGTGGTCGGGCCGCTCGTCCGTGAGCGTGATCGTCAGGCCCTTGTTGAGGAAGGCCATCTCCTGGAAGCGGCGCGAGAGCGTCTCGAAGTTCCACGTCGTGGTCTCGAAGATCTCCGGGTCGGCCCAGAACGTGACGGTCGTGCCGGTCTCGTCGGTCGGCTCGCCCTTGGCCAGCGGCGCCACCGGTTTGGCGTGCTCGTAGCGCTGCCGCCACACGTAGCCGTTCTGCTTGACCTCCACCTCCAGGGCCGTGGACAGCGCGTTGACGACCGCGGAGCCCACGCCGTGCAGACCGCCGGAGACCGCGTAGGACTTGCTGTCGAACTTGCCGCCCGCGTGGAGCGTGGTCAGCACCACCTCGACCGCGGAGCGCTGCTCCACGGGGTGGATGCCGGTGGGGATGCCGCGCCCGTTGTCGACCACGCGCACGCCGTTGTCGGCGAGCAGGGTGACGTCGATCCGGTCGGCGTACCCGGCCAGGGCCTCGTCCACCGCGTTGTCCACGATCTCGTAGACGAGATGGTGCAGGCCGCGCTCACCCGTGGAGCCGATATACATACCCGGGCGCTTGCGAACCGCCTCGAGCCCTTCGAGTACGGTGATTGAGCTAGCGTCGTAGGACAAGTGCGAAATCCTCCTGCCGCGGACACGCGGCCGGGGAGGCGACCTGAGTCAGCCGACTGCCCCTGCCGTGCCCGTCACCGTCGTGAGTGCCCCGATGCGTTGATCACCCAGGGGAATCGGCTCGCATGCCGGGGGTGACACGCAAGCGGACGTGTCCGGAATCCGCTTTCATTCTACCGGCTCTCAGAGGCCATGGTGTGCAGGAACGCGCCTGAATGCCTCTGTCGCTCGTTTGCCCCTCGGTCGGGCATCCCCCTACCGGAACGGGGGTCGTCCCGTCTGAGGCTTCTTCAGCCGTAAGTGTCGCGTGGCCCCCTGCTGCCGGTCACCCGCAGACCTCCGGCTGGTCGAGGGGCGTTTTGTGGCCCTTTGACCCTTACTCTGGTCACCGTACCGTCGCCGAGTTCCTCGTTGAGACGGCGCACGAGGGTACGGGCCAGCAGGCGCACCTGCGTCGCCCACGCCGTGGAGTCGGCCACGATCAGCACCTCGCCGTCGGCGAAGGACTCGGGCTTGGTGTGGGCGGCCAGCTCGGGCCCCACGATCTCGCTCCACCGCCCGAACACGCCACCCACGCGGGCCTGCTGCTCCCAGCCCCGGGCGGCGAGCAGCTCCATGATCGCGCGACCGAACAGCTGCGGATCGCCGCCGTCCCGCCTGGCCCCGGGCGCCTTGCGCCTGGGCTCGCGGCGGGGGAGCTGGCCGCGTTTGGCGGCGTCGGCCTTGGCCTGGGCGAGCTTCTCGCGCGCCATGGCGACGCCTTTCGCGGTCGCGGCGGCGAAGGGATCCGGCGCCGGCGGGCCACCGGGGTTGGCGGGTGCCGGTTTACGCGGGGTACGGCCGGGCTTCTCGGTAGGTCCTTCCTGCGGGGTACGGTTGGACCTCCCGGAGGCCCCCTCCTGCGGCGTACGGCTCGGCCCCTCGGCCGATCCTCCCTGCGGGATGCGGCTCGGCCCACCGGCGCCAGGCTGCGCCGCGTCACCACGACGCAGCGGGACCACGCCGCCGGGCTTCGACGAAGCCGCAGCCCCTCGTCGAGCGTCGGTGTCGCCACCCTCGCGAGGAGCATCGCCGACGCCAGGCCCCTGGACACCGTCGACGCCGCGCCCCGGGAACGGCGCGACGTTGTCCCCGGAGGCCCGGCCGACGCCTTCACGAGGCGCCGAGTTGAGCCGATCCGCGGCCCGCCGTCCACGGCCTGTGGATTTGTCACCTGACACGGGTCACTCTCCCCTCCGCGACGTCGAAACGGGCGCCGGACAGTTCGTGAGGCACGTCGTCGGGCACCGCCGCGGTGATGAGCACCTGCTCGGCGGGCGCGACGATCTCGGCCAGGCGGCGACGCCGCTGCGTGTCGAGCTCGGCGAAGACGTCGTCGAGGATCAGCACGGGATCCCCGCCGTCGGCTCGCAGCAGGTCGTACGCGGCGAGGCGCAACGCCAGCGCGAACGACCACGACTCCCCATGGCTGGCGTAACCCCGCGCGGGCATGTCGCCGAGTCCCAGGAACAGATCGTCGCGATGCGGCCCGACGAGAGTCACCCCCCGTTCGAGCTCCGACGCGCGCACTTCGAGCAGCCGCTCGCGCAGCCGTTCCTCCAGAGTTTTCCCCAGGTCTGTGGATAACGTCTGTGCATCATGACCTGCGACAACGCTGATTCCTTCGTCTTCGTCTGTATCCCCACCTGTGGACAACGTGCTCCGGTACGCCAGATCGACGGCTTCGCTCCCGGGCGCCAGCGCGGCATAGGCGCTGGCCACGAACGGGCGCAACGCCTCCACGAGCTCCAGGCGGCCGCGCAGCAGCTCGGCTCCGTGCCTGGCGAGGTGCTGATCCCAGACGTCCAGCGTGGCCAGCACGTCTCCGGCGCCCGCCGCCTCGAACGCCGAATCGCGCTCGGGCCTGCGCCGCCCCCTCTTGGCCTGCGCCGCCGTACGCAGAAGGGCGCTGCGCTGCTTCAGCACCCGGTCGTAGTCTGCGCGCACGCCGGCGAACCTCGGCGCGCGGGAGACGAGCAGCTCGTCGAGGAACCGCCGCCGCTCCGAGGGGTCGCCCTTGACGAGCGTGAGGTCCTCGGGGGCGAAGAGGACCGTGCGCAGCAGGCCGATCACGTCTCGTGGGCGGGACACGGGGGAGCGGTTGAGCCTGGCCCGGTTGGCGCGGCCCGGATTGATCTCCAGCTCGACGAGCGCCCGCCGGTCGTCCCTGTGGATGAGGCAGCGCACGATCGCCCTCGACGCGCCCCGCCGTACCAGGGGAGCGTCGGTCGCCACCCGATGGCTGGACTGCGTCGCCACATAGCCGAGCGCCTCGACCAGGTTGGTCTTGCCCTGGCCGTTGGGTCCCACGAAGGCCGTGATGCCCGGCTCCAGGCCGAGCTCCACGGACTCGTAGGACCGGAAGTCGGTCAGCGAGAGGTGGGCGACATGCACCCCACGAAGGGTAGTAGCCCGCACCGACGACTTCGCCTACGACGTGCTGTCCTGTGGAAAACGCCGCGGCGATCGCCAAGGTTGTGGACGAAGCGGCGCCCATCGGCCCCACGCCGTCCCCGCCACACCGCCACACCGCCACACCGCCACGCGCCGTGCCGTCCTAGCGTCCCGCCGTCCCATCGCCATGCCTGACCTGGCGTCGCGTCCCACCCGGCGTCATGTCCTATCGGTCGTGTTCCGCGGTCGTCTCCTGTGGATGGCAGGCCCCGCCGCCAGACCCTCGCCCGCACCTCTGTCTTCCCGCCGATTGCGCCTAACTCCCCGCACTGTGGCCAGCGTGCCGCTCCGCCGTACACAAGCGCCGTACACAAGCACAGTGCCGGTTGTGGGGATCTCAGCGACGTGTGCGACCGGAGCCATTCAAAGGGCGGAGCACTGGGGGAGTCACCGCATCTGGCTTCGTAAGGCCAGCGTGGTGTCTCCGCCGTGACGACCACCTCTTGTCGCCGATCACACGCCACACCCAGCAGGCTTAGGCTACGCAGAAGCGTAGGTGCTGCAGATTCTGTGGATATCGCCGGTCCTGTGGACGACGTGGACCACGACACGGACGCGGCAAGCGCCACGAGCGGCGTGGACACAGCACGCACCAGCGCGGCTCACTCCCGCACCGGTCACCCCCACATCGGTGACACTCGCACCGGTCACACGGGCGGCGTCACGTCGGCGCCCGGCGAGTCGGCGCCCTTCTCCACAGACCCCGCCCTGGACGTCACGGCGTGCCCGCCGAACTGATTCCGCAGCGCGGCGACCACCTTCATCGCCGGCGAGTCCTCCTGCCGCGACGCGAACCGGGCGTACAGCGCAGCCGTGATCACCGGTAGCGGCACCGCGTGGTCCACAGCCGCCTGGACCGTCCACCGGCCCTCGCCGGAGTCCTGTGCATAACCGCGCAGCTGCTCCAGGTGCTCGTCGTCCTCCAACGCCCGCACCAGCAGGTCCAGCAGCCACGAGCGGATGACCGTCCCCGTGCGCCAGCTCTTGAACGACCCCCGCACGTCCTTGACGACATCCGAGGCCTCCAGCAGCTCCCAGCCCTCGGCGAAGGCCTGCATCATGCCGTACTCGATGCCGTTGTGGACCATCTTCGCGAAGTGTCCGGCCCCGACGTCTCCGGCGTGGACGAAGCCGTCCTCGCCCTCGGGCTTGAGCGTCTCGAAGATCGGCATGAGCCGCCGGACGTGCTCCTCCGTGCCGCCGCACATCAGCGCGTAGCCGTTCTCCAGCCCCCAGACGCCGCCGCTCACGCCGCAGTCGACGAAGCCGATGCCGCGGGCCGCGAGCTCCTCGGCGTGCCGCTGGTCGTCCACATAGTGGGAGTTTCCGCCGTCGACGACCACGTCGCCGGCGTCGAGCAGCTCGGCCAGCTCGTTGATCGTCTGCTGCGTGGGCGCGCCGGCCGGGACCATCACCCAGACGGCCCTGGGCGCCTGGAGCCGCTCGACCAGCTCCTTCAGGCTCCCGACGTCGCTGACCTCGGGATTCCTGTCGTACCCGACCACGTCGTGGCCGCCGCGGCGCAGCCGTTCGGCCATGTTGCCGCCCATACGGCCCAGCCCGATCATGCCGATCTGCATCTCGACCTCCCCCTCGGGATTCAATCATCCCCTACCCGCTACCCGGACGATCGCCGGGCACCCCCACGGCACGTGATCCGCCGAGCGGGTTGTCCACATGCGTCAGCAGGTACGGCGGAGCGCCACGGTGACGGGTCACGCGGCTGTCCACACCGCTGTGCGTTGTCCACAGCCCGACGCGGCCGGTCCGGACCCGCCGGTGCGACCCCGCGCGCCCGCCCCCCGCTCAGCTCGACAGCCGGATCGGCATGATCAGATACCGGTAGTCCGGCGCCTCCTCGTCCGGCTTCCCTCCGGTGAGGATCGCCGGCTTGGTCGCGGTCGTCATCTGCAGCCGGGCGACGTCCGAGTCCAGCGCGCCCAGCCCCTCCAGCAGGAACTGGTGGTTGAACGCGATGTTCATCTCCTCGCCCTCGTAGTCCACAGGCAGCACCTCGACCGCCTGCGCCTCGTCGCCGCTGCCCGCCTCCAGCACGACCTCCCCGCCGCGGAACGCCAGCCGTACGGGCGTGTTCCTCTCGGCCACCAGCGCCACACGCTTGACCGCCTCGACGAACGGCCCTGTGGACAGTTCGGCCCGCGCCGAGAACTCCGTCGGCAGCAGCGAGCGGTACTTGGGGAACTCGGGGTCCAGCAGGCGCGTGGTGGTCCTGCGGCCGGCGCTCGAGAAGCCGATCATGCCCTCGCCTCCGCCGCCCGCCGCGCTGAGCGCGATCTCGACCTCGGCGCCCGTGGATCCGAGGGCCTTGGCCGTGTCGGCGAGGGTCTTCCCGGGGATCATCGCGACCGCGGAGAAGTCGGGCTGGCCCGGCTGCCACTTCAGCTCGCGTACGGCGAGGCGGTAGCGGTCGGTGGCGGCCATGGTGACCGTGTCGCCCTCGATCTCCATGCGGACGCCGGTGAGCATGGGCAGCGTGTCGTCGCGGCCCGCGGCGACGGCCACCTGCGAGACCGCGGCGGCGAAGACGTCGGCGCCCACGCGGCCCGCGGCCGGCGGCATCGCGGGCAGCGAGGGGTAGTCCTCCACAGGCATGGTCAGCAGCGTGAAGCGCGCGCTTCCACAGGTGACCACGGCCTTGGGACCGTCGACGACGAAGTCCACAGGCTGTGCGGGGAGGGCGCGGGTGATCTCGGCCAGCAGCTTGCCGGAGACCAGGACGACGCCGGGTTCGCCGGTGTGGAGGTCGAGCGTCACCTCGGCGGAGACCTCGTAGTCGAAGCCCGACAGCTTCAGCTGCTGCTCCTCGGTGACCTCCAGGCGCATGCCGGCCAGGACGGGGACGGACGGGCGGGCAGGGAGGCTGCGCGCCGTCCACGCCACCGCCTCAGCGAGGACGTCCCGCTCGATTCGGAACATCACGGTGATCAACCTCCTGGTCTCGTCGCTGACTCAAGTGTTCACCCTCCCGCACTGTGGATCGGGCGGAACCCTTCTATGGGTCTTGAGTTTCTTGTAGGAGAGATATCTCGTCATCACATTAGGGGCGGTGGAAACTGTGGACAGCACCCGTTTCCGCAGGTCAGGCCCCTGTCTTCATCCACTGCGGCTGTGGGTGGCCGCTGGGGGAAACCCTCGCGGCTGGGGATGGAGCGGCGTTGCCCACAGGCCGTCCCCAGATCTTGGGGTCTTCATCCACTGGTTATCCACGAGGTTTCCACCGGTTATCCACGGGGTAAGAAGATCGTTTAGCGGGCTCTCGGAGCGTGTTCACAGGGCGTCCACAAGTTGTCCACGAGTGGCCCACAGGTTCTCCCCAGCCTTTCCCCAGGGTTATCCCCAAGGCCTGTGCAGCGATTTTCCGGCGTCCCCGGCACGAGACCCCAGTTCTCATCGGCGTTTCGCAGATCCACAGGGTTATCCACAGGGTGTGTATCACGACCCGTTCGAGGTCTGCTTGATGCGCATCGTCAGCTCGTTGACCTGGTTGTACATCGAGCGCCGCTCGGCGATCAGCGACCGGATCTTGCGTTCGGCGTGCATGACGGTCGTGTGGTCGCGGCCGCCGAACTGCTGGCCGATCTTCGGCAGCGACAGGTCGGTGAGCTCGCGGGCCAGGTACATCGCGATCTGCCTGGCGTTCACCAGCGCCCGGCTGCGGCTGCTGCCGCACAGGTCGTCGATGCCGATGCCGAAGTACTCGGCCGTCTTGGCCATGATCGTGCCGATGGTGATCTCCGGGCCGGACTCCGAGGTGATCAGATCCTTCAGCACCACCTCGGCCAGCTGGAGGTCCACAGACTGCCGGTTGAGGCTGGCGAAAGCCGTCACCCGGATCAGCGCGCCCTCCAGCTCCCTGATGTTGGTGGAGATGCGGCTGGCGATGTACTCCAGCACCTCGGGCGGCGCCGCCAGGCCCTCCTGGATGGCCTTCTTCCTCAGGATCGCGATGCGCGTCTCCAGCTCCGGCGGCTGGACGTCGGTGATCAGCCCCCACTCGAAGCGGTTGCGCAGCCGGTCCTCCAGGGTGATCAGCTGCTTGGGCGCGCGGTCGCTGGAGATGACGATCTGCTTGTTGGCGTTGTGGAGGGTGTTGAAGGTGTGGAAGAACTCCTCCTGCGTCTGCTCCTTGCCCTCCAGGAACTGGATGTCGTCCACAAGCAGGATGTCGATCGCCCGGTAGCGGCTGCGGAACCCGTCGGCCTTGTGGTCGCGGATGCTGTTGATGAAGTCGTTGGTGAACTCCTCCGAGCTCACGTACCGCACGCGGGCGCCGTCGTACAGCGACTGGGCGTAGTGCCCGATCGCGTGGAGCAGGTGCGTCTTGCCCAGCCCCGAGTCCCCATAGATGAACAGCGGGTTGTACGCCTTGGCCGGCGCCTCCGCCACCGCCACGGCCGCCGCGTGGGCGAAGCGGTTGCTGGCGCCGATGACGAAGGTCTCGAAGGTGTACTTCTGGTTGAGCCGCGCGGGCTCGCCCGGCTTCGTGCTCTTGGCCTCCCACCGGTTCTGTGGCTGGACCTGTGGATATTCGGTGGATACCGGCCGCGGCTCAGGCTGGGGGGAGTAGTACTGCGGGGGCTCGGCGGCCTGGAAATGCTGGGGTTGCGGCGCCTGTGCGTAATCACGGGGCGAGTCCACAGCCTGGGGATAACTTGCCTGCTCAGGCTGTGGATGAGCGGCCGGCTGGTCGGCGATCGTGGTGTCGATCATCACCGCGAGCCGCATCTGCCGCCCGAGTTCCTGCGACAGCGCGTGCGCGACGAGCGTGCGCAGCTTGCGCTCGATGAGGTCCTTGAGGAAGTCGCTCGGGACGCCCAGCACGATGGTGTCGTCTGCCAGCGCGATCGGACGGACCATGGACAACCAGGTCCGCTGCTGGACAGGCAGGCTGTCGGGGAGGAAGTTCTGCATCGCGCGCGACCAGATGGCCGCGAGTTCTCCCCCGGTCATGAGTCGTCCCCCTCCTCTCGCTCGCGGACCCCGCGATACTTATCCACACCTGCTTCGCCGTACGGCTGGGCCTCCGCCCCGTGTTTCCACAGGAGGACGTCCACACCTGCTCCACAGGAGATCCACAAGTTATGCACAGCACTCCTGAGGCTGGGAATGGCCGACAGTAACCCTGTGCACAGCTGTGTTCAAGACGTTGTCCACAGCCTAGTGGTACCTGAGTGCACAAATCCGGGACCTCGCAGCACCGGTGGATAACCGGCCTGTGGATCAGTGGATAACCGCTCCCGGTTTGACCTGGGAGGCGGTGGCCCCGTAACGTACGACGGTCGGCTTGTCGTGCGGCGGCACTTTCGCATGCCCTCGCCCTGGCAGCCGGCGGACCGTGTGTGTCAAGCGTCCCCGCCAGAGGCGAGGCCGCATTTTTTAGCCTGGAGCCCACCCGTGAGCAAGCGTACTTTCCAGCCGAACAACCGTCGCCGCGCGAAGACCCACGGCTTCCGGCTGCGTATGCGCACCCGGGCCGGTCGAGCCATCATCGCCGCTCGCCGCCGCAAGGGTCGCGAGAAGCTGTCGGCCTGACCCACGAGGCTCGACGTGATCGCCCGCCGGCGCTCCGTGCCGGCGGGCGATAGGTGTCTGCCGTGCTGCCGCGAGAGTTCCGGATGCGCCGCGGAGCGGACTTCACCGCCGCGGTGAGGCGCGGTGTCCGCGCCGGCCGCCCGACCCTGGTCGTGCACCTGGCGGACGTCACCCAGAGCGCCGGGGGAACCCAGAGCGCCGGGGGAGCCGCCGCGAGCACGGCCTCCGGGACAACGGACGAGGCACCGAAAGTCGGGTTCGTCGTCAGCCGCGCCGTCGGCGGCGCCGTCGCCCGCAACAAGGTCAAGCGCCGCCTCCGACACCTGATGCGGGAGCGTCTGGACCGGCTGCCACGAGGTAGCCTGCTTGTCATACGCGCCAACCCGCCGGCCGCGTCCGCGCGACACGAGCTCCTGGCCGCCGAACTCGACCTCGCGCTGGACCGAGTGCTCAAACGGCGCTCGACGGATGGACAGAGATGATGGAGCAGCTTGCGGAACCGAGCCTGGCCGCCCGGATCCTCATGGCCCCGATCCGGTTCTACCGGGCTTTCATCAGCCCGATGCTGGGTCCGCGCTGCCGTTTCTATCCTTCTTGTAGCGCCTACGGCCTGGAGGCGATCGCAGTCCACGGTGCCCTCCGCGGCATCTGGCTGACCGTCCGACGCATCGGGCGTTGTCACCCGTTCCATCCCGGTGGGGTCGACCCCGTGCCCCCACGATCCCACGAAGCGCAAGGGAGCTAGCTCGGTGGAGTTCAGCTGGCTGAACTGGCTGTACACAGCCATCGCCCAAGTCATCACCTGGATTCACCAGGCTTACAGCACCTTCATCACCCCCTCAAGCGGTCTCAACTGGGTGTTGACCATCGTCACGCTCACCGTGCTGATGCGCATCCTCATCTTCCCGCTCTTCCTCAAGCAGATGCGCTCGTCGAAGAAGATGCAGGAGCTGGCTCCCAAGGTCCAGGAGCTGCGCAAGCGGTACAAGGACGACAAGCAGCGCCTGAACCAGGAGGTCATGGCGCTGTACCAGGGCGCGGGCGCCAACCCGCTGGGTGGCTGCCTGCCGATCCTGGCCCAGTTCCCGATCTTCATCTCGATGTTCACCGTGCTGAACGCGATCGCGGACCCCAAGCGCGTGAGCGTCTTCGGCATGCCGGCCGACGTCGTCGCCAGCGCGCGAGAGGCCCACATCTTCTCGGCGGGCATCTCCGACCACTTCTTCTCCACGCAGAGCGTCACCAGCAAGATCATTATCGGCTTCTTCGTGGCCACGAGCTCCCTGACCACGTTCCTCACGGTCAGGCAGAGCGTCACGCGCTCGATCGAGCAGATGCCCGACAACCCCATGGCGCAGCAGCAGAAGATCCTGATGTACATCTCGCCGCTGTTCGCCTTCTTCAGCCTGAACTTCCCGCTGGGCCTGATCCTGTACTGGGTGACCACCAACCTGTGGACGCTCGGCCAGCAGCACTGGTACTACAGCCGCCACCCGATGCCCAAGTTCGACGAGCGCGGCCGCCTCATCCCCGTCGAGCCGAAGCCCGGCCTGCTGGCCAAGCTGCGCAAGTCCGAGCCCGCGCCGGCCGAGGAGCCGCCCCCGGCCAAGCCCGAGCCCAAGGTCGTCAGGAACCAGCCCACCCGGCAGCCCCGCAGCAAGCGCACGGGCAGCAAGAAGTCCTAGACTCGCCGTACATCACGAAGGGGAGGCCTGAATGACCGAGGCCGAGCAGGGCGCGGCCAAGCCCGTGCCCGACGTCGCAGCCCTCGAGCAGGAGGGAGAGATCGCCGCCGACTACGTCGAGGGCCTGCTCGACATCGCCGACATCGACGGCGACATCGACATGGACGTCGAAGGCGACCGCGCGCTGGTCTCCATCGTGGGTGTCAAGGGCAACGAGCTCGTCGGACCCGGGGGAGAGGTGCTGGAGGCGCTGCAGGAGCTCACCCGCCTCGCCGTCCACCGCCAGACCGGCGAGCGCTCGCGCCTCATGCTCGACATCGCCGGGTACCGCGAGCGCCGCCGCGCCGAGCTGAGCAAGCTCGGCACCGACATCGCCGCCCAGGTGAAGAAGAACGGCCAGCCCAAGTCGCTGCACCCGATGACGCCGTTCGAGCGCAAGATCGTCCACGACGCCGTCGCGGCCGCGGGCCTGCGCAGCGAGTCGGAGGGCGAGGAGCCGAACCGCTACGTCGTCGTCCTCCCGGCCTGACGCTTCTCCCGCTCACCCTGCGAACCGCTGTCCTCTGCACGGAGAGGGCAGCGGTTCCCTTTTGTGTGTTTTACTCCGTTTTGTACGGCAGGCGGGCCGGTCCCGCGTGCACGCGGTACGGCTTGCGGTTCCCTTGCGCGACTCCCTTCGGTTGATGGGTGCGGTACGGCATGCATGGGCGCTCGCTCGGCGGCGCGCCTGACACCTCGGCGGGCATTTGGTACGGCGGGCATTTGGTGCGGTGGGCATTTGGTGCGGCGGGCATTTGGTGCGGCGGGCAACCCACACCGGCAGCGGGCGAGTGCATGGGTGGCGTGCGCGGGTTCTGGACCGGGCGCCACGCTGGAATGTCGGCATTCATGGGATGGTCCAGCCACCAGAGGGTGCTGCCGAGACGGCGTGGCTGAAGGCGGTGCGGCCGAGACAATGCGGCTGAGAGGGCGCGGCCTGGCCCCGCTGGCATGCCGGGTCGGCGGCGGACCCCGCGGTCGGCCATTCGGGTGGCGCGCCGCCCGGGACGAGATCAATCAGCAGCGGTCACGCCGCTACTACGGTCGCCGCCACTACGGTCACGCCGCCACTATGGAAAGCCGAGCCGGCCGTCACCCGGTTATCCACAACGGGGCGCTCCCGAGAAGGCGCACCCTCCGTGACCCCCTAGTCTTGGGACGACGATCCGCATCAGAAGGGCCGACCATCAGTGAGCGACGAACTGCCCGCGCCGCCGGCGATCGCGAGAGAGGTCTTCACCGGCGAGGCCTGGGAGCGAGCCGAGGCGTACGCGCAGCTGCTCGCCGGTCCTGGCGTGGTCCGCGGCCTCCTGGGACCGCGGGAGGTGTCCCGGATCTGGGATCGGCACCTGCTCAACTGCGCCGTCGTGGGGGAGGTCATCCCCGACAAGGCGCATGTGGTGGACATCGGCTCGGGTGCGGGACTGCCGGGGCTGGTCCTGGCGATCGTACGGCCCGACATCACCGTCACGCTGCTCGAGCCGCTGCTGCGCCGTACCGTCTTCCTCGAAGAGTGTGTCGCGGCGCTGGGCCTGTCGAACGTCGAGGTGCTCCGCGGCCGGGCCGAGGAGATCGCCGGGAAGCGTGACTTCGACGTCGCCACCGCGCGGGCGGTGGCTCCCCTTGGGCGGCTGCTGAGGTGGTCGATGCCCCTTCTTCACGAAGGCGGGGAGCTCGTCGCCATGAAGGGGGAGCGGGCGGCGGAGGAGCTCGCCGAGGCTGAGGCCGATTTGAAGGCCACCGGTGCCGGATCGGCCGAGCTGGTCTCGGTTGGGCACGGTAAGGTCGAGCCGCCCGCCACGTTGGTGCGGGTGGTGGCGGGCCGTCGGCCGGAGCGTGGCGGCGGCCGACGCCGGCGAAGGAGGTGACGGTTGTGCCGGAGGCGTCCCGAGGCCTCGGCTGGCCGGACCGTCCCGCGCCCCCAAGCCGGACCGGTCTAGGTTGGCCGGAATTGGGCGTGTCGCGGAACGGATTTCCCGGCACGACCCCGCCTCCTGTTGAAAGGATGGCAATCGTGACCCAGTCCCCCCTTAATCCCGGTGATTCGCCGTTGGTACGAGAGGCGCTCAGCTCAGTGGTTTCACGTGAAACATCCGCGACGCAGACGGCACCGTTGGCAGGGAGCACGCCTTCCGGCAGCGACGAGATGTGGCCACGTCCGCCCAAACGCCGGGTGATCGCGGTGGCGAACCAGAAGGGTGGAGTGGGAAAGACCACCACATCGGTGAACCTTGCCGCTGCTCTGTCCATGCATGGCGAGCGGGTTTTGGTGATCGACCTCGATCCTCAGGGCAACGCCTCCACCGCCTTGGCCACGGAGCACCGCGGGGACATCCCGGACGTCTACCAGGTCCTCATTGACGACTTGCCGCTTGCCGAGATCGTCCGCGAGGTGCCGGACATGCCGGGGTTGTACTGCGCCCCGGCGACGCTCAACCTGGCCGGCGCCGAGATCGAGCTGGTCTCGATGGTGGCGCGAGAGGCCCGCCTGCGCCGTGCGCTCTCGGCCTTCGACGCGGAGTTCGACTACATCTTCATCGACTGCCCGCCGTCGCTGGGGCTGCTGACCGTCAACTCGCTGGTCGCCGCCGAAGAGGTGCTCATCCCCATCCAGTGCGAGTACTACGCGCTGGAGGGTCTGACGCAGCTGCTGCACAACATCGACCTCATCAAGGCGCACCTCAACTCGTCGTTGCGGGTGTCGACGATCCTGCTGACGATGTACGACGGGCGTACTCGGCTGGCGTCGCAGGTGGCCGAGGAGGTGCGGACTCACTTCGGGAACACGGTGCTGGACACTGTCATCCCGCGGAGCGTGCGCGTGTCCGAGGCGCCGAGCTATGGACAGTCGGTGATGACGTACGATCCGGGTTCGAGCGGGGCGACGGCGTACATGGAGGCCGCACGCGAGATCGCCTACCGGGGCGCAGCCGTCTGACGTTTCGGCACTCGCCGTACCTTGTCAGGGTGTCGGCGCTGCGGGGTGTGTCGGCCATGGGGTGTGTCGGTGCCGCGAGATTGCCGGCTGATGGAGGTGCGCTGCCGTGGGCTTGGGCGCACTGACGTGGATGTTTGTCGTGGGCGCCTGTCGTGGTGTGCCCTGGCTGGGTCCGCCTGTGGTAGCTCGGGTGGCGGGCACGGGTTCGTCGCCGGTTGACGAGAGCGCGGGCGCCTGAGGGCGCCGGCGGCATTGCCTCGTGTGGAGGCGCTTGGGTCGGCTCGTTCTTCGCGGGATTCCGCAGCACGCTCAGGCTGTAGCAAGCCCGCTCCAGCAGCCCTGTCGTGCCGTGCTCACATCCCTGTAACCTCCTCCAACGCTTTCGACTGCGCACAACCTCTGGTCATCCGATCACACGCTTTCACCGCAGCTCACTGGTGTGCAGGTTCGCTGGCTCGAACTCACCAGCTCGCTGGGCGTGCTGATGTGTCGGCTCTTGAGCGCGTGGCCCCTGCACGTATGTCGGCGCACTGACGCCACACTCGTACTGTGGTGTGCTGGCCCGCTGTCTGTCGTGGCCACTGTCAGCCCGGCACCTCGACGCGCTGGCCGCTGCGCGCATCACCATTCCACGCACATCGAGACCTCGGCACATCGAGACCTCGGCACGCCGACACTGAGGACGACGCCACCCGGGACGGCGACACCCTGGCACGGCATGTGATCGCATGGCCGCTGTAGCCGACGGGTGCCACGCCCGACCCAGTGGCGTCGCCGTCTCCATGAGGGGCGCTTCGCCTACGACGGCCATCCACACCTTCCTTCTCCCGCCCCTTCTCTCACGGTCGCAGCACGTGGCACTCGCCCATGAAAAGACCAGTGCTGGGGGAGAGGTGGCGAGTGCATGGGAAGCCGCAGGTGGACGCAGTAAGCCATAGGGCGAGGTGGAAAGTCGCGGGAGATCGCGGGGAGTCGGGGCCACTGTGTCAGCACAGCAGACACAACGCCAGGGATGATCCATGACAGCCTCCGGTAGGCCGTGGGGTCATAACCAGGCCTTGTTTCACGTGAAACAGCCGAAGACGGGAGCTGAGCGGGGATCACGGCGTGTCCAACCTCGCACAGAAGCGCTCAGCACGGCACAGTCGGCGAAATCAGGAGAACCGTGTGTGGCTAGCGGGCACTCCGTTGCGTGCGCGACGGTAACCTCTCCTGGTGTGGTCAGGCCAAGCGAGGCGGATCACGCGGAAAGACACCACTCCCTAACCGGAGTCGGCCGGGTGATGAGGAGACGCATGAGTCAGCAACGGCGGGGGTTGGGCAAGGGACTCGGGGCGCTCATCCCGACCGGGCCGGTCGTCGACGGCGCCGGAGCGTTGGCCGCATCGGGCGAAACCGCCGGGGCGCTGGGGCCGAAGCCGATCGCGGGGGCGTACTTCAAGGAGATCCCCCTCACAGCCATCAGCCCGAACCCACGCCAGCCCCGCGAGGTGTTCGACGAGGAACGTCTCCAGGAGCTCGCCGCCTCCATCCGCGAGGTCGGCCTCCTGCAGCCGGTCGTCGTCCGGTCGGTGGGCGGCGGACAGTACGAGCTCATCATGGGGGAGCGCCGCTGGCGCGCGAGCAAGCTCGCGGGACTGGAGCAGATCCCCGCCATCGTCAGGAACACGCAGGACACCGACCTGCTGCGCGACGCGCTCATCGAGAACCTGCAGCGCGAGCAGCTCAACCCGCTCGAAGAGGCGGCGGCCTACCAGCAGTTGCTCGACGACTTCAATGCGACCCACGAGCAGCTCGCCCAGAAGGTGGGCCGTTCCCGCTCCCACATCACCAACACGCTGCGCCTGCTCAACCTCCCGCCGGAGGTCCAGCTCCGCCTGGCCGCGGGGACGATCAGCGCGGGCCACGCCCGTGCGCTCCTGGGCCTCGATGATCCGGAGCAGCAGGTACTGCTGGCCAAGCGAATCGTCGCCGAACTGCTGTCGGTGCGGGCCGTGGAGGAGATCGTCGCCATGGGCAGTTCCAAGGCGGCCAAGAAGTCCTCCACACGGAAGCGCGCGAACAACCGGCCCACAGCTCCTGGCCTCGCCAGCCTGGCCGACCGCCTCTCGGACTACTTCGAGACCAAGGTGAAGGTCGACCTGGGGACTCGTAAGGGCCGCATCGTCGTGGAGTTCGCGACTATCGACGACCTGGAGCGCATCATCGGGACGATGGCTCCCGACGCGGTGCGGGCGATGCGCGAGTCCGAGCTGTAGCGGGCAAGTCGGGTCGGCGCACTGTTTCACGTGAAACGCCGTGCAGTCCGCGTCCACGATCACAGCTTCTCGTTCCCGTTGTTCCGTCCGTGAGCTCCGTGTGTTCGCGACGCGGCCATAGGCGCCCGGGACGGGAGGCAAGGTTCTCGTTTGGCGTGGGCTCACGCTTCTGATGGGGCACCGGCTGGCGTGTCCCCTCTCGTCTTCGTTTGTCTTCGCGAGCCGTACTCCGGCTTGGGCCGCGGCGGCCGAGCCGGGCAGTGCCGTTCGCCAGTGACAGCTGATGTGCCTGCCCAGCCATCTGGCGCTGCTTCATGTTTCACGTGAAACACTCCGCTCTCGGCACGCCACCCGGACAGACCCTGGCCTCGGTCAATGCGGTACGGCAACGCGGGCTTCTCGTGCGTTTCCAGCCCACCCCGGCCGGACAGCACACCTCGGCCAGACAGCACACCTAGGCCGGAATCGCATCACTGATGCGGGACCGCCGAGCCGTACCGCACGCCACATGCATCCGCGTTGCAAGCGTCACATCGGCACACTCGGCAGGAGTCATGTCCGCGTCCACCCTTCCATGCGGCTCCCCACGCAGGCCGCACTCCATCAGGAGAAGCATGGCACCAAGCCAAGACAGGCTTGCGTCCTCTGACTCGCTCGAGACGGCACGGCGGTGATGCGCGGAACCTTCCCTCGAAGGCCTCATGGAAGGCTCGTGAGGAATCTTCCCGCCGAGGTAGGGCGGCCCAGCGGTACGAACGCAGCCTCGCCACTCGCCATCAGCCCCGTCTTCGCTGTTTCACGTGAAACAGAGCCCGTTCATGACCCCACGGCCTTCCGGATGTCGTCGAGGAACTCGTCCACATGCTCCTCGGTCGTGTCGAAAGCCGTCATCCACCGGACCAGTCCGGCCTTCTCGTCCCAGTAGTGGAAGCGGTAACGCTTCAGGAGCTCGGTCGCCGCGTCGGTGGGGACTCGGGCGAAGACGGCGTTCGACTCCACCGGGTACTCGATCGTGATGCCGGGGAGGCCGGTCAGGCCGTCGGCGAGGCGGCGCGCCATGGCGTTCGCGTGGCGTGCGTTCTCCCGCCAGAGCCCGTCCATGAGCAACGTGGAGAGCTGTGCGGAGATGAAGCGCATCTTGGAGGCCAGCTGGAGTGACTGGCGGCGGAGGAAGGGCACGCCTGCCGTCAGCGACGGCGTGAGAACGACGACGGCCTCGGCTGCGAGGGCGCCGTTCTTCGTTCCTCCGAAGCTGAACACGTCCACGCCGGCGTCAGTGGTGATGTCTCGCAACTCGCAATCGAGGAACGCTGCCGCGTTGGCCAGGCGAGCACCGTCGACGTGGAGGAAGAGTCCTTCCTCGTGCGCTGTCCGGGCCAAGACGGAGATCTCGTCAGGCGTGTAGACCGTTCCGAGCTCCGTCACCTGGGAGATGGACACCACCCGCGGCTGGACCTCGTGCGGATTGCCGATGCCGCCGAGACGGCTGGTGATGTCGTCCGGCCGGAGTTTGCCGTCGGGCGTCGGCACGGTGATGAGCTTCACGCCGAGAAGGCGCTCGGCCGCTCCGGCTTCATGCGTGGCGATGTGCGCGGAGGAGGGGCAGATGACGGCGTCGTACCGGCCGAGCATCAAGGCCAGGCCGACCATGTTGGCGCCCGCGCCGTTGAAGACCGCGAACCCCTCGGCCGAGGGGCCGAACTCCGCTCTTATGCGGTCTTCGAAGACGGCGGTCCAGTCGTCTCCGCCATAAGCCGGAGCATCGCCGGTGTTGGCGGCTGCGATGGCTTCAAGGATGGCGGGGTGGACGCCCGCGTGGTTGTCGCTGGCAAAGCTCTTGGGAAACGTCGAATTGATCAGCACACGGTCAGGCTACGCCTGCGGGTTCTGTGGGACTTCCTTCGGCGCCGTGACGGACGGAAGCCAGTGGGCGTCGGCGAAGTTGTCGATCCAGCGATGAAGGGGTCTTTGCGAGAGGTCTTTGAGTGTTCGCGCTCGTGTGGAAGGCGCTCCCTCGGCATCGCTTGACAGGCACGGTGTGAAGGCGGCGATGTGAAGCCGGGAGGGGGAGCGGTAGGCAGGCGAAGCGGGGAGGGGCGCTACGTCTGAGGCTTGCGGCGGGCGGCGATCATCAGAAGGTCACGGCACAGCGTTCCCAGGTCCTCGCCCGCGGCCTCCACGGCCATCGGCAGCAGCGACGTCTCCGTCATGCCCGGAGCCACGTTGACCTCGAGGAAGTGCGGCTGGCCTGACGAGTCGACGATGAGGTCCGTGCGCGAGAGGTCGCGCAGGCCCAGGGCGGTGTGCGCGGTGACCGCCATCGCGGCGCACGCCTCCGCCGCCTCCGCCGACAGGCGCGCCGGAGCGAAGAACTCCGTGTGGCCCGCCGTGTAGCGGGCCGCGTAGTCGTAGACGCCCTCGTCCGGCACGATCTCGACGGGCGGCAGCGCGACCGGCCCGTCGCCGCGGTCCACGACGGACACGGCCACCTCGACACCCTCGACATACCGTTCGATCAGCGCCGTGTCGCCGTACGCGAAGCAGCCGACCATCGCCGCCGGCAGGTCCTCCGCCGTCCGCACGGCCGAGGCTCCGAGCGCCGACCCGCCCCGAGCCGGCTTGACGAAGAGGGGAAGCCCCAGGTTCTCCACGATGCGCGCGAGGACAGCGGACGCGCCGAGGTCGTGGAAGGTCTCCTTGGGGAGCGTCACCGAGTCGGGCGTGCGCAGCCCCACCGAGCGGACGACGGCCTTGGCGGTGGGCTTGTCGAAGGCCACGCGGCAGGCGTCCGGTCCCGCGCCGACGTAGGGGACGTTGAGCAGCTCCAGGATGGACCGGATCGCGCCGTCCTCGCCGGCGCCGCCATGCAGGGTGACGAAGACGGCGTCCGGCGGGTCGGCGAGCACCGTGGGCACGAGCGAGGCGTCGGTGTCGCGGGTCTCCACGTCGATCCCCGCCGCCCGCAGCACCTCGCTCACCCGCCGTCCCGAGCGCAGCGACACCTCACGCTCGTACGACAGCCCTCCGGCCAGCACGAGCACATGGCCAAGATCGCTCATCACAACGCCCTCCACACTCTCACGCGCTGTCCAACCGTACCGGCGCGCGGGTCCGCCGGGGTATCAGCGCTCAAGGCTTTGTGGACGAGCGACCGAGTGAGGCCGCGGCCGGGCACGGAACCGGCGGGCGTGGGCTGACCTCGGCGGATCGGCGAGCGTGATCAGTGGGCCGTGGTCGGCGAGTGTGGTCGGCGAGTGTGGCCGGCGAGTGTGGCCGGTGGGCGTGGTCGACATGTGGAGTCGATACGTCGGGATCGGCAAACGGTGGCCGGCCATGACTGCCACCGAATTGCGCCGTGCCTAGCGCGAGACAACCGTGCCAGATCAAGGCCGCCCCAGACCAACCAGCCCAGAAGGGGGCCGCCGTCGTGCCGATCCATCGGACCGAAAACAACACCAACCAGCCACGAGAAGCCCGCGCGACCGGCTCCCCCCCCCCGNCCGGCCCCGGCGTGTCGACCCCGGGATGGCCGGGTGCGGAGCCCGTGCCGAAGGTGTCGCGCAACTGCATCTCCTGCTCGATCACCCCGGCCAGCCGCCGCACGCCCTCCCGGATGCGCTCCGGCTCCGGGTAGCAGTACGACAGCCGCATGTGCCGCGCCCCGCCCCCGTCGGCGTAGAAGCCCGTCCCGGGGACGAAGGCGACCCGTTCGGCGACGGCGCGCGGCAGGATCGCCTTGGAGTCGAGCCCTTCGGGGAGCGTCGCCCAGACGAAGAAGCCGCCGCCGGGCCGCGTCCACGTGACGCCCGGCGGCATGAGCGCCTCGAGCGACCCCAGCAGGGCGTCGCGGCGCTCACGGTAAAGCTCCCGGAATGCCTTGATCTGCTCTTTCCACGGCTGCGTGGCCAGATACTGGCCCACCGCCAGCTGCGTGAACGACGAGTGGGACAGCACGGCCGACTCCATGGCCAGGACGAGCTTGTCGCGCACGGCGTGCGGCGCGAGGGCCCAGCCGACGCGGAAGCCCGGAGCCAGCGTCTTGGAGAACGACCCGAGATACACGACCCCGTCCGGGTTGTCCGCGCGCAGCGCGCGCATGGGCTCCCCGTCGAAGCCGAGCAGGCCGTACGGATTGTCCTCGACGATGAGGATCCCCGCACGGTGGCAGATGTCGAGAACCTGCTGACGCCGCGCGGTGTTGAGCGTGACGCCGGCAGGGTTCTGGAAGGTCGGAATGGTGTAGAGGAACTTGATCCGGCTCCCCGCGGTCTGCAGGGCGTAGACGGTCTGCGCCAGGGACTCCGGGATGATCCCCTGATCGTCCATGGCGATATGCACCACTCGCGCCTGATACGCGGCGAACGTCCCGAGAGCCCCGACGTAGGAGGGCCCTTCGGCGAGGATCACGTCGCCGGGATCGATGAAGATCCGCGTGATCAGGTCGAGCGCCTGCTGCGAGCCGACGGTGACGACGACGTCGTCCGGCCCCGCCTCGATCCCCTCGAGTGCCATGACCTCGCAGATCTGCTCGCGCAGATGCGGGTCGCCCTGGCCCGAGCCGTACTGCAGCGCGACCGGGCCGCGTTTGGTGACCAGGTCCGCGACCAGCTCACCGACCATGTCGAGGGGGAGGGCCGTGACGTACGGCATGCCGCCGGCGAGCGAGACCACCTCGGGCCTCGACGCGACGGCGAAGAGAGCTCGGATCTCGGAGGCGACCATCCCGGTAGCTCGTGCCGCGTAGCGATCCACGAAGGCGTCGATACGCGACCCATGGGTCACGGGCGTCCGACCGTGATCCGTTTCCTCTGTCACGGTCCACCTCCTTGGGTGTGGAAAACACATCCGAGAGTCCAGGGTACGGCAGGCGTCCGACCCGCCATCCCGCTGCCTCCGCCATTGCTGGGCTACGATGCCAGCTGGGGAGGCGGTATTCGCGCGATTTTCCGCCACGTCAACGATTGGGGCAGTAGTTGTCGCGTCGGCTGGCCAACGTCACATTGGACAATCTCGGCGACCTGCCACGTCGGTGCAGGCAGTGCGTCTTCTGGGAGCTCGACCCCGTCAGCGGCGAGCGCGCCGTGAAGGACGGCGATCCGGCGCTGGAGAAGGAGGCGTGGATCTCTGCGACGCTGCTGGAGTGGGGGAGCTGCGGGAAAATCGCGTATGTGGACGGGGTTCCGGCCGGTTTCGTGCTGTATGCCCCGCCCCTCTACAGCCCCAGGTCGGTCGCCTTCCCGACCTCGCCCGTCAGCGCGGACGCGGTGCTGCTGATGACGGCGCACATCGTCCCGGAGTTCGCCGGGGGCGGGCTCGGCCGGATGCTGGTGCAGGGGGTGGCCAAGGATCTGACCCGGCGCGGGGTCAAGGCGATCGAGGCCTTCGGCGATCTGAAGTGGGAGTCGCCGAGCTGCGTGGTGCCGGCGGAGTACCTGCTGTCGGTGGGGTTCAAGACGATCCGGCCGCACCTGCGGTACCCGCGGTTGCGGCTGGAGCTGAAGTCGGCCGTCTCGTGGCGTGAGGACGTCGAGGTGGCGCTGGAGAGGCTGCTGGGGTCCATGACGCCGGAGCGCGCCCTCCGGCCCGTCTGAGGGCTTTCTGGCGGCTCCTGGCGGGCTCCTGGGTCCGGTGGGCCGGTTGGTGGCGATGTGACGTCGCCCGGCACACAAAGCCCGCACACGAAGCCCGCGCCCCAAGCCCGCGCCCCAAGCCCGGCCCACACCGAAACGGCCCTCCACCCCGAAAGGGCGAAGGGCCGCCGGCGACGCGCCGCAAGGCGCCTAGATGATCCCCTCCAGCTCACGCAGCAGCATGGCCTTGGGCTTGGCGCCGATGATCTGCTTGACCACCTCGCCGTCCTTGTACACGTTCATCGTCGGGATCTGCAGCACACCGTAGTTGCGCGGGACCTCGGGGTTCTCGTCGACGTTGAGCTTGACGATCTCCAGCTTGTCGCCGTGCTCCCTGGCGATCTCCTCGAGGATGGGCGCGACCTGGCGGCACGGGCCGCACCACTCGGCCCAGAAGTCGACGAGCACGGGCTTGTCGCTCTTGAGGACTTCGGCTTCGAAGGTGGCGTCGGTTACTGCCTTCACGGTGCGCTCCTCATCTCTCTCATCCGTCGTTTCCGGAGAGTCATCTGTCGTTCTCGGCGAGCCAGCGTTCGGCGTCCAGCGCGGCCGAGCATCCGGTGCCGGCCGCGGTGACGGCCTGGCGGTAGATGTGGTCGACGACGTCTCCCGCGGCGAAGACGCCCTCGATGTTGGTCCTCGTGGTCGGCGAGGCGACCTTGATGTATCCCTCGTCGTCGAGCTCGACCTGGCCCTTGACGAGCTCGGTGCGCGGGTCGTGGCCGATGGCGATGAACAGCCCGTCGGCGGCCAGCTCGCTCTCCTCGCCGGTCTTGCGGTTGCGCAGCCGTACGCCGCTGACCTTGTCCTCGCCCAGGACCTCGACGACCTCGGTGTCCCAGACGAAGCGGATCTTCTCGTTGGCGAAGGCACGCTCCTGCATGATCTTGCTGGCGCGCAGCTGGTCGCGGCGGTGGACGACGGTCACCATGCGCCCGAAGCGGGTCAGGAAAAGCGCCTCCTCCATCGCGGTGTCGCCGCCGCCGACGACCACGATGTCCTTGTTGCGGAAGAAGAAGCCGTCGCAGGTGGCGCACCAGGAGACGCCGTGCCCGGACAGCCGCTTCTCGTTGGGCACGCCCAGCTCGCGGTAGCCGGAGCCCATGGCGAGGATGACCGCCTTGGCGTGGTAGGTCTCGGAGGCCGTCTTGACGACCTTGGGATCGGCGTGCAGGTCGACCTCGACGACGTCGTCCGCGACGAGCTCGGCGCCGAACCGCTCGGCCTGCTTGCGCAGGTTGTCCATGAGGTCGGGGCCCATGATGCCGTCGGGGAAGCCGGGGAAGTTCTCCACGTCCGTGGTGTTCATCAGCGCGCCGCCCGCGGTCACCGATCCCTCGAAGACCAGCGGCTTGAGCTCGGCGCGTGCCGAGTAGATCGCCGCGGTGTAGCCGGCCGGGCCCGATCCGATGATGATCACGTTGCGGACGTCGCTCATGTCAATCCCCTCTTAGCCAGTGGCATCAACAGATCCTAGGCGTCGCCCATTCCCTGCCCCGACCGGAGGCGTGAATGTCCAGGTCGAGCCCTGCCTGAAAACGGGCCCTGAGCGAAAAAGGCCCGGCCCCGGAAGACCGGGACCGGGCTCCGACGAGCGGCGCGGCTCACCAGCGGCCGACGGCCGCCTTCCGCAGCGGCTTGCAGTGGAACGGCTCGACGATGTCGATCCTGATCTGCTTGGCGGCCTCGTTCCGCCACGACGCCATGATGAGCGCCTCACTGCCGTTGTAGAGCGCCTGGTGCACCGCGAACGGCTTGAGCTTGCTCCTGTTCTCGACCGCGTCCACGCACTTGGAGACCTGGTTCTCGGTCTCGGCGACCGGCTGGGTGATCTTCGCGGGTCCGAGGTACTCGTTCAGCGGCTCCTTCAGGTCGCCGTCGCTGAAGTTGTGGTCGCTCTCGGTCAGGTCGTAGGCGCGGGCGGCCTGCGACTGGGCCGACGCCGAGGCGCTCGGCGAGGCGGCCACGACGGTGGCGCTGTTGTTGAGCGTGGACAGCGTGACGCCGCCCATCACCGCCGCCGCTGCCGCTGCGGCAGCGGCGGGCATCGCCCACCTGCGTGCCGTACGGCGGCGCCGCGTCCGCGCGGGAACGACGGTCCCGTCGTCAGCGACCACTCCGAGCCGCGCGGGCGGTTCCGGCGACGACATCACCGCCACCCCGGCGCGCTCGGCTTCGAGGGCCTTGTCGATGCGCAGCGCGACACCCATCGGCATGGCCGGAGTGGGAATCGCCGCGAGCACCTCACGAACCGCTGCCAGATCGGCCAGGCGCTCCCCGCATGGGTCGCAGACCGCGAGATGCTCTCGCACCTGGCGAGCCGTGTCAGCGTCCAGGAGGCCTTCCGCCAGCTCGGCGAGGACCTCCAGATCGTAGTGCGTATCACCCGTCACGAAGTTCTGCTCCCTTCGCGGATGAGACGCGACTCAGGTCGGATCGGTTCCGCAGATGCGCAAGAATTGGGGCGAGTTTCGCGCGCCCCCTGGCGCAGCGGCTCTTCACCGTCCCGCTGGGGACGTCAAGCACCTGAGCTGCGTCTTCGACGGAGTAGCCCATCATGTCGACGAGGACGAGCGCGGCCCGCTGGTCAGGGGGAAGGAGTTTGAGGGCGGCCGAAACCTCCAGGGAGACCTCGCGTTCGCCGGTCTGGTCGGGCAGCGGGGTGTCGCGCTCCGCCGCCTCGATCAGCTCGTCGTCGGCCACCGGCCGCACCGACTTGCGGCGCATGCGGTCGAGGCAGGCGTTGACCACGATCCTGTGGAGCCAGGTGGTGACGGCCGCCTCGCCGCGGAAGCTGCCCGCCTTGCGGTAGGCCGACACGAAGGCGTCCTGGACGGCGTCCGCCGCCTCGTCAGGGTCCCCCAGCGTCCGCAGCGCGACGGCCCACATGCGGTCCCGGTGCCGCCTGACGATCTCACTGAAGGCGTGTGCATCCCCGTTGATGTGCGCCATGAGCAGCTCGGCGTCGCTCACCGGCTGCGAGGGTGTCTCGGGTGGGGAATTCACAAGGGGTTTCCTGATTATGCCGTTCCTGGAGAGTGCACCACTACGTCATAGATGGTGCCACGAAACCTGCCCTCTTCCGCTGGAAGTCTCGTAAACCAGATCAAAACGTACTGACCGCTTGCGGGTTCACCGGGCTTCAGCGTCACCTTCCCCGACACGTTCTCCCCGGTCGCCACCGTCTTGAGCGCCTTCAGGTCGGGGGAGTCGCCGACCTTCAGCTCGACGGTCGAGCCGGGGCTGTCGCTCAGCGTGGCGCTCACCTGGCCGACCTGGACCTGCTTGCCCATGTCCAGCAGCAGCCCGACGCCCTCCTTCAGGCGGCCCAGCTCGGCGCTGTTGTAGTAGGTGGTCTTCCAGAACGTGCCCGGCTTGCCGTCGATGGCCAGCGGCGCCATCTCGGGGTGCTCGGAGTGGTCGTCGCCGAGGGGGTCGAACCCGTCGGCCTTGACCGGCTTGAGCACCTGCGCGGGCTGCGCCGGCCGGGCGGAGCTCTCCGACGGCGTGGGCTGCTGCGCGGAGGATCCGGCGGGGTTGCCCAGGCTGCGGCCGATCGTCCACGCGCCGAAGCCGACCGCAGCGATCACCAGCAGCACGACGACCGTCATCAGCGCGCGGCTGGCCATGCTCGGCCGGGGGCGCGGCGCCGGGGGCGGCGTCAGCCGTACGGGAGTGTCCTCCTTGAGCCCCTCGGAGCGGGACACGGCGGGCGGCGGCTCGGCGTAGGAGGACGGGATCGGCATGGGCCTGGGCACCCGGCTGAGCGCCTCGGCCACCTCGGCCGGGCTGGTCAGCGCGGCCTGCCCCCTGCGGGACTCCGGCAGGGCGGCGCGGCAGGTGATCGTGTCGAGGTAGCCGGGCACGCCCGCGGTGACCTGGCGCGGGGTGCAGAAGTGCCCGTCCGTCATGGGGGCGGCGGGCAGCCCGCCCTCCTCCTCGTCGCCCGGCCAGTGCCCGGTCAGCCCGGCGTACAGCAGGCGGCCCAGCCCCTCGGCGTCGTCGCGCGCCGGGTCGTCGGTGGTCAGCCCGGCCAGCGCGGCGTCGACCGCCACGCCCAGCACCTTGACCGTGTTGCCGGTCGTCCAGATCAGGTGGCTCGGCCGCAGGCACAGGTGGTGCAGGCCCCGCTCGTGGGCGTGGGCCAGCGCCTCGGCGGCCTCGGCCACCAGTCCGGCCGCGCGCTCGGGGTCGAGCGGCCCGCCGGCCAGCAGGTCGGCCAGCGACTCGCCGGAGACCCACTCGCTGACGACGTAGGACAGCCGGTCCTCCTCGGCGGCGTCGAACACCTGGGTCAGGCGCGGGTCGGTGAGCCGGGCGGCGGCCCGTGCGGCCCTCACGACCTCCTCGGCGCGCTCGAAGCCGGGCGTGAAGGTGAGGACGGCGACCGGGCGCGCGAGGACCTCGTCGATGGCCTTCCACAGGGTCGCGCCCTCGGACTCGGTGACGCGGTCTTCCAGGCGGAAGCGCTCGGCCAGCCTGGTGCCCGGCTGGACCGCTGTTCCGCTCATGACGTCACCACCTGCGTGCAGGAGGGACGGGCCGGACGATTCCGGCCACACCCCTCCTGCTTTCGTTCCTGCTTACGTTCGCGCGTGCCGGCACCATGGTAGTGCCGCATGAGATCCTTCACCGGCCTACCCGTCCAGCCACCATTCCAACGATCGAGGTCACCTCGGGGATGCGCATTTTGTGGGCGACGGCGAGATACAGGAGCATGCCCAGCCCGCCACCCACCGCCAGGATGATGAGCGAGGTGACGAAGTCGAGCGCGCCGAACAGCCGCCCGACGCCCCAGACCGTCGCCAGGGCCAGCCCCGCCATGGGCAGCGCGGCAATGTACATCCTCGTAACGGAGCCGCCCACCGACCAGCCGCCGAGGCCGTGGACGCGGCGGGAGGCCAGCATCCAGGCGACGACGGCGCCGAGCGTGTAGGCCACGGCGTAGGCGAAGGCGAGACCCATCACAACGTACTCGGCCGGGAGCAGTGCGTAGAACAGGATCATCAACGCCGCGCTCGCCGCCGTGGTGCCCGCGCCGACGAAGACCGGGGTGCGGGTGTCGCCGAAGCTGTAGAAGACCCGCAGGAGCAGCTGGAAGATCGAGAACGGCATGAGCGCCAGGCCGTACACCTGCAGCACGTTGCCGATGTAGATCGCGTGCTCGACCGGGGTGGCGCCGTGGGCGTAGATCGGCACGGTGATCGCCGGGCCGAGCACCATGAGCAGCAGCGAGGCCGGCACCATCACGCAGGAGACCAGCCTGACGCCCGAGCCGAACTCCGTGCGCACCTCCTCCAGCCTGCCCTCGGCGACCGCCCGGCTCATCCTCGGCAGCATCGCCGTGATCACCGAGACCCCGACGATGCCGTAGGGCAGCTGGAAGAGCTGGAAGGCGAACGTGTAGGGGGTGATGCCGTGGCCCGCCACGACGTCGCCCGCGCTGCTGGCCAGGTTGGTGATGAGCACGAAGCCCAGCTGGGTGATCACCACGTAGCCGATGGTCCACGCGCCCGCCCTGGTCATCTCGCCGAGCCTGGCGTTGCGCACGTCGAAGCGGGGCCGGAAGGAGAAGCCGGCCCGCTTCAGCGCGACGATCAGCACGCACGCCTGCGCCACGATGCCCGCGGTGGTGCCGAGGCCGAGCAGGGCCAGCTCCGAGTCGCTGATGTTGCTGATGTCGCGGATGTCCTTCGGCCCGGTGACGACCAGGTACAGGAAGACGCCGATGACCACCACGTTGTTGAGCACCGGCGCCCACATCGGGGCGGCGAACCTGTCGCGGGTGTTGAGGATCGCCCCCGCGACCGCGCCTACGCCGAAGAAGGCCAGCTGCGGCAGGATGAACCGGGCCAGCACGACCGCGGTCTCGAACTCCGGCGAGCCGTGCGCCCAGTCGGTGTAGAGGTCGATGAGCAGCGGCGCGGCCAGCACCGAAAGCGCCGCCACCGCGATGAGGACGACCGTCGCCAGCGTCAGCAGCCGCTGCTCGTAGGCGCGGCCGCCGTCGGGGTCGTGCTGCTGGGCCTTGACGATCATCGGGACGATCACGCTGCTGAGCACGCCGAGCAGCAGCAGGTCGAGGATGGCGTAGGGGATGGCGTAGGCGGCGTTGTAGGCGTCGCCGAGCGCGGCCGTTCCGATCGCCGCCGCGAGCACCATCGTGCGCACGAAGCCGGTGACGCGGGAGACCATGGTACCGGCGGCCATGATCGCGCTCGCCCTCATCAGCCTGCTCATACGCGCTGAGTCTCCCTGGCCTTCTCCGTGCGCGCCACCCGCTTCTGCGATCTGCGCCGCAGCACCCGCATCACGACGGCGGCCATCATCACCGACAGCGCGCCGCCGACGATGAACAGCGCGATGCCGGTGTAACCGGTGGTGCGGATGCGCAGTTTGATCGGTTTACCGTACGGCTCGCCGCCGGCGGTCTTCAGCTGCACCGTCACGCCGGCGTCGCCGCTGGTGCGCATCTTCATCGGCACCTGCACGGTGCCGCTCTGCCTGGCCCCGATGGTGAGCGTCCGCGGATAGTCCTCGATGACGAGGTTCTCGCCGTCCGGCCGCACGATGAGCTGGAGGGACACGTCGACGTCGCGGGCGTTGTGGACGCTGATCGGCACCAGCCCGTCGGTGCCCGCCAGCGTGCGCACCCGGTCGGTGCCGGTGATGCCGACCTCCTCCAGGACATCCTGGACCCGCCCGTCGACGAGCTTGCGCGCGGACTCGGCCGCCGCGGGCCGCCTGCGCCAGCCGGCCGAGGTGAGCCGCAGCACGGCCTTCTCGAAGCCCGACTGCGTGAGCGAGGGGGCGATGAGCCGGGTGAGCCGCGCGTCGGCGGCCACCTTCTTGACCTTGCCGAGGTAGTCCTTGCCGAGCTCGGCCTGCCAATTGGCGTCGGTGTAGGTCAGTGTGCCGCGCGGGGTGGCGTTCTTGGCCGGCTTGACCGAGCCCAGCTGCGTCATCGACACCCACGGCAGGGCGCCCGCGGTCTTCAGCAGCGACACGACGTGCTGCGGGTTGGGGTTCCAGCGCCGCTGCGGGGCCACGACCACCGACTTGGGCGTGACCTGGCCGGCGGAGATGATCGCGGTCTCGGCGATGAACCGCTGCCGGGTGGCCACCGAGGAGACGCCGGGGTCGAGCATGCGGCTGAGCGTCTCGTCGGCCACCAGCGCGGTGACCGGCCCGTTGACGGTGTCGAGGGTCGTCGCGGCGTCGGGCGTGGCCACGGGCTGCACGGGCGGCACGTTCTGCGGGGCCAGCAGCACCGTGCGGACGCCCGAGACCGCCAGCAGGTCGAGCGCGTCCATGTCGAGCAGCCCGCCCACGGGCCAGTACACGGCCGAGCCGACGGTCGAGCGGTTCAGCACCGCCTTGGCGGTCGCGGTCCCCGTGGCCAAGGCCTCACCGGGCTGCTCGTCGAGCCCGTTGTGGGCCAGCGCCACCACGTCGGGGTCGGCGTACGGCAGGGCCACCACCTGCGACCCTGCCAGCGCCTCGGCCAGCGCCGCGAGCCAGGCGGCGGCCTGCGGATCCCGGTCGCGCCGCTCCTCCCGGCCGCCCTTGAGCCGCACCTCGTACGGCTGGGTCATGGCGCGCACGTCGTCGAGCAGCCCGGGATCGACGAACCAGGTGACGGACTCGGGCGCCGAGCGCGCGACCTCCAGCAGGTCGGCCAGCCGCCCCTTGGCGGCCAGCGACTTGCGCAGGTCCTCGTCGAGGAAGGTGGCGTCGTCGGCGCGGTGCGGCTCGTCGACCACGGGCAGGGCGAAGGCCAGCCTGGTCTTGACGCGCGGGGTCTGCTCGGCGGGCGCGTAGGTCAGGAACGACCGCCAGATGTCGATCTGCACCCCGCCCACCAGCGCCTCCACCGACAGCGGGTAGACGCCGAACTGGAAGACCTGGAGGTTGGCCGGGGTGACCTGGATCTGCCAGGAGACCGAGCCGCCCGGCTGGAGGACCGAGGGCAGCACCACGGCGCCCGCCCCCCAGCCCTGGTCGCGCGCCGTCCCGAGCTGGCCGCTCTGGTAGGCCTCCAGCTCCTGGCGCGAGGTGAAGCGCTGCGGGGAGAACCGCAGGCGCACCGTGACGCCCTGCAGGGGCGCGGTGCCCCGGTTGGTGAGCGTGCCGGAGATCCGGATGGGGTCGGTCAGCTTCCTCGGCACGTCCGGCGTCATCGACCTGATCGCCAGCCTGGTCTCCTGCCGCGCGGCGGCAGCCGTACCGGCCGGCGTCGCGGCAAGACAGGACAGCAACGCGGCGAACAGGACGGCGAGGAGCGTGAGCCTACGGATCACGCTTGTGCCCGGGCTCGGTTACGAGGACGCACGCCCGCAATGGTACGGGCTCAGTGCCGCACAGGGATCGCCTCACGCGGGCCCCTGGGATGCGGGATCCGAAGATCCACCGACTTTCCAGGGAGCAGGGACACCAGGTCGAAGGCCCGGATCGCGAGAGCCGTGTACCGCTCTCCGGTGGGCGTGTAGACGGGCTCCTCGTCGCCCGGCAGGCGGTCGTCGAGCAGGATCGACAGGTTCTCGGGGAGCAGCAGCGGGCAGACGAGCCCGGCGGCGTAGTCGGTGAGCGCGTTTACCATGAACGCCGGAGCGTGGCGCACCTTGCGTGCGCCGAGAAGGCCGCCCACGATTCCCGGCTGCGGCGGGGCCGCGACCGTCGAGACCACCGCGACGGCTTCCGGTCCCACGCGGGTCGACAGCTCGAACACCGTGACGGCGACGCATCTGTCGGGAGCCGCGAAGACCGACTCGGGCAACTCGTCCACGCAAGTCATGGGCCGCGGAAGGCGTACGATCTCATGGTGGACCAGATGTGCGAGGAGCCAGCGGTGGATCGCCAGGGCGTCCTTCATATGCGCTCCTTTCTCCACCGACGGTAACCCCGACCCGATGTGGCTCGGGAGATATGTTCCGGAACTGAAGGACCTACCCAGCTTGTCCGATTCGAATCTGACCCAGACGCAGCAGCGCGCCATGAGCGACCTCTTCCGCAAGATCGCGCCCGTGGCCGACGAACTCGGCGACCTGTTCGCCCGGCACGGGCACGAGCTCGCCCTCGTCGGCGGGTCCGTCCGCGACATCCTGCTCGGCCGCATCGGCAACGACCTCGACCTGACCACCGACGCCCGCCCCGAGCGGGTCCTTGAGATCGTCAGAGACTGGGCCGACTCCGTCTGGACCATCGGCATCGACTTCGGCACCGTCGGCGTGCGCAAGGGCGGCTGGCTCCTGGAGATCACCACCTACCGCAGCGAGTCCTACGACCCCAAGTCGCGCAAGCCCGAGGTGCTGTACGGCGAGACGCTCGAGGCCGACCTGGAGCGCCGCGACTTCGCGGTCAACGCGATGGCCGTGCGGGTGCCCGCGCACGAGTTCGTCGACCCCTTCGGCGGCATGGCCGACCTGAAGGCCAGGCTGCTGCGCACGCCGGGCACGCCCGAGCAGTCCTTCGACGACGACCCCCTGCGCATGCTGCGCGCCGCCCGCTTCGCCTCCCAGCTCGGGTTCACGGTCGACGGGGCGGCGGTCGACGCCATGAAGGCCATGGCCGAGCGCATCGAGATCGTCTCCGCCGAGCGGATCCGCGACGAGCTCGACAAGCTCGTCTGCGGCGCCGACCCCCGCTCGGGGCTGCGGCTGCTCGTCGACACCGGGCTGGCCCACCACGTCCTGCCCGAGCTGCCCAGGCTGCGCCTGGAGATCGACGAGCACCACCGCCACAAGGACGTCTACGAGCACACCCTGATCGTGCTGGAGCAGGCCATCGCCCTGGAGGACGACGGCCCCGACCGGGTGCTGCGCTGGGCGGCGCTCATGCACGACGTGGGCAAGCCCAAGACCCGGCGCCTGGAGCCCGGCGGGCGCGTGTCGTTCCACCACCACGAGGTGGTCGGGGCGCAGATGACCAGGAAGCGGCTGACGGAGCTGCGCTTCCCCAAGGACGTGGTCGCCGACGTCGCGCGGCTGGTGGAGCTGCACCTGCGCTTCCACGGGTACGGCACCGGCGAGTGGACCGACAGCGCGGTGCGCCGCTACGTGCGCGACGCCGGGCACCTGCTCGACCGGCTGCACAAGCTCACGCGGGCCGACTGCACGACGCGCAACAAGCGCAAGGCGGCGGCGCTGTCGCGCACCTACGACCAGCTGGAGGAGCGCATCGCGCGGCTGGCCGAGGAGGAGGAGCTGGCCAAGATCCGGCCGGAGCTCGACGGGAACGAGATCCAGCGCGTGCTGGGCATCGCGCCGGGGCCGCTGGTGGGCAAGGCGTACAAGTTCCTGCTGGACCTGCGGCTGGACAAGGGCGTCATCGGCAAGGAGGCGGCCACGGAGGCGCTGCTGGAGTGGGCGCGGGCCAACGGGGTCTCCTCCGGCTGAGCCGCCTTCGGCGCACGCCCTAGAGTGGGCCTCCGTGGACGACATCCTCACCCTCGACGGCCGCCACGTGTGGCACCCGTACGCCGCCGTCGGCGCCCCCGTGCACCAGGTCGTCAGGGCCGAGGGCGTACGGCTCACGCTCGCCGACGGGCGTGAGCTGATCGACGGGATGTCCTCGTGGTGGGCCGCGATCCACGGCTACAACCACCCGCGCCTCAACCAGGCCGTCCACGACCAGCTGCGCGACATGGCCCACGTCATGTTCGGCGGCCTGACCCACGAGCCCGCCGTACGGCTGGCCCGCCGGCTGGCCGCGATGACCGGCCTGGACAGGGTGTTCCTCGCCGACTCCGGGTCGGTCTCGGTCGAGGTCGCGATCAAGATGGCCATGCAGTACACGGGCAGGTCCCGCCTGATGACGGTCAGGGGTGGCTACCACGGCGACACGTTCGGCGCCATGGCCGTGTGCGACCCCGTCAACGGCATGCACCACCTGTTCAACGGCGCCCTGCCCGGCCACGTCTTCGCCGGCTTGCCGCCGCGCGACCTGGACGAGGCATACCTGCGCGAGCTGGAGGACACCTTTCTCCGGCATCGCGACGAGCTGGCCGCCGTGATCGTCGAGCCGGTCGTCCAGGGCGCCGGCGGCATGCGCTTCTACCACCCGGCCTACCTCAGGTGGCTGCGCGAGCTCACCGAGGAGCACGGCGTGCTGCTGATCGCCGACGAGATCGCCACCGGCTTCGGCCGCACGGGCGAGCTGTTCGGCTGCGACCACGCGGGGATCAGGCCCGACATCATGTGCGTCGGCAAGGCGCTCACCGGCGGCTACCTGACGCTCGCCGCGACGCTGTGCGCCGACCGCGTGGCCGAGGGGATCGGCGTGCTCATGCACGGCCCCACCTACATGGGCAACCCGCTGGCCGCCGCGGTCGCGAACGCCTCCCTCGACCTGCTGGAGGAGCGCCCGTGGCGGGAGGAGGTGGCCCGCATCGAGGCCGCCCTGCGGGAGGGCCTGGCGCCCGCCGTACGGCACGCGAAGGACGTCCGCGTGCTGGGCGCGATCGGGGTGATCGAGAAGCACGAGCCGGTCGACGTGCCGAGGGTGCAGAAGACCGCCATGGACCTGGGCGTGTGGCTGCGGCCGTTCGGCCGGTTGATCTACACGATGCCGCCCTACGCGGTCACCGGGGCCGAACTGGAGCGGATCACCGAGGCGATGGCACGGGCCGCGGAATGACCAGCCGGTAGACCAGCGCCCCCGCCAGGTAGCCGCCCGCGATGACGGCCACGGCCAGGTAGGACTTGCCGTTGGGCGGCAGGATCGCCGCCGACAGGGCCGCGGCCAGCACGAACATGCCGTTGAAGAGCATGTCGTAGATGGAGAAGGCGCGGCCGAGGTAGGCGTCGTCCACGTCGCGCTGGACCGCGGTGTCGGCGCAGATCTTCACGCTCTGGCCGGCGACGCCCAGCACGAACCCGGCCACGGGCAGCCCCCACTCCTGGAACGGGGCGACGAGGACCGCGGTCAGCACGCCGGCCGTGACGAGCATCGCGGGCACCCAGCGCTCGATCGTGAACCGCTCGGTGGCCCACGGGGTGAGCAGGACCGCCAGGAAGAACCCCACGCCCGAGGTGACCACGACCAGGCTCATGCCGCGCAGGGCCACGTCGGCGTCGCCGCCGGTGAAGTAGTAGCGGTACAGGATGATGCCGAGCGCGGTGGCCATGCCGTACATGAACCGGTGGAGGGCCATCGCGCCCATGCCGGCGGCGGCCCTGCGGTGGCCCAGCAGGTGCCTGCCGCCCTCGACCAGGCCCTTGACCACGTTGCGCACGGCCTCGCGGGTCTGCGGCCGGTCCGGGTCGTACTCCGGGCCGAGCAGGTCGCGGCCCATGGTCCCGGCGACCAGCGCGCTGAGCCCGAACACCAGGCCGGAGACGACCATCATGGCGGCCGTGCTCGCGTCGAGCAGGTCGCGCATGAGGAAGCCCATGCCGGCGCCGATGAAGGTGACGACGGTGCCCGCGGTGGGGGTGACGGCGTTGGCCGCCATCAGCTTGTCGGACGGCACGACGTGCGGCAGGGAGGCGCTCAGCGCGGCCAGGAAGAACCGGTTGACGCCCAGCACGCACAGTGCCGCGGTGTAGAACAGCGCGTCGGGCGCCTTCGCCGCCAGCAGACCCGCGGTGGCCAGCAGCAGGCCGCCCCGCACCAGCGGGGCGACGACGAGGATCTGCCGGCGCGACCAGCGGTCGATGAAGACGCCGACGAACGGCCCCAGGATGCTGTAGGGCAGGAACAGCACCGCGAACCCGGCGGCCACCTGCAGGGCCGTCGTGTGCTTCTCGGGGCTGAAGAAGGCGAAGCCCAGCACGCTGAACTGGAAGACGCCGTCGGAGAACTGGGAGACCAGCCGGGTGCCGAACAGCCGCCGGAAGTCCCGGCCACGGGCGACCACGCGGAGATCGGCGACAAACGACACGAGGTCAGCCTATCCACCGCATGTCGCGGAAGGGGCGCCGTCACCCATCATGATCACGTACGCTTCGTGGCGTGACCACAGATGAACACGTCGTGCTGGTCGACGAGGCGGGCAACGCGACCGGCACCGCCCCCAAGTCGTCCGTCCACGGCCAGGACACCCCGCTCCACCTGGCGTTCTCCAGCTACGTCTTCGACGAGCACGGCAGGGTCCTGCTGACCCGCCGCGCCTCGCAGAAGGTGACGTGGCCGGGGGTGTGGACCAACAGCTGCTGCGGCCACCCGCTGCCCGGCGAGCGGCTCGAGCACGCCGTCGTGCGCCGCCTTGCCCACGAGCTCGGCCTGGCCGCCGACCGTGTCGATCGTGTCGACCTGGTGCTGCCGCGCTTCTCCTACCGCGCGGTGATGGGCAACGGGGTGGTGGAGCACGAGCTGTGCCCCGTCTACCGGGTGGTCGCCGCGGGGTCGCCGTCGCTCAACCCCGAGGAGGTCGACGAGGCGCGGTGGATGCCGTGGAAGGAGTTCACCGACGGGGTGCTCAGCGGGCTGCTGGCCATCTCGCCCTGGTGCCGCGAGCAGGTGCCGCTGCTCGACGCGCTGGGCGCCGACCCGCTGGGCTGGGAGGCGGCCCCGGAAGCGGAGCTGCCTCCCGCCGCGCGCCTGTGAGGTCCTAGCGCTCGACCTCGCCCCTGATGAACTTCTCCACGAGGTCGCGCGCCTCGTCGTCGGAGTACTGCACGGGCGGCGACTTCATGAAGTAGGACGACGCCGACAGGATCGGCCCGCCGATGCCCCGGTCGAGTGCGATCTTCGCGGCCCGCACGGCGTCGATGATGATGCCCGCGGAGTTCGGCGAGTCCCACACCTCCAGCTTGTACTCCAGGTTCAGCGGCGTGTCGCCGAAGGAGCGCCCCTCGAGGCGGACGTAGGCCCACTTGCGGTCGTCCAGCCAAGGCACGTGGTCCGACGGGCCGATGTGCACGTCGGCCTTGGCCATCTCGTGCGGGATCTGCGAGGTGACCGACTGGGTCTTGGAGATCTTCTTGGACTGGAGGCGCGAGCGCTCCAGCATGTTCATGAAGTCCATGTTGCCGCCGAAGTTGAGCTGGTAGGTGCGCAGCAGCTCGACCCCGCGGTCCTCGAACAGCTTGGCCAGCACGCGGTGCGTGATGGTGGCGCCCACCTGCGACTTGATGTCGTCGCCGACGATCGGCACGCCGGCCTCGGTGAACTTCTCCGCCCACTCGGGGTCGGAGGCGATGAACACCGGCAGCGCGTTGACGAACGCCACCTTCGCGTCGATCGCGCACTGCGCGTAGAAGCGGTCGGCCTCCTCCGAGCCCACGGGCAGGTAGGAGACCAGGACGTCGGCCCGGGTCTCGCGCAGCACCTTCACCACGTCGACCGGCTCCTCGTCGGACTCCTCGATGATCTCGCGGTAGTACTCGCCGAGGCCGTCGAAGGTGTGGCCCCGCTGGACGACCACCCCCGAGGGCGGCACGTCGCAAATCTTGATCGTGTTGTTCTCGCTGGCGACGATGGCCTCGGACAGGTCGCGGCCGACCTTCTTGGCGTCCACGTCGAAAGCGGCAACGAACTCGATGTCGCCGACGTGGTAGTCGCCGAACCTGACGTGCATGAGGCCCGGCACGCGCGTGGCCGGGTCGGCGTCCTTGTAGTAGTGGACGCCTTGGACCAGCGACGACGCGCAGTTGCCGACACCGACAATGGCTACGCGGACCGAACCCATCGCACTCGCTCCTTACTCATCCATATCTCGTGGCGCCTCTTCCGGAGGATCGGAGGAGGCTCGTCTCTCTGTCGCGATCAGCTCGTTGAGCCACCGCACCTCGCGTTCGACCGATTCCAGGCCGTGACGCTGAAGCTCCAGTGTGTAGCTGTCGAGGCGTTCCCTGGTGCGGGCGAGCGCGGCGCGGACGTTCTCGAGCCGCTCCTCCAGGCGGCTGCGCCGGCCTTCGAGGATGCGCAGCCGTACCTCTGCCTCGGTGTGCCGGAAGAAGGCGAAGTGGACGCCGAAGCTCTCGTCCTCCCAGGTGGCCGGGCCCGCCTGCGTCAGCATTTCCTGCAGCCGCTCCTTGCCCTCCGCCGTGAGCTTGTAGACGATCTTGGACCGTCCGGTGACGGCGGCGGGGTGCTCCTCGGCGATGAGCCCGCGCTCCAGCAGGCTCTTCAGGCAGGGGTAGAGCGAGCCGTAGGAGAAGGCGCGGAACATGCCGAGCAGGGCGTTGAGCCGTTTGCGCAGCTCGTAGCCATGCAGGGGGGTTTCGTGCAGCGACCCGAGCACGGCGAGTTCGAGGACCCTGCGCTGGTCGCCGGCCATCTGAATCCGCCTCCTCTCGCGCCGATGTATCGAGCCGATACATCATGAAGATACGTCGACTCGCTATATGGTGCAATCGGCCCGTGCCCTCGGCGGTTGGGAGCTATCGGAAAAAAGCCGTAATGTGGCGCCCATGTGGTCACAGGGGAGCGTGGTGGACTACGCACCGGAGCGTGCCGTCCTCCGCTCGCCGGGCTGTGACGCACAGCCGTACCTCCCACATGTGGCCGGACGCTTCCAGTCGCCGACCGAACGCCTCTGCCCGAGATCGCGCAGGGAGAACGTCACGGAAGCGGCTCGTGCCCGAGAAGACTCGTCAGGAGGTCATGCCGGCCAGGCAAAGGCGGCCTCGGAGCGCGTCGAGATGGTCCATGATTACGACGAGTTCCGCGTCTGCGTGGTCGAGGTCTGCCAAGGTTGTTCTTCGAACCACCTGACGGTCGCCGTGCTAATCGACGATGCGAGGACGTGTGAGTAACAGTAGCTACAACCCCGAGCACCCCGAAGGGACGGCTCGACCAGGGAGGCGTCGCCGCTCGAGCTCACCCCGTTCCGCCTCCCCTGAGCCCGCGTCGCAACCCTGGGGTACGGCGCAGCCGCCCCGCCGGCCGGAGGCCGCCTTCGAGGAGACCGGCGCCATGGCGGCCTACCCGCCCGAGCCCGGACCGCGTGAGCCCGGACTGCGTGAGCCTTGGCCCCATGAGCCCGGACCCCGCCCCCAGACTCAGCCGGGGACCCAACCCCTGACCCAGCCCCAGCCCCAGCCTCCGGCCCCGCCGCGGTCCCGGCGCGCCCAGTCCCGTACGGCGCAGCGCGGGCGGCGGGCGGCCGGCGCCGCGGGCCCCTCCGGGCCGTCGGGTCCCTCCGGCCCCGCCGGTCCTCCTCCGGGACCGCCCGGCAAGGACAAGCCCCGCCGCACCGGCTGGCGGCGGTACCTGCCGAGCTGGAAGATCGTCATGGCCGGCATGGTCATCCTGGCCGCCGGGCTGTTCGGCATGATGGCCGTGGCCTACGCCAACATCGACGTGCCCACCGCCACGCAGGCCGACGCCCAGGCCCAGGCGAGCACCATCTACTACGCCGACGGCAAGACCGAGATCGCCAAGATCGGCAAGCGGCGCACGATCGTCCCCCTGGACAAGATGAACCCGGTGCTCAGGGACGCCGTCATCGCCATCGAGAACGACACCTTCTACGAGGACGAGGGCATCTCCGTCCCGGGCATGGTCCGCTCGGTGTGGATGACCGTGACCGGTCAGCAGCTGCAGGGCGCCTCCACCATCACCCAGCAGATGGTGCGCAACTACTACGACGGGCTCAGCCAGGAGGTGTCGATCCAGCGGAAGATCAAAGAGATCTTCGTCGCGATGAAGGTCGACAACGAGCTGACCAAGGACAAGATCCTCGAGACCTACCTCAACACGGTCAACTTCGGCGCGGCCTGGGGCGTGGAGGAGGCCGCCCAGGCGTACTTCGGCAAGTCCGCGGCCAAGGTCACCCCGGCCGAGGCCGCCTACCTGGCCGCGAGGATCCAGCAGCCCGCCTGGTCGGAGGAGGACCCGGCGCTCAAGCACCGCTTCGGCGACGTGCTCAGGCGCATGGCCACCGTCTTCCCCGACAAGTACGGCAACATCGCCGCCACCGCGACGTTCCCCAAGGTCCGCAAGGCCAACGACAAGGACTACTCCCTCAAGGGCCGCGACGGCTACATGGTCTCCGAGGTCCTGCGCGAGCTGAAGGCGAAGGGCATCACGCGGGAGGAGGTCGAGACCAGCGGCTACAAGATCGTCTCGACGTTCGACCGGCGGCTCATGAAGCTCGCCAGGGACGCGGTCGTCAACCGCATGCGGAGCATGTCGGCGGAGTTCCACGCCGGCCTGGCCGTGGTCGATCCCAAGAACGGGCGGGTCGTCGCCTTCTACGGCGGCGAGGACTACCTGACCGACCCGTGGAACGAGCCCTTCGACTCCAAGAAGCAGGCCGCCTCGGCGTTCAAGTCCTACGTGCTGGCCGCCTGGCTCAACGCCGGCTACAGCCTCGACAGCTACGTCCCCGGCAACAAGACCGTGCCGGCGGTGCTGCCCGGCCAGCAGAAGGGCGGCATCCGCAACAGCCACAACGTCGGCCCGGCCGTCAACCTCATCACGGCGACCGCCGAGTCGGTCAACACGGCCTTCGTCTCCATGGCCTACCGGCTCGACCAGGAGGCGATCGGCGACAAGCCGGAGAACCACCCCGGCAAGCAGCTCCAGGTCGTCAAGGAGCTCGCCGAGGCCGCAGGCCTGGACAAGGAGCGGCTGGAGAAGGACATCCACGAGCACCACTACCAGTTCGCCATCGGCAGCGCCCTGGTGAGCCCGGTGGAGCAGGCGGCCGGGTACGCCATCTTCGCCAACAAGGGCCTGTACCACCCGGCCCACGTGGTCAAGGAGGTGATCGGGAAGCACCCCGAGACCGGCAAGCCCATGAAGGTCCTCGTCGAGGACAAGACGCCCAAGCGCGTGATCTCCGAGCAGGCGGCGGCCGACGCCACCGTGGCGCTGTCGGAGGTGCTCAAGAGCGGCACGGCCGCGGGCAAGGGCATCGGGCGCCCGGCGGCCGGCAAGACCGGGACCAACAACGACGAGAAGGAAGCCTGGTTCGTCGGCTACACCCCGCAGTACGTCGCCGCCGTCGGCATGTACCGCGAGCAGTGCCGTACGGCCAAGGGCAAGGTCGTCCAGCCGCGCTACGCGCACTGCCCGTGGTCGCGCTACAAGGACACCTCCAAGGAGACCAAGTACACCCCGCAGAAGCCCTACTCCGAGGCCTACGAGGTCTCGCTCGGCTTCGAGGGCGCCGGCCCGCCCACCGAGATCTGGCGCGCGTTCATGATGGCCGCCCACCAGGGCAAGCCGGTCGAGCAGTTCCCGCCGCGGGCCAACGTCGGCGTGGCCGAGAACATCGTGCCCAAGCCGCAGCCCAAGCCGGACCCCGTCGAGGAGGACCCGTTCGGCGACAACCCGGACAACCAAGGGGACTGCATCCTGGGCATCTGCGGGGACGACGACGGCGACGCCACCATCGACACCGGCATCCCGGACGACCAGGGCGACCCGTTCGGCGACGGCTCCCAGGGCAACGGCGACGGGAACGGCTGGGGGCAGGACAACGGCAACGGGAACGGGCCGCCCGGCGGCGGTCCATCGGTGTCCGACCCATTGGGCGCGACCACACCCACACGTGAGGATGAGTGAGGACTGACGTCCGGGTGCGCGTTCCGCCGTACCTGAGGGCCGTGCCGTACCTGCCCCTGGGACTGTTCGCGGTCCTGGGGGCGGTCCTGGCCTACGTGGTCAAGCTGCCCTGCCGTACGGGCGGGTGGAACGACGGTGTGCAGACGTACTCGAACTTCTGCTACACCGACATCTACCCGCTCTACTTCGCCCGCCACCTGGCCGAGCAGAACCCGTACTTCGCGAACGTGCCGTTCGAGGAGCACGTGGAGTACCCCGTGGTGCTGGGCGAGGTCATGCAGGTCATGGCGTGGATCGCCCGGTGGCTGGCGCCCGGCGACGTGGTGGGGCAGGCGGTGTGGTTCTACGACCTCACCGTGCTGCTGCTGGCGCTGTGCCTGGTCGTGGGCGTGCTGCTGATGGCCGCGGTGGCCGGGCCCACGCGCCGGTGGGACGCCCTGTGGTACGCGCTCGCGCCCGGCGTCGTCTTCGCCGCCTACATCAACTGGGACCTGGTCGCCGGCGCCCTGTCCATGGGCGCGCTGCTGGCGTGGGCGCAGCGGCGGCACGTGCTCGCCGGCGTGCTGCTCGGGCTGGCGGTCGCCACCAAGTTCTACCCCCTGATGTTCCTGGGGGCGCTGTTCCTGCTCGCGCTGCGGACCATGCTGTGGCGGCCGTTCCTGGTGACGCTCGGCTCGGCCGTGGCGGCCTGGCTCGTGGTCAACGTGCCGTTCATGGTGCTGGCCTGGGACGGCTGGCGCCGCTTCTACGTCTTCTCGCAGGAACGCGGCGTCGACTGGGGCTCGGTCTGGCTGTTCTTCCAGACCACGACGCCGCCGTGGCGGGACGAGGGCCCCTGGCCGGTCCTGGGCACCGCCGACGTCAGCGTGCTGGGGATGGCGTCGCTGGGCCTGCTGTGCCTGGGGATCGCCGCCGTCACGCTGCTGGCGCCGCGGCGCCCGCGCCTGGCCCAGATCTGCTTCCTGGCGCTGGCCGCCTTCATGATGACCAACAAGGTGTGGTCGCCGCAGTTCGTGCTGTGGCTGGTGCCGCTGGCGGTGCTCGCCCGGCCCAACTGGAAGCCGCTGGCGCTGTGGCAGGCCGCGGAGATGTGGTACTTCTTCGCGATCTGGCTCTACCTGCTCGCGCAGGACGAGTCCACCCGGCACCTGGGCATCGACGACGGCACCTACTTCACGGCCGTGTGGGGCAGGTTCGTCACCGTGGCGATCATGATGGGGTTCGTCGTGCGCGACATCTTCCGGCCGGACAAGGACGTGGTACGGCTGGGCGGCGTCGACGACCAGGCCGGAGGCGTGTTCGACGGGGCCGCCGACCGGTTCCCGCTCGCCCGCTGAGCAAACCTGAGATCATCCAGAATTTTGTCCACAGGTTGTGGACAAGTGCTCAGGTCGTGGACAGGTGCTTGCGCAGCAGGGCGATGTCGTCGGCCTGCCCCTCCGCCGGGGTCTCCACCACGATAGGCGCGCCCGCCGCCCGGCACACCGCCAGGATCAGCTCGGTGTCGATCGTGCCGGCGCCGAGGTTGGCGTGGCGGTCGGCGCCGGAGTCGAAGGCGTCGCGCGAGTCGTTGCAGTGGACCAGGTCGATGCGCCCCGTGATGGCCATGACCCGGTCCACCAGGTTCAGCAGCTCCTCGCCGCCCGCGTGCGCGTGACAGGTGTCGAGGCAGAACCCCACGTCGAAGCCGTCGAGCGCGTCCCACAGCCGGGCGATGCGGTCGAGCCTGCGCGCCATGGCGTTGTCGCCGCCGGCGGTGTTCTCGATCAGCACCGGGACGGGGCACTCCATCCGCTCGAACACCTTGCGCCAGTTGTCGAACCCGGCTTGCGGGTCCTCGTCCTTGTTCAGGTGGCCGCCGTGGACGACCAGGCCCTTGGCGCCGATGCTCGCCGCCGCCTCCAGGTGCTGCTGCAGCAGCTTCCTGCTGGGGATCCTGATGCGGTTGTTGGTGGTGGCCACGTTGATCCGGTAGGGCGCGTGGACGTAGACGTCGACGCCTTCGATCGGCCTGGCGGGCAGGACCGGCGGCTTGTAGTCCTGGGGGTCGCTCAGGAAGAACTGCACCACCTCCGCCCCGACGGCCTCGGCGTGGGCGACGGGGTCGTCGCCGTGGACGTGAGCTCCGATGCGCACCATGCGCCGAGCCTATCCGTTCGAACGGCAGGCGAATCTGTTTGAACGGCAGGCAAAAGGGCAGTCGCCAAGCGCCCCCTGATGACCAAGGAGACGCGATGGCTGTCTATCGCAGAAGAACGATAAGCCTGGTATTCCTGATCTACATCATCGTCGGCATCTACGTGGCGTGGGTGTACGACTACATCACCCCGGCGCTTCTCAAGGACGTGGCGGAGGCGCTGTTAGCGATATTCCTGTGGTTCGTCCCGCTGCTGGGCGGTGACCTGCACCTGGGCTAGGGAAGGAAGCCGCCGCGTGCGATGCCCAGCGCGACCCCGACGAACGACGCCACGAGACCGACGACGTTGAGCGAGCGCTGGGCCGTCGTCGCCGAGATGTACTGCGAGTACAGGCCCACGCCGAAGCCCAGGGTGCCGGCCCACGAGGCGACGACGTGGCCGCCGGGGAAGAAGGTGGCGGCGAAGGCCACCAGGCCGAGGACGAAGGTGCAGATCGCGAGCGTGTTCTCGAGCGGATGCGACCGGCCGTCGCTGTTGAGCGTCAGCCTGAACCTCTGGTTCTCCGAGTTCTCCGAGGGCTGGAGCACATGCGGCACCGCGGATCACCCCCTGCAGGCGGATCTGGTCCCATCTACTTAGGCGTTCCCATCGGGAAGCTGCTGGTAACCTGACAGGGCTGCGTTGTGAGAGCCGGAGCGCCGAAGGGGGCCTCCGCAGACCGGCGTCAGCGTTCCTCCTGTCACGGCACAGGGTCGTGACCGCAAGAGTCCAGAGGAGGTTGGAGTCCCGTATGCGTCGTTACGAAGTGATGGTCATCCTGGACCCGTCGCTCGATGAGCGCACCGTGGCGCCGTCCCTCGACCAGTTCCTCAGCGTCGTCCGCAACGACGGCGGCACCGTGGAGAAGGTCGACGTGTGGGGTCGTCGCCGTCTTGCCTACGACATCAACAAGAAGTCCGAGGGCATCTACGCCGTCATCGACCTGACCGCGGAGCCTGCCACGGTCAAGGAGCTCGACCGGCAGCTCAACCTCAACGAGGCGATCATGCGCACGAAGGTCCTGCGGCCGGAGCTGCACTAGTCGCGATACCCGGCTTTTTGTCGGGCGACAGCCGTACCCTGAGCCTTAGACCTAGAGTGCAGGAAGGCTAGCCATGGCAGCAGGCGACACCGTAATCACCATCGTCGGCAACCTGGTCGACGACCCGGAGCTTCGCTTCACCCCCACGGGTCAAGCCGTGGCCCGGTTCCGCATCGCGTCCACTCCGCGGTTCCTGGACCGCCAGACCAACGAGTGGAAGGACGGCGAGAGCCTCTTCCTGACCTGCAACGTGTGGCGGCAGGCGGCCGAAAACGTCGCCGAGTCGCTGCAGCGCGGCATGCGGGTCATCGTTCAGGGGCGGCTCAAGCAGCGGTCCTACGAGACCAAGGAAGGCGAGAAGCGCACCGTCTACGAGGTCGAGGTCGACGAGGTCGGCCCCTCCCTGCGCAACGCGACCGCCAAGGTCAACCGCAGCTCCCGGCAGGGTGGCGGCGGCGGCTTCGGCGGCGGTCCCGCCGACGACCCGTGGGCCACCGCCACGCCGACCCCGCCCCAGGGCGGCGGCTTCAGCGGCGGCGGCGCTCCGCAGGGTGGCGGCGGCTTCGGCGGGGGCGACTTCAGCGACGAGCCTCCCTTCTGACCCATCACCAGTCCGAGTCCATTCCCGCCTGTTGGCGGGGCTCTCAAAGGAGCACCACGATGGCCAAGCCGGCACTGCGCAAGCCCAAGAAGAAGGTTTGCCTGTTCTGCCACGAGAAGATCTCCTACGTCGATTACAAGGACACGGCCCTGCTGCGGAAGTTCATCTCCGACCGCGGCAAGATCCGTGCGCGCCGGGTGACGGGCAACTGCACCCAGCACCAGCGCGACGTGGCCACCGCGATCAAGAACGCCCGTGAGGTGGCCCTGCTGCCCTACACGAGCACCGCGCGCTAAGGAGGTCTTTGCGATATGAAGCTCATCCTCACCACCGAGGTCACCGGCCTCGGCGCCCCCGGTGACATCGTCGAGGTCAAGGACGGCTACGGCCGCAACTACCTCCTTCCGCGCGGCTTCGCGATCCGCTGGACCCGCGGCGGCGAGAAGCAGATCGAGAGCATCAAGAAGGCGCGCGACGCGCGGGCCATCCGCGACCTCGGCACCGCCAAGGAGGTCGCCGGCCAGCTCGGCGCGCTCAAGGTCAGGCTGGCCACCCGCGCCGGCGAGTCCGGCCGCCTCTTCGGCTCCGTCACCACGGCCGACATCGCCGAGGCGGTCAAGAAGGCGGGCGGGCCCGAGCTCGACCGCCGCCGCATCGAGATCGTCAACCCGATCAAGAGCGTCGGCTCCCACCGGGTCAGCGTCAAGCTGCACCCGGAGGTCTCGGCGGCCCTCGACGTCGAGGTCGTCGCCGCCGGCTGACGCCCCGCCTTTCTCTTCTCTTCTCCTCCTCGTCACGGCCCTCTCCCCTTGCGGGGCGAGGGCCGTTGCGTTTCCTGCCCGCCGTACGGCAAGCGCCTCTTCCCGGGCGGGACCTCGGCCGGGGCCTTGGCCGCCGACCGCCCCTCCACCGTCTACGACGGGGAGGTGGCCGATGGTGAGTCACCCTTTGCGGTGAGCAGGCCCGACGGCGGAATCCCGACAAACCCGGCGTAGAATTCCCCAGGTTCCACATCTGCACCTCTGGAGGCCACCCATGCCCCGTTCCCTGCTGCTGCTCGCAACCGGTGTCCTGGCGTTCGCGGCCGCAGCCTGCGCCCCCGTGGACAACGCCACCACGGCGACGGGCACCTCCACGGCCTCCCCCGCCCAGGCGACGGCCTGCACCAAGGACCAGCTCAAGCTCATCACCCCCGGCAAGTTGACGATCGGCACCGACAAGCCCGCCTACGAGCCGTGGTTCAAGGACGACGACCCCTCCAACGGCCAGGGCTTCGAGAGCGCGGTCGCGTTCGCCGTGGCGGGCGAGCTCGGCTTCGACCGTTCGGAGGTGCAGTGGACGACCGTGAAGTTCGACACCGCCTTCGCGCCCGGCCCCAAGAAGTTCGACTTCGACATCAACCAGGTCTCCATCACCCCCCAGCGCGCCCAGGCGGTGGACTTCAGCAAGGGCTACTACACGGTCAAGCAGGCCGTCGTCGCGCTGAAGGACACCAAGTTCGCCCAGGCCAAGTCGCTGGCCGAGCTGAAGGACGCCAAGATCGGCGTCCAGGTCGGCACCACGTCGTACGACGCCGTCAACGACGTCATCAAGCCCACCACCAAGGTCAACGTCTACAGCAAGCAGATCGACGCGGTGAACGCCCTGAAGAACACGCAGGTGGACGCCATCGTCGTCGACCTGCCGACGGCGTTCTACGTCACCGCGGCCCAGGTCGAGGACTCGGCGATCGTCGGCCAGTTCAGCGCGACGGGCGGCGCGCCGGAGGAGTTCGGCCTGGTGATGGAGAAGGGCAGCCCGCTCAAGCCCTGCGTCGACAAGGCGATCGACACGCTGAAGGCGAAGGGTGAGCTGGCCAAGATCGAGCAGCAGTGGCTGAGCGCCGCGGCGGGCGCTCCTGAGCTGAAGTGACCTGGGTCAAGAGCGAGCGGCAGCTCGAGCGGGAGCGGGTGCGCCGCGGGCGCGCCCGCCTTTCGGTGTCGGTCGCCACCGCGTCCACGATCGTCTTCCTGGTGCTGGTGGTCACGGTCGCGGCCAACGCGCCCGGCTGGCCGCGGGTTCGCGAGACGTTCTTCAGCCCGAGCCACTTCGTCGACGCCCTGCCCGACGTGCTCGACGGCTTCCTGCTCAACATCAAGATCTTCCTCGTGGCCGAGCCGCTGATCCTGCTGCTCGGCCTGCTGGTCGCGCTGGTGCGCGGCCTGCGGTCGCCGGTGTTCTTCCCGCTGCGCTGCCTCGCGATCGCCTACACCGACGTCTTCCGCGGCATCCCGACGATCCTGCTCGTCTACCTCGTCGGCTTCGGCCTGCCCGCGCTGCGGCTGCAGGGGATCCCGCAGGACGAGGCCACGCTGGGCGTCATCGCGCTGACGCTGTCGTACGGCGCCTATGTGGCCGAGGTGTTCCGCTCGGGCATCGAGTCGATCCATCCCAGCCAGGTGGCCGCGGCCAGGAGCCTGGGGCTGACGCACGGCAAGACCATGCGTTTCGTGGTGCTGCCGCAGGCCGTGCGCAGGGTCGTCCCGCCGCTGCTCAACGACTTCGTCTCGCTGCAGAAGGACACCGCCCTGGTGGCCACCGTCGGCGCGGTCGAGGCGTTGCGCCAGGCGGAGATCCACGCCTCCAACACGTTCAACTACACGCCGTACCTGGTGGCCGCGCTGCTGTTCATCCTGCTCACCATCCCGATGGCCAGGCTCACCGACTACCTGGCCGCACGATCGCAGAGGCGGCGGGGAGCATGACCGTCCTGACCATCGAGGGCCTGCGCAAGAGCTTCCGCGGGCACGAGGTACTGCGCGGCATCGACCTGGAGGTGCGCCCGCACGAGGTGGTGTGCCTGATCGGCGCCTCGGGGTCCGGCAAGTCCACGCTGCTGCGCTGCGTCAACCTGCTGGAGGAGATCGACGACGGCGCGATCTTCCTGGAGGGCCGGGAGATCACCGACCCCCGGATCAACGCGGACGACGTCCGCAAACGGCTGGGCATCGTCTTCCAGGCGTTCAACCTGTTCCCCCACATGACGGTGCTGGACAACATCACGCTCGCCCCCCGCCGGGTGCACCGCGTGCCCCGGGCGCAGGCGGAGGCGCGGGCGCGCGAGCTGCTGGCCAGGTTCGGCCTGGCGGCCAAGGCCGACGCCTACCCCGACCAGTTGTCGGGCGGCCAGCAGCAGCGGGTGGCGATCATCCGGGCCATGGCCACGCAGCCCACGCTGCTCCTGCTGGACGAGATCACCTCGGCGCTCGACCCCGAGCTGGTGGTCGAGGTGCTGGCCGTCGTCAAGGAGCTGAAGGCCGCGGGGATGACGATGGTGATGGCCACCCACGAGATGGGCTTCTGCCGGGAGATCGCCGACACCGTGTGCTTCCTGGACGGCGGTGTGCTGGTGGAGAAGGGGCCGCCCGAGCAGATCTTCACCTCGCCCGAGCATCCCCGCACGCGGGAGTTCCTGCGCAGCGTGCTGGAGTCCGGCCGCTTCTCCTAGCGCCGGTGGCGGCCCCGGCCGGGCGCCCTGGCCGCCCGCCCGGGCGCGAGGAGGCTGTGGCGCCTGCCGTACACGAGGTAGACGAGCAGGCCGAAGGCCATCCACAGGCCGAAGGAGGCCCACGTGATCACCTTGAGGTTGACCATCAGCCACAGGGTGGCCAGCAGCGAGCAGGCGGGCAGCCACGGCGAGAGCGGCACGGTGAAGCCGCGCGGCAGGTCCGGCATCGTGCGGCGCATGACGATGACGCCGGCCGCGACGAACATGAACGCGTACAGCGTCCCCATGACCACCAGCTCCTCCAGCGACAGGACCGGGGCGAACACCGCCAGCAGGATGGTGACCAGGCCGAGGATGAGCGTGGTCCGCGTGGGGGTGTGGTAGCGGCGGCTGATCCTGGCCAGGCCGCGGGGGAGCAGGCCGTCGCGGCCCATGGAGAAGATCACCCGGGTCTGCCCCACCACGAGCACGAGGATCACGGTGGTCAGGCCGAGCACCGCCCCCAGGTTGATCACGTGGACCATCCAGCTCACGCCCACCTTCGCGAAGCCGCTGGCCAGTGGCGCCTGGGCCTCGATGGCGGTATACGGCACCATGCCGACCATGACGAGGGCGACGGCGATGTAGATGACCGTGGCGAGGACCAGGCTGCGGATCATCCCCTTCGGCACGGCCGTGGGGGCGTTGGCGGTCTCCTCCGCCGCCGTGGCCACGATGTCGAAGCCGAGGTAGGCGAAGGCGATGGCGGGCGCCGCGGCGAACACGCCGATCCAGCCGAAGTCGGCGCTCTGGCCGAGCACCACGTCGATCACCGTGTCCGGCGGCGTGGTGGACGGGCGCGGGTCGACGACGAAGTCGCCGAGGTTGGCCGGGTCGAAGTGGAGGAACCCGACGACGATGACCGCCCCGATGGCCAGGAGCTTGCCGACCACCATGACCCACAGGGTGCGGATGCCGATGCGCGCGCCCAGCGCGACGACCCCGGTCAGCACGGCCAGGATCAGGACGGCCAGGACGGTCTGGGAGGTCTCCGGGTACGGCACGGCCACGCCGAGGTCGGTGAGCGTCTGCACGGCGTAGATGGCCCAGGCCCTGGCGACGACGGCGGCGGCCAGCAGCATCTCCAGCAGCAGCGCCCAGCCGATGATCCACGCCCAGACCTCGCCGAAGATGACGTAGGTGAAGGTGTAGGCGCTGCCGGAGGCCGGGATCGTGGACGACAGCTCGGCGTAGCACAGGCAGGCCAGCAGGCAAGCGATCCCGGCGATCATGAACGAGAGGATCACGCCGGGCCCGGCCGTGGTGGCCGCCTGGCGGCCCGCGATGCTGAAGATGCCCGCGCCGATCATCACGCCGAGTCCGAGCACCACGAGATCGGCAGGACGGTACACTTCCGCGAGCCGGTGCCGGGCACCGGTGCGCAGGCCCGTTGCCTCGCTGGGAGGCAGACGTCGCAGAATCGTGGTCACGGCACACCTCGCTCAAGGACAGTGCCTCACCACTCCCGGACCCGGCAAGCACGGGACGGTCACGCCCCTGTAACCAGGCGTTCTCCGTGAGAGGTCACACCCCCGTTCTATGCCCCCGTGACGAGCCAGGCACCGCCGTACGCCCTGGTGCCCAGGGCGACCAGGCGCGCGAGCATCCACACGCCCAGCGCGCACCACAGGGCCACGAGGGTGCCCAGGGTGGCGGCCAGCAGGGCGGCGGGCAGGTACGCCAGCGTGTTCCACACCCCCGCCCAGGCCAGGTACCGCTGGTCGCCCGCGCCGATCAGCACCCCGTCGAGCACGAACACGACGCCGCAGATCGGCTGGAAGAGCGCCACCGGCCACAGGACGGCCAGCAGCTCGCGGGTGACCTCGGGGTCGGCGCCGAACAGGCCGGGAAGCAGCGGCCGGGCGGCGATGACGGCGAGGGCCAGGACGACGCCTGACCAGACGCCCCACTCCACCATGCGCCTGGTCGCCGCCTTGGCGGCCGCCACGTCGCCGGCGCCCAGCGCGCGGCCGGTGATGGCCTGCCCGGCGATGGCGATGGCGTCCAGGGCGAAGGCGAGCAGCGTCCAAAGCTGCGAGGCGATCGCGAAGGCGGCCAGCTCCGGGCGGCCCATCCTGGTCGCGACCACCGTGGCCACCACCAGCACGACGCGCAGGCACACGGTGCGGATGAACAGCGCGAAGCCCGCCGTGCCGGCCGCCTTGAGCCCGTCCAGATCGGGCAGCAGGCTCGGGGCCCGGCGCAGGACCACGACGAGGTAGACGGCCGCGCCCAGGGTCTGCGCGATGACGGTACCCCAGGCGGAGCCCGCGATGCCCCAGTGCAGGCCGAGGACGAACCAGGCGTTCAGGGCGGCGTTGAGCGCGAAGGACCCGATCGCCACGACCAGCGGCGTCACGGTGTCCTGCAGGCCGCGCAGCACGCCGGTGCCCGCCAGCACGACCAGCATGCCGGGGGTGCCCAGCAGGCTGACGCGCAGGTAGGTGACGGCCATCTCGGCCTGGTCGGGGGCCGCGCCGAACAGCTCCACGATCTGGGGCGCGAGCGGCCAGCCAGCGGCGATGAGCGCCAGGCCGATGCCCAGGGCCAGCCACAGCCCGTCCACGCCGCTGCGGATGGCCTGGGCGTGGTTGCCGGCGCCGGTCTGCCGGGCCACTGCCGCGGTCGTGCCGTACGCCAGGAAGACGCACAGGTTGACCATGGTGGCCAGGACGGCGCCCGCGACGCCGAGCGCCCCGACGGCCGTGGTGCCCAGGCCGTGGCCGACGATGGCGTAGTCGGCCACCAGGAACAGCGGCTCGGCGACCAGGGCGCCGAAGGCCGGCAGGGCGAGCCGGAGGATTTCCCGGTCCTGGGCTGTAATGGGCATGGGCTTAGTATGCAGCTTACTAGGCGTGTCGCTCCAACTTTCTTCCCTCCACAGGCGGTGGACAGCGATTGCACAGGCCAGCGGCCGTTTTCGAAGTGACGAGATGACTTATCCCCAGGCGGTATCCACAGGGAAGCCCGGAGTGTTCCACAGCCCGTCCCCAACTCCTGCACAGCGTTGTCCACAGCTCACGTTGCCGTCGAGCTGCCCCTTCGCAAAACTGTCAGACCGGTGGGCTAGTCTTCGATTCGAAAGGGGGTTCGAAATGAGTCTCGGCCTGGTCGACGACGAACCGACGGGTCCCGCTTTCGAGCGCACCCCTCCGCACAACATCGAGGCTGAGCAGTCGGTCCTCGGCGGCATGCTGCTGTCCAAAGACGCCATCGCCGACGTGGTCGAGCTCATCCGAGCCGACGACTTCTACCGGCCGGCCCACCAGATCATCTACGAGGTCATCACCGACCTGTACGGCAGAGGCGAGCCCGCCGACGCCGTCACCGTATTTGACGAGCTGCAAAAACGCGGCGAGATGGCCAGGGTGGGCGGCGCGGCCTACCTCCACACGCTCACCGCGGTCGTCCCCACCGCCGCCAACGCCGGCTACTACGCCAAGATCGTCCGCGAGCAGGCCGTGCTGCGCCGCCTCATCGAGGCCGGCACCCGCATCGTCTCCTACGGCTACGGCGGCAACGGCGAAGAGGTCGACGACCTGGTCGACCGCGCCCAGGCGGAGATCTACAAGGTCACCGAGCGGCGCACGTCGGAGGACTACGCGCCGCTGTCGGAGATCATGCCCCACGCCCTCGACGAGCTGGAGGCCATCGGCAACCGCGGCGGCCAGATGGTCGGCGTCCCGACCGGCTTCCAGGACCTCGACCAGCTCACCAACGGGCTGCACCCCGGCCAGATGATCGTCGTCGCCGCGCGTCCGGCCATCGGCAAGGCCCTGGCCCTCGACACGCCGCTGCCCACCCCGGACGGCTGGACCACCATGGGTGAGGTGCGAGTCGGCGACGAGCTGCTCGACGGCGACGGCAAGCCGACGCGCGTGGTCGCGGCCACCGAGGTGATGACCGGCAGGCCGTGCTACGAGGTCGAGTTCGACGACGGCGCCGTGATCGTGGCCGACGGGTCGCACCAGTGGCAAACCGACGCCGGCGTGCTGACGACGGAGGAGATCGCGCGCACCCTGTCCGCCGTACTCACCCGGGTCCGGCCGGCGGTGCCCGCGGTCCCCGCCCTCGGCCTGGAGGAGCGGGAGATCCTGGCCGTCCGCCCGGTCGCGACGGTCCCCGTCCGGTGCGTGGAGGTCGACAACCCCGACCACCTCTACCTGGCCGGGCCCACCCGCATCCCCACCCACAACAGCACGCTCGGCCTCGACTTCGCCCGCTCGGCCGCCATCAAGCACGGGATGACCACCGTCATCTTCTCGCTGGAGATGTCGCGCAACGAGATCACCATGCGCCTGCTGTCCGCCGAGGCCCGCGTCGCCCTCCACGCCATGCGCTCGGGCATGATGAGCGACGACGACTGGACCCGCCTGGCGCGCCGGATGAGCGAGGTGGCCGAGGCACCGCTGTTCATCGACGACTCGCCCAACATGTCGATGATGGAGATCCGCGCCAAGTGCCGCCGCCTGAAGCAGCGCCACGACCTGCGCTTCGTCATCATCGACTACCTCCAGCTGATGAGCTCGCCGAAGAAGGTCGAGAGCCGGCAGAACGAGGTGTCGGAGATCTCGCGTGCGATCAAGCTGCTGGCCAAGGAGCTGGAGGTGCCGGTCGTGGCGATCTCGCAGCTCAACCGCGGTCCGGAACAACGCACGGACAAACGCCCACAAGTGAGCGACCTACGTGAATCGGGTTGCCTGACCGCCGGGACGCGGATCCTCCGTGCCGACACGGGAGCTGAGGTCACCCTGGGCGAGCTTCTGGAGTCGGGCGCCAGGGACGTTCCGGTGTGGTCCCTTGACGACAGGCTGAAGCTCGTGCCGAGGACCATGACCCACGTCTTCCCCAGTGGAGTCAAGCCCGTCTACCGCGTCCGCCTGCGCTCCGGCCGCGAGGTGGAAGCCACGGGCAACCACCCGTTCCTGACCTACGACGGCTGGCGGGCGGTCGCGGACCTCACGCCGGGCACGCGCGTGGCCGTGCCGCGCCATGTCCCGCCTCCGCTGACCATCGTGCCGTGGGACGACGACGAGGTGCTGCTCCTCGCGCACATGATCGGTGACGGGTCCATGGTGCGGCGCCAGCCCATCCGCTACGCGAGCACGGACGAGGCCAACCTCCAGGCCGTCGGCCAGGCAGCGGCCAGACGGTTCGGCATCACCGCCGTCCGTGACGACCATGAAGCCGCTCGTTGCACCTCGCTCAGGCTGCCGGCGCCCTTCCGCCTCACGCACGGCCGGCGGAATCCGATCGCCGAATGGCTCGACGGTCTCGGCCTGTTCGGGCGGCGAAGCCACGAGAAGTTCGTCCCGGCCGGGGTGTTCTCGTTGCCCAAGACCCAGGCGGCGCTGTTCCTGCGCCACCTGTGGGCCACCGACGGATGCGTGTGGTGGGACGACAAGGTCGGGCAGGCCCGGATCTACTACTCATCCACCAGCCGACGGCTGGTGGACGACGTGGCCCGGCTGCTCCTCCGGTTCAACGTGATGACGAGGATCAGGGAGATCCGCAAAGGAAATCACCGTCCGTGCTACCACCTGTACATCTACGGTGCCGAGAACCAGTTGCGGTTCCTCGACGAGATCGGCGTGTACGGCGAGCGCGGCAAGGCGGCCGAAGCATGCGCTGCTCACCTGCGCGGGATCACGGGCAACACGAATCTCGACACGGTGCCCAAGCAGGTGTGGGATCGCGTGCGAGAGGTGCTCGCCGAGCGTGGGATGAGCCAGCGTGAGTTCGCCGCGGCGATGCAGACGCAATACTGCGGATCCGCGCTGTGGAAGAGGGCGCCCAGCCGCGAACGGGTCGGCCGGGTGGCTCAGGTGCTGGAGGCCTCGGACCTCGATCTGCTGGCGACCAACGACGTCTTCTGGGACGAACTGGCCTCGATCGAGTTGCTGGGGGAGCAGCCGGTGTTCGACGCGACCGTGCTGGGCACCCACAACTTCGTGGCCAACGGCATCGCCGTCCACAACAGCATTGAGCAGGACGCCGACGTCGTCATCCTGCTGCACCGGGAGGACGCCTACGAGCGGGAGTCGCCCAGGGCGGGCGAGGCCGATCTGATCGTGGCCAAGCATCGTAACGGGCCGACCGCGACCGTCACGGTCGCCTTCCAGGGGCACTACTCCCGTTTCGTGGACATGGCGCAGCACTGACGGGTCAGACATCCCTTCCCTGGAGCCGTCCACCTGGCCGGTGTCATTCTGTGAGGTATGGTCCAGCCGTCAAGGAGGTGGCCATGGGACGGCCACAAGACCCGGTCCTCCTGGTGACTCCGGCCGAGCGGACGCCCGGGCCTGTGACACCGGGGATGGATCGGCAGCAGGCTTTCGCCACCGACCGAATGTGGTCAGGGTTCGTGCGTACCGAGGCCGGCATGATGTCTGGCTGGCATCATCACGGCGATTACGAGACGGTGATCTACGTCCTCACCGGCGCACTCAAGATGGACTTCGGTCCGGACGGCTCGAACACCGTGGAGGCGGGGCCGGGGGATTTCGTCTATGTGCCGAAGGGCGCCGTGCATCGGGAGAGCAACCCTTCCGCGAAGCCGGCCGATGTCATCGTCTTTCGAGCGGGTGTCGGCGAGTCCACGTTCAACGTGGATGGGCCGGCGCCGGCGTGAACGGACCCCGCTCCTGGGTGAACGTCCGGTCTGACGTGCTCGTTTGTGGCGCTGCGGAGGGCAGCGGCGGGCCCGTGTCCGGTCAGCAGCAGCGGGGCGGCGCGTAGCGGGTGTCGATGCGGCGCGCTCCCGGCCCCTGCTCGCCGAGCCGGTCGTAGGCGTTGGCCAGGGCGCAGCGGTCCAGCGACAGGCAGCCGCAGCCGATGCAGTCGGTCAGGTCGTCCCGCAACCGCTGCAGTTGCTCGATGCGGTCGTCCAGCTCGGCGCGCCACCTGGCCGACAGCTTGGCCCAGTCCTCGCGCGTGGGGGTGCGCCCGTCCGGCAGAGTGCTTAGGGCCTCCTTGATGGTCTTGAGCGGGATGCCGAGGCGTTGCGCCAGCCGTACGAAGGCGACGCGGCGGAGGGTGTCGCGCGAGTAGCGGCGCTGGTTGCCCGCCGTACGCCTGCTGCTGATCAGCCCCTTGGACTCGTAGAAGTGGAGGGTGGAGACCGCCACGCCGCTGCGCTGGGCGAGCTGGCCGACGGTGAGCTCTTTGGTGTTCCACGGAACCTGGGCCATGGGTTCAGTGTCACAGAACCGGACGGAAGTGTGTGACCAGCCGTCCCTCGTCGAAGTAGTGCAGCGCGTAGGCGGGCGGCAGGCCGTAGTCGAGGGGCATGCCGGAGGCGGTCTCGGCGGCGGTGAGCCCGGTGGAGACGACGCCGGGGGCGACGACGACGGGGCGTCCGGCGAACGTGCCCGTGGCCGGGGTGTGCGCGTGCCCGACCAGGACACCGGCGACGTTGCGATGCCGTTCGAGCACGGCGGCCAGGCGGCCGGTCTCCTGGAGCATGATCGAGTCGACCAGCGGGAAGCCGAGCTTGATGGGCGGGTGGTGCATGCCGACGAGGGCGGGGACGTCCGGCCGCCGCGAGAGCACCTCGTCCAGCCACGCGACGGTCGCGTCGGCCAGGAAGCCCTCGTTGCGCCCCGGGATGGAGGAGTCGGCCAGGGCGATCGTCACGCCGTCCAGGTGGAGGGCCTGGTTCAGGGGTCCGAGGACCTTCTGGAAGATCTCGGGGTGGTAGTCGTGGTTGCCCGGGCACACGGCCACCGGGACGTCCGCCCGCAGCAGGTCGCGGGCGATCTCGTACTCCTCCGGCTCGGAGTGGTCGGCGATGTCGCCGGTGACGATGATCGCGTCGAGGGGACCTGGCAGCGGGCGCAGGCGCTCCATGACCCGCCGCGCCCGCTCGACGCTCTGCTCCGACCCGCCGATGTGGATGTCGCTGATGTGCGCGATGATCGCCATCATTGCACTCTAACGGGTCATTCCCACCGGAAGAGGCGTACGGCGAGCGCGCCGAACACCACCAGCCCGGCGGTCACCACGGCCAGGTGCGGCAGCTGGGGCGCATGGCCGGCCCAGGTGTCGCGCAGCGCCTGCACGAACGGCCCGGCGACCGAGTAGTCGCTGATGGTCCGCAGCACCGGGGGCATGACCTCCCGCGGTATCCACATCCCCGCCACGAACAGCATCGGGAACATCACGACCGTGCCGATGAGCGGCGCCGCCTTGCCGCTGGGCGCCACCGCCGCGATCACCAGGCCGATGGCCATGAGCGCCGCCGTACCCAGGACGAAGACCGGCACGAAGGCGAGGTGCGCGGGAACCGAGGACCCCAGCGCCAGGCGGGCGGCGGCGATCAGCACGGCGGCCAGCACGATCCCCACGACGAGGTTGATGATCAGCTGGACCGCCAGCATCGACGCCGGGCTCACCGGCGTGGTCGACATGCGGCGCAGCACGCCCTGCTTGCGGTAGGTGGCCAGCACGCCGGGCAGGACGTTGAACGCCAGCGTGGCCAGGCCGAGCAGGAGCATGGTGGCCGGCAGCTGCGTGTCGACGAACCGCTGGCCGCCCAGGTTGGGGTCCGGCTTGGACAGGTCGGGGATGTTGCCGATGACCAGCAGCAGCATGAGCGGCAGGCCGAGGCTGAACAGCAGCGACCAGCCGTCGCGCAGGTGCAGCTTCGTCTCGATGGCCAGGATCTTGGTCACGTGAGCTTCCTTCCGGTGAGCGCGAGGAACGCGTCGTCGAGGGTGGCCTGCTCGATCCGCAGGTCGGTGGGCACGACCCCGGCCGAGGCCAGGGCGAGGGTGACGGCGGAGGGCAGGTTGCCGGTGCCGCTCACCACGACCTGCTCGCCGCTGCGCCGGACGTCGGACACCTCGGGCAGGGCGAGCAGCAGCGCGTCGTCGAACGGGGCCGAGGGGCGGAAGCGCAGCCGCTGCTCGTCGCTCACCATGCCGACGAGCCCGGACGGCGTGTCCATGGCCACCACCCGGCCCGCGTCGATGAGGGCGAGCCGGTCGCACAGCCGTTCCGCCTCCTCCATGAAGTGCGTGACCAGCACGATCGTCACGCCGGACGCCCGGACCTGCTCGATCAGCTCCCAGGCGTCCCGCCGGGCCTGCGGGTCCAGCCCGGTGGTGAGCTCGTCCAGGATCGCCACGCGGGGGCGGCCCACGAGCGCGAGCGCGATCGACAGGCGCTGCCGCTGCCCGCCGGAGAGCTTGGCGTAGGCGGTGTCCCGTTTGGCGGCCAGGCCCATGCGTTCGATGAGTTCAGCCGTGTCGGCCGGGGAGTCGTAGAAGGACGCGAACAGCTCCAGCGCCTCCCACACCTTGATCTTCTCCGGCAGCTCCGCGCTCTGGAGCTGAACGCCGAGGGTACGGCGCAGCCGGTCCCGGTCGCGGCGCGGGTCGAGCCCGCAGACCTTGATCGTGCCGCCGTCCGGGACGCGCAGCCCGGCGACGCATTCGACGGTGGTCGTCTTGCCAGCCCCGTTGGGGCCCAGGATGCCGAAGATCTCCCCTTCGGCCACGGAGAAGCTGACGTCGGCCACCGCGACGTGATCGCGGTAGGCCTTGCGGAGGCCGTTGACCTCGATGGCTTTCATGGTCACGACGCTAGGGACGGCCGTTGCCGCCGGGTATCCAGGCAGCTGCCCGGAAGGGGTGTACCTAGGTGCAAGGACGCCGTCCCGTCCGCCGGGCACACTGGAGGCATGCTGCGAACGCTCGCCCGGATACCGGTGGTGGTCTTCTTCGCCGCGGTGGAGGCGGCGACGTTCCTGGTCGCGTTCTGCCTGGGGATCCTGGCGATCGGCCTGGGCATGGTGTTCCTGTTCCCGCCCATGGTCGGCATGGTCAGGCCGCTGGCGGACAGGGCCAGGCGGCAGGCGCGGGCGTGGTCCGGCATCGAGGTCGCCCCGCCGTACCTGCCGGAGCCCCCGCCGCCGCGGCCGGGGCCCGACGGGTGGTATCGGGTGGACCGCACGCTGTACCGGACGCCGCGCTATCCGGCCTGGCACAGCCGGTTCAGGTGGCTGCTGCGGGATCCGGCCACGTGGCGGGACCTGCTGTGGCTCATGCTCGACCCGCTGGCCAAGCTGCTGGCCGTGCCGTTCCTGCTGGTGCTTCCCGGCCCCGCCGCGCGGGCCTACGCGCTGTGGGTGCGGCTGCTGCTCGGCCACACCACGGCCAGCCGGCTGGCCGGGCGGGTCCAGCACCTCACGCAGGTGCGCAGCATCGCCGTCGACTCCCAGGCCGCCGAGATGCGCAGGATCGAACGCGACCTCCACGACGGCGCGCAGGCCAGGCTGGTGGCGCTCGGCATGACGCTCGGCGCCGTCGAGCAGCTCGTCGACCGTGACCCGGCGGCGGCGAAGGCCCTGCTGGCCAAGGCGCGCGAGGCGTCCGCCGAGGCGCTCACCGAGCTGCGCCGGGTGGTGCGCGGCATCCATCCGCCGGTGCTGGCCGAACGGGGGCTGGCCGACGCCGTGCGGGCCCTGGCCATGGACAGCCCGCTGCGGGTGAGCGTGGAGGTGGACCTGCCCCACCGCACGGAGCCGCCCGTCGAGGCCGCGGTGTACTTCGCCGTCAGCGAGCTGCTGTCCAACGCCGCCCGCCACGGCGGCGCCACGCAGGCGCTCGTGGACATCAGCCACAACGGCTCCGCCCTCCGCGTGACCGTCACCGACGACGGCGCCGGCGGCGCCGACCCGGCCCAGGGCAGCGGTCTGTACGGCATCGAACGCCGGCTGGCCGCCTTCGACGGGGTCCTCGCCCTCCACAGCCCGCCCGGCGGCCCGACCACCGTGACGATGGAGATCCCCGGGGTGCTGCCCACGCCCTGGCACGGGATGAAGAAGATGCCGCGCTGGAAGACGGCCCTGGTCCTGGGCCTGTGGGCCACGGCGTGGTGCCCGCTGTTCCCGCAGGGCCTGGTCGCGGCCTGCTTCAAGATCTTCAACGCCGAGCACATCCGCTCGTGGTTCCTCGCGCTCTACCTGCCCCCGGCCTGGCAGTGGCCGACTATCGCCTTTATGATCACGCTGGGCGTGATCATGTACGCCTTCGCGTTGCTGCTGCCCGCGGCGCACACGGACGAGGTGGAACGGTGCCGGTTCGCGTCCTGATCGCCGAGGACCTCTACCTGCTCAGGGACGGGCTCGTGCACCTGCTCCAGGCGCACGGCTGCACGGTGGTCGCGGCCGTGGAGAGCGGCCCCGAGCTGCTGCGCGGGCTGGTCGAGCTGCGTCCCGACGTGTCGATCGTGGACGTACGGCTGCCGCCGACGTTCACCGACGAGGGGCTGCAGGCGGCGCTGGAGGCGCGCAAGCGGGTTCCGGGCCTGCCGATCCTCGTGCTCTCGCAGCACGTCGAGCAGCTGTACGCCCGGGAGCTGCTGGCGGACGGGTCGGGCGGCGTCGGATACCTGCTGAAGGACCGGGTGTTCAACGCTTCGCAGTTCATGGAGGCCGTTCACAGGGTCGCCGACGGAGGCACGGCCATGGACCCGGAGGTCATCGCCAAGCTGCTGGCCAGCAACTCGCGGCACGAGCCCCTGGGCCGCCTCACGCCGCGGGAGCGGGAGGTCCTGGCGGCGATGGCGGAAGGCCGGTCGAACGCGGCGATCTCGCAGCGGCTGTACCTGAGCGAGAGCGCGGTGGCCAAGCACACGGCCAGCATCTTCGCGAAGCTGGACCTGGCGCCTTCGGACGACGACAACCGCCGCGTCCTGGCCGTCCTGGCATACCTGAACGCCGTCAAGTAACGGCCCGCCGTACGCCCCGCCCTCTTCCTTCCCCGCGCCCACGACCCTTCCCCGCACCCATGACCCTTCCCCATACCCACGACGGTGAGAAGCCGGGGTACGGCGGGCACCACCTACGGCGAGCCTCCACGCACCACACGCCACTCGCAAGATCAAGCAAGCGATGGCACCGGCATTGTCGGTCCCGGCCGATACTTTGCTGTCGTGGCCCGCCGAGCGAAGGGGTGGATCAGGTGAAATTTCGGGTGAACCGCGATGTGCTGGCCGAGGCCGTGGCGTGGGCCGCTCGGGTGCTCCCCACCCGTCCCGCCGCGCCCGTGCTCTCCGGCCTGCTCCTCGAAGCAGGCGAAGAGCTGACCCTGTCGGCCTTCGACTACGACGTCTCCGCCCAGGCCACGGTCGACGCCGAGGTGTCCGAGCCGGGCAGCGTGCTGGTCCCCGGCCGCCTGCTCGCCGAGATCTCCCGCAGCCTCCCCGGCGACCACGTCGACGTCGTGACCGAGGGCGCCGAGGCCGTCCTCACCTGTGGCTCGGCCGAGTTCGGCCTGGTCACGATGCCCGTCGAGGACTTCCCGACCATGCCGAAGATGCCCCCCAAGATCGGCGCCATCGGAGGCGGCGTCTTCGCCACGGCCGTCGGCCAGGTCGCGCCCGCCGCCAGCCGTGACGACACCCTGCCCATGCTCACCGGGGTCCGGGTCGACATCGACGGCACCGCGGTGACGATGGCGGCCACCGACCGCTACCGGATCGCGGCCCGCGAGTTCACCTGGCGGCCCGAGCGGGCCGACGTCTCCGTCTCGGCCATGATCCCGGCCCGGGTGCTGGTCGACGTCGCCAAGGCGTTGCGCGGCGGCGAGGTCGCGATCGCCATGGGCGGCGGCGTGGCCGGGTTCGAGAGCGTGGGCCGCAGCACCACCGTGCGGCTGCTCGACGAGCAGTTCATCGACTACCGCTCCCGCCTCACCGGCGACTGGCCGATCAGGGCCGACGTCAGGGTGACGCCCTTCGTGGAGGCCATCAAGCGCGTCGCCCTGGTCGCCGAGCGCAACACGGCCATCCGCCTGACCTTCACCAAGGGCCAGGTGACGGTCCAGGCGGGCGGCGGCGAGCTGGGGCGCGGCGTCGAGGTGCTCGACTGCGACCTGCGCGGCGGCGAGATCGAGATCGGCTTCCAGTCGCAGTTCCTCCTCGACGGCCTGACCGGGGTGGAGTCGGAGTACGCGCGGATCAACATGGACTCGCCCACCCGCCCCGCGCTGATCACCGACGTGCCGGGCGACGCGGAGCCGGAGTTCCGCTACCTGGTCATGTCGTTGCGTCTGAGGTGACCTGCAGCTCGGCGAGCTTCCTCAGCGTCGCCTTGAACACGGCGAACTCCTCCTCGCCGACCGCCTGCGCGTAGCGCCGCTCGATGGCCGCCACGACCTCGTCCGAGCGGCGCATCATGTCCAGCCCCCGCTCGGTGGGCACGACCAGCTTGGCGCGCCGGTCGCTGGGGTCCGGCCGGCGCTCGACGTACCCCATGGCCACCAGGTCGTCGACGAGCGTCCCGATGACCTGCTTGTGCTGGCCGGACTGCGCCGCCAGGTCGGTGGCGCGGCTGCCCTCCTCGTCCAGGTACGCCAACACGGCCCCGTGCCGGGGCCCAGGCCCGCTCTTGTCCGTCCTGAGCTCCCGGGACATCTCCCGCTGGAGCCCGAACAGCACCCTGGCGATGAGGATGCCGAGATCCGGATCGGCCTGCTTCCGCTCACTGCGCCGCATATTTAGTCACCAATCTTGACTGTCACTAAATTTGACTATATTGTCTTGGCATGAGCACGATCGAACTGACGAGGTTCCGCGCGACCCGAGCGGACGCCCTGCTCGCGGCCCGGCCCGCGATGCTGGCGGACTTCCGCGCCGACCGCGCCGGATTCCTCGGCGCCACACTGGTGCGCCTGCCCGGCGACGAGTGGCTCGACATCGTCGAGTGGCGCTCGCCTGCGGACTTCGCGGCCTCCCGCGCCAAGGGAGCCAACCTGCCGGGCATCCGTGCCTTCTTCGAAGCCATTGACGACCTGCTGTCCTCTGAGGAGGGGATTTCCGCATGACCATTCTGATCACCGGCGCCACCGGGACCGTGTCCTCGGCCCTGCTGCGCGCCCTGCCTTCTACCGAGAATGTACGGGTCCTGGTGCGCGACCCCGCCAAGGCGCCCGCCGGGGTGGAGGTCGCGGTGGGCGACCTCGACGATCCCTCGACGCTTGAAAAGGCTTTCACCGGCGTGGACACCGTATGGCTGCTGACCGCGATGGGCCCGCAGGCCCCTCACGCCAGCATGAACGCCGTGTGGGCCGCCAGACAGGCGGGGGTGCGGCACGTCGTGCGCATGTCGGCCATCGGCGCCGCCCATGACGCGCCCACGCGCAACGGCCGCCTCCACGCCCTGTCCGACCTGGAGCTTCAGGCCTCCGGCCTGGGCTGGACCATCCTCCGGCCGGCGTTCTTCATGCAGAACCTCTTCGGCTCGGTCAACGGCGACACGTTGTACGGCGGGCTCGGCGACGGCCGGGTGGGCATGATCGACACCCGCGACATCGCCGACTTCGCCGCCCACGTCCTCACCGACCCGGCCGCCCACTCGGGCAGGACCTACACGTTGACGGGTCCGGCCAGCCTCTCCCTCCACGACGCGGCCGCCACACTCACCGAGGTGTACGGCACGCCCATCACCTACCGGCCCCTCCCGGAGGACGCGGTCCACCGGGCGCTGCTCGACGCGGGCTTCGGCGAGTGGATCTCGGCGGTGACGGTGGAGTACGGCAGGGCCTACGCCCGCGGCTGGGGCGACTTCACCACGACGGACTTCCGCGACGTGCTCGGCCGCCCGGCCCGCTCCTTCCACGACTTCGCCCTCACCCACGCCGCCCAGCTCCGCCCCTGACAGCCACCCAACCGCCCCATGAGCCCATGCTTTCGCCGGTCATGCTCCCTGGCGGCGTTCCCCCGGCGGAGGCACGGTGGTCGCGCCTGCGGCGCACTGCCGTGGCAGCGGGCTGGCGTGCTGGAGGAACAGCATTGCTGATGTGGCTGGTACGGCGTAGGGCTCTGACGGGCCGTAGGAGTGACGGGCCGTAGGAGTGACGGGCCGTAGGAGCTGCTGCCTCGCCGCCCCAAGGCACTGCGCTCCTTCGGGCGCCGGGTCGGCGGGAAGGGGTACGGCGGAGCCCGGCGCAACGAGGACGGCGCCCAGGGTGGGAACCACGGCGATCGCCCAAGAAGACGCCGTGACGGCGGCCGGCCACGCACACCCGGTGAGCGTCACCCTAGACAGGGCCCGGCCCCGGTCGGCGGGTGGGCGAAACCCGGCCCCGCCGTACAGGAAGAAAGAAAAGCCCCGCCGTACAAAAAGAAGAGAATTACACCTGCTCGGTCAGCGCGATGAGGATGTGCTCCATGCATGCGTGTCCCGCGCGCTCGGCCGCCGAGGCGTCGCCGGCCGCGATGGCGCGCGCGATCGCGTCGTGGGGGATGTAGCTCTTGTTCAGCGACGTCCCAGCCGCCGTGATGCTCGCACGCAACGCCGCCGAGAAGTCCTCATACAGGTCGATCAGCACAAGGTTGTGCGTCGCGTGCACGACCGCCATATGGAACGCCAGGTCCGCCTCGACGAACTCCTCCGGCGTCCCCGACTTCCAGGCCCGCTCCCGCGCCTCCAGCGCGGCGTCGATGCGCTTGATGTCGTCCTCGGTGCGGCGAGTGGCGGCCAGGCGCGCGGCCTCGACCTCCAGCGCCCGCCGGACCTCGAGGATCTCCAGCTGCTCGGCCTGGCGCAGGCGGCGCAGCATGGCCCCGGACAGCTCGCTCGTGGCCCTGACGTAGGTGCCGTCGCCCTGGCGGCACTCCAGCAGCCCCGCGTGCGTGAGGGCGCGGACGGCTTCGCGGACCGTGTTGCGGCCGACTCCCAACTGCTCGGCCAGCACCGTCTCGGTCGGGATCTTGCGATTCATCGGCCACGAGCCAGAGGTGATCTGCTCCTTGAGTTGGTCGATCACCTGGTCGACGAGCGAAGCCCGCTGCGCCGTACGCAGACTCACAGTCCGCCTCCTCCGGGGAACCCAGTCATCCTATGAGTCAATGACTGGTAGACCCTAATTATTCCAGGGCCCTCAGCACAACTCCGGAGTCAGCGGGAAACGGCGGCGTTGGCCGTCACCCCCGCCAGCACGGACCGGACTCCGGCGGCCTCGAGCGCCTTACGATACGCGGCGGTCTGGTCTGCTCGGGCACCGACACGGCCGTACAGGTCGCCGAGTTCGCGCCAGGAGCGCGCCGCCTGCCGGTCGGAACCGAAGATGGGGCCGTTCAGCGCGGTGAGCAGCTCGCGCGCCGTCCGCAGGTGCTCGGAGGCGTCGGCCCGCTGCTCGATGGCCACCCGCGCGAGCACGAGGTGTGCCTGGGCGGGCACGGTGCCGGGAGCGCCCTCCAGCAGCTCCAGCGCGGAGGCGGCCAGCTCGCCGGCGGAGGCCGGGTCGCCGGCCCTGAGCCGCACGCGGCCGTGGATGACGCGGCTCTCGCCCAGCTCGTGGACGGTGCCGGACAGCACGGAGAAGGCCTTCTCGGCCGCGGTGACGTGACGCTCGGCCTCCTCGACCGGGCAGGCGTCCAGCTGCGCCCAGTGCATCGCGGTCCTGGCCAGCTGCAGCGCGATCCGGACGGGGCGGCCCGCGGCGATGGCGTCGTCGGCCAGGCGTACGGCCAGCGCCGAGTCCTCGCCCGCGGCGGCGGTCTTGCTGGCCTCCCACAGCGTGCGGATCTCCGCGGAACGGTCCACAACCTCCGGCGTTCCTGAGGCGGCCAGGACCCGGCGGGCGAACTCGATCTCCTCGGCCTCGCCGCCCATCTCGATGAGCGTGGCGGCCAGGTCGGCGGCCAGCTCGCCCTGGTCGACCGAGAGCCGGGTCATCTGGCGCAGCGCGCTCAGGCCGAGGTCGCGGGCGCGCAGCCGGTCGCCGGCGCGCTGGTAGCAGCGGCTCAGCGCGATCGTGAGCGGCAGGTCGGCCAGCCGCTCGGGGTGGGCCTCCGCTTCGGCGCGCAGCCGCTCCATGGCCTCGACGGCCTGGCCGAGCCGGCCCTGCTCCTCCAGGGCGCGGGCCCGTCCGAGCCTGGCCTGCGCGGCGAGCATCGCGTTCTCCTCGCCGACCGCCTTGACGATCTCGTCGAACCGCTCGGCGGCCACCACCGGGTCGCCGTGGCGCAGCTCCAGCTCGGCGTGCCGCAGCCCGAGCTCGGTGTCGATGCGCTGGCGCGGCTCGATGCCGTGCAGCAGGAACTCGGTCGTGCAGCCCAGCCGCTCGGCCAGCAGACGGGCAACGACCGGCGTCGGTGTGCGCTTGCCCGACTCGATGAGGGAGACATAACTGTCAGACAGGTCAGGTCCGGCCAGCTGGGCCTGGGACATCCGCCTGCTCAGCCGCAGTCCGCGGACGCGGTCACCGATTGTTCCCTGACTCGGCATCTCATCTCTCAAGGCGGGGAAGGGTCAACAACACGCAATGATTGCATGAAGTAGCCCACTCGGGTATCCCTGCGTGAAGAAATCCTTACCTGAGTGGATTAATCATCACCCTTGTCTTCGCCCGGGAATAGCATCGCGCACACCTCGAGATACAGCGTTTCGGGGTAGGGGATGTACCGCACGGTTGACAGGGCCTGATCCTGGCCGGCCGACTCCAGGATGAACTCTCCGTAGCCGAGCATGCGTCCCATGAGGGAGCGCTGGAAGCTCATGTCGGTGACCTTGGTCAGCGGCATCATCGCCACCTTGCGCGTGATGAGCCCGGTGGTGAGCAGGATGCGCTTGGAGGTCACGACGAAGTAGTCGACCGACCACTCCGCCACCTTCCAGACGAAGCGGATGAGCACCAGCAGCCACAGCCACCACACCACCACGAGCGCGGTGTTGCTGTTCTCGCTGCCGCTCAGCAGCCTGCTCAGCAGCCCGGCGATGATCAGGCCGCCGAGGACCTCGGCGACCGGGCGCAGCAGTACGGCCGGATGCCGCCGGACCATGATGTGTTGCGTTTCGTGGGGGAGGAGGTAGCGGTTGACCGACGACGGAGCAGCGTCCCCGTGGGTCACAAGTCTCATGCGAGGCTGGTCACAAATTGAGCTAGTGAGTCAGCGGCGTTGAACACTGTGTCGACCGCGCCACGGACGGCGTCGGCCGCCTCCGTTGGTCGCGCGAAGAGGAAGTACGCCACGAAGGCGATGCCTCCCCACCTCAGCCACTTCTTGACCTGCACTGTCGCCTCCGTGCCACATACCCACTCCACCCGACGAATACATTACCCACCCGGCAGGCCGGGTAAAGCGTAACTGCGCCGGACGGTTCCGATCTTCTTTGCCGAGTCAGCCGCGCTCGCTCGCGACGAGCGCGAGGACGTGAAGGTGCTTACGTGCGATCCGCTCCACGAGTCCCGGGTGCGCGTAGCCGGTGACCTCGAGCGCGCCGTAATGCGCCGCCTCGACACAGCGGGTGACCGTGGACGCCGAGTGCACGCCCGCGAACTCCTCGCGCAGCGCGGACTCAACTTCGGCGTACGGGCTCGGCTCCGCTTCCATCCGCTCGCTCATACCGGTTCCCCTAGGAGATGACTTCCTTACCCTTCGTACCCGGACACACACAGTATGTAACGAAGGCGCGAGCTTTGGCGATGGAAAAGGATTACTCAGACGACACCATAGAGCCGGTCTCCGGCGTCGCCCAGCCCGGGGACGATGTAGCCCTGCTCGTTCAGCCGCTCGTCCAGCGCGGCCGTCACCACCCGGATCGGCCGCCCGGAGTCGGCGAACTGCTTGTCCAGGTAGGCCAGGCCCTCCGGCGCGGCCAGCAGGCAGATGGCCGTCACGTCGTCCGCGCCGCGGTCGAAGAGGAAGCGGATCGCGGCGGCGAGCGTGCCGCCGGTGGCGAGCATGGGGTCCAGCACGTAGCACTGGCGGCCGGACAGGTCGTCCGGCAGGCGCGTGGCGTACGTCTCGGCCTGCAGCGTCTCCTCGTTGCGGATCATGCCGAGAAAGCCGACCTCCGCCGTGGGCAGAAGCCTCGTCATGCCGTCGAGCATCCCCAGACCGGCCCGCAGGATCGGCACGACCAGCGGCTTGGGTGCGGCCAGCCGTACCCCGTGGGCGGGGGCGACCGGGGTCCGCACGGTCACCGGTGTGATCCGGACGTCGCGCGTGGCCTCGTACGCCAGCAGCGTCACCAGTTCGTCCGCCAGCCGGCGGAACGTCGGAGAGTCGGTGCCGACGTCACGTAGAGTCGTCAGCTTGTGCGCCACAAGGGGATGATCGACGACAAGGGTCTCCATAAGGGACAACGCTATCTTGTGGGCAGGCCACCGGCACCGGGGCGGCTCGCTTTTGATCACAATTTGGCGGGACCGGCCGACACCGCGTGGCCGAGTCTGAAACGATGCGCAGTGGGGGTGGGCTGATGACTGACGAGGACGCCTTGGACTTCGCCATCGTGGTCTACCGCGAGGATGCGTGCTGGGACGCCGAGGTGCTGCCGGTCGCCCTGACCTCCGACCTGCAAGGGCTCATCCACGCCCTCAAGCAGCAACCCAGCGAGAGCGGCACCATCGGCCTGGTGGCCGTGGGTGACGAGTTCTTCGTGGCGCTGCGGGTCGTGGGCGACAAGGTGAGCGTCTTTTTGTCCGACATCGCCGCGGCGCTCGACTACCCGCTCGCGCAACAGGTGCTGGAGTACCTCGACGTGCCGATCCCCGACGAGGAGGAGCTCGACGAGATCCTCGACGAGGACACGGTGCTGCCCGCCGGGGATCTGTCGATCTTCGTCGACCTCGGGTTGGATGAGATGGAGCTGGGCATCCTCTCCGGTGACATCGACCTTCACCCCGAGGACGTGCTGTCCAGCATCGCCGCGCGGCTCGGCTTCTCCGAGCCGTTCGAACGTGCAATCGACTCCGTTTTCGGCTGATCCGGGAGCTTCGGCCATGCCCTCCAGCGCTACCTTCGCCGCCGCTTTCGTCAGGACGCCCGACGGCTGGTCCGGCGCCGAGGTCGACTTGAGCGCCGCGGAGATCGTCGACGACCTCGGTGACGCCGTGACCGAGGCCCTCGGGCTGACCGGGGACGAGCTGGCCCTGCTGTGCGTGGAGGTGGAGGACGAGTGGTTCGCCATCGTCCGCTACTCCGGCGACGAGGAGCCCAGGGTCTTCCTGTCCGACGCGCACGCCGTCAGTCCCGACTCGCTCGGCGAGCTGTTCGCCGAGTTCGCCGGCGTGGTCCCCGACAAGGAGGCGGGCGACCTGGGCGTACGGCCGGCGGGCGACCTCGACCTGCTCGCCGACCTCGGGATGACCGCCGACGAGCTGCTGGAGCTCAGCATGGAGGAGGGCGTGCTGCCCGCCGACATCCTGTCGGTGATCGCCGAGAAGCTCGGCTTCGCCGACGAGCTCGACCGCCTGCGGTGACCTCCCGGGCATGAGTTCCGCGTACGGCGAGGCGATGCGGCTGGCGCTGGCGCAGGCGCGGCTGGCCGCCGAACGCGGCGAGGTGCCGGTGGGCGCGGTCGTCCTCGGGGAGGGCGGCGAGGTCCTCGCCGCGGCTGGCAACGACCGGGAGGCCACCGCCGACCCCACCGCCCACGCCGAGGTGCTGGCCCTCCGCGCGGCCGCGCGTGCCCGCGGCGCCTGGCGGCTCGGCGGCTGCACGCTGGTCGTCACGCTGGAGCCGTGCACGATGTGCGCGGGCGCCGCCGTACTGGCCAGGGTCGACAGGATCGTGTACGGCGCGGCGGACGACAAGGGCGGCGCGGTCGGATCGCTGTGGGACGTGGTGCGCGACCGGCGGCTCAACCATCGGCCCGAGGTGGTGGCGGGTGTGCTGGCGGAGGAATGCGGTGCGGTGCTTAAAGAGTTCTTCGCATCTCGCCGCATCCGGTAAGCTGCTCGACGGTGGTGTCGCCTAGTGGCCGATGGCGCGCGCCTCGAAAGCGCGTAAGGGGGCAACTCCTTCGAGGGTTCAAATCCCTCCACCACCGCCACGTCGGTAGGGCCTCTGACCTGTGGATCCACAGGTCAGAGGCCCTACTGCTCCCAAGATCATGGGGGCATACGGTCCCGTCGTGATCGGCTTCGGCCCACTCCGGCGGCGGGAGAGAGGCAGCCGTCCTCCAGCTTGTGCTGGGGAAACTCCTTGGCGGTCCAGGCGTGTGCGAGGTCATGTGTGGCCGTCGTGTCTCAACGGTGACCCGGCGCCAAGACCGGAGGCTGTACGGCTGCGCCCGGTCACTCGACTGGCTGCTCGTACGAGAGCTCGTACAGATGCCCGCCCTTGATCAGGATGGACACTTCGACGGGCCGGTCGGCATCGCTGTAGATCACGCGGAACTGACGAAACACCGGCACATCGGGTGGGAGATCGAGCTCTCTAACCTCCACCTCGGTGGGCTGACGGACAGAGATGCGATCCGTGAACCGTCGCTGCGGGAACCCAAGATCGGCGAGCACCTTCGGCGCACCACCCCGGATCTTCCGGCTGCCGGCTAGAGCACTGCCCGCGGCGATGCTCGCCGGATAGTACGACCATGACAGCTCGACAGGTTCACCGTCGTGTAGCAAGAGACGGTGGCGTACGACGGCTCGCTCATCGCCGTGAGGCACAAATATCGCCGCTACGTCGCTTGGCGGCACGCCCTCGCGGACGTCCAGCAACTCGTACTCATAGCCGTGTGGCCCGGGCAACTTGTAGGCGCGTACTTCGACGACGAAGGGTTGCCTTTCGCGGACATAGACGCCTTTGCCTGGGTGGCCACGTACGAATCCCTCGTCCTTGAGCGCCTTGAGGGCGCGCTGGATGGTCGCGTTCGCTGCGTTGAACCGGTCGACCAGCTGGGCGGTGGACGGGAGCTGCTCGCCGGCCTTCAACTCGCCAGCCATGATCTGCGCGCGCAGTTCGGCCGCGATCTGCTGGTGTCGGGGGCGGGAGTCCAGCCGCTTGGCCACGGTGGCGTTGTCTCCTTATTGGATGATCGTCTTGTATCGCACTTCGCGATCTTGGGCGATCATCGTCATGACATCGGCTTGGACCGGCGTTCCATCGCTAGTGCGAAGCACGCGGTTGAGAACGAGTACCCAGTCGCCGGGCTCAAGCCCGAAGAGCTCTCGCTCTTCCTGACTCGCGGGTCGGGCGGATACGCCCTCTTCCACGCTGTGCGCAGCATAGCCGAGCTCCTTGAGCAGCGTGATCGCGCCTCCACGGATCTTCCGCGTCTCGGCCAAACCGGTGCCCCGGGCGATCGTGGCCGGGTAGTACGAGTCAGCCAGCTCTGTAGGTTGCTCGTCGACCAGAACAAGACGTCGGCGGACCACGGCTGTCTCGCCTTCGCTCAGACCGAGCGCTACAGCGACACGCCTGGGCGGCTGGACCTCCTCGACTGCCAGCAGGCGATGCGTGCCTACGTGGCCGTGCCGGGCGGCTTCGTGGGCCCACGCCTCCGGCTCTCCTGGGCGTCGAGGCCGCACGTATGGTTCGGAAACGCTTACCCAGCCTGCCTCTGTCATGCGTTCCCTCCCGGACCGAGAGACCGTTCAGCAGTCACCGTACCTGCTCATCTCCATCCCGGATCGGCCCGGATTCAGTCCACAGATCTGATACAGGTATTGTTACCTTTCGCGAATGGCAGTAAGGTTTCCTCGTCTGTCCATCAGATGCTCCACCTGCACGAGCCCTGAGACTCGGCCTACAACCGAAACGGGCCCGGTAGGCGCTAGCGACGCCGTACCGAGCCCTTGATCGCACGTCGGAGGTGCGACCCGTGGACAACCCTAGACGCGAAGGCAGCCGGTCGGTTACAGCCGCGCGCCGATGCGAGATACCTGCTCCGGGAAGTAGCCGGAGTTGCCTCGACTACCTGGCCGCGGGCTGGATCCACGCGGCCGACTCGTGCCCCACTCGCAGCGCGGTCCTGCTGCTCGCGCTCGTCGAGGCCAGCTCTGAGCCGTTGTCATGGCATCGAGAGTTCCTTACGCGCGCCGCCCGCGCGGCGGATCCTATGCCGCACCGCGCGGTCCAAGACCTGGCTTCCGTGCTGGCCGCCACCGATAGTGCAGGGGGTCAGGCATGACCGCCACGCTGCTGGCCGACGTCGACCTCGAGCCGTCCTACGGGCAATGCTTCTCCACCGAGCGCCCGCCGTTGCCCCTCGGCTGCGCGGTGTGCGGCCACGCGCCGTACGAGCACGGCGAGACCGGCTGCGGCGCGGTGGCGCCTCACAAGTACCGCACTCCGGACGCCGAGCAGGTCGCGGCGCGGTGGGACCTGCTGAGCGCCGCCGGAATCTGGGGCAGGCGCATGCCCGCCGTCGACTGGTTTCCGCCCGTGATGTGCGCCCCGGCCTTCGAGAACGCCGCCGACGAACAGCCCGTCGAGGAGCCCGTCTCCGGCGACGTCGTCGAGCTGCCGATGGCTCCCGGCGGGGAGGAGCCGCGCTGGCAGCTCTACCCGGATGGGTGGGATGCGGGCTTCGAGCCCGATCTCGACGATGACGATGACGAGGTGGCGGAGTCGCTCGCCATCCCCCGGTTGCCGGATCTGATCGCAGCCCGGCCGACGGCACGGGAACCGGTGACGGCGAGGGCGCGATCGACGTCGCCGTTGGCGGCCGCCTGCCGTACCGCGTCGGCCTGGCTCAACCTGCGGACCGAACTGCGCCCGCATCGGCCGCCGAGGCGGCAGGCGCGTGCCGTCTCGCGAAGAGCGGTATGCCGCCGCCCGCTTTCCTCGCGCTCGACCGCCGATATGGGCTGGACGGCCTCAAGGCCGGCGACTCGGCGAGAACGGCCACCGTGCGGGGCAGGACGACCACCGGACGGCAGCACTCCTCGTCTTCGTGACCCCGTGGGGGTGGCGTGATGGCCGTCGAAGACCACGTCATGCTCACGATCGAGCAGGCGGGCTCTAAGGACCCAGAGCCGCAGGTGCTCGCCAAGCTACGCGCGGAGTATCCCGAGTGGAAGATCCGGACTGAGACCGGCATCTGGTGCGCCACAGGGCCGTGCCCGCTGCTCGCCTGCGGATGCACGCGCACGCTCCATGCGCCCGACCTTGAAGGGCTTGGCGTGCAGCTGCGCGGCTGCGCGAGGAGAGACCGATGATGGACCCCATCCTTCGTCGCGGCTGGTTGCGGTACAGCTCCTCGCAGGGCAACTGCCTGGAGGTCACGCGGGATCATCTGCGCGGGCGCATCCGGGTGCGGGAGAAGACCAACCCCACCAACGCCGCGTTGCTGGATCCACGGGCGTGGGCAGAATTCCTGGACAAGGCGAAGAACGGCTCGATCCCCGTTGAGAGGTACCACGAGGGCAGGGTCGTCGTGGTGATCATCAGGGATGAGTGGGTGTCTCCCCGTGGCCCGCGCACCCACCGCATCCTGACGACGCAGGCCTCGGTGGATGCCTTCCGCGAAGGCGCCAGGGCCAGCGCCTTCGACCACCTGCCGGGGATGGTCTGATGCGGCTGCGAGCGCTACAGGCGCAGACGGGTCAGGAGGATGCATGATCCGAGGCCGTCTGGTGCTGGCCATCACGGGCATGGGTCCGTACTGTCTGGTGGCCTGGACCGAGGACCTGCGCCCCGGCCAGCGAGCGACCGCCCTGTGCACCGAGGAGGCGGTTGTGTACTCGCTGGGTGGAGAGCTGGTGGTGGCCCATCTCGGCGATCCGATCCATCCCGCCTGCAGGAAGGCGGCAGGAGCTCGGCTGCGTCTTCCTGCCCCATAGACCGGCACGGCGGCGAGCGCCCCGTCCGCGGCTTTCGACGACCGGCCGCGGATGGCCCCGAGTCGGGACACCGCCCCCTGCGACGACTACGAGACCGCCAAGCGGTTCGAGAGCGCCGTCGACACTCCCGGTAGCGAGGAGCCCGGCAGGGGCGCCAGCCTTCGAGGAGGATGACCACGCCGCGCTGGAGGCCGCGAGGCAGACGGGACCGGACGGCAAAGTCCCGCGCAACAGGGGCGACTCAGCTGGAGCGAGAAGCCATGTTCCTACGCACGCCCGATGGACTACTCACTCAGGCGGACTGCAACAGATGGACGCTGTCCTCCTCCGACAGACCCGCCGCGCGCAGCTGCCGGACGACGGCTCCGGCGTCGGCCAGCGCGTCGGCTGAGACCCCGGGCAGGTCGTAGACGTACTTGACGGTGATCGGGTGATCGGTAGGAAGGTCGAGCACGAAATGCTTGACCCCCTCGATTTCCTCACGGAGTTCGGCCAGCGTCTCAGCGGTCACGCCACCACCGGCAGGAGCATCCGGGAACGTGGCGCCCCAGACCGCGTGGCCGGAGTCGAGCGCCTGGCCACGAGTGATCTTGGCGAGCAGTGTGGTCATTGCAGCCAGTCCTTTCCGAAGATGTGCTCCAGCTTACGTTCGAGGTCGGCGATGACATCGGGATTGAGATGGCGTGTGGGGAGGATGGCGCGCCCGATGTTGATGTGAGCCTGGTCCCAGATCAGTAGCAGCAGCGCCGAGGACCTGGGGCTGGACTCGGCCAGCTCAACCCGCAGCCCCTTGTCGCGTGCAAGCTGGAAGATCCGGTCGCGGATCTCGGGATAGGCGCTCAGCACGCCGTCACGGTAGCCAGAGGCGCCGACAATCTTCGCTGATTCGCCAAGGCGAGACCTACTCGGACTCGTTTGCTTACGACCACGGGAGAGTCTTCGGAATGCCAGGGCGGTTGGCGCATGCGCCCGCGACGCCGAGGAGCGGCCCGAACAGCAGGCTCACCGCCGCCCACTGGCGGATCTCCGGCCAGTACATGTCGAAGGGGGCGTTCTCGAGCAGGGAGTCCATGCCGTAGTGCGCCATGAGCGCCGCGACGAGGGCCGCCACGCCACCGGCGGCGGCTCTCGCCCACGCCCTGCCGTTGCGCGAGCTGCGCAGGTCGACCGCCCAACCGACGATCACCGCCAGCGCCGCCCAGGACCAGCCGAGGTCCACCAGCAGGCTGGCCCACTGCGCGATCTCCCCCACCCACGCCCAGCCCGACCGGGCGACGGGCTCGCCGAGCGTCCCGTAGGGGGAGGACACGTCGTTGACCAGCGACGTCGAGGCGCCGGAGCATGCGCCGGAGGTGGCCGCGCCCAACACCGCCTTCACGGTCATTTCTCGGTGATCGCCTTTCGGGGTTCGGGTCCGGGGAATGATCTCACGAGGCGGGCACGCGGTACTGTGAGCGCTGACGGAGGGGGCCGATCGTGGAGCAGCGCGTACTGGGCAGGACAGGCAGGACCGTCGGCGTGGTGGGGCTCGGCACCTGGCAGCTGGGGGCCGACTGGGGCGAGGTGAGCGAGCGCGAGGCCCTCGCCACCCTGGAGGCCGCGGTCGACGCCGGTGTGACGTTCCTGGACACCGCCGACGTGTACGGCGACGGCCGCAGCGAGCAGATCATCGGCAAGCTGCTCGCGAGGCGTTCCGGGCTGACCGTGGCGACCAAGATGGGCCGGCGCGCGCCGCTGGACCCCGCGCTGTACACGCTGGAGAACTTCCGCGCCTGGACCGGCCGCTCGCGCGCCAACCTCGGCGTCGACACGATCGACCTGGTCCAGCTGCACTGCCCGCCCACGGCGGTGTACTCCGACGACGCCGTCTACGACGCACTCGACACGCTGGTCGCGGAGGGCGTCATCGCGGCGTACGGCGTGAGCGTGGAGACGTGCGACGAGGCGCTCACCGCGATCGCCCGGCCCAACGTCGCCACCGTGCAGATCATCCTCAACGCCTTCCGACTCAAGCCGCTGGAGCGGGTCCTGCCCGCGGCCAGGCAGGCCGGGGTCGGGATCATCGCCAGGGTGCCGCTGGCCAGCGGCCTGCTGTCGGGCAAGTACGACGAGCACACGACGTTCCCGGACGACGACCACCGGACCTACAACCGGGAAGGCCAGGCCTTCGACGTCGGGGAGACGTTCTCGGGCGTCGACTTCCGCACCGGCCTGGAGGCGGTACGGCGGCTGCGTCCCCACGTGCCCGAGGGGCTGACGATGGCGCAGTTCGCGCTGCGCTGGGTGATCGACCAGCCGGGGGTGAGCGTGGTGATCCCGGGCGCGCGCAACCCGGGACAGGCCAGGGCGAACACCGAGCTCGGAGACCGGCCGCTGCCGCCCGGGGCGCTGCGTGCCGTACAGGAGGTCTACGACGAGCTGATCCGGCCGCAGGTGCACCACCGCTGGTGACCGGCTCGTGACCTTCGGCGGTGACACTGGGCGGCATGCGAATGCTGGCGCTCGCCGTCGAAGACGCAGGAGCAGCGGCTGAGGGCGGACGCCTGGAACGCGCAAGAGGGGCCCCGCCCCCCGGGCGGCCGGCCCCTCTCCCGATGAGGCGTCAGTTGGGCAGTTCGAGCACCCGGGCGTGGAGGATGGACCGCTGGTGCAGCGCCGCACGCAGGGCCCGGTGGAGGCCGTCCTCCAGGTAGAGCTCGCCGCGCCACTGCACGACGTGGGGGAACAGGTCGCCGTAGAAGGTGGAATCGGCGGCGAGCAGCGAGTGCAGGTCGAGCATGGCCTTCGTCGTGATCAACGAGTCCAGCCTGACCTGCCTCGGCGGTATCTGGGCCCACTCCCGGTTCGTCAGCCCGTGCTCGGGATACGGACGTCCATCGCCGACCAACTTAAAAATCACCTCATCGAGTTTAGGAGACAATCCGTTACTCCGCTCTCACTCCTCTCAGGAGGGCCCTCGGGGGATCTTTCAGCAGGCGTTGGGGTCGCCGGTCTCGTAGCCGGTGCGGAAGGCCTTGACGCGCTGCTCGGAGGAGCCGTGCGTGAAGGACTCGGGGTCCACCCTGCCCTGGGTGCGCTGCTGGATCCGGTCGTCGCCGACGGCCGCCGCGGCGTCGATGGCCTGGGCGATTTCGTCCTGGGTGAAGGGCTTTTCGTAGAAGTTCGTCTCGACGGCGTTGTTCGCCCACACGCCCGCGTAGCAGTCGGCCTGGAGCTCGGTCTGTACGGAGTTGCCCGACCGCAGCGCGCCGGTGAGGTTCTGGACGTGGTGACCGTACTCGTGGGCGATCACGTAGGCTTGGGCGAACGGCCCGCCCCTGGCGCCGAACTGCGACTGGAGCTGGTCGAAGAAGCCGAGGTCGAGGTAGACGTGCCGGTCGGCCGGGCAGTAGAACGGGCCTACCGCCGAGCTGGCCGAGCCGCAGCCGGTCTGGACGCCGCCGGTGAACAGCGTGGTCTTGGCGGGCTGGTAGCCGTCGACGGTCTGTCCCCAGTACGCCTGGATGCTGTTGACCACGCCGACGACGCGGCACTTCTCCGACTGGTCGGCGTCGCGTCCGGTCTTGCATTGCTGCCTGAGGTCGGAGGTCGGCTGGAGCCCGGCCGGCTGCTCTCCGCCGCCTCCGCCGATGTTGCCCAGGACCAGGGCGATGATGAGCGCGATGATGCCCGTGATGCCGCCGCCGATGGCGATGCCGCCGCCCGGGAAGCCCCTGCGCCCGCCGACGTCCTCCACCTGTGATGTATCGAGTTCAGCCTGATCCCTGAAGTCCATGGCCGACGTCCTTTCTCGGGATGCCTCCCCTGCTTCCCGAAAAGGCCGCCGAGATGCCGCCGGCGCCTTCCACCTGTCAGGAGAGCACCATGGGCCACCAAATGCTACGGAAAGTGGTCGGATACGCTTGAGCGATGATCGGCGGATTGATCGGTATTGCCCTGGTCTCGCTGGGCATGGTGCTGACCCCGGGGCCCAACATGATCTACCTGGTCTCCCGGTCGATCACGCAGGGCCGGCGCGCCGGGCTGATCTCGTTGTCGGGCGTGTTCATGGGCTTTTCCATCTATCTGCTCGCCACCTGTCTCGGCCTGACGGCGATCTTCGCGCTCGTGCCGGCGGCGTACACGGCGCTCAAGCTGGCGGGCGCCGCCTACCTGATGTGGCTGGCGTGGAAGACGATCAGGCCGGGCGGCGCCTCGGCGTTCGAGCCCAGGCAGCTGGAGCCCGTCTCCTCGCGCCGGCTGTTCTCCATGGGGTTGCTGACCTGCCTGCTCAACCCCAAGATCGCGATTCTCTACATGTCGCTGCTGCCGCAGTTCGTGGACCCGCACGCGGGCAGCGTCCTGCTGCAGAGCCTGGCCCTGGGATCGGTGCAGATCCTCGTCGGCACCACCGTCAACGGGCTGATCGCGGTCTCGGCGGGCACGCTGGCCGCCTTCCTGGCCGCCCGCCCGGCGTGGCTGCGCGTCCAGCGGTACGTGACCGGCACCGTCCTGGGCGGCATGGCCGTCCACATGGCGACCGACCGGTCCAAGGCCCTCGCTGCAACCTGATCAGTCAGCGTGCGGGCTTCCGGGCGACCACGTAGACGCGCGGCAGCGAGTCCGGAACCTCGGCCAGCGGCGTGAGGAGGTCGTCCGGAGCCGCGACGTAGACGTCGCTCCAGCCGATCTCCGCCATGTCCTTCAGCGTCCGGTCGAGGTCGACGACGATGTTCCGCATCGTGGTCTCGAACCGGTCGTAGCGTCCGTCCTCCGCGCGCACCACGCCGGAGATGCGGTAGAACCCCACTCCCTCGTCCTCGTTGAGCGCGCCACGGAAGATCAGCATCGCCTCCTCGGTGTCGCGGACGGTCAGCTGGTTCATGCCGCGCAGGCCCTTGCGCGTGGCCAGGTCGAAGGCGAACAGCCCGCCGGGGGAGACCGCGCGGAAGGCGCAGCGCAGGTAGGCGGCGATCTGGCCGGCGTCGCGTAGGTGGTTCGGGATGTCGTAGGTCGAGATCGCGAAAGGGAAGGCGTCGTCGAGCTCGAAGTCGGTGGCGTCGCCCTGGCGCAGCTCCACGCCGTCACCCAGCCGTACCCGGGCGCGGGCCAGCATCGCCGCCGACCGGTCCAGCCCGGTGACGCGGAAGCCCGCGCCGAGGAAGCGCTCGGCCACGATGCCGGTGCCGCAGCCGATGTCCAGCAGCCGCCGCGGACCCGGCGGGCGCACGGCCTCGTGCAGCCGCAGCAGGGCCGTCGCCGCCCGCGCCGGGTAAGGGTGCCAGAACGTGTCGTAGGCCTGCGCGAACCCCTCGACGTACGACTCTTTCACGGTTGGGCTCCTTCGTCGTCCGCGGTCAGATCCCGTACGGCCGGCAGCGCCAGCACGGCGAGGCCGGCGACGATCATCATCGAGCCGAGCACGAGCAGGGTCGGCTGCGGCCCCAGGCCGTGGGCCGCCCATCCGGCGGCCATCACGCCCACGGGCTGGAGCGAGTGGGCGACCAGGTGCTCGTAGGAGTTGACGCGCGACAGCGACTCCTGCGGCACCTCGCGCTGGACCGTGGTCTCCCACAGCACGCCGAAGACGTCGAGCGCCACCCCGGAGGCGAACGCCGCGACGGCCGTCACCGCGAGCGGCGCGCCCAGGCCCAGCGTCAGCAACGGCAGGGCGAGGAACGGCGTGGCCAGCAACGCGGCGGCGACCGGTCGGCGGGGCCGCAGCCGCAGGGCGACCGCCACCCCGGCCATCATGCCGAGCGCGTAACCGGTCATGACCGCCGACCAGGCCACCGGCCCGCCCAGCCGCTCGCGCGCCACCACCGGGCCGAGCATGCCGAACCCCGCCGTCGACGCGACGTTGATGAACGCGGCGGCCGCCACGGTCGACCACAGCCACGGGCGGCTCGTGAACTCCCGCCAGCCGCGGCCGAGGTCGCCGATCACCGAACGGCTCCGCGTACGGGCCGCCGGGGGCAGGCGCACGAGCCCGAGCAGCGCGGCGGCGAGGAAGTACGTGGCGGCGTCGAGCGCCAGGGCGACCCCCGGGCCGAGGAGCGCCACCGTGGCCCCGGCCCCGGCCAGGCCGGCGACGCGCGCGGCGTTCGCGCCCAGGCGCAGGCAGCCGTTGGCCTGCTGGAGCCGGTCGCGTCCCGCCGCCTCGGCGACCGCCCCGCTCAGCGAGGGCAGCAGCAGGGCGCTCGCCGTACCGGAGACGAAGGCGCATGCGGCCAGCGCGGGCAGCGGCGCCCAGCCGGACAGGAGCATCGCGGCCAGGCCCGCGTAGGCCAGCCCGGACAGCAGCTCGGCGGCGACGAGCACGCGGTAGCGGGGGAAGCGGTCGCCGACGACGCCGCCGAAGAGCAGAAGCGCCAGCTGCGGGACCGTCTGGGCGGCCAGGACGGCCGACAGCGTGGCGGGGGTCGCGCCGGGCAGGGCGAGCACGCCGAAGGCGATGGCGATGGGACCGAAGGCGTTGCCCAGCACCGAGACGGTCCGCCCGGCGAACAGCAGCCAGAACCTGGGCGGCAGCCCGGTCACGGTCGCGGCAGGCCTCGTGGCGGGCGCGGTCACCCGCGGTCCGGTCTGGCCAGCGGGCGCCACACGTCCACGACCTCGCCGCCGTCCACCACCGTGATCTCGACGTCCTGCACGGCCAGGCGCTTGGCCAGCGGGCACACGTGGGCGGGCAGCAGCCGTTCCCCGTCGCGCACCGCGACCGTCTCCGGATCCCAGGGCTGGGCGCACCCGTCGAGCAGGGCGGCGTCGGCCACGCTGATCGCCACGTCGGCCGGCCCGCAGTACCCGGCCGCGGCCAGGCCGCCGTCGAGCGTCGCGTACGCGCCTGCGGTGATCTCGGTGATGCCCGGTACGGCCAGCGCTCCGGCGGCCGTGGGGGTGCCGCCCGCGCACACCGTGGGGCACGGGATGCCCTCCGCGCGGATGGCCTCGGCGACCTCGACGAGGCGGACCGCGTGGCGCCTGCCGTACTCGACGCGGTCTTCGATGTCCTCCCACGTCGCGGGGGCGCTGTAGCCGGAGACGCCGTCGAGCCGTACGCCGGGGGTCTTCTCGATGAGCCTGGCCAGGGGGAGGACCGCGTCGGCCGGCGTGTGGCGCAGGTCGATGCGCAGGCCGATCTCGACGCCGTGCCGGGCGGCGGTGCTCGCGACGCCGGCGACCGTCTCGGCGTCGTCGACGTGGACGGCGAAGCTCCGCAGCTCGGCGGCGGCCCTGGCGTACAGCGGCCGGCGCCACTCCTCGCGCCACGGCCACGACAGGACCACGTCCGCCGCGTCGCCCAGGGCGAGCCCGGCGTTGACGGTCTGGACCGACACGCCGACGGCGCCGGCCTCCAGCTGCAGGCGGGAGAGCTCGATGGTGCGGTGCGCCTTGGTGTGGGCGCGTACGGCGACGCCGGCCTCGGCGGCGGCCGCGTGGAAGCGCCGGATGTTCGCCCTCGTGCGGCCGAGGTCGACCGTCACCCTCGCGGACACCGCGCCCCCTTCGCCGTGAACCGTCACATGGGAGAGGCGACGCGCCAGACGCCGCGAACCGGCGCCGGCGCGTCGCGATGAGCGGACGTCAGACGTCTTCCGGCGGGTCCAGGCAAGGCTCCATGGCGGGTTCCTCTCTGTGCGGTGATTGAGGACGTTGTGGAGCCTAGACAGCGCTTTCCCAGACGATCAAGATCTTGACTTTTGCCGACATTTCGGGTCAAGAACCTGACGTGCGAGAACACGGGCGGACACGCCAGAGGGGCCGTGCCGATCGCGATCGGCACGGCCCCTCTGGAACCGGCGGAGGATGGGGGATTTGAACCCCCGATAGGTTGCCCTATACACGCTTTCCAAGCGTGCGCCCTCGGCCACTAGGCGAATCCTCCGCCGTAGAGCTTACCCGACCCGCCAAGGTGCGCAGACCATCATTTCGGGGAGCTTCGGGGAGCGAGGCGGGAGCGAGCACCACCCGCACGCGGCTAGACTGTCTCAAGGACCCCTCGCGCGGCGTCATCCTGTGAACCTCCCCAGGGCCGGAAGGCAGCAAGGATAAGCGGGCTCTGGCGGGTGCGCGGGGGGTCTCTTCGCTCAACCCCCTCGCAGGCGGGATGGTCGCATGAGCCTTGCGCTTTACCGCAAGTACCGACCCGGGACCTTCGCCGAGGTCAAGGGTCAGGAGCACGTCACCGAGCCGCTCCGGCAGGCGTTGCGCACGGGCCGCATCAACCACGCCTATCTCTTCAGCGGACCCCGCGGCTGCGGCAAGACCTCCAGCGCGCGCATCCTCGCCCGCTCCCTGAACTGCGAGAAGGGCCCCACGCCCGATCCCTGCGGCGAGTGCGAGTCGTGCGTGGCGCTCGCCCCCACGGGGCCCGGCCACCTCGACGTGATCGAGATCGACGCCGCCTCCCACGGTGGCGTCGACGACGCGCGTGACCTACGCGAACGGGCGTTCTTCGCCCCGGTGTCGGCGCGCTACAAGATCTACATCATCGACGAGGCGCACATGGTGACCCGCGAGGGTTTCAACGCGCTGCTCAAGCTCGTCGAGGAGCCGCCGCCGCACCTGAAGTTCATCTTCGCGACGACCGAGCCGGAAAAGGTCATCGGCACCATCAAGTCGCGCACCCACCACTACCCGTTCCGGCTGATGCCGCCCGCCACGCTGCGCGCGCTGCTGGAAGAGATCCTGACCGCCGAGAACGTCCCCTTCGAGCCCGCCGCCCTGCCCCTGGTCGTGCGGGCCGGCGCCGGTTCCGCCCGCGACTCGCTGTCCATCCTCGACCAGCTCCTCGCCGGGGCCGACGAGGCCGGGATCACCTACGCCCGGGCCGTCTCCCTGCTCGGCTACACCGACGGCGGCCTGCTCGACGAGATCGTCAACGCCTTCGCCGCCCGCGACGGCGCGGCGGTCTTCCAGACCGTCAACCGGGTCATCGACGGCGGCCACGACCCGCGCCGCTTCGCCACCGACCTCCTCGAACGCCTCCGCGACCTGGTCATCCTCGCCAACGTCCCCGACGCCGCCGCCAGCGGCCTGCTCGACCGGCCCGCCGACGAGCTGGAGCGGCTGGTGGCCCAGGCCTCGTCGATGGGTCCCGCCGAGCTCACCCGAGCGGCGGAGATCTTCAACGCCGGGCTGACCGAGATGCGTGGCGCGACCTCGCCGCGGCTGTTGCTGGAGCTGATGTGCGCGCGGGTGCTGCTGCCGGGCGCCTCGCAGGGGGAGGAGGCGCTGCTGGCGCGCCTGGAGCGACTGGAGCGCGGCGGCGTGGTGGCCCAGGTCGCCGCCCGCGCCACGGCACCCGCACCCGGCGGCTCCCTTCCGGCGCCTGGCGCCGGTACGGCCGGCGGTTCTCCTGCGGTCGCCGGTGCCGGTGCCGGTACGGCAGGCGACACCGCCCCTGCGGCGGGCGGCGCGGTGTCCTCCGCGGCCACACCCGCTGGACCCACGCCCGCCGGGTCTGCTCCTACGGCCCCCGCCTCGTCCCCCGCCGCCGAGCCGGGCCCGTCCGAGGCCACTCGCGGCGGACAGGCCGACGACTGGCCCCAGCCGGTACGGCCGGCGTCGTCCTCACCGGCCCCCGCCTCCGCGCCCGCCCCGGCAGCCCCGTCCACCCCTCCGTCGGGCGGCGGTGGCGGCAGCCTCGCGGCCGTCCAGCAGCAATGGCCCGCGATCCTGGCGGCGCTCAAGGCGCGCAGCATCGTCGTCTGGGCGAACGTCAACACCAACGCCCAGGTCGTCGGGGTCGAGGGCAACATCGTCACGCTCGGGTTCAGCCAGGTCGGGGCGATGAAGAACTTCACCGGCGGCGGCAAGGACGCGCTGGTCGCCTCGGTCCTGGGCGAGGTGCTCGGCGGCACCTGGCGGGTCGAGGCGGTGGTCGGCGGCTCACCGGCTCCGCAGCGTGCCCCCCAGCCCCCGCCGCCGCCCCGCCCGGCCCCGCCGCAGCGCCCGGCCGAGCCGCCCCAGAGCCAGCCCGCCACCGCCGCTCCCTCGGAGCCTTCCCCGGGCCGGGCCGTACCGACGACCGACGAGTCGTGGCCGGACGAGCCCGACGACCCCGCTCCCGGCCCCCCGCCCGCTCCCCGCTCCTCGGCCGCCGGCCCGGGGATCGCCGCCGCCCGCTCGGCCGCCCAGGCCGCGGCCCAGACCGGCCCGCGCACCCCGTCCCCACGCCAGGGCGGCTCCCCGGCCTGGCCCGACGCCGTCCCGGGCAAGGGGGTCGAGGACGACGTCGACCCGTTGAACGACGCGGACGCGGACGTCGACGAGGTGAGCGGCATGGAATTGCTGCGCCGCGAGCTCGGCGCCCAGGTGATCGGCGAGATCGACCACACCTGACGCCTCGGCCGCCTCGGCGACCCGGCCGGCCATCCCGCCGCCGCTTCGCGTCGGGGTGGGCGAGCGCGCCCCGTTGGGGTCAAGCCGACGTGAGGCGGGCGCGGGCGGTGACCGCACGGTGGTCGGTCGGCGGCAGGCTTCTCGACAGCCGCTCCAGAACCTGGAAGTCCTCCCGCCCGTTCACCGTCTGCGCATAGCCCCACAAATCATCCGCGGACCCGTGACGCAGAAGGCACGTCCGCACCTGAGCCTCCAGCTCCTCACGCTCGCGCCGGATCTCGGGCGACTCCGACCGGGGCAGCAACGGCCCGCCGTAGGCCCGTGCCGCGGCTGCCGCGTCGCCCGCCGCGACGAGCCGCTTGACGGTGAGGAAGTCGGCGTCCACCGGCGCGGCCAGGCGGTACGGCTTGGCCCCGACCATGCCCCCGAGCTGCGCTCGGAGCCTGTGGATCTCGGCCCGGATGGTGGCCGGGTTGCCGGCGTCGCCGTACAGCAGGAAGGACAACTGCTCGGCGGTCAGGCCGTGCGGGTGGAGGGCGAGCAGGGCCAGGATCTCGGCGTGGCGCAGGGTCAGCGGGATCGCCCGGTCGCCGAGGTACGCGGAAGGCGGTCCGTCCCCCAGGAACGCCAGCCGCAGCACCTGGCGCTCGGCGACGCGCGGGACGTGCAGCAGGTATCCGCCGTGGAAGGGTTCCAGTAACCCCATCCGGCCGTCGGGCAGCGTGGCGTACCCGGCGGGTCCGGGAGGGGAGAGGCGGCGGCCGAGCAGCCCCGGGGAGTCGCCCGCGACGATCCGGCCGGACGCGCTGACGAGCACGCCCGGCCTGCCTGGCAGCGCGTCGTAGTGGGCGCGCAGCCGTTCGTCCCGCCTGTGCATGCGCAGGGCCAGCTCGGCCTCGGCCAGCCTGGCCGCCATCCCGACCAGCGCCACGCTGGACGGCGGCAGCGTGCGCGAGGTGGCGCTGAGGTCGATGCAGCCGATCACGGCGTCGGTGTCGGGGTCGACGATGGGCGCGCCGCTGCACGACCAGATGTGCAGCACGCGCATGAGGTGCTCCTCCGAGTACACGTGGAACGGCTTGCGCGTGGCCAGCGCGCTGCCCAGGCCGTTGGTGCCGACGCAGGACTCGCTCCACATGTGCCCGTCGGCCAGCCCGACGCGGTCGGCGGCGCGGAGGGTGGCGCGGTGGCCGTCGCGCCACAGGATCCGTCCCGCCTCGTCCGCCACGATCATGATGTGCGCGCTCTCGTCGGCCACCCGCCTGAGCGCCTGGGTGAGCATGGGCAGCACCGGGTCCAGCGGATGGGAGCGGCGCACGTCCGCGATGACGTCCAGCTCGAACACCAGCGGCGCCGCCCTGCTCTCCACGTCGACGCCCGCCTGGACGGAGCGCCGCCACGACTCGGTGATCTCCGCGCGAGGCCCGGGTTGCAGCACGCCGGTGTCGTGTGCCTGGCGAAGGCGGCGAGAGTACGCATCAAGGCCGGCGTCACTCATCGGGCACTCCTTGTCACTGTCCGGTACCGAGCATCCGCCCCCGCCGCCGCCCGTGCAACCGATTCGGGGATTGCTGAATGTGATTGTTCGCGTGCAACGTGTGTGCAACGTGGGTACGGCTAGCGTCGTGTCGTCGCGCCGGGACGGTGCGGTCGCTCCGGCCGGCGCGCGTCGGCCGGGTTCCGGACGCTGGAGGGGGGCCGGGACCCGGCCCACCGGCACGGCCCGTTTCCCCGCACGGCTCTCCGGCGTCGGCCAGACAACAGGGCGTGGCAGTGCACCACGGCGCCCAAACACCGTAGGCTCGTGGCAGTTGGACAATGCGTCAGCCACGAGGAGCGCACACCGGTGAACCCAGGGGATGTCAACCTGCAGCAGCTGCTGGAGCAGGCGCAGCTCATGCAGCAGCAGCTCGTGAACGCCCAGCAGGAACTGAACGACGCGCAGGTCGAGGGCTCCTCGGGGGGCGGACTCGTCACGGCCGTCGTCAACGGCTCCGGGGAGCTGCTCGAGCTGAAGATCGACCCGAGCGTGATCGACGCGAGCGATCCGCAGGAGACCGCGGAGACCATAGCCGACCTCGTGATCGCGGCGGTGCGCGACGCCGTCCGCGCCGCGGGCGAGCTGCAGCAGGAGAAGCTCGGCCCGCTCGCGCAGGGACTGGGCGGCGGCCTGGGCGGCCAGCTGCCGGGGTTCTGAGCCATGTACGAGGGGGTCGTCCAGAACCTGATCGACGAGCTCGGCCAGCTGCCCGGCGTCGGTCCCAAGAGCGCGCAGCGGATCGCCTTCCACCTGCTGGCCGCCGACCCGGCCGACGTCAAACGGCTCGCGCACGCGCTGCTGGAGGTCAAGGAGAAGGTCCGCTTCTGCCGTACCTGCGGGAACGTGGCCTCCGACGAGGAGTGCCGCATCTGCCGCGACCCGCGGCGCGACACCCACGTCATCTGCGTGGTCGAGGAGCCCAAGGACGTCGTCGCGATCGAGAAGACGCGCGAGTTCCGCGGCACCTACCACGTGCTGGGCGGCGCGATCAGCCCGATCGACGGGGTGGGCCCCGACGACCTGCGCATCAGGGAGCTCATGACCCGGCTGGCCGACGGGCGCGTGACCGAGCTCATCCTGGCCACCGACCCCAACCTCGAGGGCGAGGCGACGGCGACGTATCTCGCCCGGCTCATCAAGCCCATGGGCGTCAAAGTCACCCGACTGGCCAGCGGGCTGCCGGTCGGGGGCGACCTCGAATACGCTGACGAGGTCACACTTGGCCGCGCGTTCGAAGGACGGAGGCTGCTGGATGTCTGACCAGTGGAGTGCTCTCGCGGAGGAGACGGCCGCGCACGCGCAGGACTTCGTCGACGGCCTGACCCGGGTCGCCTGCGGCGAGGGCGGCGACGCGATCTGGTCGTTGCTGCTGGTGGAGGTGGCGCAGGTCAGCCTGGCGGGCGCCAAGCTCGGCGCGAGCAAGGACGTCATCCTGTCGGAGAACCTGGAGCCGCCGATAGGGCCGGATCCCGATCTCGACGAGGTGCGCACCGCCCTGGCGGCGCGGCTGGGACCGGTCGACGACTACGCCGAGGTGTTCGACCCCTACAAGGACACGACGGTCACGCCGTACCGCCTGTCCGACGACCTCACCGCCGTCGCGGCGGACCTGATCCACGGGCTGCGGCACTTCCGCGCCGGGCGCCCGCTGGAGGCGCTGTGGTGGTGGCAGTACAGCTACTTCAACACCTGGGGCAACCACGCGGGCGCCGCGATGCGCGCGCTGCAGGCCCTGGCCGCGCACTCCCGGCTGGACGTCGCCGAGGAGGCGCTGTCCACGTAGGTCTCCACCGGTGTCCACATAGTGGTCTACACCAGCGGGTGCATGAGACGCCGTCGGTAGACTGGCTCTTCACAGTCCGAACCGGGAGATTCTCGTGGCGCTCGTTGTGCAAAAGTACGGTGGTTCGTCCGTCGCCGACGCGGCCTGCATCAAGCGGGTCGCGCAGCGGATCGTCGCGACGAAAAAGGCCGGCAACGACGTGGTCGTGATCGTCTCCGCGATGGGCGACACGACCGACGAGCTGCTCGAGCTGGCCGAGCAGGTCTCGCCGCTGCCTCCGGGCCGCGAGCTCGACATGCTCCTGACCGCGGGCGAGCGGATCTCCATGGCGTTGCTCGCGATGGCGATCGCGAACCTGGGCAGCGAGGCGCGCTCGTTCACCGGCTCGCAGGCCGGCGTGATCACCGACTCCACGCACGGCAAGGCGCGCATCATCGACGTGACGCCGAGCCGCATCCGCGAGGCGCTCGACAACGGGCAGATCGCGATCGTGGCCGGGTTCCAGGGCGTGTCGCAGGACACCAAGGACATCACCACGCTCGGCCGCGGCGGCTCCGACACCACGGCCGTCGCGCTGGCCGCCGCCCTGGGCGCCGACGTCTGCGAGATCTACACCGACGTCGACGGCATCTTCACCGCCGACCCCCGCATCGTGCCGACCGCCCGGCGCATCCCGAAGATCTCCTACGAGGAGACGCTCGAGATGGCCGCGTGCGGCGCGAAAATCCTGCACCTGCGCTGCGTGGAGTACGCGCGCAGGTTCAACCTGCCGATCCACGTGCGCAGCTCGTTCAGCACCAAAGAAGGCACGTGGGTCGTGGCCGACCCTTACAACGAAGGAAGCGAGATGGAGCAGCCGATCATCTCCGGTGTCGCACACGACCGGAGCGAGGCCAAGATCACCGTTGTCGGGGTGCCCGACAAGGTCGGAGAGGCTGCCGCGATCTTCAAAACGCTGGCCGACGCCGAGATCAACATCGACATGATCGTGCAGAACGTCTCGGCCGCCGCGACGGGTCGCACCGACATCTCCTTCACGCTGCCCACGGCCGACAGCCACACCGCGCTGGCGGCGCTGAAGAAGATCCAGGAGGCGGTCGGGTTCGAGTCGCTGCAGTACGACGACCAGATCGGCAAGGTCTCGCTGATCGGCGCCGGCATGCGCTCGCACCCCGGAGTCACCGCGACGTTCTTCTCCGCGCTCGCCAACGCGGGCGTCAACATCGAGATGATCTCCACCTCGGAGATCCGCATCTCGGTCATCGTGGCTCAGGGCGACGTGGACGCGGCGGTGGCCGCCGCTCACAAGGCCTTCGACCTCGATGCCGACCAGGTCGAAGCAGTCGTGTACGGAGGCACCGGACGATGAGCCGTCCCACTCTCGCTCTTGTAGGCGCGACCGGTGCGGTGGGCACCGTGATGCGCGAGATCATCTCCTCCCGCGAGGACATCTGGGGCGAGATCCGCCTCGTGGCCTCCCCGCGCAGCGCCGGCAAGGTGCTCCGGGTGCGCGGCGAGGACGTCGTGGTGCAGGCGCTGGCCCCCGAGGTCTTCGACGGCGTCGACATCGCGATCTTCGACGTGCCCGACGAGGTGTCCGCGCAGTGGGTGCCGCTGGCCGCCGAGCGTGGCGCGATCGTCATCGACAAGTCCGGCACCTTCCGCATGGACCCCGACGTCCCGCTGGTCGTGCCGGAGGTCAACCCGCACGACGCGCGCAACCGGCCGCGCAACATCATCTCCACGCCCAACTGCACCACCCTGTCGATGATGGCCGGCATCGGCGCGCTGCACCGCGAGTACGGCCTGCGCGAGCTCGTGGTCGCCTCCTACCAGGCGGTGTCCGGGGCGGGCGTCGCCGGGCCGGCGCGGCTGTACGACGAGGTGGCGGCGCTCGCCGGAGACCGGACGATCGGGCAGGCCGCGGGCGACGTGCGCAAGGCGCTGGCCAACAAGCTCGACGGCGAGTCGCCGTTCCCGGCGCCCATCGCGTTCAACGTCATCCCCTGGGCGGGGTCGTACAAGGACGGCGGCTGGGCGTCGGAGGAGATGAAGCTGCGCAACGAGTCGCGCAAGATCCTCGGCATTCCCGACCTCAAGGTCTCGGCCACCTGCGTGCGGGTGCCCGTGGTGACCACGCACTCGCTGGCGGTCCACGCGCGTTTCGAGCGGGAGATCACCGTGGCCGACGCGCACCGCGTCCTCGAGGCGGCGCCGACCGTCGTGCTCATGGACGACCCGGCCAACGGCGTCTGGCCGACCCCGGCGGACGTCGTCGGCACCGACCCGACCTACATCGGGCGCATCCGGCAGGCGATGGACTTCCCGAACACGCTCGACATGTTCGTGTGCGGGGACAACCTGCGCAAGGGCGCGGCGCTGAACGCGGCGGAGATCGCCGAGCTGGTGGCCGCCGAGCTCTGAGGTTCGCGTAGGCCCCGTGTAGGACTCGCGTAGGAGTCGCGTAGGACTCTGTGGCGGAATGGGCCGGCTCGCCGCCGGCCCATTCCGTCCGGCTTCCGTCCGGCATCCCTCCGGCATCCGTCCGGCGGGGAGCGGTCAGCCTCGCGAGGAACGGTCAGCGGAACAGGATGTCCCAATGGTCGGACTCGTTCGCGAACACCGTTCCCCCGGGCGCCCGGTACAGCCGCGCCCCGTCCGTGCGGGCCCCGACCTGCCGATGCCTGTCCATGATGTAGGCGTCGATGCACGGGTTGTGTGCGATGTCCAGCTTGTAGCCCCGTGCGTGGCTGAAGAACCCCGGCGCGTGTCCCGCCTCGGTCCCGCCCGTCACCGTGATCGGGCACCCGCTGTCCTGCTTCAGCTTGACGATCTCTTCGAGCGTCCTCGACCGCACGTTCTCCAGCGACGTGCACGAGCTCACCCGCCGGTCGGCGCAGCGGCCGGAGGAGTGCCACCGCAGCCCCGCCGAGGCCAGGGTGCGCATCGCGTGCCGGTGGGAGACCCGCGCCGGCAGGTCCGGCGCCCGCCGCTTCCGCGCCTGTCTCGGCGGCCGCTGAGCGATGTCCGCCCTGGCCCCGTACCACGTCGGCACCTCGAAGACGCCGCCGAAGTCGTAGGTCCGGGCGACCGGAGGTGACGCCTGCCGTACCGGATCCAGGTGGGATGCGGGTGCGGCCAAGGCTGCCGTATCCATTGCGTTTATGGAGATAACCACGCCTAGGAGCGCGACTCCAAAGAGCCGTATCCACATGTCGTTGCCTTCTCGCGGACAGCCCTTCCGCCAGAAGCATCAATCCCACCGTTCACGGCAATTCATCCCTGCCACACGAGCATCTTTGCCGTGTGGTGCCGATCACCGTTGCCTTCCATGACTTTGCGGCCACGTGTCACGTAAAGTGACGAACGTGCCTCAACCTCGAGGGAACACCCGTGAGGTGATCGTCGAAACGGCCCTGCGCCTGTTCCGGGAGCGCGGATACGAGGCGACCACGATGCGGGCCATCGCCGCGGAGGCCGGCGTGTCGGTGGGCAACGCCTACTACTACTTCGCGTCCAAGGAAGCGCTCATCCAGGCGTACTACGACCGTGCCCAGAAGGAGCACGAGGAGGCCTGTCGCGACCTGCTGGCCACCGAGACGAAGTTCGCGGCCAGGCTGGAGGGCGTGCTGAAGGCGTGGGTGAAGGTGTCGGAGCCGTACCACGCCTTCGCGGTGAAGTTCTTCAAGCACGCGGCCGAGCCGGACAACCCGCTCAGCCCGTTCAGCCGGGAGTCCTCGCCGCAGCGGGAGGCGGCCATCTCGATCTACCGGGAGGTGGTGGCGGGCTCGCGCGACCGGATGGACCCCGAGCTGCGCCGGGAGCTGCCCGAGCTGCTGTGGCTGCTGTCGATGGGCATCGTGCTGTTCTGGGTGCACGACACCTCGCCGGGGTGCGTGAAGACCTACCGGCTCATCGAGGTGTCCGTCGCCATGGTCGACCGGCTCGTGGGCCTGTCGCACCTGCCCGGCCTGCGTGGCATCACCAAGGACTTCATCGCGGCGGTGCAGGAACTGCGTGCCTGAGCGAGCAGGCCGACATACCGCTTGGTATGGTGCACCCACGGACCCCGACTCTGGAGGTTGGCACATGGCCTGGGGCATGACCATCCCGTTCTACGACCGCTCGCTGGCCGACGCGAAACCGCTGATAGCCGAGCTGTCCGCGCTCGGCTACACCGACGCCTGGTCCGCCGAGGTCAACGGCGTCGACGGCTTCACCCCGCTGGCCCTGGCCGCCGACTGGGCACCTGGGCTGCGGCTGGGCACCGCCATCGTGCCGGTCTCCACGCGCGGTCCCGGCCTGCTGGCCATGTCCGCCGCCACGCTGGCCGATCTCGCCCCCGGCCGGTTCGTGCTGGGCATCGGCTCCTCCTCCCCCGCCATCGTCGAGAACTGGAACGCCGGCCGCTTCGACCGGCCCTTCGCCCGCACCCGCGACACCCTGCGCTTCCTGAGAAAGGCCCTGGCGGGCGAGAAGGTCACCGAGCGTTACGAGACCTTCGAGGTCAAGGGCTTCAAGCTGGAGCGGGCGCCGAAGACGCCGCCGAAGATCGTGCTGGCCGCGCTGCGCCCGCGCATGCTGCACCTGGCCGCCGAGGAGGCCGACGGCGCGATCACGAACTGGCTCTCGCCCGAGGACGTGCGGAAGGTCCGCGCGGAGATCGGCCAGGACACCGAGCTGATCGCCCGCCTGTTCGTCTGCGTCAGCCAGGACGTCGACAAGGTCCGCGAGATGGCCCGCTGGATGCTGGCCACCTACCTCAACGTGCCGGTGTACGCGGCCTTCCACGCCTGGCTGGGCCGCGGCGAGCTGCTGCGCCCCATGCACGAGGCGTGGGCGGCGGGCGACCGGCAGGCCGCGCTCAAGGCGCTGCCGGACGAGGTGGTGGACGAGCTGATCGTGTACGGCGACGCCGCCGCCTGCAAGGCACGCATCCGGAAATATGTGGACAACGGGCTCGACACGCCGGTCATCGCGCTCATCCCGAGCGAGGAGACCCCCATCGACCAGGCCGTGCGCGACCTGGCCCCCTGACGAGGAGGACCGCATGGAGGAACTGCTCGAGCAGGACGCCGTCGCCCAGGCGCTCGCCGTACGGCAGGGCCACGTCTCCGCACGCGAGCTGGTCGAGGCGGCCATCGCCAGGATCGAGCGAGCCGACGTCGCGATCAACGCCGTGATCCACCGCCGGTTCGAGCGCGCGCTGGACGAGGTGGACGGGATCCCCGCGGAGGCGCCCTTCCGCGGCGTGCCGATCCTGCTGAAGGACCTCGGCTGGCCCCAGGCCGGCGAGCCGTACAACGCCGGCTCGCGCACGATGGACGGGGTGCGGATCGGCGCGGACGGGTACGGCGTGGCCAGGCTCCGGGAGGCCGGGTTCGTGGTGCTGGGCCGTACCAACACCCCCGAGTTCGGCACGACGATCACCACAGAGCCGGTGGCGTACGGACCCACCCGCAACCCCTACGACCACCGCTACTCGGCGGGCGGCTCCAGCGGCGGCTCGGCCGCCGCCGTGGCGGCCGGGATGGCCGCGGTCGCCACGGCCAGCGACGGCGGCGGTTCGATCCGCATTCCGGCGAGCCTGTGCGGGCTGGTGGGGCTCAAGCCCACCCGAGGGCGCTCCAGCTTCGGCCCGGCCGCGGGAGAGGGATGGAACGGCTTGTCCTGCCCGGGGTTCGTGACCCGCACGGTCCGCGACACCGCCGCGGCGCTCGACCTGATCGCCGGCTTCGAGCCGGGCGACCCCTACGACGCGCCCGCGCTGCCCGGGCCGCTCCTGCACGAGGTCGGCGCGGACCCCGGAAGGCTGCGCGTCGGCTTCGTGGCCGCGCACCCGCGCGAGGACGTGCCGGAGGAGCCCGAACTCGTCACGGCCGTCACGCGGGCGGCGGCGCTGCTGGAGGGCCTGGGGCACGACGTGGCGCCCGCCCACCCCGACGCCCTGGCCGACCCCGACTTCCCGCGGCACTTCGGGGCGATCGTGGCCGACAACGTCGCCACCGAGGTGGAGAACGTCGGCGCGCTGCGCGGCAAGCCCGTGGAGCTGGAGGAGCTCGAGCCGCGCAACCAGGCCATGGCCAAGGCGGGACGCGCACGCGGCGCGGTCGAGCACTTGCTGGCCGCCCAGTGGATCGACCGCTTCCGCCGGCGGCTCGCGGCCTGGTGGGCGTCGGGGTTCGACCTGCTGCTGTGCCCCTCCCTCGGCGTCGCGCCCTTCCCGCTCGGCTGGATCCCGCCCGACGACCTGAGCGTGGCGTTCGGCCGCACGGCCCACGCCGTGAGCTTCACCTCGCCGTTCAACGCCACCGGGCAGCCGGCGATCTCGCTGCCGCTGCACCGCACGGCCGACGGGCTGCCCGTGGGCGTGCAACTGGTGGCCGCGGCGGGCCGGGAGGACCTGCTGATCAGGATCGCCGCCCAGATCGAGGCCGCCGGAGCCTTCCTGCGTTAGGGAACCGGCCCGCGGGGCACTGCGTTGTCGGGTGAGGAGGTGCTCCCATGCGCAAGGCGACGCGGGCCACGGCGGCGTGGCGCACGTACCGGGACGTGACCAGGCCGGGCACGCCAGGCCTCATGACCCGGTTACGGGCGATCCCCCGCATGATAGGCGCCGCCCTGAGCGGCCGGTATCCCGAGCTCGGCAAGGGCAGGCTGGCGATGATGGCCGCCGGCGTGCTCTACCTGATCTCACCGGTCGACGCCGTCCCCGAGTTCCTGCTCGGGTTAGGCGTGGTCGACGACTTCGGCGTGTTCCTGTGGCTGATGGGCTCGCTGCTCGGGCAGAGCGGCGACTACGTCGAGCGGGAGCGCAGGCGTCTCAAAGCTCCTCCATCCTGAGCCAGGCGCGCGAGGGCAACGGGTGGCCGAACAGGCGGGCGGCGTTGCCGTAGGCCACCCTGGCCAGGTCGACCGGCGGCAGGTGACCGAGGTTGCGCTGCACGGCCTGCTGCGTGTCGGGCCAGGTGGAGTCGGAGTGGGGGTAGCCGGCCTCCTGCAGGACGTGGTCCAGGCCGACCGCCAGCCGTACTCCTGCCAGCGCGTGGTCGTCCAGCGTGCCGAAGAAGAAGTTGCGCCGCAGCACCTCGCTCGGCTTGAGCCCGCCCTCCCAGGACGACTCGCCCGCCACCGGGTGGTCCAGCGCGTAGTCGGCCCGCTCGGCCAGCATCGGCACCCAGCCGACGCCGCCCTCGACGATGAGGATCCGCAGCGCGGGGAAGCGCAGCGGGATCCCCGACCACAGCCAGTCGGCGCAGGCGTACATGGCGCCGGCCGGGATCATCGTGGTGATCGCCTCGATGGGCGTGTCCGGCGAGGGGACGGGCGACCAGGAGGACGCGCCGGTGTGGAGGCACACCACGGTGCCGGTCTCCTCGCACGCGGCGAAGAACGGGTCCCAGTGGCGGGTGTGGATCGACGGCAGCCGCAGCCGCGTGGGGAACTCGGGGAACACCACGGCCTTGAACCCCCTGGCCGCGTTGGCCCTGACCTCCTTGGCCGCGATCTCGGGGTCGGGCAGCCAGGGCAGCTGCAGGGCGATGATGCGCTCGGGGTAGGTGCCGGCCCACACGTCGATGTGCCAGTCGTTCCACGCCCTGACCAGGGCCAGGCCCAGCTCCTGGTCGCGGGTCCTGGCGAACGGCATGCCGGCCTGGCCGGCCAGCATGCCGGGGAAGCAGAGCGCGGCCCAGATGCCGGCCAGGTCCATGTCGGCGATCCTGGCCTCGATGTCGTAGCAGCCGGGGCGCATCTGCTCGAACCGGACGGGCTCCAGCGTGCGTTGCTCGCGCGGCAGGCCGGCGCCCACGTCGATCGCGGCGCACGGGTAGGTGGCTCCGCCGTACCGCCAGACCTGGTGACCCGCGTCGGTCTCGACGACTTTGGGCGCGGCCTCGGCGAACTTCTCCGGCAGCCGGCCTTGGAACAGGTCGGGCGGCTCGATCAGGTGATCGTCAGCGGAAATGATCACATAGTCGCGCCGCCTTCGTCCGGGGTCGGGGAGCAGCGCCGTAGTCACGCAGGTAACCGTACGACGCCCGTGACTCATGGAACAAGCTGTGTTGACTGGTCGCGCCTTCGGCGCTCCGTGCGAGGGGCGCGGCCCGGCCTTCCCTCGTCGCGGTGAGGGCGCTTGGGCGCCCTCACCGCTCCTCAGTCCAGGCCGGGCCGCGCCCCTCGCGTGAGGGCTGGGCGCCGTAGGTCACCCGTGTGGGCTCGCGCCGCAAAAGGGAGGGTGCTGCGAGGGCGCGAGCCCGGGGCGCACGCTACCCCGTGGACACGGCTTCAGTCGCCCGACCCGACAGGGGAGGGATCCTGGGAGGCCGCAGCGGCCCTGCGGTCGGCGACCTCGCGGCGGATCAGCATCAGCCAGCCGCCGATCGCCACGGCGATGAACAGCCACCACTGCACGCCGTACGCGAAGTTGAGCCCGCCTCCGGAGCTCACGTCCGGCGGTGGGACCGGCTCGGGGGCGGGTGAGGACGGCGGTTGCTGCGCGGTCAGCTCCACGTAGCCGCCGAAGAGCCGGTACGGCAGGCGCTTTTGGAGGGATGGGACGTCGATGAGCAGGATCTGGCCCTGCGGCAGGCCCTGCCTGTCCCGGATGCCGGTGGACTCCTCGGTCTCGCTCAGCCGCAGGCGGCCGGTGACCTGCACCGGGCCGGTGGGCGCGGGAGGGACCTCGGGGGGCGTGTCGGCCGTGGCCCCCGCCTTGACCCAGCCGCGGTTGACCAGCACGGCCCGGCCGTCGCCCACGACGAGGGGGGTGAGCACGTAGAAGCCGGTCTGCCCGTTCTGCGGGCGCCGTCGCACCAGCAGCTCGTGGGCGGCGTCGTAGGAGCCGGACACGGTGACCGCTCGGTAACGGTCCCGGTCGGTGACGGGCCTGGCGAAGTCGAGCGGCACCGGGTCGGCCGACAGGTTGGCGGTGACCAGGTCGCTGCTGGCCGACTTCTCCTCGAACCGCCCGAACTGCCATCTGCCGAGCAGGACGAACGCCGGGATGACGAGCAGCACGACGACGTGCAGCGCCACCCATCGAGGGGTCAGCAGGAACCGGTACACCCCTTCAGGGTAGGCACCGGGGGGAGCGGTCGCTCACTCGCTATGCGCTCCTGCGTTTGGCGCCGGCGCCGGGGACGGGCGTGACCTCGCGCGGCCCGGCCACCTCGTGGCCCTCCTCGCAGCGCATGTACTGGTGGATGGGCGCGCCGCAGTCGCGGTGGGTGAGCACGACGGGCGGCCCCTCGGGGTCGGCCAGGTAGCGGTCGCCCCAGTGCATGAGCGCGACCAGCAGGGGGTACAGGTCGCGGCCCTTGTCGGTGAGCCTGTACTCGTCGCGTTGCCGCTGGCCGGGCTCGCGGTAGGGGACCTTGCGCAGCAGGCCCTCCTCGACCAGCCGGGCCAGGCGCGCGCTGAGCACCTGGCGGGGGGCGCCGGTCATGGCCTGCATGTCGGCGAACCGCCGCACGCCGCTGAACGCTTCGCGCAATACCAGGAAGGTCCACTTCTCGCCGACGATGGCGAGGGTGCGCTCGATCGAGCAGTTGTCCACCCGGAAAGGCACGTTCATCTCCACATCATACCTGAGTTCACTTGACAGACTCAGATGTCGCGCGAGAGTCTGAGTCTATGATTCGAACCCAGATCCGCTCGGTCCGGCCCGACGACGAGACGGCCATCACGCGGTTCCTGGCGGGGCTGTCGCTCCAGACCCAGACGCTGCGCTTCTTCAGCGGCTTCCACACGCCCAAGCCGAGCCTGGTCCGCGCGCTCATGGCGCTGGACGAGCGGAGGGACGCGCTGGTCGCCACCCTCGAGGGCGAGATCGTCGGCCATGCCATGAGTTACCGGGGCGGCGCGGCCGACGTGGAGGTCGCGGTGGTGGTGGCCGACCAGTGGCAGGGCTGCGGCATCGGCCCGAGGCTGGTCGACGCGCTGCTGGCCAGAGCCTGGCTGCGCGGCGCCGTGACCGTCGGCATGGACGTGCTCGGCGAGAACCGGAGGGTCCTGCGCATGATCCGCCGGGCGTGGCCTGAGGCGAAGCTCACAGTCTCTTCCGGATCGGTCGCCGTCGTCGCTATGATCGACCCGGCGCCGCTATTTGCGGAACAAGGTTCTGGTGTCTCACCATTGATGTTGTGAAGACTGCTAAGAACGGACGCGACGGCCGCACCCGCATCATCGAGGGCGCCCTCCGCCGCTTCAGCCAGGACGGGGTCTCGGCCACCACGCTGGCCAGCCTGCGCGAGGAGAGCGGGGTCAGCGTCGGCAGTTTCTACCACCACTTCGCCAGCAAGGAACACGTCTTCGGCGTGCTGTACGCCGAGATCCTCGCCTCCTACCAGGAGGCGTTCCTGGCCGAGCTCACCAGCCACGACGACGCCCGCTCCGGCATCGAGGCCATCCCCGTCTTCCACATGCGCTGGGCCGGCGAGCACCCCGAGAAGGCCCGCCTGCTGATCAGCGAGCGCCCGCCGCGCAAGCACGAGCCCGGCGGCGCCGAGGTGGCCGAGGCCCGCCGCGCCTTCTTCCGCCAGGTGTCGGACTGGTGGCGGCCGCACATGAAGAACGGCCTGCTCCAGCCGGTCCACCCCACGATGTGCTACGTGCTGTGGCTGGGCCCCGCCCAGGAGATGTGCCGCCTGTGGTTCGCCGGCGCCCACACCCCCACCGAGGAGGAGATCAAGGGGCTGGGCGAGGCGGCCTGGCAGAGCCTCCGCCAACGCTGAGAGCAGCGCTGAAAGCGCGGCGTCAGGCCGGTTGCCGAAGCTTCGTCGGCACCCGCCACGACGTCGCGTCGAGGGAGATGTCGAGCCGCAGATCGTGCCGCTTGCGCCGGAGCCCGGGCACCGGCACCCGGTCCCGTACGGCGAAGCGGCCCTCCTGCGGATAGCCGAACCCCAGCTCACCCGGTAGCACGCGCAGCTCGTCATGGTTGCCGCAGCGCGGGCAGACCCACGACACCAGATCGCGGCCACGGTGATACTCGGCGCAGGCCGCGAAGTACTCGTCGGGCCTGAACCGGGCATCGCACGCCAAGCACGGGATCAACGGCATGGCACTGTAATAGCGCGGACCACTTAGGGGCCGCTTGCAGAACACTTTGAGAAAAGTGTAACGATATGGTTGCCGTGCGTGAGGGATGGCTGATGGATCGACTGCATGACCTGCTCCTGGACGTCGGATACACCGTGGACGGCGTCCGCGAACGGCTGGGCGACGTCGCGGCGGCCGCCCTGTCCCGCGAGGAGCTGGTCCCGGCCCTGCGCGCCACCCGCGACCTGGACCCGCTGGCCACCATGATCAGGCTGTGGTGGCTCGGCGTGACAGTCCCCTCGGTCCCGCCCGAGGTGCTGGAGTCCGGCCTGGTCGAGACCGTCGCCGACGGCGTGCGGGCCAGGGTGCACCTGCAGCCGTGGGAGGGCGGCGGGTACGTCGTCTCCGACCGCAAGGTCCGCCCCGGCGACCCGGCGCTGCGGCCCGACCACGTGGTGGGCGCCGGGGGCGCCTCCGCGAACCTGGCGCAGCTGGTGACCAGGCGGCCCGTCGGGCGGGCCCTCGACCTGGGGACCGGCTGCGGGGTGCAGGTGCTTCACCTGGCGGGCCGCGCCCAGCAGATCGTGGCCACCGACGTCAACCCGCGTGCCGTCGAGCTGGCCCGGCTGAGCTGGGCGCTGTCGGGCGTCGAGGGGGTGGACGCGCGGGTCGGGCCGATGTTCGAGCCGGTCGAGGACGAGCTCTTCGACCTCGTCGTGGCCAACCCGCCGTTCGTCATCTCGCCGGACCGGCGGTTCGCCTACCGGGAGAGCGGGGGCGACGGGTTCTGCCGGGACCTGGTACGGCGGACGCCGCGCCACCTCAGCGAGGGCGGGCAGGCGCACTTCCTGGCCAACTGGCTGCACGTCAAGGGGGAGGACTGGCGCGACCGCGTGGGCGGCTGGCTGGCCGACACGGGCTGCGACGGATGGGTGGTCGAGCGGGACGTGCAGGACCCGGCCGAGTACGTCGAGCTGTGGCTCAGGGACGCGGCCGAGCAGGGGACGCCGGCCTACACGGAGCTGTACGACCGGTGGCTGGGGTGGTTCGAGGAGCTGAAGGCCGAGGCGGTCGGCTTCGGATGGATCACGATGCGGCGCAGCGACGACCCGGTGGTGCGGGTGGAACGGCTGACGCACCAGGTGGAGCTGCCGGTCGGCGACTACGTCGACGAGGTGCTGGACGCCATCGCGCTGGCGCACCGGCTGACCGGCATGGACCAGGTGCGCCTCCGCACGGCTCCCGGGCTGCTGGACGAGCGCATCGGGCTGCCGGGGGCCGAGGACCCGTCCCGCATCGTGCTGCGGCAGACCCGGCGGCTGCGCCGCAGCACCGACGTGGGGACCGTGGAGGCGGCCCTCGCGGGGGTGTGCGACGGCGAGCTGGCTCTGGGGCCGCTGCTGAACGTGATCGCGGAACTGGTCGGCGGCGACCGGGTGAACGCCGACAGCCTGCGCCCGCTCATCGCCGAGGGCTACTTCACGGTGTGACGGGCGGCTCCCGTGCCCGGCACGGCCGCGTCAATCGGCCGTTGATTGCCTGTTGAGCCTCGCGGAGCACGCTGTGGTGGCAGGCACGAACCCGGGGGGTTCGGGGTTCGTGTCAATGCCTGGCCGGTCGCCTACGTGAGGCGGCTAGCCGTCACGCCGAGCATCCGGATGAACCGGGCCCCCTGGCGAGGCGTGACGGAAGGGGCGGCCGGCCGGGCGCGCCCGCCACGTCGCAAAGGGAAAGCCTTGATCAACCACGTGTGGATGACCCGGCTGGACGAGGAGCTGTACTCAGGACTCGACGACCTGCGCGCCGGCGAGGAGGTCCCTGAGGTCGGCGGCTTCGGGGGCACCGAGCCGGGTGAAGATGTCGAGGGCCTGCCGTAGGCAGTCGGCGCTCCGCCCGGCCTCGCCCATGCCCCTGAGCGCCTTTCCCAGCACGGTCAGGGACAGCGCTTCCCCGTAGGGGTGCCCGATCTCCCTGCTCACCACGAGGGCCTGCTCCGCGTGCCGTACCGCCTCGGGGTAGCGGCCGGCGGCGATGAACGTCTCGGCCAGCCGCGAGCACACCCGCTGCTCCCAGACCCGCTGCCTGCCGGCGCGGAAGAAGGCCAGGCACTCGGCGTGGTGGTGGACGGCCTCGGTGAGGCGGCCGACGCGGGACAGGACCATGCCGAGGTGGTAGCGGGCCCGCGCCATGCCCGCGCCGCTGCCGATCTCGGTGAAGATGGCCAGGCCCTTCTCGGCGGCGGCGATGGCGTCCTCGGCGCGGCCCAGGCCGAGGTGGTCGCGCGCGGAGTAGCTGAGCACCAGCGCCTCGCCCGCCGGCACGCCGTTCTCGCGGTAGTACTTCATCGCCGCGTCGAAGTACGCCAGCGCCTCGGTGTGGCGGCGCTGGCGGCCGACCACGACGGCCAGGGCGTTGAGGACCTCGCCGGTCACCACCTTCTCGCCGCGGGCCGCCGACAGCTCGTGGACGATGCGGAACTGCTCCTCGGCCTCGGTCAGCCGGTTCGCGCCGAACAGCACCCGGCCGAGCACGTAGCGGGCGCGCAGCTCGCCGGCCTGGTCGCCGATGCGCCGGGCGGCGGCCAGCACGGCGCGGCTGGTCAGGTCGAACTCGCGCGTGTGGGTGCCCGACTCCAGCAGCGGCTCCATCGCCACGAGCATGTCGCCGGCGGGCAGCAGCTGCTCCGCCGTACGGGCCGACTCGGCGGCCTGGTTGATGGCGCCGAACAGCGCGTCGCCCTCGGCGATCAGCCACGCGACGGCGTCGTCGACGGAGGAGAAGGCGCGCCCGCTGCCGACCACCACGAGGTTGTCGGCGATCATGCTGCCCTCGTAGGCGAGCCGGTGGGCGGACTGCGCCGAGGCCAGGTAGAAGCCCAGCAGCCGGCGCAGCGCGAGGGTCCTGGCCTGGGGCCGCTCCTCCTTGTCGGCCACGCGGCGGGCGAAGAGCCTGAGCAGGTCGTGGAAGCGGTAGCGGCCGGGCGCGGGCGCCTCCAGCAGGCTGGCGTCGACCAGCGACTCCAGGACCTGCTCGGCCTCCGCGAGGCTGAGCGACAGGAGCGCGGCGGCGGCCTCGATGCCGATGTCGACGCCGGCGGGCAGGGACAGCAGGCGGAAGGCGCGGGCCTGGGCCGGGGCCAGCTGCCCGTAGCCGAGCGCGAAGGTGGCCTCCACGGCCAGGTTGCCCACGCGCAGCTCGTCGAGCCGGTGCTGCTCGTCGGCGAGCCTGGGCACGATCGAGGCGACCGTCCACGAGGGCCGGGCCGCGAGCCGGGCGGCCACGATGCGGACGGCCAGGGGGAGGAAGCCGCAGGCGGCGACCACGTCCATGGCGGCGGCCCGCTCGGCGGCCACGCGCTCGGGCCCCGCGACGGACGCGAAGAGCTGGAGCGCCTCGTCCGGCTCCATGACGTCGAGGTCGAACAGCCGGGCGGCGGGCAGGTCGGCCAGCTTGGTGCGGCTGGTGACGAGCGCCGCGCAGCCGGGGGAGCCGGGCAGGAGCGGCACCACCTGCGAGGCGTCCCGGGCGTTGTCGAGCAGCACCAGGACGCGGCGGTCGGCCACCAGCGAGCGGAACAGCGCCGAGCGTTCGGCCAGCCCCTCCGGGATGACGTCGGGCGGGATGCCGAGGGCGCGGAGGAACGCGCCGAGCGCCGACTCCGGCGCGGTCGGGTCGTCGGTGTAGCCGCGCAGGTCGGCGTACAGCTGCCCGTCGGGGAAGGCGTCGCCGCAGGCGTGGGCCACGTGGACGGCCAGGGTGGTCTTGCCGACGCCGCCGATGCCGCAGATGGCCGCGACCGGGACGCCGTCACCCGGTTGCCCGCACAGCAGCGACCGCAGCCGCTGGGCCATCTCGCGGCGGCCGGTGAAGTCCTGCACGGCGGCGGGGAGCTGGGCGGGCCGGGGCAGCTCGGGGACGACCGGGACGGCCTCCTCGGGCGGCGCGGCCTCCTCCTGGGCCTCCTCGGCGGGCGGCGCGGCGGCGGCCAGGGCCGGGTCGGCGTTGAGGATGCGCTGGTGCAGCGCGGTCAGCTCGGGCCCGGGCTCGACGCCGAGCTCGTCGATGAGCGCCTGCCGGGTCTCGGTGAACACCGCCAGGGCGTCGCCCTGCCGTCCGCACCGGTAGTAGGCGAGCATGAGCTGGGCGCGCAGCCGTTCCCGCAGCGGGTGGTCGGCGGTCAGGGCGATCAGCTCGGAGACGACCTTGGCGTGGTTGCCCAGCTCCAGGTCGACGTCCATGAGGGTCTCGACGGCGGCGAGCCTGCGCTCGGCGAGCCGGTCACGCTGGTGCTCGGCGTAGGGGCCGACGGCCCCGGCCAGCGGCTCGCCCTCGAACAGCGCCACCGCCTCGCGCAGTGCCTTCGCCGCCGCGCCGAGCCGTCCGGCCCTGCGCGCGGCCTCGGCGTCGGCCAGCAGGCGCTCGAAGCGCGTCAGGTCCAGGGAGCCCTCCGGGAGCCGCAGGGCGTACCCGCGGCCGACGGAGGTCAGCAGCTCGGGACGGGACCGCGCGGGCCGCTCGGGCTCCAGGACGGTCCTGAGCCTGGAGACGTAGGTGCGCAGGGCCCCCAGGGCGCGCGGGGGCGCGTCCTCGCCCCACACGGCGTCGATGAGCTCCGTGGGGGTGACCGCGCGGCCCTCGCGGAGCAGCAGCACCCCGAGGATGGAACGCTGCAGCGGCGTGCCGAGGTCCAGTTCGACGTCGTCACGCCATGCCCGGATGGGACCGAGTACGGCGAACCTCAACCCTGCAGCCATGCCGCCGTCTCCATGCGTTAATGGGAATTTTTGTGACCAAATGATAGGCCGTGGCATGCCTGACACCTAGGCAGGCGTCTGCCGCTTCATCGAAGCGTTGATTGGTCTTTGATTTGCCGTCAAGCGCCCGGGGCGATGCTCTATGGCAGGCGGGCATGGTCCCACGGGGGCGGCCATGCCCTTCACATAGCCCTCCACGGGGAATACGACGGAAGGCCCCGCCCGGACGGGCGGGGCCTTCTGGGTGGAAACGGGGTCTCAGGCGGCCTCGACGAGGCCCAGCCGCTGGGCCAGGCGATCTCGGATCGCCGGCCATTCCTCGCGCAGAATCGAGTAGAACGCGGTATCTCGGACCGTGTCGTCGGCGCCGCGGCTTTCGGCGCGCCGCACCCCGTCGAAGTGGGCGCCGATCCCTTCGATGGCGGCCCTGGACCGGACGTTTCGCACGTCTGCCTTGAGCGTGATGCGGTGGACGTTCCACGTGTCGAAGGCGAGCGAGAGCAGCAGGAACTTGCTCTCCCGGTTCACACCCGTGCCCTGGGCCGATGCGGCCAGCCAGGTGTAGCCGATGTCCGCCACGGACGGGACCTCGCCCACCGCGCCACGGGAACCGGGAGGCCAGGGCATGGGGCCCTGCCAGTACTCCAGGTTCATCAGACGGGTGGCACCGACGATGCGGTCGGTGTTCAGCCACCGGATGGCGAAGGGCACCGTGAGGCCCTCCGCCTGCTCAGCCAGCGCGGCCTCCACGTAGGAGACCATCTCGTCCCGGCCGTTCGGGACGCGAGTGAAGCCATACGTGCTGCGGTCTTCACTCGACGCGGCGACGAGGTCATCGACCGCCGCGAGGCTGAGAGGTTCCAGGCGCACGAAGCGCCCGGACAAGGTGACAACTGCGGGCATGAGCACATGATGGGGGTTGCGCGGCGCGCTCGGTACCAGCTACCGGACCACAGATTTCGCGAGATTAGGCAAACACCCGGTTATCGCAGGTCAAAGCCATCAGACCGGCCGACAGGAAGTCCAGGTTGTCGCGGATCCAGGGCAGCTGCAGCGGGTCGCCGGCCTCCAGGGCCTCCAGGCGCTGCTCGGCGGTCTCGCCGTACAGCAGGCTCGTGGCCACCCGCACCCGGGCCGCCTGCGGGTCGTCGCCGAAGGCGTGGCCGGGCAGGACGCCGATGCCGTGCTCGTCGAGGAGGATCTTGGCGATCTCGGCGGAGCCGCCCCTGCCCAGGTAGCCGAAGTCGGGGTACATGTAGAAGCCGCCGTGCGGCCTGGCCACGGGGATGCCGGCGCGGATGAACCTCTGGTGGACGTTCCGCGCGACGATGCCGTGGAGCCGCCGGCTGCGCGCCACCCGCTCGACGAGCTCGGGCGGCTCTGCGAAGGCGTAGGCCGCCGCCTCCTGGACCGGCGCGGCGGGAGCGGACCAGATCTCGCTGGCCACCGCCAGCATGTTCCTGCGCATCGCCTCCAGGGGCATGCGCGCCACGCCGATGCGCCAGCCGCCCAGCGCCAGGCTCTTGCTCAGCCCGGTGGTCACGACGGTGCGCTCGGGCGCCGGCTCGGCCGGCGAGAGGTACGGCTCGGCCGGGTCGTGGACGAGGTCGCGGTAGATCTCGTCGGAGATGATGACCAGGTCCAGCTCGCGGGCCACGCGCACCAGGCGCTCGATCGTGCCCGGCGGGGCCAGCAGGCCGGTGGGGTTGTCGGGCAGGGTCACCAGGACCGACCGCACGTCACGGCCCTGGGATCGCGCCTGCCGTACGGCTTGCGCCACGCGGTCGGGGTCGGGCACGCCGCCCTCGCCAGGAGGCGGCGGCACCATGATCGCCCGGGAGCCCACGAGGTCTGCCTGGGCGGCGTAGCTGACCCAGCTCGGCTTGGTCAGCACGATGTCGCCGCCGATGACCAGCAGCAGGCCGTACAGCAGCGCCTTGCTGCCGGGCCCGCAGACCACCTGGTCGGGATCGGTGAGCAGCCCCCGTCGGGTCCAGTAGCCCGCCGCCGCCGCGCGCAACTCGGCCGCCCCCGCGACCGGTCCGTAGCTGTTGCGCCCCGAGGCCGCGACGAGCCGGTCGCGCAGCGCCGGGTGAACGGGCAGGCCCGCCTCGCCGAAGGCGAGGTTCAGCACGCGTTCCCCGGCGCGGCGTCGTCGTTCGATGTCTTCGTTGGCCGCCAGGGTGGCCGACAGCGTCACGCTCATACTTGTCACGTTCCCACCATGATGGGATACAGGCATCAGCACAAGCGAGGCTTGTTGTGGGTAGGCGTAAGGAAGTCTGATGCTCGATTTGCGACGTCTTGCGGTGATAAGGGAATTCGCCCGGCGCGGCAGCATCGCCGCGACCGCGGCCTCGCTCGGTTACAGCCCCTCCGCCGTCTCCCAGCAGCTCGCCGCGCTGGAACGCGAGGCCGGGGCCGTCCTTCTGGACAGGACCGCGCGCAGCGCGGAGCTGACCGACGCCGGCCGCCGCCTGGTCGAGCACGCCGAACGCATCCTGGCGATGGTCGAGGAGGCCGAGTCCGACCTGTCGGCGCACGCGGCCACCCCCTCGGGCCGGGTGACCGTGACGGCCTTCCCCACCGCCGCGGTGGCCTTCGCCCCGGCTTTGGCACGTTCCCTGCGCCGCTACAGCCAGCTCACCCTGCGCCTGCGCCAGTCCCGCTCCGGCCGCGGCATGCGCGAGGTGCAGTCGGGCGAGGTGGACATCGCGCTGATCGACGACTGGTACGGCCGGGCGGCCGGCAGCGAGGGGTTGCGCGTCTTCCCGCTGCTGAGCGACCCGCTGGTGCTCGTCGTGCCGCGCAGGCACCGGCTGGCGGACCCCGAGGTGCCGCTGGACCTGCACGAGCTGCGCGACGAGCCGTGGATGGCCACGCCGGACGGCGAACCGTCCCGCCTGGCCGTCGACCGCCTGCTGTCCGACGTGGGCGGCACCCGGCCGACGCCCTGGGAGTTCGAGGGGCTGGGGACCATCCTGTCGCTGGTCGCCAAGGGCATCGGCATCGCCGCCGTGCCCGCCCTGGCGCTGGCCGCCGGGGTGCGCGGCATCGCCGTACGCCAGTTCCCCGGCAACCCGGTCGGCCGCGAGGTCCACGCCGTCGCCCGCGCGTCCTCCGTCAACCGCCCCTCGGTCGCCGTGACGCTGCGCGCGATCCACGTGGCCGCCCGCTATCTGGCCGCGGATCTGGAGCCGGTACGGCTAGCCTGATGCGGTGCCTTCAGTTGCAGGGCCTTTCGACTCCGGGCCTTCCTTCGCCATCGAGCGGCTGCTGACCGCCCGCCCGGGAACCCTCGCCGCCGGAGTGGACGAGGTCGGCAGGGGCGCCTGGGCCGGTCCCGTCACGGTCTGCGCGGTCGTCACCGACCTGTCCGAGCCGCCCGCCGGGCTGACCGACTCCAAGCGGCTGTCCCCCGCCCGCCGCGCCGCCCTCGCCCCGCTGATCGAGGAGTGGGCCGCCGGGGTCGGCTACGGCGAGGCCTCCCCCACCGAGATCGACACGCTGGGGATGACCGAGGCGCTGCGCCGCGCCGCACGGCGGGCGCTGGAGGCGCTGCCCGTCCGCCCCGACGTGGTCATCCTCGACGGCTCGCACGACTACATCGGCCCGCCCTGGCCGGTGCGCCTGGAGGTCGGGGGCGACGCCGCCAGCGTCTCGGTGGCCGCCGCGTCCGTGCTGGCCAAGGTCCGGCGCGACGCCTACATGGCCTCCATCGGCCACGACGAGTACGGCTTCGCCGACAACGCGGGCTACCCCTCCCCGGCCCACCAGGCCGCGCTGCGCTCCCTGGGCCCCACGCCGCACCACCGGCTGTCCTGGTCCTACCTGGACGACCTGCCGGAGTGGCGGCACCTGAAGGTCCACCGGGACCCGCTCGCCGGCGAGGGCCAGCTGTCGCTGTTCGGCTGAGCCATGCGGATCGGCGTCTTCCTCATCGCCGCACAGTTCCCGGGCCGGGAGGCGGGCGAGGTGCTCAGGGACACCGTGGAGGCGGCCGTGGCCGCCGAGGAGGCCGGATTCGACGACGTGTGGGTGGCCGAGCACCACTTCATGTCCTACGGCGTCTGCCCGTCGGCGGCCACGCTCGCGGCGGTGGTGATCGGGCGCACCCGGCGCATCGGCGTCGGCACGGCCGTCAGCGTGCTGTCCACGCAGCATCCCGTCGCGCTGGCCGAGCAGGCGGCCATGCTGCACCACCTGTCCGGCGGGCGGTTCACGCTCGGCGTCGGGCGCGGCGGCCCGTGGGTGGACCTGGAGGTGTTCGGCACCGGACTGGACCGGTTCGAGCACGGCTTCGCCGAGTCGCTGGACCTGCTGTGCGCGGCGCTGGACCGGCCACGGGTGGCCGCCGACGGCCGGTTCTTCTCCTTCCGCGAGGTGGAGATGGTGCCGCACGCCCGCCTCCGGCCGGTCGTGGCGTGCACGTCCGAGCCCACGGTACGGCTGGCGGCCGAGCGCGGCCTGCCCATGCTGCTCGGCATGCACATCGACGACGCCGGGAAGGCCGAGATGCTGGGCTGGTACGGCCCGGGCGGAGGGCATCTGGCCGCGGCCGTGGCGCACGTGGCCGACTCGACGGCGCAAGCCGTACGGGAGGTGAAGGAACGCATGCCGCGGTGGCTGGAGCCCGGCCTGGCGGGCTACGTGCCCGTCGACGGCCGGCCGCGGGCGCGGCGCGACGTCGCCTCCTACGTGGACTTCCTCACCGGCGTGCACCCGGTGGGCTCGGCCGACCGGTGCGTGGAGGTCATCCTGCGGACGGTCCGCCGCACCGGGCTGCGCCACCTGATCCTCATGGTCGAGGGCGGCGGGGACGCGGTCGGCACGATCCGGCGGCTGGGCGCCGAGGTGCTGCCGAGGGTCCGGTCAGCCGCCCTTCTTGACGACGTGTAGCACCTTGCCGCGGGTGGTGAAGGCGACGTAGCCGCTGCCGTAGTCGTCGCCGATGTAGACCAGCACGACCGGCGCCTTGGCGGCGTCGAAGGCCCAGTCGGGCTCGATGATCAGGTAGCGGGTGGTGGGCTTGCCGACCCCGGCCCTGCTCTCGGCCGTGCTCAGCATCTTGGGGAGGAGGTCCCAGTCGACGGAGCCCACGTCGACCAGGGCGGTGTCGCGGAGCGTGCTGCCGGGAGAGACGCGGGTCGCGACGCCGTCGCGGTAGCTGTAGTTGTCGTAGACCTTGCCCTTCTCGGGCACGGGGATCTCGGCCGCGGCGTAGGTGGGGTAGACGACCAGGCGGACGAAGCGCCGCTGCCCCGAGGCCTTCTCGAAGGCGGCGATCATCTGCCGCATGCCGCCGGGGGTGAGCAGGTCGGCCGCCGGGGCGGTCTCGGCGTCGTCCACGGGCTCGGAGGTCTGGACGTCCTTGGTCCTGACGCTCCCGGTGGGGGTGGACATGGGCGTGAGGGCTGTTCCCCGGCTTCCGGAGCCGGGGAGCGTGGTGATGAGCACCACGGTCCCCGCGGCGATCGCCACCGCGGCGGCCGCGATCCCGGCCGCCAGGCCACGGCGGCGCGGCCCGGCCGGCCGGGGCTTGCCGGGGAAGCCGGCGGCCATCGTGGGGCCGGTCGGGCGTCCCATGACGGGACCGGGATGCGCGCCGGGATGTGGGCCGGGGTGCGGGCTCACGGGCTGGCCGTGGCCGCTTTCTGCCTGGGCCAGCATCCAGTCGAGCTGCGCGGCCCGGGGGCGGGCGGCGGGGTTCGGCGTCAGCAGGGCGTGCAGGACGGGCGCCAGGGGGCCGGCCCGCCGGGCGGGCGGCACCTGGGCGTTCAGCACGGCCGCGAGCGTCGCCATGGCCGTCTCGCGGCGCAGCGGGTTGTGGCCCTCGACCGCGACGTACAGCAGCAGGCCGAGGGACCACAGGTCCGAGGCCGGATCGCCCTCGTCGCCGCGCAGCCGTTCCGGGGCGATGTACTCCGGGGAGCCGACCAGCTCCCCGGTGCCCGTCAGGCCCGGCGACTCCCGCAGGGCCGCGATGCCGAAGTCCGTGAGCACCGGCGTGCCGTCCTCGCGCACCAGCACGTTGGCGGGCTTGACGTCGCGGTGCAGGATCCCGGCCTGGTGGGCCGCCTGGAGGGCGGCCAGGATGCCGCGGCCCAGGCGCGCCGCCTGCTGGGCCGGCAGCGGGCCGTGGGCGAGGATCTGCTGCAGCGACCGCCCGCGCACCAGCTCCATGACGATCCACGGATGCGTCACGCCGGGGGAGTCGACGATGTGGTGGACGGTCACCACGTTGGGATGGTGGATCCGCGCCAGCGCCCTGGCCTCGCGCAGCACCCGCTCGCGGCGCATCCGCGCCGTGCTCGCGTCGCCGTCGGGGTCGGCCAGCCGTACTTCCTTGAGCGCGACCTCGCGGTGCAGGGCGAGGTCGTAGGCTCGCCAGACCGTACCCATGCCGCCGCTGCCGAGCCGCTCGCGCAGCTCGAAACGGCCGTCGATCACCATCGCCTCGGGGGACACGGCGCCAAGCCTAGGGTTCGGCCGTCGCCGGGCGCCTCATCCGTATCCGAATCGCTCCCTTACCGGTGGCGCCGCGCGTCGAAGATCTCCGTCGTCTGGGCGACCAGCGTGCGCAGGTAGTCCGCCACACTGGACCGCGGGGCCAGCGGCGCCGCCTGTCCCGCCCACAGGTTGACGAAGTCGGCGAGCCCCCGCTCGGCGGCGGCCCGCCGGAGCGGCAGCATGAGGGCGTTCTGCACCGGGTAGGGCGGCACGTCGCCCTCGGCGCCGGCCAGCTCGCGGACGAGGCGGTTGGGGATCCCGCGGGCCGGCCGTCCCGAGAACAGCCTGGTCAACACCGTGGTCCTGGCCTCTGGGCCGTGGAGCGCCGCCTTGTGGAGCGCGCTCGCGCCCGACTCGGCCGTGGCGAGGAAGCCGGTGCCGATCTGGACGGCGTCGGCTCCGAGCGTGAGCGCGGCGGCGACGCCCCGCCCGTCGGCGATGCCGCCCGCCGCGACGACGGGCGCCGAGACGGCGTCCGCGACCTGCGTGACGAGGGAGAACGTGCCGACCAGCGACTCGGTGACCGGCTTGAGGAAGGCTCCCCTGTGCCCGCCGGCGTCGCTGCCCGACGCCACGATCGCCTGCATCCCCGCCTCCTCCAGCGCCACCGCCTCCTCGACGGTGGTCGCGGTGCCGATGAGGACGATGCCTCGCCTGCGCGCCTCCTGGACGACCCGCCGGGGCGGCACGCCCATGACGAAGCTGATCGCCGGAGGCCCGGCGGTGAGGAGGGCGTCGACCTGGTCGTCGAAGGAGGGGATGGCCGGCGGCCCGGGCTCGGGGAGGGGTAGGCCGAGCTCCTCGAAGTACGGCCGGAGCCGCTCGATGTCGGCGGCCTCCGCGCGAAGGCCGGCCTCTTCCGGCTGCGGGACCCAGAGGTTGACGGCGAAGGACCGGCTCGTCGCCGCCTTGAGCTCGCGCACCAGCTGGGTGATCTCGCCGGGCTGGAGGATGTGGGCCCCGTACGAGCCGAGACCTCCGCCTTCGGAGACGGCCGCGGCCAGGGCGACGGTCGACAGGCCGCCGCCGAACGGGCCCTGGACGATGGGATGGTCGAGGTCGAGCAGATCCTCCAGCCGCCCGCTGGACCAGGAGTTCCTGGCGGTCACAGGGCTGGTCACAGGTTCACCGCCGTGGTGAGCGCCCGGCGTCCGGCGGCGACCTGGGAGGCCAGCTGGGCGACCCGGCGTCCCAGGTGCTCGGCCGTACGGAGGTCGGAGTCGGACGGCGCGGCGTCCGGGCCCAGGTCGGAGGGGGACTGGGCCATCGCGCCGAGGAAGCCGCCCAGGCGGTTGAGGTCCTGGCCGCCGCCGGTCGAGGTGTAGAGCCAGCCGGGCGGCAGGCCGAGCGTCACCCACGTCATCCCGTGCTGGGCGGCGAACAGCGCCAAGGACGTGAGCGTGTTGAGCTTGTCGCCGTTGACGCCCGCCGAGTTCGTGAATCCGGAGGCGAGCTTGTCCTTCCAGCCCATCTCGGCCCAGACCTTGGCGCTGGCCTCGGCGAAGGCCTGGAAGGCGGCCGACTGGCTGCCCATGTAGGTCGGTGAGCCGAAGACGATGGCGTCGGCGGCCTGGAGGGCCGACCAGAGCTCGTCGTCGAGCCGGGTGATGTCGTGCAGCTCCGCCCGTGTGCCGGGGACGGACCCGGCTCCTTGGGCCACCGCGCGGGCCTGCCGGGCCGTGTGGCCGTAACCGCTGTGATAGGCGATCGCCACGATGATCGAGTCGTGCATCGAACCTTCCTCTCTCGTTGCGGCAAATCTAGACGACCGGTCAACTATTCGCAAGATAGTTGACCGGGCGTATACTCCCGGCATGGGAAGGGTCAGCAACGCTCGCGAGCGCCTCGTCGAGGCGGCCTGCCGGCTCATGCTGAGCAGGGGATATGCGAGCATCGGCGTGGCCGAGATCTGCGCGCGGGCCGACGTGCGAAAGGGCAGCTTCTACCACTTCTTCGAGTCCAAGCAGGCGCTGACGCTCGAGGTGATCGATGGTCACTGGGCGCGCGAGCGGGCCGCGTGGATCTCGGTCCTCCGCGCTCCGGAGCCCGCGCTCGAGCGGCTGGAGAAGCTGTTCCGCCACCAGCTCGAGGCCCAGCGCGCCGCCCTGGTCACCGACGGGGCCGTCCACGGGTGCCTGCTCGGCAACCTGGCGCTCGAGCTGAGCAACCAGGATTCGGTGGTGCGCGCCCGGCTGGAGGAGATCTTCGGGGAGCAGGTGGCGCTGATCCAGGAGGTGCTGGACGACGCCGTCGCCGAGGGCGTCATCCCCGTTCCCGGGCCGTCCCTCGCCAGGGCTCTGGTCGCCCAGCTGGAGGGGCAGGTCATGTTCGCCAAGATCGCCAACGACCCCGACGTGCTCGGCGATCTATGGGACCAGGCCAAGCTGCTGCTGCGGGTCGCCGAGGCCTCGCAGACGACGTCCTGAGACTTTCTCTGTACGGCAGAGCGGGGCGCCGGGGACCATGAAGCGGGCCGGGTGCCGCCAGCCGACCCGGCCCGTTTCACGCACCGTGCTGTCGGATCAGCAGTCCACCAGCTCCGGCTTCTGGTTGAGGATCTGCGCCCGCGGGGTGACGAACTCGCGCAGCGCCTCCGTGGCGGACGGGGCGAAGACCGCCACCCGGTGGCAGTTCTGGAACGCCAGCCGCACTCCGAAGTGGCGTTCGAGCGCGGCGCGCATGGAGTCGCTCGCCAGGCAGCGCAGGAGCTGGCCGCGAGCCTCCTCGTCCGGCGGCGGCACCTGGTTGTCGGCGAACTCGGCGCCGGTCTGCTCCCGCTGCTGGACCAGGCCGCTGATCACCGACCAGGCGTACGGCAGCGAGTCGCGGACGCACGCGACGAAGGCCGCCTCGTCCACCTCCCCGGCACGGGCCTGATCGAGTAGATCGTTGGGAACGGTCAGCGACATGCTGTCTCCTCTCGAAGGGGATCTCTTCGACGCTAAAGTCCGCTAGTCGAGGCGTCCATAGACGAAGCCGGGGTCGATCTGCGCGGTGAGGTCGACGCCGGTGCGGGCGTTGCCCCAGGCGCGGGCGTTGCGGATGTGGAAGTCCGCCGCCTGACGGCCGAAGCGCTCCCAGTCCTTCTCCTGCGCGTCCAGGTGCTTGAGCACCCGGGCCAGCGCCTCCCTGTTGTCCGGCTCCAGGTCCTCCAGCGCGAAGGGCCGCCCCTGCTCCAGGGCGCGCACGGCCGGCGAGTGCTCGAACCAGGTGAGCAGGTCCTCGCCGACGTGCGAGCGGAGGAACTCCACGTCCTGCGGCGTGTGGACCTTGTTGCCGACGACCGCGAGCGAGACGTCGAAGGCGGCGGCGTAGTCGCTGTACTGCCGGTAGACGCTCACCGCCTGCCGCGTGGGCTCGGCGACCAGCACGGTGAGGTCGAAGCGGGTGAACAGCCCCGAGGCGAAGGAGTCGGCGCCGGCGGTCATGTCGACGACGACGTACTCGTCGTGGCCGTCGACCAGGTGGTTGAGCAGCAGCTCGACGGCGCCGACCTTGGAGTGGTAGCACGCCACGCCCAGGTCGTCCTCGGTGAACGGCCCGGTGGCGGCCAGCCGTACGCCCTCGGGGGTCGTGACCGTGTACGGCAGGTCGGCCAGGCGCAGCAGCCGCGAGCCGCGCCCGGGCGGGGTGGTCTTGAGCATGACCTCGGCCGAGGGGATGCGCGGGTTGTCGCCGCGCAGCAGGTCTTTGATCTCGGTGAGGTGCGCGCCCAGCGGCTCGGGCTGCTCCTCCAGCCCCAGGACGAGGGCCAGGTGCTGGTTGATGTCCGCGTCCAGGGCGACGACCGGCGCGCCCTGGCTCGCCACGTGTCTGGCGAACAGCGCGGAGATGGTCGTCTTGCCGCTGCCGCCCTTGCCGACGAAGGCCACCCTCACGTCATGCTCCAGGTGAGTATGAAAACCGTTTCCGTTGATCTCGATGATGGCATACTCGGCCCGTGACCGACGACGAATTGACGGCGAAGCTTGAGGAACTGCTGGCGCGGCTGGCGGACAATCCGGACGATCCGGAGCTGAACCGCGAGGTCGCCTACGCGCACGACCGGCTGGGCCTGGAGCATCAGGCGGTGCCGTACTACGAGAAGGCGCTGGCGCTCGGCGCGAGCGACCGGCTGGGCACCTTCACCGGCTACGGCAGCACGCTGCGGATCATCGGCCGCTACGAGGACGCGCTGCGCGTCTTCGACCAGGGGCTGGCCGAGTTCCCCGGCGATCCGGCGCTCAGGGCGTTCCGCGCGATGGCGCTGTACAACACCGGCAGGTCACGGGAGGCGGTGGCGGACCTGCTGAGGCTGCTGGTGGAGGCCGAACGGCTGGGCGGCTACGAGCGGGCCGTGGCCTACTACGCGGAGAACCTCGACGAGACGATCTGAGCGAAGGTGATCTCCGTCAGGAGCCGCTGCTCGTGCTCGTGCAGCGCGCTCCAGACGTCCGCCAGCGGCTGGGCCACCCCGGGGAACTCCGCGTGGCCGTCGGGACGGCCCTCGACGATCTCGATCACCTCGGCCAGGGTGATCTTCTCCGGCTCGCGGGCCAGCCAGTAGCCGCCTTCGGGGCCGCGTGCGCTGCGCACGATGCCGGCCCGCCGCAGCTGCAGCAGGATGTTGTCCAGGAAGCGCCGGGGGATGCCCTGCGTGGCCGCGATCTGCTCGGCGTGGACGGGACCCGGCGGGGCGGCCGCCAGCTCGCTGACCGCCCGCAGGGCGTACTGGGTGCGCGCCGAGATCCTCATTGCGGCTGCCGCAGGCCCCAGCGGCGGCGCAGCGCGGTGTCCGCCGACTCGAAGAGCAGGTCGATGACGACGCCGATCACGAGGATCACGATCATCGTCCCGATCAGCCCGGGGGAGTCGGACAGCTCGCGGGCGATGTGCAGCTGCTCGCCCAGCGACGCCTGGTAGGCGATGATCACCATCAGCTCGCCGGCCATGAGGGAGCGCCAGGCGAACGCCCAGCCCTGCTTGAGCCCGGCCAGGAAGGACGGGAGCGAGGCGGGCAGGATGACGTGCCGGTACATCTGCAGCCGCCCCAGCCCCAGCACCTTCCCGGCGCGCAGCAGCAGGGGCGGGGTGTAGTCGACGCCGGCGATGAGCCCGTTGGCCACCGAGGGGGCGGCGCCGAGGATCACCACGAACTGGATGGCGCTCTCGGTCAGCCCGAACAGCAGGATCGCGAAGGGGAACCAGGCGATCGACGGCATCGTCTGCAGGCCGGTGATCAGCGAGCCGAAGGCGGCGCGCAGGATGCGCACCCGCGAGACGGCCGCCCCGACGATCAGCCCGATGAGCACGGCGAGGGCGAACCCGGTGACCGCGCGGCGCATCGTCGTAGCCAGGGCCTGGTAGAACTCCGCCGTGCCCAGCCGCGCCCACAGTTCCTGAAATGTCGTGATTGGTCCGGCGAGGACGTACTCGGGCCACCGCCCGCTGAGCACGACCAGCTGCCAGGCCACCAGCACCAGCCCGACCGCGGTGAGCATGGGCCAGACCCGGCCCCACACGCGGCTGAGCAGGCCCGGCCCGCCGGTCCCCGCCAGCTCCAGCGCGTCCAGCCCGGCCAGCTGGTCGGCGCCGGACCCGCGGACCGCCGTCTCAGCGGCCATGACGCGCCACCTCCTCGCGCAGCCGGTCGGTGATCCTCGCGGCGAGGGTCGCCACCTCGGCGGAGTCGGTACGGCGGGGCCGGGCCAGCTCGACGGGGAACTCCTCGACCACCCGCCCGGGACGGCTGCTCAGCAGCACGACCCGGTCGCCGAGCCGTACGGCCTCGCGGACGTTGTGGGTGACGAACAGCACGGCCAGGCCGCGCTCCCGCCAGATGCGCTCCAGCTCGTCGTGGAGCAGGTCGCGGGTCATGGCGTCGAGCGCGCCGAACGGCTCGTCCATGAGCAGCACGTCGGCGTCCTGGGCGAGCGCCCGGGCCAGGGCGACGCGCTGGCGCATGCCGCCCGACAGCTCGTGCGGGCGCTTCCTGCCGAAGCCGCCCAGGCGCACGGTCTCCAGCAGCTCGGCGGCCCTGGCGCGGCGTTCCTGCCTGCCCACGCCCTTGACGCGCATGGCCATCTCGACGTTGGCCGAGACGGTCAGCCACGGGAACAGGGCCGGCTCCTGGAACATCATCGCGATCCGCGCGCCCGGCGCGGTGATCTGGCCGCCGGTCGGCCGGTCGAGCCCGGCCACCAGGGACAGCAGCGTGCTCTTGCCGCATCCCGAGGCGCCCAGCAGGCAGACGAACTCGCCGGGCGCGACCGACAGCGACACGCGGTCCAGGGCGAGCAGGCCCCTGGGCCCGTGGCCGTACACCTTGGAGACGTCGGCCAGCCGTACGGCCGGCTGTGTGGTGAGCAGATCAGTCATCAGCGGTCCTTGATGGACTGCCGGCCCTGGGCGGCCAGCACCTCGTTGAGGATCTTCAGGTCGTAGATGCCGTCGAGGTTCACGGGCTCCAGCAGGCCCACCTCGACCGCGTGCTGGGCGCTGGCGGTCAGCGACGAGGCGATTGGGTCGTCGGTGAAGGTGATGTTCTTGAAGGCGCTGTCCAGCACCTCGGGCTTGAGCGGCTTCTGGGTGAGCTTCTGGATGGCCGCGTTGACGGTCCCGGCGGCGGCCTTGGGATCGTCGTTGAGGTACCGGGTGGCCTCGACGTGTCCCTCGATGAGCTTCCTCAGCAGGCCGGGGTTCCGGCTGGCCCACTCCTGCCGCACGATCAGGTGGGTGATCACGAACTGCCTGCCCGGCCACAGGTCGCGCTCGTCGACCAGGACCCTGCCCTTGCTCTCCACGACCAGGCGGCTGGCGAACGGCTCGGGCACCCAGGCGCCGTCGATGTCGCCGGTGGCGAAGGTCTGGAGGGTCTGGGAGTTCTCCTGCGGCACGATGTGGACGTCGCCGCCGCCCTTGGTGTCGGTGTGCAGGCCGTTCTGCTTGAGCCAGTACCGCAGGGCGACGTCCTGGGTGTTGCCGAGCTGCGGCGTGGCGATCTTCTTGCCCTTGAGATCCTGGACCGAGGCGATCTCGGGCTTGGTGACGAGGTAGACGCCGCCGGAGGCCGCGCCCGCGACGATCTTGATGGCCTTGCCCTTGGACTTGGCCCAGGCGTTGATGGCCGGGTTGGGCCCGATGTAGGTGGCGTCGATCGCGCCGGAGAAGACGGCCTCGATGGCCGCCGGCCCGGCGTTGAAGGTGCTGGTCTTGAGTGAGACGCCGTTGCCGAGGTGCTTGGCGAACAGGCCCTTCTCGACGCCGACGAGCGCCGTGGCGTGCGTGATGTTGGGGAAGTAGCCCAGGCGCACCTCCTTCGCGCCGCCCTCGGCGGAGGTGCCCCCGCCCCCGCCGCCGCAGGCGGCCGCCGTGACGGTCAAGGCCAGCGCGGCGACCACGGCGCGGATCTTCATGGCTACTCCCTAATTCCTACTTAATAAGTCGGCTATAGGGACATCAAAGAGCCAAATTCCAGATTCGTCAAGTAGGAATTACCGGGAGCAGGCCTCGTCCAGCGAGACGGCCCGGTAGGCGCTCGTCTGGCCCGACGCCGGCCGGCCGGAGGCGGGCCGGCCCGAGGGAGCGGCAGAGGGGGCGGCCGAGGGGGCGACGGCGGTCACGGCCCGGTGCCGCGGGCGGTTCCCCAGCGCGCGGTCCACCTTGCGCCGGATCAGGTCCCAGTCCGGGTAGACCGTGTCGATCAGCGGCGGCACGAACTGCAGGCTCCTGATCGGCGCGCCCTTCACCTTGTCCGACAGCTCGATCAGGTGCGGCAGCAGGCTCTGCGGGATGTCGGTGTCGACGAACCGCTTGGTGGCCGAGGCCAGCTTCTCGAAGCTGTTGAGCACGGTCAGCGGATCGGCCTGCTTGGCCACCGCGTTGAGCAGGCACTTCTGCCGGCCCATGCGCACGTAGTCGTCGCCGTCGGTGCGGGAGCGGCCGTACCACAGGGCCTCCTCGCCCGACAGCCTGCGGGTGCCCGCGGGCACCAGGCCCTCGTCGTACTTGCCGTAGGTGATCGGCTCCTTGACGGTGAGCCGCACCCCGCCCATCGCGTCGATGATCTCCGCGAAGCCCGCCATGTCGATCATGGCGTAGTACTTCACCGGGATGCCGAGGATGCCGCTGATCGTCTGCTTCAGCAGCGTGGGCCCCCGCCGGCCCCGGCCCACGCCCGGCACGATCTCCGGGTGGTCCTCGGCGTACTGGTAGACCTCGTTCAGCAGGCCGGGGGAGTAGGGCGTCTCGCCCGTGAAGCCGTAGGGGAAGCGGTCGCGGGCCGGGCCGGGCGGCATCGGGACGTGCTGCAGGTTGCGCGGCAGGCTGAACAGCACGGTGGCGCCGGTGGCCGTGTCGACGCTGGCCACGGTCATGCTGTCGGTCCGCACGCCGGGCCGGCTCGGCGCGGAGTCGGCGCCGACGAGCAGGACGTTGATCCGCCGGGCACCGTTCCAGGGGTCCTCGGCCAGCACCGGGGCGGTGTTCTGGACGAACAGGGCCGTGACCACCTCGCGCGAGAGGTAGGCCAGCCGGGCGGCGTAGGCGCCGGGCGCGATGACGAGCACGCACAGCGCTCCGGCCAGCCCGGTGGCCAGCACGTGGCCGGCCGGTGTCGAGATGGCGGGCCGTAGCAGGACGAAGGACCAGATGATCACGGCCGACCAGGCGAGGGTGACGACGGCGATGGCCACGGTGAAGGCGACCAGCCATCCCGGCTGGACGGCCAGGGTCAGCAGGCCGCGGCCGAAGCCGGCGACGACCGTGACGGTCGTCGTGACCAGCGCCAGGTGGACGGTCGCGAGCGCGGTGCCGGTCCGCTTGCGCCCCGTCGCCAGGTGGGCGACGCCCCACAGGATGGCTGATCCCGCCGTCAGAGCCAGGCTGCGCCTCAGGCCGAGGTCACGCTCGTTGCCAGTCATGCCTGCCGAACCCCCGTCACAAGCTGATCCATGTCAGGCTAGTGACGGCGCCGGAAAGGTCCCGGCAAACCTTTGATCGGGGCGTGCCAATTCCCGGCAAGGGGAAGACGCGATATAACTCGACTATGCGCGGAAGCTACGGATTCGACGCGCCCGCGGCGTTCCTCGGCCTGGTCGCCGGCGCGCTCGTCCTGGCGGCCCTCGCGGCGCTGTCCTTCGCGGAGGACGTGTGGTTCGCGGGCATCGCCTTCCTGCTCGGCGCGGTCTACACCGCGCTGAGCGCGGCGAGCCACGCCTACACGACCCGGCGCGGCAAGTTCGCCGTCTGGCGCGGGCTGCTGCGGCTGCGCGGCGACGAACGGCTGCTCGACCTGGGCTGCGGGCGCGGCGCGGTGCTGATGACCGCGGCCACGCGGCTGCCGGAGGGCCGGGCGGTCGGCGTGGACCTGTGGCGCTCGCGGGACCAGCCGGGCAACGCGGCGAGGGCGACGGTCGCCAACGCCGGGCGGGAGGGCGTCGCCGACCGCGTGGAGCTGGTCACCGGCGACCTGCGCGCGCTGCCCTTCGGCGACGAGGCGTTCGACGTGGTGGTCTCCAGCCTGGCCGTCCACAACATCCCCGGCCGTGAGGGCCGCTCGCGGGCCCTCACCGAGGCGCTGCGCGTGCTGCGCCCCGGCGGGCGCCTGATGATCGCCGACTTCCGGCACACCGCGGACTACGAGGACGTCCTGCGCGAGCACGGCGTCACCGACGTGCGCAGGCGCGACCTCGGCTGGCGCTTCTGGTACGGCGGGCCGTGGTTCGCCACCTGGCTCCTGGAGGGGACCAAGCCGCCGCGGCGCGAGGAGCCGCAAGAGGCCGAGGCTACGCGGCGCGGCTCCCCATCAGGTCCCACACGCGCGTGAGATCCGCCTGGTACAGGTGCGGCACGTCCACGAACACCCGCATGGGGCCGGTGTCCAGGCCGAGATTCCGCGCCATCTCGGCCTGGACGTCTGCGAGCGGCAGGTAGTTCAGGTAGCTGGTGTAGGCGTTCTGCGAGCGGAAGGCGGCCGTCATGACCAGGCGCGACTGCCTGATCCTGAAGGCCACCCCGGCCAGGCAGGGCACCCGGTCCGGCGGCTCGTTCTGCCGGGTGAGCGAGATCCAGGCGCTCTTGCTGTACGGCTTGGCCCGCAGCACCGCGGTCGCCCAGTCGAGCTGTCCGTGGATGCGCTCGCCGTAGCTGTACTTGAAGGGCGCCACGACCTGGTCCTCGGTGAACTTGCGCGCGTAGAGGGCGGCCTTGGCGGCGTCGCCGTACCGCTCGACGATGGGGTCCTCGCCCTTGACCCGCCTGATGGCGAACAGCACCGCGGGCGCCTCGAGGATGGGACCGCGGTCGTCGTCCGCGGGCACGCCGCAGGCCAGCACGTGCCGCATGAGCCAGAACCACGCCTCCCCACAAGACGCCCACTCGACAGGGCCGTCCATTCGGACCTCCGCTTAGGTCTCCACGTTGGGGAACTGGTAGGGGTTGTGGGGAAGCCGGCGCCGCCGGGTGACGTTGCAGCGCACGTAGTAGATCGAGTAGTGCAGCAGCGCGACGAGCAGGATGCTGGTCAGCAACAGGAGCAGGTTGGGGCTCTGGCCGCTGAGCCCGGTGACGCCGACGGTCAGGTAGCAGGCGTTGACGGTCGCCAGCATCATGACGTTGATCCCCGGCCACGTCAGCGGCGCGTAGGTCTCCGGGAAGCGCGGGTCGACCGGGAGGTTGGGCGTCCAGGCCAGTTCCCCCTTCAGCCGCTCGGCGTACAGCAGGCGGAAGTTGTTCAGCGCCCGCGCCGTCCTGGCGTGCGCGTTGACCGCCTCGATCATGCGCAGGAACGGCAGCACCCCGAGCAGCCCGAACGCGGCGACCAGGGCGAACAGGTACCACGGGACCGTGTGCCAGGCCGTCAGGCTGGCCGGGTCCACCACCTTCGCGCTGGTTAACGCGATCGCCGCGGCGAAGGGGACCGACAGCAGGCTCATCGCCAGCCTGGTCATCTTCAGCCGCTCCTCCTTGGCGGCGAGGTGGACGGCGTAGATGCCGCTGAAGTCCACCGCGACGAGTTGCAGCAAGTGGCTCGTCTCGAGCTGCTCTTCCGCAGTCATGCGAGGGGGCGTCTTCCGCATGATCGTGGCTCCTGGACCGGGGGTTCTTTCAGTATGCGCACGATCCAGCGGAATGCCAGGGCTTTCTTGCTAATTGTTCCAACAATTTCAACTCGACCACGTCAACGCAGGTCGGCGTCGGGCTTGACCCTGACACGGGGTGAGACCGTAGGACAGGACCATGACGGACAATTGGTGGCATCCCACGCTTCACGGGCTCGTGGTCGTCCGGGACGGCGAGACGGTCTTCGAGCGGTACGGCGAGGGCGAGGACGAGACGATCCACCACAAGCTCGGCAGGGTGACCTTCAGCGCGGACACGCTTCACGACATCCGCTCGATCACCAAGAGCGTGGTGGGCCTGCTGTACGGCATCGCGCTCGCGGAGGGCGGCGTCCCCGCGCCGCACGAGCCCCTGATGGCGCAGTTCCCCGAGTACTCCGACGTGACCGGCAAGGACGAGCTGACGGTGGAGCACGCGCTGACCATGACGCTGGGCCTGGAGTGGAACGAGGACGTCCCCTACACCAGCGAGGCCAACAGCGAGGTGGCCATGGAACTGGCCCCCGACCGCTACCGCTACGTGCTGGAGCGGCCCGTCGCCGAGCGACCGGGGACCAGGTGGCACTACTGCGGCGGCGCCACCGCGCTCGTCGCCCGGATCGTCGAGAAGGGCACGGGGCAGCCGCTGCGGGACTTCGCGCGGAGCAGGCTCTTCGAGCCGCTGGGCATCGAGCGCTTCGAGTGGACGGGCGGTCCCGACGGGGGCGTCTACGCGGCCTCCGGCCTGCGGCTGCGGCCCCGCGACCTGGCCAGGATCGGCCAGGCGGTGCTCGGCAAGGAGCTGCCCTGGCCCGGCACGCTGTTCGAGCGCCACGTGACGATCGACGCCGACTTCTGGTACGGCTACCAGTGGTTCCTCGGGCCCTCCCCGCAGCGCTGGCTGGGCGGCTTCGGCAACGGCGGCCAGCGGCTGCTGGTCTTCCCCGACAGCGACCTGGTCGTCGTCACCACGGGCGGGCTGTACAACCTGCCGATCGCCGACCAGCAGGCGTCCTCGGAGCTGATCTTCGGGACGATCCTGCCGGCGATGGCCCGCTGACAGGCCAGGGCCGCCCGCGATCACAGGCTCACGCGATGGCGGTACATCCAGGCGTGTGACTCGTCACCGGCCGCCTTCTTCAGGAACATCGGCATCACCAGGTCGCGGACGACCCGGGTGAGGGGGCCCGCGGCCTTGGTGTTGCTGATCCGGCGCGAGTAGGCCACCACGCGCTCCACCCTCGGGCGGCGCTCCTTCTCGAACCGCGCGAACGCCGCCTCGTGGCCCGGCGCGTCACGCAGGCACCTGGCCAGCACGACCGCGTCCTCGATCGCCAGCGAGGCGCCCTGGCCGGAGCTGGGCGAGGTCGCGTGCGCGGCGTCGCCGGTGAGCACCACCCGGCCCCCGTGCCAGGTGCGCAGCGGCGGCAGGTCGTAGATGGGCAGCGCCATGCCGGGCGGGTTACGGCGCAGCAGCTCGGCGGAGAAGTTGGCGTCGCCCTCGAAGGCGTCGACGAGCACCGGCCGCCAGTCCGGCGGCACGTCGCCCAGGGCTCGCGGCAGGTTGGCGAACCACCACGTCTCGCCCGTCAGCGAGCCGACGTGGCCGAAGAACGCCTTCTTCCCGAACACCATGTGGTAGACGCCCGGCTCGCTCTCGAAGTCGGGGTCCTTGACCATGCCGCCGAAGTTGTACAGGCCCACGTAGTGCGGAGCGGGGGCCTGGGGGTCCAGGAGCGCGCGGGTCCGGGAGTGCACGCCGTCGGCGGCGACGAGGATGTCGCCCGTCGCCTCGGTGCCGTCCTCGAAGCGCGCGACGACCTCGCTCCCGGTGTCCTCGAAGGCGACCAGGCGCTTGCCGTACGCGATGGGGATGCCGCGCGCCGTCGCCTCGTCGCGGAGGATGGCGTGCAGGTCGGAGCGCAGGATCGTGTGGCTCACCATGCCGTCGTCGAGAGGCAGGCCGTTGGGCACCTCGCCGAGCCGCTTGCCGGTGCCGCTCCACATGACCATGCGGGGCGTCGGCACGCCGGCGGCCATGACCTTGCGGTGCGCGTCGAGCACGCGCAGGGCGTTCAGGCCGTTGGTGGCGATGTTGAGGAACCAGCCCACGCCGTCGGCCGCCGAGCCGTACGCCTCGAAGATCTCCGCTTCGATGCCTACTCTGTGCAGGGCCATCGCGGTGGCGGGGCCTCCCACGCCACAGCCGATGATCAAGGCTTTCATCTGATATCCTTTCGTTCGTTCGAACGAAATATTAGGCAGGAGGACGCAGGCGTGTCCAGAGAAATTTCGGAACGCCGAAAGAATCTTCTCGAGGCGCTCACCGTGGCGGGGCGGGAGAACAGCCAGGCGGCGGTGATGTTCCACAGCGCCGTGGCCGCGCGCATGGGGCTCGGGCCCAGCGAGGAGAAGACCCTGGACCTCCTGCAGCGCCGGGGCCCGCTCACCGCGGGTGAGATCGTGCAGCACACGGGGCTCGCCCCGGCGTCGGTGACGGGGCTGATCGACCGGCTGGAGGCCAAGTGGTTCGTGCGCCGCACGCGCGACCCCAAGGACCGGCGCAGGGTCATCGTGGAGATCAACCAGGAGATGCTGGCGGGCGGGGAGGAGATCTTCGCGCCGCTGGTGAACGGCCTGGCGGAGCTCTACGAGCGGTACACAGACGAGGAGCTGGAGGTCATCCTCGACTTCCTGCGCCGGGCGACCGCGATCCAGGTGGCGGCCACCGCGGCGATCTCATAGCGCTCCGTCCGCCTCTCACTTGACCTCAAGTCCGCTTGAGGATGCAGGCTCGACCCCATGACCGAGATGAAGGCCGCGGCGTTCGCCGAGTACGGCCCGCCCGAAGTGCTGAAGATCCACACGTTGCCCGCTCCCGAGGCGGGTCCCGGCCAGGTCCGCGTCCGGGTGAAGGCGGCCGGCGTGCAGCCGTACGACGCCGCCGTGCGGGCCGGCTGGATACCGCCCGGCGTGACGGGCGGGCTGCCCCGCATCCCCGGCAACGAGTTCGCCGGCGTGGTCGACCAGTCCGACACCCTCCCGGTGGGCACCGAGGTGCTGGGCTTCACACAGTTGGGCGCGTATGCCGAGTATGTGGTGGTGGACACGGGCCAGGTGACCCCCAAGCCGCCGGGCCTGCCGTGGGAGGTGGCGGGCGGGCTGACCGCGGGCGTGCAGACGGCCGAGATCGCGCTGGACAACCTCGGCGTGGGCGAGGGCGACACGCTGCTGGTCCACGCCGCGGCCGGATCCGTGGGCACGGCCGCCGTCCAGATCGCCCGCATGCGCGGGGCCAGGGTGATCGGCACCGCCCGCCCGGAGAACCACGACTATCTGCGCTCGCTGGGCGCGATCCCGGTGGAGTACGGCGACGGCCTGCTGGAGCGGGTCCGGCGGCTGGGCCCGGTGACGGCCGTGCTCGACGGGGCCGGGGGCGAGGCGCTGAAGGTCTCGCTGGACCTGGTCGAGGACCGCTCGCGCATCCTCACGCTCGTGGAGCACGGCCAGGCCGAGGCGCTGGGCGTCAGGGTGACCAGGGGCGAGCGGAGCGCCGAGCGGCTGGCCCGCTACGCGGCCCTGGTCGCCGGGGGAGAGATGGTCTTCCCGGTACGGCGGAGCTACCCGCTGGAGCGGGCGGCCGACGCGCACCGCGAGATCGAGGCCCGGCACGGGCGAGGGAAGATCGTCATCGTCGTGGCGTGATGTTGTCGGTCATGGGCGTTCACGCCACTGGCAGGGGCGCGGCGGGGATCGGCACGATGGCCGCATGACGCAGACCTCCGCCGTGACCTCCGCCGTGACCTCCGCCGTGACCTCCGCCGTGACCTCCGCCGTGACCGCCGTCCCCGCAGCCGACAACGCCGCCGCCGTCGCGCACTTCGCCGGCCGCCTGGCGTACGAGACCGACGTGTCCGACGTCGCCGCCGACCTGGCCGCAGGCGTGCCGGGCATCGTGGTGATCGACTCGCGCAGCAAGGAGAGCTGGGACCAGGGCCACATCCAGGGCGCGGTCCACCTGCCGACGCGCGAGATCGCCGAGCGCGCGGAGGGCCTGATCCCCAAGGACGTCACGGTGGTGACCTACTGCTGGGGCCCGGGCTGCAACGGCGCGACGCGCGCCGCGCTGGAGTTCGCCAGGCTGGGCTACCGCGTGAAGGAGATGATCGGCGGCTTCGAGTACTGGGCCCGCGAGGGCTTCCCGATCGAGACCGCGGGCGGCGTCTCCCGCCGGGCGATCGACCCGCTGACCGCGCCCGTCTCCGGCATCGCCTGCGCCTGCTGACGGTCCGCGCGTCTGGCGCCCCCGACTGGACCCACCGGTCGGGGGCGATCTTTTCCTACCCCCGTCCGACTTCGATCAATCCGCGTTCGCGACCTCGCGGTGCCGCTGGTTGAATCGCCCCACTTTGGCGCGGTTCCCGCAGAGCTCCATCGAGCACCACCGGCGGCTGCCGTTCTTGCTGACGTCGAGGAACCACAGCACGCACCCGGGGTTGGCGCACTTGCGCACCCGCTCGCCCCGCTCGGCGACCAGCCGTACGAAATCGGCGGCCACGACCCAGGCCGCGTGCCAGTCCGGGTCGTCGACGATCACCTCCTCGTACGGCGCGCCGTCACGCAACCGCGGACGCGTCGCACCATGGTCGAGGACGGCGTCGAGCTCCGCGGTGTCCCCCTGCAACGCGCGCCGGAGAGCGGCACGGGCGGTGGCGAGGCGCTCGCCCACGCCCTCCCCGCCGGGCAGCCCGGCGGCGGCCAGCCACTCCTCCAGCGCGCCGGGCGCGTCGAAGTAGTCGACCCATGCGCCGTGGTCGATCCACAGGGTGTTGACGAGGTCCAGGGGGAGCGGCTCGCCCACCAGCGGTCTCTTCACGCCTTCAGTCTAACCCCTCAAACCGGCTTGACCGGTTAGCATCGTCGCGTTATGGTGCCGCTTAACCAGTAATCAACATTTAGGTGGTTAATAGATGTTGCACCGCACCGCCCACATCGACGGAATCAAGGTCTTCTACCGGGAGGCCGGCGACCCCTCCAGGCCCACGCTGGTCCTCCTGCACGGCTTCCCGACCTCCTCCATCGTCTACCGGACCCTGATGGAGGAGCTGGCCGACGAGTTCCACCTGATCGCGCCCGACTACCCCGGCTTCGGGCTCAGCGACGCGCCTCCGGCCGACGAGTGGGACTACACGTTCGACCACCTCGCCGACGTCGTCGACCAGCTGCTGGGCCGCCTCGGGCTCACCCGGTACGCGATCTACGTGCACGACTACGGCGCGCCGGTCGGCTTCCGGCTCGCGCTGCGGCACCCCGAGCGCATCACCGGCATCGTCACGCAGAACGGCAACGCCTACGAGGAGGGCCTGACCCCGTTCTGGGAGCCGATCAGGAAGTACTGGGCCGACCCGTCCAAGGAGAACGGCGACGCCCTGCGCGGCCTGCTGACCAGGGAGGCCACCCACTGGCAGTACACCCACGGGGTGCCCGACCCCGAGCTGGTCGACCCGGCGCCGGAGCTGCACGACCAGGCGCTGCTCGACCGGCCGGGCAACCAGGAGGTCCAGCTGGCCCTGTTCCTCGACTACGGCACCAACCCGCCCCAGTACCCGCGCTGGCAGGAGTACCTGCGCACCCACCAGCCGCCGGTGCTGGCGGCGTGGGGGAAGGGCGATGAGATCTTCGGCCCCGACGGCGCCCGCGCCTTCGCCAAGGACGTCAGGGACGCCCGCGTCCACCTGCTGGAGGCCGGGCACTTCCCGCTCACCACCCGGCTGGAGGAAAGCGCCGCCCTGATCCGCGACTTCCTGCGCGGCCTGCCGAGGTGACCATGGTCTCGCGTGCACCCGAGCGGCCGGGGATACGGTCCGCCCTGCTCACCACGGCGGCGGCGTCGGCGGGCCTGCTCCTGCTGGCCGTGGTCACCTCCACGATCGACCTGCGGATCTTCGCACTGCCGTTCGCGGCCAGCGCGGTCGTCGTCCTCGGCGGGCTGGTGCTGGGCAGGGTGCTCAAGACGCACCCCTATCCGGCCTACTGGCGCTGAAGCAGCGCCTCCGCCAGGGCGAGCTCGACCTCGTTGAGGTCCTGCTCGTCCTCGATGTCCCACAGCATGTTCTGCAGGACCCGGCCGAGGGTCCAGCCCAGCGCGCGGCGCCGGTCCAGGGCCAGCATCTCGGTGAGCCGGTCGAACCGCCTGAGCCCGTCCGCGACCGACACCCAGCGGTTGCGCAGCGCGGGCAGCAGCTCGAAGCCCGGATCGCCGGCCAGCGGCTTGGGGTCGATGGCCAGCCACGGCTCCCGCTCGGCGGCCAGCACGTTGTCGAAGTGCAGGTCCCAGTGCAGCAGCCGGTCGCCGGGCTCGCCGGCGAGCTCCCGTACGGCTCCCGCGCAGCGGTCCAGCCACCTGGCCTCCTCCGGCCCGACCTGCCGCATCGCGCCGGGCACCCGCTCCAGCATGTCGCGGGCGATGTCGCCCAGCCGGCGCATGCCCTCCGGCGCCGGGTGGGCGACCAGGCGGGCCAGCAGCCCGCCCAGGATCTCCAGCGCCTCGCCGATGTCGGGGTGGGTCTCCAGCGAGCGGCCGCCGTCGAGGCGTTCGAGCAGCAGGGCGTTGGCCTCGTGGCGGCTGGAGCCCGGCACGGTGGCCTCGTCCAGCAGCCGCACGATGCCGTCGCCGTCCCAGGCGCGCAGGCCGGGCGCCTCGGTGGCGTGCTCCTCGGTCAGGGGCTGGAGCTTCAGGACGGCCGGGCTGCCGTCGCCGCGCCGTACCGGAAGGACCAGGGAGACCACGCCGTGCATGGGCGGCCCGTCCAGGCGCAGGTCCCAATCGTCGACGAACCGCTCCACCAGGCCGGGGAGCACGGCGGTCCACTCGGGGCCGGAGTCGTCGGCGTGGCGGCGGTGGTACTCCGCCAGCTTGGGCGGGATCTCGATCATCAGAAGTGCCAGGGGAAGCGGGACCAGTCGGGCTCGCGCTTGTCCAGGAACGAGTCGCGGCCCTCGGCGGCCTCGTCGGTCATGTAGGCGAGCCGGGTGGCCTCGCCGGCGAACACCTGCTGCCCCACGAGCCCGTCGTCGACGAGGTTGAAGGCGAACTTCAGCATCCGCTGGGCCGTGGGCGACTTGCCGTTCACCTTGCGCGCCCACTCCAGCGCGGTGGCCTCCAGCTCGGCGTGCGGCACCACCGCGTTGACCATGCCCATGCGGTGGGCCTCCTCGGCGGTGTAGGTCTCGCCGAGGAAGAAGATCTCGCGGGCGAACTTCTGCCCGACCTGGCGGGCCAGGTAGGCCGAGCCGAAGCCGCCGTCGAAGGAGGCCACGTCGGCGTCGGTCTGCTTGAAGCGGGCGTGCTCGCGCGAGGCCAGGGTCAGGTCGCACACCACGTGCAGGCTGTGCCCGCCGCCCGCGGCCCAGCCGGGGACGACGCAGATGACGACCTTGGGCATGAAGCGGATGAGCCGCTGCACCTCCAGGATGTGCAGCCGTCCGGTGGCCGCCGTGCCGTCGGCGTACTGGTAGCCGTCCTTGCCGCGGATCCGCTGGTCGCCCCCCGAGCAGAAGGCCCATCCGCCGTCCTTGGGCGAGGGGCCGTTGCCGGTCAGCAGCACGCACCCGACGTCGGTCTGCTGCCTGGCGTGGTCGAGCGCGCGGTAGAGCTCGTCCACGGTCTGCGGCCGGAAGGCGTTGCGCACCTCGGGCCGGTTGAACGCGACGCGGACCGTCCCCTGGTCGACGGCCCGGTGGTAGGTGATGTCGGTGAAGTCGAAGCCCTCGACTTCCTTCCAGGCCTTGGGGTCGAACAGCTCGGAGACCATGACGCCGAGCCTAACGGATCTGCTCCTCGGCCCAGGCGGCCCACTCCCGCTGCATGCGCGAGCTCCGCAGTCCCCACTCCAGCGCCAGCCTGCCGTACACCGCGAGGTCGTCGTCCTCGTTCCCCTCCAGGGTCCGCGCCAGCTCCTCCAGCCGTGCCACCTCGGCGGCGGCGAGCTCGGCCTGCCTGCGCAGGTAGGCGCGGGCCTGGCCGGGGTCGACCTGGCCGAGGAAGAACACCCGCAGCAGCATGTCGCTGCGGCGCACGTGGTTCGGCTCGACCTCGACGATCCAGCGGCGCAGCTCCGCGCGGCCCTCCTCGGTGATGGCGTACTCCTTGCGGCCGCGTGGCCCCTCCTCGGTGACCTGGATGAGGCCGTCGGCGGCGAGCTTGGCCAGCTCGCCGTAGACCTGGCTCTGGGTGGCGGGCCAGACGTTGGCCAGGGACATGTCGAACATCTTCAACAGGTCGTATCCGCTCGAAGGGGACTCGGCGAGGAGTCCGAGAACGGCGTGCCGGAGACTCATATTCCTATGTTGACATATCGACGATGGACCTTCTAGTTTTGACATGTCGGCATAGAAAGGTCGTGACATGAAAACCTACCTCGAGGGCTACCTGGCTCCCGTCCCCGACGAGATCGACGCGGTCGGCCTGCCCGTGGAAGGCACGCTCCCCGAGGAGCTGACCGGCCGCTATTTCCGCAACGGCCCCAACCCGCTACCCGGCCAGGACCCCGGCCACTGGTTCACCGGGCACGGCATGATCCATGGCGTACGGCTGCGCGACGGCCGCGCCGAGTGGTACCGCAACCGCTGGGTCAAGACCAAGCGGTTCCTCCACAACGCGCCCTTCGTCACCGACAAGGGCTTCGACCTGGCCGCCGTCCAGGCCAACACGCACGTCATCCACCACGCGGACAAGATCCTCGCCCTCGTCGAGGTCGGCCTGCCGTACGAGATGACCCCCGAGCTGGACACCGTCGGGCCGTGCGACTTCGGCGGGCGGCTGACCACGGGCATGACCGCCCACCCCAAGGAGCTGGACGGGGAGCTGCACTTCTTCGGTTACGGCTTGGCCCCGCCGTACCTGACCTACCACCGGCTCGACGCCAAGGGCGAGCTCGTCGAGAGCCGTGAGGTGGAGGTCCCGGGGCCGACCATGATGCACGACTTCGCCGTCACCGAGAACCACGTGGTCTGGCTCGACCTGCCCGTGGTCTTCGACCTGGAGCGGGCCGGCACCGGCGGGATGCCGTTCGACTGGAGCGACTCCTACGGCGCCCGCATCGGCGTGATGGCCCGCGACGGGCGGGTGACGTGGTTCGACGTCGAGCCCGGCTACGTCTTCCACGTGGGCAACGCCCGGGAGGACGCCCAGGGGCGCGTCGTGCTCGACGCGATGCGCTACAGCCGGGAGGCCTTCCAGGGCATCTGGCGGCACATCGGCGGCACGCCCGACCCCTCCCGGCACCTGAAGGGGGCGGTGCTGCACCGCTGGATCCTCGACCCGGCCACGGGCCGGGCGACCGAGCGGCAGCTGGACGACCGGCCGGTGGAGTTCCCCACCATCAACGACGACCGGACCGGCCGCGCCAACCGCTACCTGTACGCGGTGTCGGAGGGCGAGGTGGTCAAGTACGACGTCGAGACCGGCGCATCCCAGGCCAGGCCCGTGGACGGGAACGCCGGGGAGGCGGTGTTCGTGCCCGCCGCCGGCGCCCGCGCGGAGGACGACGGCTGGCTGATGTCGATCGTGGACGACCGGCTGCTGGTCCACGAGGCCGCCGGCCTGGACCTGGTGGCCGCCGTACGGCTGCCGCGCCGGGTCCCGGCCGGCTTCCACGGTTCGTGGATCGCGGACTGAGCGGGCTGAGCGGACTGGGCAGGCTGGGAAGCCGCCCTAGCTTCGCGCCTCGGCTCGCAGCTCCGCGAGCAGCTCCTCCTGGTCCACGAGCATGTCGGTGAGGATGCGGCGCGCGTCTGTCAGCAGGTGCGCGACGTCGGGGCTGGACAGTGAGTACACGACGCTGCCGCCCTCGCGCGTCGCGCTCACGATCCCCGCGCGCCGCAGCACCGCCAGTTGCTGAGACAGGCTCGACGCCTCGATGTCGATCTGCGCCAGGAGATCCCGGACCGGCAGTGGCCCCTTCTGCAACAGCTCCAGCACCTGGACGCGGGCCGGATGCCCGAGAGTTCGGAAGAAATCTGCCTTGGCCTGGTACAGCGGAACGGGCATGCAATCAGTGTAATGTAGACACTTGCAGAATTCTTCAAGTCGTAACGGCGTTGGCTAAGATGACAGACGGGACGAGGGAGTAGCCATGGGCCGAGGACGAGCCAAGGCGAAGCAGACGAAGGTCGCTCGCCAGCTGAAGTACAGCAGTCACGAACTGGACATCGAGCGCCTGCGCCGAGAGCTGGGCAGCTCCTCGTCCCGGGACGACGTTCCGCCCGCTACGTCGCACGAGCCGGAGTCCGAGCCCGCGCACTGACGCGGGCGAGCTTCGACGGCACGAGCGTCACGTGCTTCATGCGCTGGGCCTCGGGTGCGGGGTCTGGGGCGGTCAGCTCCAGGCGCCGCAGCACTTCCCTGATGATGACGCGCATCTCCATCAGGGCGAGCTGAGCGCCCACGCAGAAGCGCCGTCCCCCGCCGAAGGGCATCCAGCCCTTGGGGGTGCGGCCCTCGAGGAAGCGTTCGGGGCGAAACTCCTCCGGCGCGGGAAACTCCTCGGGGTCGTGGTGGATGAGTGAGATCAGCGGGCCGGCGTACCATCCGGCGGGCACCTCGTAGTCGCCCAGCCGCAGCGGGGCGGTCAGCAGGCGCTCCGCCGAGTAGACCACGGGGCGGATCCGCAGCGCCTCCTTGGCCACGGCGTCCAGATAGTCGTCGTCGTCCAGGTTCGCCGTCACCTTGGCGAGCAGGCCGGGCGTGCGCAGCAGGCGCTCGAAGGCCCAGGCCAGGGCCGTCGCCGTGGTCTCGTGGCCGGCCTCCAGCAGGGTGATGAGCTCGTCGCGGAGCTCCTGGTCGCTCATGCCGGTCTCGAAGAGCCGGTGCAGCACGGAGTCGGGCTCGGCGCGCCGCTCGGCGATGTGCTCGTAGAGGATCCGGTCCACGGCGGCGCGCACCTTCAGGAAGCGCCGCCACTTCGGCAGCAGGGGCCGCAGCCGCGGCGGCGCCATCAGCACCGACGTGGCGCCGCCCAGCTCCAGCAGCTCAGGCAGCAGCGCGCGCAGGCGGTCGTCGGGGATGCCGAAGACCAGCCGCAGGATCACCTCCAGCGTGATCTCCTGCGTCTTCTCCCGCAGCGCGAACGGCTCGCCGAGCGGCCAGGTCGCGATCCGCTCCGCCGCGATGGCGGCGATCTGGTCGGCGTATCCGGCGATGGCCCGGCCCCTCAGCGGCGGGGTGATGAGGCGCCTGTGCGCCCACCAGGGATCGTCGTCGAGCGTGAGCAGGGAGTGCCTGCCCACGGCGTGCTCCAGGAAGTCGCGCCGGGCGGCGCCGGCGTGGCCGCCGCCCTGGTCGGTCCGGTAGACCAGCTCGGCCAGGTCGGCCTTGGCGACCAGCACGTCGGGCGGGAAGCCGGCCAGGCGCAGGGTGAAGACGGGCCCGTAGCGCTCGCGGCATCTGGCGAAGGCGCGCGTGGGGTTGGCCATGAACCACACGGTCTGCAGCAGCGGGGGCATCTTGGGGCCGGGAGGAAGCATCCGTCGCTCCTTCGTATACATACGTATGTCATAGACTTACGTTTACCTCTGTACCATGGATCGCGTGCCACGACCAGAGCCCACCTACCGCGACAGGCTCCTCGCCGGAGCCCTCACGTGCCTGCGGGAGAAGGGATACGCCCGCACGACCGCCCGCGACCTGGTGGCCGCGTCGGGCACGAACCTGGCCTCCATCGGCTACCACTTCGGCGGCAAGGACGCGCTGCTGGCCGAGGCCATCGCGCAGTGCTTCGAGTCGTGGACCGAGCGGGTGGAGCAGGCGGTCTTCGGCACCGGGCTGGCCACGCCCCGCGAGATGGTCGAGCGCGCGATGGCGGCGCTGGTCGACGTCTTCGAGGAGATGCGCCCGCTGCTGGTGGTCTGCGTGGAGGGCTTCGCCCCGGCGATGCGTGAGACGGTCCTGCGGGAGAAGATGGCCGCCTCCTACGCCCGGGCCCGCCGGGCGGGCGTCGGCATGATCGAGCGCGCGTGCGCCGAGCTGGGCATCGAGCCGCCCTTCGACCCGGTCGTCCTCGTGTCGGTGCTCATCGCGATCTCCGACGGGCTGCTGCTCCAGTGGCTGCTCGACCCGGCGGCCACGCCGGACTCGCGCCAGGTCGTCGACGCCCTGGCCGCCCTGGCGCCGCTGATCGCCGCCTAGCCCGCCTTCTCCAGCGCCTCCCGCGCGAGCCGTTCGGTCGCGGCCAGGCGGTGCGGGACCGCGATGTCCAGCGCCTCGCGGGCGAGCTCCCGGCAGGCCGCCGCGTCGCCGCGCAGCGCGGCCGCCGCCGCCAGGTTCGCCAGGTGCCCGGCGGCGACGTTGGAATAGCCGGCCTCGCGGGCCAGCTCCAGGCCGCGCGAGGAGGTCGCCTCGGCGGCCGTGAGGTCGCCGTCGCGCAGCTGCGCGGCGGCGAGGTGCTCCAGGACCGCGGGCAGGTGCCAGGCGAACGCGGTCACCGTGGCCATCCGGACCGCCCTGTGGAGCAGGTCCCTGTGCTCCTCCTCCACCAGGACCGAGGCGGCCCAGGCCCGGAGCACCTGGTCGGCCCTGGTCAGCTCGTCGGAACGGCGCAGTGCCGACCGCAGCGCCATCGAGCCGCGGCGCGCGTCGCCCTCCTCCAGCGCGCCGATCCCCACGAGCACGTCGCGCTCGAAGGAGTCCTTGAACTCCTGCGCCCGCCGACCGATCTCCACGAGCGCGTCGCGCTGCCCGGCCTGCGCGGCGGCGTCCGCGGCGTCGGCCAGCGTGTCGAGGGACCGGCCGGCCGTCAGGATTTGTACGGCCTTCGCCGCGTCGCCGCAGTTCAGCTCGAAGAGCCCGCGTATACGCAGGACGTCCTCGCGCAGTCGCCCGTCGGCGTCGGGCGGGGAGAGGCCGGCCAGGTGGCGCACCGCCTCGGCGGGGCGGCCGCCGTGCCAGGCGGCCATGGCCGCGTCCGCCAGGCGGCGTTCCCCGGCGCGCGGGTCGGGCGTCAGGTCCGCGGCACGGCGCAGGGCCAGGGCGGCGTCGGCGTGCCCGGCGCGCTCGCGCATCCGCCGCGCCGCGGCCGTCAGCTCGCGGGCGACCAGCTCGTCGGGGCCCTCCGCCGCCTCGGCCAGGTGCCAGGCGCGCTCCTCTCCGGCCGGCAGCAGGCCGGCGAGCGCGGCGTGGACGCCTCGTAGCCGCACCGGGGTCGCGGTCTCGATCAGGGCGGTCCTGGCCAGGGGGTGGGCGAAGGCCAGGGCGCCGTCGCGGAAGGTCACCAGGCCGGCGGTCCTGACCTCCTCCAGCGCGAGGGGGTCCGTGTCGAGCGCCTGCGCCACCTGGACGATCAGCGACAGGTCGCCGCGGGCCTCGACCGCCGCGATCAGCCCGGCCAGCCGCGCGGAGTCGGACAGGCCGCCGATCAGGCCGGTGAGAGAGGGCGCCTGTTCCGGTGGAGGGAGGCGCAGCTCGGGCACGCCCCACAGGCGCGCTTCCGGCTGCTCTTCGCGCGGCTCCGGCTGCTCCTCGGGCGGCTCCGGCTGCTCCTCGGGCGGCTCCGGCTGCTCCTCGGGTGGCTTCGCCGTACCCGGCGGGTCTTCCACGGCCAGCAGCATCCCCACCGGCACGCCCGACAGCCGCCGGGCGCAGTACGCCAGCGCGTCGGCCGAGGACCGGTCGAGGGCCTGGTAGCCGTCCACCAGGCACAGCAACGGCTCCGCGGCCAGGGCCAGGACCTCGCGGACGCCCTCGAACACCAGGAACGGGTCCCCGGTCGGCGAGGTGCCGCGGCCGAGGGCCGCCAGCAGCGCGTCACGCCGGGGCCGCGACACCTGCCCGACGAGGTCCGCGACCGGCACCAGCAGCCGTCCCAGCGCGTCGAAGGCCACCCACGACCCGGTCCCGGCCACCCGCAGCACCCGCACGCCCTCCGCGCGAGAGGCCGCCAGCTCCAGGGCCCGCGACGTCCCGGCGCCGCGCACGACGAGGGCGCCGCCCTGGCCCGAGCGCAGGCCGGCGAGCACCTCGTCGAGGGCGGCGGTCGGATCCGGCATGCTGCCGTCGTACCCGTGCCGGGGCCGGGTCACCCGAAGACGGGCGGTCCCCTGCGCCGGCGGCGGCCGAACCACACCAGGTACCCCGCGCACGCCACCGCGACCGCGCCCGGGATCACGGCCAGCGCGTAGCTGCCGCTCACGATCGCCACCACGGTGAGGATGACGCCCGCCGGCAGCACGATCGCGACCGCGAGGAGGCGGAAGCCGAGCCCGGCGGGCGGCGGCGGAGGAGTGCGGCGCTCGCCTGTGCCGCCGCCGGGGACGCCCGGCACTCCCGTGTCGCCGGCCCGACCGCCTTCGTGGTCGCGCAGCACGGGGGCGTAGAACTCGTCGTCGTGCTCGCTCATGACCTCCCCCTGTCAGAGGAAGGGAAATCTAACGCCACCGTAGACCCTTGAAACGGTCAGAAAGTCATAAACTTCCCGATATTTGCTGAAAGGGGACACTGTGCGCCAGGTCATCCACGTCAAGCCGATCGACGACGCGATCACGCATGAGGACTCGGCGGAGTGCGTGTGCGGCCCCATCGGCCAGAGCGTGTTCCCCCAGCACGGCCTGATCTTCCACCACCAGGCGCTGGCGGAGTGCGCCACCTGGGAGACGGCCGCCGCAGACGGATCCAGCTGACCGCCGCGACCGCCAGCAGCCCGAGCGCGATCCAGCCCGGCCCGGCAGCCGCGATCCACCCGGCCACCCGGCCCTGCACCGCCGTGGCGGCGCCCACGACCGGGTCCTCGGCCTGCGCCCCGGCGAAGACACGCAGCTCGTACCAGCCGTAGTAGACGACATAGAGCCCCGCCAGTACGAGCAGCCCTCCGCTGACCCTCGAGACGTACGGCAGAGCCCGCCGCATCCGCGTGACGACCGCCCCGCGAGCCAGCGCCACGGCCAGCGACAGCAGCGCGACCACCAGCCCCATGCCCGCGGCGTACGCGACGAACACCGCCACGCCGCCCAGCACGCCGCCGCTGACCAGGGACGCGGACGTCACCGCCAGGAACGGGCCGACGGTGCACGACAGCGAGGCCACGGCGTAGGACAGGCCGTAGCCGTACAGCGAGGCGAAGGAGACGGCGGGACGGCCGGTGGCGAGCTTCGGCGTGCGCACCAGCAGCTCCCGCCCGCTCAGCAGCCACCCGCCCAGCGCGGTCAGCGCGATGCCGATGGCGACCGTCGCCCACGGCAGGTAGCGCCCCAGCGACAGCGCCAGCGGGGTGACGACCAGCCCGAACAGCCCGAAGACGGTCACGAACCCGGCCGTCATGGCCGCCGACAGCAGCACCGCGCGCCCGATCGGGCCGAGCCTGGAATCCTGGTCGCCGACGACGAGCATCGTCAGGTAGGCGGGCAGCATCGCGAAGCCGCACGGGTTGAAGGCCGCCACGGAGCCGGCGGACAGCGCCAGCGCCAGGGGCAGGTCGGCGGTCACCGGCCCAGCAGCCTGGCCACGCGCGAGGCCAGCTCGTCGGTCCCGAGCGGGCCGGAGGCCCTGTCGGTCCTGCCGTCGGGCGTCATGAACAGGAACGTGGACTGCTCGGCGACGCCCAGCTTCGTCCACACGGCGCCCTTCTCGTCCGACAGCTGGATGATGCCGCCCGTGCCGGTGCGCCGCACGAACTCCTTCATCGCCGCCTCGCCGTCCAGGCCGGCGACGCCCACGAAGGCCACGTCGCGGAACCGATCGGCGGCCGCCTTGACCGCGGGCGCCTCGGAGCGGCACTTGGGGCACCACGGCGCCCAGAACCAGAACACCACGGGCCTGCCCGCCAGGCTGGTCCCGTCGAACGCCTGCCCGTCGAGCGTCTTGGCCCTGAACCGCAGCTTGTCCGGGACGGGCGTGCTCGCGGCGGTCTGAGTGGCCGATGTCGGCACAGCGGTCGGCACAGCGGGCGGCACGGTGGCCGACAAGGGGGCGTCGGAGCGGAGGGGCTGGGCGGCGTCGTCCCAGCGGCTCGTGCCGCACGCGCCGGCGGCCAGCGCAGCGGCCAGGACGGCGGCCGGAACGGCTCGCAGCTGTCTCATGGCCGGAGCGTAGGCCGGAACGGCCCCGAGGGATCTTACGAGCTCGTGAATTCGGCGCCGGTCCGCGAACGGTTCCGGTAGCCGGCCAGGATCCGGTCGACCAGCTCGGCGGCGGCGCCCACGTCGCCCGGCAGCCCCTCGGCGTTGGCCCGCATCCGCTTGGGGAAGACCTTCAGGCCCGACACCAGCTCGGCGGCCGTGTGCGCCGCGCCCCCGGCCAGCCGCAGGCACTCGCGCAGCGGCTGCCACTCGGCCTGCCAGGCTCCGGCGGCGCGGTCCAGCTCGCCCAGCTGGGCCGCGGCCAGCACCTGCGCGTAGGAGGCGACCTGGAGGGCGGCCGAGCGGATCAGCACCGACAGGGCCGGGTTGCGCTTGTGCGGCATGGCCGAGGAGCTGCCCAGGGACGACTCGGCCAGCTCCCCGACCTCGTCCTGGGCGAGCAGCACCACGTCTGTGGCGATCTTGCCGAGCGCACCGGTCACCCCGGCCAGCGCCGACCCGAGCTCCGCGACCATCGAGCGCTCGCTCTGCCAGGGCACGGGCGCGGCGGGCAGGCCCAGCCCGGCGGCCACCAGCTCGGCCAGCTCCAGGGCGCGCGGGCCGTACCCGGCGAGGGTGCCGGCGGCCCCGCCGAGCTGGACGGGCAGGCGCGGCCGGGCCAGGCGGCCGTCGGTGTCGAGCACCCCGGCCAGCCAGGTGGCCGCCCGCAGCCCGAACGTCGTCGGCAGGGCGCGCCGGCCCAGCGTGCGCGCGGCCATCGGCGTGTGGCGGTGCTCGTGCGCCAGCTCGGCGAGCCCGGCCATGACCGTCCGCAGGTCGGCGCGGACGATCTCGACCGCGCGCCGGGTGACCAGCGCCGTGGCGGTGTCGAGGATGTCCTGGCTGGTGGCGCCGCGGTGCACGTGCCCGGCGTGCTCCTCGCCGACCGCGGCCCGGAGCCTGGCGACGAGCGGCACCACCGGGTTGGCCGACTGGCGCGCCTCGCGGGCCAGCTCCGTGAGGTCGACGGTCAGCGTGGCCGCGACCTCGCCGATGCGCTCGGCCGCGCCCGCGGGGATCTCGCCGAGCTCGGCCTGGGCCCGCGCGAGCGCGGCCTCGACGTCGAGCATGGCGCGCAGCCAAGCCTCGTCCGAGGTGACCGCCGCGACCCGGCTGCCCGCCCACACGGGGCTGAGGAGCCCGCTGTCCGTCATGCCGTCCATCAGAAGGGCATCCCCACGTAGTTCTCGGCCAGCGTGGTCGCCGCCGCCTTCGAGGAGGTCACGTAGTCCAGGTAGGACAGCTGGAGGCGCCGGCCGTAGGCGTCGTCGGAGTCGAAGGTGTGCAGCAGCGTGGTCATCCACCAGGAGAAGTGCTGGGCCCGCCAGACCCGCTTGAGGCAGTGTTCCGAGTAGCGGTCCAGCAGGTCGGCGCTGCCGTCGGCGAAGAAGCGCGCCAGCGCCTCGGTGAGCACGCGCACGTCGGCCACGGCCAGGTTCAGCCCCTTGGCGCCGGTCGGCGGGACGATGTGCGCGGCGTCGCCCGCGAGGAACAGCCTGCCGTACTGCATCGGCTCGGCCACGAAGCTGCGCATGGGGGTGACGCCCTTCTCGACGATCTCGCCCGTCTCCAGCGTGAAGCCGGGCACGGTCTCCAGCCGCGCCTTCAGCTCGGCCCAGATCCGCTCGTCCGGCCAGTCCTCCTCGCGGGTGTCCGGCGGGACCTGGAGGTAGAAGCGGCTGATCGTGGGCGAGCGCATGCTGTGCAGGGCGAAGCCGCGGTCGTTGCGCGCGTAGATCAGCTCCTCGGTGGACGGCCGCACCCTGGCCAGGATGCCCAGCCAGGCGAAGGGGTACTCGCGCTCGTAGACCGTCAGCGCGTCCCGCGGGATCGACGGCCTGGACACGCCGTGGAAGCCGTCGCAGCCGGCGATGACGTCGCAGTCCAGCCGCTCGCCCTGGAAGGTGAGGTACGGCTTGTCCGTGTCGATGTCGTGCAGCGCCACGTCGAGCACCTCGAAGCGGATGTCGCCGCCCGCCTCCAGCCGGGCCGCGATGAGGTCCTTGACCACTTCCTGCTGGCCGTACACCGTGATCGCCCGGCCGGGGACGAGCTCCTCGAAGGGGATGCGGTGCCTGGCGCCGCCGTACCGCAGCTCGATGCCGTGGTGCGGCAGGCCCTCGCGCAGCATCCGCTCGCCGACGCCCGCCTCCACCAGCGTGTCGACCGTGCCCTGCTCCAGGACGCCGGCCCGCACGCGCCGCTCGACGTACTCCCTGCTGCGCGCCTCCAGCACCACGGAGGAGATGCCGCGCAGGTGCAGCAGATGGGAAAGCAGCAGGCCCGCGGGGCCCGCGCCGACGATACCGACCTGAGTTCGCATGCCAGGAGCATCCCCGCCGGACACCCTCCGTGCCGAGAGTGCGCTTCCGCTCAGTGGAAGAATGAGGCGCATGGCAGGCGGATCGCGCGGGCGCAGCGTCACCTCGAAGGTGCTGGCGCTGCTGGGCGCCTTCGACGCCGACCATCCGCAGCTCAGCCTGACCGACCTGGCGCGGCGCAGCGGCGTGCCGTTGTCGACCGCGCACCGGCTGGTGGCCGAGCTGGAGGCGGGACAGGTGCTGGGCCGCACCTCCGACGGGCGGCTGCGCATCGGGCTGCGGCTGTGGGAGCTGGGGCAGCTCGCGCCCAGCCGCCTGCGCGACCTGGCGCACCCGTGGCTGCAGGAGCTGTTCGCCGCCACCGGCGAGAACGTGCACCTGGCCGTCCGCGACGGGCTCGAGGTGCTCTACGTGGACAAGGTGTACGGCAGGCGTGCCGTGCCGATCGTCTCGCGCACCGGCGGCCGGCTGCCCATGCACCCCACGGGGGTCGGCAAGGCGCTGCTGGCCCACGAGCCGGCCTGGTTCGTGGAGGCGTACCTGGCGCGGAAGCTGGAGCGGCCCACGCCGCACGCCATCACCGAGCCCGGACGGCTGGCGCGCGAGCTCGCCGCCGTGCGCGCCCAGGGGTACGCGCTGACCTTCGAGGAGATGACGCTCGGATCGTGCTCGGCCGCGGCGCCCATCCTGGTCGACGGGCGCGCCATCGCCGCCATCGGCATCGTGGTGTCCTCCCGCCGGGCCCGCGAGCTCCAGCGCCTGGTCGAGCCGCTGCTGTCGGTGGCGCACAAGCTGGCCGAGGCGTGCCGCCAGGCGGGACTGGGGTGATCGTAGCCGTGGCTGGTCCTTCCCGGCGGTCGGTGCTGCGCGCGGGCGGCGTCGCCGCCGCGGGGCTGCTCCTCGGCGCGGACGGCCCGGGCGCCGCCGTCGTCCCGGTGCCGCGGGGAGACGTCCGGGCGCTGCGCGAGCGGTGGCGCGAGGTGACCGCCGGACGGCTCGACGGGGCCGCTCTGCGCGCCGCCGCCCGCCATCGCGACACCATGGCGCCCACGAGCACCTCGCTCTGGCCCGGCCTGCCGTTCCCCTCGTTCGCCGGCACCCCCGCACGCCTGCTGGCCATGGCCCGCGCCTACGCCCATACGGGCGAGGAGGACCTGGCCGAGGCCGTCGCCTTGGGGATCGGCCACTACCGCCGGCACGTCTACCGCGCGGGCGCGGATCCGGTGGGCAACTGGTGGCACTGGCAGATCGGCGTCCCCAGGCGGCTGCTCGACGCGGCCGTGCTGGTCGGGCCGGACCGGCTGGGCGAGCCGGAGGCCGTCGCGCTCGCCGAGGCGGTGGACCACTTCCTGCCCGAGCGGATCCTCCACCGCTACGACGGCAGGAGCACCGCCGCCAACCGGGTGGACCACTGCCTGGTCATGCTGCTGCGGGCCATGCTCACCGGCGACGCGCGCAAGGCCGCGCTGGCCGTCTGGGCGCTCGCCCCGGTCTTCCGCCACGTCAGCGAGGGCGACGGCTTCTACCGGGACGGCTCGTTCATCCAGCACCTGTGGGTGCCCTACCAGGGCACGTACGGCGCGACGCTGCTGCGGGGCGTGGCCACGCTGTTCGCCGTGCTGCGCGGCACGCCGTGGGAGACGGCAGACCCCTTCGTCTTCAAGCAGGTCGACCGGTCCTTCGCGCCGTTCGTCCACGACGGGCTGTGCATGAACGTGGTCAGCGGGCGGGCGGTCGGGCGGCAGCCGTACGGGGACCACAGGCGCGGGCACGCGATCGCCTCGGCGATCCTGCTGCTCGGCGAGTCCGCACCGGCGGCGACCCGGGAGCGCTGGCGCGCCATGGTCAAGGGGTGGGCGGCGCGCAACCGCACCGGCCTGTACGACGACCTCGACGAGCTGCTCGACGGCGTGCCGGCCGCGCCGGAGCCGGTCGGCCACCGGCTCTTCCCCATGAGCGCGCGGGCCGTGCACCGCAGGCCGGGCTGGTGCGCGGCGCTCAGCATGGCCTCCCACCGGATCGGCCACTACGAGCACGGCAACGGCGAGAACCGCCGCGGCTGGCACACCGGCTCCGGCATGCTGCTGTGGTGGGGCGAGGGCCACGGCGACCAGTACTCCTTCTGGGACGCCCTCGACCCCTACCGGCTGCCGGGCACCACCGTCTCCACCAAGCGGCTGCCCGAGGGCGCCGGAGGCGAGTGGGGCGACACGCGCACGCCGTGGCGCTGGGTGGGCGGCGCGACCGACGGCGTCTACGCCACGGTCGGCCAGCACCTCAGCGGGCTGGACAGCACGATGGAGGCCTTCAAGTCGTGGGTCTTCCTCGACGAAGCGGTGGTGTGCCTGGGCGCGGGGATCACCAGCCGGGACGGCGTGCCGGTCGAGACCATTGTGGACAACCGCAAGGCGCCCGGCCCCCTGGCGGTCGGCCCGGGCTGGGCGCACCTCGAGGGACACGCCGGATATGTCGTGCCGGAAGGGCTGCGGCACCAGCACGGCGAGCGGGTGACCCTGTGGCTGGACCACGGCGTCGACCCCGTCTCGGCGGGATACGCCTACCTGCTGCTGCCGGGGGCGTCCCTGGCCGAGACCCGGGCGCGGGCCGCCGCCCCCAGCTGGGTGATCGCCAACACCGGCAGGCAGCAGGGCGTCCACGTCCCCTCGCTGGGGCTGACCGCCGTCAACTTCTGGAACGCCGGCACGGCGGGCCGGGTGAGCGCCTCCGCGCCGTGCGCGGTGCTCGTCCGCGAGACCGGGGACGGCACCGCCACGCTGACCGTCGCCGACCCCCGCTGCGAGCTGGAGGAGCTGACCGTCGTCTGGGACCGCCCGGTCGCCTCGGTGGTGCGCGGGCACCCGCTCCTGGCCGGGGCCTCGACCGGGAGGCGGCTCACGCTCCGCTTCGGGCGGCTGGCCGGCCAGGAGGGCGCGTCGGTGACCGTCCGGGTGAGGCTGTTCTCCTAGGGCCTTTCAGGGCCTTTCAGGGCCTTTCAGGGCCGGATGGGGCTGTACGCCGAGGGCGGATCCGCCGACAGGGGAACCCCGCCGGGCGGCGGCGAAGATCCCCCTATGGTCGGCCCATGCTCGAACTGCTGAGGGACCGCGTCTACATCAGGTACTGGCTGGCGGTCGTCGCGTCCTTCCTGGGCGACGCGATGGCCAAGGTCACGCTCGTCTACCTGGTGGCCAGGGCGTCCGGAAGCCCGCTGGTCATCTCGCTGGTCGTGCTGCTGCAGCTGCTGCCCTCCGGGGTGCTCGGTGCCTTCGTCGGGCCGCTGGCCGACCGGCTGCCCAAGCGGGCGCTGCTGGTGTGGGCCGACCTGGCGCGGGTGCCGATCGTGCTGGCGATGATCCCGTTCCTGGACTCGGTGCCGATGCTGCTGGCGCTGACCCTGCTGGAGGGCTTGGGCAAGGCGTTCTTCGAGACGGCGCGCATCGCGGCGGTCCCCGCCATCGTGGGCCGCCACAACCTAGCCTCGGCCGTCGCGCTGTTCCAGAGCACCAACCAGGCGCTCGCCATGGCCGGGCCCGTGCTGGCCGGCGTGCTCGTCGCGGCCGGGAGCGTTCCGGTCGTGCTGGTGGTCAACACGGCCACGTTCGCGGTGTCCGCGCTGCTCCTGGGGAGCCTGGCGGTCCTGCGGGAACAGCCGCCGGCGGGTGGGGCGGCGGAGCCGTACTGGACGGCTTTGCGGACCGGCGTCCGGGAGATCCTGAAGGTGCCGTCGCTGCGGTTCCTGCTCGCGTTCCTGGTGCCGGTCATGCTGGTGTTCGGGCTGTTCAGCACCAACGTGCACGCGCAGCTGCTGACCGTCTTCGGCCTGCCCGCCTTCGAGTACGGCCTGGCACAGGCGGTGCTGGCGGCCGGGTCGATCGGCGGCGCGCTGCTCGGCCCGGTCCTGCTGCGCCGCCGTCCCACCGGGCTGCTCCTGGCCTCGGTCGCGTCGTTCGGCGTCGTGCTGGTCGCGCTCCCGCCGGTGGCGGGGATGTTCGCGATCATGGCGTGGTGCCTGCTCGCCGGGCTGGCCACGGGGCTGTTCCAGGTGCCGATCGCCAACACGCTGCTACGCGACCTGCCCGAGGACCTGCGCGGCCGGGGCGTGGGGCTGCTCAACACGGTGATCGTCAACGTCACGCTGGTGGGGGTCTTCGCCGGCGGGGTGGGCGCGTCCCTGGCCGGGGTGACCGCGTCGCTCGTCGCCGCCGGGGTGGTGCTCGTGGCGTCGGCGGGCGCGGCGGCGTGGGCATCGGGTGGCAGGGTGGCGGGGAGAGTCCTATAGTCAGTCAGGTGGCTGACTCAAGAGGAGCCGTCAAGCGCCAGCGCCTGGCGAGCGCCGCCGCGCGGGTGCTGCACGAGCGGGGCGTCGAAAGGACGACCCTCGCCGACATCGCCCACGCGGCCGACGTCCCCCTCGGCAACGTCTACTACTACTTCAAGACCAAGGACCAGCTCGTCGAGGCCGCCATCGACGCCCAGGCCCGGCACCTGCGGGAGACGATCGACGACCTCGACCGGCTCCCCTCGCCCGCCGAGAGGCTCAAGGCGCTCGTCCGAGGCTGGGTCGCCCAGCGAGAGGTCGCCGCGCAGTACGGCTGCCCCACCGGCACCCTCGCCTCCGAGCTCGACAAGCGCGCCGACGGCCTCGACCGGAAGGTCGCCAAGGTCATCGGCAGGCTCATCGACTGGGCGGAGCGGCAGTTCCGGGAGATGGGCCGCGGCGACGCCCGCGAGCTCGCGGTCGCCCTGGTCGCCGCCTACCAGGGCATCTCGCTGCTCACCAACACCTTCCGCGACCCCGATCTCATGGCCGCCGAGGGACGGCGCCTGGAGCGCTGGATCGACTCGCTGAGCTAGGAGCGCGTCACTTCCCGCCGCGCCAGGCGGTGGCCGAGCCGCTGCATGGGCCGCTCGACGAAGCGGTAGGTCAGCCAGCACGCCGGGAGGAGCGCCAGCAGGAAGCCCGCCGCGACCGCGATCTGCAGCGCCGGCCTGGCCTGCCGCAGGTCCCCGGTGACCCGCAGGATCGCGCCCAGGACCGGCAGGTGCAGCAGGTAGAGCGAGTAGCTGATCACACCGAGCCAGGTCAGCAGGTACGGCACGCGCCACCCCCGCATCGCCATGCCGCCCGCGAACGTCGCCCCGGCCAGGACGATCGTCGCGATCCACACGTCGGGCCGCACCCACCACCAGTCGGCGCCGCGCGCCCACACCGGGGCCAGCGCCACCGCCACGGCGGTCACCGCCACCGGCCACAGCGTGCCGCGGCCGCGTTCCCAGCGCTGGATCGCCGTGCCCGCGAACATCACCGCCACGACGGCCGCGCCGAACCACGGCACGCGGCTGCCCAGGAGCAGCAGGGCCAGCGCCATGAGGCCCAGGCCGCCCGCCGCGACCGTCCTGAGCCGGCCCGTCACCACGCACGCCAGGCCGAGGCCGAACCCGGCCGCCGACGCCCAGGCCACCCACGTGCCGGTGAGCGGCGGATCGGCCAGCAGCAGGCCGCTGACGACGGCGGCGAGGCCGAACAGGACGGCCAGCAGGCCGCGCCCGCCCCGCACGCCCGTGACGAACAGCGCGGAGACGAGGAGGTAGAAGACCATCTCGTAGGACAGCGTCCACATGGTGTTGACGACGCCGCCGACGCCCACGACGTCGAGCAGCATCGTGGCGTGGGCGGCGGCCGACGAGGGGTCCCGCGGCACCTCCGGGCGCACCGGGAGCCACCACGACAGGGCCAGCACCACGCCGATGACCAGCAGGTAGAGCGGGTAGAGGCGGAAGGCCCGGTTGATCCAGAACGCCCGCACGTCGCCGCGCAGCTCCAGCGACGTGGGGATGATGTAGCCGCTGACCAGGAAGAACACCAGCACGCCGACCATGCCGATGTTGCACCACGTGGGGCGCAGCCACGGCATGGTCCAGGTGAGCAGGTGCTCGGCCACGACGGCCAGCGCGCCGACGCCCCGCAGGGCGTCCAGCCACGCCAGCCTGGGCGCCGGGGTCTGGACGCCCTGGGCCGCGGTCCGGGTCATTGACACGTCGTCCAACGTACCGAAACCGCCCGCGCAGGAGTCACCCGCGCCGGAGCCGCCCGCGGCCGGACCGGTCAGAACCTCCGGAAGGGCCCGGTCACCTCGTAGGTGACGCCGCCCGTCCCCGCCCGCTCGCCGCTGGTCCCGCGCTGGGAGGAGAAGTACAGGCGGGTGCCGTCGGGCGAGAAGGCGGGCCCGGTGATCTCCGACCTGCCGTGACCCTCCAGGCGCAGGACCGGCGCCACCACCCCGTCCGGCGTGATGATGTTGATCTCCATGTTGCCGCCGTCCTCGGCCACGTAGAGATCGCCCCCGGCCGTGCCGGTGATGTTGTCGACGCCGTCGAGTGTGCCGCCGCCGTCGTAGATCGACCTGATGGTCTGCTGCCGGGCGTCGTAGGCCCACACCTTGCGGTCGCCCTTGGCGGTGAAGTAGCAGACGCCGTCCGCGTAGTGGCAGCCCTCGCCGCCGTCGAAGTGGCGCGCGGCGGCCAGCTGGTGCCTGGTCTGGCGCTCCAGCACGCCCGGCGTGGGATCGGGCACGCGCCGCCACTCGACGCCGCCCCCGCCGGTCGAGCACAGCACGTCCAGGCGGCCGCTGGACAGGTCTCCCCACACGTCCGGGACGAAGCGGTAGAAGCAGCCGTCCTGCTCGTCCTCGGTCAGGTAGACGACCTTGCGGTCGGGGTCGCAGGCCGCGGCCTCGTGCTTGAAGCGGCCCATCGCCGGGCGCGGCTGGGCCGTACGCCTGCCGTACGGGTCGGTCTCGTAGACGCGGCCGCGGAAGGTCTCCTCGCACGACAGCCAGGTGTTCCAGGGAGTGCGCCCGCCCGCGCAGTTGAGGGTGGTGCCGGACAGGATCCGGTAGGCCCGGTCGATCGAGCCGTCGGCGCGGAACCTGATCGCGGTGACGCCGCCGACGAGGGGGACCTCGGAGTTGGAGACGTAGATCCAGCCGTCGCCGTCGGGGAAGCAGACGCCGCCGTCCGGGGCGGGGTGCCACAGGACGCCGCCGACCGGACGGCCCGACCGGGCGACCACGCGGCTGCGGAACCCGGCCGGCAGCGACACGCCGTTGCCGTCGGGCGGGCCGAGCGGGCCGTACGGGCCGGCGCCGCGGGCCACGGCGGCGACGGCCTTCTGCCACAACGTGCCTGATAAGGCCACGGCGGACAGGGAGACGAGGAACGTGCGGCGGTGCATGAGGGCCTCCAGGGGGTGGGGAGCCGCTTCGCCGTTTCGAGTATCCGCCGCGCGCCGGGCTCGTCCACCCTGATGAGAGAACTCCGTCTTGTCGAGAAAGTCGGGCGATACGGTAAGGCGTCATGAGACTGGCCCACGCCCTGACCGCCGGAGCCCTGGCCGTCGCCCTCGCCGGGTGCGACGCCGCGAACGGATCGGCAGCCCAGAGCGGATCGGAGTCCGCCGGACGCTCCGCGCTCAGCGCCCCGCCTAGCGTCACCGCGACGCCCTCGCCCCGGCCGCCCGCGCCCGACGCGCCCATCCCGGCCCGCCCCGCCGAGCTGGCTCGCACGCTCAAGGCGACGACCGCCGCGCTGTATGCGGCGATCGACCGCTGGACCGAGAGCTCCCAGGAGCAGGCCCCGGAGGACGTGATCCTGTACGGCCTGCACCACCAGCGCATCTACCGGGCGATGGCGCGCGACGCCGAGCTGGCCGACGCGACGATCCGGCGCCTGCCCAAGGCGCTGGCGGCCGAGGCGCGCGACAACGTCACCGCGGTGTCGAAGCTGCTGTCGATGGCCCGCCCCATCAGCGCGGAGCGGCGCAAGCGCATGCGCCTGGCCGACCCCCTGCCCGCCGAGCGGCTGCGCGGCTATATGGAGCGCGCCGAGAAGCGGTTCGGCGTCGAGTGGGAGGTGCTCGCGGCCATCATGCTGGTGGAGACCAAGTTCGGCCGCGTGCGGTCGGCCAGCTCCACCGGCGCGCAGGGGCCCATGCAGTTCATGCCCGGCACGTGGCGGGCGTACGGCATGGGCGGAAACGTCCACGACGCCCGCGACGCCATCCTCGCGGCGGCGAACTACCTGAAGGCCACGGGAGCGCCCAAGGACTACCGCCGCGCGGTGTTCGCCTACAACCACGACACGCGGTACGTGGACGCCGTCCTCGCGCACGCCCGCCAGATCAAGCGCGACGAGCGCAGCTTCTACGCCTACTACACCTGGCAGGTGTTCGTGCTGTCCACCAAGGGCGACGTGCGGCTGACAGGTCCCGGGCTGGCCTGATCCTCGCAGATGCGATGGCGATGAGGATTTCGTCATCGCATCTGCGAGAGTATGGTGGCTCGGTGACTCCTTTCCGGAAGAGCCGTCGGTGGCTGGCCGTCCTCGCGGTGACGACCGGCGTGATGGCCGGCGCGGCGGCCTGCGGCACGGGCGGCGGATCCGGCCGGCCCGGCCAGGCGGGTCAGGCCACCCCGGCGGCCGGGACGGTGACCGTCTTCGCCGCGGCCTCGCTGACCGGCGCCTTCACCGAGCTGGGCAAAGCGTTCGAAGCCGCCAACCCGGGCGTGACCGTGCGGTTCAACTTCGGCTCCAGCGCGACCCTGGCCCAGCAGATCACCCAGGGCGCGCCCGCCGACGTGTTCGCCGCCGCCAGCCCGGCCACCATGAAGACGGTCACGGACGCCTCCCTGGCCTCCGCCCCGATCACCTTCGTGCGCAACAAACTGCAGATCGCCGTCCCCGCCGGCAACCCGGCCAAGGTCGACGAGCTGAAAGACCTGGCCGACCCGAAGGTCAAGGTCGCCCTGTGCGCGGCCCAGGTGCCGTGCGGCGCGGCGGCGGCCAAGGCGCTCGCGGCGGCGGGGCTGAAGGTCACCCCGGTCACCCTCGAACAGGACGTCAAGGCCACGCTCACGAAGGTCGTGCTGGGCGAGGTGGACGCCGCGCTGGTCTACCGGACCGACGTGCTGGCCTCCGGCGGCGAGGTGAGCGGCATCGACTTCCCCGAGGCCCGGCAGGCGGTCAACGACTACCCGATCGCGGCCCTCGCCAAGGCCCCGGCCGGCGACCTGGCCCGGCGCTTCGTCGACCTGGTGCTGTCCCAGCGGGGCAGGGACGTGCTGGCCGAGGCGGGCTTCGAGCTGCCCTGAGATCCTGGGGCCATGACGGGTCGGGGACACCGTGACGGCGACGGCTGAGCGGCGCGGGGCGCGCGAGCAGGGGCGGCTGGGCCGTACCCCCTGGGTGCTGGTCGTCCCGGCGGCGTGCGGCCTGGCCTTCCTGGTGCTGCCCCTGGCCGGGCTGCTGGTCCGCGCGCCGTGGTCCACGCTGCCGCGGCGGCTGGCCGAGCCGCAGGTGCTGGAGGCGTTGCGGCTGTCGCTGGTCACCGCGAGCGCGGCCACGCTGGTCTGCCTGGTGCTGGGCGTGCCGCTGGCGTGGGTGCTGGCCCGCGTGTCGTTCCCCGGGCGGCGGCTGGTGCGGGCGCTCGTCACGATCCCGCTCGTGCTCCCGCCCGTGGTCGGCGGCGTCGCGCTGCTGCTGGTCCTGGGGCGGCGCGGCCTGATCGGGCAGTGGCTGGAGGCGGCCTTCGGCGTGACGCTGCCGTTCACCACGGCGGGCGTGGTGGTCGCCGAGGCGTTCGTGGCCATGCCGTTCCTGGTCATCAGCGTCGAGGGGGCGCTGCGGGCCGCCGACCCGCGGTATGAGGAGGCCGCCGCCACGCTGGGCGCCTCCCGCTGGACCATCTTCCGCCGGGTCACGCTGCCGCTGGTCGCGCCCGGCATCGTGGCGGGGGCGGTGCTGTGCTGGGCCAGGGCGCTGGGGGAGTTCGGGGCGACGATCACGTTCGCCGGGAACTTCCCCGGCCGCACGCAGACCATGCCGCTGGCCGTCTACCTGGCCCTGGAGACCGAGCCCGAGGCCGCCATCGTGCTGAGCCTGGTGCTGCTGGCCGTGTCGGTGGCCATCCTGGCCAGCCTGCGCGACCGCTGGGTGGGGGGCGCATGAGCCTGCACGCCCGGCTGGTCGTCCAGCGTCCGCGCTTCCGGCTCGACGTCTCGATCGAGGCGGCGTCCGGGCAGGTCCTGGCCCTGCTGGGGCCCAACGGCGCGGGCAAGACCACCGCGCTGCGCGCCCTGGCGGGGCTGACGCCGCTGTCCGGCGGGCACGTCACGCTGGACGGCCGCCCGCTGCACGCGCTGCCGGTGGAGCGGCGTCCCATCGGCGTGGTCTTCCAGGACTACCTGCTCTTCCCGCACCTGTCGGCGCTGGAGAACGTCGCGTTCGGCCCGCGGTGCCGCGGCGTGCCGCGTGCCGAGGCCCGCCGTACGGCCGCCGCCTGGCTGGAGCGCGTGGGGCTGGCCGAGCACGCGGGCGCCAGGCCGCGGCGGCTGTCCGGAGGCCAGGCCCAGCGGGTCGCGCTGGCCCGGGCGCTGGCCGTCGAGCCCCGCCTGCTGCTCCTCGACGAGCCGCTGGCCGCCCTCGACGCCCACACGCGGCTGGAGATCCGCTCGCAGCTGCGCCGCCACCTGGCCGCCTTCGGCGGCGTCACCGTGCTGGTCACCCACGATCCGCTGGACGCGATGGTGCTGGCCGACCGGCTCGTGGTGGTCGAGGACGGCGCCGTCGTCCAGGAGGGGGAGCCGGGCGAGGTGGCGCGGCGCCCCCGCACCGACTACGTCGCCCGCCTGGTGGGCCTCAACCTCTACCGGGGTACGGCCGGCGGCCACCAGGTCAGGATCGACGACATGCTCTTCCACGTCAGCGAGGACCTCCACGGCCCCGTGCTGGTCGCCTTCCCGCCCTCGGCCGTGGCCCTCTACCGCGACCGCCCGGACGGCACCCCGCGCAACCTCTGGCGGGCCCGCATCGAGGGCATCGAACGGCACGGCGACAGCGTGCGCGTCCGCCTCGAAGGCCCGCTCGCCGCGGCGGCGGACGTCACCCCCGCGGCCGTCGCCGACCTGGACCTGTCGCCGGGCCAGCAGGTCTGGGCTTCGGTCAAAGCTACAGAAACACACGCCTATCCGGCATAAAGGTCATATCGCCAGCAAGGCGGCAAGCGGCTACGATGGTTTCTTTCCCCTCTGGCGTCCGTGCTGACACAACAGACCCTCACGAGACACCGAGAGGTGCGTCATGGACGGAACCATCCACCGCCGGGAAATCGCCGCCGTCCTCGGTGCGGCCGCCATCCTCGCCTCCGCCTGCGGGGTCGGCGCCGCCGGGCCGCCCGCCGCGCTGCCGATGGCCGCGGCGCCCGCCACCACCCACGAGATGGGCACCCGGGTCGAGGTGACCATGACCGAGTACTCCTTCGACTTCCCCGACCGGACGCTCAAGCCCGGCACCTACACCTTCATGCTCGACAACAGGGGCGACGCGCCGCACGCCATGGCCATCAGGGGGCCCGGCATGGAGGAGGCGGAGACCTCCGACAGGGTCGACGGCGGGGAGCGGACCGAGTTCACCGTCACCCTGCGGCCCGGCCGCTACCAGGTCTGGTGCCCGGTCGGCGACCACCGCCAGGAGGGCATGGAGACCACGCTCACCGTCGAATAACGCACTGACGCGGACCTACGACCGTCGGTAGCATGGGGATGCCGGTGACGGGAGGGAGTCTCGCGCATGCGTGGGCTGGGAGAGCTGGAGTCCGCGATCATGGAGCGGATGTGGGCGTACCGCCGGCCCGCCACGGTTCGCGACGTGCTCGAAGACCTCCGGCGCGACCGCGAGATCGCCTACACGACCGTCATGACCGTGATGGACAAGCTCTTCAAGAAGGGTTTGCTCAAACGTCAGCCGATGGGGAAGGCTTACGTGTACGAGACGGTCGGCAGCAAGGAGGCCTACACCGCCCAGCTCATGCGCGAGACGCTCGCCAGCAGCGGCAACCAGGCGGCCACGCTGGTGCACTTCCTGGAGCGGCTGACGCCCGAGGAGGCCAGGGCCCTGGAGGCCGCGCTGCGGGTCTTCCCGGTGCGGGATCGCCCATGACCTGGGGTGGGGCAGCCGGCCAACGGGGGTGGTATCGGTGGTCGTTCCGTTGATCTTGACGCTGTACGGCGTGGCGGCGGCCGTCCTCCTTCCGCGGCTCCTCGCCCGCGGCACGTGGGCCGACCGCGCGCCCCGGCTGGCGATCACGGTGTGGCTCGCGAGCTGCGTGTCGTGCGTGGCGGCCGTTGTCCTGGCGGGTCTCGCGGTCGCCGTGCCCGCCTCGATGGTCGGGCACGGGCTGGCCCACCTGTTCGAGGTGTGCGCCGCGATGCTCGCCGACGTCACGGCCATGTCCTCCATGGACGCGCGGCTGGCGCTGCTCGTCTCCGCCGCGCTCACCGTCCGGCTCGCGTACTGCGCGGCGGTCGTGCTGCTGCGCGCCCGGCGCGAACGGCGGCAGCACGCCGACATGCTCGCCCTGCTCGGCCGCCACGACGGCGATCTCGGCGCGGTGGTGCTCACCTACGACGAGCCCGTGGCGTACTGCCTGCCCGGCCGCCGCGGCACCACCGTGATCACCACCGGCGCGCTGCGGGCGCTGAGCCGCCCGGAGGCGGCGGCCGTCCTCGCCCACGAGCGGGCGCACCTGCGGGGACGCCATCACCTGCCGCTGGCCGCCACCGACGCCATGGCACGGGCCTTCCCCCGAGTACCGCTGTTCGACCGGGCCAGGTCCGAGGTGGCGAGGCTGGTCGAGCTGCTGGCCGACGACGTGGCGGCCCGCCGCCATCCGCGCCTCCACCTCGCCGCCGCGCTCGTGCGGCTGGCCACCGGCCGGCCCCCGGCGTTCGCCCTCGGGGCGGGCGGCGGCACGGCCATCACGCGCCTGCGCCGGCTGCTCGCCCCGGAGTCGCCGCTGAGCCGCCACGAGCGCTGGGCCGGGATGGCCGTGGTCGCCGCCCTGCTGGCCGGGCCGGCCGCCGTGGCCGCCTGGCCGGGCGTGAGCGCCTTCCTGGCCCAGCACTGCCTGGAGGTGCACGACTGCGTTGATACGGGCCTGTTCCATTAGCGTGCGAGGTGTGCGTAACCCCCACGGGCTGAGCTGAACGATGCGTCCCCTCCGTCTGGTCGCCCTGCTCCTGGGCGCGCTGCTGCTCGCGTACGCGATCCCCGCCGTGGTCTTCCTGGGCGAGGTGCCTCCCGGCACCCGGGTGGCGGGCGTCGACGTCGGCGGCCTGTCCCCGGGCGGGGCCGCGGCGAGGCTGCGCCGGGAGCTGGGCGCCAGGGCGGTCCGGCCGCTCGCCGTGGAGGCCGGCGGCGAGCGGGTACGGCTGGCGCCGCAGGAGCTCGGCCTGTCGCTCGACGTTCCCGGGACCGTGGCCGCCGCCCACGACGGCTGGCCCTCCCCGGCGCTCGTCGCCCGATCACTGTTCGGCGGGCGTGACATCCAGCCGGTCGTGCGCGTCGACCGGGCGCGGCTCGACGCGGCGGTGGCGAAGCTGGCCAAGAGGGTGGACCGGCCCGCCCGCGAGGGCTCGGTGCGCTTCGACGGCCTGGAGGTGCGGACCGCGGCGTCCCGGCCGGGCAGGAAGCTCGACCGGGCGGCCGCGGGCGCCGCCCTGCGCGCGGGCTACCTCCGGTCTGAGGCGGTCCGGCTGCCGGTGGCGGCCGTGGCGCCCGCCGTACCCCCGGAGGAGGTCGAGCGGGCCGCGGCGCTGGCGCGTACGGCTGTCGCCGCGCCCCTGACCGTCACGAACGGGACCAGGCGCGTCACGCTGAGCAGGCAGGACCTGGCCGCCCACCTGCGCTTCACCCCCGACGGCGGCAGGCTCGTGCCGGCCTTCGACGCCAAGGGGATCGCGGGCAGGGTCCAGGCCGCTCTCGTGGACAGGCGGCTCGCCCCGAAGGACGCCCGCTTCGAGATCGTCGGAGGGCGGCCGCGCATCGTCCCGTCGCGGCCCGGCCAGGGCGTCGACCCGGCGGCGCTCGGGCGGGCGATCGCCGAGACGCTCACCCGCGGCGGCGACCGTATCGTGGCGGCGCCGATCACCCGGCGGCAGCCCGAGCTGACCACCGAGGAGGCCAGGAAGCTGGGCATCAGGGAGAAGGTCAGCTCGTTCACGACCCGGCATCCCTGCTGCGCGCCCCGCGTGCGGAACATCCACCGCATCGCCGACATCCTGGACGGGCACCTGGTCATGCCGGGCGAGACCTTCTCCCTGAACGGCGTGGTCGGCAGGCGCGACAGGGCCCGGGGCTTCGTCGAGGCGCCGATGATCCTCAACGGCCGGTTCGTCGAGGACGTCGGCGGCGGGGTCTCGCAGTTCGCGACCACGATGTTCAACGCGGTGTTCTTCGGCGGGTTCGAGGACGTGCAGCACAAGCCGCACCAGTTCTACATCTCGCGCTACCCGGCCGGGCGGGAGTCGACGGTCTCCTATCCGCAGCCGGACTTCCGCTGGCGCAACGACTCGCCGTACGGCGTGCTGGTCACCACCTCCTACACGGACACCTCGATCACCGTGGAGTTCTGGAGCACCAAGCGGTTCGACATCGAGGCCAGGAGCTCGGAGCGCTACAACGTGCGCGACTTCCCGACGCTGTCGGACTCGGGGCCGGACTGCATCCCGATGGAGGGCGCGGAGGGCTTCGCCATCGACGTCTGGCGGATCTTCAAGAAGGACGGCAAGGTCGTGAAGAGGGAGAAGTTCCATACCGTTTACGACCCGGAGCCGCGACTCACGTGTTCCTGACTTTTCACGGAGCGTGTCCGTCATCTACTATGGGCTGTAGTGCATAAATCGGGCTCGTGCCGCGGTCCGGTGGATGAGGCCCGACTCGGACCAGCGTGCCCGGCATTCGCCCCCGTGGTGCCGGGCACGCTCCTTTTCTGGCGCGTTTCAGGTGCGCGGGCTGTACATGATGACCGCCACGCCGAGCAGGCAGAGGAGCGCGCCGATCACGTCCCAGCGATCGGGGCGGAAGCCGTCCACGACGACGCCCCACAGCAGGGAACCGGCCACGAAGACCCCGCCGTAGGCGGCCAGGATGCGGCCGAAGTGGGGGTCGGGCTGGAAGGTGGCCACGAAACCGTAGGCGCCCAGGGCCAGGACGCCGCCGGCGGTCCACAGCGCTCCCCGCCCCTCCCGCCACCCCTGCCAGACCAGCCAGGCGCCGCCGATCTCGGCGAGGGCGGCCACGGCGAACAACACGACGGAGCGCAGCACGGTCACCCGTGAACTATCGCATGGCGTCTTCGTCTGTCGGAGTGCTGTGCCGTACGGCAAGGCGGGACGCTTGATCGTCTTCGCGGCGACGGCTCGCTAAGGTGAGGCGTTCGATCCCCTTCGCCCCCGGGAAGTGTCGTGCTCGGTCGCCATCGTTTGGGCGTTCCCGCCCTGCTCATCACGAGCGTGTACCTCGTCTCGCTGGTCGTCGCCGCCGTGATCGCGCCGATCACTGGTGAACTCACCGTGTTGTGGCGCTTGGCGCTGTTCACGGAGGTGACCGAAGGCATCGCGGTGACGTGGCCGAACGCGCTCGTCCCGGTCCTGGCCGGGCTGCCGTGGGCCTGGGCGCTGTGGCAGTGCCTGCGCGGGCCGCTGACGGGGCCGCCGCCCGACCTGGGCCGGAGGGTACGGCGGCTGCGGGTCGGGCTGTACGCCGCGGCGGCGTCCTGGCTGTTCTACGCCTTCCTCCCGTCCTGGCCCTGGTGGGTGTGGGTGCTCGACGCCGTGCTGATGTGGGCGGTCGTGCTGCTGTTCCAGCCGGTGCTGACGCGCGACAGGAAACTGGACGATCAGATGGGGGCTGGGGTACGGCGGTGCCGCCATCCTCGAGGTGCTCGACGTCCTGGACGTGCCCCTGCCCGACGAACTGGGCCTGATCTGCGGACTGGCCGCCCTGATCTGGACGGCGCTCGTCCTGCGGGCCCAGTGGCGGGACGACCGCTGGCAGCGGGCCACCGTTGGGTACGGCATCGCCTCCGTGGTAGTGCCGTTGCCTCTCGCTCTGGTGACGCCGCTGCTCGCAAGCATGGGAGACGTCTACGGACACGCCGTTGCGGCCAACAACGCCCTGATGATGATCTGGCTCGCCCGCTCCGCCCACGACCTCGCCGACCCGCACCGCCAACCGGCTCCGCCTTCGCCCCTCGTAGCGGAGCCGCAGGGCTGAACGCGCAGCCGTGTTGACGTCGGCGAGCGTCGGAGGAGCACCCGAATGCGCCGGGAGTGCGTCACGCCCAGGTCACCTTCGCCAGGGCCGCGGTCGACGTATCGCATGAGGCTTCGTCTCTCGACGTGCTGGGCCGTACGGCAAGCCTCTGGCCGGTGATCGCACGTTCTGCGAGATCGTCGCCGGGCGCCTGCCGTTCCATCGTGTCCTGGAGGGACAGGAGGGTAAGATCTCTGTATGGCGATCGAGCGAGTCGTCACCCGCCGGGGCCTGCATGATCGGGATTCCACTCGCGCATGGTGGCTGAGTCAGCCACCGGCAGCTCGGATTGCCCACGTCCAAGAACTCAGGGCTGAATACTATGGGTGGAGCGATGGAGCTGGACCCCGACTTCAGCGAGTTTATCGCATTGTGCGTCGCACGTGATGTGCGTTTTTTGATCGTGGGTGGCTATGCCCTGGCCGCACATGGGCATCCGCGCTTTACCAAAGATCTCGATATCTGGGTTTGGGTCGATCCGGGCAACGCAGATCGGCTCGTGGCCGCTCTGGAGGAGTTCGGGTTTGCCTCACTCGGCCTCCAGCCCGCTGACTTCCTTCAGCAAGGTGTGGTGGTCCAGCTCGGATACCCGCCGAAGCGAATCGACATCTTGACCTCTGTGGATGGGGTGGAATTCGAGTCGTGCTGGCCGCGCCGAGTAGAAGTCAGTATCAGTGGTCAGCCTGTCCCCTTCATCTCCGTCGATGACATCATCGCGAACAAGCGCGCGTCTGGACGGCCGCAGGATCTCGCCGACATCGCGGCCTTGGAGAGTCGAGAGGGAGCCTGACCCTCCCATGAGAGGCGTGGAGTGAGCCGCCGGCCCCGCCCGAGGCTGTAGCGACGTGCGGCCGGGGCCGGGAGGGCGGTCACCGCGAACGCGGCGGCCGGCCCGGCGAGGAGGCGGACTCTTGTCGCGGTCGATGTCTTCGATCGGACGACGATCCGGGTGGTGTGGTCGGAGCAACCGGTTGTGCTGCCGCGAATACCGAAAAATCTCGATTCGTGTCCCTCCAGCCCCACCGGTTGCTACGCTCTGGCGCTCGATGGCTCATGACCGAGCCGCCCAGGAGGAGTTCCGGCTCTTCTTCGAGCGGCACCACCGCGAGATGTCGCGCCTGGCCTACCTGCTCACCGGCGACCACGACCTGGCCGACGACCTCGCCGCAGACGCCTTCACGGCCGCATGGAGCCGGTGGGACCGGGTGCGGGCCTGCCCGAGCGCCCAGGCGTACGTGCGCGGCATCGTCGTCAACCTGGTCAGCAACCGGTTGCGGAAAGTCATCCGTGAGCGGGCCAAGCTGCTCAAGCTGGAGGTCGCCGACCGCGCCCACGACCCCGACGTCCCGGCGGTCGTCGACGTTCGCAGCGCGCTGCGCCGCCTCCCGGTGCGCAAGCGCGCCTGCGTGGTCCTGCGGTACGCCTTCGACCTGTCGGAGGAGGAGACCGCGGCGGCCCTGGGCATCTCGGTCGGCACCGTGAAGAGCCAGACCTCCAAGGCGTCGGCCGAGCTGGCGGCTATGCTCCGGTCCCTGCGGAGGGAACCGGTGGCCGAAGGGAGGCGCCGATGAACGGCTCCCAACGGCCGGACGGCGAATGGCTCAGGGAGCTCCTCCAGGAGGAGGCCGCCCGGCACGAGCCGCGCCGTGAGCGCATGCTGGCCAGGATCGAGAACGGCATGGCCGCGTCGTCCGGGGATCGCAGGCCCAGGCCCAGGCGGCGGCTCGCCGTCCTGCCCGCTCTGGCCGTGGCCGCCGTCATCGCGCTGGCCTGGTGGCTGGTCACGCCCGCCCGGTCCCCGGCGCCGGATCCGGCGGCAGCCGTACGGCACAGCACGCCGTCCACGCGCCCGCCGTCGCCGGAGCCGACACCCACGCCGACCGGCCCCCGGCCCACCACCGAGCGCGCCGACGTGGAGGTCAGCCGCCGCCCCGAGCCCACGCCCAAGCCGGGGGTCAGGGCCAAGGCGCTGGTCGACCCGCACAGCAACCCGTACTGGGCGCAGAACAACCTCGTGCTGACCTTCGCCGAGCCCGTGCGCGAGCTGAAGGTGACGGTCCGCGTGGCCAGGACGCCGGGCGTCACGCCGGCCGGGCAGTGGGTCGCGCTGCCCGCCGAGGACTTCGAGACCGGCGTCGAGGAACAGCGCGGAACGCTCGTCTACCGCTGGGTGCTCAAGCCGGGACGCACGGTCTGGCCCGGCTCGCACACCTTCGCCGTGCAGTACAACCGACGCCCCGGCGACCCCGGCGGGCGTGACGACTCCTACGTCGTCGAGGTGGCCGGCCGGCGGCTCGCCGGACATTTCTAGATTTCTCCGGATTCCGATACGGCACGGCAACCTTTCCGCCGCCCCGGACCACTACTCCTCGAACCGATCAGGCGATCGAGAGGACAACAGCCTTGGCTGTCAGACTCCCCCACTTACTCGGCGTCCTCGCCGTGGCGGCGCTCTCGCTGGTCCCGGCCACCGGCTCGGCCGCGGCGGCCTCGCCGTACTACGTCGACCCCGACACCCAGGCGGCCAGGTGGGTCGCCGCCAACCCGGGCGACCGCCGCGCGGCGACGATCAAGAGCCGCATCGCGTCGGTGCCGCAGGCGCGCTGGTACACCCAGCACAACCCCTCCGCCATCCGCGGCCAGATCGACTCGTTCGTGGGCGCCGCGGCGGCCGCCGGGAAGATCCCGATCCTGGTGCTGTACAACATCCCGAACCGCGACTGCGGCGGCGCCAGCGGCGGCGGCGCGCCGAGCCACGCCGCCTACCGCCAGTGGATCGACGAGGCGGCGGCCGGGCTGAAGGGCCGGCCGGCCACGATCGTCCTGGAGCCCGACGTGCTGGCGCTGATGTCCAACTGCATGAGTACGGCCCAGCAGGCCGAGGTCAAGGCGTCGATGGCGTATGCGGGCAAGGCGCTGAAGGCGGCCTCGTCCAAAGCCAAGGTGTACTTCGACGCCGCGCACTCCAACTGGCACCCGCCCGCCGAGATGGCCGCCCGGCTCAAGGCCGCCGGGATCTCCTCGGTGGACGGCATCTCCACCAACGTCTCCAACTACCGCTTCACCGCCGACGAGGTCGCCTACGCCAAGAAGGTGATCGCGGCGACCGGGGTGCCGGGGCTGAAGGCGGTCATCGACACCAGCCGCAACGGCAAGGGGCCGCTGGGCAGCGAGTGGTGCGACCCGCCGGGCCGGGCCATCGGCACGCCGAGCACCGACCAGACCGGCGACCCGGCCGTCGACGCCTTCCTGTGGATCAAGCTGCCGGGCGAGGCGGACGGCTGCATCGCGGGCGCGGGGCAGTTCGTGCCGCAGCGGGCCTACGAGCTGGCCGTCGCCGCGGGGGACACGCCTCAGCCCACCCCCAGCCCGACGCCCACGAGCAGCTCCACCCCGCGGCCGACCGGCACGCCGAAGCCGTCCCCCACCGCCAAGCCCACCAGCACGCCGACCGGTACGCCGACCTCCGCCTGCACCGCCCTGTACCGGGTGATGGACACCTGGCCCGGCGGCTTCCGCGCCGACGTCACGATCACCGGCACCGGCTCGTCCGCCATCAGCGGGTGGGCCGTGAAGTGGACCTTCGGCAAGGGCGAGCGCGTGACGCAGCTCTGGAACGCCGACCACGTCGTCCAGGGCGACACGGTGGCGGCCAGGGACCTCGGCTGGAACGGCGCGCTGAAGCCCGGACAGTCGGCCGCGTTCGGCTTCATCGGCTCCTCGACCGGCGCCCCCGGCGTCCCGAAGGTCACCTGCGTCGCCAGGTGACTCCCGCAGGTACGGCGGGGCGTCCTGCCCGCCCCGCCGTACCTGCGGCGCTCGATGCCCGCGGGCTCGCTGGAGACGGGTAGAAGTCCGGCGTAGGGTGCAGAAAGGACTGTGGATCAAGGACGAGCCTCCCGGGAGATGGCCGAGATGCGCACTTCACCCCCGTTCCGAGCCGACCACGTAGGCAGCCTGCTCCGTCCCCAGCGCCTCCTCCAGGCACGCGAGGACCACGCGGCCGGGAAGATCACCTCCGACCGGCTCCGCGAGGTCGAGGACGAGGCGATCCGCGAGGTCGTGCGCCGTCAGGAGGAGCTGGGCCTGCAGTCGGCCACCGACGGCGAGTTCCGCCGCGCGGCCTGGCACATGGACTTCATCTACCGGCTGGGCGGCATCGACCCCGCCCGCGACGAGCGCATCAAGGTGCGGTTCGTCAACGAGAAGGGCGAGATCGAGTTCGCGCCCGCCGCGCTGCGCGTGCACGACCGGATCCGGCTGGAGCAGCCGATCTTCGCCGACCACTTCGCCTTCCTCCGCGACACGGTCACCACCGCGACGCCGAAGCTCACCATCCCGTCGCCCAGCATGGTCCACTACCGCGGCGGCCCCGCCTCCATCGACCCGGCGGTGTACCCGGACGTGGAGGAGTTCTGGGCCGACCTGAGCGCCGCCTACGCCGAGCAGGTCCGCCGGATCGCCGAGCTGGGCTGCACCTACCTGCAGTTCGACGACACGAGCCTGGCCTACCTGAACGACCCGGCGCAGCGCGCGGAGATCGCCGCCCGCGGGGAGGACGCCGAGCACCTGCACCTGCGGTACATCAAGCAGATCAACGCCGCCCTCGCCGGCAAGCCGGAGGGCCTGACGGTCACCACGCACATGTGCCGCGGCAACTTCCGGTCCTCGTGGGCGGCCTCGGGCGGCTACGACTTCGTGGCCGAGGCGCTGTTCAACGAGCTGGCCGTGGACGGGTTCTTCCTGGAGTACGACGACGAGCGCTCCGGCGGCTTCGAGCCGCTGCGGTTCGTGCCGCCGGGCAAGACGGTGGTGCTGGGCCTGGTGACCACCAAGCGCGGGCGGCTGGAGTCGAAGGACACGCTCAAGCGCCGGATCGAGGAGGCGGCCAAGTTCGTCGACGGCGACCAGCTGTGCCTGTCGCCGCAGTGCGGCTTCTCCTCCACGGTGGAGGGCAACCTGCTGACCCACGACGAGCAGTTCGCCAAGCTGGCATTGATCGTCGAGACCGCGCGAGAGGTCTGGGGCTAGAGACCGGGTTTCGGAGCCGGATCACGAACCGGGTGGCGTCGGCCGGCGCCGTACAGCCGCCAGCCGGACGATCAGCGGCGGCGCCAGGCCGCCCAGGGCGAGCGCCGCGACGAGCAGCGCGGTGGGCCGCCACGGCCACGCCGCCCCGGACAGCCGCAGGTGGGAGGAGGGGTACTCGGTGAACTTCGCGGTCGCCCGCGCCGTCGCCACGTCGGCGTGCGCGGCGAGATCGCGCAGGACCGGGTCGAAGCTGAACTCCCCGCCGGCCTGGTCGCGGTGGGGCAGCTCGACGGGGATCCCCCGGCCGGCGGCCCACCGGGTCAGCGCCGGGTCGACCTGGGCCGCCGCCCGGGCTCCCGGGACGACGAACCGGTCCACCCGGTCGACGCCCTCCGCCGGTCGCGCGAGCAGCGTCACCCCGTGCCGGGTCGTCACCACCGGGCCGGACGCCAGCGGCACCGCCCGGGCGGCGAAGGAGGCGCCCGCGTACACCTCGAACGCCGCTGCCACGTCGACCTCGCCCACGCCCTGCTGGAGCCCGACGCCGACGGTGGGGCCGAACCAGGGGAACGCGGCGTTCAACCCGTAGGCCAGGTCGCCGGGGGCGAGCCGCCGCTCGGCGATCGCGGTGGAACCGCTCACCGACCAGCCGGGGTAGGCCAGGTCCCGCCCCATCCGCTCCGCCTCCGCCGCCCCGGCCAGCCGTTCCACCAGGCGCAGCGCGCCGACCAGCCCGGAGGTCACCCCGGCCGTCGTGGTGACCGGGCCGTCCTCGACGTACCGTTCGCCCGCCACCCACCGGACCTGTGGATAGCCGCTCCGCAGCCCGTCGATGTTCGCCCAGAACGAGGTCGCCCGGCGGCCGTCGAGCACGCCGGTGGCCGCCACCAGCTCCGAGCCCGCGCACACGCCGAGGACGCGGGCGCCCCTGGCGGCCTGGCGGGCGATCCACGCGCGCAGCGACGCCTCGCGCTCCCCGGTGGGGTCCACGACCGCCGGGACGACCACCACGTCGGGCGGCGGCGCCTCGTCCAGCGCGTAGTCCGGCAGCAGGTGCGGCCCGCCCGACAGCGGCACCGGCTGCCGCCGCGCCGACACGGTGTGCACGGAGAACCGGTCGGACCGGGCGAAGACCTCATACGGCGCGAGCACGTCGGTGACGACCGACCCGGTGCTCCCGACGACGACCGCGACCACCGTCCGGCCCGGCCGCGTGGGCCGCGGCTCCGGCCATTGCCCAGCCGGTACGGCAGGCGCCACGGCGGCGTAGCTGTGCCCCATCGACACGGCGACGCCCGCGGCTCCGGCGCCTGCCGCGGCCAGCAGCGACAGCCCGGCTCCACAGCCGATCAGGACGAGGCGTTTGACGGCAGGCGGCATGGGACGACTCCCGAGGAGGGCAGGGGACGGGGTTTAGTTCGAGCGGCGGCGCGTGGCCGAAGGCGGCATGCCGTACCGGGCCTTGAACAGCCGGCGGAAGTGGCGGCCGTCGTGGAAGCCGCACCGGGCGGCCACCGCCTCGACGGGCAGATCGGTCTCGGCCAGCAGCGTGGCGGCCCGCTCCAGGCGCAGGCGTTGCCGGTACTCCAGCGGCGTGATGCCGATCGTCTCGGTGAACGCCCGGCTCAGCCCGCGCGGCGACAGGTTGACCTGCGCGGCCAGCGACGCGAGCGTGTGGCGGGCGTCGAGGTGCTGGGCGAGGTGGTCCTGCACCCGGTGGACGGCGGCGTTGAGGTGCGACCGGTGCTCCAGGAAGGGGCTGATCTGCCTGCCCGACCCGCTGCGCCGCAGGTAGACGACCAGCTCGCGGGCGATGGCGGCGGCCGGCTCGGGCCCGTGGTCGCGTTCCACCAGCGACAGGGCCAGGTCGATGCCCGCCGAGATGCCCGCGCTGGTGCTGACCGGGCCGTCGTGGACGTAGAGCACGGCGTCCTGCACCCGGGCGGCCGGGTAGCGCTGCCGCATCGCCTCGACCAGCGACCAGTGCGTGGTGCATCGCCGCCCGTCGAGCAGCCCCGCCTCGCCCAGCGCCGCCGCGCCGCTGCACACCGCCGCCAGCCTGGCGCCCGCGCGGTGCGCGGCACGCAGCCACGCGATCACCTCGTCCGACGCCAGGGGCTCGCCGGGGCCGGGCGGCCGCAGCCGCGGTCCCGGGATCAGCACCAGGTCGCCGCGCTCGACCTCCGGCAGCGGCTGGAGCCCCGCGAGCCGCAAGCCCTGCGCCGACGCCAGTTCGCCGGACTCTGCCACGTACCGCAGGCGGTAGTCCGCTCCCAGATGGGTCGCCGCGTCGAACACCTGGACCGGACCGGACAGATCAAGCAGGTTGACGTCCGGCAGGACCAGCACCACGACTCGCCTTCCCGCTCGCACGACGTCGATCGTAGGAACGCCGCTGACGGCGCCGCCAGGGCCGTCAGCGGCGGGCACCGGACGGATCCGGCACCATCACAAGGCCGGTGGGTCGCGCCGCTCCCCGTCGCGCCGCTACCCATGACTGGCGGTGCCGTCACCCGAGGCCGGTCAGCCGGCACAGCGCGGCGAAGCCGTCGTCGGTGCCGGGCCAGTGGCGGCGCACCGCCTCCAGCCCGGACCGCCGCACCACGGACCTCAGCACCACCGTGACCACGATGACGTCGTCGGCATAGCCGAGCACCGGGATGAAGTCGGGCACCAGGTCGATCGGGACCGCCAGGTAGGCCAGCAGCAACGCCAGCCGGACCCGGACGCCCCCGGGCAGGTCGCGGTCGGCCGCCAGGCGCCGGACGAGCCGCAGCACGTCGGGCAGCAGCCGCAGCGCCTCACGCGGCAACCCGCCACGCGGCCGGAGGAATGCCAGCGCCGCAATGAGCACCAGCCACGCCACAGCCAGCGCGACCGCGACGCCGATGACTAGATCCCACGCCCACGACCCGGTCACGGACGCCGCCCTGCCGCAAGCACCGCCCCGATCACATGCGCTGCCCCGATCACGAGCACGGCCCCGATCACGAGCACGGCCCCGATCACGAGCGCTGCCCTGCCATGATCACAGCCCCGAGGGATCCCGCCCCACGCTGATCTCCTCGGCGATCCGCCGGATCTCCTCCACGGTGATCCCCGGCGCCGCGGGCAGCTGGTCGATCAAGGCGCGCATGACCGTGGGAACCGGCTGCCCCGCATAGCGTGCCGCGACCCCGTGAACCGCCAGGAACAGCGCCTGATCGCTGTCGTGCATCTTCCCCCACCCCGTCGGTCGACTCTGCTGACGCAGGTACGGTACGGCCTGCCCCCGACAATCGCGGCTACGACTCTCCGTTTCCGTGGGCCCGGCGCACCGCCACGCAGATCTCGTCGAGGGCGCGCACCTGCTCGGGCGTCAGCGCGTCGAACAGGCTCCGCCGTACCTGCTCGACGTGGCCGGGGGCGGCCTCGGCCAGCGCGCGGAAGCCCTCGCCGGTCAGCACGGCCACGTTGCCGCGCCGGTCGGACGGGCACCGCTCGCGCCGGACCCACCCCCGCTCCTCCAGCCGCGCCACCGCGTGCGACAGGCGGCTCTGCGAGCTCTGCGCCCGGGAGGCCAGCTCGCTCATCCGCATGGAGCGTCCCGGCGCCTCCGAGAGCGCCACCAAGATCATGTAGTAGGTGTGCGGCATCCCGGCGTCGCGCTGGAGCTGGCGGTCGAGCGCCTCGTCGATGAGCTGGGTGGCGGCCAGGAAGTTGCGCCACGTGCGCTGCTCGTCGGCGGAGAGCCATCTCGTCATGATCACGATTTTACTTGAACTCTCATGTACTCTGGAAGCATGCCAGTACAACGCCTCAACCACGCGGTCCTCTACGTCAGGGACGTCGAGCGCAGCGTGGCCTTCTACCAGCAGATGCTCGGCTTCCGCGTCGTCATGTCGATGCCGGGAGCGGCCTTCCTCCAGGCCGAGGGCTCCACCAACGATCACGACCTCGGCCTGTTCGAGATCGGCTCCCAGGCCGGTCCCTCGGCGGCGGGCCGGTCCACGGTCGGCCTGTACCACCTGGCCTGGGAGGTCGACACGTTGGAGGAGCTGGAGCGCATCGCCGCCAGACTGCGCGAGTCCGGCGCCCTCGTGGGCGCCTCCGACCACTCCACCACCAAGGCACTGTACGCCAAGGACCCCGACGGCCTGGAGTTCGAGGTCTCCTGGCTGGTGCCCGCGGCGCTGATCACCGAGGAGGTGCTCGCCGGGCGCAGCCGCATCCGCCCGCTCGACCTCGCCGCCGACAAGGAGCGGTACGGCGCGCGGACCCGCGGCGGCGTGGGCGTCTCCGTCTAAACCAGGAGAACCAGGAGAATCAGGAAAATTCACCCTCCTGCGCCACCCCGGACCCGAGTTACCGTGAAGGGAGTCCGACTACGGCGTCTGGAGACGGCGATGCCAAGCGATCCCGACCACGTGCTCGACGCCATCGACGGTGCCGTCGAGGATTGGGAGGCCGTGAGCGCCGACGCGATGCGCTGGGCGCCTCCCGAGCGGAAACCGTCCCCCTCCGGTGACGTCTTCAAGGAGGTCACCGACCTGTTCGCGCCGCTGACGGCGGCCCTGCGCTCGCTCGGCGAGGCGGTGCTGGAGGCCCCGCCGGTGCGCCGCCTGTTCGAGTTCGTCGAGGACGTGCCGCTCCCGTCCGAGCCCACCCTCGACGTGGACGACGAGGAGCCGACCTGCCGGTGCCTGTGCTTCCGCCACGCCGACAGCCCCGGCGTGTGCACGGGGCGGGTCGACGGCGTGTTCGCGGGGGTGCAGATGTGCGCCGCCTGCATGGAGGCGCAGCGGCACCGGCAGGGTTAGAACGTGCGGCGGCGCCTGGCCCGGCGCGGATAGGCCTTGGCGTTCTCGGCCAGCCGTACCGAGTGCTCGGCCTGCTTGCGCCAGTGCCCGTAGGCGTCGCCCCGCTGGGCCAGCCGGTCGAGCTGCCGCATGGTCTCCAGCGGGATGAACGCGGGCTCCGCGTCCCGCCACGGGGTGCCGGGCAGCGGCATGAACGTGTGCGTGTGGATGCGCGCCCCCAGGTCCGCCAGGTCGCTCGCCAGCCGCAGCGACGCCTCCTGGTCGGCGGCGTCCTCGCCGGGCATGCCGAAGATGAAGTCGACGTTGGGGCGGAAGCCGTGCTCCACGGCGATGCGGACCGCGTCGCGCACCGGCGAGGTGCCGTGCCCGCGCCCCGCCGCACGCAGGACCCGGTCGGACCCCGACTGGGCGCCGATGATGATGTTGTCGTTGGCGACGTAGCGCTTGAGCAGCCGCATCGCCTCCGGGGTGACGTGCTCGGGGCGCACCTCGGAGGGGAAGCTGCCGAAGAACACCCTGCCGTTCGCGGGCAGCTCCTCCTTCACCCCGGCCAGCAGCTCCTCGACCTTGTCCAGGTCGGGGTCGGGGCCGGGCGAGCCGTACGACAGGGACGTGGGCGTGATGAAGCGGACGTCGCGCAGCCCGAACCCGGCGATCACGCGGACGTGCTCGCGCACGCTGGCCACGGACCGGTGGCGGAACTGGCCGCCGAACATGAACGGCGTCTGGCAGAAGCGGCATGTATACCGACATCCGCGTGTGATCTCGATGGGCCCGACGTGGCGGCGCTCGGCCGGGAAGGACGGGAAGGCGTCGAGGGGCAGCTGGCGCGCCGGGGGAGTGCGGACGGCGACGCCGTCGGGGTCGCGCAGCGCCAGCCCGGGCACCTCCCGCAGGGGGCGGTCCGCGGCGAGCGTCTCGACCAGGGAGACGATCGTCGACTCGCCCTCGCCGATGGCGGCCAGGTCCCAGCCGCAGTCGACGACGTGCTGCGGCTCGGCCGTGGCGTGGACGCCTCCGGCGATGTGCAGCACGCCCTCGCGGGAGGTGAGCGCCTTGACCCGGGCCAGCTCCTCGGCCATGGCGAAGGCGTCGGGGGAGTAGAACGACCAGAGCACCAGCACCCGGTCGGCGTCGCTGCCGTCGATCGCCGCGGCGGTCTCCTCGGGGGTGCGGCCGAGGCGCACGTCGGCGGGGCCCAGGGCCGCCATCAGCGTGTGCACGCCGTACGTCACGGCCTTGCGATACCGGACCACCACACTCACGCGCACGCAGGCAGCCTACTGGCTCAGGGACTTCTCGGGGTCGGCTCAGGGACGGGACCGGATGCCCTGGATCGTCCCGCAGGGGCAGTCTGAGGGCATGGTCCAGAGGTTCTCCCCGCTCGTCGTCGTCGCGTGCCTGGCTTACGTGGTCATCGACCTGGCTCTCACCGAGGACTGGACGGACCGGGCGATCGCCCCCGGCACGCTGGTCGTCATGGGGGTGGCGGCGCTCGCCTTGACGGCGGGGATGCGCGCCGCCGACGCCCCGGTCAGGGGCCTGCCGCAGCGGCTGCTGCTCGGCTCGGGGGCCGCGCTGGTGGCCGCCGGGCTGGTGCCGCACGCCGAGGTGGCGGCGCTCGTGGGCCTGCCCGCCGCGGCGGCGCTGCTCGTGCCGAGGCTGGCGGGGCAGGAGCGGTGGCAGGCCGTGGCGCGGCCGGTGGAGTGGATGACGCTGGTCGCGGGCTTCGGGCTGCTCGCCATGACCTACGTGGCGCTGCCGGGCGACCGGGTGATGCTCGGGCTGGTGGAGAGGCTGCTGCTGGTGGCGGAGGCGGGTCTGCTGGCCGTGCTCGCGGCCGGGCTGGCTCAGGTGGCATGGCCCCAGATGACCAGGTTCCTATCCATCTCCTGACATTTCGTGTCCATATCCGAGAAACCTGGACTTAGGGTGCTATTCTCTCCCGCGATCTTCTATCCGGGAGCGAGCGCATGGCAGCGGGCAGATCTATCCGATCCAAGATCATAGTCCTGCTCGCCCTCCCCCTGGCCTCCCTGGTCGTCCTGTGGGGCTACGCCGCGAGCCACACCACCCACGACGCGGCCAACCTGCTCAGGGTCGACACCATCTGGCGTGGCGTCGTCGACCACGCCGACCTCCTCGTCGCGAGGGTGCAGCAGGAACGGCTCGCCGCCGCCGAGCGGCTGGCCGGAGCGGACGACCCGGTCAAGGTGGGGCGCACCCGCGCCGCGGTCGACGAGGCGAGCAAGGCGCTGACCGACAGCGCGACGAGCGACGACACCCAGTCGGCCCTCAACGCGGAGATGAAGCGGCAGCTGCAGGCGGTGTTCGCCGCCGCGGCCCGGCTGCCGGAGATCCGCCGCCAGGTCGACAGGGGCGCTCTCACCCCCTCCCGGCTGGTCGAGGAGTACGCGACCGTCTCCGACGCGGTCTGGCGCCTCTACGCCGAGTTCGCGCTGGCCACCGACCTGGAGCTGTACCGCCGCGCCAACGGCCTGATCGCCGCCGACCAGGTCCGCGAGCTGCTCAGCCGCGAGCACGCCCTGGTGGTGGCCGCGGCCGGCAAGCCGGACCTCCAGCTGCTGTCGAGGATCGACGGCGCGAGGACCTGGCAGTTCCGCCGGGCGATGACCGACCTGGACGAGGAGCTGCGCGCGCCGTACGAGAAGGTGCCCCTGGCGCCGGTGGACCGCGCGGTGGCGACGCTGACCTCGGGCGGCGAGCTGACGGTCGCGCAGTGGCGGGCCGCGATGGACCCGGCGCTGGCGGTCTACACCGAGGCCATGAGCGTGTCCGGCGAGGCGCTGCTGGCCAGGGCCGAACCGGCCGGGACCGGCATCGTCGCCCGCGCGGCCGTGGCCGGCCTGGTCGGCCTCGTCGCCGTGATCCTGTCCGTGGTCGTCGCGGTGCGCATGGGCCGCGGCCTGGCGCGCGAGCTGGCCGGCCTGCGCGCGGCCGCGCAGGACCTGGCCGAGGTACGGCTCCCGCACCTGGTCGAGCGGCTCAAGCGCGGCGAACGTCCCGACATCCCCCGGGAGGCGATCCCGTCGGGGACCACCACGGAGATCGCCGACGTGGCCACGGCCTTCGGCAGCGTGCGCGACACCGCCGTCGAGGCCGCCGTCGGCCAGGCCGTGCTGCGCGAGGGCGTCGCCGAGGCGCTGCGCAACCTGGCCAGGCGCAGCCAATCGCTGGTCCAGCGCCAGCTGTCGCTGCTGCAGGAGATGCAGGGCCAGACCGAGGACCCCGAGGCGCTCGGCAAGCTGTTCAAGCTCGACCACCTCACCACCCGCATGCGCCGCCACGCCGAGGGCCTGGTGCTGCTCACGGGCGGCAAGACCGGACGCGCCTGGCGCGGCGCCATCCCCGTGGAGGAGGTCGTCACCGGCGCCGCCGCGCAGGTGGAGGACTACACGCGGGTGCGGGTGTACCCGATGCCGGAGTGCGGCGTGTCCGGCCTGGCGGTCGCCGACCTGATGCACCTGTTCGCCGAGCTGATCGAGAATGCGGCCGCCTTCTCGGCCCCCACCAACGAGGTGTCGGTGCGCGGCGAGGTGGTCGGCAAGGGCTTCGCGGTCGAGATCGAGGACCGCGGCTTCGGCATGGACGCCGAGCAGCTGCGCGCGGTCAACGCCAGGCTGGCGGCGCCGCCCGACTTCAACCCGGCCGACACCGAACGGCTGGGCTTCGCGGTGGTGGCCCTGCTCGCCTCCCGGCACGGCGTCCAGGTCACCCTCAAGGCCTCGCCGTACGGGGGGACGACCGCGGTGGTGCTGCTGCCGGCGGACCTGCTGGAGCAGCCGGAGCCGGCCCCGGCGGCGGCGCCCGGCCGGGTGCCCCAGCCGCGGCAGGGCCAGGCGCGCGGGCCCGGGCTGCCGCGCCGCGTACGGAAGGTGAACCGCAGCCCCGAGGAGGTCAGGGCGCTGCTCCAGTCGGACGGGGAGGGAACCCCGTGAGCGAAGAGTGGGTGGACGAGCCGGTCGTGCGGCCCTACGCGCTGACCAGGGGCCGCACCGCGCCCTCTCCCCGCGCCGCGCTCGACCTGCTGGCCACGGTCGTCAGGACGGCCGCCCCCGCGCCGGATTCGGCGGAGCTGGGCGTGCACCACCGGCGGCTGCTGGAGCGCCTGGCCGAGCCGCGCCGCGTGGTGGAGGTCGCCTCCGACATGGGACTGCCCGTGGGCGTCGTGCGCGTGCTGCTGGGCGACCTGCTGGAGCACAAGCTGATCACGGTACGGCAGACGGCGCCCTCCTCGACGATGGAGAGTCTGCTGCGCGAAGTGATCGACGGGCTCAGGGCGCTGTAGCCAGCGTCCGCAGGGAGTGCTCGACCAGCGCGATCATGACCTCCTTGGCCGAGGAGCGCTTGCGCACGTCGCACAGCAGGACGGGCACGTGGTCCTCCAGGTCGAGCGCGATCTTCACGTCCTCCACGCTGTGGCTGGCCTCGCCGTCGAAGCAGTTGACCGCCACCACGAACGGCGTGCCGCGCTGCTCGAAGTAGTCGATGGACGGGAAGCAGTCGGTCAGCCTCCGGGTGTCGGCGATGACCACCGCGCCGAGCGCGCCGTAGGACAGCTCGTCCCACATGAACCAGAACCGCTCCTGCCCCGGCGTGCCGAACAGGTAGACCACCAGGCCCTCGCGGATGGTGATGCGCCCGAAGTCCATGGCGACCGTCGTGGTCGTCTTGCCCTCCACGCCGTCGAGGTCGTCCACGCCGATGCCGCGGTCGGACAGGATCTCCTCGGTCTTCAGCGGCTTGATCTCGCTGATGGAGCCCACGAGGGTGGTCTTGCCGACCCCGAAACCCCCGGCGATGAGGATCTTGAGCGCTACGGGGTCTTCAGAGAGCGCGGAGTCCATTGATCACTTCCTTGAGAACGCGCTCGCTCGGGCGCGGTCCCGCCTGGGACGTCACCGAGATGAGCCCTTGGTCACGCATGTCGGCGAGGAGCACGCGGACGACTCCCACCGGCAAGTCGAGGTCGGCGGCGACGTCCGCCACGGAGATGGGGGAGCGCGCCAGCCGCAGGATAGCCTCCTGCTCGGGGCTGCCCGCGGCCTCGCCCGTGGCGGTCACCAGGGCGAGGAGGTCGAGCATAGCGCCGGAGGGCCGGGTGCGTCCCTTGGTCAGCGCGTAAGGGCGGACGATGGGCCCGGCCTCGTCGTCCATCCACGTGCTCATGGCCGCACCGCCGAGCGCGGATTGGTCTTCAGGTGCTGGCCCACCCGCTTGACCAGCATCGCCATCTCGTAGGCGATGTGGCCCACGTCGGCGTCGCCGTCGGCGAGCACGGCCAGGCACGTGCCCTGGCCCGCGGCCGTGACGAACAGGAAGGCCGATTCCAGCTCGACGATGGTCTGCCGGACGTCACCGCCGCCGAAGTGCCGTCCCGCGCCTCTGGCCAGGCTCTGGAAGCCCGCGGCCAGCGCGGCCAGGTGCTCGGCGTCCTCCCGGATCAGACCCTTGGAGTGGCCCACGGCCAGGCCGTCGGTGGACAGGATCACGGCCTGGCGCACGGAGCCCACCCTCGCGGTCAGATCGTCGAGGAGCCAGTTCAGCTCGCCCGTGTTCGTCGAGGTCATCAATCCCCTTCTTCCTGTCTTCCGCGTTGGGTCCCGCGCTGGAACGCCGAGAACAGATCACGCACCTGCTCGGGCGAGCGCTCCTCGGGGCCGGGCTCCTCGACGGGCGCCGCCTGGAGCTGGGGTGCCGGCTGGAGCTGGGGGGCAGGCTTGCTCTGCCGTACGCGCCTGGGCAGTCCGGCGTGGGTGCCGGCCGGCCCGCCCGCCGTGCCGCCGACCACGGCCAGCGGCTTCTTCCTGGGCCGCTGCTCCAGGGCCGGCGGCTGGTCGCGCCGCTCGAGTTCGGGCTCGTCGGTGACCAGCGCGCGGGGGACGAGCACGATGGCGGTGGTCCCGCCGTACGGTGAGGCGCGCAGCACGACCTGGACGCCGTGCCGGGCGGCGAGGGTGGCGACCACGATCAGGCCGAGCCGGTCGCTGTCGGCGCCTTCCTCGGTGAGGGCGTCGAAGTCGGGCGGGGCGGACAGGAGCGTGTTGATCCTGGCGTAGTCCTCGGGCGGCAGGCCGGGGCCGCGGTCCTCCACCTCGACGGCGTAGCCGTTGGCGACCCGGTCGCCGCGCACCTGGACGGTGGTGGTCGGAGGGGAGTAGATCGCGGCGTTCTCCACCAGTTCGGCGAGCAGGTGGGTGAGGTCGGCGGCGGCCGAGCCGTCGACGGCGGCGACCGGCATCGCGCCCACCTCGACGCGGGTGTAGTCCTCCACCTCGGCCACGGCGGCGCGGACGATGTCCAGCACCGCCACGGGCTTGCGCCACGCGCGGCTCGGGGCGGCGCCCGACAGCGTGATCAGGCCCTCGGCGTGGCGGCGCATGCGGGTGGTCAGATGGTCCAGGCGGAACAGCTCTTCCAGGCGGTCGGGGTCGTGCGTGCGGCGCTGCATGCCGTCCAGCAGCCGCAGCTGGCGGTGCAGCAGCCCCTGCTTGCGCCGGGCGAGGTTGAGGAACACCTGGCCGACGCCCCGGCGCAGCGCGGCCTGGCCCACCGCGGCCTCGACGGCGGTGCGCTGCACGGTGGAGAACGCCCTGGCCACGTCGATGATCTCGGCCGAGCCGCTGACCTTGAGCCCGCGCGCCTCCTCGCCCGCGTCGACCTCCTCGCCCCGGCGCAGCCGCTCGACCAGCCGCGGCAGCCGTACCTGGGCCAGCTCCAGCGCGGCGTCGCGCAGCGCGGCCAGCTCGCCCGACAGGCGGCGGCCGAAGCGCACCGAGACGACGATCGACAGCACGACGGCCAGCAGCCCGGCGCCGCCCGCGACGGCGATGCGCATGGCGACCCCGTTGGCGGCCTGGGCCGTGCGCTCCTCCAGGACGCGGGAGGACTGCACGCCGAGCCTGTCGAGTTGGGCCAGCACCTCGCTGACCGCGGCCGTCCAGTCGGGCGTGGGCACCCCGGTGTGCCGGATCTTGGCCTCGATCAGCGTGAAGGTCATGAACGGCTGGCTGCCGAAGGCCAGCTCGTACGGCTGGCGCAGCTCCAGGTCGAGCACGGCCAGGGCGCGGTTCTGGAGGAACTTGCGGGTGGCGGCGTACTCGGTGAGGGCGGCGACCTCGGCGGGGGTCAGGGCGCCGCCGGCCAGCGCCGCGCCGACGAGCGCCTGCTCGCGGGCGATCACCTCGCGGGCCTTGGCCATGGTCTGCACGCCGGAGGCCTGCTGGTAGAGGGTGAGGTCGGGAACGGCGATGAGGTGGTCGTAGACGGGGAACAGCGCGTCCATCACGCGGTTGTAGTCCGTCAGCCCGGCCAGGCGGGTGCTGCTGCCGTCGTCGATGGCGGCGCGGATCGCGCCCAGGCGGTTGAGCTCGGCGGACAGGGCGTCGAGCGCGGCACGCAGCTGGGGCCCGACCGTGTCGCCCGCCTCTCGCACGGCCTCGCGCAGGTCGGCGACGGCCTGGTCGGTGCGGGTGCGCTGCGCGCCGAGGTCTTCGGTGAGCTTGCGCGTGGCCATGGCGGTGGCGGAGCGGGCGCGTTCGGCCTGGAGCTGCACGCCCAGCTCGGTCGAGCTCACCCCGATGGTGTCGTACAGGGTCTCGGCCCGGTGGAGCGCCTGCCCGTCGGCCACCGTCAGATTGAGCACGAAGCCCCAGAGCGCGCTGAGTGACACGAGCGGCAAAAGCAGCAATAAGAAGATCTTTCGCCGGATCGTTCGGTTTCTCGAGCTCATATCCCAACCTCGGAAGATCGCACAGGAGACTAGCACCGATGCGCCTAGTTACGCATTGGGGGGAAGAGGATGCTTACCGGGAAAATTGCTGCTTTGTGAGGCTGCTTCTCCGGCCAGCAGCTCGCCGACCGCCCGGTAAGCAGCGGTGATGGCGGCGTCCGCGGAGGCCGCGGGGACGGAGTCGGAGTTGGCGATCGCGATCCGGCCGAAACGCCTGCGCGCGAGGTCCGCCGGGAGGGGGCCGTCGGGGTAGAACGTGTTCCACGGACGGCAGTACTCCGGCGCGTAGCCGTGGCCCCACCGGTTGACGGCGACGGCCTCGATGTCGCGCGCCGGGTCGAAGCCGCCGGGGCCCAGCAGGCGGGCCAGCTGGTCCCTGATCGTGTGCTCCAGGTGGCTGTAGGGGGTACTCAGCAGCGCCCGCCGCCCCGCCGCCGCGCCCTCGGCGGGCGGCATGCCCGGCGCGCACGGCGCGGCGACCATGTGGACGACGATCGGCTCGGCGGGGTCCTCGGGGCAGGCGTACCCCGGCATGCGGACCGGGCGGTCCAGCTCGGACACGCACCAGTAGGCCCCGGTCCACCGGACGCGGTGGACGCCCAGGCGCCGCCACGCCTCCCAGGTGCGCAGCTGGACCGTGGCCGACAGCAGGGGGATCTTGACGGCCCGGCGCAGCGCGTCCTTCTGCCCGGCGGGCAGGTCCGCGACGAGATGGGGGACGACCATGTTCCAGCAGGCCATGATCACCGACCCGGCGCGGACGGTCCTGACCGCGTGGCCGTCGAAGTAGCCGACCGTGGCCGTGGCCGCCGTGCCGGGGTCGCCGTCGTTGGCCACCGAGACCACGGGGCTGGACAGGCGGTACCGCACGCGGTTGCCGAGCACGTCGAGCCGATCGTGGTCGTAGGCGGCGGTCGTGACGCCGGCCATGCTCGCGTCGCCGGCGAACCCCGGGATCATCCGGCCCAGCATCATCCGCACGAGCGCCTGGTTGCCCTCAGGGAACAGGACGTCCTCGGCGCCATGGGCGCCCCACTCCTTGCGGACCGTGGGCGAGTTGTACCGCGACGGCCTGCCCGCGTCGAGGCCGAGCCCCTGGAAGCCGGGCAGGCCCCTGCCCCAGGCGTCGATCGCGCCGAAGACCGTGGTGTCGTAGCCCCACTCGGCACTGGAACTGGTACGCAGGAACCGCTCCGCGTCCGGGTGGACGCGGCAGACCCGCAGCAGGAACTGCGAGTACGTGAGCCCGGCCAGCCGGGCCTCCTTCTCCTTCGGCGACAGGCCGGGGAACCAGTCCGGCGGCCGGCCGTACAGCATCGCCAGGTCCTTCCTGGCTGGCTCGGCGACCGGCAGCTCGGCGAGCCACTCCAGGCCGGGCGTGAGGCGCACCAGCCTGTCGGCGGCGAAGCTCTCCCTGTCGCACATGACGCCCTCGGCCATCCCGTGCCCGGCGTACAGGCCGCGGTCCAGGGACCGGCCCAGCGCGGCGGGCTCGACGCCCAGGCGGCCGAGCAGGTCCCTGCCCTCCGGCGTCCACGCCGAGACGGCCCTCATCCACCGGGAGCCGCCGCAGGCGACGAGCGGCGCCGGGCGGCCGCGCGGGTGGAACTCGTTCCGCCTGGCGTGCCCGCCGATCTCGTCGTGATTGTCCAGGATGAGGATCCGCGCGCCGGGGTCGTGCTCCAGCCAGTGGAAGGCCGCGGCGACGCCGCTGATGCCGCCGCCCACGACCACCAGGTCGTAGTGCTCGCCGGTGGGCTCGGGGTCGCCGGCGAGCCGCCAGAAGCGGCCGTCGCGCAGGGCGTGGGGGACGGCGAGGGCGTCGGGCGTGTCGCCCCGCAGGCCGGAGGGCGGCGCCGGGGAGCCGCCGCCCATGAACTCCGGGGCAGCGTCCGGGAGAGCCTCGGACCCGGCGGCCAGCGCCGCCGTCCCGGCCGCCCGCGCGACACCGTCGAGGAAGTCGCGCCGGGATATGCGGCGATCCATGCCGAGGTCGCGTGAACCGGTTCCCATGGCGCGATCATCCGGAAATCCGCCAAATACCTCAGGACGGCACGCAGCGGTTGGCAGAGATTTGCGCAAGCGGGAAACCCGCCCGCCGCGCCGGGAAATCGTCTACCGTGCTGTCGACTGGTTCCCTCGGCTGGAAATTCGATGAAGAAATCAATTAGCGCGATATTTGCGGGAATTTTGGTGCTTGCCGGGTGCGCCGCACACGATCCGCCGCCCGCGGCGGGCGGCAGGCCCTCGCCGTCCGCGACGCCGACCTCCGGCCTGGCCGCCGCCCTCATCCCCGCGCCGCCCGGCATGCGCCTGGCCTACGGCCCGGAGTACGGCGCGTACGGCTCGCTCCAGGCGACTCAGCGGGGCCTGGCGGCGCTGCGGCAGGCCAAGCTGGACCGGCCGCAGTGCGCCATGTCCGGCCAGCTCGACGCGACGGTGCCGGAGATCGGCAAGGCGCCGGCCGCGGTCGTCGCCTTCGTCTCCGACAAGCTGTCGATCACCCAGGCCCTCGTCGCGCTCCCGCCCGGCAAGGCGGCCCTCCCGCCGCCCGTGGCCAAGGAGTGCCGCTCCTACCACGCCACGATCGGCGACGCCCAGGTCCGCTACACCACCGAGCAGGTGCGCGCGCCGCGCCTGGGCGCGGAGTCGCGCGCCTTTGTCACCACCACCTCCGGCGGCGGGCGCAGGCTGCAGATCGGCGCGGGCATGGTGCGCCACCGGAACGTGGTGATGACCATCCTGCTGGTCGGATCGACGATTAAGCCCGCCGATTTGCGGAGGAATATCGCAGACGCCTATGAAAGGCTGGCGAAAGTCGTGAAGTAGTCGCGGTCGCGTATTCGCCGCCCGCGGTCAGGCTCAGGAGACCCGCTGCGTGCTCGGCCCGCGCGTGCAGGCGCACCACGTCGATCCACATGTCGTCGTCGGTCGTCGCCATCGCCACTCGCCTCCCGGCTGAGATTCAGCCCATGTGCACGCACTGCGGATGCACGGACAGGCGACCGGCCGGGAGCGGCCCATCGAGCAGGCGGCTAGACCTGCCGCGTCGGCGACACGGTGAGCGACGGCAGGCTGACGTGGCGGGGACGGCCCACGACGAAGGCGACCACCTCCGCCACGTCCGCGGCGGCCAGCGGGTCGATCGCCGCCTTCATCTGCTCCTCCCAGGCGAGCGCCAGTTCGGAGCCGGCGCGCAGCTCCGACAGCACCATGCCCGGCTCGACGCTGGTCACCCGGACGTTCCTGGGCGCCAGCTCCGCCCGGAGGTTCCTGGACAGGTGGCTCACCGCGGCCTTGGTCGCGGCGTAGACGGCGGCTCCCGGCTCCACCTGCGAGGCGGCCACAGAGGAGACGTTGACCAGGTCGGCCGGGCGGCCCCGCCCGGCGGCGGCGACCAGGCCGGGGACGAAGGCGCGGCTGACGTGGAGCAGCCCCAGAAGGTTGACCTCGACCTGGCGCCGCCACGCGGCCGTGTCGCCGCCCTCCAGGAAGCCGGGCACGAGCACGCCGGCGGCGTTCACCACGATGTCCACGGGGCCGATCTCGTCCGCGGCCGCCGCCACCGCGGCCTCGTCGGTCACGTCGGCGGCCACGGCCGTCCCTCCCAGCTCCTCCCGGAGGGCCTCCAGCCGGTCCCTGCGCCGGGCGAGGAGCGCCACCCGGGCGCCCCGCGCGGCCAGCTCCCTGGCGACGGCGGCGCCGATGCCCGAGGAGGCGCCGGTGACGACGGCGGTGCGGTCATCAAGTGCGGTTGCGGTAGTCATGGCTCGATGCTGCGGCGCGCCGGCCCGGGCAACCAGGACCGCGCCGAGGGTGGTACCGGCAGGGTCAGGCAGGCCCCGTCCGCGTCGCCGAGAATGGCGACATGGGGAACGAGCTCGGAGACTTCCTGCGGTCGCGGCGGGCCCGGGTGCGGCCGGAGGCCGCGGGCCTGCCCACGTACGGCGAGCGCCGCCGCGTCGAGGGCCTGCGCCGGGAGGAGGTCGCCCTGCTGGCCGGGGTGAGCGTGCCGTACTACGTCCGGCTGGAGCAGGGCCGCGCGGGCAACGTCTCGGAGGAGGTCGTCGACGCCGTCGCCAGGGCGCTCGGGCTGGACGAGACCGAGCGGGCACACCTGCACGCCCTGGCCAGGCCGGTCCGCGCCCGCCGGGCAGGCGCGCCCGCGCAGCGGGTCCGGCCCACGCTCCGGAGGCTCCTGGACGCCATGGGCGACACGCCGGCGTTCGTGCTCGGCCGCCGGACCGAGCTGCTGGCCTACAACCGCATGACGGCCCTGCTGTTCTGGCGGCCCCTGGCCGACACCAACTGCGCCCGCCTGGTCTTCCTCGACGAGCACTTCCGCTCGCTCTACCCGGATTGGGCGGACAAGGCCAGGGAGACCGTCGCCTTCCTGCGCCTGGACGCCGGGCGCCACCCCGAGGACCGGCGCCTGGCCGCGCTCGTCGGCGAGCTGTCGGTCAAGAGCGCCAACTTCCGGCGGCTGTGGGCGCGGCACGACGTCAAGGAGCGCTCGGCCGGGCGCACCCGGTTCCGCCACCCGCTGGTGGGCGAGCTGGTCCTGGACTACGACAGCCTGCGCCCCGCCGACGACCCCGACCAGGTCCTGGTCACCTACCTGCCCGAGCCGGGCTCGCCGAGCGAGGAGGCCCTGCGGTTCCTCAGGGCACAGTTGAGCGGCCCGGCCTCTTCCGCAAGCTCCTCTGAGGGGCTCAGATGAGCACGTGCTCGGCCGGGTGCCCCACGAAGGAGAACTGCGCGTTGCGCGTCAGCTTGATGTGGTCGGCCTGCCAGGTGTGCATGGCCGTGTCGGCGCTGCGCCAGTAGACGAAGTTGAAGCGGTCCGCCGAGTAGATCTTGACGCCCTCCTCCTTGAGCCGGCGCACCAGCCTGGTGTCCTCCCCGCGCGTGACGTCCTCGAAGGGGTAGGCGCGGAACAGCCCGGCCTTGCCGAGGAACGTGCCGCCCTGCACGAGCCAGGAGTAGCGGTGCTCCAGCCCCGGCAGGCGGAGCATCGTGGTGTTGATCCCCTCGAAGTAGGCGTAGTGGGCGCCCTTGCCGACCAGCTCCGCCTCGGTGTAGTCGAACGCCCGCACCAGGTCGGACAGGTAGTGCTCGCCGTACAGGTTGTCGTCGTCCATCTTGGCGATCAGCTCGCCGTCGGCGGCGGCGATGCCGTGGTTGAGGCAGGCGCCCAGCGACCAGTCGGCCGGCGCCGGGAGCACGACCACGTCGGTCACCCCGGCCGCCCGCGCCTTGTCGGCCACGACCACCGGGTCGATGTCGAGGCCGTGCAGCACCATGACGAGCTGGAGCGGCCGGTGCCGCTGCCTGGCCACCGACGAGATCGCGTGCTCGATCTGGGAGGCGCGGTTCGTCGGCAGGACGACCGAGATGCTCCTGGACCGGCTCTCGACCGTACGGCCCAGCGCCCGCAGGACCTGGTCGACCCGGTGGGAGAACAGGTGCTTGTCGAACACCTCGCGCATCGCCAGGTGGCCCAGCCGGGCGCGCAGCTCCGGGCTGTTGAGCAGGTGCAGCACCTGGTTGTAGGACTCCACCGGCTCCCTGGCGATCGGGATGAGCTCGCCGAAGGTCTCCTCGATCGCCCGCGACCAGCCGCTGACCACCGGCGTGGCGCAGGCCGACAGCTCGAAGACGCGCCGCGCGCACATCGTGGGGGAGTCGAGCACCGAGTTGACGTTGAGGAAGACCTTGTACATCCGGTAGGCGGCGAGCATCTGGTCGTAGGGCAGCTCGCCGACGATGTGCGGGCGGTACTTGTCCGGCCAGGCGTACTTGTCGTCGACCGTGTCGTTGCGGGCGAAGATGTGCAGGCCCAGCTCGCGGACCGGGTCGAGCACGGTCTCCATCTGCTCGCGGCGCTCGGGGTGCTTGTCGCGGAAGTACATGCCCGCGAAGACCACGTCGTGCAGGCGGCCCTCCTTCTGCTGGACCGGGTTGTGCACGCGCGGCTGGGCGGCGAACTGCAGCACGTCGACGCGGTCATGGCCCAGGATTTCCCGATATTTCGGGATCATGTCGCCGTCGCACGTGAACACGTAGTCGAACAGCTTGGCCGTGTCGATGAAGTGGTCGAAGTTGGGCGGGTCCTCCTTGTTCCAGAAGACCGTCGGGATGCCCTCGGCCCTGCACCAGGCGACCAGCTCGCGCAGCGGCTCCTTGGGCGCGTTCGTGCCGGTCATCTGGTAGCGCCACCGGCCCTGGTTGCCGTGCCAGGCCGACTCGCAGAACAGCAGATCGGGCCGCTTCTCGGCGAAGATCTCGCGCCAGTTCTGCTGCCCGAACTCGATCTGGTCCCACTCGTAGCGGAAGGCCATCCGGGAGAAGTCGTCCAGGATCACCGCGACCTTGAGGTCCGGGCGGTTGACCGGCCCGTCGGGCCACTTCACCGGCGGCACCTCGACGCGCGGGCCCCTCCTGTCGATCTCCTCGACCACCTCGGCCACCGGCCTCGGCGCCTCGGGCGCCCTGCCGTTCGACCTCATCGCCTTGAGGAACGCGCCCGGGTTCTTGGCGGCGATCGCCTCGCCCAGCTTGAAGGACCGCTTGGCCTGGGTCGCCTCCAGCTTCCAGGTGGCGTAGGCGGCCTTGGCCTCGGCGATCTCCAGCCGCCTTCGCAGCTCGGCGACCTCGGCCTCGTACCTCTCGACCAGCTTGCGCTCCTCGGGCAGCCAGTTGATCGGCCCGAGCCGCTGGAACCGGGGCTCTTCGGGGGTTTCGGCCATGGGTGCTCGCCTTATCGCAGTGCGGGGTCGGTTTGTCATGGTACGGCGACCGCCGCCATGATGGCGCACCCTTGACCGGAAACCGCCCACTACGGGGCGACGAGCTCCACAACCCCAGGGAGCGCTTTCGCCAGCTTCTGGTCCGCTGACAGCAGGACCCCGGCTCCGGCCACCTGCGCAGTGGCGGCGATCAAGGCATCGGGCAGCCTCAACCCCAGGTCATTCGCCCGCAGCCGGGCGGCCGCCGCCGCCACCGGTTCTGTGACCGCGAGCACCTCATCGAGAGCGGCCGTTCGGAAGGCGGCCAAGACCTCCTCGCCCGCCTGCCCCCTTCGCAGCGCGCCTACCCGGAGTTCCGCCCAGGTGACGGATGAGACGGCGAAGGATCCGCCCATGCCTTCCCACCGGAGCACGGCCTGCATGGCCACTGCGTGGAGGGCGTCATCGGGATCGATGATCGCGCTGACGATGTTGGTGTCGAGGACCACCAGAGGCATCGTCAGCCGGTCCACTCGTCACGGGAGGTTTCGACGTCGACGTCGGCCGAGAACCCAGGCAGGCTTCCCGCCAAGCCGGAGAAGCGGCTGCGGTGGCGGCGGATCACGATGTGGTCGCCCTCGTCGGAGATGTCGACCGGGTCACCGGGACCCATGCCAAGCTTGCGCAGCACGGCAGCAGGCAGCGTGACCTGGTTCTTACTGGAGATGCGCGCCGGGCCGGAACGCCGCCGGGTGCGCCGCTCGTCATCCATAACCTTTACCGTAGCTCGCACACGTAAAGATTAAGCATGTGACTTTCCGTGTGCAGTTCATTGCTGTACGTACGCTAGGAGGCGACGCGGTTGAAGGCCGCCGGGATGGCACACCTTCAAGCTGAACACATAACCAGTGCTACACTGGTTATGTGCTGGGGGTGTCATGGCGAACGTCACGCTGAGCATCGACGACGGCCTGCTGCGCCGGGCGCGCATCAAGGCGCTGGAGCAGGGCACCACGGTCAACGCCCTGGTGCGCCGCTATCTGGAGCGGTTCGTCGACGATGAGGAGTCTCGCGCCATCGAGACGATCCTGTCCGTCGCCCGGCGCAGCCAGGCCAGCTCCGGCCCCGGCGGCCGCACCTGGAGCCGCGAGGATCTCTATGAGCGCTAGCACGTTCATCGACACGAGCGTCTTCGTCTACGCCGTGGACGTGGCGGATCCAGGCAAACAAAAGCGCGCCCAGGACGCGCTGGCCCGCGCGACGGGCCCGACGGTCTCTCCGCAGGTGATGAGCGAGTTCTTCGTGGTCACGACCAGGAAGCTGGCCACGCCGCTGCCTCCGGAGGAGGCCGAGGAGATGATCGAGGCGATGGCGCTGCTGCGCTGCGTCCCGATCGACGCCGATCTCGTGCGAGCGGCGGTCGGCCTCGGCCGTCGGCACCGGCTCTCCCACTGGGACGCCCTCATGGTGGCGGCGGCTCAGCGCGGCGGCTGCGAGACCTTGCTGACGGAGGACCTCGCGGACGGCGCCGTCTACGACTCCGTCCGCGCGTGCAATCCCTTCAAACCCGGTCAGGACTGAACGCGATTGAAGGCCGCCGGGGCCAGGCTGTCCCCGCGCAACCAGGCGGCGATCACCCTGGCGATCCGCACACCTGCCTTGCCGTCCCAGAGCGCCGGCAGCTCCTCGGCCGGGATCGCCGCGCCGTCGGCGAGCATTTTGGAGGCGGCGGCGGCCAGCATTGCGGGGGTGACGAGCCGGTTGGTCCCGTGGCTGACGGTGATCGGCCGCTCGGTGTTGGGCCGGACCGTGAGGCAGGGCACGCCCAGCACGGTGGTCTCCTCCTGCACGCCGCCCGAGTCGGTGACGACCAGGGCGGCACCGCGCACCAGCGAGAGGAAGTCGACGTACCCCAGCGGGTCCACGATCCGCAGCCGCTCGCCGTTCACCAGGCCCGCCTCCGCCAGCCGCGTGCGCCCGCGCGGGTGGATCGGCACCACGACCGGGATCAGCTCGGTGACCTCCAGCACGGCCGAGACCAGCTCGCGTGCCGCCTCGGGGGTGTCGACGTTGGCCGGGCGGTGCAGGGTGCCGACCGCGTACCGCTCGGGCAGGCCGAGCCGCTCCACGACCGGGGCGGGATCGAGCTGGGGCAGCGCCGCGAACAGGCTGTCGATCATCGAGTTGCCGACCAGGTGGACCTTCCGCGGGTCCACGCCCTCGGCCGCGAGATAGGACAGCGCGTCCGGCGAGGTCGCGAACAGCAGGTCCGCCAGCGAGTCGGTGACGATGCGGTTGACCTCCTCCGGCATGGTCCGGTCGAAGGAGCGCAGCCCGGCCTCCACGTGCGCGGTGGGCACGCCGAGCTTGGCGCACACGAGGATCGCGGCCAGCGTGGAGTTGACGTCGCCGTAGACCACGACCAGGTCGGGCGAGTGCTGGACCACGACTTCCTCCAGCCCCACGAGCAGGGCGGCGGTCTGCCTGGCGTGCGTCCCGGACCCGACGCCGAGGTTCGCCAGCGGCTCGGGCAGGCCGAGGTCGGCGAAGAACACGTCCGACATGAGCGCGTCGTAGTGCTGGCCGGTGTGGATGATCCCCTGCCGGACGCCGAGCCCTTCCAGCGCGCGCACGACCGGGGCGGCCTTGACGAAGTTCGGCCGGGCGCCCAGGACGTGCAGGACCAGGGGGTTCTCCCTCATTGACCTCGCCTTTCTGAGCGGAGGGGGACAAACGTTGCCTATGGTACGGTCCTCGTCGTGGTATCCGATGCCAGTCGACCGAAGTCCTCACAGGTAAGCGCGAAGTCGGCCAGGGCCGGTGTCGGTGGTCTCGTCAAGGGGTTCGTCCAGCACCCCGTCATCGTCTCCCGCGTCGTCTTCTCCAAGGTCAAGTCCGACCCGGTGCGGGTGGCGCAGGCCGCCGCCGACGCGCTTCCCCCGCGGCTGCGCCCCATCGTGGGCCGGTTCGCCTGGCCGGCGGCGCGCAAGGTCCGCCACGTGGTGCGCAAGGTCGGCATGCGGCTGATCCAGGCGCCGTGGAACGAGGCGAAGGAGCACTGGGACAAGGGCCGCGTCACGCTGGCCGCCGAGACGCTGCGCCAGCACGCGAAGTATCCCTTCGTCAAGCGCCGCATGCAGTACTACCAGGGCGAGCTGGCCGCGATCAGCCCCGATCCCATCCCGCCAGGGCCGAAGGTCCACATCGAGGGCCGCGTGCCGGGCCGGGTGCTCCACCTCGTCACCAACGCCCTGCCGTACACCCAGGCCGGCTACACGGTGCGCACGCACCGCATCGTCACCGCGCAGCGGGCCAAGGGGCTCGACCCGCACGTCGTCACCAGCTGGGGCTGGCCGCTGCTGCAGGGCCACGCGACGGCCGAGCCGTACGAGGAGATCGACGGTATCCCCTACCACCGGCTGCTGCCCGACGGCCGCGGCGAGGTGCCGTTCGAGATGCGCGGGCGCATGGTCCGCGGCGCCGAGGACGTGACCGAGCTGGTCAGGAGGCTGCGCCCGCAAGTGCTGCACGCCGCGACCGACCACCGCAACGGCTCGGTGGCGCACGCCGTGCGCGAGCGGACCGGCACGCCGTTCGTCTACGAGGTGCGCGGCTTCCTGGAGGAGACCTGGGCCTCGCGCGACCCCGAGCGGATCGGCAGCGAGCGGCACGTGCTGCAGCGCGAGCGCGAGGCGTTCCTCATGCGCGAGGCCGACGCCGTCGTCACGCTCGCCGAGACGATGGCCGCGGAGATCGTCGAGCGCGGGGTGCCCCGCGAAAAGATCTACCTTGCGCCCAACGCGGTGGACGACTCCCTGCTGACCGCCGACTACGACGGCGAGGCCTTCCGCCGGGCGTACGGCATAGCCGACGGCGAGGTCGTGGTGGGCTCGGTGTCGAGCATCGTGGCCTACGAGGGCTTCGCCACCCTGCTGCGCGCCGCGGCGATCCTGCGCGACCAGGGCACGCCGGTGCGCGTGCTGATCGTGGGCGACGGCGCCGAGCGGGACAACCTGCTGGAGCTGGCGGCCGAGCTGCGGCTGGCCGACGCGGTCCTGCCCGGCCGGGTCGGCCCGGAGGAGGCCCTGCAGGCCCAGGCGGCCATCGACATCTTCGCCTGCCCGCGCGAGGACCTCCAGGTCTGCCGGCTGGTGACGCCGCTCAAGCCGGTCGAGGCGATGGCGCTCGGCAAGCCGGTCGTGCTCAGCGACCTGCCCGCGCTCGCGGAGCTCATCGGCACCGAGGGGGCCGGCGTGCTGGTGCCGCCCGGGGATCCCGGCGAGCTCGCCAAGGCCCTGGCCGCCCTCCGCGAGGACCCCGCGAAGCGGGCCGAGATGGGCGAGGCCGGGCGGGCCGAAGTGGCGGCGAAGCGGACCTGGGGCCGCGTTGCCGAGACCTACCGGGATCTGTATGGTTCCCTTGGCGTTTGATCACCTCATGTTTGCTGTCTGTTCTGACGGTTTCCGTCGCATTAGGCGTGAGCTAGGTGGACTTGAGATAACCTTTGCGACCATGAGGTGTTGTTTCCGGCTCCCCAAGGTACAGCTGTGACAGATTTCGACTTGGCTGTCATCGGGCTGGGATACGTCGGCATGCCGCTGGCCAAGGAGGCCGTGGCGGCAGGGCTGCGCGTCGTCGGCCTGGACGTGGACGCGCGCAAGGTCGACTCGCTCAACGCGGGGCGCTCCTACATCGACGACCTGACCGACGCCGACCTCGAGCACATGCTGGCCAACGGGTTCGGCGCCACGCTCGACGAGTCCGTGCTGGCGAAGAGCAACACGATCGTCATCTGCGTGCCCACCCCGCTGGACGAGGACCACCGTCCCGACCTGTCGGCCGTGGAGGGCGCCACCAAGGCGGTGGCGCGCAACCTCACCCCCGGCACGCTCGTGGTGCTGGAGTCCACCACGTGGCCCGGCACCACCGACGAGGTGGTCAGGCCGCTGCTGGAGTCCTCGGGGCTGACGGCCGGAGCCGACTTCCACCTCGCCTTCTCGCCGGAGCGCATCGACCCGGGCAACCCCAAGTTCGGCCTGCGCAACACCCCCAAGGTCGTCGGCGGCTACACCGCCGCCTGCCGCGACCGGGCGGCGGAGTTCTACGCCCGGTTCATCGAGCAGGTCGTGCCGGTCAGCGGCACCCGCGAGGCCGAGATGGCCAAGCTGCTGGAGAACACCTACAGGCACGTCAACATCGCCCTCGTCAACGAGATGGCGATCTTCTGCGACGAGCTGGACATCAACCTGTGGGAGGCGATCGAGGCGGCGGCCACCAAGCCGTTCGGCTTCCAGAAGTTCCTGCCCGGTCCGGGCGTGGGCGGCCACTGCATCCCCGTCGACCCCTCCTACCTGTCCTACACGGTCCGCAAGCTCGGCTACCCGTTCCGGTTCGTCGAGCTGGCCCAGGAGATCAACGAGCGCATGCCGTCGTACGTGGTCAACCGCGTGCAGCGGCTGCTCAACCGGCACCGCAAGGCGGTCAACGGCGCCCGGGTCGTCCTGCTCGGCGTCACCTACAAGCCGGACATCTCCGACGAGCGTGAGACCCCGGCCCTGCCCGTGGCGCGGCAGCTGCTGGAGCTGGGCGCCGAACTGTCCTTCGTGGACCCGCACGTCAAGGAGTGGAAGGTCGACGGCACCCCGGTGCCGCGTGAGGAGGACCTGGCCGAGGCGGTGGCCCGCGCGGACATGACGCTGCTGCTGCAGCAGCACGCGGCCTTCGACCTCGACATGATCGAGGAGCGGGCCAGGCTCGTGCTCGACACCCGCGGTGTGCTCACCGAGGGTGAACGCATCGAGCGGCTCTAGCGACGGGAGGGCTGCGCGCAGTGCACGTGCTCGTCATGACGGTGGTGCATCACCCCGAGGACGCGCGGATCCTGCACCGCGAGATCCGCGCGCTCGTCGATGCCGGTCATGAGGTCACGTACGCCGCGCCGTACACCGCCCGCGGAGTCGTGCCCCGCCCCTGGGTGACCGGCGTCGACCTGCCGCGCGCCGCGGAACGCAAGCGCATCGCGGCGGTGTGGGCCGCGCGCAGGCTGTTCAAGAAGATGCGCGACAAGGTCGACCTCGTGCTGATCCACGACCCGGAGCTGCTGTTCGCGGTCTGGGGGGTGCGCAACCGGCCGCCGGTGGTGTGGGACGTGCACGAGGACACCCCGGCGACGCTCTCGCTCAAGCCGTGGCTGCCGTCGTTCCTGCGCCCGCCCGTCCGCTTCCTGGCCCGCCTGCTGGAGGGTACGGCGGAGCGGCACCTGCACCTACTGCTGGCCGAGACCGCCTACGCGGGCCGGTTCAAGCACGCCCACCTGATCGTGCCCAACGAGACGTGGGTGCCGGACACGGTGGTCCCGCCCGGCGACGACCGCGTGGTCTACCTGGGCTGGCTGTCGTGGGCGCGCGGCGTCCAGGAGGCCGTCGAGGTGGCCCGGCTGCTCCAGCCGTACCGGATCGCGGTGGAGCTGATCGGCTACGCCGACCCGCAGTCCCGGCCGATGCTCAACCAGGCGGTGGCCGAGGGCGTGCTGGAATGGCGCGACTTCATGCCCAACGACGAGGCGCTCAAGCGGCTCGACGGCGCGCTGGCCGGGCTGTCGCTGCTGCACGACGAGCCCAACTACCGGCACTCGATGCCCACCAAGATCGTCGAATACATGGCGCACGGCATCCCCGTCATCACCACGCCCTCGCCCCGCGCGGTCGAGCTGGTCGAACGCTATGACAGCGGTGTCGTGGTGCCGTGGAAGGACCCCAAGGCCGTGGCGCAGGCCGTCCTGACCCTCCGCGACGACGAGCAGGAACGGCGGGCGCAGGGAGCGCGCGGGTACGCCGCCGCCCGCGCCAACCACCACTGGCCGAACTCGGCGCGCAGGTTCGTGGCGCAGCTGGAGGCCTGGGCCGGGGTCAAGAAGTAACGCCGTGCGCTGGCTGACCGTGCTCCTCGGAGCGGTGATCCTCGTCGCCGTCGCGACCGTCGTCACGGTGCTGCGCGGCCCGAGCGAGGAGCCGCCGCCCGCCAAGGTGAGCGCCCCCACCCCGACGGCCGCCCCCTCGGAGGCGCCCACGCCCAAGGTGAGCGAGTTCACCGACCCCTGCGGCTCGTTCTCCTCCGACCGCAAGGCCGACTACGCGATCACCGGCTACTGGATCATGCCGTCCAGCAACCCGTGCACGTGGCGGCACCAGCTGGAGCAGATCCACCAGGTCGGCGGCGACACGGTCATCAGGATCGGGCACGGCCTGCAGTACCGCTACGTCGACGAGCAGGGCAGGATCCTCAAGAACAACGAGGTGGACCCGCTCTACGAGCCGTGCGTGGAGAACGGCGTGACCTGCGTCGAGGCGGCCAAGGCGGACCTGGCGCGGCTCGGGCCCGGCAACCGCATCGCCCGCGTGTACGTCTACCGGAGCGACGAGGGGTACGGCCCCGGCCTGTTCCGCTGCCCCCAGCTGGAGCACACGATCCCGGCGGGCAAGCGCGTCTACTACCGCGTCGTGGCGCCCACCGACGGCTCCGACCCCGACAGCTGCGACTTCAGCCGGCCGCAGAACTACGACCTCATCCTCATCGCCGCCGCGCCCCCGGACAAGGACAGCCTGACCGAGCTGCTGGAGCTGGGCGAGCGGTTCGGCGTGCGGGTCTTCCCGTCGCTGCCGCTGGCGCCCCGCGACCCCAAGACGCCCACCAGGGCCAACCGGACCCACATCGGCACGCTCACCACGCTCACCCGCCGGATCCTGCAGGACTACGGGCGGCGCTTCCGCGACAACGAGTACCTGGGCGGCGTCTACCAGCCCTTCGAGGTGCAGATGTCGGCCACCCTGGCCGGCAACCCCACGCTGGAGGTCTACGCCTCCCAGCACGACATCGTCGAGCAGGAGCTGCCCGACAAGGAGATCCTGATCAGCCCCTACCTCGACGCGCGCAAGCGGGTCGGCTTCGGCCAGACCCCCAAGCAGGTCGCCGAGGGGTTCAAGGCGCTGGCCAGGACCGGGGTGGGGATCATCGCGCCGCAGGACAGCCGCGGCACCGGCAAGGTGGGCCTGTTCTGGCCCGACCAGCGCGACGCCGAAGTCGACGAGCGGCTGCGGCCCGTGGTCGGCGAGACGACGTACGGCGACGCCTACCACGGCTCCACGCGCGACTACTACCGCGAGATGTCGCTGGCGCGCGAGGAGATGATGGAGGAGGGCTACGAGGTCGCGCTGTGGGCCAACATCGAGGCCTTCGAGCCCTCCGGCGACCGGCCGTGCGCGCCGCAGGGCACGCGCGGCAAGACCGACAAGAAGCGCCTGGACCAGGCGGTCACCATGGCGGGGCGGTATGTCCAGAAAATCGTCTCCTACATGTGGAGCGATTTCATGACATGTGGTGATCCGTCGCTGTCGGCGGAGCTGGTCGCCGACCAGGACCGGCCCATCGTCGTGGACGCCATCCGGCAGGTGGAGAGCGGCGACGGCATCGAGGTCCGCGGCTACCGGCTCGACGGCGGCACCGTCACGCTCACCTGGTCCGGCGGGTCGGCCGAGCTGCCCATCGCGATGGCGACGGAGGCGCTGATGGACCTGCCGCTGCGGATGCAGTCCGCCTGGGTCCCCTTCGACTGGAACCAGGTCCCCCCGGGCGAGTGGGTCCGCCTGGCCGTACGGTCCCCGGCGGGCAAGGAGACCACCGAGCCGCTGCACATCCGCCTTCAGCCCTGACAGCGTGTAACGTTCCTCCATGGTCCCCAGGATTCCGGTGAGCGTGGACCTCGTCGTGCTGACGGTGCGGCACAGCTCCCTGTGCGCCCTGGTCTGGCGGCGCGACAACCCGCCCTACCTGCGCCGCTGGTCGCTGTCGGGCGGCTTCATCCAGCTGGACGAGGACCTGCCCGACGCCGCCCGGCGCATCCTGGCCGAGCGCGCCGGCCTGCCCGGCGCCCCGGTCCACCTGGAGCAGCTGCGCACCTACGGCTACCCCGACCGTGACCCGCGCCAGCGCGTGCTCAGCGTCGCCTACCTCGGCCTGGCCCCCGACCTGCCCGCCTCGGAGCAGGCGCACATGGCCTGGGTCCCGGTCGAGGACCTGACCGTCATGGCCTTCGACCACCGCCGCATCATGCTCGACGGCATCGAGCGCGCCCGCGCCAAGCTGGAGTACACCTCGCTCGGCGCCGCCTTCTGCCCGCCCGAGTTCACCGTCGCCGACCTGCGGCGGGTCTACGAGATCGTCTGGGGGCGGCCGCTGGACCCGCGCAACTTCCACCGCAAGGTCACCAAGGCCCACGGCTTCCTCGTCGAGACCGGCGAGACCACCACGCGCGACGGCGGCCGCCCGGCCAAGCTGTACCGCCGCGGCCCGGCGGAGCTGCTGCATCCGCCGATGCTGCGCTCCCTGAAGGAGTAGGCGGGCCGCGCGGCGTACGGCCCGCCCTCGGATGTCAGCCGGTCGTGTCAGCCGGTCGTGTCAGCTCGTCGGGAAGTTGTCCGGCGTGCGGATGCGGTCACGCATGTAGACGCCCGACTCCTTCAGCACGCCCGTGCCGGCGTAGGTGCTGCCGTTGCAGGTGCCCGCCTTGAAGGCGGCGCTGCTCTCCTCGTGGTCGGAGAAGGTCCAGTTGGCGTAGCTGATCTTGTGCTGGTCCAGCAGGTTCAGCCACGCGGTGGTGCTGGCCAGGTCGACCGTGCCGCCGCCGGTGTAGGTGACGGTGCCGAACTCGGTGACGAACAGCGGGAGCCTGGTGGCCGCGCGGGCGACCGTGCTGCGGTAGTTGTCGCCGTGGGAGGCGGCGTAGAAGTGGAAGGCGTACATGACGTTCGGCGCGTTGACCGGGTTGTTGACGATCTCGCTCTCGTTGGAGCCCTCGGAGACGCCCAGCGAGGACCAGGCGCGGGTGCCGACGACGACCACGGCGTCGGGGTCGTTGGCCCGGATGACCGGGATGACCTGCTCGGCGTAGCTCTTGATCGTCGCCCAGCTCACGCCGTTGGGCTCGTTGGCGATCTCGTAGATGACGTTCTTCTTGGCCGCGTTGCGCGCCGAGACGGCGGCGAAGAAGGTCTTGGCGCGCTCGAGGTTGTACATCGGGTCGCCGGGGGTGAGGATGTGGAAGTCGATCAGCGCGTACATCCCGCGCGCCTCGGCCATGTCGACCAGCGTGTTGACCCGGTTGGTGAACTCCGCCGGGTTGGTCTCGTAGCCTTGCTCCTGGACGTACATGGCGATCCTGAACAGGTCGGCCTTCCAGTCGCCTGCGAGCGCGTCGAGCGAGGCGTTGTTGTAGCACTTCGCGAACCACTGGATGCCGTGGGTGCTCATGCCGCGCAGCTGGATCGGCTTGCCGTACTGGTTGCACAGGTTGACGCCGCAGACGCGCAGCTGGCCGTTGATCTCCACCGGGGTGCCGTTCGGGTTCGACGTCGGGGTCACGGTTGGGGTCACGGTTGGGGTCACGGTCGGCGTGGGCGTCGTGACGCTGCCCGTGCAGGTGACGCCGTTGAGCGTGAAGGTCTGCGGCGTGGGGTTGGCCGTGGTCCAGGTGCCGTTGAAGCCGATGGTCGTGCTCGCCCCGGTGGCCAGCGAGCCGTTGTAGTCCAGGCTGCGGGCGGTGACCGCGCTGCCCTGCTGGCTGTAGGTCGCCGACCAGCCGTGGCCGACCTTCTGGCCGGAGTCGGGGAACGTCCAGGCGAGGGTCCAGCCGTTGACCGGGTCGCCGAGGTTCTTGATGACGATGTTGGCGGTGAACCCGCCCTGCCAGGTGTTGGCGGTGTAGGTGACCGCGCAGCCGGAGGCGGCGGCCGTCGCCCTCATGGCGGGCACGAGCATCAACGCACCGAGGACTAAGGCGATGACGGCGCCGGCGGTGAGGCGGCCACGGTGTTGATGGCGCACGATGGTTGACCTTTCGCATTCCGGGAGCATCAGGGCGGGAAGCTAACAACCGGTCCCCGGGACTGCCCAGCATCGGGAAGCCACCCGCTCCCGCGCTCCGCGCATCGCTCCAGCTCAGGTACGGCCCGCCGGAGCCGCCCCGGTGAAACTTTCACGAACCCGTGAAGGAATCGGCGGCAGCGGCGGAGGAGGAGTGTGACAGTTGTGAAACCCAGCCGGAGCGCCGTGTGAAGGTGCCTTCCGAAGTGACCCGTCCCCCTTCGACGCTCGCCGACTTCGAGGAGGTCTACGACCGCCACTTCGAGGAGATCCACGGCTACCTCGCCGGGCGGCTCGGCGCGGAGGCGGCCGACGACCTGGCCGCGGAGACCTTCGTGGTGGCCTTCAGGAAGCGGGCGAGCTTCGATCCCGGGCGCGGCGCCGTCCGTCCATGGCTGTACGGCATCGCCACCAACCTCGTCGCCCAGCACCGCCGCAGCGAGGCACGCAGGCTGGCGGCGCTGCGCCGGGCGGCGCCCGAGCAGGCGCAGGAGGGCCCCGAGGAGCAGGTGGTCGACCGGCTCGCGGTCGCGGGCGCACAGGGGCGGCTCGCGGCCGAGCTGGCCGGGCTGGCCGACGGCGACAGGGACGTCCTGCTGCTGGTGGCGCTGGGCGAGCTCAGCTACGAGGAGGTCGCGCAGGCCCTCGGCATCCCCTACGGCACGGTCGGCTCCCGGCTCAACCGGGCGCGCAGGAAGCTGCGTGCCGCCCTGAACGGACTTTACGGAGGTGGCGATGAATGACCTGGAGGCAGTGCGGGCCGCGCTGAAGGCCCCGCCGCCCGCGCCGGAGGTCAAGCGGGCCGGGCGCGCCCGGCTGGCCGCCGCGGCGCTGGCGGACCCGCCGGACCGGCACCCGGTACGGCGCAGCCGCCGCGCCGCCCGGTGGAGCACGCTGGCGATCGGCCTGGCGGGAGCCGCGGCGGCGGTCGCCCTGGCGTTCTCCAGCGTGCACGCGCCCCCCGACGCCCAGCGGATCCTCCTGGCCGCCGCGACCGAGGTGGCCCGGACCCCGGACCAGGGCGCCTGGTGGGGCACCACGGTGATCCACGGCCGGCAGTTCCACGACCCCGCTCGCCGCTACGTCCTGCGGCAGACCGAGTCGGAGGAGGTCTGGATCCCCGCCGACCCGGAGGCGCCCACCTGGTACCGCCTGACATACCTGGGCACGGCGCCCGCCACGCCCGAGGACGAGGCCGCGTGGCGGGCGGACGGCTCGCCCGCGAGCTGGACCTTCCCGGCCGGCGCCCTTCCCCGGAGCATGTGGCGTTTCCCCGACGCGGTCCAGGCGGCCCCCCGCGGGCCGGCCACCTGGTCGAGCGAGGACTGGGACCTCCGCGTCGTCATAGCCGGCAAGCCGCTGACCCGGATGAGCGAGGTCTCCCTGGACGCCGTGCGCGGCGGCGACCGGGCAGCCGTCGACAGCCTGGCGCGCCTGCTGGTCTTCGCGCCCGTCGCGAGCGAGACGCGGGCCGAGGCCTACCGGTTGCTGGCCCGGATGCCGGGCGTCACCCCGGTGGGCGAGGTGACCGATCCGCTGGGCCGTACCGGACAGGCCGTGGAGTACTCCTCGGCGGAGTACGGCGGCAGAGTCCGGCTGGTGATCGACCCCGGCACCGGTGCCCCCCTGGCCATCGAGAAGCGGGGGACCAGCGGTGACGGGCCGCAGCCGGTGGAGTTCACCGCCGTCCGGCAAGGCCGCTGGGCGGACGACAATCCCTTGAAGGAGAAACCATGAGATTCGCTGCCATCACCGGTGTGACCACCCTGGCGCTTTTGGCAGCACCGGCTCCCGCGGCCCAGGCCGCGCCCCCTGAGGGCAAGTACTGGCAGGTGGCGGCCGTCTACAGCATGACGCATCCCCGCCCGGTGGGCAGCGGGTACTGGCTGGCCGAGCGCAGAGCCTCCACCGAGTGGCTGACCCCCGACGGCAGGGCCTGGCACGGCTATCGCCCGCTCGGCGCCCGGCCGCTGACGCCCAAGGACGAGGCCGCCTGGAAGGCCGACGGTTCGCCCACCTCGTGGAGCTACCGCACCGAAGGCATGAAGATCACGCTGTCGGCCGAGCCCGGCAAGGGCTACGTCAAGCAGGACGAGAACCGCCCGCGTGGCTTCGACCTCACGGGAGAGGCGAAGTTCGTCTCCTACCAGGAGCTCCAGGCGTTGCCGGCGCAACCCGCCGCCCTGCGCGCGCGCCTCGTCGCCGACATCAGGGAATGGATGGCCAAGGCCGCCGAGGAGGCCAAGACGACGGACCCGAAGGCCAAGCCGGAGGACTGGACCTCCCGCCTGGACTTCTACGTGGCGGAGGGGCTGGCGAGGTTGATGTACGCCAATCCGGTGCCCAAGCCGGTCCGCGCCGCGGCGTTCGAGGCGCTCAAGAGCACCAAGGGCGTGCAGGCGCCGGGCCGGGCCAAGGACCTGCTGGGGCGGGCCGGGCAGCGCCTGACGTGGAAGGACTCCGGCATCACCCGGACGGTCCTCGTGGACACCGGCACGATGACGCTGCTGTCGTCGAGCTTCGACGCCGCCGTCAAGGCCAAGTCGCGCGTGGAGACCTACACCAAGGTCGGCTGGACCGACGACGAGCCCGCGGTTCCCGCCGCCTCCTAGACAGGGGCGTCCGGCAGGCAGCGGGGCGTGCCGTGCAGATCGTCGAGCACGACACGCCCCGCCACCCCGAAGACCTCGGCGAGCAGGCCCGTCGTGATCACATCCTTCGGCTTGCCGTCGGCCCACACCCGGCCTTGGTGCAACGCGACGATGCGTTCGGCGAAGCGCGCGGCGTGGTCCAGCTCGTGCAGCACTGTCACCACCGTCAGGCCACGCGCCGCGCGCAACGACCGCACGAGCTCCAGCACCTCCAGCTGGTGGCGGATGTCCAGGTGCGCGGTCGGCTCGTCGAGCAGCAGGACGCCCGTGTCCTGGGCGACCGCGAGGGCCAGCCGTACCCGCTGGCGCTCCCCGCCGGACAGCGTGTCCAGCACCCGGTCGGCGAGGTGCGCGACCCCGGTCAGCTCCAGGGCCTCATCCACCGCGTCCGGCTCCCCGAGCATGCCGAACGGCCCCCGATGCGGGTAGCGGCCCTGGCGCACGAGCTGCCGCACGGTGAGCCCGGGCACCGGCGGCAGGCTCTGGTGGAGGACGGCGACGCGACGGGCCACCTCGCGGCGCGACAGCGACGCCAGCGGCGTGCCGCCGAGGAGGATCCGCCCCGACGTGGGCTGGAGCAGGCCGGCCATCAGCCGCAGGAGCGTGCTCTTGCCGCACCCGTTGACCCCTGCCAGCGCCACGAACTCCCCGGGCGCGACCGTCAGGTCGACCCCCGCGAGGATGGGGCGCGGGCCGTACGAGAAGTGCAGGTCCCTGACCTCGATGCTCATTGCGATCTTCCCAGTCTGGCGAGGACGGCGGCTCCGGCCAGGGCGGTGACCACCCCGGTGGGGACGCCGAGCCGATGCGTGTCGTCGAGCAGGTGCACGGCGAGCTGGGCCAGGGTGTCGGCGCCCGCCAGCGCCACGGCGCCGGCCACCGCGGCGGTGGGCACGCCGCCGCCGAGCCGGCGCGCGGCGTGCGGGGTGACCAGCCCGACGAAGGCGATGGCGCCGGACAGGCCGGCCGCTCCCGCGGTGAGGGAGATCGCCACGGCGAGCGCGACGCCCCGGCCCACGCCCGGGCGCAGCCCCAGCGCGGCGGCGTGCTCGTCGCCGGGCGCGAGGACGGCGAGCATCGCCGAACAGGCCCAGGCCACCGCGATCCATCCCGCGATCCACCACGACGTGAAGCCCAGGTGTTCCCACACCCGGCCCTCCACCGAGCCGACGAGCCAGCGCAGGGCGTTGCCGAACCGGCTGGGCTGGTAGGCCAGCAGCATGGTGGCGATCCCGGCCAGCAGCGCGCTGCCGAGCAGGCCGTACACGACCAGTTGGACCGGATCGCGGCGGGCCGCGAACAGCCAGGTGATCCCGCCACCGAGCGCGCCGCCCAGCAGCGCGGCCGCCAACGCCCCGGCCGCCGAGTCCGCGGGCACGACGCCCAGCGTGAGACCGGCCAGGATGCCGAGCACCGCGCCCGGGTTGACGCCGGAGAACTCGGGCGCGGCCATCGGGTTGCGCAGCGCCGTCTGCAGGACGTATCCGGCCACGCCCAGGGCGGCGCCGGTGAGCACCGCGGTCAGCAGCCTGGGCAGGCCGAGCTCCCAGACGATCCGCTCCTCCAGGCCGCCCGCCGTACCGTCCAGCAGGCCGGTGAGCGCGGTGACGGGCCGCCCGGCGGCGAGGAGGTGCGCGGTCGCGACGGCCGCGAGCAGAACAGCCGCCGCGACCGCACGCCCGGCGGTCATGCTCTCCTCACGAGGACGGCCGCCGCCACCACCCCGGCGAGCGCGGTCCACGCCCCGAGCGGCGTCTCGACGGGCGCGAACGCCAGCCGGGCGGCCAGGTCCGCCGCCAGCGTGACGAGCGCCCCGAACGCGGCCGACCACGGCAGCCACGTCCGGGCGTCGGCCCGTGGCCGCAGCCGCCTGGCCAGGAGCGGAGCCAGAAGGCCCACCCAGGCGACGGGCCCGCAGGGACCGGTCACGCAGCCGACCAGCAGGGCCGCGACGGTGAGCACGCCGAGCCTGGCGCGGTGCACCCGGCTGCCGAGCGAGGCCGCCGCGTCGTCGCCGAGCCGGAGCAGGCCCAGTGCGGGCACGCACAGCACCACGAGCGGCAGCGCGGCGGCCAGCCACGGCAGCGTCCGGCCCGCCTGCTCCCACATCAGCCCGGACAGGCTGCCCACGAGGTAGCGGAACAGCATGTCGTACTGGAGCCGGTCGGCGGTCGCCATGACGGCCAGCAGCAGCGCCTGGATCGCGCTGGAGACGGCCGCGCCCACGAGCAGCACCCCGCCCGCCGTCCTGGCCGCCCGGGCGGCGGCGAGGGTGAGCAGCCCGCCGGCGACGGCGCCCAGCAGCCCCATGACGGGGTACAACGGGAAGGGCACCGGCAGCGCCCACACCACGCACACGCCCACGGCGAGCGCGGCGCCCGTGGAGACGCCGATCATCTCGGGGACGGCCAGCGGGTTCCGCAGCGATTCCTGCAGCAGGAGCCCCGCGGCGCCGATCGCCGCCCCGCCCGCCAGGCCGACCAGCACGCGGGGGACCCGCAGCTCCCAGACCACGACCCCGGCGACGGCGTCGCCGGTCAGGAGGTCCTGCGGCGCGACGAACGGCGTGCCCAGGCACAGCCCGGCCAGCCCCAGCGCGCCCAGCCCGATCCCCGCCGCCCACGGCGCGACCGGGATGCTCACCCCGCGGCCTTGGCGAGCGCCTCGTCGAGGATGACGCCGAACGCCCGGGTGCCCCGGCCCGACGCCCACAGCTCCGGCTGCACCTCGAAGACCTTGCCGGACGCCACGGCCGGGACGCGCCTCCACACCGGGTTGTCCTTGAGATGCTCGCTCACCGAGGTGCCGAAGGACTGGACGAAGATCACCTCGGGGGCCTTGGCGAGGATCTCCTCCAGGCTGTAGGCCTGGGCGGTCTCGAAGCCGCCGCCCTTGCTCGGCCACGGGTAGGCGAAGAACCGGGACATGAAGTGGCCGAGCACGTCGTCGGTGGTGTTCACGCCCACCGAGGTGCCGCCGTACATCGCCAGCACCGGCTTCCTGTCCAGCCCCGCCGCCTTGGCGCGGGCCATGCCGTCGGCCAGCTTCGCCCGGAACCGGCTCTCGGCCGCCGCCTGCTGCCGCCCGCGGTCGGTCAGCCGGGCGAGCGCCCGCAGGTAGCCGATGGAGTGCTCGTAGGACTTCACCTCCACCACCCACAGCGGCGCGAACTTCTCCACCGCGGTCCTGAGCTGGTCGTGCACCCCGGCCAGGCCGATCACCAGGTCCGGCCGGGCCTCGGCGATCTTGGAGACGTCCTCGCCGCCGAAGCTGCCGGGGATGACCGGCACCTTGGCCCCCTCCGCGCCCAGGTAGTCGGGCCGGGACAGGAGCTTGGGCGTGGTCGTGGCGACGGGCTTGAGCCCGAGCTCGACGAGGGCGTCGTCGCACAGGCCCGTCAGGCAGACGATCCGCTCGGGTTTCCTTGGGAGGGTGATGGTCCTGCCGTGGGGGTCGGTGACCGTCAGCGCCGCGCTGACGGGGGTCACCTGTGCCGCCGGGTCCGCCTGCGGGGTGGTGGCGGCCTGCGGGCTGGTGTCGGTCTGCGGCTTGCTCTGGCCGCCGCAGGCCGACACCAGCGCGAGCGCCACGAGTGCGATCAGGTGCTTGCTCATTACCCGGCTCATCGCCCGACCTTGTCCACGGTGTCGTGGCCGGGGACGACGACCGTGACCGCGCCGCCGCCCTCCAGCGAGGTCGGCGTGGCGATGGTGCCCACCACCTTGCCGAGGTCGGGGGAGATGACCGAGATCTTGCCGGTGCCGCCGCCGGTCACGTAGGCCAGCACGCCGGAGGGGTCCAGGGCGATGCGGCGCTTCTGGGCGGCCCACGGCGACTGCCCGGGAACCGGCCCGCCCGGCAGCGGCGGCAGCTGCACGCGGGTGGTGACCTGGCCGGTCTTCACGCTCACGAAGGCGACCTGGTCGCCGCCGGGCCGGTGGAGGACGTACCCGGCGTACCGGTCCGAGAGCCCGTGCCGGAACAGGAACCCGGTGCCCAGCTCCGCCGTGGTCGTCCGGCCGCTGTCGGGGACGACCGTGAAGGCGTCGTGCTTCCAGTTCTGCCAGTCGTCGCCCGACTCGTCGGAGGTGTAGGTGACGAGCTTCTCGCCGGTCACGCGGACGTAGTAGGCGCGCCCGCTGTCCGGCCACGGCACGGTCCTGACGGGCTGGAGCCTGCCGTCCACGACCCGCGCCGTGTCCAGGCCCGCGTCGGTGGCGCCGAGCACCAGGCCGCCCGCGTGCGCCGCCTCGCCGTGCCCGTGCTCGCCGGTCGCCAGCGTGCTCGTGGGCTCCAGGTGCGCGCCCGGGTTGGCCAGGATGCCGGCGATGGGGAAGGTCTCCAGCTCGCCGTCGCCCCGGTGCACGACCGTGCCGCCGCTGACGACGACACCCGGGTGCTCGCTGTCCACCTCGATCGTGGCGGGCCGGTACGTCGTGAGGTCGACGACGGTCAGGGTGCCGTGCGGCTCCTCCTCCGCCGGCTCCTCGTGGTCGTGCGCCCCGGCCGCCGCCACGACGGCGTAGCGGCCGGTCTCGTCGGCGGCGATGTGGGTGGGCTCGCCTTCGGGGAGCCTGGCCGTTCCCACGACCTTGGGCGTGCCGCCCACCTGCAGGGCGACCAGCTCGCCGGCCGCCTCGTCCACGAACAGCACCCGGCCGTCGCGCAGCGGGAGCATCCCCGCGTGGTCGGCGAAGGTCCGCCCGGTGATCGTGGCCAGCTTCTTGTTCGACGGGACCGCGTACACGTGCACGCTTCCCGCGGCGGCGTCGGCCACCACCAACCGGGCCGCCGGCGGGAACCGCCCGCCGGCGTCCGCCGAGGCGGGCTGGGCGTGCAGGGCGGCAAGGGCCAGTACGGCTACCGCGCCGGCCGAGAGGGCGCTGCGGCGCATGGATCCTCCTAGGGTTGAGCTCTGGACAATGAAAATCATTATCATTTACGCTCTCGTGGCAGCAAGGGGCAGGACCGGACTTGTCCCTCAAATCACGAAAGGAGAGCTGATGGAGCAGTTCGACGAGGTCCCGGTGTTCTCGCCGGTCGTCACGGCCACCCAGCTGGCCCCGGCGCACCCGACGTGCAACCACGCCCTGGTGGCCGACCTGTTCGACGACGACCAGGCCTGACCCGCTCGTGGTGCCGCGCCGTCCGCGGGCGCGCGGCACCACCCCGGACCGGAAAGGACCGCGCATGACCCTCGCGCCCGGTGTCTCGATCTTCGACCTGGACGGCACGGCCGTGCTGCGCACGCCCGACGGGGAGTTCCTCGCCGTCAACGCCGAGGTCGGCCCGGATCTCGGCGGTCTCGCGCCCGCCGTGGCCGAGGCCTTCTCCCGCGCCGGATTCCTGGCTCCGGACAGCGAGTGCGCGCCGGCGGCCGTGGCGGTGGCCGGGGACGGGCTGATCGCGCAGTCGCTGGCCGGCCTGGTGGACCGCACGCCGTTGAGTCTCGTGCCGTCGATCGAGGAGGCCGACGTGGTGAGCTGGGCCTGCGACGGGCTGCCGCCGCAGCGGGAATGGGCCGCCCTCGACGCCGAAGTGGGCCGCATCGCCTGGCAACGCTGCTCGGTCGAGGGCGCGACCGCCGTCATCGAGCCCATCGCCGTCGCCCCGGGGGACGTCACGCACGAGCACGTCCGCCTGCGCCGCCTGGCCGCCTCCGACAGCCCCGGCCACCTGGCCGCCTACTGGGCCACCACGCCGCTGCACGCAGCCCCGGCGGTGACCCCGGTTACCGCCGCGTTCGTCGCCTCCCTGCTCGCCGCCGACCTCCTGGCCTGGGCGCACGGCCACCCGCGCACCCGCACCCTGCGCCTGGCCGACCTGCGGACCCAGCGCGTCGCCGACCACCCGATCCTGCCCGTCCCGCCCCACGACCCCCGCCGGGAGGTCCGGTGATGACGGTGCTCCGCGAGGGGTTGCGCACGCCCGGCGGCCTGGTCTGCGACGCCGTCCTGCCCGCCGCGACCGGCCGCTGGCCCGTGCTCGCGATCCGCACGCCGTACGGCAGGAGCCGCCACCTCGCCGAGGCCCACGGCTGGGCCCGCAGGGGCATGGCCGCCGTGGTCCAGGACGTGCGAGGCCGTCACGAGTCGCCGGGCGAGTGGCGCCCCTACGCCCACGAGCACCACGACGGCCCCCTGTTCGCCGCATGGCTGCGCGACCAGCCTTGGTGCGACGGCCGGGTGATCGCCTACGGCTCCTCCTACGCCGCCCACTGCGCTCTCCACATGGACGCCGACGCGATCGTGGCCGCCGTGCCGGCGCTGGGGCCGGCCGAGACCGCGCGGGAGGCGACGGGCGTGCCGAGGCTGTACTCGCCCGTGTGGTGGTGGAGCACGTACGGCGCCTGCCGTACCGAACGGCCCGGCCTGCTGGACACGCGCCTCGCCCACGACCCGCTCGCCCTCCACGAGCCGCCCGCGCGCATCCCGGCCCGCCTCGGGCTGGACCTGCCGGGCCTGGAGGAGGCGTGGCGAGCGCCGCGCGAACCGGCGATCTGCGGCCGGGTGCCGCTGCTGAGCCTCGCGGGGCTGTACGACCCCTTCCTGGACGCGGCCGTCGGCCTGTGGCGGGGCTGGAGCGGCCCGGCCGAGCTGGTGGCCGGACCCTGGCAGCACGATCTGGGCCTGATCCACCGCGAGCGCAACGGCGACCGCCCGCTGCTGCACGCCGAGAAGGTGACCCGGTTCGTCACGCGCTGGGTGGACCGCGTGCTGGCCGGAGAGGAGCCGTCCGGCGCCACGCTCGCCGTCGAGTCGACACGCGACTGGATCGGCTCCCTGGGCGGGGACGCGCTGGAGGTGCCCTTGAAGGGCGAGGGCCGCTTCGAGGCCGACCCCGCCGACCCGTTCCCCTCGGCGATGGGCCCCGTCGACGTGTCGCGCCCGCGCGCCGACGCCGTCGTCGCCGTGAGCGAGCCGTACGAAGGCGTCGCCGCCGGGCGGCCCCGCGTGACCTTCCAGGGGCACTTTCCGGGGCACATTCAGGGGCGCATTCAGGGGCACTGGGTGGCGCGCCTGTCGGAGGCCCTCCCCGACGGCAGGGCCGTCCAGCTCGGCCACGCCGTGGGCGAGACGACCGACCTGACGCTCCCCACGATCGTGCACCGCTTCGCGCCCGGCTCCCGCCTGCGCGTCGAGATCGCGGCGCACCACTTCCCCCTGCACGTGCGGCACCCGCACACCGACGACGACCCGCTGACCGCGACGACGCTGCGCCCTTCCGTCCGGGAGGTCGCCGGCGTCCGCCTGACCCTGGAGACCCCGTGATCGTGGACTCTGTGATCATTAGCCCGGTGTGCGGCGTGATCAAACGCATCACGAAATATCCGCAGCTGGACGGCATGCCGGACAGCTACCGCTGCCTCATCGCCGAGGTCGCCGACACGCGCCGCATCGGCCTCTGGCTGGCCGACCGGATCGCCGCCGGGACCTCCTTCGGCGACGAGGAGCAGGCCAGGCACGGCGCCATCGGCGAGGCCGTCGAGCGGTACTGCGGCAACAACATCCCCCGCGGCCTCCTGCGCGCGAGCGTCGCCGACCTCGGCGACCGGCCGCACCTCGGCCCCGCCGACCTGCCCTCCTTCAGCGCCGACCAGTACGGCAGGCCCGGCTTCCCGTACCGACCCTGGGAGGAGGACGAGCCGATCCTGTGGGCGCGCGGCGTGGACGGCGTGCTGGTGCCGGGCTCGTGGACCTACCTCAACTGGCACCAGGGGCCCCGCCGCGCCGAGCCACGCCACCATCACCTCAACTACGCCGGGATCGCGTGCGGCGTCGGCCTCGAGGACGCCGCTCGGCGCGCCCTCCTGGAGGTGATCGAGCGCGACGCCGTGACGCTCTGGTGGCACCTCGGCCTCCCGACCCGCGGCATCCGCGTCTCCTCGGTTCCCGGGCTGGCCGAGGCGTGGGCGGGCGCGCGGCTGGAACTGCACCTGGTGGAGGTGCCGTGCGAGTTCGGGGTGCCCGTGGTCGCCGCGCTGGCCTACGACCCGGTGCTGCGGATCCCGGCGGCCGGGTTCGCCTGCCGTACCGATCCGGTGGCGGCCTGCCTGAAGGCCGCGCAGGAGGCGGTGCAGGTGTGGATCGCCGCGCGTGGCCTGCTGGAGGAGGACGGGCCGGCCTTCGACGCCATGCGGCGCGGGGTCCTGGCCCGGCACTCCTACCTGCCGTGGCGCGCCGACCGCCGCTACCTCGACTCGGCGGGCGAGGGCTTCTCTGCCGTCCGCGACCTGGCCGCCCAGGCCCAGGTGTGGCTCGACGAGCGGCTCCACGGCCTGCTCTCGCGCTTCACCGCCCTGCCGCCGGCCGACGTGACCGAGATGGCCTCCGGCCCGCCCCGGCTCGGCGGCCGCCGCGTCGTCACCGTCGACCTGACCACCTCCGACATCGCCGAGACGCCGCTGCGCGTGGCCCGGGTCGTGGTCGCCGGGCTGCTGCCGAACAGCCCCGCCGCGTTCCCCTATCTCGGCTCCCCCCGCTGGAAACACGTCGCCGATCTCCACGGCGTCTCCGGCGCCGTCGACCCGACCCCGCCGCCGCACCTATGAGCACGCCGGCAGTACGGCAGGCCGAGGCCGCCGCCCGCGCCCCCTTCGACGGCGCCCCGCCCACGCCGGGCACGCAGCCGCGTCCCCGCTACCCCGGCCGCCCCGCCGAGGTGGCTCCCCGGGTGCTGGAGGTCGTGGACCTGGCCCTGGGCGTCTCCCGAGGCCGCCTGCGCCGGGTGCCCTCCGCGGGCGCCCTCTATCCGGTGGACGCCCACGTCATGGCCGGCGGGCGCCTGCTGGCCTTCGATCCGTTCCGCCACGTCCTGCGGGATCGGGGGCTCTCGTGCTCAGCCGTGCCGGGGGCCGTCGTGCTGCTGTCGCTGGAGCCGTCGCGCACGGTGTGGAAGTACGGCTCCCGCAGCCTGCCCAGCCTGCTCCTCGACCTCGGGCACGCGGCGGGCTCCCTGGCCGCGGCCGCCGCGTGCCTGGGCGTGGAGTGCCGCGTCTCGCTGGACGTGGACGCCCGCCGGATGGCCGTGCCGTACACCTTCGCCGCCGTCTGGCTCGCCCCTCCCGCCGCCACAGACGTGCTTCTCTGCGCCGGTACGGCCTGGAGGGGTACGGCGGAGCCCGGCCACACGCTCATCCGCCAAGCCCTCGACGACCTCGCCGAGGGCGGCACCACCTGGGAAGCCCCCGGCATGCCGCCCTTCCCGAGGCACGTCATCGAGTCGCGCCGCAGCGCCCCGCCGCCCTTCACCGGCGAGCTGGACCGCACCGACCTCCACGCCCTGCTCGACGGCACCCCGCTGATCGCCGCCACCCGCGACGGCCTGACCACCGCCGACGGCCCCGTCGGACGCGGCGACGCCCGCCCGGCCCTGGCCGCCTGGGCCACCGGTCAAGCCTTCCTGGCCGACGCGGCCGCCGTCCTCCTGGTCACCGCCGACCTGACCGGCTACCGGGCCGCCTACACCAGGGCCGGCCTGCTCGTGCACCGCGCCCTGCTCGCCGCCCACGCCCGCGGCCTGCCCGCCCGGCCCGTCGGCAGCTGGGGCCCGGCCGACCTCGGCGCCGCCCTCGGCCGGCCGCCCGGCACCCACGTGATCGTCCACGGAGCCGCCATCGGCGGCGGGAAGGACACCAAGTGATCATCCATCGCCGCCTGCTGCACCTGGCCGGCAGCGTCAAGGGCCCGATCGCCGCCTGCGTGGGGCTGGGCCTGCTGGTGAGCGCCGCCTACGTGGCGCAGGCCGTACTCCTCGCCGCCGCCCTGGCCGCCCTCGTGCGCGGCGACACCGCCGCGGTGGTCCGCCTGCTGGCCTGGACGTTCGCGGTCATCGCCCTGCGGGCGGCCCTGCTGTGGGCGAGGGAGACGGTCACGGTGTGGGCGGGCGCGCTGATCAGGGCCAGGCTGCGCGACCGGCTCGTCGCCCACCTGGACCGCCTCGGCCCGGCGCACCTCACCGGCGCCCGCACCGGCCACGTCCAGACCACGCTCGTGGACGGCGTGGAGGGCCTCGACCCGTATTTCAGCCGCTACCTTCCCCAGGTCGTGGTCACCTTCTGCGTGCCGGTGGGCCTGGTCGCCTGGCTGTTCACGGTCGACTCCGCGGCCGCCGCCGTCCTGGCCGTCGCCGTCGCGGGGGTGCTGATCATCCCGCGCTTCTGGGACGCGACGCTGCTCAGGAGGGGGCGCACGCGCTGGACCGCGTTCGCCGAGCTGGCGGCGGACTACCTGGAGGCGATGCAGGGCATGGCGACGCTGCGGGCGTTCGGCGCCGTCCACAGGCTGGGGACGAAGCTCGCGACCCGGGCGCACGACCTCTACGTGACCACGATGCGCCAGCTCAAGGTGTCGCTGGTGGAGACAGGGGTGAGCGCGTTCCTCATCCAGGCGGGCACCGCGGGCGCGATCCTGGCCGCCGCCACCGCGAGCACCCCATGGGGCGTGTTCGCGGTGCTCGTCATCACGGTGGAGTGCTTCCGCCCCGTGAAGAACCTCTCCGAGTACTGGCATGCCGGATATCTCGGGATCACGGCGGTCGACGGCATCGAGGAACTCCTCTCCGCCACGCCCGCCGTGGCCGACACCGGCACCCGGCGGCGCTTCCCCGCCCCTCCGGACATCACGTTCGACGACGTCACCTTCGCCTACCCGGGATCCGGCCGCCCCGCCGTCCACCGGGTGACCTTCACCGTCCCGGCCGGGCGGACCGTCGCCCTCGTCGGCCCCTCCGGCGCGGGCAAGACCACCCTCGCCGCCCTCCTCCAGCGCCACTACGACCCCGACCAGGGCCGCATCGCCATCGGCGGCGTGGACATCCGCGACCTGACGCTCGACACCCTGCGCCGCGGGATCGCGGTCGTCGCCCAGGACACCTACCTCTTCCACGGCACCGTCGCCGAGAACCTCCGCCTGGCCCGCCCGGACGCCACCGACGAGGAGCTGGTCGCCGCCGCCCGGCTGGCCGCCGCCCACGACTTCGTCGCCGCGCTCCCCGAGGGGTACGGCACGCGCCTCGGCGAGCGCGGCGCGACCCTGTCCGGCGGGCAGCGCCAGCGCCTGGCCATCGCCCGCGCCCTGCTGGCCGACGCGCCCGTGCTGGTGCTCGACGAGGCGACCTCGCACGTGGACGCGCGCACCGAGCAGGCCCTGGCCGAGGTACGGCGGGGCCGTACCTGCCTGATGATCGCCCACCGGCCCGACACCATCCGCCAGGCGGACCACGTCGTGGTGCTGGAGAACGGAACCGTCCTGGAGGCAGTCGCATGAACCCGTCCATCCGCTGGCTGGCCGGGGCGGTCGGCTCGCACCGCCGGGCCTTCCTGTCCACGCTCGCCGCCAACCTGCTGGGCCAGCTGGCCGTCCTGGGCGCCGCGGTGACGGGCGCCTGGCTGGTCGGCCGGGTGATCAGCGGGCAGACGGCGCCGTTCGACCTCGTGGGCGCGCTGCTCGGCGGCCTCGTCGTCGTGGCCACGCTGGCCGCCTGGTGGGAGACGTACGTCGCGCACGACCTGGCCTATCTGGTGCTGGCCCGGCTGCGCGGCCAGGTCTACGACGCGATCGCCCGCATCGCCCCCGCCCGGCTGCTGGGCCGCCGCAGCGGCGACCTGTCGGCGGCGGTGCTGTCGGACATCGAGACCCTCGAATGGCTCTTCGCCCACACGCTCGCCCAGCTCGTCACCGCGGCCACCGTGCTGGTCGCCGGAAGCGCGGCCGCCGCGCTGATCGACCCGCTGCTCCTGGCCGTCTCGCTGCCGCTGGCGGCGTGCGTGCTGACCGTGCCGCTGTGGCTGCGCAAGGCGTCACGCAAGCACGGCGACGAGTTGCGCGCGGCCACCGCCGAGCTGACGTCCGACGTGGTGGACACCGTGCAGGGCATGCGGGAGCTGGCCGCCTTCCGGGCCGTCGGCCGCCGCAGGGAGCTGCTGGCCGCCAAGACCCGCAGGCTCGCCCGCGCCCAGGCGGCCAACGCGGCGCGCGGCGGCCTGGAGGCGGCGGTCACCGACCTGCTCATCGCGGTCGCCGCCGCCGGAACCCTGCTGCTGGTGGCCACGGTCATCAGGTCGCCGGCCGACGCGCCGGTCGCCATGGTGCTCGCGGCCAGCTCGCTCGGGCCGGCCGCGCAGGTGGCGCTGCTGCTCAAGGAGTACGGCACGCTGCGCGCGGCGGCCGAGCGCGTGCACACGCTGGTGACCGCCCCGGCCAACGTCGCGCCGGTGTCCTCGCCGCGACCGGTCGGGGACAGACCGGACGTCGTCTTCGAGGACGTGCGGTTCCGCTACACGCCCGACGGGCCCGAGGTGCTGCGGGGGGTCTCGTTCCGCGTGCCGTACGGGAAGACCGTGGCTCTGGTCGGCGCGTCGGGGGCGGGCAAGTCGACGTGCGTGTCGCTGCTGCTGCGGTACTGGGACCCGGACGCGGGGCGGATCCTGGTCGGCGGGGTGCCGTTGCCGCAGGTGGAGGACCTGCACCGCCATGTGACGGTCGTGCCGCAGGACGTGCACCTGTTCGCGGGGACCGTCGCGGAGAACGTACGGCTGGGCGCGCCGGACGCCGACGTGGCGAGCGCCCTGCGGACCGCGCAGCTCGCGATGGATCCGGAGATCTCGGTCGGCGAGCGGGGAGTGACGCTCTCCGGCGGCCAGCGGGCCCGGGTGGCCGTCGCCCGGGCACTGGCCACCGGCGCGCCCGTGCTCGTGCTCGACGAAGCGGTGGCCAACCTCGACACCGGCAACGAGACGCGCCTGGCCGAGGCGCTGGAGGAGGCCGCCGAGGGCCGCGCCACGCTGGTCGTCGCGCACCGCCTGTCCACCATCCGCCGGGCCGACCACATCGTGCTGCTGGAGGACGGCCGGGTCGTGGCCGAGGGCTCCTACGCCGAGCTCGCCGACCGCCTATCGCACCTGGTCACAAGCGGGTCGTAAAGTGTGGCCATGCCTCGATTCCGCGCGATCCTGGACACCATGCCGGCTTACAAGCCGGGCAAGGCCGTCACCTCACCCGACGGCCGGTCCTACAAGCTGTCCTCCAACGAGTCGCCGTACGACCCGCTGCCCTCCGTCGTCGAGGCGATCGCCGAAGGGGCGGGGCAGGTGAACCGCTATCCCGACCCGGCCGCGGTGAAGCTGACCGAGGCCATCGCCGAACGGCACGGCGTGCCGTTCGGCCACGTGGCGCTCGGCCCGGGCTCGGTCACCGTCGCGCAGGAGCTCTTCGCGACCGTCGGGGAGCCCGGCGCCGAGGTCGTCTACGCCTGGCGGTCCTTCGAGGCCTACCCGCTGCTGGCCGACCTCGCGGGCGTGAGGTCGGTCCGCGTCCCGCTCAAGGGCGAGGACCACGACCTGGACGCGATGGCCGAGGCGATCACCGGCCGCACGCGCATGGTCTTCGTGTGCAACCCCAACAACCCCACGAGCACCGCCATCCGCACCCGGCAGCTCGTCGCCTTCCTCGACCGCGTGCCCGAGGACGTGCTGGTCGTGCTGGACGAGGCCTACCGGGAGTACGTCCGCGACGCCGACGTGCCCGACGGGCTCACGCTCTACCGCGACCGGCCGAACGTCTGCGTGCTGCGCACCTTCTCCAAGGCGTACGGCCTGGCCGGGCTGCGCGTCGGCTACCTCATCGGGCACGAGCCGGTCGCCGCGGCCGTCCGCAAGGTGATCGTGCCGTTCGCGGTCAACCACCTCGCGCAGGTGGCGGCGATCGCCTCGCTCGAGGCGGAGGCCGAGCTGATGGAGCGCGTCGAGACCGTGGTGAAGGAGCGCAGCCGCGTGCGCGAGGCGCTCATCGCGCAGGGCTGGGAGGTGCCGCCCACCGAGGCCAACTTCGTCTGGCTCCGGCTGGGCGAGCGGACCATGGACTTCGCCGCCGCGTGCGCCGCCTCCGGCGTCGCGGTGCGGCCGTTCGCCGGGGAGGGCGCGCGGGTCTCCATCGGCGCGCCGGAGGAGAACGACGCCTTCCTGGAGGCCGCTCAGCGGTTCATGGCCGGCTCGGCCTCCGGCTGAGGCACGGCTCGCGGGCGTCGTTCCGTCGAGATGACGAGGGCGACGCCCACGACGATCACCAGGCCGCCGAGCATCACGGGCACCGTGACCCGCTCGCCCAGGACCAGGGCGCCCAGGACGACGGCCACCACCGGGTTGACGTAGGCGTACGTGGACACGAGCGAGATCGGCGCGTTGTTCAGCAGCCAGATGTAGGACGTGAAGCCCAGCATCGAGCCCACGAGGATCAGGTACGCCAGGCCCAGCCACGAGCCGGCCGACACCTGCGCCGGATCCAGGCGCTCGCCCAGCGTGGCGCCGATGACCGCCAGGCCCACGCCGCCGACCAGCATCTCGACCGAGCTGGCCGCGAACGGGTCCTTCGGCATCGGGATCTTGCCGGACAGGAACGAGCCGATCGCCCACGACAGCGACGCCAGCAGGATCACCACGATGCCGGTGGCGGAGCCGCTGGTGCCGCCTCCGCTCAGCGACAGCGCCGCGACGCCGCCGAACCCCACGAGGACGCCGGCGAGCGTGAGAACCTGGGGCCGGTCGCGGGCCAGGAGGCGGAAGACCACCAGCCACAGCGGGACGGACGCGACCAGGAGCGCGGCCAAGCCGGTGGAGATGTGCTGCTCGGCCACGGCGACCATGCCGTTGCCGGCCGTGAGCAGCAACAGGCCCACGACCGCGGCGCCGAGGAACTCCCTGCCGGTCATGCGGAAGATCGCCGTGCCCTTGCGGGCCAGGAGGAAGCCGCCGAGGATCACGGCGGACGCCGTGAACCGTATCGCGCCGTGGAGCAGCGGCGGCATCGTCTCGATGGCCACCTTGATGCCGAGATAGGTCGAGCCCCACACCACGTACACCAGCCCCAGCGCCACCCAGATGAGGATCGCCTTGCGGTTGTCAGTGGTGTTTTGTCCCATAGCTCATGACAATACCGATGGCGACCGACACATTCCCGAGCCACCCCCAAGCGCCCCGCCGTCCCCTTTTTCGCCTCCCTTGGGTCCCCAGCCCGTGCGGGCCGTGGTTCTGCGGCGGTGGGCAAGGGGGTACGGCGAGTGCCGGCACAGCCCAAAGGGCACCCCAAGCGGCCCGCCGCCCCTGGAAAGGGGAAGGGGGACGGCGGGCCTGTCGGAAGGGCTACCGCGGCCCGAGCTTCTCCACGATGAGCCGGTACAGCTGCCGGGGACGTCCCGGTTGCGGCGTGCGGTTCGGCGGAAGCGGCCACGCGAGTCCCTCGTCAACCAGCGTGCGCAGCAACCGCCGAGCCGTACGCGGCGTGACCCCGAGCATCCTGCCCGCGCTCTCCGCGTCGACCACGGTGTCCCCGCCCTCGAGCTTCGCCGCGAGCCGGGCCAGCACCTCGATGCCCTTCGGCTTGAGCGTCGTCGCCCCCGCCGGCGGCATCCTGGGCGCCGGGATGAGCGCCCTGCCTTCCCTGTCCACCGCGAAGCCCTGGGCCTGCTTGCCCGCCTGCGTGCGCGCCAGCGCCGCCCTGGCGTGCGATTCGGCGTCGTGCGTGGTGCGCCCCATGCCGACGCCCACCTCCACCGCCAGCCCCAGCTCGTCCCGGATCCGCGCCGCGAACGGCAGGACACGGAACCCGTCGGTGGCCGCGGTGATGGATCCCCGCGTGGCCGTCACCAGGTAGCTGTGGTCGTCGATGGGCCACACCGTGGCGTTGAGCCGGTTGGCCTCCTGCACCAGCAGCCGGTGCAGCGACAGCCGCAGCTCGTCGCGCCAGTAGCGCGGCGAGGCCCGCCGTACCGGCTCCCGGAGGGTCGGCACCTCGACCAGCACCACGGTGAGCTGCGACTCCTCCAGCCGGTGATGGGCGCCGAGCAGTGCGGCGGTGTGCAGCGCCGTCCGCACGGCGGCCGAGGTCGGCCGTACCCTGATGACCGGCACCCCGGCGCCCTGCAGCCGGTCCGCCACGGCGGGCAGGCACGTCAGCGCCCCGGTGGTGGTCCCTTGGCGGGCCAGCCGTTCATGGAAGGCCGCGATCGTCCCGGTCGCTCCGGGCTCGTCGCGGCTGTGCACTTCTGTTGTCGGAATTCCCAGATCTGTATACGCCTCCTCCACTTCCGCCCGGCTGATCACGTCGATGCTGACGCGCCGCGGGTCCATCCGCGGGTCTAGCGCCGCCTTGGCCAGCGCCGCTATCAGCGCCGCGCCGCCCAGCTGGACGAAGGTCGCCGGCATGGTGAGCACACCGGAACGCCGTGCCAGCTCGTAGGGGACCGGGCTGGCGAACAGGCATGCGTCCACCCCGGGGCCGAGCCTGGTCACCTTGTCGGCCGCCTCCTGCTCGTCCCGGTAGGCGGCGGCTACCAGGCGGCAGGGCAGGGGGGCGGCTGCGTGGCCCATGAGCATGACCCGTTCGACCAGGTCGTGTGGTCCGACCACGCCGATGGTGAGGTCCGGTGTCATGGCGCCCGGGCGTGACACTCGGGGAGGCTCTTCGGTCCGCTCGACCAATGTTCGTCCCATCCTGCCATCCGTTGCAGTCCTGTCGGCCGAGACCGCCGCGCCCGCCGGGCACGGCGGTCCCGTCCACACTCTCTTTTGGAACGATCGCTCGCGGGGGCCGTAATGTCACGCCCGACTTTTCCGGAAAGCCGGTCAAAGCCGGTGGCTGAAGGGTGGTTTCAGCAGGTCAACATGGTTTCTCAGGCGTCGGAAAACTCTCGAGTAATGTCCGCCCCGAGAGCCCGCATTCGGCCGGCGAGATAGGCGTGGCCGCGGTCGATGAGATATCCGGACTCGATGACCGTCTCGCCCTCGGCGGCCAGCCCCGCCAGCACCAGCGCGATGCCCGAGCGCAGGTCGTGGGCGGTCACCGTGGCGCCCTTCAGCGGCGTCGGCCCGCGCACGACGGCCCGGCTGCCGGTGACCTCGACGTTGGCGCCCATCTTGTTGAGCTCGCCGGCCAGCGCGAAACGCCCGTCGAAGATGCGCTCGTGGATGTAGCTGACGCCGTCGGCGAGGGCGGCCACGGTCATCATCGGCGACTGCAGGTCGGTCGCGAAGCCGGGGTAGGTGTCGGTGATGATGTTGATCGGCCGCAGCGGGGCCCGCGTGCAGGTGACGTGGAGCACCGCGCCCTGGCGGGCGAAGTCGACGCCCATCTGCTCCAGCTTGTAGCGCACGACGCCCAGGTCGAGGCCGGTGCCGACGAGGCTCAGCTCGCCGCCGGTGATCGCCGCCGCCATCGCGAACACGCCCGCGTCGAGCCGGTCGGGCATCACGGTGTGCTCGACGGCGTGCAATTCCTCGACGCCCTCGACCGTGATGAAGCCGGTGCCGCCGCCGCCGATCCGCGCGCCCATCTTGGTGAGCATGTCGATGACGTCGAGCACCTCGGGCTCCAGCGCGGCGTTCTCGATCACCGTGGTGCCCTTGGCCAGCGACGCGGCCATGATGAGGTTCTCGGTGCCGGTGTGGGAGGGTGTGTCGAGGTAGAGCGTGGCCCCGGTCAGGCCGGAGGCCTTGACGTGGATGACCGTCTCGCCCTCGTCGACCACCGCGCCCAGCCGCTTGTAGCCGAGGTAGTGGAAGTCGAGGTTGCGGCTGCCCAGGTTGCAGCCGCCGACCCCCTCGACGATCGCCTCGCCCAGCCGGTGCATGAGCGCCGGCGTGAACAGCACCGAGCCGCGGAAGCGCCGGGCGATCTCGGCCGGCAGCACGGCGCTGGTCAGCCGGGAGGCGTCGATGACGAGCGTGCGCTCGGCCTCGTGCAGCTCCACGTTGGCGCCCACAGCCTGGGCGAGCTCCACCGCGCGGCGGACGTCCTCGATGATCGGCACGTTGCGTAGCACGGTCCGGCCCTTGGCGGCGAGCAGAGCCGCGCCGATCATCGGGAGCACGGCGTTCTTCGCGCCCTGGATGAAGGCGGTTCCTCGCAGCGCGTTGCCACCGCGCACGCGGTAACGGACCATTTTCGTGCGGCTCCCGTGGGTAGGTATCGGTCAGGGGCCCACAGTAGTCGCTGTCATCCGCTGCGAAAGCCGAACTTGGCGGGAAACATGTGACGTCTGGGGATGTCCTATGCGCGAAAAGCGTGACCGGTGAGCCGTTCGTACACTTCCAGATAGCGCTGCCTGGTTTGTTCGACGATGGAGTCCGGCAACGGCGGTGGCGGATTGCCCGAGGACCTGTCCCAGTTCGCCGTCAGCCAGTCGCGCACGAACTGCTTGTCGAAGGACGGCTGCGGCCGGCCAGGCTGCCATTCGTCGGCGGGCCAGAAGCGGGAGGAGTCGGGCGTCAGCACCTCGTCGGCCAGCGTCAGCACGCCGTGCGCGTCCCAGCCCAGCTCGATCTTGGTGTCGGCCACGATGATGCCGCGCTCGCGGGCGATCTCGGCGCCCCTGTTGTAGACGGCCAGCGTGATCCGGCGCAGCTGCTCCGCCGCCTCGCCGACCTGCTCGCGGACCTGCTCGTAGGTGATCGGCTCGTCGTGCTCGCCGACGGGCGCCTTGGTCGTGGGCGTGAAGACCGGCTCGGGCAGCTTGGAGCCGTCGACGAGGCCCGGCGGGAGCCGTAGGCCCGAGACGGCCTGCTCGCGCTGGTACTCGGCAAGGCCGGCGCCGGCGAGGTAGCCGCGCGCCACGCACTCGACGGGCACCATCTTGAGCGGCATGCACACCAGGCTGCGGACGTCGGGTCCCCTGCGCAGGACGTGGTTGGGCACGATGTCGGCCAGCTGCTCGAACCACCACAGGGACAGCTGGGTGAGGATGGCCCCCTTGTCGGGGATCTCGGTCTCGAGGATGTGGTCGAACGCCGAGATCCGGTCGGAGGCCACAATCAGCAGGTAACCCTCGTCGGTCTGGTAGAGCTCGCGGACCTTGCCGGAGTGGATGTGCTTCACAGTGCGATGTCCGTTCGGTGGTGCGAGCCGCGCAGCTCGATCTTGCTTACCAGCTCGTAGGCGCTGCGCCGGGCGCTGTCCTGGTCGGGGCCGTGGCCGACGACCGTCAGCACCCGCCCGCCGTTGGAGACGATGTCGTCGCCCTGCCGCATCGTCCCTGCGTGGAGCACGTAGGCGTGCTCCGTGCTCGTCAGACCCTTGATCACGTCGCCCTTCACGGGGTCGCCCGGGTAGCCCTCCGCCGCGATCACCACGCACACGGCCGAGCCGTCCCTGAACCTCGGCTCCTCCTTCAGCGTGCCGGTCGCGCAGCTCATGAGCAGGCCCGCCAGCGGCGTCTGGAGCCGGTCGAGCAGCACCTGCGTCTCGGGGTCGCCGAACCGGGCGTTGAACTCCACGACCTTCGGCCCCTGGCTCGTGAGCGCCAGGCCCACATACAGCACCCCGGTGTACGGCGTGCCGCGCCGGGCCAGCTCCTCGACGGTCGGGCGGACGACCTCGCGCATCACCTGGTCGGTCAGGCCCTCCGGCGCCCAGGGCAGCGGGGTGTAGGCGCCCATGCCGCCGGTGTTGGGCCCCTTGTCGCCGTCGTAGGCGCGCTTGAAGTCCTGCGCGGGCTGCAACGGGACCGCGGTGTTGCCGTCGCACAGCGCGAACAGGCTGACCTCGGGGCCGTCGAGAAACTCCTCGATCACGACGCGCTCGCACCGCTCCGCGTGGCGGAGCGCCTCCTCGCGGTCGTCGGTGACCACGACGCCCTTGCCCGCCGCCAGCCCGTCGTCCTTGACCACATACGGCGCGCCGAACTCCGCCAGCGCCCGCTCGGCCTCCTCCCGGGTGGCGCAGACGCGGGCCCTGGCCGTGGGCACCCCGGCGGCGGTCATGACCTCCTTGGCGAAGGCCTTGGAGCCCTCGATCATGGCGGCGTCCTTGGACGGGCCGAAGACCGGGATGCCCGCCGCCCGCACCGCGTCGCTCACCCCGGCCACCAGGGGCGCCTCCGGGCCGATGACGACCAGGTCGGCGTCGAGGCCCATCGCCAGGTGCGTCACCTGCTCGGGGCTGAGCGGATCGATGTGGTGGACCACCGCCAGGTCCGCGATCCCGGCGTTGCCGGGGGCGCAGTGGAGCTCGGTCACCTCGGGGTCGAGCCGGAGCGAGCGGCACAGCGCGTGCTCGCGCCCGCCGGAACCAATCACAAGAACGCGCACGTGGCCCATTGTTTCAGCTCCCGCCCGGCGCCCGCTCGCCGCCTCCCTCGCCTGTGGACGACGCGCCCATGCGAGCGACGCCTGTGGATGGCGAGCCCTGTCCGGATGCGGCCACAATCTTGGGCGACTTCTGCCTGATCGCAGAGCCGGCGAGGAGTATCGTCGGTTTGGTTCTGCTCACCTGTGGTAAATTAGTGCAGCTTGCGGCGTCTCTTGTGATTGGAGGTGGTCCGGGATGAACCCTGGTGATCCCAGCAGTACGCGCTCGCTCGCGTACATCACGCATGCCCCCGACCACTCCAATCCGGCAGCCTGATCGTTGCTCCACGCCTTTCGTTGAACTGTGAGGTGATGACGTCCTGCGTCACGCGCGTGGAGCGTGCAAAGGTCGGGCGGAAAGGGACTGCTATGCGCTCGTCCACGCTTTTCCGTCGTAGCAACCGTCACTCGATCAAGCCGCACATCACGCCCTCGGTGGTCATGACCGAGCGTGTCCCGTGCGTTCCGCCCGTCGACTCCGTCGTGGAGTACGGCGCCTACATCGACGGCGAGCGGGTCTACGCCGACGGCATCGTCGCCTCCCTGGACCTGGTGCGCCGCCACAACCTGGCCGCCGACGGCCCCAAGGCGTTCGTCTGGGTGGGCCTGCACGAGCCCGCCGCGCACGAGGTGGAGTGGCTGGCCGAGGTGTTCGGCCTGCACCCGCTGGCCGTCGAGGACGCGGTCAAGGCGCACCAGCGACCCAAGGTCGAGCGGTACGGCGACTCGCTGTTCATGGTGTTGAAGACCATAGCTTTCCTGGACCACGACCAGCTGACCGCCACGAGCGAGATCATCGCCACCGGCGAGATCATGGTGTTCCTGGGGTCGGACTTCGTGGTGACCGTACGGCACGGCGCGCACTGCCCGCTGACCGAGGTGCGCGAGCGGCTGGAGGACAGCCCCGAGCTGATGAACCGCGGTCCCTCGGGCGTGCTGCACGCCATCTCCGACCACGTCGTGGACCGCTACCTCCAGGTGGCCGACCTCATGCAGCTGGAGCTGGAGGAGGTCGAGGCCACCGTCTTCGCCGACGTCAGCTCCCGCGACATCAACCGGATCTACCAGCTCAAGCGCGAGATGCTGGAGATGAAGCGCGCCATAACGCCCCTGCAGGCGCCCATGGCCGCCCTCCCGCAGCGCCGCGTCATCCCGAGCGAGATGCGCGAGTACTTCCGCGACGTCAGCGACCACCTGTCCCGGGTCTGCGAGCAGGTGGAGTCCTGCAACGAGCTGTCGAACTCGATCCTGCAGGCCGCTCTGGCGCGCTCGAACACCTTGGCCAACGAGGACATGCGCAAGATCTCGTCCTGGGTGGCGATCATCAGCGTGCCCACCATGATCGCGGGGATCTACGGCATGAACTTCGACTTCATGCCCGAGCTGAAGCAGGTGTGGGGGTACCCGGCGGTGCTGGCGGTGATGGTGACCGCGTGCACGTTGCTCTACCGCGGCTTCCGCCGTAACGGCTGGCTCTGAAGGGACTGCCGGGGGAGCGCGGCTCCCCCGTCCCCTTCCCTCCGGCCGGGTTCTAACCGAAGTAGCCGCCCGCCGCCGGGGTGGCCAGCAGCACGATGACGAGGAGCGAGCCCAGGGTCGCGAGTGCGAAGCGCACCAGGACCAGCGGGCGCAGCCAGGCGGGGAACCCGGTGCTTGCCGCGGCGATCACCGCCCGCGCGTCGATGTCCCGCACGGCGAGGTCGCCGGACTTCCTGAAGGCGGCCTCGGTGTACCGCGTGGCGAACACCTGGCCCGCGGTGACGAAGCCGACGACGACCAGGACGAGCGGTTCGGCGATCCACGACAGGATCCGGCCGGTCCCGCTTCCGGCGAGGTTGAGCGAGGCCAGGACGAGCAGGCACGCGCCGATGGCGAGCGCCAGGGCGAGTTCCCAGGGCTCCTCCTCGAACCTGATGCCGTGCCGGGCCAGGACCTCGGCCGGATGACCCTGCCTGGCGACCTCGGCCTCCGCCGCGCGCTGGGCCCTGCCGCCGGTGATCCATGCGGTGATCGGGATGACGAAGAAGGTGGCGGCGAGCAGCGTCTGCAGGGCGACGGCGACGGCGACGGGAAGGGGCATGGCGGGACCTCGCATGAGTTGAACTAAGTGCAAGAGCACCGTAGGGCCGTTGTTGAACTAAGTGCAAGCCCTCTCCTGAACTTTGTGCAGGACCGGTCCGGGCCCCTATCGTGACGCCATGCCGCGCGAGACCCTGACCAAGGACCAGATCATCCGGACCGCCGTCGACCTGCTCGACGACGAGGGACTGGAAGGCCTCAACATGCGCAGCCTCGGCAAGCGGCTCGGCACGGTCGCCACGGCGGTCTACTGGCACGTCAAGAACAAGGACGACCTGGTCCTGCTCGCCGGCGACCGGGTGTGGCAGGAGATCGAGCTGCCCGACCTGGCCGCGGTGGACTGGCGGACGGCGGCCACGCGGATGGCCACGGGCCTGCACGCGATGCTCGCCCGGCATCCGTGGCTGGTGCAGGCCTTCGGGTCCTACGTGTTCTACGGCCCCGGCAAGTCGCGCTACGACGATCACAGCCTCGCCGTCTACGAGGCGGGCGGCTTCGCCGGCGCCGAGGCGGACCGGGCGGCGGGCGCGGTCTTCACGTTCGTCCTGGGCAACGCCATGGGCACCGCCGCCATGGCCTCCCTCACCCGGCGGCTCGGCCGCGGCGGCGGGAACCCCGGGGAGCTGCTGCGGGACGTCATGGCGAAGGCGACCGAGATCGCGATGCCGTTCCCGCGCCTGCGCAGCCGCCTCATCGCCCCCGGCGAGTACGGCGAGGCGCCCGAGGGCACCTTCGAGCACGGCCTCCAGGCGCTCCTCGACGGCCTCGAAGCCCGGCTCGCCGCTCGCCGAGTCGCCACGGGGAGAAGCACAACCCCCGCGGAAAACTAGAATCCCGCCATGTTGCGTCCCGGAAGCCGGTCCAGGCCTGCCTGCTCAGCTGCACATCGGCTACTGTGGCCGGCCGCGGGCCTGTAACGTGCGCGTCCGGATTCATGGCCAGTCAGGCGGGCGGGGTCGTCAGCGGGAGGAGTAAGGAAGCAGAGCCATCTCCCGAGCGTTCTTGATGGCCCGCGCCACCTGCCGTTGCTGCTGGACGGTGACGCCTGTGACCCGCCTGCTGCGGATCTTGCCACGGTCGGAGATGAACTTACGCAGCAGGGCGGTGTCCTTGTAGTCGACGACGGTGACGCCGGCGAGTGGATTGGCCTTCTTGCGAGGGGCACGGCGGGGCTTCATGCGCTCTCCTTGAGGGTGATGAGGGGGACGAACGGATCTTCCAGCGGGGTTTCCGCCTCGTCAGGGGTGAGCAGGCAGGAGTCGAGCAGGGCGAGCAGGCGCTCGCGATCGAGGTCGGGGCCCATGAAGACCAGGTGCTGGACCCGGTCGCCGATGATCGGGTTCCAGTCGAGCGAGGCGATCAGGCGGCGGGCCGGCGACATCAGCTCCCAGGCGGCCTCGGGCAGCGAGATCAGCCACGGCCCGCAGTCCTCCACCGAGACGACCCCGGCGACGGCGTCCCAGGCGAGGATGCGGTCGGGCTGGGTGGCCAGCCAGAACCTGCCACGCGAGCGCACGGATCCGGTGGCCAGCTCGTCAACGGCGGCGAAGAAGCGGCCGGGATGCAGCGGTCGCAGGCGGCGCCAAACCACGGTGGTGATCTCGCCGGTCTGCGCGTCGCAGGGCAGCTGGGCGGTCGGTGGATCGACCCGCTCGGCCAGTTCCCTGGTGCACAGCGAGGCGCCGGTCACCTCGGGCAGTGCCTCGACGAAGACGGGCGTGCAGGGGGCCAGATGGGTGAGGATGGCGCGACTCAGGTCGCGGTCTTCGGTGTCGCCGCCGCGCAGGACCAGGGCGGTGGCGTATTCGAGCTGCCTGGCCAGCACCTCGGCCAGGTAGCGACGGTCTCCGGCGGCCGCCTGGTGGCCACTGTCGGCCAGGTTGTCGCCGCGCACGATGTCGACGGGCAGGTGCTCGGCGTCCAGCGCGGTCAGCACCCCGGTCAGCCGCAGCAGGTCGTGGGCCTCCTCGCAGTCGATCGCCTCGGCGACGGACCGGGGCTCGACCGAGTCCCACAGGTCGACGACGAGCAGCGTGGCCTGCCCGGCGTGGCGGACCAGCCAGGGCAGCAGGTCCTCGCGGACGGTGCAGGTGATGCAGCCGTGCGCCAGCCGTACCTCGGTGCGGTCGAGGACCCGGTCGCCGTCGCGTACCACCCGCTCGATCCGCCCTTGCGTGATCGCTTTCAGGTCGTGGTGGACGGAGAGGGCGCCGGGGTGCTCGCCCAGCAGTTGATCCACGACGGCGATGCGGGCCGGCGCATGTAGCCCGGCGACCAGGACGACAGGGGTGGACACGGGGCCTCCAGTTGCCAAAATGAAAACCGTTGTCATTATCATGGCACAGCGAGAGGAGCGGAATGTCCAGAAACGAACTGCGTCCGGTGATCAAGCTGAAGTCCACGGCAGGCACCGGCTACACCTACGTGACCCGCAAGAACCGGCGCAACACCCCGGATCGGCTCACGCTGCGCAAATACGACCCGATCATCCGCCGGCACGTGATGTTCCGGGAGGAACGATGACCCACTGCCAGCTCACCGGAGTCAAGCCGGTCTTCGGCAACAACGTCTCCCACTCCCACCGGCGCACCCGTCGCCGGTGGAACCCCAACCTCCAGCACCGCCGCTACTGGCTGCCCAGCGAGAACCGGCACGTACGGCTGACGCTCAGCACCCGAGCGATCAAGACAGTGGACAAGATCGGCATCGAGGCGGCCGTGGCCCGCATCCGCGCCCGGGGAGAGAAGGTCTGATGGCCAAGAAGAGCAAGATCGCCGCCAACGAGCGGCGGAAGATCGTCGTGGCTCGCTATGCCGTACGGCGGGCCGAACTGAAAGAGATCATCCGCACCGGTACCCCGGACGAGCGGGCGGCAGCCGTACGGGAACTCAACCGGCAGCCCCGCGACGCCAGCGCCACCCGCGTCCGCAACCGCGACGTCGTCGACGGGAGGCCTCGCGGGCACCTGACCAAGTTCGGCCTGTCGAGGGTGCGTTTCCGTGAGATGGCCCACCGGGGAGAGTTGCCCGGGATCACCAAGGCGAGCTGGTAGCGATGGCCGTTCCCAAGCGCAAGATGTCACGCAGCAACACCCGGCACCGGCGCGCGCAGTGGAAGGCGAGTGTCCCAGACCTGGTGCCGATCGTCGTGGCGGGCCGGGAGCTGCTGGTCCCGCGCCGCCTGGTCCGCGCTTACCAGAGAGGGCTGATCACCCCTTGACACGGGCGCGTGCGGCCCGGAGCGGTGCCCTGCCCAGGACTGGCCTTACAGGAGTCATCGAGAGAGCGACGACTGCGCACTTGGCCGGCTGCGGGCTGATCGCGTCCGGCAACCTGCAAGCCCTGACCGGGACCGGACGGCTGCCGGGCAGCTGGCCCGGGCCGGTGGGCGGCACGAGCCGACCGCCGCACTGGCGGACTCGCTCATCACCGAGCAGAACGAGCTGATCGCCGAGCTCGTCGAACACGCCGATCAGGCGTGATGGTCGTTGTGTGCCGGTCCCCGGCTTCCCACCCGCCGGCCCACGGTGACAGGATGCCGCCGTTCCCTGAGGAGCGGGGTCAGGGACGGTGGAGGCGGCGGCGGGTCAGGTGAGCGGTCAGGGCTGCCAGGGCGGTGAAAGCGCCCAGCGCCACGGCCACCTGGACGTCGTCGGCGCCGTCCGCGCCTCAGCTTCAGGCCCAGCAACCCACCGAGGAAGCCGAAGAGAATCGTGGACAGGTCGAAGGCGATGAGCACTGCCGGTGAGAGGAGGGCGTCCATGGCGCTGGCGTGGTCGGCGCCCATCATCTGTATGGACGGGCTGGAGAAGTAGTCGTCGCGGGCGTAGAAGAGGGGCGACAGCGGACCGGCGTACCAGGCCGAGTAGACGGCGTAGGCGATGACACTCAGGCGACGGGACCGGTAGCGGCCCGCTCAGAGGATCGCTTCGGCGATGAGCGCGAGGACGACGGTGAGCGGGAAGCTGATCGGCGGGTGGCCGGTGAGCATGAGGATGTCGGCGGTGATGATCGCGAAGATCGTGACCATCCCGGCGTGGCGGACCCGCGTGAGGAAGAGCATGAACGGGATCCCGCAGGCGACGATGCTCGCGGCGAGGGAGACGAGCATGACCACGGGGTTGATGAAGCGAGCATGCTGATGGCGTAGAGGGTGACGATGTACAGGGCGCCGAAGATCCCGATGGTGATCAGATCCCTGGGGCTCATGCGGAGAGTGAAGCGGGGCTGGTCGTGGGTGAGCGTGGTCATCGCGGTTCCTTACCGGGAGGGGATGAGCTGCCAGCCGCGGGCGCGGCGGCGTTCGTGCCAGAAGCGGGCGTAGGTGCCGCCGGCGGCGAGCAGGGTGTCGTGGTCGCCGTCTTCGGTGATGCGTCCGGCGTCGAGGACGAGGATGCGGTCGGCGGCGACGACGGTGGACAGGCGATGGGCGACGACGATGACGGTGCGGTCGCGGGACAGTTCGTGCAGGGCGTCGGCGACCGCGGCCTCGTTGGCGGGATCGAGCGCGGCGGTGGCCTCGTCGAGCAGCACGATGGGGGCATCCTTGAGCAGGGCGCGGGCGATGGAGACGCGCTGCTTCTCCCCGCCGGAGAGTGTGGATCCGGCCTCGCCGACCCGGGTCTCCCAGCCGTCCGGCAGCCGTTCGACGACCTCGTCGAGCCGGGCGATACGGGCCACGCGAGCGAGGTCGTCGTCGGTCGCGCCGGGGGCGGCCATCCGCAGGTTGTCGGCGATGGTGCCCTCGAACAGGTAGACGTCCTGGAAGACCTGCGCGGTCAGCCGCGAGACTCCCGCGGTGCCGAGCTCGCGCACATCGCGTCCGCCGATGCGGATGGCGCCCTCGTCGACGTCGAAGAAGCGGCCGATGAGCTTGAGCAGCGTGCTCTTGCCCGAGCCGGACGGGCCCACGATGGCGGTGAAGCTGCCCGCCGGGATGGTCACGGTGAGCCCGTCGATGACGGTCCGGCCCTCGTCGTAGCCGAAGCGCACGCCTGACAGCTCGATCCCGGTCCCGGAGGGTTCGGCGGGGTGCGCGGGCTCGGGCAGAGAAGGTACGGCGAGCAGCTCGCGTACCCGCCCGATCGCGTCGGCGTTGATCTGCACGTGCCCGGCCAGCTCACCGAGCTGCGAGATCGGCTCCAGCATGCGCAGGGTGACGATGAGCACCCCGGCCATGACGGCGAGCGCGACGGTGCCGTCCAGGGTCAGCGCGACCGTCAGCGCGATGACCGCGGTGACGACGAGCTGCAGGGTGCCGAAGAAGGCGATGAGCGCCCAGGCGCCGCGAATGGTCAGCCGTGACTGGGATCCTTCCTGGCGGGCCAGCGATTCCTCCAGGGTGCCCAGCTCGGGCCGGTCGAGCACGCCGTAGGCGCGCAGCGTGGGCTGCTGGCGGGCGTATTCGACGATGCGTGAGGCGCTGGCCCCGATGTCGTGCTCGTAGTCGTCGTCGTTGCGCCGCACCACGACCATGAGCAGGCGCAGGGCCAGCGCGCACGGCACAGCTCCGGCGGTGAAGGCCAGGCCGATCCGCCAGTCCAGCAGGTAACTCCCGGCGATGATCGTGACGGGCGTGGTCACGCCGACGACGACGTGGCGCAGCAGGTGCGCCGGGATGTTGGCGACATCCATCGTGCCCTTGCCGAGCAGGCGCCCGATGGGGCCGGTCCGGTCGGCGCGGAACCAGCCGATGGGCAGCGTCGCCAGGTGGTTGCCGATCCGCTCGTGGAAGCTGGTGAGCACGTCCGTGCCGATGATGTAGCCGAGCGAGGTGCTCCACGCCAGCAGCACATGGTGGACGGCTACCGCGGAGACGACCGCCGCCAGCCACCACCAGAAGGTGCCCGACTGCTCCATGAGCGCGGCCACCAGCGGCACCACGAACAGGAACGCCACCCCCTGCAGCACGCCCTGCCCGGCCTGGGCGGCCAGCATGATGCGCAGGTGACGGCGGCCACGCTCGTCGAGCAGCTCGAAAAGGTACTTGATCATGACTGGACTCCCACCCGGTCGTGCTCCCACAGCCGCGCGTACAGTCCCTCGCGGGCCAGAAGATCCTCGTGGCGTCCCCGCTCGACGATGCGGCCCGCGTCGAGCACGACGATCTGGTCGGCTCCCCGGATCGTGCTCAGCCGGTGCGCGATGACCAGCACGGTGCGATCGCGGGCGACCTCGCTGAGCGCGTCCTGGATGCGTGCCTCGTTCTCGGGGTCGGCGCTGGCGGTGGCCTCGTCCAACACGAGCACCGGCCGGTTGGCCAGGATCGCCCGGGCGATGCTCACCCGTTGCCGCTCGCCGCCCGACAGCTCCGCGTCCTCGCCGACTACCGAGTCCAGGCCGCGCGGCAGCTCGTCGAGCCGGGCGAGGATCTGCGCCTTGTCCGCCGCCGCACGCACGGCCGCGTCGTCGGCGTCCGGCCGCGCGAGGCGGATGTTGTCGCGGATGCTCATGCGCAGCAGGGCCGGGTCCTGGAAGACGAAGGCCACGTGCCGGTACAACTCCGCCTGGTCGATGGCTCGCAGGTCGACGCCGTAAAGCTCGACCGAGCCCTGCTGCGGGTCGTCGAAGCGGGGCAGGAGCTTGGCCAGGGTGGATTTGCCCGATCCGGACGGGCCGACCAGCGCGGTGACCGTCCCCCGTTCGAGGTCCAGGTCGATGCCGTCCAGCGCCACCGTCTCGCCGTATGCGAAACGAACCCCGCGCAGCCGTACCACCGGGCCTGGTGTGTCCGGGTCCGGCACGACCGGATGCTCGGGCACGGGCAGTTCTGCCGTGTCCAGCACCTCTCGGATGCCGCGCGCCACGGCCAGTGCCGTGACCAGCGGATGCACCGACATCAGCACCGTCATCAGCCCGGTCGTGGCAACCGTCCCGAACACGAGGAACGCGATGAAGCTCACCAGCGGCAGTTCACCTGCGGCGGTCAGCACGCCGCCCGCGCCCGCCACCACGACCATCACGCTCGGCGGCGAGAAGAGGATCTCGGCGAGGACGGAGGCCCTGGTCGTCGACCTGGCCCAGTCGAGGAAGAAGCGGGCGAAGTTCTGTGAGACGTCCCGGAAGCGGCGGCTGGCGACACCGGGGGCGCCGAACGCCTTGACCACGGCGATGCCGTTGACGAACTCCACCGCGGCGCCGCTGAGCCGGGTGAGCCACTGCATGAACTCCGGGTACTTGGTCCCGGCTCCGGCCATCGCCCGGCGGTAGAGGATCAGGCCGACGACTGTCGGGAGCAGGCTGATCAGCGCCATCCGCCAGTCGACGGTGCAGAGGTAGCCGACCGCGACGACCGGCGGCACCGCGGCGGCCGTGACCTCCACCACCGAGTGGGCGATGAGCTGGTGCAGCGCCGCGACGTCGTCCTCGACGGTCTTCTTGACCGTGCCGGAGTTGCGGTCGGTGAACCAGCCGAGGGGCAGCCTGCGCAGCTTGTGCAGCAGCTCACGGCGGATGCCGAACGACACCCGGATGTCGGCCAGGTGCGTCAGCACTCCGGCGCCGAACGTGCCGAGCTGCTTGACGGCCAGCGCTGCCAGCGCGATCCAGATGACCGGCCACACGCCGGCGTCACCGGCGAGCAAGCGGCGGCTGATCTCCACCACGGCGATCAGCGGCGCCATACCGGCAAGCGCGCTGACACCCGTCAGGATGGCGCAGCCGATCAGGGTGGCGCGAGCCGGGGCCAGGACCGAAGAGGTGCTCATCGGGCGGCCAAGGGGGGATTCATGGACTCTCCCAAATCTGTCAAAATGAAAACCGTTCTCGTTATCATGACATAGGCGGACAGCACGCACGTGACGCCCCGGGGGAACGACGACCGCCCTGGATCCGAAGCCAGGTGGCATGAACACGGCGGGGACCACCGGCTGCCGGTCGCCGACCACGTATCCGCCCGCGCGCAGCCGGTTTCGCCCGGATTGGCGCCGACGTGATCCTCGCCGCCCTGCGCTAAGGAGCAGACATGGACCCTTCCGCCATCGGAGCGGTGTTCGACCGGACCGGCGCCGACTTCTCGCGGCTGGCCCCGCACCTGTGGGACCCGATCGGCCAGGCGACGGTCGACGCGGCCGCCGTCAAACCCGGTGACCGGGTGCTCGACGTGTGCTGCGGCGCGGGCGGCTCCGCCGTACCCGCCGCCGTCGCGACCGGCCCCGACGGCAGCGTGGACGCGATCGACCTCGCCGACTCCCTGCTGGCGCAGGGCCGCGAACGCGCCTCGGCCGGTGGTCTGACACACCTGCGCTTTATCCGCGCCGACGCCACCACCTGGGAAGACTCCCCTTACGACGTGGCGATGTGCGTGCTCGGCGTCTTCATGCTGCCGGACATGGACGCCACCGCGTCCCGGCTGACCCGGCTGGTACGGCCAGGCGGCACCTTCGCCGTCACCACCTGGGCCAGCGGTGCACTGGAGAACTTCGGCATCGCGCTCTCGGACGTGGTGCAGCAGGTCCGTGGCAGCGAGCCGGGCTCACCGGCCAGCCGCGACTCCGTCACCAAGATAGCCACCGAGCAGAAGCTGAGCGACTGGCTGACCGGCCTGGGGCTGCGCGAGGTCAGGGTCAGCCGGGTGCCCCTGGCGCTGACCCTGACCGACGACCTGGCCTGGCTGCTGGTCGTCGGCAGCGGCTTCCGCGGCATGCTCGACGGGCTGGACGCGCCCGCACTGTCCCGGATCCGGGAGAATCTGCTCGCCACCCTGCGCGAACGGGGAATCGGTACGGTGGACGCGACGACGCTGGTCGGCGTGGGGCATCGCTGACGGGCATCGCTGACGTGCGGTGCCGCGGACGACGCCCGGTTCGCCGCCCGGAGAGGTAGGAGAGAGCATGTTGGGCCTTGGAAGCGGCCGGGGCGCCCGCTGCCGCGCCGGGAACACCACCAGAAAGCTCGGCCGGATGGATGACGACGTCGTGGAAGCGTCGCATTGCTGATCACTCCCTGGGAGCCCGCGACGCCCGGAGTGCTCCGCCTGCCCTCCGGGCGGCTCGTGCGCGGTCGCGGCCTGCGGCGCCCGCTCCCCGGCGGGCAGGAGCCGACCTTCGCCCTCTACCTGCTGGGCCACGAGCCGCCCGCCGTCTCCTGGGAGGCGCGGTGGGTGCGCTGGCCCGACTTCTGGCTGCCCTCCGACCGGAAGGCCGCTGCGCGGGCGCTGCGCGAGGCGTGGGAGCGGGCCGGGAGTGAGCGGGTGGAGATCGCCTGCGGCGGCGGCCAGGGCAGGACCGGCACCGCGCTGGCCTGCCTGGCCGTCCTGGACGGCGTGCCGAACGACCGGGCCGTCGCCTACGTGCGCGAGCACTACTCCCGGCGCGCCGTCGAGACGCCCTGGCAGCGCCGCTTCGTCGCCCGTTTCCGCCTCTGAAGGACCCTGAAGGACCAGCTGAGAGGCTCAGACGCCCACGGGACGCAGCGGGCTGACCGGCTGCGGCAGCGGGAGCCCGCGCTCGCGCCACAGCTCCCGCATCCGGTCGGGGTAGTCCGTGACGATCCCGGCGACGCCGAGGTCGATCATCCGCCCGGCCAGGTCGGCGGTGTTGACCGTCCACACCACCACGGGCAGCCCCGCGGCCGCGGCCTGGGCCATGAGCTCCTCGCCGACCATGACGTGCTCGGGCGAGAGCGCGGTGGCTCCGGCCGCCGCGGCGGCGGCCGGGATGTCGTCGCCCAGGCAGCCGTGCCAGTGCAGCGTGTCGGGCTCGATCAACGCATACCGCGGGGTCCGCGGCGCCAGCGACGCGGCGGCGGAAATGACCCGCCAGTCGAAGCTCAGGATCGCCGCGCCGCCCAGCCTGCCGTGGCGGTCCAGCTCCTCCACGACCAGCTCGGTGAACATCACCGGGTCGAAGCACAGCTCCGGCCGCGTGGGGTCGGACTTCAGCTCGACGTGCATGCGGACGTCGTCGGCCGCGTAGGCGTTCACCAGCCCGAGCACCGCGCCCAGCGTCGGCATCCGCGTGTCGGGCATCGCGACCTGGGTGAGCGCGAAGGGGTCGTCGGGGTGCCGCGGGAGCCGTACACCCACATCGAGGGTGCGCAGCTGGGCCAGCGTCAGCGAGTTGACCGGCTTGCCGACGTAGGGGAAGCCGGGGTCGCCGTCCGCCAGCGGGCGCGTGTCGGCGCTGGTCACGGCGGAGACGTGCAGGTCGTGCGTGAGCACCGGGCGGCGGTCGGCGGTCAGCGCGACGTCGAACTCCAGCGCGTCGACGCCGAGTTCGAGGGTCCGGCTCAGCCCGGGCAGGGTGTTCTCGGGCCAGAGGCCGCGTGCTCCTCGATGGCCATGGATCTCGACACGCACACCGGAACCCTATTCGCTCGGGGAGGAAAGTGGGCGACAGCTCGCCGATAGCAAGGTGGCTACTTTGGGGGTGAAATGCATGCATGGCAAACGTGCACGTGCGGGACGTCCCAGAAGAGGTTCTGAGGACGCTCAAGGTCAGAGCGGCGCGAGCCGGTCAGTCTCTTCAGGCATACCTGCGGCAATTGCTGATCGGAGAGGCGCAGACGCTGAACCCCGAGGAGGTCGCCGAGGAGGCTCGTCGGATAGCCGCGCGAAGCAGGGTCACCGAGGACGACATCCTGGAGACGATCGCGCGGGCGCGTGAAGGCCGGGTCGCGTGATTGTTCTTGCCACCTCCGCGCTCGTCGATTTCCTCGTCGGCACCACGGCGATCGCCGAGCGGATCCGGCGAGCCGTCAGCGGAGCACGTCTGGCCGCGCCGCACGCCGTCGATCTGGAGTGCGCATCTACACTGCGTGGCCTCGTCAACGGCGGCAAACTGCCTGCCGACGAGGCCACGCGAGCGCTGGAGCTGCTCGGACGCATGCGGATCAGGCGCTATGAGCACGTGCCGCTGCTCCCGCGCATCTGGGAGTTGCGTCACAACATGTGGCCATACGATGCCGCCTACGTCGCCCTGGCCGAGCTGCTGGACGCAGAGCTGATCACGGTCGACGCGAAGCTCGCCGCCGTTCCGGGAATCCGGTGTAAGGTCCGCGACATGCGGCTAGACCAGTGACCGGATCTGCACCGTCTGGTCGCGGCCGGGGCCCACGCCGATGGCGGAGATCGGCGCCTCGCTGAGCTCCTCGATCGCCCTGACGTACGCCTGGGCGTTCGGCGGCAGGTCCTCGAAGCTCTTGGCGCCCGAGATGTCCTCCTGCCAGCCGGGGAACTCCTCGTAGATCGGCTTGGCGTGGTGGAACTCGGTCTGCGTCATGGGGATCTCGTCGTGCCGTACGCCGTCCACGTCGTAGGCCACGCACACCGGGATGCGCTCCAGCCCGGACAGCACGTCGAGCTTGGTGAGGAAGAAGTCGGTGATCCCGTTGATGCGGGTGGCGTAGCGCGCGATGACCGCGTCGAACCAGCCGCAGCGCCGGTTGCGCCCGGTGGTCACGCCGTACTCGTGGCCCGTCGTGCGCAGCCAGTCGCCCATCTCGTCGGTGAGCTCGGTCGGGAACGGGCCCGAGCCGACGCGCGTGGTGTACGCCTTGAGGATGCCGATGATGCGCGTCAGCCGGTTCGGCGGGATCCCGGCGCCCGCGCAGGCGCCTCCGGCCGTGGGCGAGGAGGAGGTGACGAACGGGTAGGTGCCGTGGTCGAGGTCCAGCAGCGTGCCCTGGCCGCCCTCCAGCGCCACGACCTTCCCCGCGTCCAGCGCCTTCTTCAGCGCCAGCGAGGTGTCGGCGATGTACGGCTTGAGCCGCTCGGCGTAGCCGAGGTACTCCTCCAGCACCCGATCCAGCTCGATGCCGCGCCGGTTGTAGATCTTGGTGAGGACCTGGTTGCGCTCGGCCAGCACGACCTCGATCTTCTGCCGCAGGATGCCCGGGTCCAGCAGGTCCTGGACGCGGATGCCCATGCGGTAGACCTTGTCGCCGTAGGCGGGGCCGATGCCCCGGCCGGTCGTGCCGATCTTGTTCTTGCCCAGGTAGCGCTCGGTGACCTTGTCGATGGCCTTGTGGTGCGGCATGATCAGGTGCGCGTTCGCCGAGATCAGCAGCTTGTCGGCCGAGACGCCGCGCTCGGCCAGCCCGTCGATCTCGCCCAGCAGCACGCCCGGGTCGATGACCACGCCGTTGCCGATCACCGGGACGACGTGCGGCGACAGCACTCCGGTGGGCACGAGGTGGAGCGCGTACTTCTGGTCGCCGATGACGATGGTGTGTCCCGCGTTGTTGCCGCCTTGGTAGCGGACCACGTAGTCGACGCTGTCACCGAGCAGGTCGGTGACCTTTCCCTTGCCCTCGTCGCCCCACTGGGCACCCACGATGACGACCGCCGGCATTGCCTGATCTCCCATGCGAAACGAAAACCCCTGGCGCAACAGCGACAGGGGCTCTTGCGATGAGAGACTACCTCATTTCCCGTTTTGCGGCTGTCCGGTCCGGCGGCCGTCAGGAGCCCTTGGTCAGCACGTCGTACGCCTCGGCGCTGCTGTCCTTGAGGAACTGCAGGCACCGCTCGGCCTCGTCCTTCTCCCCTATGGCCTGGGCGGCACGCGCCAGCGCGTAGAGCGAGCGCAGGAACCCGCGGTTCGGCTCGTGCTCCCACGGGATCGGCCCGTGGCCCTTCCAGCCGGCGCGGCGCAACTGGTCCAGGCCCCGGTGGTAACCGGTGCGGGCGAAGGCGTAGGAGGTCACGGCGTGACCCTGCGCGAAGTACTCCTCAGCCAGCGTCGCCCAGGCAGCGGAATAGGAGGGGAAGCGGGCGGCGACGTCGGCGGCCTTGGCGCCCGATTCGAGCGCCTCCTTGGCCTCGGGCAGGTCCGGCAGGTAGGTCGGGGGCGGCCCGGCGAGAAGGTTGTCCATAAAACAAGTCATACCCGCCGGGCCGTGCCATGACTAGGTGATCTTAGTCCCAGCGGACTTGAGGTCCTGGCACGCCTGGACCACCCGGGCGGCCATGGACGCCTCGGCGGCCTTGCCGTACGAGCGCGGGTCGTAGGTCTTCTTGTTGCCGACCTCGCCGTCGACCTTCAGGACGCCGTCGTAGTTTTTGAACATGTGGTCCGCGATGGGGCGGGTGAAGGCGTACTGCGTGTCGGTGTCGATGTTCATCTTCACCACGCCGTAGGAGATCGCCTCGTGGATCTCCTCCAGCAGCGAGCCGGAGCCGCCGTGGAAGACCAGGTCGAAGGGGCGGTCCTTGCCGTACTTGGCGCCGACCGCGTCCTGGATCTCCTTCAGCACGCTGGGACGCAGCTTGACGTGGCCCGGCTTGTAGACGCCGTGCACGTTGCCGAAGGTCGCCGCGAGCATGTAGCGGCCCTTCTCGCCCAGGCCGACCGCCTCGGCGGTGGCCAGCGCGTCGCCGGGCGTGGTGTAGAGCTTCTCGTTGATCTCGCCGACGATGCCGTCCTCCTCGCCGCCGACGACGCCGATCTCCATCTCCATGACGATCCGCGCGCGGTGGCACTTCTCCAGGAGCTCCTTGGCGATCTCCAGGTTCTCCTCCAGCGGTACGGCCGAGCCGTCCCACATGTGCGACTGGAAGATGGGGTCGCCGCCGCGCTCCAGGGACAGCTCGATGAGCGGCCGCATGAAGCCGTCGAGCTTGTCCTTGGGACAGTGGTCGGTGTGCAGGGCCACGTTCACCGGGTAGTTCCTGGCGACCACCCTGGCGTACTCCGCCAGCGCCAGGGCACCGGAGACCATGTCCTTCACCGACGCGCCCGACAGGAACTCGGCGCCGCCGGTGGAGACCTGGATGATCCCGTCGCTTTCCGCCTCGGCGAAACCGCGCAGGGCGGCGTTCAACGTCTGCGAGGAGGTCACATTGATCGCCGGGTAGGCGAATCCGCCGGCTTTGGCCCGGTCGAGCATCTCGGCGTAGATCTCTGGGGTGGCGATAGGCATGGTCATCTCCTCGGAAGTACGGCTTCGCGGAGCCCAGTATCTCGACTCGTCGCCCAGCGTGGTAGTGAACGGGCCGGGTAGGCTCTGCCCGTGGACTGGCTCTTCAATCTCCTGGACCCGACCTGGTGGCTGACCATTCTCGGGGCCTTCGCGACGATCGGCGTGCTGGCGATCATCTTCGCCGAGACCGGTCTGCTCCTCGGCTTCTTCCTGCCGGGTGACTCTCTGCTCGTCGCGGCGGGCATCTTCAGCTCCGCCTCGGTGGCGGCCGGCATGAACATCGTGCCGCTGTCCTTCCCCGCCCTGCTGATCGGCACACCGATCTGCGCGGTCGCCGGCGCCCAGCTGGGCCATTTCCTGGGGGCGCGCTTCGGGCGCAGGATGTTCGACAAGCCGGACTCCAGGTTCTTCAGGAAGGAGCACGTGATCCGGGCCGAGGAGTTCTTCGAGAAGTTCGGCCCGGCCAAGGCCGTGGTGCTCGCCCGATTCGTGCCCATTGTCCGGACTTTCATGAATCCGGTGGCCGGCGTCCTGGAGATGAGCGCCAAGCGCTTTTTCGTGTGGAACGTCATCGGCGGCGTCTTCTGGACGGAGAGCCTGATCCTGCTGGGCCACTACCTGGGCAACAAGGTCGACCCCAAGCAGATCGACAGGTACATCCTGCCCGGCGTGTTCCTGATCGTGGGGATCTCGCTGATCCCCATCGTGGTCGAGGCGGTCAAGGCCAGGAGGGCCCGCCGCCGCCTCCCCGAGCCGATGGGCAAGCACCACCGCGTGGGCTGACCCTTTCGGCGCACACCCCCCGCAGCCGACCTCCACAATCGACACATGGGACGCCATAGGACTGAGCCGAGGGGGATCGCGCAGGTGGCCCTGACGGGGCTGGCGGTCCTCCTCGTGGTGGTGCTGGCCGTCATCGGCGTGCGCGCGCTCCTCGCCTCCCAGCAGGTCCCCGAGTCGGCGCCGATGCGGGCCGGCACGACCGGCACGCCCGCCGCGGAGCGCACGCCGACCCTGCGGATCCAGTGCGTCGCCGACACCTGCCCGTCGGTCACCGTGCGGGTGCCGGGAGGCGACGTCCTGCACGTGGGCGACATGACGCTGGGCGAGGAGTACGAGTGGTTCGAGGACGAGATCGACGTCGTGCTCAACGACGCCGGCACGGTCGAGGTCGTCGAGAACGGTGTCCCGCGCTCGCCCGGCGAACCCGGCGAGCGCGAGTCCTTCACCGTCAAGCGCTCATAGCCCCAGGTCGGCGACCGAGTAGGCGTAGCGGTACTCCAGGCCGGCCTGCGCGATCCGCGGCGCCGCGCCGCGCTCCACGATCGTCGCCACCGCCACCACCCGCGCGCCGGCCTCGCGCAGCGCCTCCACGGCCGTGAGCACCGAACCCCCCGTCGTGGAGGTGTCCTCCACCGCCAGCACCCGCCGGCCCGCCACGTCCGGGCCCTCGATCCGGCGCTGCAGGCCGTGCGTCTTGGCCGCCTTGCGCACCACGAAGGCGTCGAGCGCGCGGCCCCGGGCGGAGGCCGCGTGCAGCATCGCCGTGGCGACCGGGTCGGCCCCCAGCGTCAGCCCGCCGACCGCGTCGTAGTCCAGGTCGGCGGTCAGGTCCAGGAGCACCCTGCCGACCAGGGGCGCGGCCGTGCCGTCCAGGGTGATGCGCCGCAGGTCGAGGTACCAGTCGGCCTCCCTGCCCGAGGACAGCACCACCTTGCCGTGGACCACGGCCTTCTTCTGGATCTCCGCCAGCAGGTTCTCACGGTCGCTCATGCCCCTCAGCGTAGTGACCCGGGCGGAGAGCCGGCTCGGGCCGGTCATGGCAAAGAAGCAGGCAAAGGCGTGGCGCCGGTTTAGTCATGGCGCGGACTGCGGAATGATGCGCATGGCAACCCTGAGTAATCAAGAGGTCACCATGAGTCCGGAAACGCCGCAGAGCGACGCCGCGCTGCTCGACGCCGTGCGGAGCGGGAACGCCGCCGCCTTCGGCGAGCTCTACGAGCGTCACGTCGCCGCCGCCCGCGCCCTCGCCCGCCACCTCGTCAGAGCGGAGGCCGAGGCCGAGGACGTCGTCGCCGAGTCCTTCACCAGAATCCTCGACCTGGTCGGCCGGGGAGGCGGGCCGGAGGCCGCCTTCCGCCCCTACCTGCTGACCGTCGTGCGCCGGACCGTCTACGACCGCGGCAGGGTGGCGGGCCGCCAGGTGACCACCGGCGACATCGAGGAGTTCGACCCGGGGACGCCCTTCGTCGACCCGGCGCTGTCCGGGCTGGAGAAGTCCCTCATCGCCAAGGCGTTCCTGTCGCTCCCCGACCGCTGGAAGGCGGTGCTGTGGCACACGGAGGTGGAGGGGGCCGGGCCCGCCGAGGTGGCGCCGCTGCTGGGCCTGTCGGCCAACGGGGTGGCCGCGCTGGCCTACCGGGCCAGGGAGGGGCTGCGCCAGGCGTACTTGCAGATGCACCTGTCGGGCACGCCCCAGCAGTCCTGCCGGCCGGTGCTCGGCAAGATGGGCGCGCACGTCCGCGGCGGGCTGGGCAGGCGGGACTCCCGCATGGTCGAGGAGCACATGAGCGCCTGCACCCAGTGCCGGTCGGTGTTCCTGGAGCTGTCCGACGTCGACCGCGGCCTGCGCGTCATCGTCGGGCCCCTCGTCGTCGGCCCCGCCTTCGCGGCCTACTCGGCGGCGCTGGCCAAGGCCGGCTCGGCCGGCGGCGTCGGCGCGACGAAGGCGATGGGCTGGATCGGGCGCGCCCCGCGCCACCGGCAGGCGGCGGCAGCGGGCGGGACCGCGGTGGCGCTCGCGGCGGCGCTCGTTCTGCTACTGGTGTCGGGGGAGGAGCCCGACCGGCCGCCGCCCGAGCGGGCCAGGGCGCTGCCCTCCGCCGCGCCGCGGCTGCCCCCTCCCGCCGAGGAACGGGCCGAGCGGCCCGAACCCGAACGACCCCAGCCGGTCCCGGCGCACAGGCGTCCCACCCCGCCACCGGCCACCGCCAAGCCCGGCGCGGCCCGCCTGTCGGCCCGGATCGACCCGCTGGGCTCGCTCGTGCGCGGCCGGCCGGGCATCGTGGCGCTCCGGGTGCGCAACGAGGGCGGGGCGCCCAGCCGTGACGTCGTCGCCGCCGTCGACCTGCCGCCCGGCGTCACGCTCGCGCCCTCCCGCTGGGGCAGGGCCAGGACCGGGTCCGCCGGCACGCTGGACGGCTGGGCCTGCCGCCCCCGCGCCGCCGGGGCGCGGTGCGCCCGCGAGCCGCTGGGGCCAGGACGGCTCACGACGGTGTTCCTGCGCGTCACCGTGGCGCCGACAGCTCCCGAGGGCGTGGGGCCCGCCGCCCGCGTCAGGTCGGGCGACCAGAGGGTGCGCGTGCGGGCCACCGCCGGAGTGCGGGGCTCGGGAGCCCCGGCCCGCTTCGCCGCCGACGGTGGGGTCGCGGTCACGGCCGCCGGGAACACGCTGCTGACCTGCCCGCCGGAGGAGGACGGCTGCGAGCGCGGCAGGCGGCGCGAGGGCGACCGCCGGGACAACGACCTGTGGCCCATGCGGCGGCTCGACGAGGACGATGTGGCCGGCACCGGGGCCTCCAGCTCCGCCGTCCTGGAGCTGCCGCGCGGCGGGCGCGTGGTGTGGGCGGGGCTGTACTGGTCCGCCGGGCTGGCCGCGGGCGGGCCCATCAAGGTCAGGCCGCCGGGGCGCAAGGGTTACGTGACCGTCGAGCCGGACGAGGTGGCCGTGCGGGAGCTGCCCTCGGGACCGGCCTACCAGGCTTTCGCCGACGTCACGGGCCTGGTGGCCGCGGCGTCCGGCCGGCGGGCCACGTGGTGGGCGGCCGACGTCCCCCTGGGCGAGGGCGTCTCGCAGCACGCCGGGTGGAGCCTCGTGGTCGTCTCGACGGATCCGGCCCGGCCGTACAGCCAGGCGGTCGTCGTGGACGCCGCCACGGTCGTGGGCGGCGGCCGGGACGAGGAGGTCGTCCCGCTGGGCGGGCTGTATCCCGCCGCCGTCCCGGCCGACGTGCGGCTGGTCGCCTGGGAGGGCGACGCGGACCTGAAGGGGGACCGGGTCTCTGCCGGGTCCGCCGCGCTGAGGCCGGCGGGAGGTGACGGGGACGAGGGCAACGTCTTCGACGGCTCGGCCGAGGGGGCGGAGGGGCTGGCGTTCGGCGTGGACGTGGACTCCTTCCAGGCCGAGCTGGGTGCCGATCCACGGCTGGAGCTGGCCACCGCGAAGGACGTCGTGCTCTTCGGGGTGGCGGCGGTGAGCGTTCGCGCCAGGTCATGACAGACCGGACAAAACCGGTACCCCTTGCTGGTACGGTCTGCGTGAATGCTCTGGAGGGGTGAATCGCCGGGATTAACCCTCGCGCGATCACCTGCTTGATTACCCTGAGAAAGGGCCGCCGCGTCCGGCTCTGACGGTGCAGAGCCAGAAATGTCGGCCACGAGGAAGGGGCGGTGTCGCGTGGATCGCTGCGCGCTGTTCGTAGACGCTGGCTATCTGCTGGCCGACGGCGCGATGGCCGTGCATGGGACCCGCCATCGCGAGGCCGTCTCGTGGGACTACCCGGGCCTGCTGCAGCTGCTGTCGAACCTGGCGCGCGAGCGCACGGGGCTGCCGCTGCTGCGCTGCTACTGGTACGAGGCCACGGTCGAGGGCCGCCGCACCCCCGAGCACGACGTGCTGGCCGACATCCCCGGGCTCAAGCTGCGCCTGTCGCGCATCCGGCCGGGCCGCCGCGAGGGCGTCGACGCGCAGGTGCACCGCGACCTGATGACGCTGGCGCGCAACAGCGCCATCTGCGACGCCGTCGTGGTCAGCGGCGACGAGGACCTCACGCAGGTCGTCTGCGACGCGCAGGACCTCGGCATCCGCGTCACGGTCGTGCACATCGCGGCCGACAACAGCTGGTCGGTGTCGCGCTCGCTGCGCCAGGAGAGCGACGACCTGATCGAGATCGGCGGCGGCCACCTGCGCCCCTACGTGTCGCTCGCCACGGGCTCGGCCGAATCGGCCAACGGCCACCAGCCGATCGGCAACGGCCAGGCCGCCCATCCGCCCACGCCCGCCATCACCAGCCAGTCCACCGCGAGCCCGTCCCTCCCGAGCCCGTCTCTTCCGAGCGCGGCCACGCACACCCCGCCGATCACCGCCGCGCCGTCGCCCGCGCCCTCGCCGAACCCGGTCCAGCCCTCGGCCCAGTCCGGGGCCCCATCGGGAGCACAGCCCGCGTCCCCGGCGCAGCCGCCGGTCCAGCCCGCGGCCCCGGCATCGCCGCCGCGCTCCCACGCCGCGCCGCCGGCCCTGCCGTCCTACCCGAGCTACCAGCCCGAGCAGCCCTCCGCGCCGCAGCCCACGCCCGGCGTCTCCACCGGCCAGTTCGCCACGCCGTCCTCGGCCGGCACCTACCAGCCCGGCGCGCACGCCGGCGGATACACCGGCCCCCAGGCCGCCCCGGTGAACAACGCCCCCGTGAACAACGCCCCCGCCACCGGCTCGCCGTCCACGGGCGGGACGGCGACCACGCTCGCCGACGCCGTCAAGGCGGCCCACCGCGAGGGCCACGACTTCGGCGAGTCGGTCGCCCGCGACGCCCCGGCGCTGTGGCTGGAGGCCGTCCTCGCCCGCAAGCCGCGCATGCCCTCCGACCTGGAGGCCCGGCTGCTCCAGGGCTCCTCGCTGCCGATCGACTTCCTGCTGCACGACGAGGTACGGCACGCGCTGCGCCGCGGCTTCTGGGACGCGCTGGAGCGGGCCCGGCGATAGCCGTGCTCACGGCGGCACGTCGGGATCCCGCGTTCACATCAGCGCGTCGAAGCCCGCCCGCAGGTGCGCGACCCGCTCGCTCAGGTCCGCGATCGGTCCCGACAGCGAGGTGTCGCCCACCTTGCGCGCCTGCTCCCGCACCCGCGTCAGCTCCTCCTCCACCGCGCCGAGCCGCCGCGCCAGCTCGGGCAGCACCGCCGCCCGGTCCACGGCATCCCCGGGCGGCAGCTCGCCGGCCAGCCGTTCCCGCAGCAGCGCGGCCTGCTCGGCCAGGCGCTTGTTCATGTTGTACAGCTCGACGAAGACCGACACCTTGGCCCGCAGCACCCACGGGTCGAAGGGCTTGGTCAGGTAGTCCACGGCGCCCGCCGCGTAGCCGCGGAAGGCGTAGTCGGGCGCGCTGTCGACCACGGTCAGGAAGATGATCGGGATGTTGCGGGTGCGTTCCCGGCGCTTGATGTGGGCGGCCGTCTCGAACCCGTCCATGCCGGGCATGCGCACGTCGAGGAGGATCAGCGCGAAATCCTGGCTCAGCAGCGCCTTGAGCGCCTCCTCTCCCGATCGGGCGCGGACCGGCACCAGGTCGAGCGAGCTGAGGATCGCCTCCAGCGCGATGAGGTTCTCCTCCCTGTCGTCGACCAGGAGGATCTTGGCGCGATCAGCCATGGCATCAGGGTCCTTCTGTCGGGTTCGTCGACCGGCCGCGGCTCAGCCAGCCGCGCAGCCGCTCCAGCAGCCGGTCCACGTCGACCGGCTTGGGCACGTAGTCGGAGGCGCCGGAGGCGATGCTCTTCTCGCGGTCGCCGCGCATGACCTTCGCGGTGAGCGCGATGATCGGCAGGTCGGCGAACTGCGGCATGCGCCGGATGGCCGAGGTGGTGGCCCAGCCGTCCATCTCCGGCATCATGATGTCCATCAGCACCAGCGCCACGTCCTCGTTGCGCTCCAGCTGCTCGATGCCCTCGCGGCCGTTCTCCGCGTAGATGACGGTCGCGCCGTGCTGCTCCAGCACGCTGGTGAGGGCGAAGACGTTGCGGATGTCGTCGTCCACGATGAGGATCTTGGCGCCGTTCAGCGGGTCCGGCCCCTGCCACGGCTGGCTGTCGGCGAAGTCCAGCGGCTCCGGCGTCGCCAGGTCGCTCGGGAGCGGCGGTTCCGGCATCGCCACCGGCGGCTCCTCCACCGGCGCCCGGGGCGCCCGCGGCGCCTCCGGCAGCGGCCCCTCATACGTCCTGGGCAGGAAGAGCGTGAACGTGCTGCCCTTGCCCAGCTCGCTGTCGACGCGCACCTCGCCGCCCAGCAGCCTGGCGATGTCGCGGCAGATCGACAAGCCCAGGCCCGTGCCGCCGTACTTGCGGCTGGTGGTGCCGTCGGCCTGGCGGAAGGCCTCGAAGATGACCTCCCGTTTGTCGGGCGCGATGCCGATGCCGGTGTCGATCACCTGGAAGGCGACGACGTCGTCGGCGTCGCGCAGGACGGGGTGGTCGTACCGCACGTCCTGGGGCGCCATGGCGACGCGCAGCCGTACCTCGCCCTTGGGGGTGAACTTCACCGCGTTGGACAGCAGGTTGCGCAGCACCTGCTGGAGGCGCTGCTCGTCGGTGTGGAGCTCCTGCGGCACGCCCTCGTCGACCTCGACGCGGAAGCTGAGCCCCTTGTCCTGGGCCAGCGGCGCGAACGCGGCCTCGACGTAGTCGACCAGCTTGGCCAGGGAGATCTGCGAGGGATGGATGTCCATCCGGCCCGCCTCGACCTTGGACAGGTCGAGGATGTCGTTGATCAGCTGCAGCAGCTGCGACCCCGAGCCGTGGATGTGCTTGGCGTACTCCACCTGCTGCTCGGTCAGGTTGCCGTCGGAGTTCTCGGTCAGCAGCTTGGCCAGCACGAGCAGGCTGTTGAGCGGCGTGCGCAGCTCGTGCGACATGTTGGCGAAGAACTCCGACTTGTAGCGGTTGGAGACCGCCAGCTGCTCGGCCCGCTCCTCCAGGGTCCGGCGCGCCTGCTCGATCTGGAAGTTCTGGATCTCGATCGCGCGGTTCTGCTTGGCCAGCAGCGCCGCCTTGTCCTCCAGCTCGGCGTTGGACCGGCGCAGCTCCTCCTGCTGGCGCTGCAGCTCGTCGGAGCGCTCCTGCAGCTCGGTGGCCAGCCGCTGCGACTCCTTCAGCAGGGCCTCGGTGCGCGAGTTGGCGATGATCGTGTTCATCGTCACGCCGATCGACTCCACCAGCTGCGTGAGGAAGTCGAGGTGGACCTGGCTGAACTGGCTGAAGGAGGCCAGCTCCAGCACGCCCAGCACGCGGTTCTCGAACAGGATGGGCAGCACCGCGATCTGCGCGGGCGTCGAGCTGCTGAGCCCGGTGTCGATGGTGATGTATCCGGCGGGCACGTCGTCCAGGACGATCGCCTTGCCCTCCAGCGCGGCCTGGCCCACGATGCCCTCGCCCACGGCGAAGCTGCTCCTCGCGGTCTTGCCGGGGCGCACGCCGTACCCGCCGATGAGGACCAGGTCCTCCTCGCTCTGCGGGTCGTTGGCGTAGAAGGCGCCGTAGCGGGCCGACACCAGCGGGGTGAGCTCGCTCATGATGAGCTTGGCGACCTCGACCAGGTCACGGTGGCCCTGCATGAGGCGGGAGATGCGCGCCAGGTTGGACTTCAGCCAGTCTTGCTCCTGGTTGGCGCGGGTGGTCGCCCGCAGGTTGGCCACCATCGAGTTGATGTTGTCCTTGAGCTCGGCCAGCTCGCCCTTGGCCTCGATGGCGATGGACCTGGTCAGGTCGCCCTGGGCGACGGCGCTGGTCACCTCGGCGATGGCGCGCACCTGCGTGGTCAGGTTGGCGGCCAGCTCGTTCACGCTCTCGGTCAGCCGCTTCCAGGTGCCCTCCACGCCCTCGACGCGGGCCTGGCCGCCCAGCTGGCCTTCCGAGCCGACCTCGCGGGCCACGCGGGTGACCTCGGAGGCGAAGGAGGAGAGCTGGTCGACCATCCGGTTCATGGTCGTCTTGAGGGCCAGGATCTCGCCCTGGGCGTCCACGTCGATCTTGCGGGTCAGGTCGCCGCTGGCCACGGCGGTGGTGACCTCGGCGATGTTGCGCACCTGGCTGGTGAGGTTGTTGGCCATGAAGTTGACGTTGTCGGTGAGGTCCTTCCAGACCCCCGACACGCCCTGGACCCGGGCCTGGCCGCCCAGCTTGCCCTCGGTGCCGACCTCGCGGGCGACGCGGGTGACCTCGGAGGCGAAGCTGGAGAGCTGGTCGACCATCGTGTTGAGGGTCTCCTTCAGCTGGAGGATCTCGCCCTGCGCGTCGACGGTGATCTTCTTGGTGAGGTTGCCCTGCGCCACGGCGGTGGCGACGGTGGCGATGCTGCGGACCTGGCTGGTGAGGTTGTTGGCCATGAAGTTGACGTTGTCGGTGAGGTCTTTCCAGACCCCCGACACGCCGCTGACCTGGGCCTGGCCGCCCAGCTGGCCTTCGGTGCCGACCTCGCGGGCGACGCGGGTGACCTCGGAGGCGAAGGACGACAGCTGGTCGACCATCGTGTTCATGGTCGACTTCAGCTCCAGGATCTCGCCCTGCGCGTCGACGTCGATCTTGCGGGTCAGGTCGCCGTTGGCCACGGCGGTGGTGACCTGGGCGATGTTGCGCACCTGGTAGGTCAGGTTGTTGGCCATCGAGTTGACGTTGTCGGTGAGCTCCTTCCAGACCCCCGACACGCCCTTGACCTCGGCGCGTCCGCCGAGCTTGCCCTCGGTGCCGACCTCGCGGGCCACCCGGCTCACCTCGTCGGCGAAGCTGGAGAGCTGGTCGACCATCGTGTTGAGGGTCTCCTTCAGCTCCAGGATCTCGCCCTGCGCGTCGACGGTGATCTTCTTGGTGAGGTTGCCCTGGGCGACCGCGGTGGCGACGGTGGCGATGCTGCGGACCTGGCTGGTGAGGTTGTTGGCCATGAAGTTGACGTTGTCGGTGAGGTCCTTCCAGACCCCCGACACGCCGCTGACCTGGGCCTGGCCGCCGAGCTTGCCCTCGGTGCCGACCTCGCGGGCCACGCGGGTGACCTCCTCGGCGAAGGCGGAGAGCTGGTCGACCATGGTGTTGACCGTGTTCTTCAGCTCGAACATCTCGCCGACCGCGTCCACGGTCACTTTCCTGGACAAATCGCCCTTCGCCACGGCGGTGGTGACCACGGCGATGTCGCGCACCTGCGCCGAGACGCGCGAGCTCATGGTGTTGACGGCCTCCATGAGGTCGCGCCAGGTGCCGGACATGCCGCGCAGGTTCGCGCTGCCGCCCAGCCGTCCCTCGGTGCCGACCTCGCGGGCCACGCGGGTCACCTCGGAGGTGAACAGCGACAGCTGGTCCACCATGCCGTTGATGGCCTTGCCGAGCCTGCGCACCTCGCCCCTGGCCGTGCGGTCCAGGTCGATCCGGCGCGACAGGTCGCCCTTGGCCACCGCCTCGACGACGTCGGCCGCGCCGCTCACCGGCGTCACCAGCGCGTCGATGAGCATGTTGACCGACTCGACGCTCTCGGCCCACTGCCCCACGCCCGGTCCCGGCGACAGCCGTTCGCCGAAGCGGCCCTCCTTCACGATCTCCTTGCGCACCCGGTTCAGCTCGGTGGCCAGGTGCTCGCGCCGGTCCGCCACCTCGTTGAGCAGGAGGCGGACCTCGCTGAGGATCCCGGGAGGCGCATGGGGGACCCGGCGTCCGAAGTCGCCGTCGCGCCAGGAGTAGAGCGTCTCCAGAATCGGTATGAGATCCGACTCGGTGTACGTCCTCTCCTCGGGGGCCGACGCGGTTCTGGCCGTGGTCATGGGACCTCCTTCACTCCCGGGGTGGCGCCGCGAGTGCTGCAAGTCTGTCACGAGGGGCTGCCGTAGTCCCCCCTACGATTTACCCCAAGTCAGCGGGAAGTGTGGTAGGCACGGAGCGATGACTGGTTCCGCTCGTGCTCTTCTGGCAGCCACTTTCGCACCCGGTGAGACCGCAGTACCCTCCGCCAAACGCTTCACGCGGGAGGTCATGACGGCCTGGGCCGCGTCGGCCGTGCTCGACAGCGCCGAGCAGGTCGTCGGCGAGCTGGCCGGGCAGATGGCCGACGTGTCGTTCGAGGCCGTCTGGAAGCACCTCGGCGACGCCGTACAGGTCGAGCTCAGGCATCACGTCGACCGCGACGAGCAGCCCAAGGCGCCCTCCGTCGAGGTGGAGGAATGGGGCATCACCTACGCGGGCGGCTCCCGGGTCCTGTGGGCCAGGCTGGCGGTGCCGGGCTCGGGGGAGACGGTGCTCGACGAGTGGTCGGAGGAGACCTCGCGGGGGCCCAACCGGCTGGGCTTCCTGGCCGACGCCAGCGACCTGCTCGCCGGCACGCTCGACCCCGACATGGTGCCGGCGATCATCGCGCAGATCGTGGTGCCACGGCTGGCGACGTGGTGCGCCGTCTACACCACCGAGGCCGCGTCCGCGCCGGACCGCCTGGCCTACCTGTGGCACTCCGACGAGTCCCGCATCGACCGGCTGCGCGAGGAGCTGGCCGGCCTGACGGTCCCACGTACCGTTGCCATGCAGCACCACGCCGACTCGCACGTCTTCGCGGTGCCGCTGACCGCCCGCGGGCGGGCCCTCGGCGTCATGTGCCTGGGCCGGCCCGACCGCTTCCCCAACGAGGCGGTGCAGTTTGCCGAGGACATCGCGCGCCGCGCCGCACTGGCGCTCGACAACGCCCGCCTGTACGCCCAGCAGGCCGCCGCCAACCGCGCCCTGCAGCGCAGTCTGCTGCCGCCCAGCGAGCCGGAGGTGCCCGGGCTCGACTACGGCGTCGTCTACGAGCCCGCCGGCGAGGCGAACGAGGTCGGCGGCGACTTCTACGACCTGTTCAAGGCGGGCGACGGCTCCTGGCGCTTCGCCATCGGCGACGTCTGCGGCACCGGCCCCGAGGCCGCCGCCGTCACCGGCCTGGCCCGCCACACGCTGCGGCTGCTGGCCAGGGAGGGGTACGGCGTGGCCGCGGTGCTGGGCCGGCTCAACCAGGCGATCCTGGAGGAAGGGGAGCGGGCCCGGTTCCTGACGCTGCTCCACGGCGAGATCACGCCGACCGGCTCGGGCCTGGAGCTGCGGATGGTTTCGGCCGGCCATCCCGAGGCCCTGCGGCTGCGGCCCAGCGGCGTGGTGGAGGCCGTCACGACGCCGCAGTCCCTGCTGGGCGTCTTCCCCGAGGTGGTCTTCGAGGCCGACACCGTCCACCTGGAGCGCGACGACGTCCTGCTGGCGGTCACCGACGGGGTGACCGAGCGCCGCAGCGGCAACCGCCTGCTCGACGACGACGGCGGGCTGAGCAAGATGCTGGCCGAGTGCGCGGGCCTGTCGGCCAAGGCGGTGGCCGAGCGGATCCGGCGCGGCGCCGCCGAGTTCGCCCCCGAGCCGAGCGCCGACGACCTGGCGATCCTCGTCCTGCGGGCGGCCGGCTAAGGCGTGCCGCATTTGCCCCTCTTTATGGGGAGATGCGTTTATGTGTCCGTTTGACGGGCAGGCTGGGGCGGGTGTGGAGCCGGACACTCCGGACAGTCACCCTCACAGTTGAGGAGCGCTCGCCATGAAGCACAAGGTACAGGTGGCACTCGCGCTCGCGGCGGGCTACTACCTGGGCCGCAGGCGCAAGCTGCGCGCGGCCGTGGCCCTGGCGCTGGCCGGAGCCGCCGGAGGGCTCAGGCGGGGCGCCGCGGGCGGCCTGCTCCAGCAGGGGATGAAGGCCCTCGGCTCCTCCCCTCAGGTGGAGGAGATGGCCAACCGCCTGCGCGGCGAGCTGATGGAGGCCGGCAAGGCCGCGGCCATGGCCGCCACCACCAGGCAGATCAACTCCCTGGCCGACAGGCTCCACGAGCGCGCCGAATCCCTGCGCCAGCCCGGGCCGCAGGCCCAGGAGGAGCCCCAGGCCGAGGAGGAAGAGGAGTACGAAGAGGACGAGTACGTGGAGGAGGAGCCCGAGGAGGAAGAAGAGCCTCCCCGGCGGACTCCCGCTTCACGGCGGCGTCCCGCCGCCACGCCCGGCGGACCGCGTAGGTGATGGCGATGACCCAGGCGACCGGCAAGCTCACCGACGAACTCACCGACAAAGCAGCCGCCCCGCAGCGGCCGATGGACCGGCTCACCGCCGAACTGCAGGGCCTGGCCCTGGCACTGGTCGAGCGGGCGCTGTCCGCCGCGACCGGCCGGGTCGAGAACCTGGCCGGACGGCTCACCGACGTGGCGGAGGGACGCGGGACCGGCCTGGCCGACGCCCTCACCGGAGGAGGCGGGGACTCGGGCGGGGGACCGCTGTCGAAGCTCGCCGAGCCGCTGGCCAAGGCGGCGAAACCTCTGGCCGACGTGGTCGAACCCGTGGCCAAGGCGGCCGGGCCGCTGGCGAAGGTGCTGGGGCCGCTCGCGAAGGTCAAGGACGCGGCGGGCCGCAAGGGCAAGCTGCGCCTGACCAACATCGTGGAGGCGGTCGACATCGGCGCGCCGGTCCGCGTCGTCTACAACCAGTGGACGCAGTTCGAGGACTTCCCGGACTTCACCAAGAAGGTCGAGCACGTCGACCAGGAGTCGGACGAGAAGGTCAGGTGGAGGGCCCAGATCTTCTGGTCCCATCGCGGCTGGACCTCCACCATCCTGGAGCAGGTCCCCGACGAGCGCATCATCTGGCGGTCGGAGGGCGACAAGGGCCACGTGGACGGCGCCGTGACCTTCCACGAGCTGGCCCCCAACCTCACCCGTGTCTGCATGGTCCTGGAGTACCACCCGAAGGGCCTGTTCGAGCGCGTCGGCAACCTCTGGCGGGCCCAGGGCAGGCGGGCGCGCCTGGAGCTCAAGAACTTCGCCCGGCATGTGATGACGCAGACCATGCTCCACCCGGAGGAGATGGAGGAGGACGGCTGGCGCGGCGTCATCCACGACGGCCGGGTGGTGGAAGAGGCCGAGGAAGAGGAAGAGGGAGCGGAAGAGGAAGAGGAAAAGGGAGCGGAAGAGGAAGCGGAAGCGGAAGAGGAAGAACAGCCGGAGGAGGAGCCGGAAGAGGAACCCGAGGAAGAGGAGGAAGAGCAGCCTCCGCCGCGCCCCGCCGCCAGACGACCGGCGGCCCGCCGCCGTGAAGAGGAGCCTCCGGTGCGCCGCCGCCGCGAAGAGGAGCCTCCGGTGCGCCGCCGCCGCGAAGAGGAGCAGGAAGCCCCTCCGGTACGCCGGCGCCGGCAAGCCGACCAGGGGTCCTCGCAGGAACGGCCCGTTCGCCGCAGGACGGGCACCCCGAGCGGTTGATCGAGGAACACACATGACCGTGCAGCCCGCCGGGGGCGGGGCCGTCGAACGGCCCGGCTCCACCAGCCTCGCCGACGTCATCGACACCATCCTGGACAAGGGCCTGGTGATCGACGCCTACGTCAACGTCTCGCTCGTCGGCATCCAGATCCTGACCGTGGACGCCCGGGTCGTGGTGGCCAGCGTCGACACTTACCTGCGCTTCGCCGAGGCCACCGAACGCCTGAGCCTCGGCGACGCCCGGGGCCAGGGGGTGCCCGAGATGGTCCAGGGGGCCCTCGGCGGCTCCGGCGGCCAGGCCGCCCTCGACTCCGGCGACCAGACGTTTCACGAAGAGCCGGAACCGGCTCGCGAGAAGTCCGAAGCCGACTCCGAGGAGGGGACTCCCCGGCGCTTCCACGAGAGGGACTGACATGACCCAGCCCGCTGGGGCCGACCACGGCTTTTACGTCTACGGGGTCGTGCCCGCGGACGTCGAGGTGTCCCCCGACGCCCGCGGCGTGGGGGATCCGCCGTCGCCGGTGGATCTGGTACGGCACCGCGAGATCGGCGCGCTGGTCAGCAAGGTCCCGCTGGACCGCCCGCTGGGCCGCCCCGACGACCTGGTGGCCCACGAGCAACTGCTGGACGCCACCGCCGCCGAGGTGCCGGTGCTGCCCATCCGCTTCGGCGCGGTCCTGAGCCAGGCGGAGGCCGTGGTGGAGGAACTGCTGGGACCCCACCACGACGAGTTCGCGGCCGCGCTGAAGGAGCTGGACGGCCGCGTGGAGTACCTCGTCAAGGGCCGCTACGTGGAGCAGGTCGTGCTCCGCGAGGTGCTCGAGGAGAATCCCGAGGCGGCGCGGCTGCGGGAGCAGATCGTGGGACAGTCGGCGGAGGCCACGCGGGACCTGCGCATCCAGCTCGGCGAGATCATCAACCAGGCCATCGCCGCCAAGCGCGAGGCGGACACGCGGGCGCTGGCCGAGCGGCTCCAGCCGTACTGCCTCCAGGCCGCCGTGCGCCCGCCCACCCACGAGCAGGACGCCGTCCAGCTCGCCCTGCTCGTCGAGACGGATCGGGGACCGGAACTGGAGGAAGCCGTGCAGGAGGTCGCGGAAAGCTGGGCGGAGCGCGTCACGCTGCGCGTGCTGGGCCCGCTCGCGCCGTACGACTTCGCGACCACCTCCCGGCAGGGGTGAGGAGCCATGGGACTGGTCGGCATGATCCTGGGCCTGCCGTTCGCGCCGTTCCGCGGTCTGGTACGGCTGGCCGAGGTGATCCAGGAGCAGGTGGAGCGGGAGCTCTACGATCCGGCGGCGGTGCGGCGGCGGATCGAGGAGATCGAGCGGGCCGCGGCGGCGGGAGAGCTGAGCAAGGAGGAGCGGGCGGCGGCCGTGGAGGAGGCCCTGGGCGGCATGACCGGGCCGGTGAGGGGTTGAGGCATGCCTGCAAGACGCAGGATCCGCGAAGGGGAAGCTGAGGCGCCGCCCAGGCGAGCGGCCCGCGAGGAGGAGGCGCCGCCCCCACGGCGGGCCCGGCCGGCGCTGACGGCGGCCACGGCCGGCGCCGAGGCGCTGCGCCAGATCGCCGAGCTGACCTCCCGCCAGACCGAGGGCGTCACGCTCGTCGAGCCGCAGGAGGAGGGCTGGCTGGTGGGCGTGGAGGTGGTCGAGGACCGGCGGATCCCGTCCTCCGGCGACGTGCTGGCGATCTACGAGGCCGAGCTGGACTCCGAGGGGAACCTGATGGCCTACCGCAGGGTGCGGCGCTACCGGCGGGGCAGTGACGTGGGGGAGCAGCGGTGACCAGCGAGCCGGCCCGGCCGGGTTTCCTCGGGTCGCAGCCGTACGGGTCGGGACGCGAGCCGGCGAACCTCGGCGACATCCTGGAGCGGGTCCTCGACCGCGGCGTGATCATCGCGGGCGACATCCGGGTCAACCTGCTCGACATCGAGCTGCTCACCATCAAGCTGCGCCTGATCATCGCCTCCGTGGACACCGCGCGGGAGCTGGGGATCAACTGGTGGGAGCACGACCCGTGGCTCAGCGGCAGGGACCGCGGGCTGGCCGAGGAGAACCGCCTGCTGCGCCGCCGCCTGGCCGAGCTGGAGGGGACCGAGCCGGAGCAGGTCGAACCGGCCAGGGCCGAGCCGGAGGAGGCCGAGCTGGAGAGGGGCGACGATGGCCGCTGACCTCGGGACGTACCTCTACGCGATCGCGCGGGAGCCGGTCCCGCCCTGTCCGGAGGGCCTGACCGGCGTCGCGGGGGAGCCCGTCCGCACGGTCGCCGGCTCCGGGCTGGTCGCCTACGTGGGCACCGTCCCCCTGGACCGGTTCGGCGAGGAACCCCTGCGGCGGTCCATGGAGGACCTGGACTGGCTGGGCGCGACCGCCCGGGCGCACGACCGCGTGGTGGCCGCGGTGGCGGCGTCGGCGCCCACCGCCCCCGTGCGGCTGGTCACCGTCTACAGCGGCGACGAGCAGGTGCGCGACCTGCTGGAGGAGCGGCGCGCGGAGTTTCTGGACGTCCTGGCCCGTGTCGCGGGCCGGGAGGAATGGGGCGTCAAGGCATACGCGGAACCGGTCGCCGAGACACCCGAGCCGAAGGCCGCGAATTCGGGCGCGTCGAGCCCGGGCACCGCCTACCTCAAGCGGCGGCAGGCGGGCCTGCATGAGCGGGAGCGGGTCTGGCGCGAGGCCGGAGCCCGCGCCATGGAGATCCATCGCGCCCTGAGCGGCATCGCGGTCGCCGGCCGCCTGCACCGCGCCCAGGACCCGCAGCTGTCCGGACGGCGCGACTGGATGGTGCTCAACGGCGCCTACCTCGTCGACCGCGACCGAGCCGGGGAGTTCCGGCGCGCCGTCGACCGGCTGCGCGGCCGCGGGCTACAGGTCGAGCTCACCGGGCCGTGGGCGCCCTACTCGTTCGCCGTGCTGGAGGAGGGCCGCCATGGCGTCGCCTGAACCGTCCCGCGCCGCCGTCCTGGCCGAGGAGGGACGGCTCCCGGCCGAGCGCGTGGCGCTGGTCGACCTGCTCGACCGGTTGCTCGCCGGGGGCGTCGTGGTCAGCGGCGACCTGGTGCTGTCGATCGCGGACGTCGACCTCGTCCGCATCTCCATCCGAGCCCTGATCATGTCGGTGCGTGACTGACCATGGAAGACACCCATCCCGTACGGCAGGCCCGGCTCCGCATCGAGACCGACGCGGAGGCGGTGGAGCGCGACCTGTCCCGCCTCGTCCTCACGCTGGTCGAACTGGTCCGCCAGCTGGTGGAGCGGCAGTGCGTGCGCCGCATGGAACGCGGCGACCTCACCGACGAGCAGGTCGAGACCGTGGGGCTGACGCTGATGCGCCTGGAGGAGGCCATGACGGAGCTGTGCGAGCGCTTCGACCTGTCGCCGAGCGACCTCAACCTCGACCTCGGCCCGCTCGGCACGATCCTGCCCGAGGACTGAAGATCAGCCCGCCCAGATGATGGAGTACACGTGGACGACCTTCGAGGCGTCGTCGATCACGTAGGACACCAGCCCGGCCGGGTCGAAGGCGTCCTCCTGGAAGTTGGGGTCGTCCGGGTCGGGCACGCCGCGGTGGTGCGGGTCGGAGCCGATGACGAGCAGCTCCTCGATGAGCGCCTCCCACGCCTCGGCGGGCAGGCCGGGGATCTCGGCGCTGGCGGAGACGTGGAAGTTGATCCGGTAGTTCACGGCCGGCGGCTCTCGCGCCCGGCGACCAGCTCGAACCAGCCGGGGATGACGTCCTCCGCCGGGACACCGTCGACGCCGGCGGCGGCCTCGGCGCGGGCCTGCTCGTATCCGGGCCGGCTGTAGGCGACCGAACGGCGGTGCCACATGTCGAGCGTGTCGGTCAGCTCCCCCCAGCGCCACGGCTCCCGCGCGGCGGTCCGCATGGCCGCCCGGTAGTCGCCCAGGAAGCGGTCGCGGTACCGCTCGGGCAGGCGGGCGAGGATGCCGCCCGGGTCGTGGGCGTCCCTTATGTCGTGCTCGGCGGGATGCGGCTCGACCGGCTGCTCGCTCACGAGTCCCCCTCAGTCGGATCTGTGCCGACATCAGGGTAACTGTCAGTGACCGGGCGACCCCGGCATCACGCTCCCGCGTGTCGGCGAACGCGCAGGTCAGCCCGCAGGTCCCTACGTCCGCCAGATCAGCACGAGCGCGGAGTCGTCCTCGGTGTTCCTCTTGTGCTTGACGATGGTGGCCAGCTCGGCGAAGCCGCGCTGGACGAGCGTGTCGGCCTCGCCCAGGAGCCGGTCGACGCCGGTCTCCGGATCCGTGCGCGGCCCGAACGCCCCGTTGGTGAACAGCATGAGGGCGTCCCCCTTCTGCAGGGTTCCCCGTGCCTTGGCCCACGAGGCGTCCTCGACGACGCCCAGCGCGATCCCGCGGGCGGGGGACGGCTGCCAGCTGCCGCTTCCGCTGCAGTAGTGGACGGCGGGCGGATGGCCGGCGCACGTGATCTCATACCGCCCGGTGAACAGGTCGAGGTCGAGGTGGATCGCCGTGACCAGCCGTCCTTCGCGGCCGCGCGTCAGGTAGGCGTTGCAGGCGGGCAGGAACTCGTCGGCGGGCAGCGAGGCGAGCAGCCCGCCGAAGCCGCCCGACAGCATGAGCGCGTGCGCGGCCGCGTCGTCGCCCTTGCCCGACACGTCGACCAGCGCGACCCGCAGCCGCTCCGCCTCGTGATGGGCCACGAGGAAGTCCCCGCCGAACAACGCGCCCGCCGCGGCCTGGACGCCGACCTTGCGCCCCCACCCCAGCGGCAGCGCCGGGAGCTGGTTGGTGGCCTTGAGCCGGGCCTTCAGGTCGAGCAGCGTCTGGTCGCCCCGCATCCCGTGCAGCCCGACGCTGTCGCGGTTGCGGGCCAGCCGCAGCGCCAGCGCCGCCGTGACGGCCACGATCGCCAGCTGGGCCGGCTCCGGGCGGACGCTCAGCGTCGCCACCGCGGAGATCGAGCAGGTGATGAGCACCACGACGACGGCGGGCACGCGCAGCAGCAGGCCGCTGGTGAGGACGATCGGCGTGAGCAGGACGGGCGGCACCCATCCGGTGCCGAAGGCGTGCGCGAGCGGCCCGACGGCCAGGCTGGCCAGGGTGAGGGCGGCCAGGAGCAGGCGGTGCCGCAGGAGGTCCTTGGCGGGAGCGGTGTAGGTCGAGGTCCTCGGCTCCCGCCCCAGGCCGGATTCGCTCTCCACCACCTGGTCGCCGGGCGTCCACACGCTCCGGACGGCTTCCTCGACTGACATGGTCCCCCCGCCGTGCCGGCTGATCACTCTCCGTGACGTGATCCGTCCAGTACAGCATGCCGCCGGGAGAACCGGCTGGTGACGACCTGTCAGACGTGCTTCCTGGCGAACTCCAGCCGGGCGGCCATCTGGGCGATCCGCTCGCCGACGACCAGCGACGCCCGTCCGGCCTCGTAGGTGTGCAGGCGGTACTCGCGGCCGTGCTCGTCGAGCTTGGCCAGGTACTTCTCCAGCTGCCTGCTGGACAGGCCGGCCTCCGCCCGGGCGGCCAGGATCATCACCGGGTGCTGCACCTGCTCGACGTAGGTGAGGGGCGAGCTGGCCTCGTAGCGTTCCGGGTGCTCGCTGGGCGGGCCGCCGAACAACGCGCGGTAGTGGGCCCTGCGGCCCTCCGGCATGTCCTCGTAGGCGGTCAGGAGGCAGGCGAGGGGCATCGTGGCGATCCCCGCCGCCCACAGCTCGGGCTGCACGCCCATGCCGAGCAGGGTCAGGTAGCCGCCCCACGCCTGCCCGACGAGCGCCGTCCTGCGCGGGTCGATCATGTCCCTGGCGACCAGATGGGCCCGCACGGCGGCCAGGTCGGCCAGCTGGGTGTGGCCGATGCTCTCGTGGACCGCGTCCCGCCAGGCCGAGCCGTACCCCGTGGAGCCGCGGTAGTTGACCCGCACGACCGCGTAGCCGTTGTCGATCCAGGCCGCCGTCTCGGGGGAGAAGGAGTCGGAGTCATGCGACCAGAGGGTCCTGTTCAGCAGGAAGATCGCGGGGTACGGCGGGGCGCCATTCTCGGGGAGGGAGACCATGGCGTGGATCCTGCCGCCCTCGCCCTCGACGTCGATGTCCTCGACGGGGACGCTGGCCGGGGCCGACGGCCCGCTCTGCATGACGGCCTGGCCGCTGGTGGAGCGGATCACGGGCGGGCGGGAGGAGGAGGACCAGGAGTACTCGACGTGGCCGCCGGGCCGGGGGCAGGCCGCCTCGATGACGCCGTGCGGGGTGTCGATGGAGGTCAGCCCGCCGCCCGCCAGGTCGTAGCGGTGCAGGTGGGTGCGGCCGCGGTCGTGCCGGACGAGGAGCAGGGCGCGGCCGTCGGGGTACCACTCGGCCTCCAGCTCGCCGGTGTCCTTGAGCCAGATCTCGCGCTGCTCGTCGGTGACGGGGTCCCAGACGAGGGGCTCGCGGCGGTTGCGGCGCTCGTGCAGGACCAGCAGGCGGCGGTCGCCGGGCACGGGGGCGAAGCCCAGGCCGGTCGTGCCCTTGCCGGGGCCGTCGAACAGCTCGCCGACCACCTCGCCGCACTGCCGTACCACCTTCAGGGCGGGGTGGTGCATGTCGCCGGACTCGGTGTGGTTGACGGCGATGAACGAGCCGTCCATGGAGATGCCGGTCACCCAGGAGGGACCGGCGCTCTGGGAGAGGACGCGGGGCTCCTCGCCGGGCCGTACGAGGTAGGTGGTGAAGGCGCCCGGGTAGGCCATGCTGAAGACCGCCGCGCCCGTCGCGGACAGGAAGATGGTGCAGCCCGGCTGCCCCGGCTCGACCCCGGGGGCCACGACCTCGTCGGGGCCGCCGCGGAACGGCTGGCGCATCCACACGCCGAAGTCGTCGCCTTCGGTGCAGCGGAACCAGTAGATCCACTGGCCGGTGGGGTCGATGGCGGCCTTGGCCGTGCCGACGGGCTGGTCGGTGACCTGCCGGGTGGTGCCGGTGCCGCGGTCCCAGGCATGCACCTGCCATGTGCCGGTGGCGTTGCTCCGGTAGATGGCGCGGTTCGGGGCCTGGCGCGCCCAGACGGGCAACGTCATGCGTGGCGCCCGGAACCTGGCTTGCCAGCGTTCCTCGGCCTTCATCCGCCGCGTTCCCTCCTTCGGCCCCGGGCGTCGGTTGCGGTCCAGTATTACGCCTGAGGCGGGAGAAGATGAGCAGATTGTGCTGGAATATGAGCTAATTTCAGCACAAATCACTCATCAGTAACATCTACCACACCAGCCCGTCAAGGAACGCCCTTGATCATGACCCTGCCTTGAAGCTAGAAAGATAGAAATTTGCCCTTGTCTTGAGCTGATCCGGATATTGGGCCAGGCGCTCCTTAAGTTGTGACATATCAGCATGCCATGCGCTAGGTCCCATCCCTGTCACCAGGAGGGCATCCTCGCGCGTGAGCAGCAGGTCGAAGCCCACTTCCCGCCTCGACTCCAGCGTGAACCCCTCCAGCCCGGCCGCCAGCCGCCGGTCCTTGTCGGGGTCGACCGACAGCAGCCCCAGCTCCTCCACCAGCGGGCTGAGGTGCCCGGGGGCGGGCGTCACCACCATCAGCGCGCCGCCCGGCCGCAGGATGCGACGGAACTCGGGCCCGTTGCGCGGCGCGAACACGTTGAGGATCACGTCGGCCACCGCGTCGGCGACCGGCAGCGGCCGCCAGACGTCCGCCACGAACGCTCCGGCCCGCTCGTGCGCCCTGGCCGCACGCCTGACCGCGTGCTTGGAGATGTCGAACGCCATGCCGATCGCCTGGGGGGCGGCGTCGAGCACCGCGCCGAGGTAGTACCCGGTGCCCGTCCCCGCGTCCACGACCAGCGGGTACGGCGGGGCGTCACGCAGCAGGCCGGCGACGGCGCCGGCGAGCGCCCGGGCCAGGGGCGCGTAGTGCCCGGCGGCCAGGAAGGCGGCGCGCGCGGCGACCATGGCGGGCGTGTCGGCCGTGCCCGGCGGCCGGGAGCCGGCCAGCAGGCTCACGTATCCCTGCCTGGCCACGTCGAAGGAGTGGCCCCGCTCGCACCGCAGGGCGCCTTCGCCGAGCCGTACCGGACCGCGGCAGACGGGGCAGCGCAGGTGTCCGGCGATGTCGGCGAGCATGCGTTCATTGTCCCGCCCGGCCTCCCGCCCGGCTCAGCGGGCCGCGGCCTCGGCCAGGAAGGCGGCGTTGGAGGGCGTCTCGCGCAGCTTGTCGATCAGCAGCTGCATGGCCTGCTGCCGGTCCAGCGCGCCGAGCATGCGGCGCAGCCGCCACACCAGGTCCCGCTCGCCGGGGGCCAGCAGGATCTCCTCGCGGCGGGTGCCGGAGGCGTCCAGGTCGACGGCCGGGAACAGCCGCTTGTCGGCGAGGGCGCGGCTGAGCCGCAGCTCCATGTTGCCGGTGCCCTTGAACTCCTCGAAGAGGTTGTCGTCCATGCGGGAGCCGGTCTCCACGAGCGCGGTGGCCAGGATGGTGAGGGAGCCGCCCTCGCGCAGGTTGCGTGCGGCGCCGAGGAGGCGCTTGGGCGGCTGGACGGCGCCCGCGGCGATGCCGCCGGTCAGCACGCGGTCCCCGCCGGGGGCGAGGTTGTTGTAGGCCCGTCCCAGCCGGGTGAGCGAGTCGAGCAGGACGACGACGTCCCGCCCGGCCTCGACGAGGCGCTTGGCGCGCTCGACGGCGAGCTCGGCGACGACGGCGTGGTCGCGGTCGGGGCGGTCGAAGGTGGAGGAGGCGACCTCGCCGGCGACGGTCTCGCGCATCTCCGTCACCTCCTCGGGGCGCTCGCCGATGAGCACCACCATGAGGTGGGCCTCGGGATGGTTGCGGGCGACGGCGGCGGCCAGCGCCTGCAGGACCATGGTCTTGCCGGCCTTGGGCGGGGCCACGATGAGGCCGCGCTGCCCCTTGCCGATGGGGGCGAACAGGTCGACGACGCGGGTGGTCAGCGACTCGGTCTCGATGGCGAGCCGTTCGGCGGGGTGGATCGGGGTGAGGTCGGCGAAGTGCGGCCGGTCGGGCCGGCCGGCCGTGCCGTTGACCGAGGTCACCTCGACGAGCCTGGCGCCGGAGGCGAGGCCGGCGACGTGGTCGCCGGGGCGCAGGCCCAGCTGTTTGACGCGGTCGGCGCTCAGCCGTACGTCGTGGGGGCCGGGGAGGTAGGAGGCGCGCAGGAAGGCGGCGCGGTCGCGGACGTCGAGCAGGCCGGAGACCTCCCTGACGGGAGCGGCCTGGCGAGGGATGGTCTGGACAGACATGGATCACCCTCCTTGAGGGCGGGAAGGGCACGCCGGAGCGGCGGTGATGGAACAAAGGCCGGGCCCTCGGCGAAGATGGGGCCTGGGAAGGCGGAGCGGAGCTCGACGCCGATCGCAACGTATCACACGTGCTGACCGGTGAACGCCTGGCCCGTTCGGGCTATTCCCGGGTGGTTGTCGGGAAAGTGCCCGTCAAAGTACCGCGATGCGGTGTGCACTTGGCCATGGAGCGCTCAGCGGCGCGGGGGCAGTGTGGATGCGTCGTGTCAAGTGCGCTGCAGGGCGCTCGCAACCCGGCGGCGTTTTGCTGAGGAAGTAGCACTCTTAGGGGGATCGCGATGAAGGCCAAGACCCTGTGTCCGAGGTGCCGGACCGAGCTGGACGAGGGGCCCATCCTGTACCGCTGCGCGCGGTGCCACAGGGCGGTGTACGCCGCCGACCTGGAGAACGAGTACGTTCCCCACCGGGTCGCCGTGGCTGTCTGAAACCCTGCTGTCTGAGCCCCTGCTGCCCGAGCCCACGCAAGGGCTCCTGCGACAATGGCGGCGTGCCGTACAAATCGCGAATTGTCGGAAATGTCGAGATAACGCCGCTGTGCGATGCGGTGGGACCGATGGGCCCCTCGCTGCGCCGGCCGTTCCTGGAGACGTTCCTCGGTGCCCCGTCCGACGAGGGCGAGTGGGTGCTTCACTTCCACTGCTACCTGCTGCGTGACTCCCGCGACCACGTGACGCTCGTCGACACCGGGGTGGGGCCCGTCGGCTCGCCCGCGTCGAGCTGGGCGCCCGTGCCGGGCCGGCTGCGGGAGGAACTCGCCGCCCTCGGGGTACGGCCGGCGGACGTCGACACGGTGATCTTCACCCACATGCACAGCGACCACTACAGCGGCACGGTCGTGGACGGCGAGCCGGTGTTCGCCAACGCCCGCCACGTCATCCAGCGGGCCGAGCCCAACCCGCTCGCCGAGCAGCTCCGCGACCTGCTGCACCTCGTCGAGGGCGACGCCGAGGTCGCGCCGGGCGTCTGGGTACGGCACACGCCCGGGCACACCCCCGGCCACCAGATCGTCGAGACCGGCGGCTTCACGATGGCCGGCGACGTCCTGCACCACCCGGTGCAGCTGGCCGACCCCACGATCCGGTACGTCTACGACGACGACTCCGACCTGGCGGCCAAGACCCGCCTGGACCTGGTCGCGCGCCTGCGGGCCGAGCGCCGCCTGCTCGCGACCGCGCACTTCCCCGAGCCGTTCGTCCAGCTCTGAGGACCGCCTGCCCGCGGCTCCCGCTCACGAGCTGAGCGCCGGCTGCTCCGCGAACAGCTCTTCGGGCAGCAGCACCGTCGCGGTCAGCCCGCCGTACGGCGAGGGCCCGAGGGAGACCTTGACGCCGCGCCGGGCCGCCAGCCGCGCGACCACGAACAGCCCGAGGCGGTCGCTCTGCGCGAGGTCGAACTCGGGGCTGGTGGCCAGCCGGGCGTTGAGCTCGTCGAGGTCGGACTGCTGCAGGCCCAGCCCCCGGTCCTCGATCTCGACGACCAGCCCGTCGGGCGTGTGCATGGCGCGCACGTCCACGCGCGTGGTCGGCGGGGAGAACAGCGTGGCGTTCTCGATCAGCTCGGCCAGCAGGTGGACGACGTCGGTGACCGCGGCCCCCTTGAGCTCCAGCTTGGGCGGCAGCGCCACCTCCACCCTGGCGTACTCCTCCACCTCGGCCGCCGCCGCCCGCAGCACGTCCACCAGCGGCACCGAGCGCCGCCAGCTGCGGCCGGGCGCCTCGCCGGACAGGATGATGAGGCTCTCGGCGTGGCGGCGCATGCGGGTGGTGAGGTGGTCGAGCTTGAACAGCTCCTCCAGCGTCTCGGGGTCGCTGGTCTGCTTCTCCATCACGTCCAGCTGGAGGAGCTGGCGGTGCAGCAGCGACTGGTTGCGCCTGGCCAGGTTGACGAACACCCGGCTGATGCCGTGCCGCAGCCTGGCCTGGCCCACGGCGGCGTCGACGGCGGTGGACTGCACCGAGTTGAAGGCCGCGGCGATGTCGGCGACCTCCGCCGTGCGGGCCTGGATCCGCAGGGGCGTGGTCTCGGCGGGGGCTCGCGGGTCCTCGCGCAGCCGCCGCACCAGGCCGCCCAGCCGGCGCTGGGCCAGCTCGGTCGCCGCGTCGCGCAGCTCGGCCAGCTCGCGCACGAGCCGGCGGCGGAAGCGCAGCGACACCAGCAGGGAGGCCACCACGGCCAGCAGGCCGACGCCGGCCGCCACGCCGATCTTGACGAGGATGGCGACGGCGGTGGGCGTGACCCGCCGGACCAGGCCCTGGACGGCCTGCGCCTGGTTGCGCTCGACCGCGGCCCACAGCCGCTCGCCGTCGGCGGCCCAGGAGGCGGACGACGGCGGCAGCGGCGCGCCGGCGGCCTGCCCGCGCAGGGTCTCCTCGATCTCCAGGAACCGGCGGTAGACCGGCGAGGCGGCGAGCCGCTCGTGGGGGCCGCGCAGCCCGGCGTCGAGGTGGGACAGCGCCTGGCCGAACACCAGCCGCCGGGTGGCGATCGTCTCGCGGACGGCCGTCTGCTCCTCCAGGCTCATCTTCCCGGCGGCCAGCACGACGACGATCAGCGCGCGTTCCCTGGACAGCAGCTCCTTGGCCTCGCCGAGCGCCGTGACCGCCCTGGCCTGGCGGTACAGTGCCATGTCGGGGACCAGGATCATCTTGTCGTACATGCGGAACGCGGCGTCGACCATGCGGTTGTAGACGCCCAGCACGGTCAGCGGCGCGGCGGTGCGCCGGTCCACCTGGCCACGGACCTCCTTGAGCCGGCCCAGCTCGATCTTCACCACGGTCAGCTGGATCCCCAGGTCGTCGGGCACGCCCTCCAGCTCGCCGGTGGAGCGAAGGAACGTCGCCACCGCGCGGTCGGTGGCGGTGCGCTGCGCGGCCAGGTCATGAGCGGCGCGCCGGCCGGTCATGAACTCCATCGTCGCCAGCCGTTCCTGCTGGAGACGGATGTTGACCTTCTCGGAGGGGTCGGCCAGCTTGCCGACCATGGTGTTGATCTCCAGCAGGCGCAGCCCGTCGCCGCCGGTCAGCACGGCGGCGAAGCCCCAGAGCGCGGCCAGCGACAGCAGCGGCACGAGCAGCAGGACGAGGAGCTTGAGCCCGATCGGGCGACCACGCTTGGGGGGCATGCGACCTCCGGGTGCATGATGAGATCGCCTCGCAGATTACACCCAGCTTTGAGGGGATTTCCGTGCGTCTTCCACGTTCGTTGTCCGGATGGACCATCGCCGTCTTCGGCCTGCTGGCCTTCGCCCTGGGCCTGTTCGGCCTCATCCGGCCGGAGTCCCTGCTGGCCCTGCTGGGTTTCGAGGTGTTACCGGTACGGCAGCCCGGCGACTACACGCTGGTCTACATGGCCGCTTCCTCGATGGCCGCGGTCAACATGGGCGTGTACTACATGCTCGCGGCGGCCTCCGACTGGACGCCCTTCTTCCGCTGGACGGTGCCCTTCCGCCTGCTGACGTGCGCGGTGTTCATCGGCCTGGTGGTCTCGGGCGCGGCCCCGCGCGAGTTCCTCGGCGTGGGCCTGTGGGAGGGGGCCGGCGCGCTGCTGACGGGCCTGGCGCTGTGGCGGGAGGGCCGCCTGCTCCCGGGAGAGCGGTAGGGGCCGCCTGCTCCCGGGAGCCGAGCAGGCGGCCCACGCTGTCACGCTCTACTGTCACGTTCTGCTGTCTTCCCGGGTGTCGCGGTGGACGAGACGGTCCGTCGGCTGGACGGCCGTCCGCTGCGCCGGCACGTCGGCCCGGGTGTCGGCATGGGCGGTGTGTTCCTCCTCCAGCTTGCGCTCCAGCTCGCGCTTCTCCGCCTCGAGCTGGGCGACCTTGTCCCTGGCCTCGTGCCGGACCGCACGCAGCCTGCGGCGGCGTTCGGCGGCCCGGCGGGTGCCCGAGTTGAGCATCGCGATGCCCACCAGCAGGACGGCCGCCACGGCGGCGCCGGCGAGGAACATCTCCAGGTGGTTGGCCGCCACGCTGTATCCGAAGGCGCTGAAAGTCGCGTCCGACGTGGTGCTCGCGTTGACCGAGACGAACGCGATGGCGCCCGCGGCGGCTAGAACCAGTAACAGACCCAGCACTACCATGGTGAACTCACTCCCTGTTGTCAGAGCGAGTTCCCCTCTGCCCTCCGGATGGTTCGTGAAACCAGCGCCTGGACAAGTGCCGCACTGGTTCAGCGGGATACGGCTGCGCAACGCTCGTCGATGAGCTCGCGCAGCCGGTCCACCGGCAGGGAGCCGGGCGGCAGCTTCTCCCGCGCGGCGCGCACGGCCTCCCGCTGCAGCACCTCGTTCACCGGGGCGGGCACCCCGTGGAGGCGGCCCAGCAGCACGATCTCGCCGTTGAGGTAGTCCGCCTCGATCGAGCCGGTCCCCCTGGCCAGGCTCTGCCACGAGGAGCCGCCCCCGCGCGGGGCGCCGCCGATCGGCCGCAGGTCCACCTGGTCGCCCCGCTTGTCGCGTTCCTCCTGCGGAGAGGTGTGGGCGAGGCCGGCCGCCGAGAGCACCGTCCGCCCCTCGGCCCTGGCCCGCTCCGCCAGCTCCGCCGTCCCGTCCGCGTGGCCGCACAGGGCCTCCACCGCGTTGCCGAGGTTGCCCAGCAGCTTGCCGTACTTCCACCTCATGACGTCCGGCACGGCCTCCGCCGCGAACCGGCTCTTGGCAAGGTCAGCCGCCAGGCGCTCCGCCAGGTCGTCCACACCCTGGGGATAGCGCCCGACCTGCAGCATGCCCGCGTACGGCCAGCCGTACGCGGCGACCACGCCGGGCTCCAGATGCGCGGCGGGAAGCCAGACGCACACGCCGTACACCCGCTCGAACCTGCGCAGCGCCATCGCCTCGTTGGCGACGCCGTTCTGCGCGCACACCACCGGCAGGTGCCGCGGCCACGGTTCCAGCGCGGCGATGGTGTCCTGCGACTTGGTGGCGACGATGAGCACGTCGTCGTCCCTCGTCTCCACCGGGCTGTCCGCGCAGGGCACCTGGAGGACCTCGACGGACTCCGGGGTAAGCAGGCGCAGGCCGCCCTCGCGCAGCGCGGCGTGGTGGGCGCCGCGTGCCACCAGCAGGACCTCCTGCCCGGACCGGAACAGCTCGCCGCCGATGGTGCCGCCGACCGCGCCGGCGCCGATGATGACATAACGCATGCGCCGAATCTAACGGGCATCGCCACGCCCTCCTCCGGCGGCTACTTGGCCAGCACGACCTCGGGGGCGGCGGCGGGGGCAGCCACGGGCCTGAACCGCTCCCGCATGATCGTCTTGAGCACCCGCCAGCCGTCGCGGACGGCGTGCAGGTTGCTCTCGCCGTGCAGGCGGCTGTGCTCGTGGCTGGCGACCTCCTGGATGAGCAGCCCGGCCTGGGCGGCGCGGATGTTCATCAGCGTCTCGATCTCGAAGCCGTCGCAGTCGAGCTGCAGCACGCCCAGGTGACGGGCCCAGAAGGCGTTGTAGCCGTAGCACAGGTCGCTGTAGCGCGTGCCGTACAGCAGGTTGGTCAGGCCGGTCAGCACCCGGTTGCCCATCGAGCGCACGGGGCTGATGTCGTCGGAGCCGCCGCCGGGCAGGTAGCGCGAGCCCTTGGCGAAGTCCGCGCCCTCGACCAGGGCCCGGACGAAGGCGGCGATCTCCTTGCCGTCGGTGGAGCCGTCGGCGTCGATCATCACGATGATGTCGCCGCGGGCCGCGGCGAAGCCCTCGATCAGCGCGTTGCCCTTGCCCTTGCCGGACTGGACGACCACGCGCAGGTCGGGGCGCAGCCGCCGGGCGACGGCCACGGTGTCGTCGACGGACCGGCCGTCCACCAGGATGACCTCGTCGATCCAGGTGGGCAGCGTGGCGAAGACGTGAGGAAGGTTGGCGGCCTCGTTCATGGCCGGGACCACGACGCTGACGGTCGGGTTGTGGACGGTGGTGCTCATGCCGCAACAGTGCGCCCGCGCGCCTGCAGTCCGCTTGACAGCCTCTTGCTAGCCGGCCAGAAGGGTCGTTAAGGGACGCAGATCGTGATGCCGCCGGGCAGGATGCCGGCTTTGAGGGTCTTGGCCGTTCCGCGTGCGCCGCCGTCGAGCTCGTACGTCCGGGGCACGGCCAGCTTGACGGACACCTTCCTGGCCCGCGTGATGCGGATGAACGGCGACTCCTCCGACCGCCCGGCGGCCATCCGGCCCAGCAGCCGTCCCCACTCCAGCCTGCTGCCGGCCGTGGCCACGCCCACCTCCAGCCAGCCGTCGTCGGGCCTGGCGTCGTCGAAGGCCTCGATGCCGCCGGTGATCGTGCCGACGTTGCCCAGCAGCACGCAGCTCGCGTCGCCCTCGAACCAGTCGGTTCCGTCGATCTTGATCCTGGTCGGCGTGGTCGTGCCTCCGGCGTGCCGTAAGCCGGTCCAGACGTAGGCCAGCCGGCCCAGCCGTTCCTTCAGGCCCCGGTCGGCGTCGGCGATCATCTCGGCGTCGAAGCCGACGCCCGCCATGACCGCGAAGTGCTCGCCGTTCAGCCGGCCCAGGTCCAGCTTCCTGCGCCGGCCCTCGAAGCCGATGCGCACGGCCTCCTCCAGGTCCTCGGGGACGCCCAGGTTGCGCGCCAGCAGGTTGGCCGTTCCCGCGGGCACCACGGCGACCACCGCCTGCGACCCGGCCAGCGCGTCGACGCAGCGCTGCACCATGCCGTCGCCGCCCCACACGAAGATGAGGTCGGCGCCCTCCTTCAGCGCCTTCCTGGCCTTCTTCGGCGCCTTCCTGCTCTTGGGCACCTCGTACCACAGCAGCTCGCCGACCTTCCGGTCGGTGATGCGCACGCGCAGCTCGTCCAGCCCTCCGCCGAGGGTCTTCTTCCGATGGGAAATGACCGCGATCTTTCGCACGCACCAACGGCTACCCCGCGGCGGGCCCGGGAATCCCCGCGGGTTCGAGGGGAACGAGAGGGACATGTCTGGTCACGGACACGGCCACTGGGCCGCGAGGGTCTGGCACGCGCTGACCCCCCACAGCCACGACAGCGCCGGCAAGACCGACACCGCGCTGGAGGCCAGCAGCAAGGGCATGCGTGTCCTGGCCGTCTCCTTCGCCGTGCTGACGGGCACCGCCCTGATCCAGGCGGTGATCGTGGCGTTCTCCGGCTCGGTGGCGCTGCTCGGCGACACGCTGCACAACTTCGCCGACGCGCTGACGGCCGTGCCGCTGGCCATCGCCTTCGCGGTCGGCCGCCGCGCGGCCACCCGGCGTTACACCTACGGGTACGGCAGGGCCGAGGACCTGGCCGGGATCGTGATCGTGCTGCTCATCGCCGCCTCGGCGGCCCTGGCGGGCTACGAGGCCGTCAAGCGCCTGATCGACCCGCAGGACCTGCGCGGGCTGTGGTGGGTAGCCGCGGCGGGCCTGGTCGGTTTCCTCGGCAACGAGTGGGTGGCGCGCTACCGGATCGCGGTCGGCCGGGAGATCGGCTCGGCGGCGCTGGTCGCGGACGGGCTGCACGCCAGGACCGACGGCTTCACCTCCCTGGCCGTGCTGCTCGGCGCCGGCGGGGTCGCGCTGGGCCTGCCCTGGGCCGACCCGGTCGTCGGCCTGCTGATCACCGTGGCCATCCTCTTCGTGCTGCGGGACGCGACGCGCGAGATCTACCACCGGCTCATGGACGCGGTCGACCCCGAGCTGGTGGACCGGGCGGAGCAGGTCCTGGAGGGCACCGAAGGGGTCGAACGGGTCGGGTCGGTACGGCTGCGCTGGATCGGCCACTCGCTCCGCGCCGAGGTGGAGATCCTCGTCAAGCACGACATGCCGCTCGTGGACGCGCACGCCGTCGCGGTGCGGGCCGAGCACCGGCTCATCCACGAGCTGCCCCGGCTGCGCGCCGCGACCGTCCACGCCGACCCGCTGGGACCGGACGGGACCGACCACCACGCCGTGCTCTCCGGCCATCGTTGAGGAAAGACCCTTTCCTCGATGTCCCGTAGCGTCTTCGGTGTCAACCGAGCTGCTGGACGTCGAGCCGTACTTCAACCGGCCCGGGCCCGACGGGCGGCGCGATCGTCCACTGGCACGTCGACGACCTGACCGGGACCTTCGAGCGGCTGCTCGCCATGGGCGCCAGGGAGTACCAGCCCCCGACCAGGTGGGGCGACGCGGGCTTCGCCACGGCCTCGGTGGTGGACCCCTTCGGGAACATCCTGGGGATCATGTACAACCCGCACTACCTGGAGATCCTGGAAGCGCTCAAGGGCGCCTGAGCCACCGCTCGTCGCCCCACACGGACGCCGGATCCACGTAGGGGCGCAGCAGCGCGACGAGCTCGCGGTCGCCGCGCCCGTTGAGGTCGTCGGAGGCGATCTTCCTGGCCGCGCCGGCGAGCACGTCGGCGACCTGGACGCGGGCGTCCGACAGCGAGTGGACCAGGCGCAGGCCGGCCAGCCGCTGCGGCCGGGGCAGCATCTCGGCGAGCAGCGCGACGCGCTCCTCGGTGAGGGTCGTCTGCCGGTCGTGGACGACGGTGACGGGCTCGCCGTCCCGGCTCCAGTGCTCGATCGTCCGCACCAGGGCCGGGATCAGCGGGTCGAGGGGCGGAACGGCGACCGCCTGGCCGCCGAGCAGCCGCGCGCGCAGCCCGGCGGCGTCGGCGCCGGTACGGCGCAGCAGCGCCACGACCTCGCCGGCCTCGCCGTCCAAATCTTCACGTGGGAGGGCCCGGACGGCGCTCGCGTAGGACTCGGCGCTCGCCTCGGCGTCGGTCCTGGCGCGCATGAGCGTGTTGAAGGCGTCGAGGAAGGCCGCCCATCGCGCGCCGCCGAACCTGGCCGGCCCCTCGCGGTGGAGGGCGATCGCCTCCGCCTGCCGTACCTCTCCCAGAAGCAGCTGGACCACCTTGCCGACGGCGAAGAAGGTCTTGTCGACGAGCACGACGTGGGCGTTGCCCGGCAGAGGACTGCCGGGGCCGAGCAGCCAGGCCAGAGCCGCCCGGTGCTTGTCGCGCAGCAGGATGCCGGCCTTGTACTCGACCGTGGGAGAGGGCGCGCGCCGGCGGATCTCCCGCATGCACTCCGCCGCGGCGGCCGGGCTCAGCGACACGCTCGCGTGGGCGAACACGTCGGTGTTGCCGCCGATGAGCCGCTCGCCCTCGGCGCCCGACTCGTCGCAGGCGATCTCCCTTACCGACATATCTGGACATTGAACTGGCCTGCCGCGCCCACGCACAACAGGTTTGCGTCCCTGCGCGCGATCCGGCAAAAGATCCGGCGTGCTTTGTGCGCGGACACCGTGCAGGGCTTGGCAATACTTTGCATTACCCCATGCCAAGATCTCCTTGTCAGGACGGCGGGCGGCATACAGGCTTTCCTCGCACACGCTCATTCGGCGACGCATGACTATCCGGCGCCGGCGTGAATGCGTTCCGAAAAACGCGAGAACTCTTCCAAGGCGCACGGCCTCCATAATCCGAAAGGTTTCCATACAAGGTGAGAGCGTCACACGGATCCCGCCGCGTCGGCGTCGGCGTCGTGACGGTCGCCCTGGCGGTTCTGGGACCGGTCCTCGGACCCTGGTCCCCCGCCCCGGCGACCGCAGAAGGCAGGCGGGGCGACAGCAGCGAGAACACCTGGACCATCGTCAACTCGCCCCGCGAGGCGCAGACCGTCACGCCGTCCGGCGTCACGGTCACCGTCACCAAGACGATGCTGGACGGCGCCGTCGTCAGGAAGGCCGAGGCGCTCCCTGCCGACCGCACGGCCCCGGCCGACGAGTTCCTCGAACCCGTCAACGCCAAGGCGGCGCCCGGCATCAGCGACCTGTACGAGGAGTTCAGGGTGCGGCCCAACGGGTGGACCGGGGTCGCGCGCCTGACGTTCAAGTTCTCCGAGCCCGTGCGCAACCCGCGGCTGCACGTCGCCGGCACCGGCGGGGCGACCGCCGACGGCAAGGGCAACGACGAGCGGTACTGGCCGGCACTGCGGCTCGTCGGAGCCGGCGAGCAGTTCTTCAGCCGGGCGGCCGGCTTCCCCGGCTTCGTGGTGGACGACACCGCCATCATGCCCAGGAACGTCTCGGCCCCGGGCGAGCTGACCTGCGGCATCGTGTACATGTGCGGTTCCGCGCAGGTCAACGGCACGATGACGGAGTTCACCGTCGAGCTGCTGGCGCGGAACGTGCGCGAGAAGGCCGCGGCGGGCGAGCCCTTCCTGTGGGGCGTCTTCCGGATCTCGCTGGAGGAGGACGACTCCGACGCGCCCGCCTCCTACGGCGCCGCCTCCCACGTGGTCACCAGGACCTACCTGGGCAAGAACGTGACCGCCGACCAGCTCGGGACGCTCAGCTTCGAGCCCCGGAGGCTGAGCGCGCAGGACGACGACGACACCCTGGGCTCGCTCGGCTCCGCCCGCATGACCGACCTGCGCCCGGGCCGGCAGGTGTCGCTGACGGTTCCGGCCACGACGCCGTCCAGGGCGGCTCTGAGCGGCTGGCTCGACTTCGACCGCGACGGCACGTTCGAGTCCGGGGAGGTCGCCAGGACCACGACCGCCACCGGCGTGAACGACGCCACCCTGACCTGGACCGTGCCGGCCGACGTCCGCTCCGGGTCCACCTGGCTGCGCCTGCGGCTGGCCGACAGCGCCACCCAGGTCGCCGCGCCCACCGGCTGGGCCGCGAGCGGCGAGGTGGAGGACCACCCGTTCACGATCGAGGCGGCGGAGAAGATCACGATCGAGCACCAGGCGCAGCGGACCGCCGTGGGCAAGGGCGAGAAGGCGACGTTCGTGACCGTCGTCAGGAACACCACCGACGAGCCGCAGCGGGCCACCATCGCCCTCGACATGCGCGACGTCGTGGACGACGCCGTCCTGCAGGACACCCCCAAGGACGTGCGGCCGCTGGACTCCTCGACGCTCGTCTGGAGCGGCACGATCCCGCCCGGCGGCCAGAAGGTCATCAGGATCGACGCCAAGGTCAAGCAGCAGGACCTGGGGGACAAGCAGCTGGCCTCGCGCGTGATCCCGCACCGGGAGTCCATCTGCAGCCCGGCGGCCTGCCGGGCGGTCGCCGAGGTCACCGACAAGAAATAGCCACCGCGGAACAGCGGGCGCTCTCCGTCGCCGCGACCGGTTTCCACACCGGTCGCGGCGACGCGCTTTTGTGCAGTTTCGCGAAAAATGGCGCGCTACGACAATTTGCCGCGCCCTTACCGCTCACGCGCCGTATCCCCTGGTCACCAGGGGTACGGAACTCGCCATGACGGGCCCTGTTGCTGCCAACAAAAGGTATATGTCCCTCATTGCCGTCAAACGGCTCATAACGGGGACAAGTGTCCTTCTGCTCATTCTTGCCGGCACCGGGACCGGCGCCCGCGCGGCTGAGCGAGACGACGTCGCCGAAGGCTATGTGGTGGCACTGAGGCCCGTTTCCGGCACGGGAGCCGAGGCGCAGACGCGCGCGGTCGCCGCCGACCTGGCCGTCCGCCACAACGGGGTGCTCCAACACGTCTACACCTCCGCGATCCAGGGCTTCTCGCTGCGGATGCGGAGCGCGGACGCGATGGCCTTGGCCATGGACAGCCGTGTGGCCGTGATCGAACCGAACCGCCCACTGCGTGCCGGGGCGGCCCCCTCCTGGGGGCTGGACCGCGTCAACCAGCGGAGCCTGCCGCTCGACGGCCGCCGGGTCCACGGCCCCAGCGCGTCGGGGGTGACCGCCTACGTCATCGACTCGGGCGTGCGCGTGACCCACAGAGACTTCGGAGGCCGGGCGAGGCACGGCTACGACGCCGTGGACCGCGACCCGGTCGCCGACGACTGCTCGGGCCACGGCACGCACGTCGCCGGCACGCTGGCCGGCCGCAGGTACGGCGTGGCCAGGGACGCCGCCGTGGTGGCCGTGCGAGTGCTCGACTGCGAGGGGAGAGGCACCACGGCCGACGTCGTCGCCGGCATCGACTGGGTGACGCGGAACGCCCGGCTCCCCGCGGTCGCCAACGTGAGCATCCTGGGCAGCCCCGGCGACATCCTGGACACGGCCGTCGCCAACTCCATCGCCGAGGGCATCACCTACGTCGTCGCCGCGGGCAACAGCGACGAGGACGCCTGCGGCAGCTCCCCCGCCCGCGTGGGAGCGGCCCTCACGGTCGGGGCCACCACGGCCTCCGACACCCGGGCCCCCTTCTCCAACTGGGGCCGCTGCGTCGACCTGTTCGCCCCCGGCGCCCTCATCACCTCCGCCTGGAACACCGGCGACGGGGCCTCCTCCACGCTGAGCGGCACCTCGATGGCCGCCCCGCACGTCGCGGGCGCCGCGGCGCTGCTGCTGGCCATCCACCCATCCGCCACCCCGGCGCAGGTCGCCCAGATGCTCATCGGCCAGGCCACGGGCGGGGCGCTCAGCGACGTCGGCGCCGGCTCCCCCAATCTCCTGCTGTACGCCGAGGACGAGCCGAGGACCTAGCCTTCTCGAGACGCCGGGACCCGAGCGGGTCATACGGCGAAATACCCAGGGGGCCGGCCAAGAAATTGGCCGACCCCCTACGGTCGATCAGGCTTTCACTGTCCCGAATCTTTTGTGCTTCGCCTTAGTCCTGGACGACCTTGACGCTGCAGTCCACCGGCTCCTTGTCGGCGACGGTGACCGGCGAGACAGGAACGAGGACGATGATGATGTCGCCGATGCTGCGGTTGCCGCACACGGCGATGTTGCCGGACGCCTCGGAGACGTTCTTTTCGAGCGCGTTCGGCCACGTGTCGGCCTGAGCCGGAGTGGCGAGGGCCGCACCGGCGAACGCAGCGATCACGGCACCGCTGAACGCGAGCTTCTTGAGCATCTGATCTCCCGATCGGTCTCGGTCTGAGGATTCAGCTCGTTTCCCGGAGGGATGAGCCGGTAGGCCAGTAGTAGACCGGCCTGCCAGATGAGAAGCAAGCGGATAACACCGCTCTCGCCGTAAAGAATATTCAAGCCTTAACGAACGGCCCTGCAAGCAAAAATGCGCGCCGGATCGGGGGCGGTGCGAATCTGATGGTATACACAAATGAGCGGTTGAGGTGGAGTATCGGCGGCAAAAAGCGGGCGTCGCGGCACTTGCCACGACGCCCGCGAATTCGGGTGTACGTCGAGAATGCTCCCTCATGAAGGAGATCGGCGGAAGTCCTGCTCATGGGCCCGGCTGCCTGCTCGTCCTACCTGCCCCACGGCACCTTGGATGCGTGCCGGACCGCCGGTGTCGCTAGCTGCTCAAGTCCATGTGCGGACAGGGCCGATGCCCTTCATGAGGTACTCCGCGCCCGCTACTCCTGGCTGATGCCGACGGAGCAGGTCACCGAGTCCTGGGAGATGGTCCCAATCGGCGCCAGGAGCGTAATGATGGGCACGGTGACGTTGCCGGCGCCGCGGTTGCCGCAGACAGCGGCATTGCCGCTCGCGCTGGCGGTGTTGATCTTGATGTCCTTCCCGGGGTCGCCGTCCGCGAATGCAGGAGCGGCGACAGCCAGGCTCGCGATCGCCGCGCCGCCGACGAGAATCTGCTTAAGCATGTTACTCCTTGGTTGATTTCGACCTGATAGCTCAGCCTTGCCGCTTCAAGGCTGGCATGAGCTAGTAGACCCCCGTTTAACGGCGCGAGCAAGCGAATAGCAGCAAAGAACTCTTAAGCTCTCCCCAACACGTTTTTCTGGCGGCAAATCCGATATCCAGGACATAGGATGCCTTTTTGCGCGTCCGGTGGAACGGGAGGCGAAGCGGTGATCTGGCGGTTGATGTCCATCAGCCTGCCGCCGTTTGTCGATAGAAGTCCGTAGCTGCCGGGAAAAGATGGTGCAAGATGGGCATTTAGCTATGAAATGGGCAGGGTTGAAGCCCGGCGCGAACGCCTCGTGAAGGGCGAGCCGTCGTTACGCAGGTTGAGTGTGCAATGTCCGATACGGGTCGAAGGTCCTCACATTGTGAGGCCGGGGCGCCGAAGACCGCCTGAGGGATGGCTGCGGCAGCGGTTGTCGGCAGCGGCGATGCCGGTCCAGCCGATCATGCACGCCGACCCGGATGCCGGATCCCGGGGCGGTGGCGTAGACGATGACGATCGTGGCCTCGCCGGTCCGCGGTCGGTGCGGCGGCGCTCGACCTGCGGGCTTGAGCGGTATGGGAAGGCGGACCGTGCCGGACCAGGGCGGCCTTCAGACGGCGGACCTCGCGGGCGGCCGTGGGCCTGCTCGTCGCCGCCGTTGTTGAGGACACCCTGGCGTCAGGGCAACGCCTTGAGGCGGCAGTGCGGCGTGGGCCGCCCTTGACGAGCAGCAGCCGGCGGCAGCCGGCGGGCATGGCCGTACTGGCGTGCAAGATGCCGGAGGAAGCCGCCACGTTGGTCAGGTCGAGGCCGGCCGGCAGCGCCGTGAGGCGGGATCGCGTTGCCTGTGGCCCGGTCCGCCGCTGGGCCAGGATGGTCCGGGTGGCGTGGCGGGTGTCGGCGAGCGGGCGGACGGCGCTGCCGTAGCCGCCCCATGGTCGGCGGTGCCGGGCGGGCGGCACAGGCGAGCACGCCGGGGCCGTATCCGCGGACGAACCGGGTGATCGGCGCCAGGGAGGTGGTCCGGGCCGGTGAGGAGGTCGGTGGAGGTGACGTGCGCTCCACAGGCGATGAGCACCGGCAGGGGGAGACGATGTGCGAACGCGACCCCTGTTCTCGATCGGCTGGCTTCGACAACCGACGATCACCGGGGCCGCGTTTGCTGTCCGGGCGTTGGATCCCTATCCCGCCCTCGTCCGACTCACTCTGTCTCACCAGCCGAGAACGCTCAGGCCCTGGGGTCTTCAGCTCCTCGGTCTCATGACGTGAGAACGCTTCGGCCCTGGAACCTCTGGATAGGCGCCTGGCTGTTCAAGTCCATGTGCGGACAGGACCCGACGCCCTTCATGGGGTACTCCGCGCCCGCTACTTCTGGCTGATGCCGACGGAGCAGCTCACCGGGTCCTTGGAGACGGTGTTAATCGGCGATGCGATCGGAAGGACGCCAATGAAGACGTCGCCGATTCCCTGGTTGCCGCAGACGGCAACATTGTCGTCCGCGGTGGCGGTGTTGATCTTGACGTCCTTCTTCCAGGGGTCGTCGCCCGCGAACGCAGGAGTGGCGAGGCCCAGGGCCGCGATCGCTGCGCTGCCGACGAGAAGCTGCTTGAGCATGTTACTCCTTGGTTGATTTCGACCTGATAGCTCAGCCTTGCCGCTTCAAGGCTGACCATGAGCTAGTAGACCGGCATTTAAAGCCGTGAGCAAGCGAATAGCGGCAAAGAACTCTTAATCTCTCCTCAACACGTTTTTCTGGCGGCAAATCCGGTGTCCGGGACATAAGGGTCTTTTTTGTGTGCCCGGCGGAACGGGAGGCGAAGCGGTGATGTGGTGGTTGATGGACATAAGCCCGCCGCCGTTTGCCGATGGAAGTCCGTAGCTGTCAGGAAAGGGTGGTGCAAGATAGGCATCTTGCTATGAAACGGGCAGGATTGAAGCTCGGCGTGAACGGCCCTGCGAAGGGCAAGCGGCCGTTATGCAGGTTGAATATGCAATGTCCGGCATGTCTGGCGAGCCTGACCAAAGCCGCAAGGCTGACCGGCAGGCTCTTCCACCTCGGCGACGCCCATCGAGGGCGTGGACATCGAGGGCGTGGACATCGAGGGCGTGGACATCGAGGGCGTGGACATCGAGGGCGTGGACACTGACGGTGCGGACACGCCTGCCGCGCGGCACGGCTGGTCGGTTCAGGCGCCGGTACGGCCCGCGCCAGGACAGGATGAGCCGGGCGGCCGGTCAAAATGCCGCGGGATCGGAGGCGGGCCGACGATCTGGCCGGCTCCGTGGGCGATGGCCGGTCAAAGGGTCGGCCAAATCGCTGAGGGAATGGAGGCGGGGTCAGGCGGGTCGTCATGGCCGCGGCAATCGCCTTCCGGCCTGGTGCGCTGCCTTCCGGCCTGGTGCGCTGCCTTCCGGCCTGGCGCGCCGCCGGTTGGGGGCGGCGCACCAGCACCCAACCTCCCAGTGCCCCCGGCCACGACCGGGCGGCCCACCACCTGCTTCTCCCCTAGCCTCGGCTTCGCCGAGGCCGCTCGGATCGTCACGGCGCGGCCGAAGGAGGTCCAGTGCCGCCACACCCGGTCGACGGCCGGCGGCGCCTCAGGCGCTCACAGGGCCGCGCGGTGAGCCGATGGCCTGAACGGGCATCCCGCGCACGCGATGCCCCGCCGGACAGCCTCGATGTCGCCGAATTCCGGCAAGATCCGGCGGAAATGACAATTGGCCACCGGACCGGACGGTTCACGAAAGATGCGGCGCTTTCGCTTCTCGGGATGAAAAAAGCTTCTCAGGACGAAAAAACAGGGGGCCGGCCAATTTCATGGCCGGCCCCCTATGGTCGATCAGACTTCGCTGATCTGGATATTCTGCGCCTCGTCCTAGTCCTGGACGACCTTGACGCTGCACTCCACCGACTCGTCGTCGGCGATGGTAACCGGAGTGAGCGGAACGAGAGGGATGAGGATGTCGCCGAGGCCACGGTTGCCGCACACGGCGATGTTGCCGGACGCCTCGGAGACGTTCTTTTCGAGCTCGTTCGGCCACGTGTCGGCCAGGGCCGGAGTGGCGAGGGCCGCACCGGCGAACGCAGCGATCACGGCACCGCTGAACGCGAGCTTCTTGAGCATCTGATCTCCCGATCAATCTCGGTGTGAGGATTCAGCTCGTTTCCCAATGGGATGAGCCGGTAAGCAAGTAGACCGGCCTGCCGGATGAGAAGCAAGCTAAGAGTGCCGCCTCCGCCGTAAAGAATCGCCAAACATGCCAGGACTTTCTTTAGCCGGAAGGCGATGGCGTGACGCATTCACGTCGAGCCGAAAGGTCTGCAAAGAGAATGGCCGCCGGACCGGCGGCCGTTGAAATCAGCGAAACAAATATGACGCGCGTCGCCCTGTGCACCGGGCGGGCCCGGCCGGGGCCGGTCACGTCCGGCGGAAGGCCGATCGCCGTCGCGCCACCACCGCGCCACCACCGGGCCACCACCACCGGGCCACCACCACCGGGCCACCGCCGCGCCAGCCGTCGCGCCGGACTGCGGACCGGTGGTCCGCCGCCGTGGCGGCGGGCCTCTTCGGCGCCGTCCCCGCGGGTGTGCCCTTCTCAGCCCTCGCCGTGGTCCGGGCGGGTCGAGTGGACATGAATGCCGCAGTCGACGTGCCGCTGCTCGGCGAGGGCCGTCGGGGCGATGGGGGCAAGGATGATGAGAAGTGACTCAATTCCGGAATTGCCGCACACGATCACGTTTCCGTACGGCATGGGCGTGTCGAAGTCGTCCGGACGAGGCGTCTCGGCGTGGGCCGGGGTGACGAGCAGCATGCCGGCGAATGTCGCGAGGGCGGCACCGCCCGATGCGAGCCTCTTGAGCATGGGGACTCCCGATCGGTCTCGGCCTGAGGAATCGCTCTCGGCCTGGCGTCAGCTCACGCCACGGCGAATGAGCCGCTAGAGAGTAGACCGGCCCGTCCGACGAGGCGCAAGCCACGAACGCAGCCGCCGCCGTAAAGAATCTTCAAGCCTTGCCGGGACGGCGCCTCAGGGGGAAAGCGCATGGTGGTGAATCGCGGCAGATCCCCCAACCCGCTTTCAGCCGGGTCATCAACGGCAAAAAGCGGGCGTCGTGGCTAAGACCACGACGCCCGCGATTTCGGCTATATGCCCAGAGGGGGCTAAATCCTCAAGAAAGGAGATTTCGGGAGCCCCGGCACGGGTTCGGAGGTTGTGCGGCCAAACCTGCCGAACACGTGCAGGACGGACCGTTGGTGACGTTGTCCGTCTTCGTCCTACTCCTGCTTGACCGTGATGCTGCAGTCCACCGGCTGGTTGTGCGCGAGGTTGACCGGCACGAGGTTGAGAAGGATGAGAGCGACGTCGCCGATTCCCTGGTTGCCGCAGATGATGATGTTGTCGGATGCCGTGCCGGTGTTGTGCTTGATGCCCTGGTGTGGCCGTGGATCGCCGTCGGCCAGGGCCGGAGAGGCGAAGCCGGCGAGCCCCGCGATCACGGCGCCGCCGACGAGAAACTGCTTAAGCATTTTACTCCTCGTTGATCTCGATCTGATGCTCGGCCTTACCGCGTGGAGGCCGCCATGATCCAGTAGACCCCTGTTTAACGGTGTGAGCAAGCGAATAGCAGCAAAGAAGGCTTAATCTCTGATCATCCCGTTTTTCTGGCGGCGAATCCGTATTCCAGACTTAATTCACCTGTTTTCAGGAGCCTTGCGGAGCCGTAGGCCGAGATTGGTCCAGATAGGTTGACCCGTGCGAAAAGGGACGCGCGCCGGACGAGCACGCCGCTGGCCTCGTGCCGGTGACCGGCACGAGGACCACATCAGCCCAGCGCCGACCGCCCGGCACCCTCGCCAGAAGAGCCTCACTTCCGCACGGATCGCACCAGGCCGGACGTCACCGTGCGGGCCGCGAACCGCGTCCCGTGGACGAATCGCATCACCGGCCCGAAGGTCGGGGCGGCGGCGAGGCCGACGATGAAGAGGCCGGGCACGCTCGTCTCGAAGTGCCTCGACAGCCGGGGCGCCGACCTCAGGTGCCGCACCGCGCGCCGGACCTGGCGGTCGAGCACGGTGATGCGGGCGACGTCCACCACGTAGCCGGTGGCCGCGATGACGTGGTCGGTGCGGACGGTCGTGACCTCCCCGTCGGCGCCCTGGAGGGTGAGGGTGACGTCGTCGCCCGCACGCGCCTCCCTGAGCTGCGTCGACAGCAGCACCGGGATGCCGGCGAAGCGCTCCCTCAGCCACCACGATCCGGCCGGGCCGAGCGTGTTGCGGACGATGCGCCGCCGTACCGAGGCCGGAAGGGAGGGCACCACGCCGGGCAGCTCCGACCACACCCAGGACTTCCACCCGGTGCCCAGGCCCGACATGGGCGCCAGCGCGCGGGCCAGCGGGCTGCGGTTGACCACGGGCACGGTGTTCCACTCCAGGGCCGCCGTGCGCACCACGACGAGCGGCCGGGCGCCGGCCTCGCGCAGCAGGCAGGCCGTCTCGAGCGCCGACTGCCCCGCCCCGATGAGCGCGACGTCCTTGCCCGCGAAGCGTGCCGGGTCGTGCACCTGGCAGCTGTGCAGGGACAGCTCCCCCGGCAGCCCTTCCAGTACGGCGGGGCGGTGCGCGAAGGGCAGGAAGCCCAGCGCCAGCACCACGGTCCTGGCCCGCACGACCTCCTCGGTCGACAGCGTGACCACGAACTCGTCCTCGTCCTTGGCCACCCGCGTCACGTCGACGGGGACGACGCAGTCATGCACCGCGTTCTTCTGGAACCAGCGCCCGTAGTCGACGAACCGATCCACCGGGATGGGCTGGCCGTACCCGCACGGCAGGCTGTTGCGCGCGCAGTAGTCCTCGAAGGTGAAGTGACGGCCGGGATCGGCGAGGTTGGACGCCGCCGGCTCGGATTTCAGCAACATGCCCACCGGCATGTTCCGGTCCCACGATTCCATCGGCCGGCCGAAGACCTGGACCTCCAGGCCATGCGCCAGCGCGTGAGCGGCGACGGACAGGCCGTAGGGGCCGGCGCCCACAATGGCGACGTCGATCATGTGTTTTACCCCTGCTCTGAGCTTGATGGTGATGAGTGGCGGTGTGTGGCGGTTCAGCGGGCGGGGAGCCAGCGGGTGAGCGTACGGCGGAGCGTGTACCCGACCATCCCGGCGAACGGTTTCCTGTCGTCGGCGGCGTACCAGGCCAGCTCGTCGGCCTCCACCAGGCAGCGCAGCCAGCTCACCGTCCGCCTGCCGGGGGCGCCGCGCCGCGGGATCATCCGCTGGACCAGGTCGTAGTTCTCGACCAGGTACGTCCTGCCGTACACCGGACGGACCGCGGGCAGCGCGCCGCCGGTGAGGTCCACGAAGGCGGCCCTGACGACGTCCATGCCGTTGGTGTCGCTGAAGAGCCGGAACTGCGCGCCGACGCGGGGGTTGAAGTCGACCAGGCAGTAGCGGTCGTGCTCGGCGTCGTAGCGGAAGTCCAGGTCGAGGATGCCGGTGTAGCGCAGGGCGGCCGCGAGGCCGCGGGCGGTCTCCTCCAGCCGGGGGTTCGGGAGCCAGCGGCCCAGCGTGGTGAGGCCGGCCGCCGGGGGATAGGCGTGGTCCTTGCGCCCGGCGCCGCCGAACAGGCACGTCGAGTCGCCCGAGAAGTAGCCGTGGAAGAACCAGTCGCTTCCCGGGCGGTGCGGGATGTACCGCTGGAGCAGCAGCGCGTTGTCCGGCCCGATGTCCAGGCCCGGCAGCATCGCCGCCTGGCGGCTGCCGCGGATGACCACGGTCGTGCCGGGGCCGCCGCCCGTCCGCGGCAGCCACGGCCTGGCCCACTTGGCCACCAGCGGGTAGCCGAGCTTCGCCACGGCGGTGGCCAGCTGGCCGGGGTCGTCGACCACCAGCGTCTCCGGGTGCGGCACGCCCAGGTCGCGGCAGACGTCGGCCAGGCTCGCCTTGTCGGCCAGCCGTACCGGCGAGGCCTCCTGCCGCGGCAGCAGGAAGCCCTCCGCCAGGTCGGCGGCGTGCTCGACCGTTTTGATGGCCGTCAGGTCGTCCATCGCGAACAGCACGGCGCGCCTGCCGATGCGCGCCGCGAGCGCGAGCAGGGTCGCCTCGAAGCGGTCGCCGCCCTGCCAGGTGTGGAGGGCGGTCAGGTATCTCGAGTGCGCCACCGGCCCGTGCGCGGCCTCCAGGACCGCGTGAACCTCGATCCCCAGCCGGCCGAGCGTGCGAATGGCCGCCAGCGTGCCGTGGTGAAAGGGATTTCGGTTCATCCGTATGACGACCGCCGGAGTCCCCACGTCAACCGACAAGGGGACGCCCACGGCCCTCGCGCCGTGTTCCGGCGAATCCATGACCATGGCGGTAGTCCTATCACGGATGCGCCGCGACGCGCGCTTGCGCCATGTTCGAGCGGTTTTTCTTTAGCGGCGTTTGACGCTTTTCTGACATTGGCTCGTTTCGATCGGCGAATCGCGTTATTCGCCACGAACCGCCGATCGCGTCAAATGTTCTCGGGTTGCCGCGAGAGGGAATAGAAGTTTCACATGATGTCAGCCGGTCGTCGACGCATCGAGAGGCGACGAAACGTGAGATGGGGCCGCGTTCCACCAACGCTGGCGCTCGGTGTGCTCGGGGTCGCGGTCCTGTCCGTCGCCGTCGCCGGTGCCCAGCAGGCGATGCGCTCCGAGCTTCCCAACGGGGCGGGCAAGGCCGCGCTCGGCGTGTTCCTGGGGTCCGACTTCCGAGGCGTGGCCCGCGTGCCGGGCTTCGAGGCGTGGCTGGGCAGGGAGGTGACGGTCGGCCGCACCTACCTGCCGGGCGAGACGTGGGAGTCGCTGCGGGGCCCGGGCTTCATCCTCGACCCCTGGACGCGGTGGAAGTCCGCCAAGCCGGGCCGTGTCCTCGCCATCAACGTGCCCATGATCGCGCCCAACGAGAGCGGCATGTCCGACTTCGAGGTCTCGGTGCTGCTGAGGGCGGGTGCGGCGGGGGCCTTCGACCTGATCTTCCAGGACCTCGCCACCAAGCTGGTGGCCGCCGGGGCCGGGGACTCCGTCATCGTCATCGGCTGGGAGATGAACGGCACGACCTACTCCAGCCGCTGCGCCCCCAATCCCCCGGCGTGGAAGGAGTACTGGCGGCGCATCGTCACGAGCATGCGGTCGGTCCCCGGGCAGAGCTTCCGCTTCGACTTCACGCCCAACCGGGGGAGTGACGCCATCGCGTGGACCGCCTGCTACCCGGGCGACGACGTGGTGGACATCATCGGCATGGACGTCTACGACCAGGCGCCGGGACGCAGCTTCTCCGACTACGTCAACCAGCCGTACGGCCTGCGGCACCACGCCGAGTTCGCCGCTGCCCACGGCAAGCCGATGTCGTTCCCCGAATGGGGGCTGTTCCGGTACGGCGACCGCCCCGAGTACGTCCGCGAGATGCTGGACTGGATCGCCACCCATAACGTCGCCTACCACTCCATCTCGGATTACTGCCCGCACGGGGTCTGGCAGTGCCCGGCCAACTCGCGGTCCGCCGACGTCTACCGCAGGCTGCTGAGAGCTCAGCCGAACCCGAGTCCCACGCCGACGTCGACGACTCAGCCGACTCAGGCGACCTCCCAGCCGCCCACGCAGCCTGGCACACCGCCAGGCACACCGCCACCCATCCTGCCACCCACCCTGCCGGCCACGCAGCCGGCCTCACAGCCGACCGCGGCCCAGCCGGCGAGCCCGTGGCCGTCCGCCGTCTCCTCCGGCTTGTGGTCCCCGGCGCCCTGGCCCACCGCGGCCGCGCCGTCGCGGCCGCTCCCGGCGGTCACGGCGCCGGCGACCGCGTTCCCGCCCGTGCCGGCGACCGCGCTCTCGCCTGTGCCGGCGCCGGCGCCCCAGGTCATGCCCGCGCCGGGCAAGCCGGTGCCCAGCCCCACCACGATGCCGATCGTCACGCCGCGGCCCTCCGGCACCTCTCGGTCCTAGCGTCCGGGCGAGCACGAGAAGATGCCGTGCCCCTCGTGGAGCACGGCATCAAGGACCTCGGCCGTCCTACATGTTGGGCGGTGTGTGGTTGATGAAGGCCGTGCAGTTCTTCGGCCAGGAGTCCGGCTTGTCTGAGTGGGTGACCGCGCACCGCGTCTGGTAGACCCCGCCGGTCGAGGTCAGCACCGTGACGGCGATCGAGTCGCCCAGGGTGGCGAGCGTCACGTCCACGACGCTGCGCGGGTAGCCGGACAGGCCGGAGAGGTTGTACCAGTACGGCCCGCTTCCGCGAGGGTCGCGGATCCAGGTCTGGCCGCCGCTCCGGACGACGCCGATGAACTTGTTGCCGCCGTGGGGGGCCGTGTCGATGCCGACGGAGGAGCCCGCCGGTCCGGGCGGGCCCTGGAGACCACGCGGACCCTGCGGGCCGCGCGGGCCACGCTTGTGGTTGTGCACGTGGTCCCGCTGGTGCCCGTTGGACTTGCGCGACCAGGAGTAGCCGCCCTGGTCGTTGTTGCCGCGGACGGTGGGCTTCAGGGTACGAGGCCAGCCGCCCTGGTCGCGGTCGTCGCGGACGGTGGGCTTCAGGTCACGAGGCCAGCCGCCCTGGTTGCGGATGTCGCGGATGGTGGGCTTCAGATCACGAGACCAGCGGTCCTGGTCGCGGGTGGTGGGCTTCGGATCAAGAGGCCGGCTGGCCTTGACGCCCGAGACGGGGACGGCGGTCGCCTGAGCGCTCACGCCCACCGAAGGCAGCAGGAAAGCGCCTGCCCCAACGGTGGAAATGGCGAGAATGCGAACGCCGTGTCTGATTGCCTTGAAGGCCATGATTCTCCCGTTTCTTTTACAGGGTAATTTCTCTGCCGGTCAGGCAGCTACGGTCTACCCGAGGGTGATTACCGTCGAACGTGCGCTATTTTGAATTGTGCGCAAAGAAGCCGCAAACACCGATTCGGCATCCAGAATTACGGGATAAAATAGTCTCAGGCTCTTTTGGCGGCTCCGCGGAATTGGAGGTCAATATCCCCGATGGGTGATTCGGGGAGAAAGTTCCGCCACTCGGGCCGTCAGAGCCGCCAGGCGGTCGAAGGCCGTCCCGGCGTGGAACTCCTTCGCCCGGATGGCCGCCGCCTGCCCCTCCGCCCAGGCGATCTGGGGCTGGGCCAGCCGTACGGCGAGCTCGGCGGCCAGCGCCTCGACCGCCTCGGCGGGGACCAGCGCGCCCACGTCGGGCGTGACCACCTCGGCCAGCCCGGGCACGGCGGTGGCCACCACCGGGCGCCCGCTCGCCAGCGCCTCCAGGACGGTCAGCGGCAGCCCCTCCCAGCGGGAGGGCAGGACGACCACGTCGGCCGCGGCGTACCAGGGCCGCACGTCGCCGACCGGCGGGTAGAAGCCGGCTCCCGGGACCGCGAGCCGTTCGAGGTCGTGTCGCATGTCCCCGTCGCCCACGATCGCGAGGAGGGCGGCGGGACACTCCCGCCTGACCTGCTGCCAGGCCCGGAGCAGCACGTCCTGGCCTTTCTGCCGGGTCACGCGGCCGACGCACACCGCCAGGGGCGCGTTGCCGGGCAGGCCGAACCCGCGGCGGGCGCGCTCCCTGGCCTCCTCGTCCGCCGGATGGAACCAGTCGAGGTCCACGCCGTTGCGCACGACGACCAGCTCGCCGGTAATGCCTTTCTCCCGGCCGAGCTCGGCCTCGCCCTCGCCCACGCACACCACGGCGTCGCACCACCGGGCCGCCGCGCGTTCCCACGCCGCCGCGGCCCGCACCATCGGCCCCCGGCACGCCAGCCAGGACCAGCCGTGCGGCTGGAAGATCGTCGGCCGCCGGCCGCGGACGGCCAGGCGTCCCACCAGGCCCGCCTTGGCGGAGTGGAGGTGGACGACGTCGGGGTCGACGCGGTCGACGATCTCGCGCAGGCGGCGCAGCTCCGGCAGGCAGCCGGGCCCGGGCGAGCGTCCGGCCTCCCACGGCACATGCTCGATCCCCGGCGCGTCGAAGGCGGCGGGCGCGGCCACGGTGACCGGCCAGCCCCGGGTCACCTGGTCGGACGCGGCGGCGGCGACATAGCGGGCCACGCCGCCGTCCGCGGGCTGGCTGACATGGAGGACGGAGGGCATCAGCGCTCGCCCTCCTGCGGTGCGGGCGCGAAGCGCGCCAGCCAGGGCCACCGCTGCTTGGCGAAGGTCCTGGCGGCCCGCTCGGTCCGGGCGTGGGCCGCGTACCAGGCCGCCTGCCCGCCGCGGCCAAGGATCAGCCGGTGGTTGTCGACCGGCTGGGCGCCCCACTTGATCTTGTGGGGTTCGGTGCCGCGCAGCAGGCTCAGCGTCGGGATGCCACGCGCGTACGTGGCCTGGAGGTTGTGGCGCAGCAGCAGCGCGAAGATGTCGATCTTCGTGCGCAGGTCCGGGTGCGCGCCGTACAGGTAGCCGCCGGTGAAGTCCTTGCCGATGAGGCACAGGTCGGAGACCACCAGCCGCCCGTCCACCCGGAACTCCGTCAGCGCCGCCCGCCGCTGGGCGATGAGCGACCGGACGGCGCGCGTCAGGTGGCCCGAGAACCGCGGGCTGAGGTGCTCCGGGTTGATCCCCCGCCCGGCCCACTGCAGGGCGTGCAGCCGCAGCAGGTCCGCGATGCCCCGCGCCGCCTGCTCGGCGGGGACCGCGGTCACCGACACGTTCAGGTTGTCGATCCTGCGCAGGGTACGGCGTAGCTTGCCGGCCGTGCGCGTGTCCATGCCGGCGAGGTGGGCGTCCATGGTCGCGGCCGGGATCTGCAGGCACGGCGAGGCCGGGAGCCGCCAGTGGGACCCCGGCCAGCCGGCACGCACCCGGTCGAGCGCCGAGCCCGGGCGGATCTCCGGGAAGTCGACCACGTCCCAGCCCGGCTGGCCCAGGACGGCCTCGGCCATGGCCCTGGCCGCCTCCTCCCGGTGCTCGTCGTCGAGCAGGATGTCGGTGAAGTCGGACTGCCCTGCGCCGACGGGACTCAGGACGCGGCAGCCCAGGCGGCGCCCGGCCATGAGGGGGAGGGCCCCGACCAGCCGCTCGTGGCGGCGCAGCAGGAAGATCCGCAGGTGCTCCGGCCTGCCGTACTCGCGCCACCAGGAGTCGAGCCACGCATGCGTCTGGAACGGCGTGGCCGTCGAGCAGCGGTCGTAAAGGTCGTCCCACTCCTCCTTCAGGCTTCCCCACTCGCCGGGATCGGTCACGGGGTGGAGCGCCCACTCCCGCAGCCCGGTGCGCGCCGTCATGCCTCCACCTTCTCTTTCTCCTTGCCGGGCACCCGCTCTTTCACCCGCTCCTTGCCGGGCTTGCCGACGACCTGCGGCAACGCCACCTCCTGGGGCCCGGTTCCGGTACGGCGCAGCCGCGACCCCGGCGCGGGGCGCACCAGATACGCCAGCGAGCCCAGCAGCGCCCCCGCCGCGCCCCCCACGGCCAGGTTGACCGCCAGGTTGGGCGAGGAGGGCCGCGTGGGCGGGTGGGCCGCCGACAGGCTGGCCATGCGCACGCCCGTGTCGGCCGAGTGGCTGTTGGCGTAGGCGATGAGCGCCTGGGCGACCGCGTTGGCCTGGTGGGCGGCCCGCTCGGAGGTGGTGGCGGAGGCGTTCAGGCTGATCACCGGCGCGTCGGGGGAGGCCGACACGCGCACCACCCGCTGCAGGTCGTCGACGGACTGTCTGGGCACGTTGAGCAGCATCACCGAGCCCAGCACGGCCGGCTGGGTGACGATCTTGGCGAAGGCCTGCGCGAAGCGGGTGGCCTGCTCGACGTCGCCCCGGTCCTTGGCGACCACGACGACGTAGGCCTCCGAGGTGTAGACGGGCTCCCTCAGCAGGGAGAACCCCAGCCCCGCCGCCAGCCCCGCGAGCACGGCGGCGGCCTGCGGCCACCACCGGAGCAAGGCCACCGCTTTCGAACTCATCATTGATATTCCTCCAGGGTCGGTCCAGCGGTCCCGGCCTTGGCCGCCTGCTCGAGGATCCGCTGGTAGAGGCCCTCCACGCGGGCCACGTGATGCCGTATGTCGTAGTGCGCGACGGCGGCCGGGCAGGGATGGCGGGTGAGCCCGCCGGCGATGAGGGCCCGGATCGCGTCACCGATCGCGTCCGGGTCGCAGGCCACCCGGCGCGCGCCGGGAGCGGCGCCGGGCGGCAGCTCCTCCAGCGCCGGACAGGCGTTGTAGAGCACGGGCAGGCCGGCGGCGAGCGCCTCGACGACCGCCAGCCCGAAGGTCTCCTCGGGCGAGGGCGCGACGAAGAGGTCCATGGCCGACAGCAGGGCGGGCACCTGCGCCGACTCGCCGGCGAACAGCACGCGGTGGGCCACGTTCAGGCGGCGGGCGAGGGCCAGCAGGTCCAGGCGCGCCGGCCCGTCGCCCACCAGCAGCAGGACGACGTCGGGAACGTCGGCGACCGCCCTGATCGCCACGTCGAACCGCTTGCCGTGGTCCAGGCGTCCCACACCGCCGACGACGACCGTGCCCGGGCGGATCTCCAGCCGGCTCCTGGTCACCTTGCGCAGGGTGGGATCGAAGGCGTAGACCCGGCTGTCGATGCCGTTGGGTATCACCTCGATGCGTGATCGCGGCACGCCCCACGCCAGCAGCCGCCGGGCCGTGGCCATGGACACGGCGATCGTCGCGTGCCCGAGCCGCTCGCCGCCCCTGGCGAGCATGCGGACCGGCCAGGTGATCCGCCGGCCCTCGATGCGTTCCTCGCCGATGGAGTGCTCGGTCGCCACGATCGCGGTCACGCCCGCCATCCGGGCGGCGAGCCGGCCGTACAGCCCGGCGCGGTAGAGGTGGGTGTGGACCACGTCGTAGCGCCCGGCCCGCATGAGCCTGGCCAGCCGCGGCAGCACGCGCAGGTCGCGGTTGCCGGTCATGCCCAGGTGGTGCACCGGGACGCCGCTGTCGCGGATGGCGCCGGCCATCACGCCCGGGTTGGTCAGCACCGCCACCTCCGATCGGAGGGTGTGGTGGGAGACCAGGTCGAGCAGTTGCCGCTCCGCCCCGCCCGCCGCCAGGCCGGTGATGACGTGCAGTACCTTCATCGCCCGCGCCTCCACTTCCAGCGGTGCCGGGCGCGCTTGGCGTACAGCCGGAGCAGGCCGTCGCGCTGGCCGATGTAGGTGCGCGGCAGCGTGTGCTGGTCGGCGGCCGGCGGCTTGATGGCGCAGGCGTAGGAGTACCCGGCGGCCCGGGCGGCGTCGACCGCGTTCTCGTCGATCGCGCCGTACGGGTAGGCCAGGCCCTCGACCTGGCGTTGGACGATCTCCTCCAGCAGCACCCGGCTGGTCTTCAGTTCCCGCTCGACGTCGTAGGGGTCCGCCGAGGCCAGGACCGCGTGCGTGACGGTGTGGGAGCCGACCTCCATGCCCTCGGCGACCGCCCACCGCAGGTCCTCGGCCGTCATCAGCGGCTTGCGCGGCCCGTCGGGATCCCAGTCGTTGACGCCGCCGATCTTCCCGGCCACGACGAAGACCGTGGCGGTGAACCCGTGCCGCCGCATGATCGGCACGGCCTGGGTGACGAAGTCGGCGTACCCGTCGTCGAAGGTGAGGCCGACGAGGCGGCGCGCCCGCCTGGTGTACTGGGCCAGCAGCAGCTCCCGCACGGACACCCCGCGCAGCCCGCGGCCCGCCAGCCACGCCATCTGGGCGGCGAACCGCTCCGGGGTGACGGTGATGTGGTACGGGTCCGCCTCGTAGTGGTCGACGGAGTGGTACATCAGCACGTACGGCGCCGCGGCGCTTGCTCTCATCGTGGTCGGTCTTTCTCTGCGGTGCGCATGGTCGCGAACTCCTCCTTGAGTCCGGTGAGGACGGCGGCGAGCGCGAAGACGGCCGTCACGGTGACGCCCCCCGCGCCCAGGGCCAGTGGCAGGGGGAGGGGCTGGAGCAGGGGGCGCAGCAGGTGGCCGGCCAGGCCCGCGGCCACGGCGGCGGCCACGAGCCGGGCCGTCGTCAGGGCGACGGCCGCCCTGGGCAGCCGCACGGGCGTGCGCCAGCCGGCCAGCAGCAGGACGGCGGTCAGGGTGATGCCCGCGGCGTTGGAGAGCGCGATGCCGCCGGCGCCGAGGGGGCCCGCGAGCACCAAAGCGCCCACGGCCGTGCAGGCCAGGCCGGCGCCCATGGTGGCGGCCGGCACCCAGGAGGGCCGCTCGGCGGAGAAGTACACGCGGTAGACCACGCCCACGACCGTCTGGCCGAGCAGTCCGAGGGAGTACAGCCGCATGCTCCAGGCCGTGTGGGCGGTGTCGGCGGCGGTGAAGGCGCCGCGCTCCAGCAGGAGCCGGACGATCTCCGGGGCGAACACCACGAGGAACGAGGTCGAGCACAGCACGATGGCCCCGGCCACCAGCAGGTCGTCGGTCACCCGGCGCCGCGCGCCCGCCTCGTCCCCGGCCGAGATGCTGCGGGCCAGGGCGGGGAACGTCACAGTGGCGACGATCAGCGAGATGATCATCGGCACCTGGGCGATCTTCTGCGCGAAGTTGAGGTGGGAGATCGAGCCCGCCGGCAGGGTGGAGCCGACCAGCCGCTCCACGAACACCTGGCCCTGGCGGACGAGCGTGAAGGTGGCGATGGGCACGAAGCCGCCGAGCGAGAAGGCCGCGCGGGTCACGATGCGCCGCGGCAGCCCCACCTTCCTCAGGAAGGCGGGCAGCTGGACGGCCACCATGAGCAGGCTGCCGGCGGCCACGCCCCAGGCGGCGGCCAGCACGCCCAGGTCGTGCTCCGCGGCGACGATGAGGGCGATGATCCCCACGTTGTAGGCGACGTAGATCGCGGCCGGGGGGCCGAAGACGTGCTTGGAGCGCAGCGCGGCGCTCGCGTAACCGGCCAGCGCGAAGGCGACGACGGTGATCGAGGTGACGCGGGTGCAGGCGGTGGCCAGCTCCTGCTCGTCCATCCCCGGCGCCAGGCCGGGGACGATCCAGGGCGCGCCGAGCATGACGGCGACCGTCACGGCCAGGAACCCGGCCGCGGCGACGGGCAGCGTGGCGCCCACGACCTCCCTGATGTCCCTGCCTTCCACCAGCGCGCGGCTGAACATGGGCACCAGCAGGCACATCATCGCCCCCTCCAGCAGGAGCGACGCGGCGGTCTCCGGAACCGTCCAGGCCACCAGGAAGGCGTCGGTCTGCGCGGTGGCGCCGAAGACGCCGGCGATGAGCAGGTCGCGGACGAACCCGAGGGCCGACCCCAGGGCCGTCAGCACGGCGGTCAGGCCCGTGGCGCGGACCAGCCGCGAGCGGGTGACGCGCTCCTCGTCTTCGAGCATGGTCATGGGCGGACCTCGTCGCAGATCGTCGACAGCGCCAGGCCGATCATCACCGCCGTCACCACCGTGGGCGGTCCGCCCGGGTCGGCGTAGACGAAGTCGGTGAGCTGCCAGGCGACGAACCCGGCGGCCGTCAGGCTCGCGGCGGTACGGCGGCGCCGTACCGCCAGGCAGGCCCACACCGCCAGCCCGCCGCCCAGCGCGCAGAAGGCGGTGAGCCCGACCAGCCCCTGCTCGCTCAGGACGAGCAGGTACATGTTGTGGGGCGACAGCAGCGGCTGCCGCTGGAAGCCGTTGACCGGGTCGGCGGTGTCGCTGCCCGCCGACACGTGGACGGGCGCGTAGCCGTCACGCTGCTCGGCGAATCCGCGCGGGCCCACGCCGAGCAGCGAGTGGTGCCGCCACATCCCGACGGCCGCCTCCCACAGCCCGTAGCGGTCGGTGACGGACTGGTCGGGCTGGGACGTCGAGGACATCAGGGATGTCATGCGCTCGGCCAGGGTGGGGGAGCCCATCCCGATCACGGTCGCCAGGACGCCCGCCGCCGCGCCGACGAGGGCGACCCGCACCGCCGTACGCCACCCGGACAGCACGGTCATGGCCGCCGCGGCCACCAGGCACGCCACCCAGGCGCCCCGGCTCAGCGAGGCGGTCAGCGCGGGGACCAGCACGCACAGGGCGAGGATCGCCAGGCCGCGCCGCCGGCCGCGGCAGGTCAGCGCCACGGCGAGGGCGACGACCAGGCCGTAGCTGACGAGGGTGGCCATCCCCATGACGTCGACGGCTCCGAAGGTGCCGACCGCTCTGATCGGCTCGCCCGCGTAGGAGGCGCCGGAGCCCGTCGCGGTCTGCCACAGGCCCACCAGTGCCTGGACCAGCGCCACCGCGAGCACGGTCCCCATGAGGAGGCGGCGGCCGGCGCGGTCGCGGATCACGAGGACGACGGCGAGCGGGATGATCGCGAAGACCTCCAGGAACCGCACGAACCCCGTCAGGCTGGTGACGGCGTCGGGGGAGGCCAGCGTGGCGGCGGTGACGGCGAGCACGGGAGGGGCGAGGATCCACACGCGCCTGGAGAGCGGGCGAAGCGACGCGCGGGCGGTGACCGCCGCGGCGGCGACCAGCCCGACGGCGGCGACGTCCGCGACCGCCACGCTGAACGCGCCGTCCTTGTGGCCCTGGGGCACGCACGCCAGAGCCACCGTCAGGGCGGCGAAGACGCCCGGGCGGAGGAGGTGACCGGGCGGCGCGACCTCGGTGCCGATGACCCGGCTTGCCGTGACTGTCATGCGCCGCCCTATCCGCCCAGGCGCAGCACGCAGACGAAGGTCCGCAGCATGATCTGCACGTCCAGGCCCAGAGTCCAGCTGTCGATGTAGTGGTTGTCGTAGCGGGCGCGGGCGTCGATCGAGGTGTCGCCGCGCAGGCCGTGGACCTGCGCCCAGCCGGTGATCCCCACGGGCACGCGGTGGCGGCTGCCGTAGTGCGCCAGCGAGCTGGAGAACCGGTCGACGAAGAAGGGCCGTTCCGGCCGCGGCCCGACCAGGCTCATGTCGCCGCGCAGGACGTTCCACAGCTGGGGCAGCTCGTCGAGGGAGCTCTTGCGCAGGAACCGGCCCACCGGCCCGATGCGCCGGTCGTCGGCGATGGTCCAGCGCGTGGCCGACTCCAGGGGGTCGGCCGGCGCGAGCGTGCGGAACTTCAGCAGCTCGAAGCACCGGCCGCCGGCGCCCACCCGCTGCTGGCGGAACAGCACACCGGGACCGCCCTCCAGCCGCACGGCGAGCGCGCACAGCGCCAGCAGCGGGGAGACGGCCAGCAGGCCGAGCGCCGCGATCACCACGTCGAGCGCCCGCTTCACCGCCCAGCCGGGCCGGCGCTGCGCGGGCGGGACCATCGGCAGCAGCGGGAAGCCGCGGATGTGGTCGCCCGGAGAGATGAAGTCCAGCAGCGGGCTGTCCGGGGGCGGCGCGAGGAGGACACGGCAGCCGAGGCCGGCGATCTCGTGAAGCGCCGCCCGCGCCAGCGGCGGGCCGGTGATGATCACGATGTCCGGGCGTACGGCACGCACGAGCTCGACGCAGTCGGCCCGCGTCCCGAACCACGGCACGTGCTCGCGGACCGGCTCGTCGTCGATCAGGCCGATCGGCACGATGCCGCCCTCCGGGTGGGCGAGCAGTTCGGCCACGATCCGCCCGCCGTGGCCGGCGCCGACGACCACCGCGCGCCGGGCACGGCGTCGCGCTGGGGGAAGGTGGCGGGCCAGGTGACAGGCGGTCGTCAGCGCCGCGTACGCGGCGGCCGCCGCGAGCCAGGCGGTGAGTCCGGGGAGGACCGGAGCGGAGACCATGGCGACGACGATCAGGCCGGAGCACAGGTACCGCGGCGCGTGCGACCAGGTCCCGGCCCGGTCGTAGAGCCCGAGCGTGGCGTTCACCAGGAGGGCCAGCGCCGTCGCGAGGAGGACGTCGGGCCACGACCAGCCCATGACCGCGGCGGCGCCGAGCAGGCAGGCCGCCTCCTGCGCCGGTCGGGCGGCCAGTGCCCCCCACGGGGGGCGGCCGCCCGGCGGCGAACCCGTGTTCCGTATCGGTGTGCCGCCGGTGAGTTCGCTCTCGCTAGCGGTTGTGGCCATTGGTTCGTGCCTCCAAGGTCACTGCGGTCCATTCAGCTGGGATGCTCACGGCGGGCTGAGACGAGCGATGTGGGGGTGGCACTGCCTCTTCCGGCACCGCCTGTTTCCGGCATCGCTTGGTTTCCGGGCGCCGCGTGTTTCCGGCGCGGCCGGTGTCAGGGCGGCGCCGGTTCCGCGAGGAAGCGGAATACGCAGACGCGGGCGCCACCCATGATCCCTCCGAATAGTACTTGGAGAATGCGGGCGATCAGCGGTGGAAAACCGGGCGTCGCGGGTGATCTGGTGGCAAAGATTTCCCAGCCGGACGTGGCGGTGAATTGTCGCGGACTTGGCAATATCGTGGACGCCTCGGGAGAATATCGCGGGCGTGCCTAGGGAGAGTTCAGGGAAATTCAAACCCGCGGCTTCCTTTCGTTGCGGAGGCCGCGGGTTCGCGGATGATTCGCCCCTTTGCGGGCGGTCGCCGGACCGGTGGTCAGATGCGGATGTCCACCTGGAAGGGGTCCTTCTCCACCAGGACGGGGCCATGATGGGTGCGCACGTGGACGATCATTTTGCCGTCGTTTTTCATCGTGATGTAGAAGACGACAGGCTGCCCGGCGGCGTACGTGGACTTGGAGTCGTAAACCCAGATGTGGGAATTCCTGGCGCATGCCCCCGTGTGGCTGAACTGCGCGCGGACCCAGTCGCGGAAGCCGTCCGGCGGCATGAGGGTCACGCCCTCGGCATCCCTGATCAAGAAGATGACCGGGCACTCGTCGTAGCGGACGACTAGGGGCTGAGTCATCATCCGTCCTCCTTCGGGGTGCTTCGGCGGGTTACGGCTCCATGGGGAGAAAACCCCGGTTGGCTGGACGATCTGGTCGATTGATATATGCCCACTTCGAGGCGGAAATCGAGGGCCATCGCATGGATCGGGTCATGGTGGCATAAAAATTGCCGCCGTGCGCCCGGCGTTTTCCGCCATTGCGGCGGCGTTTCGCCGTGACCGGCGGCCGGGGCCGCCATGCGGCGGGCGTGGGCGTGGGCGTGGGCACGGCATGCCGCCTTGTCGCCTAAGGACCGGCCTAAGGACCGGCCTACGGGATCGGCCGGAAGGCCGCCCCGCCTCGGGCGACGCTCGCGGTGGGCGAGCCGGTGCGCCGCCCCGCCTCGGCGAGCACCCGCTCCACCCGGTCGGCCGCCGCGCCGATGTCGGTGACCGGGCCGATGGGCGCCCGCCACGGGAACCAGAAGCACAGCCGCCCCTCGTCGTCGGCGCCGGTCAGGATCGCGTCACGCATGACGGGGGCGACGGCGTTGACCACCTCCAGCAGGGGCGGATGCCCCTGGGAGGTGTTCAGGCCGACGATGAAACCGCGTCGTTCCAGTTCGCTGCCCAGTTCGCTCAGATATGCAATGGCGTCCGCGCTCATGGTGTCTTCCCGCTCTGATTCCGGCATTTCGCGATGATTGCCATACAGAGGGGATATGTGTCGCTTACGGCCATGGCAAACTCATGACATGACAATGGTATGGTCGCCATGCCGTATTTCTTCGGAAAGCTTGCCCTTCCTTTCCTTTTCTCACCGTCGCCGGAGCGTCGTCTGGAGCGTCGGAAGGGCGGAGGTCAGCGGGGATGGGGGCGGGAAGGGGCGCCGGTCCGGGCCGTCGCCGGGGCCCCTGTCGGCGGGGCGGAGGGCGACGGCCCCCCTCGCGGTGTCACGCGGGCTGAGACAGTCACGATGGGTCATCTGATGGGTCCATGACCGAGCTGGCGACGGCCCCCCTCGCGGTGTCACGCGGGCTGAGACTCCCGGACGGCGGTGCGCCGGGTGGTGGTAGCGGCGACGGGCTTGCGGCGCTTGCTGAGGGGAACACGCACGATCGCGCCACGCTCGTCGAACTCGGCGGCGTGCGGGTCGTCGAACCAGCGGCCGCCCTCGCCGAGGTACCGGAAGGCGAAGGTCTCGCCCTCGGGGACCGAGACGGACACGCTGTACCTGCCGTCCTCCTGACGCTTCATGGGGTGGGCGTAAGGGTCCCAGCCGTTGAAATCCCCGACGACCGAGACCGGACCGGTGACCTCGCCGTTGAGCGTGAACACGAGCTCAACCCGGCCGTCCTTGTCTGGTTTTCCTAGAGTGATCATTGTGTCCTCTCGCGTGGTTTTCCATCCGGCTTGTTGCCATCGGCATCCATACCCAGCCCCGCGGTGGCGGCGGTTGGATCTCCGGGAAATTGGCGACGGTTTTGAGAGAACACTGATGTTGGAAGGAGAAACGATGGGACGCGGCATTGTTTCGCGGCCGGCTCAACGGGTCGAATTGGCGCCGTGCCATTCATGGCGGCCTTCGATCCCGGCCGCGACGAGATCGGAGACCACCGCGTCGCCGTCGTCCTCGATGACCTGCTCGCGCCCGATGACCACGACGCCGCCGGCGGTCACCGTGAAGCGGGAACGGTCGTGGTCGAGGTCGACGCCGATGCGGGCGCCGTCGGGGATGACGACGTCCTTGTCGACGATCGCGCGGCGGACGATCGCACCCCGGCCCACCCGCACGTTGTCGAGCAGGACCGACTCCACGACCCGGGCCGAGGAGTGCAGCACGACGTTGGGCGCCAGCACCGACCGCTGGGCCGTACCGCCGGAGACCACCGCACCGGGGGACACCAGCGACTCGGTGACCAGCCCGTACCGGCCACCCAGGCAGCGCAGGAACGTCGCGGGCGGCAGCCGGTCGCAGTCGGTGAACAGCGGCCAGCGGCTGTTGTGGAGGCTGAACGCCGGAGGCGTCGACAGCAGGTCCATGTGGGCCTGGTGGTAGGCGTCGAGGGTGCCGACGTCGCGCCAGTAGCCGCGCTCGGAGTCGGCCATGCCGGGGACGGCGTTGCGAGCGAAGTCGTAGACCTCCGCCCGGCCCAGCCGTACCAGCATCGGGATGATGTTCGCGCCGATGTCGTGCCCGCTGGCCGGGTCCAGGGCGTCCTGGCGGACGGCGTCGACCATGGCCTGCGTCCTGAAGACGTAGTTGCCCATCGAGGCGTAGACCTCCTCGGGGCTGTCGGGCAGGCCGACGGGGTTGTTCGGCTTCTCGGTGAACGCGGCGATCCGCCGCCCTCCGGGGTCGGTCTGGATGACGCCGAACTGGTGGGCCAGCGCGAGCGGCTGCCGCACCGCCGCCACCGTCACGTCGGCGCCCGACTCGATGTGCTGGGCCACCATCTCCCGGGGGTCCATGCGGTAGACGTGGTCGGCGCCGAAGACCATGACGTGGTCGGGCATCTCCCCGCAGATCACGTGGAGGTTCTGGAAGAGGGCGTCGGCCGTGCCGGAGAACCACCGGGCGCCGAGCCTTTGCTGTGCCGGGACCGGCAGCACGTAGTCGTCGAGCATCGCCGGCAGCCGCCAGGTCCGCAGGATGTGCCGGTCCAGGCTGTGGCTTTTGTACTGCGTCAGCACCAGCACCTTGCGATAGCCGCCGTTGACCAGGTTGGACAGCACGAAGTCGATCAGGCGGTATATTCCGCCGAACGGCACCGCAGGCTTGGCTCTCTCGGCCGTGAGGGGCATCAGCCGCTTACCCTCTCCACCTGCTAGTACGACAGCCAGGACCTTCGGCGACATCATGCCTGCGACGTTAGCCCTCGCTTTTGCCGACTCTTAGGCGACGAATATCAGGGTTGCCTCAGATATCGGCAAAGATTCGGCGCTTGGTGTTCCAGGTTCGTGGCGGTGACGCTAGAAGCGAGATCACGGCTGCCCGGTGAGGATCCTTTCCGCCGGACGGGCGCGGGCGGCCTCGATGTGTTTGGCGTGTTCGGCGTATTTGGCTTCGATCAGGTCGAGGATCGGCCGGCGCAGGTCGACGCCGTCGAAACCGCCGAAGTTCGGGAAGGAGTTCGTCTCCAGGATCACCGGGCCGTCGATCGTGCGCAGCATGTCGGCGCTCATCAGGTCCAGCTCGGCGGCGCGAGCCGTACGCTCGACCACCTCGATCTCCTCGGCGGTCAGCTCCACCGGGCGGCACACGTCGCCGGGGCCGTTGGAGCGGAAGTCGCCCGGGCGGCCGCGCTGCTCGACCGCGGCGACGACTTTGCCGCCGACGGCGACCACGCGGTGGTTGCACCCGGCCGCCTCGGCGAAGAACTGCTGCACCAGCAGGGTACGGCCGCGCCGCCGGATGGACTCGGCCCGCTCCAGCAACTCGGCCGGATGGCGGGCCAGGGTGACCTCCGAGCCCCGCGCCCCGTCGGGCTGCTTGAGCACCACCGGGTAGCCGTAGGCGTCGGCGAAGGCCCGCAGCTCGCGGTCGTTCGGGCACAGGGCGGTGACGGGCGTGGGCACGCCGTGGGCGGCCAGCCGTACGTGGGTGGCGAACTTGTCGGCCGAGCGCAGCACCGGGCCGGTGGAGTTCAGGTGCGGGACGCGGTCCTCCACCGCGGACAGGAGGGCCAGGCCGCCGACGGCGTCGGTGGACATCTGGTGGACGATCGCGTCCACGTGCAGCGGTTCGCCGCCCACGCACAGGTATGGGCCGGTGTCGTCGAGAGCGACGCCGAGCTCGGTCCAGGGCACGACGAGCGGGGTGTGGCCGCGCAGCCGCGCCCCGTCGGCCAGGAACGTGATGTCGCAGTTCGGAGCACCTTCACCGTAAATGATCAAGAGTGTGAGGGGTGTCGCTTTCTGCACCGTTTCCATACATAGAGTAGTTGAAAGGCGTCAGTGCGTAGCAATCACCCGGAATCGGAAACCTTTGTCCCGGTCCGCTCGGCGCGACGGACGATTTCCGCCATCTCCTCGCGGTCCGCCACCGCCTCCCGGGGGTCCTCCGGCCACTGCTCGACGATCCCGATCGCCCATTCCGCCCAGGTGGCGACGAGCGCGTAGAAGTCGGTGAGGAAGCGGCCGGCCAGCATGTTCTGGGCGGCCCGTTCGGGAAACGGCCCCTGGCCGGCGAGGTAGGCGCGTGCGGCGGCCAGGTTCTCGGTGTTGCGCTCGACGGCCCAGGCCCGCGCCGCCTGGAGCGCCGCCAGCGTGTCCGCCGTGGTCCCGGAGTCGGCGAAGAACACCTTCAGCAGCTGCTCCCACTCCAGGGCCGGCCCCTCGCCCGGCTCGCGCAGCCAGGCCGCGAGCGCCCGCCTGCCCTCCGGCGTGATCGTGTAGACGGTCCGCCTCCGCCTCCCGACGGACTCCTCGGCGGCCGTGGCCAGGCCGTGGCGCACGAGCTTCTTGGGTTCCTCGTAGATCTTGCTCTGGGCGCGCGGCCAGATGCGGCCCAGGCTGCGGTCCATCTGCCGGGCCAGCTCGTAGGTGCTCCACGGGCGTACGGCCAGCAGCCCGAGGACCGCGTAGGAGGTCGTGGTCAGCGCCGGAACCCTTGACATGGATCGCCCCCGGGCGTAGGCAGGAATCGAATACTCCCTTTGGGAGTATAGAGCAGGGGGTGCCCCATGGACGAGAAGACGCTGAGGATCGACCCCGCCAACGCCGACCAGGCGCGGGCCTGGGACGGGGAGGAGGGGGCCTTCTGGGCCGAGTACGCCGAGCAGTTCGACCTGGCCATGAGCGGATACCACGGCCGCCTCCTGGAGGCGGCGGCCATCGGCCCGGCCGACCACGTGCTGGACATCGGCTGCGGCACGGGCCAGACGACCCGCGACGCCGCACGCCGGGCGGGCGAGGGGGCGGTGCTCGGCGTCGACCTGTCGGCGGAGATGCTCCGCGTCGCCCGGCGGGCCGCCGAGCGGGAGGGGCTGGGCAACGTGCGCTTCGAGCAGGCCGACGCGCAGGTGCACCCGTTCCCCGAGGGGTCCTTCGATGTCGCGGTCAGCCGTACCGGGACGATGTTCTTCGCCGACCCCGTGGCCGCCTTCCGCAACATCCGCCGGGCGCTGCGGCCCGGCGGCCGGCTGGTGCAGCTCGTCTGGCAGGCGCCGTCGGAGAACCCGTGGCTGCTGGAGCTGCGCGCCGCGCTCGCCGCGGGCCGGGACCTGCCCATGCCGCCGGTCGGCGGGCCGGGGCCGTTCGGCCTGGCGGAGCGGGGCAGGGTGCGCGAGGTGCTGGCCGCGGCGGGGTTCGCGGAGCCACGGTTCGAGGACCTGCGCGCGCCGATGCACTTCGGGGCCGACGCTCCGGGGGCGTTCCGGTTCGTGACGGGCCTGCTCGGGTGGATGCTCGACGGGCTGGACACGGCGGCCAGGGACCGCGCGCTGGACGACCTGCGCGGCACCCTGGAGGCCCACGCGACGCCCGACGGGGTGCTCTACCCCTCGGCGACCTGGCTGATCACCACGCATCGGGCCTGAGCCGCTCGGCGACCTCCAGCCAGGCGGTGACCTCGCGGGCACCCAGGTGGCGGATGCTCCAGTCCACCTGGCGCAGGCTCATGTGCGCCCAGCAGACCAGGGCGACGTCGCCCTCCACCTCCGCATGGAGCTCCTGGCCCCGGCGGGCCAGGTCGAAGCGGAGCGTGACCAGGTCGAAGCCGGCGTCGCCGCGCCCGGCGCCGTCCCAGTCGATCACGCCGCGGACCGCTCCCGAGGCGTCGACCAGCACGTTCCCCAGGTGGAAGTCGGTGTGGACGAGGTCGTCGCCCTCCAGCTCGTCGGGAAAGGCCCGGCCGACCTCCTCCACCTGGTCCAGCAGCCGCCGGGTGCGGCTGTCGTAGGCGCGCAACGAGCCGTGCAGGCAGAAGCCCGGGCCGTCGGCGCGCAGGTGGAGCCGCAGCGGCGGCAGGTCGCGGCGGCCGGCCAGCAGGCCGCGGCACCGCCGGTTGACCTCCAGCATCGACCGGACGGTCGCCGCGGCGGGCTCGCGCGGCGTGACGCCGGGCAGCAGTTCCTGGACCACGACCGGCGGATGCACCAGCTCGTACCGCGGCGCCGGGATGCCGGCCGTCCGCGCGATCTCCAGCAGCTCGCTCACGTCCGGGCCGCGGGTGAGCACCGACCGCCGTCCGTCCGGCCAGCGGACGTACGCGGCGCCCACCTGACCGCCGGGGCACGGGCCGTCGTAGGCGAGGGGGACGGGCAGCTCCCGCAGGTGCCGGTGGACGTCCAGGCGGGGCGTGGGGGTGAGCGTCACGGTCGACGATCGTAACGCGGCTTGCAGTTCGTGGCACGAACTAATATGGTTCGTGCCACGAACCTTTTCCTGAGGAGGAAGCCGTGAGCCGTACCGTGGTGGTCGTCGGAGGGGGTTACGGCGGCGCGTCCGTCGCCAAGGCTCTGGACGAGGACGCCGACGTCGTCCTGGTTGAGCCCAGGGACGCCTTCGTCCAGAACGCCGTCGCCCTCCGTGCCCTGGCGAGGCCGGAATGGGCCGAGAACATGTTCTTCCCGTATGACCGTTTGCTCCGCCGCGGCCGCGTGGTCCGGGACCGTGCGGTGGCGGTCGACCCTGGAGGCGTCACCCTGGCCTCCGGCGCGCGTGTCGAGGCCGACTACCTGGTCCTGGCCACGGGATCCGCCTATCCCTTCCCCTTCAAGACCGGCACCGACAGCACCGCCGACGCCCGCGAGCGGCTGCTCGCCGTCCACCGGGACCTCGCCCGGTCCGGCCGCGTGCTGGTGGCCGGGGCCGGACCCGTCGGCCTGGAACTGGCCGGAGAGATCAAGGCGGTCTGGCCGCACAAGCACGTGACCGTCGTCGACCCGGTGCCGGACCTGCTGCCGGGCTTCCACCCCGACCTGCGCCGCGACCTGCGCCGCCAGCTCGACGCCCTGGGCGTGGAGGTACGGCTCGGCACCCGCCTGGCCGCGCCCCCGCCCGCCGAACAGGGCCGCCGCGAGCCGTTCACCGTCGAGTCGACCGCGGGCGCCGTCTCCGCCGACATCTGGTTCCGCGCCTACGGCGTGCGCGTCGCCGCCGACTACCTCGACGGCGCCCTCGCCGCGGCACGCACCCCGCAGGGGACCGTGCGGGTGACCGAGCACCTCAACGTCGAGGGGCACGCCCACGTCTACGCCGTCGGCGACATCACCGACCTGGCGGAGGCCAAGATGGCCGGCAACGCGATGCGGCACGCCGAGGTCGTGGCCGGGAACATCGCCGCCCAGATCGGGGGCGGGCCGCCCGCCGAGGTCTACCGGCCCTCCGCCGTGCCGTTCGTGCTCCTCCCGCTCGGCCCTCACGGCGGCGTCGGCCAGCTGCCCTCCCCGGACGGCCCGGTCGTCCTGGAGGCGCGGGCGGTGTCGGAGTACAAGGGCGCCGACCTGTTCACCGGCCGGTTCGCCGAGCTGTTCGGCGTCGGCGAGCGGGCGTCGGCCGCGTGACGTTCCTGGGCTGGGTGGCTCAGCGTGCCGGGACGGCCTCGCCGTTCTCCTCGGTGTCCTTGAACACCACGGGGACGTTGTTGTCGAGCACTACGCGCCCGAGCAGGGCGGCCAGCGTGGCCCGCTCCTCGGCGGACAGGCCGGCGGGGAGCAGGTCGATCCGCCGGCACGTCTCCGCGTAGAAGGCCTCGGCCAGCTCGCCGCCCTGCTCGGTGAGCGTGACGCGGACCGCCCGCCTGTCGCACGGGTCGGGCTCGCGCCGTACGAGACCGCGCTGGGCGGTGCGGTCCACCAGCTCGGTGAGGCTCGACTTGGCCAGCCGCAGCACCGCGCCCAGTTCGCTCATGCCGTACGGCTGGGCCATGAGCACGCAGAGCAGCTGCCCTTGCTGGGGCGTCAGGCCGTACTCCTTGGCGGACTCGGCGTAGGCCGCGTTGACCAGGAAGGAGGCGCGGACGAGCGCGGTGACGACGCTCATCGGCTCGCCGGGTGCCTTGGCCATGCGCCGACCTCCTTGTGATTCGGAACCCGAACTATTTTATGACGGAAGAGAGATGAGTGGTCATGGCGGAACGAGAAAGGCCGGGTGGGACACGGCCGCTTTTCGGCATCGGGCTCAGCACCGCGGTCCGCGACGCGGCACGGACCCTGCGGCTCGCCGCCCAGGCCGACGAGCGGGGCCTCGACCTGTTCACGGTGTCCGACCATCCCTACTTCGGCGGGCGCTTGGACGCCTACGCCATCGTGGGCGCCGCCCTCGGCCGCACGTCCTCCGTCGCCGGGCTGGTCAACGTGACCAACCTGCCCTCCCGCCCCGCCCCGATGCTGGCGCGCACCGTCACCTCGCTGTCGGCCCTGTCCGGCGGCCGCGTCGTGCTGGGCATGGGCGCGGGCGGCTCCTGGGACCACATCACCAGGCTGGGCGTCCCGCGCCTCGCGCCGGGAAACGCGGTGCGGGCGATGGAGGAGGCCATCACCTTGGTGCGCGCCCTGTCGGGTGGTGGGCGCCCGGTGACCTTCGACGGGGAGTTCTACCAGGTCACCGAGCTGGAGCCGGCACCGGTGGCGGCGCCGCCCGTCTGGACCGGCTCGGTCGGCCCCCGCTCGCTCGCCGCGACCGGGCGGGTGGCCGACGGCTGGATCCCGGGGCACGCCGCGGACTGGCTCAGCGAGCGGTACCGCACGTCGCGGCCGGTCATCGACGAGGCCGCCGTCGCGGCCGGCCGTGATCCCCGCGACGTCGCCACGGTCTACAACCTGCCGGGGATCATCACCTCCGCGCCCTTGAGCAGGACGCGCGACGGCGACGGGCGCTGGATCGGGGGCTCGGTGGAGCAGTGGGTGGAGGAGCTCACGGGCGCGGTGCTGGAGCACGGCGCCTCCGGGTTCGTCCACTTCGGCGCCGACGGCACGCCCGCGGACGTGACGCTCGGCCGCTGGGCGCAGGAGATCGTCCCGGCGGTCCGTGAGGCCGTCGCTGGCCGTTGACATGCAGCCGTCTGGCTGCCTAACCTGAAATGCAGCCGGATGGCTGCATTTCAGGAATGGCGGGACGACGGGATGGACGAGGTGTTCAAGGCGCTGGCCGACGCCAGCCGCCGCCGGCTGCTGGACAGCCTGCACGCCCGCAACGGGCAGACCCTGCGGGAGCTGTGCGCCGGGCTGGACATGGCCAGGCAGTCGGTGAGCAAGCACCTGGCGGTGCTGGAGGCGGCCAACCTGGTCACCACGGTACGGCGGGGCCGCGAGAAGCTGCACTACCTCAACGCCGCGCCCATCAGCGACATCGCCGAGCGCTGGATCAGCCGCTACGACCAGGCCCGGGTCAACGCCTTGGCCGACCTGAAGAAGGCACTGGAGGACACTCCGATGGACAAGCCAGAGTTCGTCTACACGACCTACATCGGCACCACGCCCGAACGGCTGTGGCAGGCGCTCACCGACCCCGCGTTCACCCGGCGCTACTGGGAGACGACGTTCACGACGGACTGGACGCCGGGGTCCACGATGACCTGGGAGCACCGCGGCGTGCTGATCGGCGACCCCGAACAGGTCGTCCTCGAAGCCGAGCCGTACCGCCGCCTGTCCTACACCTGGCACACCTTCACGCCGGAGCTCGGCAAGCTGTTCGGCTGGGACGAGGAGTTCCTCGGCCAGGTGGCCGGCGAGCGGCGCTCGAAGGTGACCTTCGACATCGAACCGGCCGGCGACATGGTCAAGCTGACCGTCATCCACGACGGGTTCGACCCCGGCAGCACGGTGGCGAAGCTGGTCAGCGGCGGCTGGCCGCAGGTCCTCTCCAGCCTCAAGACCCTGCTCGAGACCGGCGATCCGCTCCCGGCCTAGGCGGGCGCCCGGGGGTCGAAGCCGGCGGGCGTTCCGCCCTTCGGCCCCTTCATATGCCTTCATATGATGCATACGGCTGTTGAACCTTCAGCGGGTTGAGGTGACGCCGGCATGGGCGACTACTTGCAGGTGACGACCACGGCGAGCAGTTCGGACGAGGCCGCTCGGCTCGCTCGCGCCGTCACGGAGGCGCGGCTCGCCGCCTGCGTGCAGATCCTCGGGCCCATCCGGTCCGTCTACTGGTGGGACGGCGAGGTCCAGGACGAGCAGGAGTGGCAGCTCGTGATGAAGACGACCGCCGACGCTCTCCCCGCGCTCGAATCGCACATCAAGGCCAACCACAGCTACGACGTGCCCGAGATCGTGGCGACTCCGATCGTCGGCGGCAGCGCGGAGTACCTGGCGTGGGTGAGCGCCGAGACGGGGTCGGGACGCGCCTAGCCTTCACCGGATTTTTCCGGCAAGCCATCCCGTGTCAGCCCGCCGTGACCTTGGTGTCAGCGGAACCGCACGGCCGATCGCCCTCGCAGTGCTCGTAGACCATAGGCCCGGCATACAGGTACGGCAATCCTGATGAACAGGCGGACGCTGGACCGCCCCGACTGGTAGCGCAGCGACGTGGGACATATCGACCTGTCCTGAGTTGTCACTAGCGGATGGGTGGGTTAGAGGTATAGAACACAGTTTGTGATCATGTCCTTGGGTGACGACCTGGACAGCCGAGTCCGGATTGCAGCGATGGCCTGGTTGCAACGGCGATGTACTCCGGACAATCCGGTAGTCACACGCGACGAGCTGCTCAACTTCCAGTTTGAAGGCCGGACATTCGGTCTCATCGATCGCCAGCTGGGCATCCGCAAGCCGAAGGAACTGAGCGCCGCCCTCTCCATCCTGACCACCTACACTTCCGACGGCGAGCGTGCGCCCTATGAGGACGAAGTGGGAACGGATGGCCTGCTGCGCTACAAATTCCAGGGCGACAACCCGGACCTCTACACAAATCTCGGGCTCCGCCGCGCCTATGAGCTTGGACTGCCCCTCATCTGGTTCTTCGGCGTGAAGCAGGGCCTGTATCTGCCGTTCTTCCCGGTGTGGATCGTCGCCGTGGAGCTCGACCGACTGCAGGTAGCCGTGGCGCTGGAGGAGGCGCAGCGGCACGTCCGGGTGGATGGGCCGGTGAGCGAGATCGAGCGCCGCTACTCCGTCAGCATGACCAGGCGGCGGCTCCACCAGCCGGTCTTCCGGCAGCGGGTGATCCAGGCGTACGAGACGAGCTGCGCGATGTGCCACCTCAGGCATCTGTCGCTGCTTGATGCCGCCCACATCATCCCTGACCGGGAGGAACGCGGCGTCCCCGCGGTGTCCAACGGGCTGGCGCTGTGCAAGATCCACCATGCCGCCTATGACCAGCACATCCTCGGGATTCGTCCCGACCTGGTGATCGAGGTACGGTCCGATATCCTCGAAGAGATCGACGGGCCGATGCTCAAGCACGGCTTGCAGGAGATGCACGGCCTGCGACTGGTGGTGCCGCGCCGCAGGGCAGACCGGCCCAAGCCAGAGCTGATCGAAGAACGGTACGAACGCTTCCGCGCTGCCGGATGACCATGCGGCATGGCGGAGCGCTTCTTCGTACTGGTCGATGGTGACGAAGAACAGGTCGGCGTTCGCCTCGGGCACCCACTTGACGCCTTCACGCATGTGGGCGGGCCTGTCCACGCCGAAGGCGGCAAGGGCCTCGTTCTTGCTGTAGGTGGCGTGGACGTGCAGGGGGATGTCCCCGGGCAGCGGGTGCGTCACGCGGTGGCGGCGCTCGGCGAGCACGCCGGCCAGCTCCCGCAGCTCGCTCACCCGGTCCGGGTGGGCCAGCAACTCGGCCAGCCGCGTCTCGGCCGTGGAGGCGGGCTCGGCGCCACCCCAGAGCGCCGCGTCGAGCATCGCGAGCAGCCGCTGCTCGCGAAGCGACTCCCCGCCACGCGGGCGGCGCAGGAAGGCCAGCCGATCCGGGTCGTCGATGTGGAGCATGCGGCCGAGCGCCCTGCCGATCCTCTCGTCCTGCGGCCCTGCCGTAGCTCCCCTGCCGGCGGCTCGCCGCAACGCCGCCCAGCCGGGGCGACGGCGGTACAGGTCCTCCAGCTCCAGCCCCGTCTCTTCGAGGAAGGCGGCCAGGGTGGTCCGCTCGGGCAGCGAGGCGAGCTCGGCGGCCAGGTCGGGCCAGCGCAGGTTCAACGTCTGGCGGATGTTGTCCAGCACCAGCCGCGAGACCTCGCGGTCCAGGTCGATGTGGCAGCCGGGCGGCAGGGTGGGAAAGCCCGCCTCGACCTCGCGGGCGACTCCGGTACGGCTGGCGCCGGTCAGCGCGCGATAGCGGCGGTCGAAGCGGAACCGGCGGTGCTGGTTGCCGATGAAGTCCAGCACGGTCAGGCAGGCCTTGCCGTCGTCCAGGCGCAGCCCGCGCCCGAGCTGCTGCAGGAAGACGGTGGCGCTGTCGGTCGGGCGCAGGAACAGCACAGTGTCGATGCTCGGGATGTCGACGCCCTCGTTGAACAGGTCGACGGCGAAGACGGCGTTGATCTCACGCGACCGGAGCTTCCGAAGCCCCGCCTCCCGGTCGGCGCGCGGGGTGCGCGAGGTGATGGCCAGGGCAGGGATGCCCGCCTCGGTGAAGCGCCGGGCCATGTACTCGGCGTGCTCGACGCTGACGCAGAAGCCCAGCGCCCGCATCCGCCCGACATCGCCGACCTTGCGGCGCAACGTCTGCAGCACCAGGCGGACGCGGGCGTCGTTGCCGGTGAAGACGTCGCTGAGCCGTGCCAGGTCGTAGCCCTGCCCGCGCTTCCATGGCACCTCGGAGAGATCCACGCCGTCGTGCACGCCGAAGTACTGGAACGGCGCCAGCAGCTGCCGTTCGATGGCCTCCCACAGGCGCAGCTCGACCGCGATCCGGCCGCCGAACCAGTGCTTGACGTCCTGGCCGTCGGCCCGTTCCGGAGTAGCGGTGAGGCCGAGCAGGACGCGCGGCTTGAGATGGTTGAGCAGGCGGGTGTAGGTGGCCGCCTCCGCGTGGTGGAACTCGTCCACGATCACCATGTCGAACGCGGCCGGATCCTCGATGGCGATGCGGTGCAACGACTGGATGGAGGCGAACACGTGCCGCCACTGCTCGGGTCTCCGCCCGCCGACGTACAGCTCGCCGAAGGCGCCGTCGCGCAACACCTGGCGGAAGGTGGCCAGGCTCTGGATGAGGATCTCCTCCCGGTGGGCCACGAAGAGCAGCGAGTCGACCTCGCCCGCCTCGCGCAGCCCTCGGTAGTCCAGCGCGGACACCACCGTCTTGCCGGTCCCGGTGGCCATCACCACCAGGTTGCGCCGGCGGTTGTGGATCTGCCGCTCGGCGGCGAGCTCGGCCAGCACCTCGCTCTGGTAGCCGTAGGGGCGCACGTCCAGCGACGCGATCGCGAGCGGCAGCTCGCGCGGCCCGGCGCCCTCCAGCTCCAGCGCCTCGTCCAGGCGGGCGCGGGCCTGCGCCGAAGCGGGGTCGTAGTCCTCGAAGGCCGGATCGCCCCAGTACTCCTCGAAGGTGGCAGCAAAGGTGTCGAGTAGATGCGGCTGCTCCACGCCCGACAGGCGGACGTTCCACTCCAGCCCGTCGATCAGGGCGGACTTGGACAGGTTCGAGGAGCCGACGTAGGCGGTGGAGAAGCCGGTCTCCCTGTGGAACAGCCACGCCTTGGCGTGCAGCCGGGTGGTCTTGGTCTCATACGAAACCTTGATGTGGGCGCCCAGCTCGGCCAGCCGGTCCAGCGCGCGGCGCTCCGTCGCGCCCCGGTAGGTGGTCGTGATGACCCTCAGCCGCCCGCCTCGCCGTACGAACTCGGACAGCTCGTCCTCGAGGATCCGCACGCCGTACCAGCGGACGAACGCGCACAGCAGGTCGACCCGGTCCGCCGAGGCCAGCTCCCGCTTCAGCTCGTGGCCCACGCTCGGCTGCCCGTGCCCGTTGACCAGCAACGCGCTGGCCGCGAGCGGCGTCTGCGGGCGCTGGGGGAAGACCGGCTCGCCGGCGGGGGTACGGCGGCGCGTCACGGCCAACAGCAGCTCGCGCGAGCTCGCCACCAGATCGTCCTGCGCCACCTCGCCCAGGACCGCGACGAGCCGGTTGGCCAGCTCGACCTGGCGGGCCAGCCGTTCGGCGTCGGTGCCTCGCAGCGAGCGCAGCGCCCTGCGCGTGAGCGCGGCCAGGTGGGCGGTCAGCACGTCCGCGGCCTCGACCTGGTCGAGCGGGCGTCGCTGGGCCAGATCGCCGTGGGCGATCAGCTCACGCGCCAGCCCCTCGGTGACGAGTCGCTCGTAGAGCCCCGGGGCAAGATCGCTCATGGCCGGCACCGTACTGGAGGATCACGGCACCTGTGGAGTGGTTCCCCCTCGGCCCTCAGACATCGGTCCCTCGGACTGAGCGCAAGGTGTCTTTCCGTCCTGGTCCCTGTGGACGATGCTCGTGTCATGCCCTCGGAGTCGACCAAGCCGGGCGGCCACTTCGAGGTCCTCGCTCTGGTGCTGCTCTGGCTCGTGTGGCTGCTCGCGACGCCGCACCTGTGGTGGGGCGCCGTGATCACGGCGACGCCGTTCTACGGCGACCAGCCCACCGCCGAGGAAAGCGCGACGGCATCCCGTCTGATGCGCGCCGCCTTGATCTGTGGCTTCGGGATTCCCCTCGTCGGTCTGGCGGCCTGTCTTGCTCTCCGTCGTCACGTCATGGCCGTGCTGTTCGTCGTGACGTTGGGTGTCACTGTGGTCGCGGCACTCGCGACCGGCACGATTTCCCCGGAAACGCTTAAACCCGTCGAAACGACGTCACCCGTCCCGTCTCATCAGCACATCGGCTGCCAGGAGCGCAGCGGTGGCGACAGTGACTGTCCGGGTGGCTGACCTCGACGAGCTCTGTGCGGCCGCCGTCACTGCTGCGAGGCGCCGCCCAGGATCTCGCTGCGGTAGGTGAGCAGGTGCTGCCGCCAGACCTCGGCCGCCTCCGCCGTCTTCCCCGCCTTGATGTGCTTGATCACCATGCGGGCCTCCTCGATGTGGCCGCTCCTGACGCTCGGCTCGGCGAGCGCCCGCCGCCGCAGCTCGGTCCAGAGCGGGCCGTCCACGTGCCGCAGCGCCTCCTCAAGTGCCTGCTCCAGGATGGGATTGCGGGCGGCCTTCGCGATGGCCCGGTGGAGCGGCAGGTCGCTGGAGTACGCGCCCGTCTCGGCGAACTCCGCCTCCAGCTTGGCGAGCGTGCTCTCCAGCATCCGGAGGTCTTCGGGGTAGCGCTTCTCGGCGGCCAGGGCCGCCAGGCTGGGCTCGATGGCCAGCCGCGCCTCGAAGACCTGCGGGGGGAGCACCTCGACGCCCCAGGTCGCCACCGCCGCCGCCGACCCGGTCACGACCGTGCCCCTGCCCTTGTAGGACTTGGCCAGCCCCGCCAGCTCCAGCGCCGCCAGCGCCTCCCTGATGGTGGGCCGGCTCACGTCGAAGTTCTGCGCCAGCTCCCGCTCGGAGGGCAGCTTGTCGCCCGGTTTGAGTTGCTCGTCGCGGATCGCCGCCACGATCTGGTCCGCGACCTGGACGGCGGCGCTCTTCTTGACCACCGGCGTCATCGCGAACCTGGGACCACCTGCCATGTGCCTGGACTCCTCGTGCCGACTCGCGACCATGGTAACAAGCGGCTAGGCAACCTGGCACGTCGCTCCCGCGAGTGGCCTGCACGGTCCAACGACAAGGAGCGGTCACCAGGAGGCCACGCCGATACGGTGTCCCGCCGCCACGAGCGCGTCGCGGGCGGCGGCCACCTGCGACGTCTTCACCAGCAGGTAGTCGGTGTCGTATGTCGAGACGGCGAAGACCGAGATCCCAGCCTGGGCAAGCGGGGCGGTGAGGGCGGACAGGATGCCGACCAGCCCGAAATCTAGCGTGCCCGCCACCCGGAACGCGCTCCAGCCGCCTTCCACCTTGGCCGCGGCGGGCTCGCTCCCGCTCGGGCACACGACCGACACCTCGTCACTCGTCACAACCAGTGCGAAAAGAGACGCCTCCAGGGGTACGGCAGGCGGCTCGGCGCCCGCGGGCAGGCGGCACACCGAGAACGAGCCGGTCAGCGGCTCCAGCTCCACCTTGACCATCATGCGCTCCTGGGCAGGTCGCGCACGACCGGGGTCAGCGCCTCCAGAGCCTCGGCCACGTACGCCGCGTCCATCCCGATGTTGATGCGGAACCACCCCTCGCACCCGAAGAAGGCGCCTGGCGCGACGAGCACGCCGGCCCGCTCCATGAACAGCCGCCCCACCTCGACGGAGGACAGCGGGCTGTCATAGCGCACGAACGCCAGCGCCGAGGCCATGGGCGCGTGGAAGAACAGCCTGCCGTCCTGCTGCTCGACCCAGGCGGAGAACAGCTCGTAGCCCCGTCGTACGCACTCGCGGTTGCGGTGCAGCAGCCGGTCGCGCACGGGTCCGCTGAGCGCCAGCTCGGCCAGGTGGTTGTCCAGGCGGCCTGTGGCGATGGTGAAGTACTCGTGCCGCCGCCACAGGTCGGCGATGCGCGGCGTGGCGGAGACCGCCCAGCCGATGCGCAGCCCGGACAGGCCGTAGGACTTCGACAGGCTGCCGACGCCGATCACCCGCTCGCTCCTGCCGACGAAGGAGGGGGTCTCCTCGGGCGCGAGCCGTTCGCTGCCGCGGTAGACCTCGTCGGCGATCAGCCAGGCGCCGCTGTCCTCGGCGGCGCGCACGATCTCGTCCATCTCGCCGGGGGTGAGGATGGAGCCGGTGGGGTTGCTCGGGTTGCAGACGTAGATCAGTTTGGCGCCGCCGGCGGCGGCCTCGCGGAGCTGGTCCAGGTCGGGTGCCCAGCCGCGTCCGGGGTCCAGCCGGAAGCCCCTGACGTCGCAGCCCTTGGTCCTGGCCAGGCCCCATACCTGGCGGTAGCCGGGCTCCATGACCACCACCCGGTCGCCCGGCTCGCACAGCGCGTCCACGATGGCCGCGTTGGCCTCGGAGGCGCCGACGGTGACCAGCACGTCGTCCGGCCCTACGCCGTCGTAGAGGCCGGCGATGCGGCGGCGCAGGGACCGCTCGCCGTTGACCTCGGGGTAGTAGAGCGGGATGGACAGGATCCGCTCCAGGCCGTCGGCTTCGCCGAGGAGGTCCGCGACGGTGACCGGGTCCACGGTCGAGTCGGCCAGGTTGAAGCGGACGGTCCGCTCGTAGTCGGACTGCCAGTTCTCGAGCTCGAACGTCTGGAAGGGCACGGACGCTCCTCAGGCAAAAGGTAAGGTTGCCTGGCAGGATGCATCACCGTGCTCGCGTCGTCAAGGGCAGCTATTTCGTGAAATTTCCCTCTTGACAGGGCTTGGCTGGCGATGAAGTCTGGCTGGCAACCTACCAGGCAACCTTTCAAGTGAGGGTGATGCTATGGACGAGCGGGAGCCGTCCCCGACCCGCGTGGAGCACGACCTCCTGGGCGAGATCACGCTGCCCACGAGCCTGCTGTACGGCATCCACACCGCTCGGGCCAGCGAGAACTTCCGCCTCGGCGGGGAGTCCCTGAACCGGTTCCCCGCGCTGCTGGCCGCCCTCGCCCAGGTGAAGAGCGCCGCGGCCAGGGCCAACGTGAAGCTGGGCGTCCTCCCCGAGGAGGTCGGCCGGGCGATCAGGGCCGCGGCGGCCGAGGTCGTCGCGGGCGGCCTGCACGAGCACTTCCCGCTCGACGTGGTGCAGGGCGGCGGCGGCACCTCCACCAACATGAACATGAACGAGGTGCTGGCCAACCGCGCGTCGATGCTGCTCGGCGGCCGGGTGGACCCGCACGACCACGTGAACCGCTCCCAGTCGACCAACGACGTGATGCCGACCGCGGTGAACATCGCGGTGCTGGTGACCGCGCGCTCCGCCGTACGGTCCCTGCGGCTGCTGGCCCACTCGCTGAGCGCGAAGGCCGGCCAGTACGCCTCGCTGGAGCGGCTGGGCCGTACCTGCCTGCAGGACGCGGTGCCGGTGCCGGCCGGACTCGTGCACGAGGGCCAGGCCAGCTCGGTGCGGGCGGCGGCGCGGGCGCTGGAGGACGCGGCGGACGCGCTGCTCGCGGTGCCGCTCGGCGCGACCGCGATCGGCACCGGCCTGGGCGCCCCGGACGGCTACGCCGAGCTGGCCATCCGGTTCCTGGCCGAGGAGACCGGGCTGGAGCTGCGGCAGGCGGGCAACCTCTCGGAGGGCGTCGCCTCGCTGGAGAGCCTGGCATGGGTGGGCGACGCCATGGCGCGGGCCGGGCGGACCATCGCCCGCGTGGCCGCCGACCTCAGGCTGCTGGCCTCCGGCCCCGTCGGCGGCTTCGGCGAGGTACGGCTGCCGCCGGTCCAGGCGGGCTCGTCGATCATGCCGGGCAAGGTCAACCCGGTCATGCCCGAGCTGGTGATGCAGGTCTCCTTCCAGCTCGAAGGCGGCGCGCACATCGTCCACCTGGCCTGCGCGGCCGGGGAACTGGAGGTCACGCCGATGGCGCCGGTGGTGACGGCGGAGCTGCTGCGCGGCCTGGAACGCCTGGACCGGGTGTCCGACCTGTTCGCCACGCGGTGCGTCGACGGGCTGACCTGGAACGAGGAGGCGGTCCGCGCCAACCTCCGCGGCTCGTTGCAGCAGGCCGTCGAGGCCGCCGTCGCCAACGGCCACACCTACGCCGTCACCCGGCTGGAGGCCCGTCCGTGAGCACCGCACTCGTCGTCGATCCCGTCCACGACGGCGCCACCGACCCGGTGCTGGTGTGGAACCACGCGGAGGCCGCCTGGTGGTGCCTGTTCGTCCACCGCAGGGCGAACACGAAGATCAGCGGCCCGGCCCGGATCGGCCGCTGTCACGGCACCCAGGTCGGGGTGGCGAGTTCCGCCGACGGCGGCCGCAGCTGGCTGTACCGGGGGACGCTCGACCTGCCCGTGGAGCCGGGGCTCAACACGTTCTGGGGCCCGGACGTCGTCCATCATGAGGGCGTCTACCACATGTTCGTCACGTTCATCCGCGGCGTCCCCGACGACCCGGCGTGGGACACGCACGGCAGGCCGAGCCCCTGGCACCGGCGGATCCACCACCTGACCAGCCGGGACCTGTGGACCTGGACCCACGTCTCGCGCCTGGACCTCGGCACGGACCACGCGGTCGACCCGTACGTGCACCCGCTGCCCGAGGGCGGCTGGGGCCTGTGGTTCAAGGACGAGGCGCGCGGCGGCGGCATCCGGCGGGCCGTCAGCTCCGACCTTCATGAGTGGAAGGCCGCCGACCTCGCGCTGGCCGACTGGCACGAGGGACCGGCCGTCTTCGTCCTGGGCGGGTACGGCTGGCTCCTGGCCGAGAGCAGGACCGGCCTGGCCCTGTACCGATCCGATGACCTGCGGCGGTGGGAGCCCCGGGGCGGCCTTGCCGTCCCCGGAGAAAAGGCCCGTCAGCCGTATATTCACCCCATATCTCATACAAGTGCATACATCGTCTATTACGCGCAAACCGGACGGGACAGCTTCGGCGAGGAGGTGCCGACCTCCAGCCAGGCGTCGGTCATCCGCGCCGCGGAGCTGACCCTGGTCGGGGGCGACCTTCACTGTCGTACGGCGAGCGCACCGGCCCTTCCCGACGGCGTGGCGGCCATCCGGCGGCCACCCGGAACCTCGCACAGCAAGCTGGTGGACACATGAACAACCGCAAGCACCTCGTCCCCGTCGCCGCCCTGCTGACCCTGACCGCCTGCGGCACCGCCCAGGACGCCGCCCCGCCCGTCGCCGGAGCGGCCTCGCCCGCCGCGTCCGCCGCGCTCGCCAGGGACGACAAGCTGGCCGCGCAGGTGCCCGCCGAGATCCGCACGCGCGGCAAGCTCGTCATCGGCACCAACGCCCCCTACGCGCCGCTGGAGTTCTTCGCCGAGGACAACAAGACCCTCGTGGGCTTCGAGATCGACACCGGCGACGCGCTTGGGCAGATCCTCGGCCTGAAGGTCGAGTGGCAGAACACCTCCTTCGACAACATCATCCCGGGGCTGGAGGCGGGCCGGTACGACATCGGCATCGCCGGGTTCGGCATCGAGAAGGACCGGCTGGAGGTCGTCAGCTTCGTCTCCAACTACCTCAGCGGCGGCGGCTTCCTGGTCAAGAAGGGCAGCGGCGTCAAGGTCAACGACTTCAAGGACACCGTCTGCGGCCTGCGCGTGGCCGTGCAGAGCGGCACCACCCAGGTCGAGCGGCTGGAGAAGGCCGACGCCTACTGCCGCGGGGCCGGCAAGGAGCCCGTCCAGATCATCCGCATCCCCGACCAGAACCAGGCCGTGCTGACCCTCTCCAGCGGCCGGGCCGACGTGGTGACGGCCGACAAGCCGGCCGTGGAGTGGGCCGCCAAGCAGTCGGAGGGCGCGCTGTGCGTCACCGGCACCTACCGCACCCCGCACAGCCTGTCGGGCATCGCCATCCCCAAGCGCAACGCCGCGCTCAACACCGTCATCCAGGCGGCGATGACCAAGCTGATCCAGGAGGGCCACTACAAGCGGCTGGCCGACAAGTGGGGCGTGGTCGACGGCGCGATCGAGAAGTCGGAGATCTTCACCGAGCCCGGCCAGGTCCAGGACGGCGACGAGATCTTCCCGCAGCCGATCAAGGAAGGGTGTGCCTGACGGGATGGCGACCGACACCAGAGGCGCCGTGGTGACGGCCGACATCAAGGCGATCCCCGTCCGGCGGCCGTGGCGGTGGGTCGCCACGGGGATCGTGCTGGTGCTGCTGGGCCTGCTCCTGCTGTCGATGGTCACCAACCCGCGCTACCGGTGGGAGATCGTCGCCCGGTACCTGTTCGACGGCACCGTCCTGCACGGGCTGCTGCTGACCCTGGAGTTCACCGCCATCGCCATGGCGATCGGCATCGTCCTGGGCGTGGTCTTCGCCGTCATGCGCGGCTCGGCCAACCCGGTGCTGTCGTGGACGGCCGCGGGCTACATCTGGTTCTTCCGCGGCACGCCGCTGCTGGTGCAGCTCATCTTCTGGTTCAACCTCAGCGCGCTGTACCCCAGGATCGACATCGGCGTGCCGTTCGGGCCGACCTTCCTCAGCCTCGACGCCAACACACTGATCACGCCGTTCATCGCGGGAATCCTGGGGCTGGCGCTGAACGAGGGCGCCTACATGGCGGAGATCGTCAGGGCCGGCATCATGTCCATCCCGCGTGGCCAGCTCGAAGCCGCCAGCTCCCTGGGCATGTCCAAGGCGATGACCATGCGCAAGATCATCCTGCCCCAGGCCATGCGCGTGATCATCCCGCCGACCGGCAACAACGCCATCGCGATGCTGAAGACCAGCTCGCTGGTCAGCGTGCTGGCGATCCCCGAGCTGCTCTACAGCGTGCAGATCATCTACGGGCGCAACTTCCAGACCATCCCGCTGCTCCTCGTCGCCAGCATCTGGTACCTGCTGGCCACCTCCATCCTGACGGCCGTGCAGACCAGGATCGAGCGGTACTTCTCGCCCGACCGGGACCCCGGCCTGTCCTTCGGCGCGCGCCTGCGCCGCAACCTGCTGTCCCGACGCCACAAGGAGGCCCGCTGATGGCGCTGGTCCGCGCGGAAGGCGTGCACAAGAGCTACGGCAGGCACGAGGTGCTCAAGGGCATCGACCTGACCGTGGAGGAGGGGCAGGTGCTGTGCCTGGTGGGCCCCTCCGGATCGGGCAAGAGCACGCTGCTGCGCTGCGTCAACCACCTGGAGACCATCAACAGGGGCCGGCTGTGGGTCGACGGCGAGCTGATCGGCTACCGGCAGAGCGGCGACCTGCTCTACGAGCTGCCCGACAAGGAGGTGTGCCGGCAGCGGGCCCGCATCGGCATGGTGTTCCAGAGCTTCAACCTCTTCCCGCACTACACGGCCCTGGAGAACGTCGTCCTCGGCCCCTGCCTGGTCAACAAGGAGCCGCGCGCCCAGGCCGTCGCGCACGCCGAGGAGCTGCTGCGCCGGGTCGGCCTGGGCGACAAGCTGCACAGCTACCCCACCCGGCTGTCGGGCGGCCAGCAGCAGAGGGTGGCCATCGCGCGGGCGCTGGCCATGCGGCCGAAGCTGATGCTGTTCGACGAGCCGACCTCCGCGCTGGACCCCGAGCTGGTCGGCGAGGTCCTCGACGTCATGCGGCAGCTCGCCCGCGACGGAATGACCATGATCGTCGTCACGCACGAGATGGGCTTCGCCCGCGAGGTCGGCGACACCCTGGTCTTCATGGACGACGGCGTGATCGTCGAGTCGGGCGACCCGCGGGAGGTCCTGGCCCGGCCGCGACACCAGCGGACCCAGGCTTTCCTGTCCAAAGTGCTATGACTCACGGGAGCTCACCCACATGAAAGACGTCATCGTGATCGGGCTCGGCGCCATGGGGTCGATGACCGCGTGGCAGGCGGCCGCGGCCGGCGCCTCGGTCGCCGGCGTCGAGCAGTTCACCGTCGGCCACTCTCGGGGCTCCTCGCACGGCGGGTCCCGCATCTACCGGCAGATCCTGTTCGAGGGCAAGGAGTACGTGCCGCTCGCCCGCCGCTCACTGGACCTGGTCATGGATCTGGAACGGCGCAGCGGCCGGCCGCTGTTCACCCGCTCGGGCGGCCTGGTCATCGGCACCGCCGACGGGCCGCTCATCCGCGACACGCTGGCCAGCGCCGCGGCCGGCGAGGTGGAGTACGAATGGCTGGAGCCCGGCGAGCTGCGGCGGCGCTACCCGCAACACGCGGCCTTCGACGACGACGTGGCCGTCTACGAGCCGGGCGCGGGCGTGCTGCGGCCCGAAGCCTGCATCGCCGCGGCGGTGGCCGCCGCCGAGCGGGCCGGCGCCGAGATCCGCACCGGCTCCCCGGTCGAGGAGCTGCGCGTCGCCGACGGGCACGTCGAGGTCGTCACCGGCGGGGAGACCATCAGGGCCGCCAGGGCGGTGCTCGCCACCGGCGCTTGGGGGCTGGACCTGCTTCCCGGCTTCTCACTGCCCCTGCGTACCCAGCGCTCCTGCCTGTCCTGGTTCCGCGCCGCCACGGACCCCGCCGAGTACGGCCCGGCACGGTTCCCACGTTCATCAGGGAGAGCGGCCCGCTGGACGGATGGGGCATCCCCGACGTCGACGGCCAGGGCGTCAAGGTCGGCGTCGGCGGCACGGCCAGCAAGCGCTGGCTGGACCGGCCGGAGGACAACTGGCACGACCCCACCGCCGAGGACCTCGCGCCCATCGAGGACTTCTGCCGCCGGGCGTTCCCCGGCCTGACCCCGCGCGCGGCCCACGCCCGGGCCTGCATGAACTCCAAGACCCCCGACGGCGACTTCATCATCGGGCCCGTCGGCGGGAGCGACCGCGTGGTCTTCGCCGGCGGCTTCTCCGGCCACGGCTTCAAACACTCCCCGGCGGTCGGGCTCATCTGCGCCCAGCTGGCGCTGGACGGGCAGACCGAGTTCGACATCACGGCCTTCTCCCCCGACCGCTTCTCCAACTCCTCCGGCTCCTCCAGCTCCTCCGGCTTCTCCGGTGAAAGGTGACCATGCGCTACATCCGGCTCGGGCGTTCCGGGCTCCAGGTCAGCAGGCTCGCGCTCGGCACGATGAACTTCGGCCCGCTCACCGACGAGGCCACCTCCCACCGCATCCTCGACGCGGCCGTGGACGGCGGCATCAACCTCGTCGACACCGCCGACGTGTACGGCGCCGACGCCAACAGGCAGGTCTACGGGCTGGAGCCAGACAAGGGCAGGACCGAGGAGATCATCGGCACCTGGCTGGCCAAGACCCCCGCCCGGCGGGACCAGATCGTCCTGGCCACCAAGGCGTACGGCGCCATGGGTCCCGGCGTCAACGACATCCGGCTGTCCGCCCGCCGCATCCGCCGCGCCTGCGAGGAGTCGCTGCGCCGGCTGCGCACCGACCACCTCGACCTCTACCTGCTGCACCACGTGGACCGCACCACGCCGTGGGAGGAGATCTGGGAGGCCCTGTCACTGTTGCGGCAGCAGGGCAAGGTGCTGTACTTCGGCACCAGCAACCACGCCGCCTGGCACATCGTGCGTGGGCAGTGCGTCGCCGAGCGCCTGGGCGCCTTCGGCTTCGTGGCCGAGCAGAGCATCTACAACCTCATGCAGCGCTCGGTGGAACTGGAGGTGCTGCCCGCCTGCCAGGATCTCGGGCTCGGCTTCCTGCCGTACAGCCCGCTGCACGGCGGCCTGCTCGGCGGCATTCTGCGTAAGGAGCAGGCGGAACGCGGCAAGACGGGCCGGGCCGCCGCGGGCCTGGCCGCCGGCCGCGACCGGGTCGAGCGCTACGAGCAGGCCTGCGACGCTTTCGGCGAGCACCCCGCGGTCGTCGCCCTGGCCTGGCTGCTGCACCAGCCCGGCGTCACCGCCCCCATCGTGGGCGCTCGCACACTCGACCAGCTGTCCCTGGCTCAGCGTGCGCTCGAGGTCGAGCTGGACGCCGACCAGCTGGCTCTGCTGGACGAGATCTTCCCGGGTCCCGGCGGTCCTGCTCCGGAGGCGTACGCCTGGTAGCCGGCGGCGGTAGTCGGCCTGCCAGACCGGCTGGCGGGCGGGCAAACGATCGAGGGCCGGATTCTCAATCTTGAGAATCCGGCCCTCCATCAGGTGTTTTCTGGTCGGGGTGAGAGGATTTGAACCTCCGGCCTCTTCGTCCCGAACGAAGCGCGCTGCCAAGCTGCGCTACACCCCGCCGCCCGGGCTCATCGCCCGTGCTCCGGAAAGTCTAGCGGACTTCCCGAGTGCTTGTGACCGCTCAGCGGCGGGGTACCAGGGTGAGGAGCGAGGCCTCGGGGAAGCACGCGAAGCGCGCCGGGGCGCAAGGGGAGGTGCCCAGGCCGGCGGAGACGTGGAGCCAGGCGCCGTCGTGGCGGCTGAGGCCCTTCACCCGCGCGCGGTCGATGCCGCAGTTCGTCACCAGCGCCCCGTAGAAGGGGATGCAGAGCTGGCCGCCGTGGGTGTGGCCGGCGAGCAGCAGCTGGTAGCCGTCGGCGGCGAAGCGGGACAGGTTGCGCGGCTCCGGCGAGTGCATGACGCCGAGGCGCAGGTCGGCGTCGGCGGGCGCCGGGCCGGCGACCAGGTCGTAGCGGTCGCGGTCGATGTGCGAGTCGTGGATGCCGGCCACCGCGACGTCGAGGTCGCCGGCCTTGATGCGGGCCGTGGTGTTGTTCATGTCGAGCCAGCCCTCGGCGGTCAGGCCGGCGCCGAGCTCGGTCCACGGCAGCGTGGGGACCGTCTGGCGGTGGTCGCCGCGCGAGGTGCGCCACAGGTAGCGCGCCGGGTTCTTGAAGCGCGGCGCGTAGAGGTCGTTGGAGCCGTACACGAACAGCCCGGGACGGCGCAGCAGCGGCTCCAGGGCGTGGAGCAGGGACGGGACCGCGTCGGGATGGGCGATCGAGTCGCCGGTGTTGACGACGAGGTCCGGCTCCAGGTCGCCGAGCGAGCGGACCCAGTTGATCAGCATCGTACGGCGGGGCGTCAGGTGAAGGTCGGACAGGTGGAGGATGCGCACAGGGCGCTGCCCGCGCTCCAGCACGGGCACGTCGAACCGCCGCAGCCGGAACCAGTTGCGTTCGACGACCGAGGCGTAGCCCAGTCCGGCCACGCCGAGACCGAGCAGGGACAGGGGTACCGCTACGGCTTTCCTCACCCATTCATCATGCCCGATGACGAGACGGCAAGATGGTGCGCATGAGCGCATTGAAAGACAAGCTGCAGGCGGACCTGTCGGCTGCGATGAAGAGCCGTGACGAGGTGCGGACCAGGACCATCCGGATGGCGCTGGCCGCGATCAACGTCGAGGAGGTCGCCGGGAAGGCCGCCAGGGAGCTGTCGGACGAGGAAGTCGTCAAGGTCCTGACCAAGGAGGCCAAGAAGCGCAGGGAGGCCGCCGAGGCGTTCTCCAACGCGGGCCGGCAGGACCGGGCGCAGGCGGAGCTCGACGAGCACGCGGTGCTGGAGGAGTACCTGCCGGCCCAGCTGTCGGACGAGGAGCTGTACCGGCTGGTCGACGAGGCGATCGCCGAGACGGGCGCCGCGGGGCCGCAGGCGATGGGCCAGGTCATGAAGGTGGTCAACCCCAGGGTCGCGGGTCGCGCCGAGGGCGGCAGGGTCGCGCAGGCGGTGCGCTCCCGGCTCGCGGCCTCCTCCAGCTGAGCCGACCCGGCCGTCACAACCACCCGGCCGTCACAACCACCCGGCCGTCACAACCACCCGCCCATCTCAGCGAGCCGATCCCTGCCGGCCCGGCCCTTCCGCCCAGCCGTACGAAAACCAGAGGCCTCCGCGCGATCCACGGAGGCCTCCGGCGTCAGGGCCGGGACGTCAGTCGCCCGGCGTGGTCTCCTCGTCGCCCGGCGGCTCGAAGATGTTGTCGAACGGGTTGCGGCCCCGGTCGCCGCCGTCCCGGTCGCCGTCGCCCTTGTCCTTCTTGGGCGGCTTGGGCGCGCACTGCGTGCTGCAGCCGCCGAAGCGCTCCATGTTCGGCGCGACGAACGAGCTCGGCTCGATGTCCTCCAGAGCGTCCATCATGGACTCCTTCCAGATGGGGCCCGAGATGGACGCGCCGTAGACGTAGCTGTAGTACCTGCCGCCGATCGTCACGCCGGTCAGGTCGTGCTCGAAGGCGCCGCGCGGGTCGCCGATGCTCACCGCCGAGGCCAGGTCCGGCGTGTATCCCGCGAACCAGGCGGCCGTGTAGTTGTCGGTCGTGCCGGTCTTGCCCGCCGCGTCGCGCCCGATGCCGCCGACCCCCCTCATCGTGCCCTTGGTGAACACCCCGGACAGGATGTGGTTGACCGCGTCGGCGACCTCCTCGTCCAGGACCTGCTTGCACTTGGGCTTGAACTTGGTGACCTTGCCGTCGCGGTCCTTGATCTCGAGGATCGCCATCGGCCGGCAGTACTCGCCGCGCGCGGCGAAGACGGCGTAGGAGTTGGCCACCGTCACCGGGTCCATCTCGTTGACGCCCAGCGTGAAGGTCGGCACCTGCTCCAGCTTGCCGCCGTCGGACCGCTTGACGCCGAGCTTCTTGGCCATCTCGACGACCTTGCAGAGCCCGACCTGCTCCTCCAGCTTCATGAAGAACGTGTTCACCGAGCCCCACGTGCCGGTCTGGAGGCTCTTGAAGCCGCCGCCGCCCTCGCTGGAGTTGCGCACCGGGTGCGGCGCCGAGCCGCCGGTCGGCTTGCCCTCGCACGTCTCGAAGTCGTGGTTGGGGTACGGCTGGACGTAGTAGGCGCTGCCCGTGGAGTTGCCGTCGCCGAACTTCATGCCCGACTCCAGCGCCGCCGCCAGCGTGTACACCTTGGCTGTGGAGCCCTGCTGGAAGCCGCGTCCGCCGCCGTGCGCCTTGTCGGCGACGACGTTGTAGCTGATCTCGTTGCGCTTGCTGCTCCTGCCGTACTTGCGGCTGGCGGCCATGGCGCGGATCTCGCCCGTGCCGGGGACGATCATGGCCTGGGAGGCGACCGGCTTGTCCTTGCTCGACACCCAGTTCTTGATCGCCTTCTCGGCGGCCTTCTGCATCTTCGGGTCGAGCGTGCTGGTGATCGTGATGCCGCCGGCGTTGAGGAAGTCCAGCCGCTCCTTCTCGGTCTTGCCGAAGTCGTCGTTGTCGAGGATCTCGTTCTTGACGTAGAAGCAGAAGTACGGGTACTTGCTCTCCTCGCAGCCGCCGGGGATCCTGCCGTTCTTGAAGCCGAGCGGCTGCTTCTTGGCCTCGTCGGCCTGCTGCTTGTTGATCTTCCCGCGCAGGACCATCGTGTCGAGCACGAGGTTGCGCCGCTCCAGCAGGCGGCCCCTGGCGTCGGAGCCGAGCGTGGGGTCGGTGGCCACGGGCTTCTGGACGGCCGCCGCGAGCGTGGCCGACTCCACCAGGTTCAGCTCGCTGGCGCGCTTCTTGAAGAAGCGCCAGGCGGCCGCCTCGATGCCGTGGGCGCTCGCGCCGAAGTAGGAGATGTTGAGGTACTTCTCCAGGATCTGGTCCTTGGTGTACTTCTGCTCGATCGCCATCGCGTAGCGCAGCTCGTTGAGCTTGCGCGAGAGCGTGGGCGCGATGGCGGCCCGCCGCTCCTCCTCGGTCTTGGCCTTGTTGACCAGGACCTGCTTGACGTACTGCTGGGTGATGGAGGAGCCGCCCTGCACGACGCCGCCGCCGCTGACGTTCTTGAGCAGGGCCCGGATGGTTCCCTCGATGTCGATCGGGCCGTGCTCGTAGAACCGGTAGTCCTCGATCGCGATGATCGCGTCCCTCATCACGGGCGCGACCTGGTCGAGCCTGACCGGGATGCGGTACTGGTTGTAGAACTGCCCGATCTGCTTGCCGTTGACGTCGTTGAGGATGGTGAGCATCTTCAACGGCGGCTCTTCGAGGTCCTCCGGCTTGAGGTTGAGGGCCTCGGTGCTGGACTTGACCGTCAGGCCCGCACCGCCCACGGCCGGGAGCGCGATGGCCGCGGCCAGCACGCCGGCGACGGCGCCGGCTCCGACCAGCCGTGCCACGCTGACGATGGGGTTCGCACGATCTTTGCCCTGAGCTTGCACGCTCCCTAGGTTACGTCGAAAGCGTGTCCTTATCGGTAACTGAACCCCATTTCGCCTTGACTGCGGGGGGTGACTAGTCATTCCCGGTCAACACTCCGTCGAGAAATTGGTCCTCTGGGGTCTGTCGGCCCCAACGTCTCCTTGCGTACGTTCTCCCTGCGGCAACTGAATACGGAGGCTCGGCGCCCGCGCCCGTCGGCCCCAACTGACGACTGACCACCTAAGGGGAGTGGGGTCGAACAAATGTGGATCACGGATTGGACCTCCCGAGCCGCCTGTCGGGGTGCGGACCCGGACGCTCTGTTCGTCCAGGGAGCTGCCCAGAACAGGGCGAAGCTAATCTGCAGAGGATGCCCGGTCCGTACCGAATGCCTCGCCGATGCGCTGGACAACCGCATCGAGTTCGGGGTGTGGGGCGGTATGACTGAACGCGAACGTCGCGCGCTGCTCCGGCGGCGTCCCGACGTGGTCTCGTGGCGAGAGCTGCTCGAGGCCGCGAAGGAAGAGTACGAGCGGACCAACGAGCTGATCGCGGGGTGAAGCCTGCACGCGGTACGGCAGGCGGTCTCCCCGCCTGCCGTACCGTCACGCCCCCATGACCGTCGACGCGCCCATGACCGCCGAGGCCGTCACGCGGTCTTCGCGAGCAGCGTTCCGATCTCCCGCAGGCCGTCCAGGTCGTGCACGTCGTGCCACATGGCCGGCACCTGCACCACCGGCACGGTGGGGTGGGCCGAGACGAAGTGGTCGCGCTCGCGGCCCTCGCGGGCGGCCAGCTGCATCCGTGCGGCGTGCAGGCGCAGCACCGCCGCCGTCAGCTCGTGCTCGCCCTTGGCCTCCAGGTCTTCGGCGGCGGCCGTACTGCGCGCGGCCGACAGCCGGGTGAGCGGCGAGACGTGCACGCGGTTGACCACCAGCCCGGCCAGCGGCATGCGCTCCTCGGCCAGCCGCTCGACGAAGTAGGCCGCCTCCCGCATGGCGTCGCGTTCCGGCGCGGCGACCACGAGGAAGGCCGTGCCGTGGGCCTGGAGCAGCCGGTAGGTCATCTCGGCGCGCTGGCGGAAGCCGCCGAAGACGGCGTCCAGCGCCGAGACGAACGTCTGCAGATCCTTGATCACCTGGGCGCCCAGCAGCTTGGTCATGGCCCCGGCGACCAGCCCCAACCCGGCGTTGAGCAGCCGGAACGCGCTGCGCCCCCCGGCCTTGGCGGGGGCGGTCAGCAGGCGGATGAAGCGGCCGTCGAGGAAGCGGCCCAGCCGTTCCGGGGCGTCCAGGAAGTCCAGCGCCGAGCGCGAGGGCGGGGTGTCGACGACGATCAGGTCCCACTCGTCCGAGCGCCTGAGCTGGCCGAGCTTCTCCATCGCCATGTACTCCTGCGTGCCGGAGAAGCTGGACGACAGCGACTGGTAGAAGGGGTTGGACAGGATCTGCCTGGCCCGCTCGGGATCCGCGTGCGCTTCGATGATCTCGTCGAAGGTCCGCTTCATGTCGAGCATCATCGCGTAGAGCTGGCCGCCCGCCTCGGTCCTGGCCACCAGGCGCGGGGTGTTGTCCAGCTCGGTGAGGCCCATCGACTGGGCCAGCCGCCGCGCGGGGTCGACGGTGAGCACCACGGCGCACCTGCCGCGCTCGGCGGCGCGCAGCCCCAGCGCCGCCGCGGTGGTGGTCTTGCCGACGCCGCCGGAGCCGCAGCACACGATGATGCGGGTGGCCCGGTCGTCGAGGATGGCGTCGATGTCGAGCACGGGCGCTGCCTTGGTCACGCTGCCCCCTGGATGCGCATGGTCTCGGCGAGTTCGTACAGTCCGGCCAGGTCCACCCCGTCCGCCAGCAGGGGCAGCTCGTAGCGCGGCGCTCCGGCCTCGGCCAGCGTGGCTCGTTCCCGGTGTTCGAGTTCGGTACGGCGGGCGTGCTCGACGACCTCTTCGAGCAGCGCCTCGGCGATCTCCGTGGCGTCGTCCGGGCCGTCGGCCAGCCCGGCGGCCTTGAGGCCGAGAGCGAGCTCGGCCACGTCGAAGGTGCCCTTGACAGCCGAGTCAAGAGCGGCCTGCGGAAGCAGCGATTCGCGCACCATGTTGATGAAAACGCCGCCGGACGGCAGCCCGGCCGAGCGCAATTCGGTGATCCCGTCCAGCGTCTCCTGGACGGGCATTTCCTCCAGCAGCGTCACGAAGTGCACGGCCGTTTCCGGACTTTTCAGGACTCCGGCGACCAGCTCGGAGTGGTTCTTGATCGGCCCCACCTTGGCGAGCCCGGCGACCTCCTGGGTGACGTTGAGGAAGCGGGTGATCCGCCCGGTGGGCGGGGCGTCCAGCACCACCGCGTCGTAGACGCGCCTGCCCGAGCGGTCCTTCCTGCGCACCGCCTCGGTGGTCTTGCCGGTGACCAGCACGTCGCGGAAGCCTGGCGCGACCGTGGTGGCGAAGTCGACGATGCCCATCCGGGTCAGCGCGCGCCCGGCGCGGCGCATGCCGTAGAACATCTCCATGTACTCGAGCATCGCCTCTTCGGGATCGACGGCGAGGGCGTAGACGTCGCCGCCGCCCGGGGCCACGGCGATCCTGCGCTCCTCGTACGGCAGCGGCGGCAGGTCGAAGACCTGGGCGATGCCCTGCCGTCCCTCGACCTCCACCAGCAGCACCTTGCGCCCGCCGGAGGCCAGCGCCAGCGCCAGGGCGGCGGCCACGGTCGTCTTGCCCGTGCCGCCCTTGCCTGTCACCACGTGCAGCCGTACGCCGTCCCAATCCGTGTCCCGGTCCACGATTGGAAGGCTACCGAACGGTCATTTGCTGAAACCAAGCCCAGGTCTTTGAACTAGCTCACACTACGCTGCTGCCTATGAAGAAATGGGAGTACCTCACGGCACCGCTCTTGGTCCACAACACCAAGATGATCCTGGACAACTTCGGCGCCGACGGGTGGGAGCTCGTCCAGGTCGTCCCGGGGCCGACGCCCGAGAACCTGGTGGCCTACTTCAAGCGGGAGAAGCAGTGAGCACGCCCGAGGAGCGGCTGGAGAAGCTCGGGCTGACCCTTCCCGAGGTCGTGCCGCCGCTGGCGGCGTACGTGCCGGCGGTGCGCACCGGGTCGTACGTCTACACGTCGGGGCAGGTGCCCATGGTGGAGGGCAGGCTCCAGGCGGCGGGCAAGGTCGGCGCCGAGATCACGCCCGAGCAGGGCGCGGCGCTGGCCCGCACGTGCGCGCTGAACGCGATCGCCGCGCTGCGCACGCAGGTGGAGTCGCTGTCCGACGTGGTGCGGATCGTCAAGGTCGTCGTCTTCGTGGCCAGCGCGCCGGACTTCACGGGCCAGCCCCAGGTGGGCAACGGGGCGAGCGAGCTGCTGCGCGAGGTCTTCGGCGACGCCGGGGTCCACGCGCGCAGCGCCGTGGGTGTCGCGGTGCTGCCGCTGGACGCGCCGGTGGAGGTCGAGCTGATCGCCGAGGTCCGCTGACCTGACTGTCCGCAGGGAGGCTCCGCCAGGCGACGGGTGGCCCGCCGTCCCCGCCTTCCCGCCGACCTCGGTGCAGGACCAGGGGAGAGGGTGGTGGTACGGCGGGCACCACCCACTATGTGTCACTATGACCGAGTGATGTTCTAGTGGAGGTCGAGTGACGGATATGTCGGTTCCGGCGGATCTGGTGCAGCGAGCCAGGGACATCGCGGCCGGGCGCGTCGAGCCGGTTCCCGCCAAGGATGCCGCCACCGTGGTCCTCCTGCGCGACGGCGCCCGGGGCCCGGAGGTCTACCTGCTGCGGCGCAAGTCCACCATGGCCTTCGCCGCCGGCGCCTACGTCTTCCCCGGCGGCTCCGTCGATCCCCGGGACGCCGACCACGCCGTCGCCTGGGCCGGGCCCGCTCCCGCCGAGTGGGCCGAGATCCTCAAGGCGGACGAGAAGACCGCCAGGGGCCTGGTGTGCGCGGCCGTGCGCGAGACGTTCGAGGAGTCCGGCGTGCTCCTCGCGGGACCGGATCCCGGCGGGGTGGTCGAGGACACCACGGGCGAGGACTGGGAGGCCGACCGCCTGGCGCTGATCGACAGGACGCTGGCCTTCGCCGACTTCCTGGACCGGCGCCGCCTCGTGCTGCGCTCCGACCTGCTCAAGCCCTGGGCGCACTGGATTACGCCCGACGTCGAGGTCAGGCGCTTCGACACCCGCTTCTTCGTGGCGGCACTGCCGTACGGGCAAAGGACCCGCGACGTCGGCGGGGAGGCGGACGAGGTGGCATGGAAGCGGCCGGAGGAGGCGATCGGGCTCGCGCACAAGGGGGAGATCTTCCTGATGCCGCCGACCTATGCCACCCTCACGGAGATGGCGAAATATCCGTCGACGGCGGACATCCTCCAGGCCGAACGCCGCATCACCACCATCCAGCCCCGGGTGGTCGAGGTCGACGGCGAGGCGAGGCTGGTCCTGTGAGTGGCCTGCACATCCCGGTCGAGACCCCCGACGGCTCGCGTACGGCCCACGCCGAGAACATCCTGGCCCCCAACCCGGGCCCGATGACGCTCGACGGCACGAACACCTGGGTGATCGGCGGTGACGAGGTCGTCGTGGTGGATCCCGGGCCGGATGATGAAAAACACCTACAAAGGCTGAAAAATCACCTGGAAGGCCGAAGAGTCGCCCAAATCCTGCTCACCCACGGCCACCACGACCACAGCGGGGGAGCGCGCCGCCTCGCCGAGCTGATCGGCGCCCCGGTCAGAGCCCTGGACCCCCGCCACCGGCTGGGCGAGGAGGGCCTGACCGACGGCGACGTGGTCAGCGCCGGCGGCCTGGAGGTCAGGGTGTACGGCACGCCGGGCCACTCGTTCGACTCGCTGTGCTTCTGGATCGAGGCCGACCGGGCCATGCTCACCGGCGACACGGTCCTGGGGCGCGGCACGACGGTGATCGCCCCCGACGGGAACCTGGCCGACTACCTGCGCAGCCTGGACCGCCTCAGGGCGACGGCGGAGAGCCTGGAGGCGGAGGCGCTCCTGCCCGGCCACGGGCCGGTGTTGCCCGACCCGCTGCGGGTGCTCGACGGCTACATCGCCCACCGGCGCGAGCGCCTCGACCAGATCAAGGCGGCCCAGGCGCGGGGCGCCAGGACGCCGCGCGAGATCGTGGAGATCGTCTACGCCGACGTCGACCGGTCGCTGTGGCCGGCGGCCGAGATGTCGGTGCGCGCCCAGCTGGACTACCTGGAGCGGTTGTAGAGGCGGTCCCAGTCGAGGATCGTGACCGCCTTGGCCTCGATGCGCAGCCAGCCGCGCTGGGCGAAGTCGGCCAGGGCCTTGTTGACGGTCTCGCGGGAGGCGCCGACCAGCTGGGCCAGCTCCTCCTGGGTGAGGTCGTGGTGGACGCGGATGCCGTCGTCGGTCTTGGTGCCGAACCGCTCGGCCAGGTCGAGCAACTGCTTGGCCACGCGCCCGGGGACGTCGGTGAAGACCAGGTCGGCCAGCACGTCGTTGGTCCGGCGCAGCCGCTGGGCCAGCGCGCGCAGCAGGTGCAGAGCCACCTCCGGACGGCCGGTGAGCCAGGGCCGCAGGTCGTCGTGGCCCAGCCCGGCCAGCCGCGCCTCGGTCAGCGCCGTGGCGGTGGCCGTACGCGGGCGCGGGTCGAACAGCGACAGCTCCCCGAACATCTCGCCCGGCCCGAGCACGCTCAGCAGGTTCTCCCGGCCGTCGGACGACGTGCGGGAAAGCTTGATCTTGCCTTCGAGCACGACATAGAGCCGGTCGCCGGTCTCGCCCTCGTTGAAGAGCGTCTGTCCCTTGGGCAGCTGCACTTCGGTGATGCTCGTGCGCAACGCCGCGGCGCTCTCGCGGTCGAGAGCGGCGAACAGGGGGGCCTTGCCCAGCACGTCGTCGGTGTTCACTCTGCCTCCTCTGTTCCCATTGTGACGCACGACACCCTTACCCTGAGAGGGTGCCCACCGAGACCCGACTGGCCCTCGTCCGGCGCGCCCGGCGCATGAACCGGATCCTCGCCGAGACCTATCCGGACGCCCACTGCGAGCTGGACTTCACCAACCCGTTAGAGCTGCTCGTGGCCACCATCCTCTCGGCGCAGTGTACGGACAAGCGGGTCAACATGGTTACCCCCACCCTGTTCGCGAAATATCCGACAGTGGAGGACTACGCCGCTGCCGACCGGACCGAACTCGAGGAGATCATCAAGTCGACCGGCTTCTACCGCGCCAAGGCGGGCAGCATCATCGGCATGGCCCAGGCCGTCTGCGAGCGCTATGGCGGCGAGGTCCCCAAGAAGCTCAAGGACCTGGTCACCCTGCCGGGCGTCGGCCGCAAGACGGCCAACGTCGTGCTGGGCAACGCCTTCGGCGTGCCGGGGCTCACGGTCGACACGCACTTCCAGCGGCTGGTCCGGCGCTTCGGGTGGACCGAGGAGACCGACCCGGTCAAGATCGAGCAGGTGGTCGGCGAGCTGATCCCCAAACGCGAGTGGACGATCTTCTCCCACCGCGTCATCTGGCACGGCCGCCGCATCTGCCACGCCCGCCGCCCCGCCTGCGGCGTCTGCCCGCTGGCCACCCTGTGCCCGTCGTACGGCACCGGCCCCACCGACGAGAAGACGGCCACCAAGCTCGTCCGCCCCGGACCGTTCTCGTGAGTTCCGGGAAGGAAAAACGGCCGTGACGGCGTTGGAGATCGCATGGTCCCCGACTGGCTGAGCACCCTCGTCACGCACGCCGCCCAGACCCCCGTGCCGCCGGTCATGCGCCCGCCCGCGAGCGGCGCCGGCCGGCCCGCGGCGGTGCTGCTGCTGTTCGGCGACGGCCCGGACGGCCCCGACGTCCTGCTGATCCAGCGCAGCTCGCGCGGCAGGCGGCACGCGGGCCAGCCCGCCTTCCCCGGCGGCGGCGTCGACCCCGAGGACGGCGGGCCCGTCGCGGCCGCGCTGCGGGAGGCACAGGAGGAGACCGGCCTCGACCCGTCCGGCGTCGAGGTCGTCGGCACCATGCCCGAGCTGTACGTCTGGCGCAGCGACAACCGGGTCACCCCCGTGATCGCCTGGTGGCACACCCCCTGCGCCGTCCACGCGGCCGCCCCCGACGAGGTCGAGGCGGTCGAGCGCGTGCCGATCGCCGAGCTGGCCGACCCGGCCAACCGGCTCAAGCTGCGCCACCCGAGCGGCTACTGCGGCCCGGCCTTCCGCGTGCGGGGGCTGCTGGTGTGGGGGTTCACCGCCGGCATCCTCGACAACGTGCTGCGCTGGTCCGGCTTCGAGCGGCCGTGGGACCACGAGCGGGTCGAGGACCTACCGCCCGACGTGCTCAACCTCGCCGCACGCGGCTAGCGCCCGATCGATCGCCCGCAGCAGCGCCGGGTCGGTCTCGCTGGCCGCCAGGTACCTCAGCACCAGGACCGCGCGCCCGCGGCAGTCCTCGGGCACCGTCCGCATCAGCTCCACGCCGCGCAGCCGCTCGGCCGGCGTCTCGCCCGCGCACATCCGGCGGGCACGGATGAAGGCCTCCATACCGTTACGGTATTTCCCCTGGTCAGGCCGACGTGCCGAGAGTCACGCACAATTCACCCGCTGTCTGGATACCTTTGAAGCGTGCGTGGCGATCTGCTTGACCTTATTTTGATCGGCCTCGTGATCGCCTTCGGCATCTCGGGCTACCGCCAGGGGTTCATCATCGGAGCGATGAGCTTCGTGGGCTTCGTCGGGGGCGTCTTCCTCGGGGTGTACATCGCCCCGCCCATCGCCAGGGCGGTCGTCGACGGCGACGTGGAGCAGGCGCTGCTCGCGATCGTGATCGTGTTCCTCACCGCCACCATCGGGCAGTTCGCCTCCTCCACGATCGGCGCGGTGGTGCGCAGCCACGTCACCTGGGAGCCGGCCAAGGTCGTCGACGCCCTCGGCGGCACCTTCGCCAGCGCGCTGTCGGTCCTGGTGATCGCGTGGATGATCGGCAGCCTGCTGGTCTCCAGCTCCTTCGCGCCGATCGTCGAGCAGATACGCAACTCGCTGCTGCTGGAGACCGTGGACGACGCGGTCCCGGAGGCGGCCCGCGACTGGCAGAGGCCGTTCAAGGAGTTCATCGACCGCTCGGAGTTCCCGCCCGTCTTCGACGCGATCGGCGGCGGGCAGTGGGTGGACGTGCCGCCGCCCGACGCGGGCGTGCTTCAGGGCGAGAAGCTGCGGCGGGCCCGCAACGCCGTCGTCAAGGTGCAGGGCACCGCGGAGAGCTGCGGCAAGCGGATCGAGGGCACCGGGTTCGTCTTCGCCCGCGAGCACGTGATGACCAACGCGCACGTCGTCGCGGGCGTCAACCGCGACCTGCGCATCACCGACTACGACAACAACGTGCTGCCCGCGACCGTGGTCCGCTACAACCCCAAGCGCGACATCGCGGTCCTGCACGTCCCCGGCCTGCGGCTGCCGGTCCTGGAGTTCGACAACGGGGCGGAGAAGGGCGACAACGCGATCATCGCCGGGTACCCCAAGGGCAGGGGCTTCACCCCCGAGCCCGCCCGCATCCGCGTCAAGCAGGTGGCCGACAGCCCCGACATCTACCGCAGCCAGAACGTCAAGCGCGAGGTCTACCAGATCCGCGGCAAGGTGCTGCCGGGCAACTCCGGCGGGCCGCTGCTGAGCGTCGACGGCAAGGTCTACGGCGTCATCTTCGCCGCGGTGACCACCCAGCCCGACACCGCCTACGCGCTCACGAGCGACGAGGTGCGGCCCGACGCCGTGCAGGGCGCGCGCGACACCACCCCGGCCGGCACCCAGACCTGCGACTAGATGTCCCCGGGCCAGATCTTCTCCAGGGCGGCCAGCACCGAGGCGATCGCCTCCTCGGGGTCGCTGTCCTGCCGCAGCTCCGTGGCCACCCGGCCGACCGGCTCGTACGGCATGCCGTACGCCTGGACCTTCGCGGCCCCGCGCGCCAGCAGCGTCACGGCGCCGCGCGCGTTGCCGCGCTGCAGGTGCGTCAGGCCCACGCAGATCTGCGCCAGGCCCTGCCACAGGTCCCGTTCGTGCTCCGGCGCGCACTTCCAGCGGCCCTCGAGGACCTCGTGCGCGTGGAACGGGCGGCCGGCGGCCAGCTGCTCCCTGGCGTCCGCGAGCGCCTGCTCGGTGCTGGGGGCGTAGTCGTCGGGGACGCGCGGCACTCCTGCCGAGCCGTACGGCAGCGGCCTGCCGTACTCGTCGCGAGGCCTGGCGTTGCGCGGCCTGCCCTGCTCGTCACGGTCTCTGGTGGTCATGGTCATCGGTCGGGTTCGGGATCGGACAGCCAGCCGAGGAGCTCGGTGTCGAACACCTCCGGCCTCTCCTCGTGGGGGAAGTGCCCGGCGCCCTCGACGAGCCGCCAGCGGTACGGCGCGGCCACGTAGCGGCCGGACCCCTGCGCGGTGCGCGGCAGGACGCACGTGTCGAGCGCGCCGTGCAGCTGCAGGGTCGGCGCCTCCACCTCGGCGCGCATCGCGCGGGCGTACCGCAGGCCGTCGGGGCGCAGCTGCGAGCGGGCGAACCAGCGGTGGTACTCCAGCGCCGAGTGGGCGACGGCCGGGATCCGGAAGGCCTCCCGGTAGGTGCGGGCGGTCTCCGGGTCGGGCCAGCCGGGGCCGGACCACTGCTCCAGCAGTCTGCCCACCAGGGAAGCCCCGCGGGCGGTCAGCCGCAGTTCGGGCAGGAAGGGCACCTGGAAGCCGAGGGTGCGGCCGCTGGCGCGCAGCTGGCCGAACGGGTCGGCCAGCAGGGCGCCGCGCAGCCGCAGCGGGTGCGGCGAGCCGACCGCCACGAGCCGGTGCACGGCCTTCGGCTCCAGCGCGGCCATCGTCCAGGCCATCAGCCCGCCCCAGCCGTGGCCGACCACGATCGCGCCCGTCTCGCCCAGCGCGCGGATCAGGCCGGTGGCGTCGCCCGCCAGCGTGGGCAGGTCGTAGCCGCGTGGCGGCTTGTCGCTGCCGCCGTAGCCGCGCAGGTCGATCGCGACGGCCCGGTAACCGTGGGCGGCGAGGCTGCGCAGCTGGTGGCGCCAGGTCCACCAGAACTGGGGGAAGCCGTGCAGCAGCAGCACGAGCGGGCCCTCGCCGGCCTCCACGACGTGGAAGCGGGTCCCGCCGGCGTGGACCGACCGGTGCGTCCAGGGCCCGTCGATGAAGACGACCGACTCGTCACTCATCGGATGCCAGCTCTTTCAGTCCCTTGAGGGAGCGCGTCGTGCGCTTCATGCCCGCCAGCCCCTTGAGCCTGCGGACGCCCACGAGGACCAGGATCCCGGCCGTGACGAGATAGAAGGCGGTGACGACGGCGAACGAAGCCCACGTCCACAGCCACTGGTCCAGCACGTGGGCGAGGGTGAAGGACAGCAGGATCAGGCACAGGTGCGCCATGAAGGCGGCGGCGGCGAACAGCCCGGTGGCCATGCCCACCCGCTTGGCGTCGAACCGGAGCTCGGCCTTGGCCAGCTCGATCTCCGACCGGACGAGCGTGGAGATCTGGTTGCTCGCCTCGGCGACCAGCTCGCCGAGCGAGGGTTGCTCGCTCGGGACTCCGGTGGGGGGCGTCGCGCTGTGGGACATGAACGTCTCCTATCGGGCCGCAGTGGTCGTGTCAAACATCTTCCAGGGCGAGGCGGCCCTTACGCATGCGGAGGTGCACGAGTGTCGCGACGAGCCCGGCGATCGGCGTGCCGGACGGGGTACGGCGGGCGCCGTACCCCGCCCGCGCGGCTTCAGTCCTCGGACTTGGCCGACGGCAGCTTCTCGGCGATCAGGTTCATCACCGAGCTGTCGGTCAGCGTGGTGACGTCGCCCAGGGAGCGGTTCTCGGCCACGTCGCGCAGGAGCCGCCGCATGATCTTGCCGGAGCGGGTCTTCGGCAGCTCGGGGACGACCAGGATTTGCCGCGGCTTGGCGATCGGGCCGAGCGTCTTGGCCACGTGGTCGCGCAGCTCCTTGGCGATGTCCTCGCTCTCCTCGGCGCCGCCGCGCAGGATCACGAACGACACGATCGCCTGGCCGGTGACCGGGTCGGTCGCGCCCACCACGGCCGCCTCGGCGACCTTCGGGTGGGAGACCAGGGCGCTCTCGACCTCGGTGGTGGAGATATTGTGGCCGGAGACGAGCATGACGTCGTCCACGCGGCCCAGCAGCCAGATGTCGCCGTCCTCGTCCTTCTTCGCGCCGTCGCCGGGGAAGTACACCCCCTCGAACCGCGACCAGTAGGTGTCGACGTAGCGCTTGTCGTCGCCCCAGATCGTGCGGAGCATCGACGGCCACGGCTCCTTGACCACCAGGAAGCCGCCCCCGCCGTTCGGGACGCTGTTGCCCTGGTCGTCGACCACGTCGGCGACGATGCCGGGCAGGGGGCGCATGGCCGCGCCCGGCTTGGCGTGGGTCACGCCCGGGAGCGGGCTGATCATGATGGCGCCGGTCTCGGTCTGCCACCAGGTGTCGACGACCGGGCAGCGTCCGCCGCCGATGTGCTCGCGGTACCAGACGTACGCCTCGGGGTTGATCGGCTCGCCGACGCTTCCCAGGACGCGCAGGCTGGACATGTCGAACTTCGCGGGGATGTCGTCGCCCCACTTCATGAACGTCCGGATCGCGGTGGGCGCGGTGTAGAGGATCGTGACCTTGTACTTCTGCACGATCTCCCAGAACCGGCCGCGGTGCGGGGTGTCGGGGGTGCCCTCGTAGATGACGCTGGTGGCGCCGTTGGCGAGCGGGCCGTACACGATGTAGGAGTGCCCGGTCACCCAGCCGATGTCGGCGGTGCACCAGTAGATGTCGGTGTCGGGCTTGAGGTCGAAGACGGCGTGGTGGGTCCAGGCCGTCTGGGTGAGGTAGCCGCCGGTGGTGTGGAGGATGCCCTTGGGCTTCCCGGTCGTGCCGCTGGTGTAGAGGATGTACAACGGGTGCTCGGCGTCGTGCGGCTGGGCCTCGTGCTGGTCGCTCTGGCGGTCGACGAGGTCGTGCCACCAGACGTCGCGGTCGCCGTTCCAGGAAATTTCCTGATTTGTCCGGCGGACGACGAGGACCTTCTCGACGCCCGGCGTGTTGGCGACGGCCTCGTCCACCGTGGGCTTCAGCGCCGACGGCTTGCCGCGGCGGAAGCCGCCGTCGGCGGTGATCACGAGCTTGGCGTCGGCGTCCTCGATGCGGCTCTGCAGCGCGCTCGCCGAGAAGCCGCCGAAGACCACCGAGTGGACGGCGCCGACGCGGGCGCAGGCCAGCATCGCGATCGGCAGCTCAGGGATCATCGGCATGTAGATCGCGACCCGGTCGCCCTTACCCACGCCCAGCTCGGCCAGGGCGTTGGCGGCCTTGTTGACCTGCACCTGCAGGTCGCGGTAGGTCAGGACGCGGGTGTCGTCCTCCGGCTCGCCCTCCCAGTAGTAGGCGACCTTGTCGCCGCGCCCCGCCTCGACATGGCGGTCGACGCAGTTGTAGGCCACGTTCAGCTGCCCGCCCACGAACCACTTGGCGAACGGCGGGTTCCACTCCAGCGTGGTGTCCCACTTCTTGGCCCAGGCCAACCTGTCGGCGGCCCGCTCCCAGAAGCCCAGACGGTCCGCGGCGGCCTCCTCGTAGGCGGCCGCGGTGACGTTCGCGGCCGCCGCCAGGTCGTCCGGTGGTGCGAACCGGCGGTTCTCCTGCAGAAGGTTCGACAGCGTCTCCTGGGGCTCTCGGGGTGTCTCGGCCACTTCGCACTCCTTCTATGGCATGGGTCGTGTCCCACTTCACCAGCTCGTGAGGTGTGAAGACAAGAGGTCTAGACAGGTACGTACCGTGTCCGGCGGCCGAGCGGGAGGGATGGACAATGGCGGTAATGGTTGTAATTAATCCGTTGTCATATTGACATCAGAGAAATATAGACGGAGGTATTCGGGGGAGCGGGCCCGAGGTTATTGCGGGTACGGCGAGGCGGCTCGAATCAGGGGATTGGGGAAGGGAGGTGTCACCTCGGGGGCAGGGTGGCCGGGCGCCGGGCCGTACCTCTCGGCGGGACGGGTCGCGAAGGCGCGCAGGTGAGGCGGCCGGTAGGGTCGGGGACCGTGAGTGACCCCTTGGCTGTCATCGCGGAGCTGCCCGGCGTGCCGGAGGCCGTGGACGAGGCGCGGCAGGCCGTCGACCGGCTGTATCGCCACCGCGTGCTGCGTCGCCGCAGCCCCGAGGTCTCGATCGAGTCCTCCCTGCGCGGGGCCCGCGCTTCCGCCGCGATCGAAGGCGTCGACGTGCCGCTGGAGCAGCTGCGCCGCGGCGAGGTGACCGATCCGGTGGTCCAGGGAGCGCTGCGCGCCTCGGCCGAGCTGGGCCGGCTGGGACCCACCTGGCGGAGCGCGCCCCGCCAGGTGCTCGCCCGGCTGCACACGCTCGCGGCCCGTGACCTGGCGGAGGAGGAGTCGCTGGGCCGTCCGCGCGTCGCCGACTCGGCGCCCGACCCGCTGGGACTCGGACCGGCTCCCGGCGCGAAGGAGACGGCGGCCCGCCTCGAGGCGCTGGTCGCGCTCGTCTCGGCGCCGTCCAAGGCCCCGGCCCTGGTGCTGGGCGCCATCGTGCACGCCGAGCTGGCCGTGCTGCGCGTGTTCGGCACCGCGGACGGCGTCGTCGCGCGGGCGGCGGAGCGGCTCACGCTGGTGGAGTTCGGGCTCGATCCGAAGTCGCTCGTGCCCGTCGAGCTGGGGCATCTGGAGGAGGGGTACGCGGCGGGGCTGCGCGCGTATCTGACCGGGACGCGGGACGGGGTGGCTTCCTGGGTACGGCGGTGCGCCGGGGCGGTGATCGTGGGAGTGCGGGAGACCACGGCCATCTGTGAGGCGCTTCAGCGGGGCTGACCAGGGCCGATCCGGGAAGTGTCCCGTCGTGGTCCTCGGCGTCCCCTGAGAACGTCCCCGGAACGCAGCGGACGGCGTCTCAAGGTTGAGACGCCGTCTGCTGGTGCGTCGCGCCAGGTTACCAAGCGTGCACCTGTATTCGTCGGAGCGGGTCAAGCCCGTCTCGACGCGCCTCCCGCGGCTGGTCGCGCGTGGGTGCCTGGCTAACGCACCCGGACACTTGGTCCGTGCCACCTTTGTACGACGGATCCGCCCAGATGGGAAGCCCTGGCGGCAAGACCTTTAACGAGGCTCGGCCCGCAACGCCGGTCACGGTGGGTGATCACTCGATGACTCGCTCGAAAAAACTTAGCGGAAATACGAGTTTGCTCCTCGACGAAACTCGACTCGATCGGGCAGCATACGGTGGTATCTCCAGAAACTGGAGTGACTGTGCACGGGCCAGTTTTGCAACTCCCTTGCCACACTCTGGTTAAGTGTTGAAAGCTTTCTTCTGAAACGGGACCGGCTCTACCCCCCCGGAGCCGGACCGGTCAGGCGACCCCCGCTATCCCCCCCGGCGGGGGTCGCCCCTTTTCGCCGCTTCCGGGCTGTCCCGGCGCCACCGGTTCCTTCACGGGGCGTCCTCCTGGCCCGCAGGACCTCGTCCACAGTCCCGCCTGCGCCGTCCGGCTGATCCGCAGCCTTGCCCCCACCGTCCGGCTCGTCCACAGCCCTGCATCGGCCGTCTGGCCTTATCCACAGCCCTTCCTCCACCGCCGGGCTTCATCCACAGAACCCCGCTCGGCCGTCCGCGATCACGCGCCCGTCCCGCACAGTCGTCCGCATGATTCGCCCACTGGTCATCACCGAGGACCGCGAGCTGCTCGACGACCTCGTCCGCATAGCCGCCGCGGCCGGAGCCCAACTCGACGTCGCCCACACCCCCGCCCACGCCAGGCCGTACTGGAACCACGCCCCTCTCGTCGTGGTCGGCAGCGACGTCGCCGACGCCGTGGCGACCACGGCACCGCCACCCCGCGACCGCGTGCTCCTCGTGACCCGCACCGCCGAGGAGCCCGACACCTGGCGCAAGTGCGTCGCGGTGGGCGCCCGCGGCGTCATCGACCTCCCCGCCTCCGAGCGCGTGCTCGTCGAGGAGTTCGCCGACGTGATCGAGCCCTCGACCCGGGCCGGCGTGATCGTCTGCGTCGTCGGCGGCCGTGGCGGCGTCGGCGCGAGCGTCCTGTCCGCCTGCCTGGCCCTCCACGCCTCCGGCGAGCGGCTGCGCACCCTCCTCCTCGACGCCGACCCGCTCGGCGGCGGCATCGACGCGCTCCTCGGCCAGGAGGAGTCCGGCGGCGCCCGCTGGACCGACCTGGTCTCCCGCGAGGGCCGGATCAGCCCCACCGCCCTCCGCGAGGCCCTGCCTGCCTTCGGCGAGCTCACCCTGCTCGCGTTCCACCGCGGCGAAGCCGGGCCCATCCCGCCGGAGGCCATGCGTTCGGTCCTGGAGGCGGGCAGGCGCGGCTTCGACCTCGTGGTCGTCGATCTGCCGCGACACCTCGACGCCGCCGCCGTCGAGGCCCTGACGCGCGCCACCGAGACGCTGCTGGTCGTCTCCGCCGACGTCCGCGGCGTCCTGGCGGCCGCGCAGGTCCTCGCCGAGGTCAGGCGCCACACCGCCCACACCAGCCTGGTCGTGCGGCCGGGAATCGTCGACGACGAGATGGTCGTCTCCTCGCTCGGCGTCCCCCTCGCCGCCCACCTGCCCGACCACCCGCGCCTGGACACCACCCTCAACCGCGGCGAACTGCCCACCCTCGGCCCGCGCACCACACTCGGCCGGGTCTGCGACGAACTGCTGCGCTCGCTGGTGTCGCCATGAGCGGCACGACCGGCCTCCAGCGGGACCGATCCGGCTCGCCCCGCGACCGGGCGAGCCTGGCTCGCGACCCCGCGGGCGTTCCCCGCGACCTGGTGGAGGCCGTGCGGGTACGGCTGGCGAGATCCGGCGTCGAGCCGAGCGCCGCCCAGGTCGCGGTCGCGCTGCGCGCCGAGAAGGCCGTCTTCGGCGACGCCGAGATCCTCGAGGTGGCCCGCGCGCTGTGCGCCGACCTCATCGGCGCGGGCCCCCTCGAACCGCTCCTGGCCACCCCGGAGGTCACCGACGTGCTGGTCAACGGCCCCGGCGACGTGTGGGTCGACGACGGACGCGGTCTGCGCCGCACGACCGTGACGTTCTCCGACGAGGCCGCCGTCCGCCGCCTGGCCCAGCGCCTCGCCGCCTCCGCGGGCCGGCGGCTCGACGACGCCTCGCCGTACGTCGACGCGAGACTCGCCGGCGGCGTCCGCCTCCACGCCGTCCTCCCGCCCGTCGCCTCCGAGGGCACGTGCCTGTCCCTGCGCCTCCCGCCCCGCCGTACCTTCACCCTCCCCGACCTCGTCTCCGCGGGCACGATCCCCCGCGACGCCGTAGGCGTGCTGACCGCGATCGTCCGGTCCCGCCTCGCCTTCCTGGTGACGGGAGGCACCGGCACGGGCAAGACCACGCTCCTCAGCGCCCTGCTCTCGCTGGCCGACCACGGCGAGCGCGTCCTCCTCGTCGAAGACTCGGCCGAGCTGCGTCCCCTCCACCCCCACGTGGTCCGCCTCGAGACCCGCCCGCCGAACCTCGAGGGCGTGGGCGGCGTCGGCCTGCGAGATCTGGTACGGCAGGCGTTGCGCATGCGACCTGACCGGCTGGTCGTCGGGGAGGTGCGGGGAAACGAGGTCGTGGATCTCCTGAGCGCCCTCAACACGGGTCACGAGGGCGGCTGCGGCACCCTCCACGCGAACGCCGCAGCCGACGTCCCGGCCCGGCTCGAGGCGCTGGCCTGCGCGGCCGGGCTGAGCCGGGAGGCCGTCCACAGCCAGCTGGCCGCGGCGCTCGACGTGGTGATCCACCTGACGCGCGCCCGGATCGACGGCCGCCGCCGGGTGTCGGAGGTGTGCCTCCTGGAGCGTGGCGGCTCCGGATTTGTCGAGGCCCGGCCCGCGCTGTTCTTCGAGCCCGACGGAGGGTGCCGTGTCGGTCCCGGCTTCCAGGCGCTGAAGGAGAGGGCCGGCGCCGCGACGTGGACGACGGCTGGAGATCCATGTTGATCGTGAGTACAGCGGTGGCCGCCGCTTTGGCCGTGTGGCTGTGGACGGGGCCTGATCTCGCGACCACGCGCCTGGCACGGCTCGCCGCCGCGCCCGGTTCCACGCCAGGCGTCCGCCGGCGTCTCGGGAACGTCATCCGCCCGCGCCCCTCCAAACGCGCCGAGGCGTGGCGCACCGCGTCCCTGGACCTTTGCCAGGGGCTGTGCGCCGAACTCGCCGCCGGCCTGCCTCCCGGCGAGGCGCTGGCCCGGGCGGTCGAGGCCGTCGACTTCCCGGACGACGACCTGCCGCGCCTGCTGACGGCCGCCGCGCGGGACGGCGGAGACGTCGCCAGGACACTCGTGGAAGCGGCTCCCGCCCAGGGCGGCGAGGGTTTCCGGCAGCTGGCGGCGTGCTGGGATGTCAGCACGTCGGTGGGCGCCGGGCTGTCGCCTCTGGTCGAGCGCGTCGTCGCTGCCCTCCGGGCGGCCCGGGCGCATCGCCAGGACCTCGCCGCCCAGCTGGCCGGCCCTCGGGCGACCGCGCGCATGCTGGCCGTCCTGCCCCTGCTCGGCATCGGCATGGCGGCGGCGCTCGGCATGAACCCGCTGGGCTTCCTCTTCGGCAGCGTGCCCGGGATCGGGTGTCTCGCCGTCGGTGTCGCGCTGGACGTGTGCGGGTTGTGGTGGACGCATCGCATGGCCGTACGAGCCGAGTCGGGGTGATCCGCGGTGTTGGAGATCGTCGCGATCGGGGCCGTCTGCCTGGCCGTGTGGCTGTGGATCGACCCTCGTACGCCCGAGGCGCGCCTACGGGCCGCCATCTCGCGCCCGGCCACGAACCAGCCGGGCCCGAGTGGCGGTTCTCCAGCGGTTCACTCCGCTTCGGACTCGCCAGGCTCGGACCTGGGAAGCCCGGACCGTCATACCATCGGGCAGCTTGACCACCAAGGCGTCCGGGGGCTGGACGGCCGTCCTGCGGAGGAGTCGGGCCGTCGAGGAGTCCAGAAGCGTCGCGGCCGCTCCACGGGGGAGCCGGACTGCCAAGGCGCCCGGAAGCCGGATGGCCGCCCCGGGCTGGAGCTGGACCGCCATGCCCTGCGGAAGGCGGGCCGCCGTACCGTGGCATGGCCGCTTGCGGCAGGCGTCCTCGCAGGTCTGGCCATCGGCGGACTCGCCGGAATCGTCGCAGGTGTGATCACTGCCGCGGTCGCCTGGACCATGCTCCGGCGAAGACAACCGCCTGAGGCCGAACGCGAGCGCGCCGCCATCGTGGCCGACCTGCCCTTCGCGGTCGACCTCATGGTCGCCTGCCTCCAGGCCGGCCAGCCGGTCACGGCCGCGACGGCGATCACGGCCTCCGCCATAGGCGGCCCGCTGGGGCGGCGTCTGACGTGGGTCAGCACGCAACTCCGACTCGGAGCCGACACGGAACCCACCTGGAGCCATCTCGGCCGCGATCCCGCCGTCAGGCAGCTGTCTGCCGCCATGATCCGCGCCGCGCGCAGCGGCGCTCCGGTCGCCGACGCCCTGATCCGGGTCGCCGACGACGCCCGCGCCTCCGCTCGCGCCGCCTCCACGGCCAAGGCGCGCCGCGTCGGCGTGATGGCCGTCGCCCCGCTCGGACTGTGCTTCCTGCCCGCGTTCGTCCTGCTGGGCATCATCCCCGTGATCGCCGGTCTGGCGGAGAGCGTCGTCATCCCTTGAGCCCCATACGGCCATGCAGGGCCGCCGTGATCGTCTGCGGCAACCATGCCATCGGCGGGGTCCCACACGGCCATACAGGAGCTCCGCACTGACCATGACCATGCTGACGCTGCCCTGCGGCGAGCACCCGGATCAGCAAGGGGCTTACCGAGTCACCACAGCACATCGGTCACCCACGGCACGTCGATCACTCACGGCACGTCCAGTCATCCACAGCACGTCCGCGCCTCGCCGAGTTGTCCACAGAACGCCGCTCGCCACAATCGGCCGACCCCACTTTGCAGCACGCTGAAACCCCGCGCCGGAGGCAAGATCCGGCCCACGATGAGGAGGCACGATGTCCGACTCGTTCACCCGCACGGAAGGCGCCGCCGCCCACGCGCCCACCCGGCCGGACCCGAACGGCTGGATCGCCAGACTGCGTTCCGGGCTGCTGTCCGGGCGCGTCGCCACGAGGCGCGACCGTGGCATGTCCACCGCGGAGTACGCCGTGGGCACCATCGCGGCCTGCGCCTTCGCCGCCCTGCTCTTCAAGGTGGTGAGCAGCCCCGAAGTCCAGGAGATGCTCTCCAGCCTCGTCGATCGCGCGCTGAACACAGCCGGATGAGATCCCTCGCGGTGGAGCCGCGCCTCCGCATCGGCGGCGAGGCGCGCTCCACCCCGCCCACATCACCACTGTCACATGGCCAACCGGCTCCCGCTCGTCCCTGGTCGGCCAACCGGTGCCTTGCACCCTGTGGCTTCGTTCCCGGTGGCCTTTCGCGCGGCTCCACAACCGCCGAGACAGCCGCCGCGCTCCCCGCCCTGATGATCGTCCTCGCCGCCGCACTCTGGATGATCCAAGTGGTGAGCGCGCAGCTGGAGTGCGTCGACGCCACGCGCGCCGCCGCGCGGGCCGCCGCACGCGGCGAATCGCTGGAGGAAGTCCGCCGGATCGCGCTCTCGGCCACGCGCCCCGACGCCCGCGTCGACGTGGAGCGTGTCTCGGGGTCCACCCGCGTGCGCATCTCCTTCCAGGTACGGCCCGCCTGGGGCGTACCGCTCCCGCCGGTCACCGTGGACTCGTCCGCTGTGACGGCCACCGAACCTTGATCACAGAAGTGAAGACCATGAGGAGGCCGCGTGATTCCATCCGGGGGGCTGACGCGAGCCGACGAAGCGGTCGCTCTCGAGCCAGAGACAGGCACTGATCGGCCGGTCACCCGCAGCCGTGCGGGCGCGGCCCGTGCCTTCAAGCTGGCTCGTGGTGTCGGGTTCGCTCCTGGCCTTGGGTTGGCTCGTGGCCTCAAGTGGGCTCATGGCGTCAGGCTGGTCCGCGGCTTCACGTGGGTTTGTGGCTTCAGGCTGGCCTGTGGCGTCGGGCTGGTTCCCGGCCTCAGGCGGGCCCGTGGCTTCAGGACGGTCCACTGGGCGGTGCCGGCCCGGCGTGTGCCGTTGGCCCTCGACAAAGGGCTGCCGATCACTCCACTCACGCGGATTGAGCTGCTCGATCTCGTCAGCCTCGATTCCGCTCATGGTCACGGCTGCGCTCATGGTCGCCGTTCCGTTCACGGTCACGGCTGCGCTCATGGTCGCCGTTCCGTTCACGGTCACGGCTGCGCTCATGGTCGCCGTTCCGTTCACGGTCACGGCTGCGCTCATGGTCGCCGTTCCGTTCACGGTCACGGCTGCGCTCGTGGTCACCGCTCTGCTTGTGGTCACCGCAGCCGAGACCGTGGATCCGGAACCGTGTGGACGGCAGCCGTCATGAGCCTCCTGATCGCGGTGGCGACCGCCTTTGCGACGGTAGGTGCTGCTCGCGTGGCACGGCACCGCGCTCAAGCCGGGGCCGACCTCAGTGCCTTGGCGGCAGCACGGCTCGCCATCGCACAGCCAGACGATGCCTGCCAGGCCGCCTCACGGATCGCTGTCGCGAACGGCGGACGTTTGGCCCGCTGCGCGGTCGACCAGTACGTCGTCGACGTGGATGTGTCGGTGCAAGTGACGCTTCCCGTCATCGGGTCGCGTGCCGTTCTCGGCCACGCCCGGGCAGGACCGGCCCAGATCGGCCCTCGTTGAGCATGGGGTTGGTCCACGGTGAGCAGAGTTGGATTGGACAGGATGGCCACCATGGCTGCCATAGCCGCTGGCTGGACGCGACGCAGCACCCGTCAGCCGGGCAGCCGGACAGCCGAACCCGAGCTCATATGCAGCCGAACCCGATGCTCCTATGAGGTCGCCCTGCCACGTCCGGTGAGTGCACATGAGCGTCTCCCGGCCAGGCTGACAGATTGCGTTGAGGACTCAAGGTCAGCCAGTGGATCAGGCCCGGTGGGGCGCTTAACCTGCCTCATCACTGTCAGTCAGGCAAGCGTCTCCACATGGAGGCGGACGACGTCACTCCTTAGGGAGGCGAATGAAGCCATATACCTGCCGCGTCCATCGCGTCCATCAGGTCCGTCAGGTCGAAACACCATCCATCGCGACGAAACACGGAACACAGACGTGCGGAAAGGTCGCAAAAGAATCACGACTTCTTGGACGTGATGTCCAAAAGTGGGGTGGCTCACATAAGGTCTCGCTTACCCCAGGGGTGGGGCCGGTGGACGCATCGGCCGGGCGTACGAGGCACTTCCGGATGCCGGTGAGCGCTCGTCGGGGGCGGGCGGGCAGCGGCGCGAGGCTTTCGTTGGAGGGAAGCATCGTGACGGTGGTTCGCAGAGTGGCGACTGTGGCGGTGATGACGCCGTTGGTGGCTTCCGGGATGGTCCTGAGCATGGCGGTGCCCGCGCAGGCGAGAGCCGTACTCGACGCTCCCGCGCAGATCACCGGCGACTCCCCGGTGACCATCACCGGAACGGTCGATCCCCTGTTCGACGCGATCCTCTACATCGACGGCACGGAGGTGGCCAGAGGAGAGCAGCGCGTCAGCTACACCTGGAACCCCTCCGAGCGGCAGAACGGCAGCTACTCGATCAAGCTGGTCCAGAAGGGCAAGCTGCTGGGCGCCAGGTGGGACGAGACGTCTTCCACGATCAAGCAGGCGATCCCTCCGGCCACGCCCCAGGGGGTGACGGCCGGCATGCAGGGCGTGGACAAGATCGTCGTGACGTGGAGCAAGGGCGCGGAGCCGGACCTGCAGGCGTACGAGGTGGCGACCACCCAGTCGGGCGTCGTCGGCAAGCTGCCCGTCGGTCAGGCGTGCGGCGGGTCGTCGTGCAAGGCGGTCCTCGGCGTTCCGGCGAAGGCGGTGGGCCAGGCCGTGGGGTTCACGGTCAAGGCGTTCCGCGGCGACGGCGAAGGCGGCAGCATCGGCTCGGGCTTCTCCGCCCCGGCGATCGTCAACATTCCTGCGCCGCCCGCCGCGCAGCAGAAGCAGAACCCCAAGCCCTCGGCGCAGCCCAAGAACGGGACGAACACGTCGTCCGGCAAGAAGCAGGTCGAGGCGCTGCCCACGCTGCCCGCCAAGGATCAGGGCAAGCCGGTCACCACGAACAGGCCGCAGCAGTCGGTGACGAACCCCAAGACCAAGCTGCCCGAAGTGCCCGACACGGACGAGAACGGCAACTTCCCTCTCCCGACCGCGGATGCGACGAAGGCCAAGGACGACGCGCTGCTTCCCGACTCCACGGGTACGGAGGCGGGGGACGACGCCGACGCGAAGCAGGATGACGGCGACTCCACGGTGGAAACCGGGGTGAAGGCGCAGTCGTCGGAGTCGCCGATCGCCGCCATGGGGCAGTACGGCATCTACATCGCGGGCGGGGTCATCCTTCTGGTGCTCGCCGCGCACTTCGGTGCCTGGGCCCGCCGCCGTGCCCTGGTCGCCGCGGCTGGTGGAGCGGGAGCCGCTGCGGTACCGCGCGCGGGGAGTGAGGGCCCGCTGCGGGGGGACGGCGTCCCGCCCACCTCCGGCACACCGTCCTCCGGCACATCCCCCGTAGGCGTGTCATCCTCCGGCACACCGTCCAGCACTCCGCGCCGCCCCGCCGTCGTCCTCGCGGTCGCCAAGACCCGCCAGGCCGCCCAGAATCCCGGCGCCCAAGGCCATGACGTCGCAAGCCCCCTCGGCTCAAGTCACGGCGTCTCAGGCAGCCATGGCGTCTCGGGTCTCACTGGACCGAGTCCTAGCGACTCCAGTCGCAGCGCATTGGCTCACAACGGACCAAGCCGCGACGGGCTGGCTCACGACGCGCCGAGTCGCAACGGGTCGGCTTATGACGCGCCGAGTCGCAACGGGGTGGATCACAATGGGTCGCCCCACAATGGGTCGTCCCACAATGGGTCGCCCCACAATGGGTCGCCCCACAATGGGTCGCCTCACAACGGGTCGGCTCACGATGCCCGAAGCCACAACGCGCCGAGTGAGCCATCCACAGGCCAGCCGGCCTCAGCGCCTCAGTCGGCCGTGCCGGGACAGGTGCGCCAGGAGGTGCCGCCCGCATCGTCCTCTTCGCCCTCTCTGCCGCTGTACCTCAACGCCGACGACCTGCGTGCCAGGCAGCGCGAGGCGGATGCCCTGCGCGCCGCCGAGCAGGCCAGGCAGGAGCCGGTACGGCTTGCGCTGCCGAGTTCGGCTGTGACGGTCGTCCCCCACAAGTCCAGGAGCGATCGCGCCGAACCGGTTCGCGCGGCGCTCGACATCGAGGCCAGGTGGGACGACTACCTGCCGCCCAGCCCGCGGTCGATGGAGGACAGCGGCTTCTGGGAACGCCCGCAGCCAGGTGCCGCCGACTTCTGGGCCGATGACCCCGACGACGAGCCCGCCCTCCACAGCCGACACCGGGCGGACGCGGCCGACAGTTGACACGCTGCGCTCAGGTGCCCGGATAGCACCTCACGAAGCGTCTCGGCGAGGCCATCCAGGTTGGGTGTGTCCCCGTGGGAGTGCCCCGTTGATATGTCCCCTGGGGTCCCGGTTGGGATGTCCCTGTTGGGATGTCCCTGTTGGATTGTGCCGGTTGGGTTGTGCCGGGTTCCGTTGAGGTGTCCTCGTGGGGGTGCCTGGGGTGTCCTGATGGGGCGGCCCTGTGGGGTGTCCCAGACGGGAGGTTCTGCTGGTGGGCGTCCCAGGCGGGGAGGTTCTGCTGGCGGGATGTCTCGAGGAGGGTGTTCGGGTGAGGGTGTGACGGGTGGGAGGGCCGGGCAGTGCGAAGCCGGTCTACGTCCCTGACAGCACCGTGTCCAGCAGCCGGATCGCGCCCGCCTTGTCCAGCGGCTCGTTGCCGTTGCCGCACTTGGGCGACTGGATGCACGACGGGCATCCCCGTTCGCACTCGCACGACGCGATCGCCTCCCGGGTGGCCGTGAGCCAGTCCCTCGCCCTGGCGTACCCGCGCTCGGCGAACCCCGCGCCGCCCTCGTGCCCGTCGTAGACGAACACGGTGAGCAGCCCCGTGTCCGGGTGGAGCTCGGTGGACACGCCGCCGATGTCCCACCTGTCGCACGTCGCGAACAGCGGCAGCAGGCCGATCGAGGCGTGTTCGGCGGCGTGCGCGGATCCGCCGAGGTCGAAGCCCGCCTCGGCCAGCGCGGCCACCTCCGGCGCCGGAACCGTCCACCACACGGCCCGCGTCCGCAATGTGCGCGGCGGCAGGTCCAGCGGCTCGTCGCCCAGCATCTCGCCGGTCTGCGTGCGGCGCTTGAGGTAGGAGACGACCTGCCGCGTCACCTCGACCTCCCCGAAGTGCAGGCGCGCGGCGCCGAGGTCGTGGGATCGCAGGGTGGAGATGATGCAGATGTCGGTGATGTCGCGGGCGAACGTGGAGTAGTCCGGCGTGGCGGCGCTCACCAGCGCCACCCCGGCGTCCAGGTCCAGCTCCTCCACCAGGAACGTCTCGCCCTGGTGCAGGTAGACGGCTCCCTCGTGCACGGTCGTGTGCGCCGACGGCTCGTCGACCGTGCCGAGCAGGCGGCCGGTCCCGGCCTCCACGACCTGCACCGGCGCGCTTCCCGAGCCCCGGATGTCGGCGAGGTCGGTCGCGCGCTCCCGCTGCGTCCAGTACCAGCCCGCGGGCCGCCTGCGCAGCAGCCCACGCGCGACGAGCTCGTCCAGGACGTCTGCGGTGGTCTCCCCGAAGATCGGCAGGTCGGCCTCGGTGAGCGGGATCTCCGCCGCGGCGGCGCACAGGTGCGGTCCCAGGACGTAGGGGTTGTCCGGGTCCAGCACGATCGCCTCGACCGGCCGGCCGAAGAGCGCTTCGGGATGGTGCACGAGGTAGGTGTCCAGCGGGTCGTCCCTGGCGATGAGGACGGCGAGCGCGTCCTGCCCTTCCCGTCCCGCCCGTCCCGCCTGCTGCCACAGGGACGCGCGGGTGCCCGGCCAGCCCGCGATGAGCACGGCGTCCAGGCCGGAGACGTCCACGCCCAGCTCCAGGGCGTTGGTGGTGGCCAAGCCCATGATCGATCCCTCGCGCAGGGCCTTCTCCAGCAGGCGGCGGTCCTCGGCGAGGTATCCCGCGCGGTAGGCGGCGACCTTGTTCGGCAGGTCCGCGTAGTGCTCTCCGTCCCTGTTGGGCAGGTCCGCGTAGTCCTCTCCGTCCCTGTTCGGCAGGTCCGCGTAGTGCTCCCCGTCCGCCGCCTCCTCGTCGCCTTCGCGAGGGTACGGCTGGGCCGTACCGAAGACGGCGTACGGCGAAGCCGTGTCCGGATCGCGGTGCGGCTCGGCCGTACCCGCCAGGGAGAGGGCGACGTCGGCGAGCTTGGAGCGGGCGGACAGGGCGACGATCTCGGCGCCCCGCCGGGAGCGGACGAACGCCAGCGTGCGGACGTTCGCCAGCACCAGGTCGGCCAGGAGGTCGGCGGCCTCGGCGGTGGCGGTGCGGCGGACCGGGGCCCCGCCCTCGCCCCGCAGGTCCGTCAGCGGCGGCTCCCAGAGCGCGAAGGTGGTCGCGCCCCTGGGCGAAGCGTCGGAGGTCACCTCGTCCATCTCGAGCCCCGTCAGACGCGCTCCAGCGACGCCTGGGTCGCTCGCGGTGGCCGAGGCGAGGAAGAAGACCGGGGAGGCGCCGTAGCGGGCGCAGACGCGCCGCAGGCGGCGCAGGATCTGGGCGACGTGGGAGCCGAAGACGCCGCGGTACCCGTGGCACTCGTCGACGATCACCATGCGGAGGCGGCGGAAGAAGGACGACCATTGCGAGTGGCGCGGAAGGATGCCGCGATGCAGCATGTCCGGATTCGTCAGGACGTAGTTGGCGTGCTGCCGCACCCACGCGCGCTCCTCGAACGGTGTGTCGCCGTCGAAGGTCGCCGGCCGTACCTGCGCGATCCGCAGCTCCCGTACGGCGCGCAGCTGGTCGGCGGCCAAGGCTTTGGTGGGCGTGAGGTAAAGGATCGTCCCGCCGCCCATGATCGCGGCGACCGCCGGTGTGAGATACGCCAGGGACTTGCCGGAGGCGGTCCCTGTGGAGATGATCACGTTTCGGCCACGGTGTGCGAGGTCCGCCGCCTCATACTGGTGTGGCCACAAACCGGTGACGCCGTGGTTCGCCAAGCGCGTAACCAGCAGTTCCGGGGTCCAGTCCGGCCACCCCACTTGACCGGCTCGACGTGCGGGAACATGCTCCACATGGGTGACGCGCTCATGACGTGCGGGGACCGCGAGCAGGTGCTCGAGGAGTGGACCGGCTCGCCGTGGGGAGGAAGTCGAGGAAGTCACTGGTTTCCAGTCTGGCATCCATGGGCAAAGTCGCCGGGAATCGTGATTTCGTATAGACGTAAGCAAGACCCGTGGTTGAATGCCGCGCGTCGGGGTCGGGCAGGCAGGACTGCCCGGCCTCAAGAGAGTACTTCGCAGGCGAGGCGCTGGAGGATCTGTGGATCTGAAGTTGGATCACCACCAGGACGATCGACTCACCATCGTGGAAGTCGAGGGTGAGATCGATGTCTACACCGCGCCGAGGTTGCGTGAGCTGCTGATCGACCTGGTCAACAAGGGCAACTTCCACCTCCTGGTCAACATGGAGAAGGTCGACTTCCTCGACTCCACCGGCCTCGGCGTCCTGGTCGGCGGGCTCAAGCGAGTCCGCGCTCACGACGGCTCCCTCGAGCTTGTCTGCACGCAGGAGCGCATCCTCAAGATCTTCCGGATCACCGGTCTGACGAAGGTCTTCGGGATCTACGCTTCCGTCGACGAGGCCAAGGAAGCTCACGGCCGAGACAAGTAGTCATGGCAACCGTCGAGCTCACGTTCAGCGCGCTTCCGGCGCACGTGCGGACCGCACGTCTGGTCGCGACGGCCATCGCCCGCCGCACCGGTGTCGAGGAGTCGCTGCTGGACGAGGTCAGGCTCGCCGTCGGAGAGGCCTGCTCCCGGGCCGTCGAGGCGCACCGCGTCCACTGCCCGGGAGAGCCCATCCGCATCGAGCTGCGCGACGACTCAGGTCGTTTCGAGGTCACCGTCAGCGACCTCGCCCCCAGTGACGAGCACGAGCAGGACCATCCCGTCGACCTCGGGACGCTGTCGGACTCCTTCACGCAGGGCTTCGGCATCGCGGTCATCGCGGGCCTGGCCGACGACGTCGAGGTGGTGCCGAGCCCGAAGGGGATGCGGATCCGGATGAGCTGGCCCGCGTCCGCGAACGGGCAGGCGCCGGCCTGAGCCCTCCGCGCCCTCCGCCGTCCGCTCCAAGCTGTCCAGGCTCAGCCGTCGGCCTACGCTGCCCAGGCTGAGCCGTCCGGCCTCCCGGTGGCGCGCTCGGGGCGCCGCCCCGAGGCGCTCTCCCAGGGGCGCTACCGGGCTCTGCCCCAGACCACGGGCCAAGGGCCTTCCTGGGCAGTACGTCAGAGACGCCCATGGGCTCCCGTCAGTACGTCGGCGAGGCGCCAAGGGCGCTCCCCGATTGCCGCTCCGAGGCGCGGCCCAAGCGATCACGGCGGCGTGCCCCGGCGGGCGTCACCCGGAGTCCCGGGGGTCATTGCCCCGGGCTCCGGGGATCGTTGTCTGAGGTTCTGGGGTTTGTCGCCCTCAGTTCTGGCGGTCATTGCTCCGGAGTTTCGGTCGGGACCTTACAGCTTTGAGTCATGACCTTAATCAGAGAGTAATCAACCCAAACCAGCCCACTCCCTGGGGGTTACTGGACACGCGCACAATTGGCCGTCGAAAGAGCCTTCATATCCGTTGAACTGCTGCGTAGACTCCCGGCACCGGCCAAGGTGATCCGACGCCATGCTGCGGACTCAACCGGAAGCGGCTGCCCATAACCCGGATGGCTGCCGCAGAGCCCGCCGATTATCGCGTCGCCATCCGGGCAGGACGTACCCGTCTTGCCGAGGAGGACGATGTCTAGGCAGTATCTGGCCGCCGAGCCAGTTTCAACGCTCAATCTGAGCGGTAGCAATCTCACGATCGTGGTCGTGGTCGCCGCCGTGGCGCTCATCGCACTCGCCGTCGCGGGCGGTCTGGTGCGCGAGGTGCTGAAGGCGGACCAGGGCACCGAGCGGATGCAGAACATCGCACGCGCTGTGCAGGAGGGCGCGGCGGCGTACCTCAGCCGGCAGTTCAAGACACTCGCGATCTTCGTCGTCGTCATCCCGTTCCTGCTGCTCCTGCTGCCGGGCGAGTGGGACGTGCGCATCGGCCGGTCGATCTTCTTCGTGGTCGGCGCGCTGTTCTCCGCCCTGACCGGCTTCATGGGCATGTGGCTGGCCGTACGCGGGAACCTGCGCGTGGCGGCGGCGGCCCGGACCAGCGGCGAGAAGCGGGCCATGCGCATCGCCTTCCGCACCGGCGGCGTGGCGGGCATGTTCACCGTGGGCCTGGGCCTGCTGGGCGCCGCGGTCGTCGTGCTGCTGTACCGGGGTGACGCGCCGGGCGTGCTGGAGGGCTTCGGCTTCGGCGCGGCGCTGCTGGCCATGTTCATGCGTGTCGGCGGCGGCATCTTCACCAAGGCCGCCGACGTCGGCGCCGACCTGGTCGGCAAGGTCGAGCAGGGCATCCCCGAGGACGACCCGCGCAACCCGGCGACGATTGCCGACAACGTGGGCGACAACGTCGGCGACTGCGCCGGTATGGCGGCCGACCTGTTCGAGTCCTACGCGGTCATGCTGGTCGCCAGCCTGATCCTGGGCAAGGTCGCCTTCGGCGAGCAGGGCCTGATCTTCCCGCTGATCGTCCCGATGATCGGCGTGCTGACCGCCATCATCGGCATCTTCATCACCGGCATGCGCGACCGCGACCGCAACGGCATGGCCGCCATCAACCGGAGCTTCTTCATCTCGGCCGCGATCTCCGCGGTGCTCGTCACGATCGCCGCGTTCGCCTACCTGCCGAGCAGCTTCTCCGGCCTGACCGGCTCGGCCGTGCAGTCCACCGCCGACCCGCGGATCATCGCGATCGGCGCGGTGCTGATCGGCCTGGTGCTGGCCAGCGCGATCCAGCTGCTCACCGGCTACTTCACCGAGACCACCCGCCGTCCCGTGAAGGAGATCGGCGAGAGCTCGCTGACCGGTCCGGCGACCGTGATCCTGTCCGGCATCAGCGTCGGCCTGGAGTCGGCGGTGTACTCGGCGCTGGTCATCGGCGCCGCCGTCTACGGCGCGTTCCTGCTGGGCTTCGGCAACGTGACGATCGCGCTGTTCGCCGTGGCGCTCGCCGGCACCGGCCTGCTGACCACGGTCGGCGTCATCGTGTCCATGGACACCTTCGGCCCGGTCTCCGACAACGCCCAGGGCATCGCCGAGATGTCCGGCGACGTCGAGGGCGAGGGCGCCCAGGTGCTCACCAGCCTGGACGCGGTCGGCAACACCACCAAGGCGATCACCAAGGGCATCGCGATCGCGACCGCGGTGCTCGCGGCCACGGCGCTGTTCGGCGCGTTCCGCACCGCCGTGGAGCTGGAGCTCGCGGCGGCCAGCGCGTCGGTCAAGGAGGCTCTGGGCGCGTTCAGCACCTTCACGCTCGGCATCGACCAGCCGAACGTGCTCGTCGGCCTCGTCATCGGCGCCGCGGTGGTGTTCCTGTTCTCCGGCCTGGCGATCATGGCCGTGGGCCGCGCCGCCATGCGCGTGGTCTTCGAGGTGCGCGACCAGTTCCGCAGCAAGCCCGGCATCATGGAGGGCACCGACAAGCCCGAGTACGGCAGGGTCGTGGACATCTGCACCCGCGACTCGCTGCGCGAGCTGGCCACGCCCGGCCTGCTGGCGGTCATGACGCCGATCGCGGTCGGCTTCGCCCTGGGGTACGCGCCGCTGGGCGCCTTCCTGGGCGGCGCGATCGCCGCGGGCACGCTGATGGCGGTCTTCCTGGCCAACTCCGGCGGCGCCTGGGACAACGCCAAGAAGCTGGTCGAGGACGGCCACCACGGCGGCAAGGGTTCCGAGGCCCACGCCGCGACCGTCATCGGCGACACCGTCGGCGACCCGTTCAAGGACACCGCCGGTCCGGCCATCAACCCGCTGATCAAGGTGATGAACCTGGTCGCCCTGCTGGTCGCCCCCGCGGTGGTGCTGGCCGCCGACAACATGCTGCTCCGCGTCGGCGTCCCGGTCGTGGCGGTGGCCGTGGTCGTGGCCGCGATCATCGCCTCCAAGCGGCGGCACGTCTCGATCCTGCCGAGCGACGACAGGGAGAAGGCGCCCGTCGCCTCCTGACGACTCACGGCAGGCTGACCCGTACGGCCCCCCGCCCCCGNGATGAACGAGCAGCGGCCGTCCGGCGGGAAGACGCTGGCCCTCATCCTCCTGACGATGCTGGCGATCCTGGCCGTGATCGCGGCGTTGGCCATCTGGGCGTCCAATGGAGGGTGAGGTGCGCAGGCTGATCCTGCTGCGGCACGCCAAGGCCGCGCACGTGCTGGGGCTGGCCGACCGCGAACGCCCGCTGACCGGCCGGGGCGAGCGCGACGCGCGGCGGGCGGGCGAGGAGTTGCGCGCGCGGGGGCTGAATCCCGACCTGGTACTCAGCTCGCCGAGCGTCCGCACCCGCCGTACGGCGGAGCTGGCCTTCCCCGGCGCCGAGATCGGCTTCGAGCGCGAGATCTACGAGGCCGACCCCGAGGACCTGCTCGACGTCGTGCGCCGGACCGGCGAGGAGGTGTCGACGCTCGTGCTGTGCGGGCACAACCCCGCGATCGAGCAGCTGGCGGGCGGCGACCACATGCGGCCGGGGGCGTTCGCGGTGTTCGAGGTCGGCTCGACGTGGGCGCAGCTGTGGCCGGAGGACGCCAGGCTGGTGGCCCGGTGGGATCCCAAGGAGGACGCGCCCGGCTGGGGCTGACCGGTCAGGTGGCCAGGTCGTCCTCGGCGTCGGCCGCCTCGATCTCGTCGCGGGAGATGCCCAGCAGGTAGAGGATCGAGTCGAGATAGGGCGTGTTGACCGCGGTGTCGGCGGCCTGCCGCACCACGGGCTTGGCGTTGAAGGCGATGCCCAGCCCGGCGGCGGCGATCATGTCGAGGTCGTTGGCGCCGTCGCCGATGGCCACCGTCTGGCTGATGGGGATGCCGGCTTCGCGGGCGAAGCGCTCCAGGGCCCTGGCCTTGCCGGGCCGGTCGACGATCTCGCCGACGACCCTGCCCGTCAGCCGGCCGTCGACGACCTCCAGCACGTTGGCCGCGGAGTAGTCGATGCCCAGCTCCTCGACCAGGCCGTCGGTGATCTGGGTGAAGCCGCCGCTGACGATCGCGAACTTGTAGTCCAGCCGCTTGAGCGTCCGCACCAGCGTGCGGGCGCCCGGGGTGAGCGCGACCTCGCGGCGCACCTTGTCGAACACCTCGGCCGACAGGCCCTCCAGCAGCGCGACCCGGCGGCGCAGCGACTCGGCGAAGTCGAGCTCGCCGCGCATGGCCGCCTCGGTGACCCGGGCGACCTCGTCCAGGCAGCCGGCGTGGGCCGCGAGCAGCTCGATGACCTCGCCCTGGATGAGCGTGGAGTCGACGTCCATGACGATGAGGCGCTTGGCCCGGCGTGACAGGCCGGTGCGCTGGACGGCCACGTCGACCTGCAGCGCGGCGGCCTCCTCGGCCAGTTCCACCCGCAGCGCGTCGGGGTCGGCGCCGGAGACCGACAGCTCGATGCAGGTCACCGGCCACTGCGCGAGGCGCTCGATGCGGTCGATGTTGGCGCCCGCGGCGGCGATGCGCCCGGCGATCCCGGCGATGGCGGCCGGGTGCAGGGTCTGGCCCAGCACGCTCACCGACAGGCGGCCGCGGCGGCGCTTCTCCTTGGTCTGCGAGCTCGTGGACAGCTCCACCTCCAGGCCCAGGTCCTCGGCCACCTGCTCGACGGCGGTCCACAGGGCTCCGAGCGTGCTGCCCGTGCCGGTCGGCGGGCCGCCGGCGTAGGCCACCAGCACGCCGAGCGTGAGCCGGCCGCGGATGACGACCTGCTCGATGTCGGCGACGGTCACGGGGAAGGCGGACAGGACGGCGAAGAGCCGCGAGGTGACACCCGGCCGGTCGGGGCCGGTGAGCGTGATCAGGAGCGTTCGCTGGTCCACATCGTGTCACGCTACTGGGCTGGGCGGCGTGGTCGCGCACGAGGTTCATCATTCGGACGCATGAGCGCAGGGTTGCGGATACCGGCGCCTGCGTTCATGGGAGCATGTCGCGCTACACCGTCGGCCTGGCCACCGGCGCAGCCGATCTCCAGGCCGCCCGACGTCTCCGCTACCAGGTCTTCGCCGGCGAGCTCGGCGCCCGGCTGGACTCGGCCGTGAGCGGGCTCGACGCCGACCGCTTCGACGCCTACTGCGACCACCTGCTCGTCCGCGACGGCGACCAGGTGGTGGGCACCTACCGGCTGCTACCGCCCGGCCGCTGCGACCGGCTGTACTCCGAGACCGAGTTCGACCTCGCCCCTCTGGCCGGGATCAGGGGCCGGCTGGTGGAGGCGGGCCGGTCCTGCGTCCATCCGGAGCACCGCAACGGCACGGTGATCGGGCTGATGTGGGCGGAGATCGCCCGGTACATGGTGGAGGGCGGCCACGCCTGGCTGGTGGGCTGCTGCTCGGTGCCGGTCGCCGACGCGGGCGACGTGGTCGACCGGGTGCCGCTGGGGCCGGAGCAGTACCGCGTCAAGCCGCTGTTGCCCTGGCCGGACCTCGGCCTGCCGCGCCGCCGCGACTTCGTGCTGCCCCCGCTGCTGCGCGGCTACCTGCGGCTGGGCGCGTGGGTGTGCGGGCCGCCCGCCTACGACCCGGCCTTCGACACCGCCGACTTCCTCGTGCTGCTGTCGATGTCGCGGGTGAACCACCGCTACCTGCGCCACTTCCTGGGGGACCGGTGAGCCCGTGGTTTCCCGTCTCCCCCTGCACGCCGTCGGCGTGCGTGGCGCCGCCGGCCGCGGCGGCGCCGTGGTGGCTGCGGGCGCTGCGGCTGCTGGCCCTGGCCGCCGTGGTGCTGGCCGGCCTGGCGGCCGTCCCCTTCGCGCGAGGGAGGGCCGGGGTCGCGCGGTGGTGGTGCCGGGCGCTGCTGCGCGCCCTGGGCGTGCGGATGGAGGTACGGCGGGGCTTCGCGGTGTACGGCGGGGCGGGCTCGCCACGCGCGGTCCCCGCGGCCGGGGCGGCGCTGGTCGTCGCCAACCACGTGTCCTGGCTCGATCCGCTCGTGGTCGCCGCGGCGCTGCCGGCCACGCCGCTCGCCAAGCGCGAGGTCGCGCGCTGGCCGCTGGTGGGGACGCTGGTCAGGGCGGCCGGGGCGATCCTCATCGACCGGGGTTCGCTGCGCGCGCTGCCGGGCGCGGTGGCCGAGATCGCGGACGCGCTGCGGTCGGGGCGGAGCGTCGCGGCCTTCCCGGAGGGGACCACGTGGTGCGGCAGGGGAGCGGGCCGCTTCCGCCCGGCGGTCTTCCAGGCGGCGCTGGACGCCGAGACGCCGGTGCGTCCGGTGGCGCTGTGCTACCGCGAGAACGGCAAGGCCGGCTCGACGGCACCGGCCTACGTGGGCGACGACTCGCTGGCCGCCTCGGTGCTGCGCATCGTCGCGGTGCGCGGGCTGGTGGTGGAGGTGACCGTGCTGCCGCCGGTCACCGCGGGGGACAGGAGGCGGCTGACCCGGGTGGCCGAGGCCGCCATCTTGTCCATCACCGGGGTCCTGTCCATCGGCGGCCGGCCGGAACCCCCGCTGCCCCGCCGTACGGCGGGCGCCCCGGCCGCCTGACCGCCTAGCGGACGATCTTGGTCTTCACCTTCTTGCCGTAGAACCACACGTCGAAGCCGCCGAGCCGGTCGACCTCCTCCTTGCTGAGGTTCTCCATCCCGGTGGGGATGTCGTAGACGAGCGCGCCGAGCTGCGCGACGGCCGTGCCCTTGGTGGACTTCTTCAGCCGGACGTCGATCTCCAGCCAGTCCTCGTGGCCCTTCTTCAGCACCCAGTCGCCCCAGCACCAGAAGCCGCTGTCGTCCCACTCGCACTTCGTGCCCTTGGGCCCGTCCCAGTAGAGCCGGTCCACGATGCCCTTGGGCAGCTTGCCGCCCAGGAAGTAGTAGTCGGCCACGTGCGGGCCGGTGTTCACGGCGGAGATCTCGTAGTGGATCTTGCCGCCGGCCTTGACCTTCTTGGGCGCCTTGATGACGACGTCCATGACGGAGTACGGGTCGTCGGCCGTGGTCGCCTGCGCGGGAGCCGCGGAGAAGAGCAGGACGCCGCCGAGCACCAGCGCCCCGATCTTGGTGAGTGTGTTGCGCATACAACGTCTCCGTGAGGAAGGGGAGAGCGAGGACATCCTGATGAGCCCCCGTAAATGTCGGCTTTTCCTATCACGAAGGTCAAAAGGAAGTAAACCTACTTTCGGAGGATCAGATGGGAGTCGCCGAACTCGTGCCACAGGTAGCCCTCGCGCAGCGCCTCCCCATACGCCCGGACAAGCGCTTCCTCGCCCGCTATCGCCGCGAGCATCTGCAGGTGGCTGGACCGCGGCTCGTGCAGACCGGTGATCAGTCCGTCCACGAACCGCACTCCCGTCTCCGGCGTGACGACGTGCGTGGTCCATCCCGACGGCTTTCCGGTCTCCAGCGCCCGCACCACCGTCGTCCCCACCGCGACGACCCGGCCGCCCGCCTCGCGGGTGAGGCGCACCAGCCTCGCCGTCGTCTCCGGGACGGAGAACCGCTCGGCGTAGGGCGGCTCGTCCTTCTCGGGCGAGGCCACCCCCGTGTGCAGGGTGATGGGGGCGATGGCCACCCCGGCTGAGACGAGCGCGGCGACCAGCTCGGGAGTGAACGGCCGGCCCGCGCTGGGCATCTCGGCGCTGCCCGGCACGGTGGCGAAGACCGTCTGGTAGGCCTCCAGCGGCCAGTCGCGCTCCACGTAGGAGTAGCGGATCGGCACGCCGTACCGCCGCAGGTAGGGCTCCACCTCCCGGTCCAGCACCGCGCGCCACAGCCGGGGCGTGACCCGCTCGACCAGGCGCAGCGTGGCCCGGCCCGGCAGCGGCAGCCACTCGCCCGGCGCGGCCCCGCCGTACGGCTCGCTGCCCCTGGGGGTACGGCGGCGCAGCTCCACCAGCCACGAGCCGTCGTCCTGCGCGGTGGAGAAGTGGACGGCCATCCGGTCGAGCCGGATCGCCGCGGGCAGGGTCGCCGAGTTGTTCACCACGAGCAGGTCGCCCGGCTCCAGCAGGCGCGGCAGGTCGGAGAAACGGTGGTGGGCGACCGAGGTGCCGCGCGAGACGAGCAGGCGGACCCCGTCCCGCCGCAGCCCCCTGGCCTCGGGCGGCTCGTGCGCCGACAGCGCGTCCGGCAGCGCGAAGTCGGCGAGGGCGGTCATCGCGGGGGCGGTCATTGCAGGCTCACCCGCCCGCTCGCGGGGCGGCTCGTCACCAGGTCGTGCAGCGTGGCGGCGACCTTCGCCGGGTCGGCCGCGCCCGCGGCCTCCTCGGCGCCCACCGCCTCGGCCAGCATGCGGGTGTTCATCTCGCCGGGATCCACCCACCAGACGGCCACGTCGGGCTCCTCGGCGGCCAGCACGTTGGACAGCTGCTCCAGCGCGGCCTTGGTGGCGCCGTAGCCGCCCCAGCCCTCGTAGGCGCCGGTCGCCGCGTCGGAGGTGACGTTGACGATCGCCCCCCGCCGCGCCCGCAACGCGGGCAGGGTGGCCTGGATGAGCGCCAGCGGCGCGGTCACGTTGGTCTCCAGCAGCGCGCGGAAGGTCTCCAGCGGGTAATCGGCCAGGCGCGGCAACGGCGTCGCGCCGAGCCCGCCGGCGTTGTTGACCAGCAGGTCCAGCTCGGGTACGGCACGCGCCAGCCGGTCGCGGACGGCCGGGTCGGCGACGTCCCCGGCGATCGCCTCCGCGCCGAGCTCGTCGGCCGCCCTGCGCAGGTCGTCGGGCCCGCGCGCGTTGAGGACCAGCCGCCATCCCGCGCCCGCCAGCGATCTGGCCAGGGCCAGGCCGAGTCCGCGGGAGGCTCCGGTGATCAGTGCGGTGTTCTGTACGGTGTTCTGTGGGGCGTTCTGTGCGGGATTCGTCATGCCTTCGACGCTAGGAACGCCGCGCCCGCCGCACATCGGGCCCGGGTCCCGCCCGCGTCCAGCCCTTGGACCTAGGTCTTGGGGTGCGGTCTTCCAGGGCGCGGTCTTTTAGGGTGTGGTCGTGGAAGACCGCGAGGCGATCCTGCACGCCGTCAGCTCGGCCGTGCTGGCCGTCACCCGCCACCTGTCGGTGCGCGAGGTGCTGCAGGTCATCGTCCGCTCCGCGCAACGCCTGCTCGACGCCCGCTACGCCGCGCTGGGCGTGCCCGACGACGACGGGTCCTTCGCCGAGTTCGTCGCCGAGGGGCTCACCGACAAGCAGTGGGAGGCGATCGGGCCGCTGCCGCGCCAGCACGGCATGCTCGGCGTGATGCTGCGCGAGGGGGTCCCGGTGCGCCTGCCGGACCTGCGCAAGGACCCCCGCTTCGAGTGGTGGCCCAAGGCCCACCCGGTCATCAAGGACTTCCTCGGCGTCCCCATCAAGGACGCCGACCACGTGATCGGCATCATCTTCCTGTCCAACAAGCGCACCCCCGGCGGCTTCACCGAGGCCGACCAGGACCTGCTGACGCTGTTCGCCGCCCACGCGGCCATCGCGATCACCAATGCCCGCCTCTACGAGCGGGGACGCGAGCTGGCGATGCTGGAGGAGCGCAACCGGGTGGCGCGCGAGCTGCACGACGCGGTCACCCAGAAGCTGTTCTCGCTGCGGCTCACCGCGCAGGCGGCGGCCACGCTGCTGCCCAGCGCCCCGGAGAAGGCCGCCGCCGAGCTGGAGCGCGTGCAACGGCTGGCCGGCGAGGCGCTGGCCGAGCTGCGCGCGGTCATCGTGGAGCTGCGCCCGGCCGAGCTGGACCGCCACGGGCTCGGCGAGACGCTGCGCAAGCACGTCAAGCTGCTGGACCGGCTGCATCCCGCCCGCGTGGAGTTCGAGGGCGACGAGCTGCCCGAGCTGGACTCCGCGGTGGAGGTGGCGGTGCTGCGGGTGGCCCAGGAGGCGCTGCACAACGCCCTGCGCCACTCGGGCGCGAGCCTGGTCCGGGTACGGCTGGCGCGCGAGGACGGCAGGCTGGTCCTCGTGGTGCGAGACGACGGAAGCGGCCTGAACGAGACGCAGACGCGGGGGCTCGGCCTGGTGTCGATGCGGGAGCGGGCGGAATCGGTGGGCGGGACGCTGACCGTGACGTCCGGCGGCGGGACGACGGTTCGCATGGAGGTGCCATGAACGAGCTTACCGGGCGGACCGATGGCCACAGCGGCATGATCAAGGTGCTGATCGCCGACGACCATCCCGTCGTCCGCCAGGGCCTGCGGACCTTCCTCGACCTCCAGGACGACATCGCCGTCGTCGGCGAGGCGGGCGACGGCGAGGAGGCCGTCGAGCTGGCCGGACGGCTGCGGCCCGACGTGCTGCTGCTGGACCTGAAGATGCCGAGGCTCGACGGGCTGGGCGCGCTGGCCAGGCTCGCCGGCTCGCCGGTGCGGGTCGTCGTGCTGACCTCGGTGAGCGATCCGGCCGACGTGGGGCCCGCCATGCGGGCGGGCGCGGCCGGCTTCCTCTACAAGGACATCGACCCGGCGGCGCTGGTGCAGGCCGTACGGGCCGTCCACGGGGGGCAGGTGCTGCTCGCGCCGGAGGCGGCCGAGGCGATGCTGGGCAACGGCCCGGCGGCGCCGCCGAGCCCCGCGCCCCTCACCGAGAGGGAGCGCGAGGTGCTCAGGCTGATCGCCGCCGGGCGGTCCAACCGCGAGATCGCCCGCTCGCTGGCCGTGGCGGAGAAGACCGTCAAGACGCACGTGTCGAACGTGCTGATGAAGCTGGGCGTGCAGGACCGCACCCAGGCCGCGCTGTACGCGGTGCGCAACGGCCTGGCGTGATCCGTCAGGTGTCCTTCTTGCTGTTGGTCTGCTGCTTGGGCGGCTGCTTCGGCGGCACGTAGGTGTCGACGGGCGGCGGCACGTACGGGCGGTTGGGCTTCGGCCAGACGATCTTGGTCTTGGCGGTCTTGAGCCACTGCCAGCCGTCGATGCCGATGCGCTCCAGCTCGTCCATGCTGAGCTGGTCGGCGCCGGTGGGCATGTCGTAGGCGATCACGCCGAGCTTCGCCGTGGCCGTGCCCTTGGTGCCCTTCTCCAGCGTCACCTGGATGTCGAGCCAGTCGGTCTTGCCGACCTCCAGGGCGTAGGGGCCCCAGCACCAGAACTGCCGGCGCTCCCACTCGCACTTCGTGCCCTTCGGCCCCCACCAGTAGAGGCGGTTCTTGACGCCGGTCGGCAGGATGCCGCCGATCCAGTAGTAGTCGGCCTCGTAGGGACCCTTGTTCGTGGCGCGGATGCGGTAGGTGATCTTGCCGCCGCGCTTGGTGGCCTTGGTGGCCTTGACCGAGATCTTGAAGTTCGAGAACGGCTTGGCCACGACCGCCGCCGTCTGCGTGGTCTGGGGGGTCGCCGCCGCCGGGGCGGCGAGGGCGACCGGGGCGGCGGCGAGAGCCGCGCCGACGAGCGCGCCGATGGTCTTGCGCATAAGTGATCAAACTCCCCGTGGAGCGTGCTGGCGATCCCCGATTCTGGGGGCGCCGATCCCCTTGAGCAAAGGTTTCGCAAAAAGCGATAAATGATCGTGATGCGGTGTCGCTTGCACACCGATGCGCGCAGCCGCCACGCTTTTCGAGGGGCGTTCACCGGGGAGGGGGAACTTAGGTGCCGGAGACGCATCCCTTGCAACCGGGAGATCCAGCCGCCCTCGGCCCGTACCGGCTGCTGGGCAGGCTCGGCAAGGGAGCGCAGGGCATCGTCTTCAAGGCGGAGGGGCCCGACGGCGAGCTTGTAGCGATCAAGCTGCTCACCGCGAGGCTCGACGGGCCCGGCATCGACGTGGAACGGTTCATGCGCGAGGTGGCCGCGGCGCGGCGGGTCGCGCAGTTCTGCACCGCGCAGGTGCTCGACGCCAACATGGAAGGCGACCTGCCCTACATCGTGAGCGAGCTGGTCGAGGGCGTCTCGCTCCAGCGGGTCGTGCAGACCGAGGGCCCGCGCCAGGGCGGCGCGCTGTACCGCCTGGCGGTCGGCACCGTCACCGCGCTGGCCGCCATCCACCGGGCCGGCATCGTCCACCGCGACTTCAAGCCCAGCAACGTCCTGCTCGGCTCGGACGGCCCCCGGGTCATCGACTTCGGCATCGCCAGGGCGCTGGACTCCGCCAGGACCATCAGCAGCGGCGTGGTCGGCACGCCCGCCTACATGTCGCCCGAGCAGATCTCCGGCGAGCGGGTCGGCCCGGCCAGCGACATGTTCGCCTGGGCGCTGACCATGATCTTCGCGGCCACCGGCCGGCCCGCCTTCGGCCAGGACAGCATCCCGGCGGTCATCTACCGGGTGATGAACGAGGAGCCCGACCTGTCGGCGCTCCCCGACAACCTGCGGCCCATCGTGGGAGCCTGCCTCAGCAAGCGGGCCGAAGAGCGGCCCTCGGCCGCCGACACGCTGTTCGCGCTGCTGGAGAACCAGGGCGCGGCGCCGGTGGACTCGGTGGACTCAGACGTGGCGATGACCACCGGCCGCCGGCTCGCCGCCGAGGAGGCGTCCCCCGCCCAGCCCGTGCCCGCCGTCCAGCCCATGCCTCCCGCCCAGCCCGCGCCGACCGGCTGGGCCAGCCCCTCCGGTGAGTACCCGGCCGTGCCGCGACCGCCCGCCGGGCCGTACGCGCCGCCGCCCGCCTCGCCCTCGCCCGCCGCGCCGTACGGCACGCCCCCCGCTCCGGCGGGGCAGCCCGGCGGGAGCGACAACGACGCCTTCTTCCGCGAGGCGTCCTCCCACGAGACGAAGGGCGAGGACGCGGCGGCGCGCAGGCGCCGGGCCCTGCTGGTCGGCGGCGCGCTGACCGTGGCCCTGCTGCTGGCCGCCACGGTGCTGGTGCTGGCGCCGAGGATGTTCGCCCGCGGCGGCGAGGTGTCCGCGGCGAGCGCCACCAGCTCGGCCACCTCCACGCCGAGCCCCACGCCCACACCGTCGTCCACGGTGACCGTGACGCCGCAGATCGCGCCGGTCCAGGAGCCCGCCATGGACCTGGAACTAGGCGACCAGGACGGCAAGCCGCTCAAGGGACACGGCAAGGCGGTCCAGTCGATCTCCGGCGCGACGGCCGGCGGCAAGCCGCTGCTGGTCTCCGGCAGCCAGGACGGCACGCTGCGCGTCTGGGACATGGCCAAGCGCTCCCAGGTGGCCAAGCTCACGGGCCACCGGCGCGAGGTGTACGCGGTGGCGGCCTTCACCATGGGCGACTCGCCGGCGGCGCTGTCGGGCGGCCGGGACGGCACCGTCCGGCTATGGGACCTCAAGAGCCGCAAGGGCAAGGTGCTGGGCTACCACGGCGACTCGGTGTTCGCCGTCGCCGCCGGCAAGGCGGGCGGCAAGTGGATCGGGGTCAGCGGCGACGCCAACGGCTACCTGCGGTTCTGGGACCTGAAGAAGCGCAAGCAGCTCGGCTCCGGCATCCGGGTGCACCGCGGCGAGCTGAACTGGCTCGCCGTCGGCGAGGTGGGCGACAAGACGATCGTGGTGTCGGCCGGCGAGGACAAGACCCTGCGGGCGTGGGATCTGGCCAAGCGCCGGCCGTACGGCAAGACGTTCAAGGGCCACAAGAAGGGCGTCTACGCGGTCGCGGTCGGCGAGGTCGACGGCCGGGCGGTGATCGCCTCGGGCGGCAAGGACAGCACGGTCCGGCTGTGGGACGCCAAGACCGGCAAGGCGATCGGCGAGCCGCTCAAGGGCCACAAGAAGATCGTCTACTCGCTCGCCTTCACCACCGTGGACGACGTGCCGATGCTGGTGTCGGGCGGGACCGACGGCACCGTCCGGCTGTGGGACGTCCGCGACCGCGAGCCGATGGGCCCGCCCCTGCGCGCGCCCAAGTCGGCGGTCTACGCGGTGACGGTGGCGAGCGTGGAGGGCGAGCCCGTCGTGGTGTCGGCGGGCGGGGACAAGCAGATCAAGTTCTGGGACCTGCGCCCGCGATCGGCAGCCGGTTCCTAGCGTTCCGCCAGGACGAAGCCGGCTCCTAGCGTTCCTCCAGGATCCCGTGATGGCAGGCCACCTGGGCACGCCGTACGGCCCGGTCGAGCTCACGCAGGGCCACGTCGCGGGCGGCGAGCTCGCCCGCCGTGAGCCCGCGCCGGCCGGCCAGCCGCAGGGCCGCCGCGAGCCGCGCCGCCAGCGCCTGCAGCCGGTGCGCCCTGGCCGGGTACCCGGGCGCCAGCTCCCCGTCCGGCAGCCGCGACGGCCAGGCCCCGCCCGGCCCGCCCACCCCGTCGAGCGCCTCGGTCGCCGCCCGCATGACGGCCGCCAGCTCCCGCTCGGCCTCGCGGACGCTGGGCAGGTCCGCCCGCGCGGGCCCGGCCTGGTGGACCGCGAACCCCACCCCGCTGTAGGACGACCCCCGCACGTCCGGGAACGGCACCAGCCCCAGGTTCCCCTGCGGCAGGACGGCTATCGCCGCCTCCCCGGCGTCGATGGCGGCCGCGTTGAACGGCGGCGGCCCCGACAGCCCTAGCGGATCCCCCGGCGCGGGCAGCGCCAGCCGTAGCTCGCCCAGCCCCTTCAGGCGCATGTCGGCCAGGCTCGACCGCAACGGCACGCCGTCGACCACGACGGGCCCCGCGACCTGCTCGATCCGGTCGGCCGCCTCGTCCAGGCCGACGTGTCCGGCCAGCCAGGCGTTCCCCCAGGCGACGAGCACGGCTGATACGGGCGTTTCGGGGTGCACGCATCCACGATATGCGGCGATAGGTTTGTCCCAGACGCTTGAGCCAGGGAGGAATCGGGGATGGGTGGTCAGGTGCTGCGCCTCGAGGACGTGGCCGTGAGGCGCGACGGAGCGGCCCTGCTGCGCGGCGTCGACTGGACGGTCAACGAGGACGAGCGCTGGGTGGTGATCGGGCCCAACGGCGCGGGCAAGACCACGCTGCTGCAGGTGGCGGCCACGTTGCTGTATCCCAGCGAGGGCGTGGTGGAGGTGCTCGGCGAACGGCTGGGCCAGGCGGACGTGTTCGACCTGCGGCCCCGCATCGGCCTGTCGAGCGCCGCGCTGGCCGAGCGGATCCCGCCGGAGGAGAAGGTCATCGACCTGGTGCTGACCGCCTCCTACGCGATCCTCGGCCGGTATTCGGAGGAGTACGACTCCGACGACGTCACCCGGGCCGTCGAGCTGATCGACATGATGGGCGCCGCGCACCTGATCAGGCGCCGGTTCGGCACCCTGTCGGAGGGCGAGCGCAAGCGCGTGCAGATCGCCCGCGCGCTGATGCCCGACCCCGAGCTGCTCCTCCTCGACGAGCCCGCGGCCGGGCTGGACCTCGGCGGGCGCGAGGACCTGGTGCGCCGGCTGTCGCTGCTGGCCACCGACCACCGCTCGCCCACCCTGGTGCTGGTCACCCACCACGTGGAGGAGATCCCCGCCGGCTTCACCCACGGCCTGCTGCTGCGCCACGGCTCGGTCGTCGCCCAGGGGCCGCTGGAGCACGTGATGAACGCCGACAACCTCTCCCGCACCTTCGGCCTGCCGCTCAGGCTGGAGCGCAGCCTCGACGGCCGGTGGTACGCCAGGGCCCAGTAGAGGGCGGCGCAGTAGCTCGTGTTCGCCCGGTTGGCAGCCGCTTCGCGGTAAGACCGAATATCATTTCCGGGGTCGGACTCCTCTGTCCCCCCGGAGCGTGGCCATGGGCGTCGAACTGCTGGCCGTAGTCGTGGTCGTGGCAGGCGCCATCGGCGTCGTCGTGGTCCGCTCCCTGCGCGTCATCAGGCACGGCAGCGCCGCCGTGGTGGAGCGGCTCGGCGCCTACCACCGCACGCTGACCCCCGGCATGAACCTGGTCGTGCCGTTCATCGACCGGGTCAGGGACGTCGTGGACATGCGGGAGATGCTCCAGCCGTTCCCGCCCCAGCCGGTCACCACGGCGGACAACCTGCTGGTGTCGGTCGACACGCTCGTCTTCTACCAGGTGACCGACGCCAGGGCGGCCACCTACGAGGTCGCCAACTACGTCGCGGCGATGGAGCAGCTCATCGCCACGACGCTGCGCAACGTGATCGGCGAGATGGACCTCGACACCGCGCTGCGCTCCCGGGAGGACATCGCCGCCCGGCTGCGCACCGCGCTGGCCGACACCACCCAGCGATGGGGCATCAGGATCAGGCGGGTGGAGCTGAAGGCTGTCGATCCGCCCGCGGCCATCCAGGAGGCGATGGAGAAGCAGATGCGGGCCGAGCGCGACAAGCAGGCCGCCATCGCCGCCGCGCAGGGCGAGCGGCAGGCCGCGATCCTGGCCGCGGAGGGGGAGAAGAAGGCGGCGGTCCTGCGGGCGGAGGGCGAGGCCGAGGCGGTCGTGGTGCGCGCCCAGGCCGAGGCGCGGGCGGAGGCCATGCGCGCCAAGGGCCAGGCCGACGCGATCGGGCTGGTGTTCCGCGCCGTCCAGGAGGCCAACCCCGACCAGCGGCTGCTGGCCTACCAGTACCTGCGGACGCTGCCGGAGATCGCCAAGGGCGAGGCCAACAAGGTGTGGATCGTGCCCTCGGAGATGGGCAAGGCGCTGGAGAACCTCGGCCTGTTCACCGAGCGGGAGTGACCGCCGGGCGTGCCCCCCGCACCGCCCGGCGGCCGGGCCGTCAGCCGTTGGCGGCGGCTTCGAGCTCCGCGACCTCGATCTTCTTCATGGCCAGCATGGCCTTCATGGCGCGCTGGGCCCTGCCCGGGTCGGGGTCCCTGATCAGCTCCTCGAGCCGGCGCGGGACGATCTGCCAGGACAGGCCGTAGCGGTCCTTGAGCCAGCCGCACGGCCCGGGCTCGCCGCCGCCCTCGGTCAGCTTCGCCCACAGCTCGTCGACCTCCGCCTGGTCCTCGCAGTCGACGTACAGCGAGATCGCCTCGTTGAACTTGAACTCCGGGCCGCCGTCCAGCGCGATGAACTCCTGCCCGTCCAGCTCGAAGGTGACGATCTTGAACGAGGGGACGGGCCCTTCCGGGGTCTCGAAGCGCTGGACCTCGACGATGCGGGAGTTCTTGAAGACGGAGGTGTAGAACCGCGCGGCCTCCTCGGCCTGGTTGTCGAACCAGAGATGAGTCTTGATCTTCTGCATGATCGGTCTCCTTCTGTGCGGGCCGTCACGGATACGGACTCGGCGCGGCCCGGAAACTCATCGGCCGACCCCGTCACCGGTCCGGGGAGACGTCCCCTCTAGGCTCGGGCCCATGCTCGAGGTGTGGGACGCGCTGCTGGCGGTCGCGGCGGGAGTGGCCGCGGGCGCGATCAACGCGGTGGTCGGCTCCGGCTCGCTCATCACGTTCCCGACGCTGGTGGCGATCGGGCTGCCGCCCGTGGTCGCGAACGTGTCCAACAACATCGGGCTGGTGCCGGGGTCCTTCAGCGGCGCGTACGGCTACCGCCGCGAGCTGGAGGGACAGCGCGAGCGCCTGGTCAGGCTGGCCGCGGGATCGGCGCTGGGATCGCTGCTGGGCGGCTGGCTGCTGATCGTCCTCGACCCGGGGGTGTTCCGCGTCGTCGTGCCGGTGCTCATCGGGCTGGCGTGCGTGCTGGTGGTCATCCAGCCGTGGCTGAGCCGGTGGATGGCGGCCCGGCGGGAGCACGCGCACCCGCATGGCGGGCCGTGGCTGTGGCTGGGCGTCTTCGGTGCGGGGGTCTACGGGGGATACTTCGGGGCCGCGCAGGGGGTGCTGCTCATCGGCATCCTCGGCAGCTTCCTGGACGAGGGGATCCAGCGGATCAACGCGGCCAAGAACGTGCTGTCGCTGGTGGTGAACTTCACGGCCGCGGTGCTGTTCCTCGTGATCGCGAGCGTGAACTGGTGGGCGGTGGCGGCCGTGGCGGTCGGCTCGACGATCGGCGGGTACTTTGGGGCCAGGGTGGGGCGGCGCATCCCGGCCCCGCTGCTGCGAGGGATCATCGTTTGTGTCGGAATTGTGGCGATTATCAAACTGATGTACGGGTAGAAATCTTGGTATGAAGGGCGACCGGGTCGAGATCGTCATTGACGCGGGAGAGGGCAGCCCCCGCACGTACGAGGTCAGCGCGACCAAGGCGGGCCGTCGCGTCGAGGTGACCACCCGGCGCAACCTCATCGAGGTCAGTGAGGTCACGCGCAACGGCAGCCCGGTCCGCACGGCCCGGTTCATGTCCAACCGCATCCTGGCCCTGGTCGAGCACCCCGCCGACGGCACGGGGGACTGACGGGATCTCAGCCGCCGAGGCCGCCGAGGCCGCCGAAGCCGCCGAAGCCGCCGAAGCCGCCGAAGCCGCCGAAGCGGTCGATCGCCCACTGCCGGTAGGTCCTGGCCCGCCGCCCGATCAGCCGCTCGACCGTGTCGGTGACCTCCTCCGGCGTGTGGATGAACGACTCCCACGTCTCCAGCGACGACTTGGCCAGCTCGGCGTCGCCCCAGGCGGCGGTGAGCCGCTCGACGACCGCATCCGGCGCGATCTCCTCCCAGCGGGCCGGCCGCCCCAGCACCTCACCGAGGATGCGCACCTGCTCCACCTGGGTCAGCGCCTCCGGCCCGCTCAGCACGTACACCTGATGGTTGTGCCCCGCCGAGGTGAGCACGTGCGCCGCCACGGCCGCGATGTCCGCCTCGTGGATCAGCGACCGCGCCGCCTGGCCGTACACCCAGCGCACGGTCCCGGTGTCCAGGATCTCCCGGGCCCATCCCAGCGTGTTGGTCGCGAACCCTCCGGGCCGCAGGAACGTCCACGCCGGCCCCGCGCCCCGGATCAGCCGCTCCACCTCCACGTGGAACATCGTCGAGCCGGGCCGCAGGTTGGCCGACAGGTAGACGATCCGGCGCGCGTGCCGGGCGATCAGGTCCACGACCTGCGCCGCCGTCGAGGCCGCGAACCCGGGCCAGATGAGGAACACCTCCTCGACCCCGTCGAGGGCCGGTGCCAGGCTCGGGGGATCGGTCAGGTCCCCGGTGACCACCTCGACGCCGGCGGGGAAGTCCGCCCTGGCCGGGTCGCGCACCAGGGCGCGTACGGGGATGCCCGCCTCGGCGAGCGAGGTCACGGTGTGCCTGCCGACGTTGCCGGTCGCTCCGGTGATGAGAATCATGCGACCGACGCTAGAACCTCAAGCTTTGTTGAGGTCAACTCCCGGGCGCACCTGGATGACGCCGTCGCCGCGGACCCGCGTCTGGAAGCACGGCTGGGGCGCGGTCGCCGGCCCGTGCTTGACCTTGCCGTCCCTCAGGCGGAACGTGCTGCCGTGCCACGGGCAGGTGACGCACGCCTCGCCGTCGACGACCGACACACGGCCCTGGTGCAGCGGCCCGGCCAGGTGCGAGCACCGGTCGGCCAGCACGCTCACGCTGTCGCCCTGGCGCAGCACGAACAGCTGGATGTAGCCCAGCCGCCTGGCGACCGGCCGTCCCTCCGGCAGGTCGCGCAGCGGGCACAGGTCGTGCCAGCCGAGGGGCACCAGGTGCGCGACCTGCTCGGCGTGGTTGGCCCCGGCCGCCTGCCGGTAGGCCATGTGCCCGCCGAGGTACCCGCCGATCGACGCCAGGCCCAGCCCCGCCAGGGCGGTCAGCCGGCCGTTGCCGCCGCGCACCCGGGTCAGGAGCGAGGCCGTGAACAGCCCCAGCGCCGTCACGTTCGTCAGCATGTGGACGAAGCCGACGCGCTGCTGCTCGCGGTGGAGCGAGGACCAGTCGGTGAGGCCGGCCGCCGCGGTCGGGACGGCGCTGCCCACGCCCGCGGCCAGCAGGATACGCGCGGCGCGCGGGTCGACGTCGGTGAAGTCCAGCAGCGTGGCCGACGCCCAGCAGCCGAGGGGGACGAAGGCCATCGCCGGATGCAAGGGGTGGCCCGTGGGCACGCCGTGCAGCAGGTTGCGCAGCCGGCCCGGCCGGATCCTGTCTCGTACGGCTTTCGCCAGCACCCGGACGGGCCCGTCGAACGCCTTGGTCCGCTCGATCCGATCGGCGAGGTCGACCGGTCCGACGAGCCGCCGCAAGTGCCGTCGCGGTGCCTTTACTGTCTCCTCCACGCCATGACCCTACCCATCGTCACTCGGCAAGATGCCCCCGCATAACGGACAACCGCACCAACTCCCTGGCATAGGCCCCAAGTGACGGCGAACCCTGCTCAATGATCTCAACCTTTTCCAGCACCTGGTGGGCCTTCACCGAGTGGAGCCGCCAGGTCCCGCCGTCGTTGAGGTGATTGGCCAGGATCGGGGCGAGCCGGTCGAGAGCCTTGGCGAAGCGGGCCTCCGGCGTGACGCGGTCCTCGAACTCCTCCCACAGCCCGCGCAGCTGCGAGCCCTGCGGCTCGGGGAGCAGGGCGAAGATCCGGTCGGCGGCGGCGCGCTCGGCGTCCGCCTGCGCCGCCACCGCGAGCGGGTCGTAGATGAAGGTGTCCCCGGCGTCGATCTCGACCAGGTCGTGGACCAGCAGCATGGCGACGACGCGCGGGATGTCGGTGCCGGGCGGGGCGTGCTCGGCCAGCGCCATGGCCAGGAGCGCGACGTGCCAGGAATGCTCCGCGTCGTTCTCGCGCCGCGAGTCGTCCATGAGGTTGTTGCGGCGGATGACCCGCTTCAGCTTGTCGATCTCGACGGCGAAGGCGATCTGGGCGTGCAGGCGGTCCTGTTCCGGCGCGATTCTCACGCGCGCCACCTTAGCCGCAGGATGATCAGGACGTGGCGCGCACCCTCACGGGAACCCCGTTGAACACGGCGTTGCCGGACAATACGTCGATCATGGACTCGTCGGTCAGCGCGTTGGCGTTGACGCCCGCGTGGGCGGCGGCCACCCGCTGGCCGCCCGCGTGGCCCCAGCCGTGCGGCAGGCTGACGACGCCGGGCATGATCGCGTCGGTCGGCTCCAGCTCCACGGTCAGCTCCCCGGTCGCCGAGGTGACCGTGGCCCTGCCGTCGAGCCCGAGCCTGGCCACGTCCGCCGGGTTGATCTGCAGCGTGCAGGTGTTGCTGCCGCCGACCAGCGTGGGCACGTTGTGCATCCAGCTGTTGTTGGAGCGCAGGTGCCGCCGCCCGATGAGGACCATGTCCGGCGGCTCCTCTTCCAGCCCGGCCAGCAGCCGATCGACGTCCGCGAGCAGCTGCGGCGGCGCCAGCTCCACCTTGCCCGACTCGGTCTTGAGGATGCCGGGCAGCCGCGGCTGGAGCGGCCCCAGGTCGACGCCGTGCGGGTGGTCCAGCAACTCGCGCAGCGACAGGCCGTACGGGCCGAGCTTGAGCATCATGTCCAGCCGGCGCTCGGCGCCCGTCTCGCCCTCCAGCTCCAGGCCGGCCGCCCCGGGCGTCTGGCTGATGATGAACTCGTCCAGGTCGCCGTCGAGCCCCGAGGCGATCTTGGCCAGCCGTACCAGGATGTCCGCCTCCGACGGCCGGTCGCCCAGCGGCAGCGCGGGCCGCGAGTAGCGCGCGTAGTTCCGCACGGCGAAGCCGAGCAGCGCGAAGTCGAAGTGGCCGCTCTGCAGCACGCGCGGCGGCGGCAGGATGACGTGGGCGTGCCTGGTCGTCTCGTTGAGGTAGGGGTCGACGGACACCATGAAGTCCAGCCGCCGCAGTGCCCGGTCCAGCCGCGTCCCGTTCGGCGCCGACAGCACCGGGTTGCCGGCGATCGTGATGAGCATCCTGACCTGGCCCTCGCCGGGCGTCTCGATCTCGTCGGCCAGGGTCGCCACGGGCAGCTCGCCGTTGGCCTCCGGCAGGCCCCGGACGCGGCTGGCCCACCGGCCCGTCCGGTACGGCTTGCGCCGCGGCCGGAACTCGGTGGCCGCCATCGGGAACATCGCCCCGCCGGGCCGGTCGAGGTTGCCGGTCAGCACGTTGAGCACGTCCACCAGCCATTGGGCGAGCGTGCCGTACTCCTGGGTGCAGGTGCCGATCCTGGCGTAGACGGCGGCCCGCTCCGCGGCGGCCAGCTCGCGGGCGAGCCGTACGATCACCTCGGCGGGCACGCCCGTGCGGCGGGCCACCAGGTCGGGCGGGAAGTGCTTGGCCTTCTCGCGGACCTCCTCCAGGCCGTTGACGTCGAGGTCCACCTTGGTCAGGCCCTCGGCGAACACCACGTGGACCAGGCCGAACAGCAGGTAGGCGTCGGTGCCGGGGCGGATGAAGTGATGCTCGTCGGCCCGTTCGGCGGTGCGGGTGCGGCGCGGGTCGACGACCACGAGCCTGCCGCCGCGGCTCCTGAGCGCCTTGATGCGGCCGGGGAAGTCCGGTGCGGTGCACAGCGAGCCGTTGGACTCCATGGGGTTCGCGCCGAGCATGAGCAGGTAGTCGGTGCGGTCCAGGTCGGGCACGGCGATCGTGAGGGGGTCGCCGAACATCAGGCCGCTGGCCACGTGCTTGGGCATCTGGTCGGCCGTGCTGGCGGAGTAGACGTTGCGGGTGCCGATCGCCTTGATGAGCGGTCCGGCGTACAGGGCTCCGGCCATGGTGTGGGCGTTGGGGTTGCCGAGGTAGACGGCGATCTGCTGCCGGTCGGTCACCTGGGCGAAGGCCCGCTCGACGACCTGGAAGGCCTCCTCCCAGCCGGCCTCCCGCCAGGTGTCGCCCTCTCGGATGAGCGGCGTGGTCAGCCGGTCGGGGTCCTCGTCCAGCCTGCCGAGGCTCGCGCCCTTGGGGCAGATGAATCCCCTGCTGAACGGATCGTCCTTGTCGCCCCTGACCGAGGTGACCCGGCCGTCGTCGTCCAGCGTCAGCGTCAGGCCGCAGACGGCCTCACAGAGCGGGCAGGTCCGGTGCACGGTCGTCGTCATCGCCCCTCCTGGGTTCGCAAGATGAACTCATCTTGGCGTGGATGGCGGGCTGGGGGAAGCCCCGGGGCCTCTGCGGCCTCCGGGGCTCGCTCTCACAGGGATCACAGAGAGCTGAGGATCCTCGTGCGATCAGGCGGCTCCTCGGCGGACGCGGCGGTCACGGGCACCCAGCTCCCGCCGTACAGCCGCTCGAGGCCGGGGGCGAACACGCCCGGCGTCTCGTCGCGGCGCACGATCTCCAGCAGCAGCACGTTGGACCACTTGCGGTGCCGGTAGACCCGCGCGGCCCTGGCGAAGCAGGCCGCCGCGAGCTCCGGCGCGTAGGCCTCGAACTCCTCGGCCGAGATCCCGGCCCTGGTGAGGATGAGCGCCTTCTCCCCGGCCCGGCTCGGCGTGATCCACAGGACCAGCGGGATCCGGCCGGTGCTGGTGTGCATCGTCGTCTCCAGGCAGGTGCGCTGGATGCGGTGCCGGGAGATCACGCACCAGGCTCGGGCCGTGAACCAGTTGCGCCCGAACCGCGTGGCGGCGGGCACCGCCACCATCCCGGCCAGCGCGAGCAGGGAGCCCCACGAGCGCTGGTCGACGACGGTCAGCACCGCGACCGTGACCAGGGCGAGGGCGGCGAGCAGCAGCAGCTCGGTCCGCATCCGCCACAGGCGCGTCAGCGGCCCGGAGCCGCCCCGCGGCGGCTCGTAGGGCGGGTAGATCTGGTTGCGCGGGTTGCGTGGCGACGCCATCTCAGATCACCTCCTCCGGCACGCGGGCCTTGCGCTGGTCGAAGCGCGGGTCCCGGTAACGGCGTGACCCAAATCCGGTTTTCGTTACGGTCCAGCCGCGCCGGTGGGCGAACTCGTCGGGTTCCATGCAGATCTCCCGATCGGCCCACGCGATGAGTTCCCGGATCCAGGACTTGAATCGGCTGAGCCCCTTGGTACCTTGTGGGTACATAGAAGACCCCTTTCGCGGCATTACTTAAGGTGGGCTTCTCAAGCCGGGTCGCTGGCTGATGGCTCGGACGTCGTGGGTGGCAGCCCTTGGACGACGCCGGGCGACCAGTCGGCGGCTCGGCTTTTTCGCGGGTCTGTGCGGCGAAACCTCCTCCCTGCGGGGCGGTGCGTATGGGTTCGACGGCGCCGTTGCCGGGAGGGCGGGAGGCCGGGGAACTCGGGACCGGTTCGCAGGTGACCTTGGCCTCCTGGCCTGATGGTCCCCCGGAGTTCTTCTTGCTGCAAGTCTCAGAGCAAGAGAAAATTTGAATTTCTTCGCACGTTGCGATGCCGATTGTCGTGCAACTTGCACGACATGGGCGTTTCCTGGGGTTACGCTGCTGTAACGCGACGATTGCATGAGGGTCCGGCAACTATGCTCATGCAAGTTGCAGTGTAATATGAGCCGCGTGGCCCGAATCGGCGGGCCCAAACGATCCTCTGCGGCTACACCTTCATTCCCTGTGAGGAGGGGAGCGGGTGGCACGTAAACCGGCCAGTCCGACTGTCCGTCGGCTCAAGCTGGGACAGGAGTTGCGCCTGCTCCGGGAGCGTAACAACCTCACGGGGACGATGGTGGCCAGACGGCTGGGCTGGTCGCCCAGCAAGGTCAGCAGGATCGAGTCCTCCAAGACCATGCCCAGCGCCGCGGACATCGAGGCGCTGGCCCGCGTGTTCTCCGCCGACGACGACAAGCTCGAGGAGCTGCTGTCGTTGCTCCGCGACGCGGACCAGCGGGGGTGGTGGGAGGACTATGAAGGCTCCTTGCCGGAGGAGACCATAACGCTCTTCGGCCTGGAGGCGGAGGCGATCGCGCACCGGAGCTGGGAACCCCAGGTGGTGTCGGGACTTCTCCAGACAGACGATTACGCCCGCGGGGTCATCGAGGCCTCCCGGGCGATCTCGCGCATCACCCAGACGGGTGTCCGCAAGAGGGTGGAAGCCCGTCTTGATCGCCAGCAGTATGTGCTGCACCGTCCGGAGCCACCGGAGATGATCGTGGTGATGGACGAGTCGGTCTTATTGCGGCGGATCGGGGACCCTGCCGTGATGCGCGAGCAGCTTGGACATCTGCTCGAGGTGTCCGTGCTGCCCCACGTGAGCATCCAGGTCCTCCCCCTGGACGGAGAGCATCCGATCAACACCGGGGGTTTCATCCACCTGAGCTTCGCAGACCTCGACGACGCGCTCTACCTGGAGTCCCTCTATGGCGGGCGCATCGTCGAAGATCTCGAGCTGGTGGCGGACTACGAGCTCGCGTTCGAGCAACTCCGCTCGGCGGCGCTGTCGGAGGACGAGTCTCGCATCCTCATCCAGCGTCGCCTCATGCAGTGGCGCTAGCTGCCACGAAGCGGTGACCGGCACCAATGGGGCTGTCGGCCCGCTTTTCACTATAAGGAAAACAGTCAGATGGAAAACGGAATCGACTGGCGGAAGAGCCGTCGTTGCAACGGCAGCTCCGCGTGCGTGGAATTCGCGCAGCTCGCCGACGGCAACGTCGCGATCAGGGACAGCAAGCAGCAGGACGGACCGGTCCTGGTCTTCACTCCGGAGGAGTGGGAGGCGTTCACGGCAGGTGTCCGTGACGGCGAGTTCGATCTCCCCGTGCTGCAGCCTTCGGCCGGGTAAGCGGCCATCCGCCTTCGGCCCGAGCCCGGTGGACGGGCCTGCGGCCGCGTAGTGTCCAGCCGATCGCGGCGGCTTCCGAAACCGCCGCGATCGTATCCTTTGTCCCCTGTTTGACCCGGGCATGGCATGCTCATTGCCTATGAGACTTCGCCGTCCCCTCGCGGTCGTAGCCCTCGCCGTCCTGTCCGCCTGCTCGCCCGCCGAGTCGCAGCCGCAGGCCAAGGCGCTCGGCCAGAGCTCGATCCCCCCGATCGAGCAGGACAAGGCGGAGCAGGAGGCCAGGCCGTACACCATCGCCTTCGGCGGGGACGTGCACTTCGAGGGCGCGTTGCGGGCCCGGCTGAGCGAGCCGCGGACGGCGCTCGGGCCGATCGCCAAGGTGCTCGGCCGGGCCGACCTGGCGGTCGTCAACCTGGAGACGGCGATCACCACGGGCGGCACGCCCGCGCCCGGCAAGCAGTTCACCTTCCGCGCCCCCGCCTCGGCGCTGACCGCGCTCAAGGCCGCCGGCGTCGACGTCGCCTCCATGGCCAACAACCACGGCATGGACTACATGGAGACCGGCCTGGCCGACTCCCTGGCGGCCATCAGGAAGAGCCGGTTCCCGGTGATCGGCGTCGGCAAGGACGACGACGAGGCCTACAAGCCCTTCCGCAAGACCGTCAACGGCAACAAGGTCGCGATCATCGGCGCCACCCAGGTGCTGGACGCCGAGTTCATCCAGTCCTGGAGCGCGGGCCCGGACAAGCCCGGCCTCGCCTCGGCCAAGGACGAGCCCCGCCTCCTGCAGGCGGTACGGCAGGCGCGCAAGACCTCAGACACGGTGATCGTCTACCTCCACTGGGGCACGGAACGGCAGGGCTGCCCCAACCCCGCCCAGCTCTCGCTCGCCCCCAAGCTGATCAAGGCGGGCGCGGACGTCGTGGTCGGCGGCCACGCCCACCAGTTACTCGGCAGCGGCTACCTGAAGGGCGCCTACGTCAACTACGGCCTGGGCAACTTCGTCTTCTACAACTTCGGCCCCGTCACCGGCCGCACCGGCGTGCTGACGCTGACGATCAAGGGGCGCAAGGTGCTCAAGGACGTCTGGACGCCCGCCGTGATCCAGAGCCCCGGCCTGCCGATCCCGCTCCAGGGGCAGGCCGCCCGCCAGGCCGTCGCCGACTGGAAGGCGCTGCGCGGCTGTGCGGGGCTGGCCGCCAAGCCGTGAACCGGCTAGTTTTGGACTGTGCGTCTAATAAGCTCGGGCGACGTACGGCTGGCGCTCCACGAGGAGGGCGACGCCGCCCGGCCGGCGATCCTGCTCCTTCACGGCTATCCCGACACCAGCCGGGTGTGGGACGAGGTCGCCGCGCTGCTGCGTGACCGCTTCCGCGTCGTCCGCTACGACGTGCGCGGAGCCGGCCGGTCGTCGGCGCCGCGCGACCGGCGTCACTACACCTTCGACCACCTGGCCGCCGACCTGGCCGCCGTGCTGGAGGCCGTCGGCGCCCCCAGGGTGCACCTGGTGGGCCACGACTGGGGCTCCATCCAGCTGTGGGAGGCCCTCTCGCGCCCCGCCATCTCCCAGACGGCCGCCTCCTTCACCTCCATCGGCGGGCCCGGGCTGGACCAGGCGGCCCACTTCTTCCGGTACGGCGAGCGCCGCGCGGTGCTGGGCCAGCTGGCCAGGTCGTGGTACATCGGCTGCTTCCAGGCGCCCCTGCTGCCGGAGCTGGTCTGGCGCACGCTGGGCCCGCGGCTGCTCGGCCGTACGCTCAGAAAGGAAGGGGTGCGACCACGGCCGGGACATCCGGCTCAGACCCTCGCCAGGGACGCCGCGAACGGGCTGGGCCTCTACCGGACCGCCATGCGGGGCCGGCTGCGCCGGGCCGGGGACCCGCGCGTGCCGGTGCCGGTCCAGCTCATCGAGACCACCCGCGATCCCTTCGTCTCCCCGCGGCTGCTCGCCACGCTCGCGCGGTGGGCGCCGGCCTGCTGGCGCCGCGAGGTGGCCGCCGGGCACTGGGTGCAGCGCAGCCACCCCGGCGTGGTGGCGCGGATGGTCGCCGAGTTCGTCACCCATGTCGACGGCGGCCCGCCCAGTCCCGAGCTCCGGCGCTCCAAGGCTCCGAGCTTCCCGGGAAAACCGTCGATTGGGCGGTAGGGACGACCATGTTGGGAGGAAGATGGAACTCGTGCCAACCCCCCGGATCGACGGTGACGACTGCCGGGAGCCGACTCCGCTGCGTCGCCGGCCAACTCAGCGCCGTAGCGCCCGCCGCGTCGAGCGCATGCTCGACGCCTGCGCCGACCTCCTGGACGAGATCGGTTACGAGGCGCTCTCGACCACGCGCATCGCCGAACGCGCCAAGGTGGCGATCGGCTCGGTCTACCAGTTCTTCCCCGACAAGCGGGCCATCACCCAGGAGGTGACCAGGCGCAACGTCGAGCAGTTCGTCTCGCGCGTGGGCGCCAGGTTCCTGGAGGAGGACTACCGCGACTGGTGGGAGGCCGTGGACGCCATCATCGAGGAGTACGTCGACATGCACCGCACGGTGCCGGGCTTCAAGAGCCTGCACTTCGGCGACGTGGTCGACCTGAACCTCCTCGACAGCGACTCCGAGAACAACACCGTCATCGCCGGACGCCTGCGCGGGCTGCTGCTCAAGGAGTTCGGGCTGGCCGACAGCCACGAGCTCGACGTGGCCATGCTGGTGGCGGTGGAGGCCGGAGACGCCGTGCTCAAACTGGCCTTCCGCCGTCATCCCGACGGCGACCCCGAGATCATCTCCGCCGCCAAGCTGCTGATCAGGGAGTTCCTGCCCCGCCAGCTCAACCTGGCGCCGGGGAGCGGTTAGGGAGGCGGAGGCGGAGGCGTCCTAAGGTGCCCGCTTCTTGTGCGGCTTCGGCTCCGGCGCGGGCACCAGGGCCGCGGCCACCGGCGGCACGGTGGGCAGGGGCGGGGCCAGCTCGCAGGCCTGGGCGTAGCCGGCCGTCCTGGTCAGCAGGCTCTGGCCGCGCTGCAGCCGCAGCTCCAGCGCGTGCAGGCGCTGCTCGGCCGCGGCGATGGCCTCCATCCGCCCCGTGAAGTAACCCGCCGCGCCCGGGATGACGGCGGACAGGACGGCGATACAAGCGAGAGTGAAGGTCAGCTGCCTCCCCATCGCACCCTCCCTCCCTCGCGTCGCACGAGTTATATGCCCTTTGTCCGGAAGCGACACGCGGAAAGTAGGCACCGTTGCACGAAACGTTGCCGAACCTGTGCCAACTCCGCTCAACCGCTCAGCCTCCGGCATCCGCTGTGCGCAATGCCGAGGCGAAACCGAAGACCGATCGGTAGTCTCGCGGTGTGGCGCATGTGACCCGTGAGCACCTTGATCGCCTGCTTGAGCTGGCCCTTCTGGTCGACGACCACGCCTCGCTGGCGGGGCGGCTCGACGATCTCGCGATGACCTATACCACCGGCGACGTCTCCAGGGCGGCGATCCTCGTCCTGGCCGCCGAGGAGTGGCGGGCCGCGGGACAACCGGGCCGCGCGCTCGACTGCTACCAGCGCGCGCTGGACGACGGCGGCGAGTCCAGCGTCGACCCCCGCGCGGGCATCGCCGACACGCTGTTCGAGCTGGAGCGGCCCGAGGAGGCCAGGGAGGTCATCGAGGACATCAGGAGCGAGGGCGGGGTGCGGGCGCTGACCGCCCACAGCATCGCCGAGACCCTGGCCGCCTACGGCGACCTGGCCGGCGCGCACGAGTGGGCGACGCAGGCCGTGCTGGCCTGCGCCCCCGACGATCCCGAGCACCTGGCCATGCTGCGCACCCGCTACCGCATCCGGGTCGACCTGGGCCTGCCGGAGGACGAGCTCGACGCCCTGGTGTCGTGACACGGCGAAGGGGCCGCCGTGACGGCGGCCCCCCTCGGGCCTTGAGCGGGCGTTACCCCGGGCTCACCCGATGCTGACCCCGGCGAGCGACGGCAGCCCGACCGGGCCGGTGAGGTTGCGCAGAGACGGCAGCTCGCCCGTCACCTGCCTCTTGATCCTCTTGGCCTTGGGCCCGCCCTTGATCCTCGGCTTGGACACCTGCACCCGCTCCACGGTGCTGCCCATGCGAGGCAGCTGCGGCAGCTGCCTGACGCTGTTCGGCACGGCCTGGGTCGGCGCGTTCGGCAGGCCGGGCACGTCCGGGTAGTCGGCCATCCGCGCCACCGGCCGCGCCGGCGCCGTCACCTTCCCGGGTACAGCGGGCGCGCCCGCGCCGGCGGCCACCCCGCCCATGTCGGCGACGCTCAGCACGGCCGACGTCTTGGCCATGCCCGGCAGCCCCACCCGCTTGGCGAGCGTCTCGGCCGACCGCAGCGCGTGGCTGTCGGCGGGGGCGGGAGTCTTGCCCCAGTAGTTGGCCGACGCCCTGGTGTCGGCGTTTTCGTCGCACACCGTGGCCACGGTGGACGGGGCTTCGAGCAGTTCGACGGGCGAATCGGACTGGCACTGGGTCGCCGCCAGGGCGGTCCCGGCGGCCATCCAGGTCACCCCCGCCGTGAGCGTGGCAACGGCGAGGATGCTACGGATTTTCCGTGATGACACTTCACGTCCCCCTGATCGTGTTGCGATCCGACGAACGCTGAAGCTAGTGACGATCGGGGGGCCGTAGCGGGCCCTTGCCGGAAGAGTGGGGAAGTGTTGAACCACCGCCCCACCCGCTCCGGCGTCAGGCCCGCTTGACGATCAGCTCGTCGTCGCCCAGGTCGACCAGGACCTTGTCGCCGTCGACGATCTCGCCGGCCAGCACCGCCCTGGCCAGCTGGTCGCCGATGGCCGACTGCACCAGCCGGCGCAGCGGGCGCGCGCCGTACAGCGGGTCGTAGCCGGTGAGCACCAGCCAGTCGCGGGCGGCGGGCGTGACCTCCAGCGACAGCCTGCGGTCGGCCAGCCGCCTGGCCAGCCGCTCGACCTGCAGGTCGACGATCTTGCCCAGCTCCTCGGTGCCGAGCGCGTCGAACAGGATGACGTCGTCGAGCCGGTTGAGGAACTCGGGCTTGAACGCCTTGCGCACGGCCGCCATGACCGCCTCGCGCTTGGCCTCGGCCTCCAGCGAGGGGTCGACGAGGTACTGCGAGCCCAGGTTGGAGGTCAGGATCAGGATCGTGTTCCTGAAGTCGACGGTACGGCCCTGGCCGTCGGTCAGGCGGCCGTCGTCGAGCACCTGCAGGAGGATGTCGAAGACCTCCGGGTGGGCCTTCTCGACCTCGTCCAGCAGCACCACGGTGTACGGCCGGCGCCGCACGGCCTCGGTGAGCTGGCCGCCCTCCTCGTAGCCGACGTAGCCGGGCGGGGCGCCCACGAGCCGGGCCACGCTGTGCTTCTCGGAGTACTCGCTCATGTCGATGCGGGTCATCGCCCGCTCGTCGTCGAACAGGAACTCCGCCAGCGCCTTGGCCAGCTCGGTCTTGCCCACGCCGGTGGGGCCCAGGAACAGGAACGACCCGGTGGGCCGGTCGGGGTCGGCGATGCCGGCGCGGCTGCGCCGTACGGCGTCGGAGACCGCGCGGACCGCCCGCTGCTGGCCCACCAGCCGCCTGCCCAGCTCCTCCTCCATCCGCAGCAGCTTGGCGGTCTCCGCCTCCATCAGCCGCCCGGTGGGGATGCCGGTCCAGGAGGAGACGACCTCGGCGATGTCGTCGGCGCCGACCTCCTCCTTGACCATGGGCGCGGACTCGGCCTCCTGGGCCGCGGCCGTGGCCGCCTCCAGGTCCTTCTCCAGCCGCGGGATCACGTCGTACAGCACCCGCGAGGCCTCGGCGTAGTTGCCCTCGCGCTGGTAGCGCTCGGCCTCGCTGCGCGCCGCGTCCAGCTGCTTCTTCAGGTCGCCGACGCGGTTGAGCCCGGCCTTCTCCCGCTCCCAGCGGGCCACGAGGGCGTTGAGCTCCTCCCGCCGGTCGGCCAGCTCCTGGCGCAGCCGCTCCAGCCGCTGCTTGGAGGCCTCGTCGGTCTCCTTGGCCAGCGCCAGCTCCTCCATCTTCATCCGGTCGACGTCGCGCTGGAGCTGGTCGATCTCCACGGGACGGGAGTCGATCTCCATGCGCAGCCGCGAGGCGGCCTCGTCGACCAGGTCGATGGCCTTGTCGGGGAGGAAGCGGCTGGTGATGTAGCGGTCGGACAGCGCCGCCGCGGCCACCAGGGCGCTGTCGGCGATCTGCACCTGGTGGTGCGCCTCGTAACGGCCCTTGAGCCCGCGCAGGATCGCGATGGTGTCCTCGACGCTCGGCTCGCCCACGTACACCTGCTGGAAGCGGCGCTCCAGGGCGGGGTCCTTCTCGATCCGCTCGCGGTACTCGTCCAGCGTGGTCGCGCCGATCATGCGCAGCTCGCCGCGGGCCAGCATCGGCTTGAGCATGTTGCCCGCGTCCATGGCGCCCTCGGCCGCGCCCGCGCCCACGACGGTGTGCAGCTCGTCGATGAACGTGACGATCTGGCCGTCGCTTTCCTTGATCTCGTTCAGCACGGCCTTGAGGCGCTCCTCGAACTCGCCGCGGTACTTGGCGCCCGCGACCATCGCGCCCAGGTCGAGCGCGACCAGGCGCTTGTTCTTCAGCGACTCCGGCACGTCGCCCGCCACGATGCGCTGGGCCAGGCCCTCGACCACGGCGGTCTTGCCGACGCCCGGTTCGCCGATGAGCACGGGGTTGTTCTTGGTGCGCCTGGAGAGCACCTGCACCACGCGGCGGATCTCGGCGTCGCGGCCGATGACCGGGTCGAGCTTGCCCTCGCGGGCCCGCTCGGTCAGGTCGACGCCGTACTTCTCCAGCGCCTTGTAGGTGTCCTCGGGAGTCTCGCTGGTGACCCGCGCGTGGCCGCGGACCTTCTCGAACGCCTCGAGAAGGGCCTGCGGGGTCGCGCCGTACTGCTTGAGCAGGTCGGCCGCCTGCCCCCCGTCGGTCGCCAGGCCGACCAGCAGGTGCTCGGTGGAGACGTACTCGTCCTCCAGCCGCTTGGCCTGGTGCGCCGCGGTGTTGAGCACCGTCAGCAGCTGGCGCGAGCTGGAGGGCGCGCTGACCGTGGCTCCCTGCGCCTTGGGGAGGGCGGCCAGCAGCTGCTCGTTCTTCGCGCGGATGGCCTTCCAGTCGGCGCCGACGGCCTCGAGCAGTGGCACCGCCGTACCGCCCGTCTGGGTCAGCAGGGTGCTGAGCAGGTGGGCGGGGGAGATCTCGGGATTCCCCTCAGCCGCCGCCCGGCGCATGGCCCCCGCCAGCGCCTCCTGGCTCTTCGCGGTCAGCTTGTAATCCATGTTCCTTTGCCTCGCTCTGCTCGGCTGCGCCGGACGCCTTGAGGGCGCCCGGCGCTTATCTCATGCCCCCGGTGGGAGTTCGTATCTGATCAGTGCCCTGATCATGCTGATCTCGGCACGCAGGCGGTGCACCTCCTCGCGCAGGCGCAGCGCCTCGTTCTCCAGCTCGAGGATCCGCTTGATGCCCGCGAGGTTGATCCCCTCCTCCTGGGACAGGCGCTGCACCTCGCGCAACTGCAGGATGTCGCGCATGGAGTAGAGCCGGCCCCGCCCGGCGGTCCGCCCGGGGCAGACCAGCCCCAGGCGGTCGTACTGCCGCAGGGTCTGCGGGTGCAGACCGGAGAGCTGGGCCGCCACCGAGATCACGTAGACGGGTGTGTCGTCGGAAAGGTCGAAGTAGTTGGCGTCCATGAGCTCACTCGCTTCTGGCCTTCTCCAGGAGTCCTGCGCGCGGGTCCTCGCCCGCCGTGGCGTCGCGGAACTCGGTCAGGAGCTCGCGAGCCTTGTCGTCGAGGTGCTTGGGCACGACCACCTCGAAGGTGACCAGCAGGTCCCCCTTGGTGCCGTCCTTGCGCGCCACCCCTCGTCCACGCACCCGCTGGACCTGGCCGTTGCGCGTCCCCGGCGGGATGCGCACGGTCACCGGCATGCCCTTCAGCGTGGGGACCTTGATCTCCGCGCCCAGCGCCGCCTCCGCGAACGTGACCGGCACGGTGATCGTCAGGTTGTCGCCCGACCGGCCGAACACCGCGTGCGGCTTGACGTGGGTGAGGATGTACAGGTCCCCGGGCGGCCCGCCGTTCTCGCCCGGCGCGCCCTTCCCCTTGAGCTTGACCCGCTTGCCGTCGTCGACGCCCGCGGGGATGCGGGCCTGGATGGTGCGGGTGCTCTTGGCGCGCCCGCTGCCCTCGCACACCGGGCAGGGGTTGTCCACGATCAGCCCGCGGCCCTTGCAGTCGCGGCAGGGCTCGGAGAAGGCGAAGGACCCCAGGTTGCGGCTGGCCGCACCGGTGCCCTCGCAGGTCGGGCACACCCTCGGGGTGGTGCCCGCCCTGGCTCCCGTGCCCGAGCACGCGGCGCACGCCGCGGAGCTGGTCAGGCGGAGCGAGACGGTGGTGCCCAGCACCGCCTCGGTGAAGGACAGCGTCACCTCCGACTCGATGTCCTGCCCCCGGCGCGGCCTGGTGCCGGTGGTCGTACGGCCCGCGCCGCCGCGGTTGAACAGCCCGCCGAACAGGTCGCCGAGCCGGTCGGTCGGGCTGCCGCCCTGCTGCGAGCCGCCGAACAGGTCACCGAAGTCGAACGGGAAGCCGCCCCCGCCGCCGCCGACCCTGACGCCGCCCACGCCGGAGCCGAACAGCGTGCGGGCCTCGTCGTACTCCTTGCGCCGCTTGGGGTCGGACAGCACGTCGTAGGCCTCGGAGACCTCCTTGAACTTGGTCTCCTTCTCCGGATTGCCGTGGTTGGCGTCGGGGTGGTACTGCCTGGCCAGCTTCCGGTAGGCCTTCTTGATCTCCTCGGCCGAGGCGGTCTTGGGCACACCAAGGACCGCGTAGTAGTCCTTCTCCAAGTAGTCCTTGGTGCTCATCGACGGTCTCCAAGCCGCTTGTTAGATGACAAGTCCTATTCCTCAGCCGCGGATCCGGGTTCCTCTCCCGGCTCCGCCACGGCGACCCTGGCCGGGCGCAGGATCCTGTCGCCGATCCGGTAGCCGGGCTGGAGCACCTCGATGCAGGTGGGCTCCGTGACGTCCGGCGAGTAGCTGTGCATCAGCGCCTCGTGGACGGTCGGGTCGAAGGGCTCGCCCTTCTGCCCGAACGCGACCAGCCCCAGCTTGGTCAGCGCGGACTCCAGCGACTCGGCCACCTTCGCGAAGCCGCCGGTCAGCTCGCCGTGGTCGCGGGCCCTGCCGATGTCGTCCAGGACCGGCAGCAGCTCGGTCAGCGCCCCGGCCACGGCCTGCTCGCGCACCACGGCCCGGTCCCGCTCCACCCGCTTGCGGTAGTTGATGTACTCCGCCTGCAGGCGCTGCAGGTCCGCGGTCCGCTCGGCGAGCAGGTCCGCCTCCGCGCCGGCCAGGATCTGGCTGCCCTTGCCGGACGCCTCGCCCTTGGCCTGCTCGGCCTCCCCGGCCTGCTTGGCCTGCGCGTCGGCCTGGGCCTCAGGCTGGGCTCCGGCCTGGGCCTCCGCCTGAGCGGTCCCGGCCTCGGGCTCGCCGGCCGCCTCGGCGGCCGGCTCCTCCCTGTGCCTGGCCTGCCCCGTCTCCGGGTCGATCTTCCTGTTGTCGCGGATCACCGGCGCTTCCTCAGCTCCGTTCCCACTCACGTCACTGGTCCTTCTTGGGCTCGTCGTCGACGATCTCGGCCTCGACCACGTCCTCCTCGGCCTTGGCCTGGCCGGCGGTGGCGCCGGTGTCCTGGGCGCCGGAGGAGGCGGCCTGCGACTGGGCGTAGATCGCCGACCCCATCTTCTGGCTGACGGTGGCGAGCTTCTCCGCCGCGTTGCGGATCGCGTCGACGTCGGTGCCCTCCAGGGCCTTCTTCACCTCGGCGATCGCGTCGTTGACCTCGGTCTTGACGTCGGCCGGGATCTTGTCGTCGTTCTCCCTGACGAACTTCTCCGTCTGGTAGACCAGGCCGTCGGCGTTGTTGCGGGTCTCGGCCTCCTCGCGGCGCCGGCGGTCCTCCTCGGCGTACTGCTCGGCCTCGCGCTGCATCCGGTCGATCTCGTCCTTCGGCAGGGCGGAGCCGCCGGTGATGGTCATCGTCTGCTCCTTGCCTGTGCCGAGGTCCTTGGCGGAGACGTTGACGATGCCGTTGGCGTCGATGTCGAAGGTGACCTCGATCTGCGGGATGCCGCGCGGCGCCGGGGCGATGCCGGTCAGCTCGAACGTGGCCAGCTTCTTGTTGTAGGCCGCGATCTCACGCTCGCCCTGGTACACCTGGATCTGCACCGACGGCTGGTTGTCCTCGGCCGTGGTGAAGACCTCCGAGCGCTTGGTCGGGATCGTGGTGTTGCGCTCGATGATCTTGGTGAAGATGCCGCCCTTGGTCTCGATGCCCAGCGACAGCGGGGTCACGTCGAGCAGCAGGACGTCCTTCACCTCGCCCCTGAGCACGCCCGCCTGCAGCGCGGCGCCGATGGCGACGACCTCGTCGGGGTTGACGCCCTTGTTCGGCTCCTTGCCGCCGGTCAGCTCGCGCACCAGGTCGGTGACGGCGGGCATGCGGGTCGAGCCGCCCACGAGCACGACGTGGTCGATGTCGGACACCTTGATGCCGGCGTCCTTGATCACCTGGTGGAAGGGGCCCTTGCAGCGCTCGAGCAGGTCGGCGGTGAGCCGCTGGAACTCGGCGCGGGTCAGCTTCTCGTCCAGGTGCAGCGGGCCCTCGGAGGAGGCGGTGATGTAGGGCAGGTTGATCGAGGTCTCCGACTGCGCCGACAGCTCGATCTTGGCCTTCTCGGCCGCCTCGCGCAGCCGCTGGAGGGCCATCCTGTCCTTGGACAGGTCGACGCCGTGCGCGTTCTGGAACCGCTTGACCAGCTCGTCGACGATGCGCTGGTCCCAGTCGTCGCCGCCCAGGTGGTTGTCGCCCGAGGTGGCCCTGACCTCGACGAAGCCGTGGCCGTCCTCGGAGCCGACGTCGAGCAGCGAGACGTCGAAGGTGCCGCCGCCCAGGTCGAAGACCAGGATGGTGTGGTCCTTCTCCTTGTCCAGGCCGTAGGCCAGCGCGGCCGCGGTCGGCTCGTTGATGATGCGCAGGACGTTCAGGCCCGCGATCTGGCCGGCCTCCTTGGTGGCCTGGCGCTGGGCGTCGTTGAAGTACGCCGGGACGGTGATGACCGCGTCGGTGATCTTCTCGCCCAGGTAGGCCTCGGCGTCCTGCTTGAGCTTCTGGAGGACGAAGGCGCTGATCTGCTGCGGCGTGAACTTCTTGCCGTCGATCTCCTTCGACCAGTTGGTGCCCATCTCGCGCTTGACCGACCGGATGGTGCGGTCCACGTTGGTGACGGCCTGCCGCTTGGCGACCTCGCCGACCAGGACCTCGCCGTTCTTGGCGAAGGCGACGACGGACGGCGTGGTCCGCGAGCCCTGCGCGTTGGCGATGACAGTGGGCTCGCCGCCCTCGAGAATCGCGACGACGGAGTTCGTCGTCCCCAGGTCGATACCTACCGCACGTGCCATGAGTTCGTCCTTGTAGTCAAAGTTGAGTTGGTTAGACTCAACCTATGGATGGTTGCGGTCGTTGTCAAACGACTTGAGCCTACTTCACTCAACCTCTGTGAGTGCGCGTGGATTCCCGTTCACCAAAACGGACGAGCGCACAGAAAAGGGGCCCCGAGCGGGGCCCCTTGGCGCGGCGCAGGCGTGGGGTCAGGACTTGGCGCCGTCCACGATCTTCCGCTTGCCCAGCGGCTTCTTCAGCTTGACGGTGTAGGTCTTCTCGATGGCCAGCATGATGCAGGACATGTCGCGCGCCTTCGGCGCGGTGCCCTCGTAGAGGGTGATCGTCACGCGCTTGGCGGTCTCCTTGACCTTCACGCGGTCGAGCACCGTGCACGGCTCGACGCCCGACCACCACACGAGCTTGACCGCCTTGCCGCGGGAGACCGGCTTGGCGCTGGTGAAGGGGACCTTGCGCGTGTCGACGGCGTCGCCGACGGGCTTGACCGGCTTGGGGGTCGGGGCGGGGGTCTGGGCGCTGGCCGCCGGTGAGACGCTCACCGGCTTGTCGGGGGCGGGAGCGGCGGACTGCGTGGCTCCACAGGCCACCGTCAGCATCAGGCATCCGGTTATGAGCGTTGCTGTGCGCATACCCCCATGACGGATCACGAAGGGGCCGGGTTCAAGAGTCAGAGCCGACGGTTATGGTGATCCTGTGTTCCCGCTGTTCCCGCGTCCGGCCGCGCACCCGCTCCGCCAGGTCCTGCTGGCGGTCTCGCGCAGCGAGCGCGCCGAGCGGCTGGTCACCTCCTCGCCGCTGACCAGGGGCGTGGTCCGGCGGTACGTGGCCGACGACGTGGGCGCGGTCGTCGACGAGCTCACCCGCAAGGGGCTGCTCGTCACGGTCGACCACCTGGGCGAGGAGGTCGCCGACCCCGCCCAGGCCGAGGGCACCGTGCGGGCCTACCTCGCGCTTCTCGGCCGGCTCTTCCCCGGCGCCGACGTGTCGATCAAGCTCACCGCGCTGGGCCTGCGCCTGTCGGAACGGCTGGCCCTCGACAACGCGGCCACCGTCTGCGAGGCCGCGGCGCGGCATGGCGTCACGGTCACGCTCGACGCCGAGGAGCACGACACGATCGACGCCCTGATGTCGATCCACTCGACCCTGCGCAAGGAGCACCCCGACGTGGGCGTTGTCGTGCAGGCCTACCTGCCGGAGGCCGCCGAGCGCTGCCGGCGGCTGGACGGCGCGAGGGTACGGCTCTGCAAGGGCGCCTACGAAGCGCCCACCGGCCTTGCCGGCCCCCGGCAGATCGACCGGTCCTTCGTGCGGTGCATGCGCATCCTGATGGCCGGCGACGCCTACCCCATGATCGCCACCCACGACCCGCGGCTCATCGAGATCGCCTCGACGCTCGCCGTCCTGCACGGCCGCGACGCCTCGGGCTTCGAGTACCAGATGCTGTACGGCGTGCGCCCCGACGAGCAGGAACGCCTGGCCCGCCTGGGACAGCGGGTGCGCGTGTACGTGCCCTACGGCTCCGATTGGTACGCCTATCTCATGCGCCGCCTGGCCGAGCGCCCGGCGAACCTGCGCTTCCTCCTCAGGTCGCTGCTGTCCAGGCGATAGCGAGCCCGGCGTTAGTAAGCTGCCTGCATGATTGCGATTCTGGGCACCGGCAAGATGGGTGAGGCCCTGTTGTCCGGCCTGCTGCGCGCCGGGTTCAAGCCCGGGCAGATCATGGCCACCGTGCGGCGGCCGGACCGCGCGGCGGCGCTGCGCGAGACCTACGGCGTGCAGGTGGTCTCCAACACCGAGGCGGCCAAGAGCGCCGACACGCTGATCCTGGCGGTCAAGCCGCAGGACATGGCGGGCCTGCTGGCCGAGATCGCGCCCTACGTCCCGGCGGACCGGCTGGTCATCACCGCCGCCGCGGGCATCACGACGGCGTTCGTGGAGCAGCGGCTGGGCGTGGACGTGCCGGTGGTCAGGGTGATGTCGAACACGCCGATCCGGTTCGACGAGGCCATGAGCGTCATCTCGGCGGGCGCCCACGCGGGCGAGGAGCACCTGAGGCGGACCGAGGACCTGCTCAGGCCGGTCGGCAAGGTGCTGCGCATCCCCGAGTCGCAGCAGGACGCGGCCACGGCGCTGTCGGGCAGCGGCCCCGCGTACTTCTTCTACCTCGTCGAGGCCATGGTCGACGCCGGCATCCTGCTGGGCATGCCGCGGGCCGCGGCGCTCGACATGGTCATCCAGTCCATCGTCGGCGCGGCCGTCATGCTGCGCGACTCGGGCGAGCATCCGGTGATCCTGCGCGAGGCGGTCACCTCGCCGGGCGGCACGACGATCGCGGCCATCGCCGAGCTGGAGCGCCACAGCGTGCGCGCGGCGTTCCTGGCGGCCATCGAGGCGGCCCGCGACCGCGGCCGCGAGCTCGCCTCCGGCGGCTGACGGCCCCCGACATCCGCGAGGCGTCCACGGGCCGAAAACCGGTGGACACCTCATACTTAACAAGCCTTACTGTCTCGGTCCATGTGGACCAGGGACTTCCGCCTCTTCTTCACCGCACGGACCGTCTCCATGCTGGGCGCGGCCATGACGCCCGTGGCCACCGCGCTCGGCATGCACGGCGCCGGCTACGGCGCGACCGGGGTCGGCCTGGCGCTGGCCGCCTGGATGGCGCCGATGGCGGGGCTGATCCTGTTCGGCGGGGTCTTCATGGACCGTTTCACGCCGCGCAGGATGATGGTCGGCGCCGATGTGGCGCGCACGCTCACGCAGGCGGCGATCGGCGGCCTGTTCCTGGCGGGCCGCCCCGAGCTGTGGCAGGTCCTGGTCCTGACGGCGGTCTCCGGCGCGGCGGCGGCCATGTATCACCCGGGCGTCGCGGGCACGATCCCCAGGATCACGTCCGACGTGCAGCGCGCCAACGCCGCCCTGCGCGTCTCCGAGGCGATCATGCAGCTCGTGGGCCCCGGCCTGGCCGGCCTCCTGGTCGCGCCGGCGGGCGTGTGGGTGGTCTTCTTCGCCGACGCGGCCGGGTTCGCCGTCAGCGCGGCGAGCCTGCTGCTCATGCGCACCCGGGTGCCCGCCGCCGCCGAGGAGCCGATGCTGGTGCGGCTGCGCGCGGGCTGGCGCGAGTTCAGCTCGCGGACCTGGATGTGGAGCGTCATCCTCATCTGGGTGATCTTCGGTGTCACCCTGTTCGGCCCGCTGATCCCGCTCGGCTCCGTGCTCGTCACGAGCGCGTACGGCCAGGCCGCCTACGGGCTGGTGATGTCGGCGTCCGGGGCCGGCACGATCATCGGCGGGCTCGTCGCCCTGCGGATCCGCCCGGTGCGTCCCCTCGCGGCGGGCGGGCTGGCCATGTTCCTGTTCGCGCTGGAGCCGCTGACCCTCTCGGCCCAGGCCCCGCTGGGCGTCATCATGGCCGGGCACGTGCTGGGCGGCGCCGGGTGGGCCTTCTGGTCGGTGATGTGGGCCACCAGCGTGCAGACCCATGTGCCGCAGCACGCGCTCAACCGCGTCAGCGCCTACGAGATCGGCGGCTCGGTGATGGCGATCCCCGTCGGGCAGGCGCTGGCCGGGCCGGTCGCGAGCGTCACGAGCGAGACCGACGTGCTGGCCGTCTCCGCCGCCGTGTCACTCGCCGGGAGTCTCGCGCTGCTGGCCGTACCCCAGATCAGGAGGCTCGGCCGCAAGACCGCCGAATGCTCCTCCTACGATGGGTGAGGTGACGGTTCGTCGCGGAATCCCCTCGCTCGTCGTCTTGCTCGCCCTGGCCGGATGCTCCTCCGATGAGGCGCCCCAGGTCCAGTTCGGCGAGGTCAAGCGCGCCTCGGTGACCGAGGTGGTCGAGGCCCCCGCCACCATCGGGGCACGGGCCACGGCCACGCTGCGTTCACCCGCGCAGGGGACCATCGCCAAGCTCTACGTGCGTGACGGGGATCGGGTCGAGAAGGGCCAGATCCTCGCCAAGATCCGCTCTCCGCAGGCCGAGGACCAGCTCAAACAGGCGCGCAAGGCCGCGAGGACACCCGCCGCGCCGTCGTTCGGCGTGCCCGCGGTGCGGCTGGCCTCCTTCGACGCGCTCAAGCGCCAGGCGGCCCAGCACTTCGCCAAGGCGCGCGCCCACGCGGCCAAGGTCGAGGACCCGAGAGTCCGGCAGCAGCTCCTGTCGGCCATCAAGCTGGCCGAGGCGCAGCACCGGGCGCAGAGCCGTACCCTCGACAAGGTCATGGCGGACCTCAGCCGGTCCATCGGCGGCATGCTGTCGCAGGCCACCAGCGGCTTCGCGGCGTCCATGAACTCGCTGCGCGCCGCCACGGCCGCCCAGTCCAAGGCCGCGGTGAGGCTCGCCGAGGACACCGTCAAGGGGCTGACGATCAAGGCGCCCTTCTCGGGGATCGTCACGCTGGGCCGGGCCTCGGGCGGGAGCGGCGCGCCGAGCTCGCTGAGCGGCCTGCTCAGCCAGGTCCCCGGAGCCGCGCAGCAGCTTCCCTCCACCGCGGGCGCGCCGGGCGGGACCCCGGTCGCGGCGGGCGTGCCGGTGGCCGCGGGCGACGCGATCGTCACCGTGACCGACGTGTCGGAGCTGACGCTGTCGGCGGACATCGACGAGACCGACGTGCTGCTCGTCAAGGAGGGCACGGAGGCGACCGTCGAGCTCGACGCCGTCCCCGGCGCGAGCTACACCGCCGAGGTCACCGGCGTGGGCGTCACCCCGATGGAGGCCTCCACCGGCGGGGTCAGTTACCCGGTACGGCTCAGCCTCGGCAAGGGCGTCTTCGACGACGGCAGCAAGGCGCCCACCCCCAAGCCCGGGATGAGCGCGGTGGCCCGGCTGACCGTCCGCGAGGCCCCCGACGCCGTGTCCGCCCCCACCTCCGCGATCGTGACGAGCGGCCGGGACAGCGTGGTCTGGGTGGTGCGCGACGGCAGGGCCGAACGCCGCGTCGTCAAGCTCGGCGCCCAGGGCGAGACGCTGGTGGAGGTCGTCAGCGGCCTGTCCGTCGGCGAGCGCATCGTCGTCAGGGGCGCCGACTCGGTACGGCAAGGCCAGCAGCTGACATGAGCGCGCTGGAGGCCGTCGACCTGGTCAGGACCTACCGGCTCGACGGGGTCTCGGTGGACGCGCTGCGCGGCGTCACGCTGACCGTCGAGCCGGGGGAGTTCGCGGCCATCCTGGGCCCGTCCGGCTCGGGCAAGTCCACGCTCATGCACCTGCTGGGCTGCCTGGACCGGCCCACGTCGGGCGTGTTGCGCGTGGGCGGCGTGGAGGTCGCCGGGCTGTCCGACGCCGAGCTGGCCGAGCTGCGCAACCGCACGATCGGGTTCGTCTTCCAGTCCTTCCACCTGCTGGCGCGCACCTCGGCGCTGGAGAACGTGGCCCTGCCGCTCGTCTACCGGGGCGTGCCGCGCGCCGAGCGGCTCGCCCGCGCCCGCGCCGCCCTGGAGTCGGTGGGGCTCGGCCACCGGCTGGACCACCGCCCCTCGCAGATGTCGGGCGGCGAGCAGCAGCGGGTGGCCATCGCCAGGGCGCTGGTCGGCGAGCCGGAGGTGCTGCTGGCCGACGAGCCCACCGGCAACCTGGACACCCGCAACGGGTCGGAGGTGATGAGGATCCTCACCTCACTCAACGAGGAGCGGGGCGTGGCCGTCGTGCTGGTCACCCACGAGCCGGAGATCGCCGCGCACGCCCGCAGGCAGATCCACGTGCGCGACGGCCTGATCGAAGCGGACACCCGGTCATGAGGCGGCGCGAGGCGTTCCTGATCGCGCTGGAGGCGTTGCGGGTCAACCGCATGCGCAGCGGCCTGACCATGCTGGGGGTCATCATCGGCGTGCTGTCGGTGGTGATCCTCGTGTCGGTCGGCACCGGGGCCAAGGACACCATCGAGCGGGAGATCTCCGGCCTGGGCAGCAACATCATCCTGGTCGTTGCCGGGCGGCTGAACGTCGCCGCGGCCCCCACCCAGGGCCGGCTGACCCTGGAGGACGCCGCCTACGTGGGCCGCGTCGTCGGCGACCCGTCCCGGGTGACGGTCTCCCTGCAGTCGGGCGAGACGGTCCGCGTGGGGCAGGCCGAGCAGTTCGCCACCGTCGTCGGCACCGACCACAACCTGCCCAACGTCTTCGACCGGCCGCTGGACAAGGGCCGCCACCTCAGCGAGACCGACGTCGACACCCGCCGCCGGGTGGCGATCCTCGGCGCGGAGGTGGCCGACCGGCTCTTCGGCGACGTGGACCCGATCGGCCGCCAGGTCTCCATCGCCGGGGCGCGCTTCCGCGTCGTGGGCGTCTACGCCACCGTCGGCGCGACCTTCGGCGTGGCCAGGGACCAGGAGGTGCACGTCCCGGTCACGACCGCGCAGCGGCTGTTCGGGCTGCCGCGGCTGAACGGCATCGCCGTGGGCGCCTCGGGGCCCGACGAGGTCGAGCCGCTCCAGCGGCGCATCGTGAGCGCGCTGGAGCAGCGCCACCCCGGCGAGCCGTTCTCGGCCGTCACCCAGACGCAGCTGCTCGGCACCATCGGCACGGTCATCGACATGCTCACCGGCGTGCTGGCCGCCATCGCGGGCATCGCGCTGCTCGTCGGCGGCGTCGGGGTGTCCAACATCATGCTCGTCAGCGTGCGCGAGCGGACCCGCGAGATCGGCCTGCGCAAGGCGCTGGGCGCCCGCCAGCGGGACGTCCTCACCCAGTTCCTCATCGAGGCCGTGCTGCTGACGACCATCGGCGGGATCATCGGCATCCTGCTGGGCGTCGGCGGCTCGCTCGCGATCGGGGCGTTCACGCCGGTGCCGACCTCGATCACGTGGTGGTCGATCGCGCTGGCGTTCTGCGTGTCGGCGGCCGTGGGCGTGTTCTTCGGTGTGGCCCCCGCCCGCAGGGCCGGACGGCTCGACCCCGTCGTCGCGCTGCGGGCGGAGTGAGTCAGGCGTCCCTGCGCTGGAGCAGGACGGCGGCGACGGCCATGGTGACCGCGATCCAGCCCAGGTAGACCGCGTAGCCCTGCCACGGGCCCAGCGTCCCCGGCGTGTGCACCAGGTCCATCACCCGCCGCCCGGCGTTGAGCGTGACGAAATCGGAGGCACGGCCGGGCAGCAGCGTGGACAGCTGCGGCGCCACCATGGTCATGGCGATGACCGCCACGACGGCCCCGGCCGTGTGCCTGATCAGCGCGCCCAGGGCGAGCCCGAACAGCCCGCTGGCGGTGAGGAGCAGCGCCGCGCCGACCAGGGCACGCAGCACACCGGGATCGCCCAGGGAGACGGCCACAGGGGTGTCGCGCAGCAGCACCTGGGTCAGGAAGAACGCCGCGAAGGCGATCAGCAGCGTGTACGCCAGGGACACGGCGGTGAACACCACCGCCTTGCCGGACAGGAGCCTGAGCCGTTGCGGCACGGCCTGCAGCGAGGTGTGGATCATGCCGGTCCGGTACTCGCCCGAGATCACCAGCACGCCGGTCGACGCGAGCACGAGCAGGGCGAACGGCATCCCGGCGAGAGCCACGTCGAGACCGTTCAGCCCGCCGGGGGCGCCCTGGTTGACGACCGTGATGCTCCTGAGCACCGCGATGCCGACCAGGATCACGCCGGTCACGGCGAGCGTCCAGACCGTGGACCGCACCGAGCGGAGCTTGGTCCATTCGGACCGGAAGATGTCGATCATGCGGAGTACTCCAGACTGTCCTTGGTGAGCTCCATGTAGGCCGCCTCGAGCGTGGGTTGCACGGACGTGAGCTCCTCCAGCTCCAGGCCGGCGCGTGCGGTGAGCGTGCCGATCTCCAGCGGCGTCATCCCCGTGACCCGCAGGTGGTCGTGGTGGAGGTCGCCGGCGCCCAGCAGCGCGTACACCTCGGCCAGGTGCGGCGAGCGCACCCGCACGTATCCCTGCGAGCTGCGGGCGATGAACTCCGCCACGCTCGTGTCGGCGATCAGGCGGCCCTTGCCGATGACGACGAGGTGGTCGGCCGTCTGCGCCATCTCGCTCATCAGGTGGCTGGAGACGAAGACGGCCCTGCCCTCGGCCGCCAGCTTGCGCATCAGCGTGCGTATCCAGAGGATCCCGTCGGGATCCAGGCCGTTGACCGGCTCGTCGAACAGCAGGATCTCCGGGTCGCCCAGCAGCGCGGCCGCGATGCCGAGCCGCTGCGCCATGCCGAGCGAGAACCCGCCGATCCGGCGCCCGGCGACCTTCTCCAGGCCCACGAGCTCCAGCACCTGGCCCACGCGCTCGCGCGGCAGGCCGTTGCTCTGGGCGATGGCCAGCAGGTGGTTGTGCGCGCTGCGCCCGCCGTGCACCGCACGCGCGTCGAGCACCGCGCCCACCTTGCGCAGGGGATGCCTCAGCTTCCCGTACGGCACGCCGCCGACGAGGACCGAGCCGGAGGTGGGCCGGTCGAGTCCGAGGATCATGCGCATCGTCGTGGACTTGCCCGCGCCGTTCGGGCCGAGGAAGCCCGTCACCCGTCCGGCCGCCACCTCGAACGACAGGTCGCTCACGGCCGTGGTCCTGCCGTAGCGTTTGGTCAGGTTCGTCGCCTTGATCGGGGTCATGCCTCCAGGGTCCGCGGCGCGCGCGGCGAAAACCTCCTGCCGCGGAACCGTTCGGCGCGGCGGCCTCTGGGAGCCGGGTCCTACTCCCCGGGGGTGACCAGTCCCGCCTCGTAGGCGGCGATGACGGCCTGCGCCCGGTCCTTGACGCCGAGCTTGGCGAACAGGCTCGTCACGTGGTTCTTCACGGTGGACGGCGAGACGCCCAGATCGCCGGAGATCTCGGTGTTCGACCGGCCCCTGGCGATCAGGGTCAGCACGTCGCGCTCGCGATCGGTGAGTTCGGGCAGGGGCGTGCGGGATCGCCGGGGCGCCCGGCCGGCGCGGACGAACGTCCCGATCAGGCGGATCAGCAGCCGGGGAGCGACCGCCGCCTCGCCCCGGTGCACCACGCGGACCCCTTCCACCAGCTCCTCGGGAGACACGTCCTTGGGCAGGAAGCCGTGTGCGCCCGCCCTGAGCGCCGCCACGACGTTCTCGTCCAGGTCGAAGGTGCTCAGCACGAGGACCCTGGTCGACGGCAGCTCGGCGGTGATCAGCTCGGTGGCGGCGATGCCGTCCATGCCGGGCATGTGCAGGTCCATCAGCACCACGTCCGGCCGCAGGTCGCGGCTGAGCCGTACCGCCTGCTCGCCCTCGGCGGCCTCGCCGACCACGCGGATGCCGGGCTGGGCGTCGAGCATGAGGCGGAAGCCGGTGCGGGCCAGCGCCTCGTCGTCGGCCAGCAGAACCGTGATCACTGCTGCTCCAGCGGAAGGTAGGCGTACACGCGGAAGCCGCCATGCCGGCGGGATCCGGTCTCCAGGCGGCCGCCGCACAGCGCCACCCGCTCGGCCATGCCGCTCAGGCCGTACCCGGAGGAGCCGCCCTTCGCGCCCGGGCCGTCGTCGAGCACCTCCACCTCGACCGCGTCGGCGAGGTAGGCGAGGCGGACGCCGGCCCGCGCTCCGGGGGCGTGCTTCCTGCTGTTGGTGAGGGCCTCCTGGACGACCCGGTAGACCGCGTGGTCGACCGACGCGGGGAGCGGGCGCGGGGTCCCGGTGACCTGGAGGGAGGCGTTCCTGGACTGCTCGACGAGGGCGGGCAGGCGCTCGACGCCGACGCCCGTGGCCGCGTCCGGTCCGTCGCCGTCGTCGGCCCTGAGCACGTGGAGTAACTGGCGCATCTCGGCGAGGGCCTGGCGGGCGGTCTGCTCGGCCGACGCGAGCGCCTCGCGGGCGGCGGCCGGCTCCGGCGGCAGGACGGCGCGGGCCCCGCCGACCAGCGCGTTGATCACGCTCAGATGGTGGGCGACCACGTCGTGCAGCTCGCGGGCGATGCGCCGCCGCTCGGCGCGCACCGCCGCCTCGGCACGCTCCTGCTGCCCGCGTTCGACCAGCTCCGCGCGCAGCCGTACCAGCTGGCCCACGATGGTCGGCAACGCGATGCCGATCACGACGGAGAGCATCGGGCCGACCGCGGACTGCGGTCTGCCGGGCTCGTAGAACCCGTACACCGCCATGCCCATGTAGGCCAGCGTGACCGCGCCCGCGGTGATCGCCGTGGTACGGCCCGCGGTGTAGCGGCCCAGGCTGTAGAGGGCGATCACCAGCGGCACGTTGCCGGACTCCGTCAGGCCGCCGGTCTGTGCGGCCAGATTGACCAGGGCGACCGCCGCCGTGGCCGCGACGGGACGGCTGCGCCGTACCAGCAAGGGCAGGGTCGCGACGCCGAACACCACGGCGCCCCAGGCGTCGTGGCCGGCTCCCCGCAGGAAGCCGGAGACCGCGCCCAGCCCCGAGACCAGGGCGAACACGGCGACCAGCGCGGTGTCCTGCACCCTGGGGCTGCGGAGGAAGGCGATCAGCCGCACGCACCGCACCCTAACGCGCCCGCAAGCGGAACAAACGAGGATCTTTCATCCCGGTGAAGCTCGGCGCACCATGCTCGCAGGCGGGTGACCACCGGCCGTGACGGCTGCGGTAACGTCGCCACGAGAACGAGGAGGACTGTGATGGCTGGACGGGCGCGGGTGATCTGGGACGACGCCCTCACCTCCTACAACTTCGGTCCCGGGCATCCCCTCGCGCCCATCAGGGTCGAGCTGACCATGGCGCTGTCGCGCGAGCTCGGCGTGCTGGACAAGGCCGACCTGGCGGGCTGCGCCCCGGCGAGCGACGACGAGCTGGCGCTGGTCCACAAACGCGACTACATCGAGGCGGTCAAGCGGGTCTCGGCGGACGGCAGGCCGGACCTCACCGTGGGGCTGGGGACGCCGGACAACCCGGCCTTCGCGGGCGTGCACGAGGCCTCCGCGCTGATCGCGGGCGCGTCGCTGGCCGCCGCCCGGGCGGTCTACGAGGGTACGGCGGAGCACGCGGTCAACGTGGCGGGCGGGCTGCACCACGCGATGGCCGGACTGGCCAGCGGGTTCTGCGTCTACAACGATCCGGCGGTGGCGATCGCGTGGCTGCTGTCGCGGGGCGTGTCAAGGATCGCCTACGTGGACGTGGACGTCCACCACGGGGACGGCGTGCAGGCGTTGTTCTACGACGATCCGCGGGTGCTGACCATCAGCCTGCACGAGAGCCCCCGCACGCTGTTCCCGGGGACGGGGTGGCCGGAGGAGACCGGCGCCGAGGGCACGGCGGTCAACGTCGCCCTCCCGGCCGGGTGCGGCGACGCGGGATGGCTGCGGGCCTTCCACGCGGTCGTGCCCCCGCTGCTGCGCGAGTTCGCGCCGGAGGTGCTGGTCACCCAGCACGGGTGCGACAGCCACGCGCTGGACCCGCTGGCGCACCTCATGCTCAGCGTGGACGGGCAGCGGGCGGCCTACCAGGCGCTGCACCGGCTGGCGCACGAGACGGCCGGCGGGCGGTGGATCGCCACCGGGGGCGGGGGGTACGAGCTGGTCCAGGTCGTGCCGCGGGTGTGGACGCACCTGATCGCGGAGGCCTCCGGGCACCCTCTGGACCCGTCGACGCCCACGGGCGAGGCCTGGCGGGCGCTGGTGCGCGAGCGCACCCGGGAGACGCCGCCGCTGACGATGACGGACGGGCGGACGGCGGAATTCCACGATATTTCCGGCGGTTATGACCCGTCAGACCCCATCGACCGGGCCATCATGGCGACGCGCAACGCGGTCTTCCCGCTCCACGGGCTGGATCCCATGCCCTGACGGGGCCGCGGACGGCGGGGCGCGTAAGCTCCCGAAGGGTGCCACGAGAAAGGGAGGCCTCAGTGCTCAGCCGCGACGAACTCCGCGAGCACCTGATCAGGACCCGCATCGCGGGCGACGTCGCGACCTCTCGCGAGAACAACCTCGACCACTACGCCTCCCTGGCCAACCGCGACCCGAGCTACACCTTCGGCCTGAGCTTCGAGCAGGAGTGGTCCTTCCGCGACATCCTCGCCCTCATGGCCAAGTCCGTGGGCGTCAGCCCCGACCCCGCCCACCACGCCGGCCAGGACACCATCGACCCCGACCGCACCATCGACGCCCTGGACGCCATGGCCGACCGCATCGCCGCGGCGCTGCGGAAGGACAGCCCGAAGCTACTGTTCGCGACCGGCCATCCCACCGGCCTGCTGGCCATCCACCTGGAGCTGGCCCGCCTCGCCAGGGAACGCGGCGCCACGCTGCTGTCCCCGGCCGAGGGCTGGGCCTACTACGGCTCGGGGTTCGGCCGCCGCCGGGTGATCCGCTACCTCGGCGACGTGGCGATGCTCGACGACCGCGGCGGATTCGTGCACACCCACGACGCCGCGCCGATGGAGGCGATGATCGCCGCGATGGGCGGCGAGCGGCCCGACCTGGTGGTCGCCGACCACGGCTGGGCGGGCGCCGCGGCGGAGGCGGGCATCCCGACCGTGGGCTTCGCGGACAGCAACGACCCCGCCCTGTTCCTCGGCGAGGCCGAGGGCAAGATCGACGTGGTCGTCCCGCTCGATGACAATGTGCTGCCAAGATATTACTCTCCGTTGACAGAGTGGCTCGTCACAGGAGTCTCACGAGCCAGCTGAGTCCGATTCGGCCCTCCCTATACCGTCTTTTCGCGCCTGCATTTGGGGAGGCTTGTCGTCCCTTTGCCAACTCTTGGGAGGGGTGGGGCGACTCTTATGTGTACGAAGTTGTCCAGACTCGACCTTGAGGCGAGGGGCTCGGCCCGGCTGCTGGCCAGCGTGTTTGCGCGTTTGGCTGACAGGGGGCTCCGGAGACTGAGAAAATAGGGGGTTTGCGCACCCGGAGTCCCGACTTACGCTGACGGCAGTAGACGTGCGTGAGCAATGGCACCAGTGGGGATAACCCGGAAACACGTGCGGAAGAGGCGTTCGATGGGTGCAGGCGAAAGACCTCTCAGCGAGGTGAAGTTCCTGACGGTGGCCGAGGTGGCCACGGTCATGCGGGTGTCCAAGATGACGGTGTACCGACTCGTGCACTCGGGCGAGCTGCCGGCCATCCGAGTGGGCCGGTCGTTCAGGGTCCCGGAGCAGGCGGTACACGACTATCTTCGGGAGGCCTACATCGAGGCGGGATGAGGTAGCACCGGGCGACCCGGTGTGAATGCAGACGAGGATGGCGGCCCGGCCGAGCTTTGGCACGCGCCAACAGGCGAGGGCGAGAGCCGGCGGGCGAGGCCGGGCGCCACCCCCAGGGGGCGATCTACCACGGATCGCCGGTAGTCTGTGACGCGGTGTGCGCTCGCGCACCGGATCACCTCGCTCGACTCCTGGGGGTCTCATGGGCTCTGTCATCAAGAAGCGCCGCAAGCGGATGGCGAAGAAGAAGCACCGCAAGCTGCTCAAGAAGACTCGCATCCAGCGGCGCAACAAGAAGTAGCGGCTAGCGGCTGTGAGGCGCCGATGACCCACACCGTGCTCGTCACCGGGGTCTCGCGCCACATCGGCGCTCGGGTGGCGAGCGTGCTCGCGGCCGATCCGGGGATCTCCCGTGTCATCGGCGTGGACACCGTGCCGCCACCCTCGCTCGCGCGGGACGGCGGCATGAGCCTCGGGCGGATGGAGTTCGTCCGGGTGGATCTGCGCAGCCCCGACATCGCCAAGGTGATCGCGACCGCCGACATCGACACGGTCGTCCACATGAGCCTGGTCAGCGCTCCCACGCGCGGCGCGGGCCGGGCGGTGATGAAAGAGCACAACGTCATCGGCACCATGCAGTTGCTCGGCGCGTGCCAGCGTTCCGAGACGGTGCGTCGCGTGGTGGTCCGCTCCACCACGGCCGTCTACGGCTCCTCTCCCAGGGACCCGGCGGTCTTCACCGAGGACCTGGAGCCGCACGACGGCCCTTCGCACGGCTACGCGAAGGACGCGGCGGAGGTCGAGGGCTACGTGCGCGGCTTCTCCCGCCGCCGGCCCGACGTGACCGTCTCCATGCTGCGCTTCGCCAACTTCATGGGGCCCGGCGTCGACTCGCCGCTCACCCGCTACTTCTCCCAGCCTCTGGTGCCGACCGTGCTCGGCTTCGACCCGCGGCTGCAGTTCGTCCACGAGGACGACGCGGTCGAGGTGCTGTGCCGGATGGCCCTGGAGGACCACCCCGGCACGTTCAACGTGGCCGGGGCCGGCGTGCTGCTGCTGTCCCAGTGCGTACGGCGGGCCGGACGCATCCCCCTGCCGCTCCCGTCGCCCGCCTTCGGCCTGCTGGGCGACGCCGCGCGCCGCATGGGCCTGGTCGACTTCTCCCCCGAGCAGCTCAAGCTGATGAGCCACGGCCGCGTGGTCGACACCGCCAAGCTGGCGGCCGAGCTCGGCTGGCGGCCCAAGTTCACCACCGCGGCCGCCTTCGACGACTTCCTGAGGTGCAGACGGTGACGGCAGAACCGGCTAGGGTGATCCCCATCACCGACGCCCCGTCCCACCGGGGGGCCGCCGCCTCCTGCGAGGAGCGCCTGGCCGGGCTGCTGGCGTTCCTGCGCAGGCGGATCACGGGCGACTACGAGGTCGACGAGTTCGGCTTCGACCCCGAGCTGACCGACACCGTGCTGCTGGAGCTGGTCCGGCCGCTGTACCGGCACTGGTTCCGCGTCGACGCCCTGGGCCTGGACAACGTGCCCGGCGAGGGGGGAGCGCTCGTCGTCGCCAACCACTCGGGGACGCTCCCCGTCGACGCGCTGATGCTGCACGTGGCGCTGCACGACGAGGCCGGACGGCCCTGCCGCATGCTCGGCGCGGACCTGGTCTACCAGCTGCCGTTCCTGTCGCACCTTTCGCGGAAGTCGGGGCACACGCTCGCGTGCCGCGAGGACGCGGACCGCCTGCTGCGGAAGGGCGAGCTCGTGGGGGTCTTCCCCGAGGGGTTCAAGGGGGTCGGCAAGCCGTTCTCGGAGCGGTACAAGCTGCAGCGCTTCGGCAGGGGCGGCTTCGTCGCCTCGGCGATCAGGGCGGGGGTGCCCATCGTCCCGACGGCCATCGTGGGGGCCGAGGAGATCTACCCGAAGATCGGCGACCTGAAGACGCTGGCCCGGCTGCTCGGCGTGCCGTACATCCCGATAACGCCGTTCTTCCCCTGGCTGGGGCCATTGGGGCTGATCCCGCTGCCGTCGAAGTGGATGATCGAGTTCGGCGAGCCCATCAGGACCGACGACCACGACCCGGCCGACGCCGACGACCCCATCGTGGTGTTCAACCTCACCGACCAGGTGCGGGAGACGATCCAGCAGATGCTCAACGAGCTGCGCCTGCGCCGGGGACACGCCTTCCCGCCCTTCTTCTGACAGCCTTCTGATACTGCTAGCTGCCGCCACGACGAGCAGGGGATGGGCGAGGCCACGCACATCGGCCCGGCCGTCGACGCCTGGGAGGCCGACCGCGTCGAGTGGGTGCCGCTCGCCGGCGTCCGCCGCCTGATCGAGAAGCGGGAGATCGTCAACGGCACCAGCATGGCCGCCCTGCTCTACGTCCTGGCCGGGGCTTAGGCGCGCGTCTGCCGAGATCCGCGAAGGCCCACGCCGTTGGACTCGCCGTGAACCGCATGACCCCCGAGTGGCGAGACATGCTTGACCGGTTCCCCCGACGGAAGACACCCGCGTATGACCGCACCCCCGATAACCCGGGTCGAAGACAGCGACATCGTGCGCCGATCGTTGACCGAGCCCGAGGCGTTCGCCACGCTGTTCGACCGCTACTCCGGGATGATCTACCGCTACGTCTCCCGGCGGGTGGGGCCCGAGCACGCCGAGGACCTGGTGGGCGAGACGTTCATGGTGGCCTTCTCCCGGCGTCGCCACTACGACCTGAACTATCCCGACGCCCGTCCCTGGCTGTTCGGCATCGCGACCAAGCTGCTGTCGCGCCACCACAGGAGCGAGGCGGCGCGGTACCGGGCCCTGCAACGCAGTCCCGTGGAAGAGCACGTCGAGTTCCCCGCGGACGCCGTGGCGGCGGGGGTGACGGCGCAGGCGGCCAGGAAGGCGCTGGCCGAGGCGCTGGCCGCGCTGTCCAAGCGCGACCGTGACGCTCTGCTGCTGTACGCCTGGAGCGGCCTGACCTACGAGGAGGTCGCCCGGGCCCTGGACATCCCGCTGGGCACCGTGCGGTCCCGGCTCAACCGCGCCCGCCGGAAGCTGCGCGCCGAGCTGGGCGGCGCCGATCCGATGCGCGAGGAGGCGTGACATGGACGAGATGACGATGCTGCGCGACCTCGGCCGCGAGCTGGAGCACGAGCCGCCGCCCACGCTGGTGCGGCAGCGCCGGAGGATGCTGGGCGCCAGGAGGCGAAGGATCGGCTGGCTGCCGGTGTCCCTGGCCGCGGCGGCCACGGCGGTGGCGATCCTGGTGCCCGTGCTGCTCGCGGGCGGCGGGACCGCGACGCGGGTCCGGGAGCCCGAGGGGGTACGGCCGGCCGTGGTCGCGGGCGCCGTGAACATCCTGGTGGTGGGCAGCGACAGCCAGGCCGGCACGCCCCGGCTCGGGAAGGGCGAGCGCGGCGACGCGCTGCTCCTGGTCCACGTCCCGGAGGACAGGAAGGCCGTGACCGTGGTCAGCATCCCGCGCGACTCGATGGTCAAGCTGCCGGCTTGCGGGGGCGGGCGGCTCGACATGATCAACGCCGCCTACGACCGGGGCGGCCTGCGCTGCACGTGGACGACGGTCGAGCAGCTCACCGGCCTTCGCATCCACCACGCGGTGGCGTTCGACTTCTCCGGGTTCGAGGCGATGGTGGACGCGCTGGGCGGGGTGGAGATCACCGTGCCGAAGCCGGTCGACGACCCCAGGTCCAAGCTGCGCCTGGACAAGGGCAGGCAGACGCTCACCGGCCGGCAGGCGGTCGCCTGGGCGCGGCTGCGCGACTACGGCGACGGCTCCGACCTGCACCGCATCCGGCGCCAGCAGCAGCTCATGGCCGCCATGGCGCGTAAGGCCCGGCAGACGCTGTCGGACCCGGCCCGGCTGCGGGACTTCGTCGCGGCCGTCCGGCGGCAGGTGACCACGGACGAGGGCTTCGACCTGGAGACGATGTACGGCCTGGCCGCCGGCATGGGAGGGAGCACGCCGACCTTCGTCACGGTTCCGGTCAGGCAGTACTCCCCTGACCCGCACCGGGTCGAATGGCTCCAGCCCGACGCCGCGCGCCTGTTCAAGACGCTGAAATAAGCCATTATCGGATCCTTATTGGACGAAAAGTCCAGCAACGGTTATCGTCTGGGTCATGGAGATCAGGCGTGGCATCCGCGGAGCCCTGGCCGCGGGCCTGCTGCTCGGCGCCGCGGCCGGGCTCGCCAGGCGCCGCCGTACCACCCGTCAGGAGCCCGGACGAGAGCCGCGACAGGGCCGCTGTCTCACCGTCACCACGGGCGACGGCGTACGGCTGGCGGTCGAGGTCGACGAGGCGAGCGAGCCGAAGGCGGCGGTGGTGTTCGCCCACGGGTGGGTGCTCAACCGCGGGTGCTGGTTCCCCCAGCGGGAGGCGCTGGCCGGCGAGGCCATTCTGGTCTGCTACGACCAGCGCGGGCACGGCGCCTCCTCGGCGGGGGCCTACGACTGCTGCACCGTCGACCGGCTCGCCGAGGACCTGGAGACGGTCGTCGAGGAGGTCGTCCCGCCCGAGCTGCCCGTCGTCCTGGTCGGGCACTCGATGGGCGGGATGACCGTCATGGGGCTGGCGGCCCGGCGGCCGGAGCTGTTCGGCGACAGGATCAGGGGTGTCGCGCTGCTCGGCACCTCCTGCGGCGGGCTGGCCGGCAGCACGTTCGGCCTGCGCGGGCCGCTGGGCCGCGCCGTGCCGAGGATGACGCCGCTCGTGCTGGAGCGCATGCTCGCCAGGGCCCCGCTGATCGACCGCAGCGCCGCGCTGAAGCGGGGCGTGAACTGGCCGGTCACCCGCTACCTGGCGTTCGGCCCCGGGGCGAGGCGGGAGCACGTCAGCCTCGTCAACGGCATGGTCGCGGCGACGCCGACCGAGGTGATGGTGGGCTTCTTCCACGGGATCATGGCGCACGACAAGGCCGATGCCCTCCACGCGCTGGCCTCGGTGGAGACGCTGGTCATGGTGGGCGCCCGCGACCGGCTCACGCCGCCCTCGCACGCCCACAGGATCGCCCAGGCGCTTCCCGGCGCCCGGCTGATCGTCGTGCCCGGCGCCGGGCACATGCTCGGCCTCGAGCGCCCGGAAGTGGTCAACCGCACCCTGGCCGAGCTGGTCGGCAAAGCCCTGAAAGAGCCGATGCCGCCCGGAGAGCCGAAAGCCGCCTAGAGAGAGGCGTGCCCGGGACGCTAGAGCCGTTTCCGGTAGTGCTTGCGCAGCGCGATGCCCGCCGCGACCCCGCCCGCCACGGCGCCCGCGCCCGCGGCGATCGGCAGGGCCGTGAGCGTGGCCTTGCGCCCGGTGCGGAAGTCCTTGACCGGCCAGCCGTTCTTCTTGGCGTACTCGCGCAGCTCGGAGTCGGGGTTGATGGCCACCGCGTGCCCGACCAGCGACAGCATCGGCAGGTCGTTGGCCGAGTCGCTGTAGGCGGTGCACTTGGTCAGATCCAGCCCCTCGCGCCGCGCGAGCGCCCGCACCGCCTCGGCCTTGGCCGGGCCGTGCAGCAGGTCGCCGACCAGCCGCCCGGTGTAGACGCCGTCGACCGTCTCCGCGACCGTGCCGAGCGCGCCCGTCAGGCCCAGGCGCTGCGCGATGACCCGCGCCAGCTCGACCGGGGTGGCGGTGACCAGCCAGACCCGCTGGCCGGCGTCCAGGTGGGCCTGGGCCAGGGCGCGGGTGCCCGCCCAGATCCGGTCCGCCATCACCTCGTCGTAGATCTCCTCGCCGAGCCGTACGACGTCCTCGACCTTGCTGCCCGCCACGAAGGCCAGCGCCGTTTCGCGGGCCACCGCGATGTGCTCGGGGTTCTCGCTGCCGCGCAGCCGGAACATGGCCTGGCCGAGGGCGAACTTCACCAGGTCGGAGGTCTTGAACAGCCCCCTGGTGGCCAGCCCGCGCGCGAAGTGGTAGATCGACGCGCCCCGCATCATCGTGTTGTCCACGTCGAAGAAGGCCGCCGCCTGGAGGTCGGGCTCGCTGGGGGTGGCGGCCACCGCCGCCGCGGCCGCCACCTCGCCGGCCCGCTCCGCCTCCGTCTCGTGCCGTCGTCGCAGTAGCCGCCTCATGCAGTCAGCTTAAGGGGTCTCATCGCGGGGCAACGAGGCCGTCGATGTAGTCCAGGTAACCGCTGGCCTGGACCTGTTCGGGGCCGTCGAGCTGGGGGAGCATGCCCTCGACGAGGTTGCGCTGGTCCTCGGCGAACTTCTTGATCTTCGTCGAGCGGGGCAGCCGGCTGATGCCCGAGCGGGTGCTCCGGTCCATGTCCTTGAGGGTCGCGCCGACGTGCGGGCCGCCGTCGGGGGAGCGCAGCAGGGCGTCGAGCTCCTGGGCCCGGGTCTTGGCGGAGACCAGCTCGCGCTCGCCGCGCTCGACCGGGTCGGGGCTCAGCCGTACCAGGGTGTCCTCGGCGGCGCGCTTGAGCGGGTAGAGCGGCTCGCCGGGCACGGACCGGTAGGTGACGAAGGCGGCCAGCATCATGGCGGCGGCCAGGCCGACGGTGGCCAGCTGGGTCAGCCACGAGGTGCGCGGCACGGGCCGGACCGGGCTCCTGCGCGGCTCCGGCTCCCGCCCCACGGGCTCGGCCAGCAGCCGCTCCCGCAGCCGGGCGCGGAAGGCCGGGTCGGGGCCCGTGCCGGGCGGGGCGTCGCGCAGCTCGGCCAGCCTGGCGAGCACATCCTCCTGCGCCCTGCGCCGAGACCGCCGAGACCGCCGAGACCTACGCATGTGACCTTCTCACCGATGACCTTCTCACCGAGAGTGACACCCAGCCGCCCGCCCGACTGCTGTCCGTCTGACTAACGACGTCCGGTCCGCGGAGGTTACGCCAGGTCCGAGCGGAGGGCCCGGGCCAGGGCGCGCACGGCACGGAACTGCAGGGCTTTGATCGCTCCACTCTTCTTCCCCATGATCAGCGCGGTCTCGGCGAGCGAGAGCCCGTGCAGGAAACGCAGGACCACGCACTCCTGCTGCTCGGCGTTGAGCTCTCGCACGGCCCGTAACAGCCGGTCGTACACCAGCGCGTCGACCACGGCGTTCTCCGGGATGTGCGCGCCGTCGAGGGGGACGTCGAAGATCTCGCCCGTGGGCACCTCGAGCCGGTACCGCGAGGACTTGAAGTGGTCGGTCACGAGGTTGCGCGCGATGGTCACGAGCCAGGCGCCGAAGTCGCGGCCCTGCCAGGTGAAGTCGGCGATCCTGCGCAGCGCCCGGAGGAAGGTCTCGCTGGTGAGGTCCTCGGCCAGGGGATGGGACCCGACCCGGAAGTAGATGTAGCGGTAGACCAGGTCGAGGTACCTGTCATAGAGCGTTCCGAAAGCCTCGCTGTCCCCGGTCTTGGCACGCAGCACGACGGTGCGCAGGTCGTCGTCTCGGGCGGGGAGCTCGCTCGCTCTGGGGGAGGCGGCGGTCATGATCCCGGCGAGCGGCCATGATGCGGTATGGGGGTCAGGCATCCGGTATCCCTTGGGGGTTCGGCGTGCTCGAACACTCTAGAAATCAAGACTGATTTCCACAATGCACTTCAAACGGTGGCTTGGGCAGTCACAACGCGCGGATACGGTGTGCACCGACCTGTTTCCCCTCTTCGGCTACCGGCTGGGAGGCATCGTCCGGCAGCATTGGAGGCACCATGGAGATCCTCGTCGCTGTCCTAGCGTTCGCCGGCGCGCTGCTCGCGGCGATCGCCGCCGGAGCATTGGCCCGCCGTCTGCGTGAGGAGGCGGAGGGGTGGCTGATCGCGTGGACCGTGGCGGCCGCCGGGCTGGCGCTGGCGCTGGGCGGCGTCGGCGTGGGCTCGCTGGTGGGCTTCGGCATGGGGACGTTCAAGGTCTTCCAGCTCGGCGGGGCGCTGCTGGCGCCGCTGTGGCTGGGCATCGGCCTGGTCCAGCTGCTGGCCGAGAAGGTGCCGGCGCGGTTCGCGGCGTGGCTGATCGGCATCGCCTCGACCGTCGTGCTGTCGGTCGTGGTGGTCTTCGACCCGGTGTCGAAGACCGAGGCGATGACCAAGAGCGTGCCGCACGCGGCCACGCACTGGCCGCCCATCTTCGCCGGTTACGCGCTGGCCGCCGCGCACGTGGCGGTGGCGCTCGTCATGGTCGGCGCGGTCGTCGTGGCGGCCCTGCGCTGGCGCACCGGCGACGACTACGACCTGGACAACCTGCACGCCACCCTGGTCATCGCGCCCTCGACGCTCGCCCTGCTCGGCGCGATGCGCTTCAGCGTGCCGGGGATCTTCACCACCGCGCTGCTGCTCGTCGCGGCGGCCGGCATCTGGTACTCCGTGCTGCGCCCCCTCGCGCCGTACGAGGACGAGGAGGAGGACGACATCCAGCCCGAACCGGCCCCGCGCCGCACCGAGACCCCGCAGCCGCCGCAGGCCCCGCCCGTGCGGCCCCGCCGTACCTCCGGGCTGGGTGACCTGGTGGCCGAGTACCGCGCCGCCGACCCGCTCGACTCCGGCCCGGCCACCGGCGTCTTCCTGGCCAACGGGGTGACCTCCGGCGAGTACGGGATGACGTCCGGCGAGTACGGCAGGCACGGCGCGCCCCAGCCCCAGCCGATCCCCCAGCAGCCGATCCCCCAGCAGCCGATCCCCCAGCCGCCGCTTTCCCAGCCGCAGCGGCCCCAGCACCGGCAGCCGGACCTGGCCATGCCCGCGACCGGCGCGCTGTTCCCCGGCGCCGAGGTGTCGGCCGCCGCCTCCCGCCCCTCGCCCTCGATCTACGGCCTGCTGACCGTCTTCACGCTGATGGACGGCGCGGGCGCGGCGTTCGACCGGCTGGCCGAGGAGACGGTCGAGGCGGTACGGCGCAGCGAGCCCGACACGCTGGTCTACGTGTGCCACGGCGTCAAGTCGGCCCCGCTGCAGCGGATCGTCTACGAGCTCTACCGCGACGAGGTCGCCTACGCCGACCACCAGCGCCAGCCGCACGTGGAGCGGTTCGTCGCCGAGCGGCAGTCGCTGGTGCTGGCCACCAACGTGATCGAGCTCAACGTCAACGCCGCCAAGGTGATGCCGCTCCCGACGGCGCTGTTCTAGCTTCTAGGCGGTCAGCGCGGCCCTGAGCCGGTCCTCCGACACCCGCCAGAAGTCGTGCTGCACCCCGTCGACCAGCGTGACGGGGATCATCTCCCAGTACTTCTCCTGCAGCTCGGGCGAGGAGGTGATGTCGACCTCCTCCCAGGGGACGCCCAGCTCGCCGGCGACCCGGGCGATGATCTCCCGGGCGTCGTCGCACAGGTGGCAGCCGGGCTTGCCGAGCAAGGTGACGCGATGCATGCGTTCAAGGTTAGCCCGCGACTTTGTGCGTCGGTTCACAAAGGGATTAACCTGAAGGATGGTTCGATTTCGTTGACGCGACCCCGGGCACCGGTGTCGCCCTCACGCTCTGGAGCTCCGTGTCCCGTCGCCCGTCCCCCACCCGTGATCCCCGCGGCATCCCCGAGGCGACGGTCGCGCGGTTGCCGCTGTACCTGCGGGCGCTGACCGGGATGGCCGAGCGCGGGATCGCGACGGTGAGCTCGGAGGACCTGGCGACGGCCGCCGGGGTGAACTCGGCCAAGCTCCGCAAGGACCTGTCCCACCTGGGCTCGTACGGCACCCGCGGCGTCGGCTACGAGGTGGAGTACCTCGTCTACCAGATCTCCCGCGAGCTGGGCCTGACCCAGGACTGGGCGGTCGCGATCGTGGGCGTCGGCAACCTGGGCCGCGCGCTGGCCAACTACGGGGGGTTCGTCTCGCGCGGCTTCCGGGTGGCGGCTTTGCTGGATGCCGACCCCGAAGTGGTGGGCGACACGATAGCGGGGTTGAATGTTGACCACATCGACGAACTGGAGGCCGTGATCAAGCGGCGCGGGGTGTCGATCGTGGTTCTGGCGACACCGGCGGCGGCCGCGCAGCAGGTGTGCGACCGCGTGGTGGCCGCGGGCGTGACCAGCATCCTGAACTTCGCCCCGGTCGTCCTCTCCGTGCCCGACGGCGTCGAGGTGCGTAAGGTCGACCTGTCGATCGAGCTGCAGATCCTTGCGTTCCACGAGCAACGCAAAGCGGATCGCGAAAGTGGGGGGCCAGTGATGGCCGTGGAGAGCCAATGAGCGTTTTGGCGATCGGACTGAGCCACAGGAGCGCTCCTGTGGCGTTGCTCGAGCGCGTTTCCGTCTCCGGCGAGCGGCTGGAGAAGCTGCTCCACGACGTGCAGCAGGACGCCTGCGTCGCGGAGGCCATGGTGGTCTCGACCTGCAACAGGGTCGAGGTCTACGCGGCGGTGGACCGTTTCCACGCGGCCGTGACCGCGGTGACGGAGCTGCTGAGCAGGCACACCGGGGTCGCCGCCGAGGAGCTGACGCCGCACCTGTACGTCCACTACGAGGACCGCGCCGCCGAGCACCTGTTCTCGGTGGTGTGCGGCCTGGACTCCATGGTGGTGGGCGAGGGCCAGATCCTCGGCCAGGTACGGCAGGCGCTCAAGCTGGCGCAGCAGCGCGGCACGGTCGGCGCGGTGCTCAACGAGCTGGTGCAGCAGGCGCTGCGCGTCGGCAAGCGCGCCCACACCGAGACCGACCTGGACCTGGCCGGCGCCTCCCTGGTCACCGCGGGCCTGCAGCTGGGCGGCCCGGTCGAGGGCAAGCGGGCGCTGGTGGTGGGCGCCGGGTCCATGAGCGGCCTGGCCGTGGCGACGCTGGCCCGCGCGGGCGTGGGCGAGATCGTCGTGGCCAACCGGACCCACGAGCGTGCCGTACGGCTGGCGGAGTCGGTCGGCGGTCGCGCGATCAGGCTGGAGGAGATCGATCTGGCGCAGGTCGACCTGGTGGTCAGCTGCACCGGCGCGGGCCGCCATGTGATCACCCCCGCCATGGTGAAGGGCCCGCTCGTCCTGCTCGACCTGGCGATGCCGCACGACGTCGACCCCGCGGTGCGGGAGCTGCCCGGCGTGACCCTGATCGACCTGGAGACGATCAAGGAGTCGGGCGTCGGCGCTCGCGGGGACGAGGCGGTCCAGGCCGTGCGTAGGCTGGTGGCCGAGGAACTGCAGGCGTATCTGAGCGCCGAGCGGGCGGCCAGGGTCACCCCGACGGTCGTGGCGTTGCGCAGCAAGGCCGCCGACGTGGTGGAGGCGGAGCTGGGCCGGCTGATGACGCGCCTGCCGGACCTCGACGACCGGGCCAGGGACGAGGTGGCCCAGACGGTTCGCCGTGTCGTGGACAAGTTGCTCCACGAGCCGACCGTGCGTGTCAAGCGGCTCGCGACCTCGCCCGCGGGCGACCATTATGCGGAGGCCCTCCGAGAGCTGTTCGATCTCGATCCGAAGGTGCCGGAGGCCGTCAGGGAGGTGGAGCTGTGACGCCACAGCCGACGCAGCTGTCAGTGCAGCGGCCGGCGCTGCGCCTGGGGACCCGGCGCAGCCTCATGGCGACCAGCCAGTCCCAGATGGTCGCCGACGCCTACACCGCGCACACCGGGCGGGCCGTCGAGCTGGTGGGCATCACCACGTTCGGCGACGTGACCAAGGCCCATCTCGCGCAGCTCGGCGGCACGGGCGTGTTCGTCAGCGCGCTGCGCGACGCGCTGGTCGAGGGCACCGTCGACTTCGCCGTCCACTCCCTCAAGGACCTGCCCACCAAGCCCGACGAGCGCTTCACGCTGGCCGCGATCCCGGCCCGCCACGACCACCGCGACGCCCTCGTGGGCCACGCCAAGCTGGCCGACCTGCCGCCGGGCGCGAGGGTCGGCACCGGGTCGCCCCGGCGCGTCGCCATGCTGCGCGCGCTGCGGCCCGACCTGGAGTACGTCCCGATCAGGGGCAACGCCGACACCCGCATCGGCAAGGTGCACAGCGGCGAGCTGGACGCGGTCGTGCTGGCCGCCGCGGGGCTGGCCAGGATCGGCAGGGAGGCCGAGATCGTCCAGATCTTCGAGGTCGAGGAGCTGCTCCCGGCCCCCGGGCAGGGGGCGCTCGCGGTGGAGTGCCTGGCCGGCCGCGCCGACCTTGTCGACCTCCTGGCCGTGCTCGACGATCCGCTGACCCGTTCCGCGGTGACCGCGGAACGCACCGTGCTGGCCGCGCTCGAGGCCGGATGCTCGGCCCCGGTCGGCGCCCACGCCGTCGACGACGGCAGCACCCTGAACCTCACCGCCACGGTCGTCGCCCTCGACGGCGCCCGTGCGGTGCGCAAGTCCGCCGCCGGTCCCTCGTCCGACCCCAGCGCCCTGGGCCGCGAGCTCGCGGCCCGGATGCTGGCGGAGGGGGCCGACAGACTGATGGGGGAGCATTCCCAGTGAGCTCCGAAAGTCCGACCTCCGGGTTCGTAGCGTTCGTGGGGGCGGGTCCCGGCGACCCGGACCTGCTCACGCTGCGCGGCGCCGAGCTGCTGGCCAAGGCCGACGCCGTGGTCCTGGACCACGAGTCGCTCCGCCCGCTGCTGCGCCACTGCCGCCAGGGCGTGGAAGTGCTCGACGGCGGCGCCGGCTGGGTGGCCCAGGCCGCGGCCGGCAAGCGCGTCGTGCGCCTGTGCGAGGGCGATCCCATGCTGTTCTCCTCGATCACCGAGGAGGCCGCCGCCTGTGCCGCCGCCGAGGTGGACTTCGAGATCGTGCCCGGCGTCCCGCCCGCGACCGCCGTACTGGCCTACGCCGGCATCCCGCCGGCGACGGCCGTACCGGAGTTCAGGATCGTCGACGCCGCGCAGGAGCAGGACTGGGCCGCGCACGCCACCTGCCCCGGCACACTCGTCGTCTACAACGGCCTGGACCAGGCCGTGGCGATCGGCAAGACGCTGGTCGCGCACGGCAAGCCCGACACCACGCCGGTGGCGGTCAGCGCCTCCGGCACCACCACCGAGCAGCACACCGTCGTGTCCACGCTGGGCCGGCTCCAGGCCGACCTCAAGCACGCCGCGCTCGGCGAGCCCGCGCTCATCGTCGTGGGCGAGGCGGTGGGCCAGCGCGAGCGGCTGTCGTGGTTCGAGACCAAGCCGCTGTTCGGCTGGCGGGTGCTCGTGCCGCGCACCAAGGAGCAGGCGGCGGGCCTGTCGGAGCAGCTGCGCTCCTACGGCGCGGTGCCCGAGGAGGTGCCGACCATCTCGGTGGAGCCGCCGCGCACTCCGCAGCAGATGGACCGCGCCATCAAGGGCCTGGTCACCGGGCGCTACGAGTGGGTGGCCTTCACCAGTGCCAACGCCGTCAAGGCGATCAGGGAGAAGTTCGAGGAGTACGGCCTGGACGCCCGCGCGTTCGCCGGGCTGAAGGTGGCGGCCGTGGGCGAGGCCACGGCCAGGGCACTGGTGGAGTTCGGCGTCAAGCCCGACCTGCTGCCCACCGGCGAGCAGTCCTCCGAGGGCCTGCTGGCCGAGTGGCCGCCGTACGACTCGATGCTCGACCCGATCAACCGGGTGCTGCTGCCGCGCGCCGACATCGCCACCGACACGCTGATCGCCGGCCTGACCGAGCTGGGCTGGGAGTGCGACGACGTGACCGCCTACCGCACGGTCCGCGCCGCGCCGCCGCCCGCGCCCATCCGCGAGGCCATCAAGGGCGGCGGGTTCGACGCGGTGCTGTTCACCTCCTCCTCGACGGTCAGGAACCTGGTGGGCATCGCGGGCAAGCCGCACAACGTCACGGTGATCGCGGTCATCGGGCCGCAGACCGCCAAGACGGCCGAGGAGTTCGGGCTGCGCGTGGACGTCATGGCGGACAAGCCTTCGGCTTCGGCCCTCGCGGCGGCCCTGGCCGAGTACGGTCAGAAGAGACGCCAGGCCGCCCTCGCGGCGGGCGACGTGCCGAGGCGGCCCTCCCAGACGCGCCGCCGCAAGAGGGGAGCCCTATGAGCAACAGCACCGCCGCGCCCGCCACGACGCGGGAGCCGGCATGAGCGCCCAGTTCCCGGCCGCCCGGCCGCGCAGGCTGCGCCGTACACCCGCGATGCGGCGGCTGGTCACCGGCGTGTGGCTGCATCCGGAGCAGCTGATCCTGCCGGTGTTCGTCAAGGAGGGCATCGCCGAGCCGCAGCCGGTCGCGTCGATGCCGGGCGTCGTCCAGCACACCCGCGACTCGCTGCGCAAGGCCGCGCACGAGGCGGCCGCGGCGGGCGTGGGCGGCATCATGATCTTCGGCGTCCCCGAGGAGAAGGACGCCTTCGGCTCGGCCGCCGACGACCCCGACGGCATCACCCAGGCGGCCCTGCGCGACGTGGTGGCCGAGGTCGGCGACGCGCTCGTGGTGGGCGCCGACACGTGCCTGGACGAGGTCACCGACCACGGGCACTGCGGCGTGCTGACCGACTCGGGCGAGGTCGACAACGACGCCACCCTGGAGCGCTACGCCGCCATGGCCGTCGCCCAGGCCCGCGCCGGCTCGCAGCTCGTGGCGCCGAGCGGGATGATGGACGGCCAGGTCAGGGCCATCCGGCGGGCGCTCGACGCGGCCGGCTTCGCCAACGTGCCGATCATGGCCTACTCGGTCAAGTACGCCTCCGGCTTCTACGGCCCGTTCAGGGACGCGGTCGAGACGCCGAAGAACTTCGGCGACCGCAAGGCCTACCAGCAGGACCCGGCAGGGCCGGTCGGCGAGGCGCTGCGCGAGGTGCGGCTGGACCTCGACGAGGGCGCCGACATCGTCATGGTCAAGCCGGCGCTGGCCTACCTCGACATCCTGCGCCAGGTGCGCGACGCGGTGGACGTGCCGGTGGCCGCCTACCAGGTCAGCGGCGAGTACGCGATGATCGAGGCGGCGGCGGCCAACGGCTGGATCGACCGGGAGCGGGCCATCATGGAGTCGCTGGTCGCGATCCGCCGCGCGGGCGCCGACATGATCTTGACGTATTGGGCCACCGAGGTGGCGCGACGCCTCTAACGGGGGGTTTCGCGATCGCATGGGAAGCCTGTGCGTTAGAGTGCACAGACAAGTGCGGGTGTGTCCTTTTGCAGCAGACTCCTCGTGTGCGTGTATGCCCGGAGTCGGGGGACAGCTCAGGTCGCGCGCGGAACAAACGGGAGGAGATGAGGCATGGTCGGCGTACCACTCGCCAGGCGCAGCAGGAAACGGGCCCATCCGACACGCCTCGACTCCGTCCTCGGATACGCGGCGCTCGGCTGGCCCTGTGTCCCGGGCGCGCATCCCCTGCGTCGCGGCCCCCGCGCGTGTTCCTGTGACCGCGTGGGCTGTCCCAGCCCCGGTCAGCACCCGCTCTCGCCCGCCTGGCACATGCAGGCCACGACGGACACCGCGCTGCTCACCCGCTGGTGGCAGCGCGACCCCGAGGCGAACGTGATCCTGCCCACGGGCCGCGTGTTCGACGTCTTCGACGTACCGCTCACGCTCGGGATGCCCGCCCTGGCCCGCATGGACGCCGCCCACCTGCACACCGGCCCGGTCGCCGCCAACGGCGACCGGGTGCTGTTTTTCGTGGCCACGAGGGGCAACCCGGAGGACGAGGACGAGTGGTGGACGTGCAGCCTCGACTGCACGCCCGCGGAGATCGACAGCACGCCCGGCGTGCGCTGGCACTGCCGTGACAGCTACGTGCTGGCTCCGCCCTCGATGCTCCCCTCGGGCCGGCCGTGTTCGTGGCTGCGGCCACCCGACGGCCGCCCGCTCCCCGACCCGCTCCGGGTCCTCGACTTCCTTGTTTGATTTGCCGCGCTCCGCTCGGCTGCTCGGGGCGCCCCTCGCGTCTTAGCCCAGCTTGGCCGGGGGCCAGCCGTGGCCCCAGCCGCCCTGCACCATCGTCTGGAAGCCCCAGCCGTCGGCCGTGCGCACGAGCAGGTCGGCGTAGTGCATGCCGTGCTCCTCGTCCACGGTCTCCACGACGACGAGGTTCGGGCTGAGGAAGTGCGGCGTCCGCTTCGGCTTGAGCCCCGCCGCGCCCTCGCCCATGGCCTGCCGCATCGTCTCCAGGTATTCCTCCCTGGTCCACTGCCGCACCGCGCCGTAGCCGCCGGGCACGTCGGTCGCCAGGTTCATCGGGAAGATCGCCATGTCCGCGAGCCTGTCCACCTCGCCCTTGGCGGCGAGGGCGTCGTATTCGGCGAACCACTGCTCGATGCTCTGGAGGTCTTCGGTGGTGGGTGTGTATCGCATGCCGTACAACGTACCGTACGCCATACGACTCCGGCAACTCCCACTAGGCTGAAAGGCATGACGAAGTCCGAGGAGCTGTTCGCCCGAGCCCGCGCAGTCGTGCCCGGCGGCGTGAACTCGCCCGTCCGCGCCTTCGGGGCCGTGGGCGGCACGCCGCGCTTCATGGCCTCCGGCCAGGGCCCGTACATCACCGACGTCGACGGCAACCGCTACGTCGACCTGGTCTGCTCGTGGGGCCCGATGATCCTCGGCCACCGTCACCCGGCCGTGGTCGCCGCCGTCGAGGCCGCGGTCGCCCAGGGCTTCTCGTACGGCACCGCCACCCCCGGCGAGGTCGAGCTGGCCGAGGAGATCGTCGCCCGCGTCGCGCCCGTCGAGCAGGTCCGCCTGGTCTCCTCCGGCACCGAGGCCACCATGAGCGCCGTACGGCTGGCGCGCGGCTTCACCGGCCGCTCCAAGGTCGTCAAGTTCGCCGGCTGCTACCACGGCCACGTCGACGCGCTGCTCGCCTCCGCCGGCTCGGGCGTGGTGACCTTCGGCCTGCCCGACACGCCCGGCGTCACCGGCGCCTCCGCGGCCGACACGATCGTCCTGCCGTACAACTCGCGCGAGGCCGTCGAGGAGGCGTTCGCGGCCTTCGAGATCGCCTGCGTCATCACCGAGGCCTGCCCGGCCAACATGGGCGTGGTGCCGCCCGCGCCCGGCTTCAACGCCTTCCTGCGCGACATCTGCACGCGCCACGGCGCGCTGCTCATCGTCGACGAGGTGCTCACCGGCTTCCGCGTGTCCGCCGCGGGCTGGTACGGCCTGGAGCCGGTGGCCGCCGACCTGATGACGTTCGGCAAGGTCATGGGCGGCGGGATGCCCGCCGCGGCCTTCGGGGGACGCGCCGAGATCATGGAGCGCCTCGCCCCGGCCGGGCCGGTCTACCAGGCCGGCACGCTGTCGGGCAATCCGATCGCCTGCGCGGCCGGGCTGGCGACGCTGCGCGCGCTCGACGCCGAGGCCTACGCCAGGGTCGACGCCGCCGCCGACGCCGTGGCCGGGGCCGCCTCCGAGGCGCTCGCCGCCGAAGGCGTGCCGCACCGCCTGCAGAAGGCCGGCAACCTGTTCTCGATCTTCTTCACCGACCGCGAGGTCACGACCTTCGACGAGGCGCGCACGCAGGACACGGCGGCGTTCCGCGCGTTCTTCCACGCGATGCTCGACCAGGGCGTCTACCTGCCGCCCTCGGCGTACGAGGCCTGGTTCGTCTCCGCCGCCCACGACGAGGAGGCGATCTCCCGGGTGGCCGACGCGCTGCCCGCCGCGGCTAAGGCCGCGGCAAGTGCGCGTTGACCTCCCGCGCGGCCTCGGCCAGCTCGGGCATCTCCACGACCTCGACGCCCGCGGCGCGCAGCACCCGCGCGCCCTCGGCGCCGGCGACGAAGGTGGGCGGCTCCCGCCAGGCGAAGACGACGCGGGGGATCCCGGCGGCCACGATCAGCTCGGCGCACGTCCGGGGGCGTGAGGCCCGCTTCGCGCAGGGTTCGAGCGAGCTGTAGAGGGTGGCGCCGCGCAGCCTGGGGTCGCCGGGCCGTACCCGGGCCAGGGCCTGCTCCTCGGCGTGCACGTGGGGGCCGGTCTCCCTGGAGAACCCGCGCGCCAGCTCCCGCCCGTGCTCGTCGACGATGACGGCGCCGACGGAGAAGGCGGTCGCCGAGGGAGGGCAGCGGCGCGCCAGCTCGATCGCGAGGCGCAGCCAGCGGCGGTGGTGGCGGGGCAGGTAACGCAGCACCGCCATGTCGCCCACCTGCCGCGTCTCGGCGAGGACCATGCGGCCGGCGGGGAAGGGCGCCGGATCGACGAAGCGCGGGGCGAAGGCGTCGCCCACGAGCACGGGCGCGATGGCCAGCTGGAGCTCGTCGGCCAGGTCCAGGGCGAGGAACTGCGTGTGGAGGCTGGAGCCGCCCTCGACCATGAGCCGCCGCACGCCGCGGCGGCCGAGGTCGTCGAGCAGCCGTTCGAGGTCGGCCCGCGGGCCGAGGCCGATCACCTCGGCCAGGCCGCCCAGGGCCGCCCGCAGCCGCGGGACGGCCGCGTCGGGGCAGTAGGCGAGCTTGTGGCCGCCGTGGTGCCAGAACCTGAGCTCGGGGTCGAGCTCGCCGCTTTCGGTCACGACCACCTTGAGCGGGTACGGCTGCCGCCCCTCGGCCACGCGCCGCGCCCGTCGCTCCGGCGAGGCGACGAGCAGGCGCGGATTGTCCCGGCGGAGCGTGCCCGCTCCGATGAGGATGGCATCGGATCCGGCCCTGACCTCGTCCACGCGGTCGAGATCGGCGGCGTCGGAGAGGATCAGCCGCTCAGGAGAGCCGTCGTCGATGTGGCCGTCGATCGACATGGCGCAGCTGAGCAGCACGTAGGGCCGGACGTCCATGCACAGGACGGTAGCCCACCGCGGGGGAGGTCCCCCGCGGGGCTACTTCTTCAGGTAACGGTTGCGCCGCTCGCGGGTCTGCTCGGCGAGCAGGCGCAGGTACGAGGTCTCGGTCTGCTGCTTGGTCCGCTTAATCATTCGCATGCATATATTTTCGCCTGCTTCACGGTCTAGCACAATCGATTCTTTCTACGCTAAACTCTTAAGCACTGCTTACGGGAGGCCGACATGTTGGACCTGAACCGCTTGAAGGCGCTGCACGCCGTCCACGTCTATGGCTCGGTGGGCGCGGCGGCCGAGGCCCTGATGGTGACGCCCAGCGCGATCTCCCAGCAGATCGCCAAGCTGGAGCGCGAGACCGGCGCGACGCTCGTGGAGCGCAACGGCCGCGGCATCCGCCTCACCGACGCCGCCGGAGTCCTGGCCGAGCACGCCGAGCGGATCCTCGCGCTGGTGGAGAGCGCCGAGGCCGACTTCCAGGCCCTGCGCGGCGCCGTGGTCGGCCGCATCAACGTGGGCGCCTTCCCCACGGCCGCCAGGGGCCTGCTCCCCAAGGCCCTGGTGCTGCTGCGGAAGCGCCACCCCGAGCTGCAGGCGCACCTGTACGAGCTGGAGCCCGAGGTGGCCATGCGCAAGGTCGTCCGCGGCGAGCTCGACCTGGTGGTGGCGCAGGACTGGATGAACCAGCCGCTGGGCGTGCCGGAGGGCCTGTCGCGCAAGACGCTGTTCGACGACATCGCCGACGTCGCCCTGCCCGCCGACCACCCGCTGGCCGGCCGGGCCGAGATCGAGCTGTCGGAGCTGCGCGACGCCGGGTGGATCAGCGGCTCGCCCGGCACGATCTGCCACGAGTGGCTGGTCTACACGCTGCGCAGCTACGACCTGGAGCCCGAGGTCGTCTACTGGGCCAACGAGTACGACACCCAGCTGGCGCTGGTCGAGGCGGGCCTGGGCTGCGCGATCGTGCCCCGGCTGGGCCGCTGCTACGTGCCGGACAGGGTGCGGATGGTGCCGACCCTGCCCCGGCAGATCCGGCGCATCTGGGCCCTGTGGCGCACCGACGCGGCCCGGCGCCCGGCGATCCGCGCCGCCGTGGACGCGCTGTCGGCCGTCAGCCGCGAGCTCATCCCGGGCGAGCAGGCCGAGAAGGTCCAGGCCGGCTGATCGGCCCAGCTCAGCTGAGCGCGATCGCCACGACGCCGCCCAGGATGATCCCCGCGGCGAGTAGCCGCCGCGCCAGGTGCCCCTCGGCCAGCAGCCGGCCGCCCAGCAGCACCGCCACCAGCACGCTCACCTCGCGCGCCGGGGCCACGACGCTCACCGGCGCCATGGTGAAGGCGAACAGGACCAGCAGGTAGGACAGCGGCACCAGCACGGCCGAGCCCACCACGCGCGCCCGGTGCTCGCGCCAGGCCGCCGCCACCGCCGCCCGCCTGGTCAGCGCCGCGGGCGTGAGGGCCAGCATCCTGCCCGCCTCGCCGAAGAACGTCAGCAGGAGCGGCGGCACCGCCAGCGCGCCCACCGCCTGGGCGTCCCAGATCGTGTAGCCGGCGATGAACAGCCCGGTCGCCAGCCCCCACAGCACGCCGGGCGGCGAGGCGCGCCCGCCGCCGCTCATGAGGAAGACCCCTGCGCCCACGAGCACGATCCCGGCCACGCCCGCCGGCGAGGGCCGTTCGTGCAGGAAGGCGATCGCGAAGGCGCCGGCCAGCATCGGGCCCGTGCCGCGCGCGACCGGGTAGACCACCGACAGGTCGCCTGTGCCGTACCCCCGCTGGAGCGTGACGAAGTACCCCAGGTGCAGGGCCGTGCTGACCGCGATGAGCCCCAGGTCCCGCCAAGTGGGCAGTGTCCCGGCCACCAGCATGAAGCCGGCCGCGACCGGCAGCCACACCACCGACGCCACCGCGGCGACCAGCCACACGAACACCAGCCCGTCGACCTTGGCGGCCTGCTTGCTCAGCAGGTTCCACGAGGCGTGGCAGACGGCGGCGACGAGGACCAGGACGAGGGCCACAGGACTCACGGCACGACTCCAGAGGCGGGGGCGACGACTCTACCTCTCGCCGGTCCGCGCACCTCGCGCCGGCCTCCGCCGAGGCCTGTGCGACCCATGGGGCGTATAGGCTGGCGGCACCATGGCTGAGACCACCGTCGTTCACCTGCTGCGGCACGGTGAGGTGCACAACCCCGGCAACGTCCTGTACGGCCGGCTGCCCGGCTACCACCTGTCGGAGCGCGGCCACCGGATGGCCGAGCTGGTGGCCAAGTCGGTGGCCGGGCGCGACATCGTCGCGCTGTACAGCTCGCCGCTGGAGCGGGCGCGGGAGACCGCCGCGCCGCTGGCCGCGACGCTGGACCTGGAGGTCGTGACCGACGACCGGCTGGTGGAGGCCGCCAACGTGCTGGAGGGCAGGCCCGTCGGGGAGTTCTTCCGCAGCCTGCGCAACTACCGCCACTTCTGGAACTTCGCGCGCCCGTCGTGGGGCGAGCCGTACGTGGAGGTGGTGGCCCGCATGCGGGCGGCCATCATCGACGCCCGCAGGAAGGCGCGCGGCCACGAGGCGGTGCTGGTCAGCCACCAGCTGCCCATCTGGGTCGTCCGGCTGGCCGCGGAGGGCCGGCGGCTGTGGCACGACCCGCGGCGGCGGCAGTGCGAGCTGGCCAGCCTGACCAGCTTCACCTTCGAGGGCGACCGGCTCGTCAGCGTGGGCTACAGCGAGCCCGCCCGGTCTCTCGTCCAAGGCCCTAGTGTGCCGGGCGCGTGAGGCCCCCGGTAGAGTTACAGCTCTACCGGCTGTAGTACAGGGAGATCATCCTCCAGTGCGCTCGACGTCCCTCACCCTCGCCCTGCTCGTCGCGCTCGCCGCGGGCTGCGCCGGTGCCCAGGACGCCCAGCCGCAGGCGGGTGACACCCGGTTCGTCGCCGGAGACGGCAAGGTGCAGGTCTTCCCGGCGGCCGACCGCAAGCCCGCGCCCCCGATCGAGGGGGAGACGCTGGACGGCGGGCGCCTCTCGCTGGCGGCCCACAAGGGCAAGGTCGTGGTGCTGAACTTCTGGGCCTCCTGGTGCAACCCCTGCCGCGCCGAGGCCCCCATCCTCAAGGACGTGGCCGCCAAGACCAAGAGCAGTGGCGTGGAGTTCGTGGGCATCGACTTCAAGGACAGCAAGAACGAGGCGCTGGCCTTCGAGCGCACCGAGCAGCCCGGCTACCCGAGCATCTACGACCAGCCCGGCAGGCTCGCGCTGGCCTTCCAGGGCACCGTGCCGCCCGCGGCCATCCCCTCCACGCTCATCATCGACAAGCAGGGCCGCGTGGCCGCCAGGGCGCTGGGCGCCGTGAAGTACCAGGACCTGCTCGACGCCGTCACCAGGGTGCGCGATGAGTGAGGTCGTCGCCTCGGGCTCGCTGCTGCTGGCCGTGCCGATCGCGGTCCTGGCGGGGGTGGTCTCGTTCCTGTCGCCCTGCGTGCTGCCCCTGGTGCCCGGTTACCTGTCGTACGTGACCGGCATGAGCGCCGACCCGCGGCGCGGCCGGCTGGTGCTGGGGACCGTCCTGTTCGTGCTCGGGTTCGCCGCGGTGTTCGTGGCCGGCGGCGCGCTGTTCGGCGGCCTCGGCTCGGTGCTGTACGGCAGCGCCGACGTCATCACGCGCGTCATCGGCGTCGTGACGATCGTGCTCGGCCTGGCCTTCCTCGGCCTGGTCCCGGGCCTGATGCGGGACGTGCGCATCCACCGCGTGCCGGGAGCGGGCCTGGCCGGCGCGCCCCTGCTCGGCGTGGTGTTCGGCCTGGGCTGGACCCCGTGCATCGGCCCCACGCTCGCGGTGGTGCTCTCGCTGGGCTACAGCCAGGCCAGCGCCTCGCGCGGCGCGCTGCTGGCGGTGGCCTACGCGCTGGGCCTGGGCCTGCCGTTCGTCGCCGCCGCGCTGGCCTACAGCAAGGCGCTGCGCACCTTCAAGGCCATCAGGCGCCACACGCCGCTCATCACGCGCCTCGGCGGCGGGATGCTGGTGGCCGTGGGGGTCCTGCTCGTGACCGGCTGGTGGGGCCAGCTGGTCGCGGCCATGCAGACCTGGATCGGCGGATTCAGGCCGGTGATCTGATGACCGCCGTGCAGACGCCCCCCGCCGAGAAGGCCCCCGGGCTGGGCCCGGCCGGCTGGCTGCGCTGGGGCTGGCGCACGCTCACCTCGATGCGGACGGCACTGATCCTGCTGTTCCTGCTCGCGCTGGCGTCCATCCCCGGCTCGCTGCTGCCGCAGCGCGGCGTGGAGCCCGACAAGGTCGCCCAGCTCTACGAGAGCAACCCGGCGCTGGCCGAGTGGTACGACCGGCTGTTCCTCTTCGACGTCTTCGCCTCGCCCTGGTTCGCGGCCGTCTACCTGCTGCTGTTCACCTCGCTGATCGGCTGCATCGTGCCGCGGACCGTCACCTTCGCCCGCGAGCTGCGCCGCAGGCCGCCCGCCGCGCCGCGCCACCTGTCCAGGCTGCCCCACCACGCCGAGCTGCCGGGCGAGCTCACCGTCGAGGAGGCCGCCCGGCGGCTGCGCCGGATGCGCTTCCGCGTCGTCACGGGCGACGGCTGGGTGTCGGCCGAGAAGGGCTACCTGCGCGAGGCCGGCAACCTCGTCTTCCACATCTCGCTGCTGGGCCTGCTGGTCGCCGTCGCCGTCGGCTCGCTGTTCGGCTACCGCGGCAACGTGCTGGTGGTCGAGGGCGACGGCTTCGCCAACACGGTGGCCGCCTACGACCAGTTCACCCCCGGGCGGCTGGTCGACGCCCAGTCCCTGGAGCCGTTCTGGTTCACGCTGAAGGACTTCCGCGCCACCTACTCCACCCGCGGCCAGGAGCTCGACTACTCGGCCTTCCTGCGCGTGGACGACAGGCGCGACTACGAGCTGAAGGTCAACGAGCCGCTCGACGTGGGCGGCACGCAGACCTACCTGATCGGCCACGGCTACGCCCCCGTGGTCAAGGTGACCGACGGCAAGGGCCAGGTGGTGGTCGACCGGGCCGTCCCCTGTCTGATCACGGTCAGGGCCACGCTGCTGTCCGACTGCGTCGTCAAGGCGCCCGACGCCAGGCCGTCCCAGCTGGGCCTCTACCTGGCCTTCGCGCCGACCCGCGACGGACACGGCGGCTCGCGCTTCCCCGCGCCGCTCGCCCCGGAGCTGCGGCTCATGGCGGCCTTCACCGGCGACCTCGGCACCCGCTCCGGCGTGCCGCAGTCGGTCTACCAGATCGCCCCGCCGGAGATCATGGCCAAGCTCGACCGGATCTTCATGGGGTCGCACCCGCTGAAGGTCGGCGACTCCTTCGACCTGCCGGGCGGCGCGGGCAAGATCGAGTTCACCGGCGTCAAGGAGTGGATCACCCTCCAGATCGCCTACGACCCGGGCCGGGTCCCCGCGCTGGTCTCGGCCGCGCTCGCCGTCGCCGGGATCGTCGGATCCCTCATGATCCGCAGGCGCCGCGTGTTCGTCCGGGTCGCCGGCGGCACGGCCGAGGCGGGCGGCCTGACCCGCACCGAGGGCTCCGCGGCGGGCTTCGCCGAGGAGTTCGCCGACATCGTCCGGGTCCTATCCACCAGGGTCCAATCCAACGGAGACAGGGATGTCCGCTGACCAGCTGGCCGGGTTGAGCGACACGCTCATCGTCGTCGCCGTGTTCGCCTACCTCCTCGCCATGATCGGTTTCGCGCTGGAGCTGGCCTTCGGCCGGTCACGGGCCGAGGTCAAGGCGCCCGAGGCGAAGGTGGGCGTGGGCGGCGGCGGGAGCCGCGTCGAGGAGAGCGGGCCCGAGCCGCCCGCGTGGGCGCCCACGGCGGGCCGGGCGGCGCTGGCCCTGGCCTGGCTGGGCTGGGCCGCCAACCTGGCGGCCATCGTGCTGCGCGGGCTGGCCGTGGGCCGCTGGCCGTGGGGCAACATGTACGAGTTCGTCGTGGCCATCTGCCTGGCCGCCACGACGGCGTTCCTCGTGGCGCAGACCCGGAGCAACGTGCGCTTCCTCGGCGCCTTCGTGATGATCGCCGTGGTGCTCGGGCTGGGCTTCTCGGTCAGGTTCCTCTACACGCAGGCCGGGCCGGTGGTGCCGGCGCTGAACTCCTACTGGATCGCCATCCACGTCACCGCGGCCATCCTGGCCACCGGGCTGTTCGTCGTGGGCGCCGTCGCCGGGATCCTGTCCCTCGTGCGCGGCGAGGGGCCCTCGCGCCTGCCGCTGCGCGCCGACCTGGAGCGCATCGCCCACCGGGCCATCGTGCTGGCCTTCCCGGTGTGGACCTTCGCCGTCATCGCCGGCGCGATGTGGGCCGACAAGGCGTGGGGCCGCTACTGGGGCTGGGACCCCAAGGAGGTCTGGTCGTTCATCACGTGGGTGGCCTACGCGGCCTACCTGCACGCCAGGGTGACGGCCGGCTGGCGCGGCAGGTCGACCACGATCGTGCAGCTGCTGGCCTTCGGCTGCCTGCTGTTCAACCTCATCGGCGTCAACATCTTCCTCGACGGCCTGCACAGCTACGCGGGCGTCGAGTAGCCCTCCCTAGTCTTCGCCGCGGAGGCGGCGCTCCAGCTCCTTGAGGAACTCGGGGTCGTCCTCCGGGCCCTTGGGCGGGGGCGCCGAGGGCGTCTCCGGCCTGGGACGCATGGCTCGCGGCGGGCCGGGAGCGACGCGGGGACGGCCGAGCAGGAACCACAGCACGCTGCCCGCCACCGGCAGCACGACGACGATGAGGACCCAGAGCACCTTCGGCAGGTTCCTGGTCTCCTCCTCCGGCGAGGTGATGACGTCGAAGAGGGAGTAGAGCCAGAAGGCCAGCACCGCAAGGCTGATAAGCACACCCGCCATGTCCCGAACTGTAAGCCATCGCGGGCGCTGTCGTGTCCAGACCCTGTCGCTCGGCCCGCGCTCCGCCGTACCGTACGAAGGTGCGTTCAGAGGACGGCGGGCGTCATCGACGCGGCAGCTGGTGGCGGCGCGGCTCATACCTCTTCTCGCGGCGCAGAGAGCCCTCTCGGGGGCCGGAGCGGTCCATCTGGGTGGATCGCCCCGAGCGGGCCCCTGAACGGCTCTCAGCGGCCATCCTGGACCGCCCGCAGTACACCTGGCAGGACTTCGAGCTGCCCGACGAGCGGCCGCGGGCGCAGCCCAACCGGCCCGAGGCGCCGCCGCGCGGCGACGGCTTACGCCACTGCGGGAAGCTGGAGAGGATCCTGCACCGGCAGTGGGACGCGCGCCAGGGGCCGCCGTCGGCCGACGCCGTCCGCGCGGTGGAGAGCCTGGCCGCGCTGCCGGAGCGGCTGAAGGACCTGCTGGCCGAGCGGCTCGACGGCATCTACGTCGGCGCGGGCGGGGTGCCCGACCTGGACGACATGGGCTACCTGCGCGGCGCGCCGCTGCCGTCCGGCCGCGCCACCTGGGACATCTGCGCCGGCGCGTACGGCGACCGCAAGATCGTGGTGGGGGACCGGCCCTCGCCCACGCCCGACGTGATGATGCACGAGGTGGGCCACGCGATCGACGACGTCGACGGCCGCCACGGCGATTGGGTCTCCGACTCGCCGGAGTTCGTGGCACTCTACGAGAGAGCAAAGCCGCTGCTGGTGTCGGCGTTCCACCGCCAGGGTGGCGGGATCGGGCGCAAGGAGTTCTTCGCCGACGCCTTCGCCGCCATCGCCTCCCGCCAGCGTCCGGCCCTGGTGGACATGCTCAGCGGTGACACCCGGACGGCGCTGGAGGTCATGCTGTTCTTCAACCGGCGTTACGGAATTTAGGTGGTCAGCCATGTATGTCATCCGGCTCGCCGACGGCAGGCTGCGCGTGCCGCGGAGTGTCACGAGCGAGGACGGGCGGCTCATCGGCAACGCCTACGTCGAGCTGGAGCCGGGGGATCCCGATTACGACAAATGGCTGCCCGAGGCGCTCACGGAGGAGGAGCTCGCCGCGCGGAGGGAGCGGTGGCAGGCCGGCAACGACGAACTGGAGCGGGAGTTTCTGGCGTTCAAGGCGCAGCAGGAAGCGTCAGGGGCGCAGCGGGAGGCTGACACGGGGGCTGACACAGGGGACTGACACGCGAGGACTGACGCACGGCGCCGGCCCGAGGGCGTTCCAGTCGGTGACCCTGCGGCTTGTGGCGGCAGGATCACCGTTGACCGAACGTCAGACGCGCGGGGACTCGCCTGCCGACCTGTCGGCCGCCACTACGTCCTCGCCACGAAGAAGGGCGTGCACCTCCGACTCGCGGAAGCGCCGGTGCCCTCCGGGGGTGCGGATGCTACTGATGCGGCCTGCCGCTGCCCAGCGCGTCACGGTCTTTGGGTCTACCCGGAAGAGGGCGGCAACCTCGCCCGGGGTCAGCAGACGCTCGCTGCTACTCTCCACCAATCTCTCCCCCTCGCATCCCGCTTCCTGCCAGCGGGCGGACAGGTAACCAGTGTGTCGAGCGAAGCCTGATTTATCCGTGGTTTTCTACAAAGATCACGGGTTGTTATCAGCTGACTGCCCGATTGTTATATGATAGAGCCTTTTTGGGGCTCTCGTGGGTGTTTCTTTACGAAACCACCTGACTGGGAACAGTAGCAGCGCTCGCGCCCGATGCGAAGAGATGACACGCCCCAGCGGGGAGTAACCTCGAGGTTGTGCACCCCGTCCTCGTTTACACCCTGTCGCGGATCGGCCTGTTCCTCGTCGCGCTCGGTCTGCTCTACGTGCTTGGCATGCGCTCCTGGCTCCTCATCCTCGCTGCCGCGGTGTTCAGCGGGATCGCCAGCTACGTCCTGCTGTCCAAGCAGCGCGACGCGGTGAGCGCCCGGCTCAGCCAGAAGCTCGACCGGCCCAGGCCGGAGGATGGCTAAGATCGAGGAAACATGCCAATTCGGGCATGGTACTCCCGTCCGAGCCGCGTTGTGTCGCTACCGACCAGTAGGCCGCCGGGATGCGCGAGAAAGGCCTTGACTCCGATTCCTCGCTCCCGCCCGGGATTCCACGCCAGCGCCCTGCCGGTGCGCGGGTGGATCGCGCCGATCCCCTCCCGGGGCACCGCCCCCGGTCCCGCCGAGTCGCGCCCCAGGGGGTTGTCCAGCCACCTCTGGTGCCCGCCCACGTAGACCGCCGCGCCGGTGACCGCCACCGAGTACAGCGAATCGCCGCCCGTGTGGTTGACCCACGTCGGGCGGATCCCCGAACCCCTGGCGTAGGTCTCGAACCGGGCCGCGCTGTCGCACAGCTTGCTCCTGCCGCCCGCCCCGCCCGTCGTGACCACCACGAAGTAGGAGCCGTCGGGCGACACGTCGAGGCCGCGCACGTAGGACGGGAACGTCTCCTTGCACCTGGGCGCGTAGGCGTCGGTGCGCCAGTCGGCGACCTTGGGGACTCGGCGGCCGATGTCGACGACGCCCAGCTGCGGGCGCGCCGGCCCGCCGAGCGTGGTGAAGGTGCCGCCGACGACCAGCCGGTCGCGCGTGACGGCCAGGGCGTGGACCCTCACCCGCGGCGTCAGCGGCCTGCCGGGCGTGACGGTGAAGGACGGGTCCGCCGCGCCCGTCGTGGCGTCGAGCCTGGCCAGCGCGGTGCGGGGCCGGGTGAAGTCGCCTCCGGCGTACAGGTGGGAGCCGCGCCTGGCCAGGGCGGTGACCATCCCGCCTCCGATGCGCGGCGCGAAGCCGGGGACCTCCGACCCGTCGGCGAGGCTCAGCCGTACCAGGGAGGCGGCGCCGTCGGGCGTGGTGAAGTCGCCACCGGCGTACACGGTGCCCGACGGGCCCGCCGCCAGGGCGTGCACCGGGCCGTCCAGCTCGGGGGCGAAGCCCGGCAGGATCGAGCCGGTGGCCAGGTCGTAGGCGAACAGGTTGGCCCGCTCGTGGACGACGCCCCGCCGGGCGTCGCTCACCTCGGTGAAGGAGCCGCCGACCACGACCGTGCCGCCGACGAGCGCGATGGCGTTGACGATGCCGTCGAGCACGTGCGGAGTGTTGTCGACCGGGTTCGCGGAGACCACGCGGTCGTGCGCGACGGGAGAGGCCAGGGGGGACAGGGCCAGGGTCGCCGCAAGGGCCGTTCGGACAATCATTCGCCAAGTCTTAACACACCATGGGTAATGTCATGATGACTTTGCGTTGATCTTTTCCGTACGGCTGGGGCTCCGGAGGGGCGCGGGGAGCGGCCTTTAGGCTTACCACCATGACACGCGCGCAGCTGGACAAGAAGCCGCACGAGGTCGCCGCGATGTTCGATCGCACGGCCCGCCGCTACGACCTGGTCAACGATCTGATGTCCATGGGGCAGGACCGGCTGTGGCGCAGGGCGACGGCGCGCGCGGTCGACGCCGGTCCCGGCGAGGTGGTGCTCGACCTGGGCGCCGGCACCGGCACCTCCACCGTGACCTTCACGACCCTGGGCGCCCGCGCGATCGCCTGCGACTTCTCCCTGGGCATGCTGCGCACCGGCGCGCGTCGCATGGGCGGCAGCGCGCTGTCGGGCCCCGGCATCCCGTTCGTCGCCGGCGACGCGCTCAACCTGCCCTTCGCCGACGGCGTCTTCGACGCGGTGACCATCTCCTTCGCGCTGCGCAACGTCCACGACACCGAGCGGGCGCTGCGCGAGATGCTGCGCGTGACCAGGCCGGGCGGGCGGCTGGTGGTGTCCGAGTTCTCCCAGCCCACGCTCAAGCCGTTCAACGCGGCCTACCAGGTCTACCTGGCGCACGTCCTGCCGAGGATCGGCAAGCTGGCGGGGTCCAACGACGACTCCTACGAGTACCTCGCCGAGTCCATCCGCGCCTGGCACGACCAGCCCGCGCTCGCGGCCGTGATCCGGCGCGCGGGCTGGGAGCGGGTGGCGTGGCGGAACCTGTCGCTCGGCACCGTGGCGCTGCATCGCGCCTACAAGCCCCAGGGGTGAACCACCCGCAGGGTGAGCAGCGCGCCGTTCATGGGATGGGGGTAGGGGACGACGTCCGCCGCGGCGCAGGCGGTCCTGATCAGCGAGCGGTGCGCGTAGACCAGCTCCGGCGTCATGCCGCGGCGCAGCCAGAGCAGCAGGAAGACGCTGTCGCCCTCGGTCTCGCATCGCAGCACGAGCGGCAACCGGCCCTCCGGGTCACGCATGGCCGAGTGCTTGCACAGACCCTGGAAGCGGTGCCGTACCGCGAGGCCGACGACGTGCTCCCGGATCCTGCGCCGCAGCGGCGGCGTGCCCAGGAACGCCAGCGTGCTGCCCAGGAGCGCGAGCGCCGCGGTCAGTGGATCGCTCCACAGCGCGAGCTGGTGGTAGGTCAGGACCAGGATCGCGGCGGCGGACAGCTCGCTGCGCCACCGGACCAGCGCTCCGATCGCGGCTCCCAGCGGTCGCCGTCGCGGGCGGCGTGGTGGCTGGGGGCCGGACGACCAGATGAGGATGTTGCGCTTGGGCGGGCATGCTTGGGGGGTGGGTCGGCTCATGGAACGCGGCTCCGTTCTCCGGGGGTGGGCGTGGGCCAGGATGCGATCTGGCTCGGTGATGCGCCTATGTGCTCGGAATCCGCGCTCGCTGGGCGGCTCGGAGCTATGATGGTGGTTTCCCGCCGGGAGACTCGCTGAGATTCTTCCCGGGAATCGCTGCGGGAATCCCGCTGGGACTCCCAAAGTAAGAGGAATGTGCCGATTTCGGGGGCATGGAGTGAGGAGTCGCTGGTGACTCGGGAACCCAGTCCGACTGTCAGCAGGCGGCGGCTCGCCCTCGAGCTTCGCCGGCTCCGCGAGGACGCGCAGATGACCGGCTCGAATGTCCAGCGAGCCCTGGGATGGTCGACCTCTCGCCTGTCACGGCTGGAGAAGGCCCAGGTCGGGATCTCAGCGGACGACGTGGTCGCGCTGAGCGAGTTGTACGGCGCGCCGCAGGAGTTGCGGGAGGCGCTGTTGGGGCTGGCGCGAGAGTCGGAGCAGAAGGCATGGTGGGACGCCTATGCCGATGACGCGGGAGAGTCATACCTGGCGTTCATCGGGCTGGAACACGGCGCCGAGGAGATCTGGTCGTGGCAGACGGGAGTCCTGCCCGGCCTGCTCCAGACCCATGCTTACACGCACGCCATGATGGAGCAGAGCGTGCCGTTCAGCCTCATCACGCCCCGTCAGGTGGAACGGCGCACGAAGATCCGCCTGCGCCGTCAGCGCCTGCTGACGGCCGATCCACCGCTCCACTTCCGGGCCGTGCTCGACGAGGCGGTGTTGCACCGGCGGGTCGGATCGGCCGAGGTGATGATCGAGCAGCTTCGCCACCTGCAGAAGATGGCCTCGCTGCCCAACGTGACGGTCCAGGTGTGGCCGTTCGACTCGGCCCGCATGGCCGCATGGGAGAGCTTCGTGCTCCTGCGGTTCCCCGACGTCGGGGAACCGCTGGGCCGCCTCTATGGCGACGTCCTATACCAGGAGAGCTATGGGTCGGCGAGCCTCCACGAGGACGAGCAGGAGGCCTATCGTTACCAGCGCATATTCGAGTTCCTGACAGAGAATGCCCTGCCAGAGCGAGACTCGGTAGAGATGATCATGCGTATTGCCGATCGACTCGGCGATTTTACGATCTCTTGACTGGGTATGCCGTTAGGTATCCCGGCAAAGGAGACAGATAGTGTCAGCCATAGACGATGACCCCGTCATGTGGCGCAAGAGTACGTACAGCCACATCTCTGGTGACTGTGTGGAAGTCGGGTTGACGGCCACGGGAGAGGTTGTCGTCCGAGACTCGAAGAGTCCCCATGCCGCAAAGCTGACCTTCACTGCCGCCGAGTGGGACGCCTTCCTGGCCGGAGTCGCGTCCGGGCAGTTCAGCAGGGAGGCGCTGGCATCGCCTGGCGCGCCGAGGGGTGGCTGAAGCCCCGCGGGCCTGCGGATCTTTTCGGATGGTTTCTTCTGTGCAAGAATTCGGCTCCTTCTTTCCATGATCGCAGCCATACCGCAGCCATTAACTAGGCGTCACCGGTAGGCTGCTTCCCGTAATCACCAGGGGAGCCGCTATGTCAGCTGAGATCTCACCCATATGGGTGAAAAGCACCTTTAGTCATATGACGGGAGACTGTGTGGAGATTCTCCGCGCTGACTCCTTGGTGCACGTTCGTGACTCTAAAGACCCATCCGGTCCGGTTCTTACCTTTTCGCACGGCGAGTGGCGAGCCTTTCTGGCCGGTGTCCGAAACGCCGAATTCGACGTCTGAAGCACGATCGTCAAGGGGCCTCCCGTCACCGGTGGGAGGCCCCTTGACGTTGCCCGCCCGTGACCGCCCCGGCTGCCACCGTACGCCGGAAAGGCGTTAGACTGCCCTGCGACAGCTTGTGAAGACCTTCACAAAGGAACACAAGCCACCACGAGGCCGCTCCAGCGTTCAGGACAGGACACCTCCCGTGACCGTGCCAGCCGCCACCCAGGCTGACGCCGACGTCATCGTCGTCGGCGCCGGTCCCGCCGGTTCCGCCACCGCTTATTACCTCGCCAGCGCCGGGCTGGACGTGCTGGTGCTGGAGAAGACCAGGTTCCCCCGCGAGAAGGTCTGCGGCGACGGCCTCACCCCGCGTGCGGTCAAGCAGCTGCTCAACATGGGCGTCGACATCGACGGGCCCGGCTGGATCCGCAACAAGGGCCTGCGCGTGGTCGGCGGCGGCCTGCGCTTCGAGCTCGACTGGCCGCAGCTGCGGAGCTTCCCCGACTTCGGCCTGGTCCGCACCCGCAAGGACTTCGACCAGATCGTCGCCGCCAACGCGGTCAAGGCGGGCGCGCGCCTGATGGAGGGCGTCACCGTCAGCGGCGCCATCCTCGACGACCGCAGCGGCCACATCGTCGGCGTCACCACCAAGGACGGACGCTCCTTCAGGAGCCGGATCGTGGTGGCCGCCGACGGCAACTCCACCCGCCTCGCCCTCGCCATGGGCCTGCACAAGCGCCCCGACCGCCCGATGGGCGTCGCCGTACGCACCTACTACGAGAGCCCCCGCCACGACGACGACTACCTGGAGATCTGGCTGGAGCTGTGGGACGGCGACACGCTGCTGCCCGGCTACGGCTGGGTGTTCGGCGTCGGCGACGGCACCGCCAACGTGGGGCTGGGCCTGCTCAACACCAGCGAGGCGTTCAAGCACATCGACTACCGCGACCTGCTGCGCCGCTGGACCAAGAACATGCCCGAGGAGTGGGGGTTCGCCGAGGGCAACATGACGGCCCCGATCCGCGGGGCGGCGCTGCCGATGGCCTTCAACCGGCAGCCGCACTACACCCGGGGCCTGGTCCTCGTGGGCGACTCGGGTGGCGCGATCAACCCGTTCAACGGCGAGGGCATCGCCTACGCCATGGAGACCGGCGAGATCGCCGCCGAGGTGATCGCCAAGGCGCTCCGGCAGAGCACCCCGGCCCAGCGCGAGCGCATGCTGCGCGCCTACCCCAAGATCCTCAAGGACGCCTACGGCGGTTATTTCACGCTCGGCAGGTTGTTCGTCGAAGCCATCGGGCAGCCGGGTCTCATGAGCTTCGGAGTACGGCACGCGCTACCCCACCCGAGGCTGATGCGCTTCGCACTCAAGCTCCTTGGTAATCTCACCGACCGGCGAGGCGATGCGTCGGACAGGATCATCAACGCGCTCTCGAAGGTCGTCCCGCCAGCATGAACGCAACACCCACCCGGCAAATTTGTACGTCAGACTGCGCGCCCGCGCGCGTGGCGATTGAAGAGGAGGCGTAGCGATGGACCTCTATGTGCCCATCTTGGTGCTCGCCGTTCTCGCTGGAGGGTTCGCGGTCTTCTCCGTCGCGATCGCTCCTTTCACCGGTCCCAAGCGCTGGAACCGCGCCAAGCTTGACGCCTACGAATGCGGCATCGAGCCGACGCCCCAGCCTGTCGGTGGCGGACGGTTCCCGCTCAAATACATGATCACCGCGATGTTGTTCATCGTGTTCGACATCGAGATCATCTTCCTTTACCCCTGGGCCGTCTCCTTCCGGCAGCTCGGGGTGTTCGCGCTGGTCGAGATGGTGCTGTTCATCGTGACGGTGCTCGTCGCCTATGCGTACGTCTGGCGCCGCAAGGGCCTGGAGTGGGACTGAGACATGGGACTTGAAGAGAAACTCCCGAGCGGGTTCATCCTCAGCACGGTCGAGAAGGCCGCGGGCTGGGCGCGCAAGAACTCGGTGTGGCCTGCCACCTTCGGCCTGGCCTGCTGCGCCATCGAGCTGATGGCCACCGGCGGCCCCCACTACGACCTGGCCCGCTTCGGCATGGAGCGTGCTTCGGCCTCTCCCCGCCAGGCCGACCTGATGATCGTGGCCGGCCGGGTGTCGCAGAAGATGGCGCCGGTGCTCCGCCAGATCTACGACCAGATGGCCGAGCCCAAGTGGGTCATCGCGATGGGCGTGTGCGCCTCCAGCGGCGGCATGTTCAACAACTACGCCATCGTGCAGGGCGTCGACCACATCGTGCCCGTCGACATCTACCTGCCCGGCTGCCCGCCGCGCCCGGAGATGCTCATCGACGCGATCGTCAAGCTGCACGACAAGATCCAGAACATGAAGTTCGGCGCGCACCGCGCCAAGCAGATCGAGGAGCTCGAGCTGCAGGCGCTGCGCACGCTGCCGCTGATCGACCAGGGGGCGGCCAAGTGAGCGAGAACAACCTTCCGGGCGTGCCCGGCGTGCCGGACGTCCCCGAGGCGCCCGTCGCCCGCCGCGGCATGTTCGGCGCCCAGGACTCCGGCGACACCTCCGGCTTCGGCGGCCTGGTCGTGCGCCGCGCGCCGCGGCTGTCCAGCCCGCGGCCGTACGGCGAGTACTTCGACGAGGTCGTCGACACCCTGGGCATGGACGACGCGATCGAGAGGGTCGTCGTCGACCGCGGCGAGCTCACCCTCCACGTCAAGCGCGAGCGCCTGGTCGAGGTGGCGCGCAAGCTGCGCGACGACCCGGCGCTGCGCTTCGAGCTGTGCCTGGGCGTGTCGGGCGTGCACTACCCCGACCTCGCGGGCGAGGAGCTGCACGCCGTCTACCACCTGTGCTCCATCACCCACAACCGGCGCGTCCGGCTGGAGGTCAGCTGCCCCGACGCCGACCCGCACATCCCCTCGCTGGTGGGCGTCTACCCGACCAACAACTGGCACGAGCGGGAGACCTACGACTTCTTCGGCATCGTCTTCGACGGCCACCCCGCGCTGACGCGGATCATGATGCCGGACGACTGGGACGGCCACCCGCAGCGCAAGGACTACCCGCTCGGTGGCATCCCGGTGGAGTACCGCGGCGCCGAGATCCCCCCGCCGGACCAGAGGAGGTCGTACGCATGACCACTGAAGCGACGGAAGGCAAGGTCTACTCCGTCAACGGCGGCGACTGGGACGAGGTCGTCTCCGAGGTGCGCGACACCGAGGAGGAGCGGCTCGTCGTCAACATGGGCCCGCAGCACCCCTCCACGCACGGCGTGCTCCGGCTCATCCTGACGCTCGACGGCGAGACCGTCACCGAGGCGCGGTCGGCCATCGGCTACCTCCACACCGGCATCGAGAAGAACATGGAGTACCGGACGTGGACCCAGGGGGTCACGTTCGTCACCCGCATGGACTACCTCTCGCCGATCTTCAACGAGACGGCGTACTGCCTGGCCGTGGAGAAGCTGCTCGGCATCACCGACCGCATCCCGGAGCGGGCCTCGGCCATCCGCGTGATGATGATGGAGCTCACCCGCATCAGCTCGCACCTGGTGGCGATGGGCACCTTCGGCATGGAGCTGGGCGCCACCACGCCGTTCCTGTTCGGGTACCGCGACCGCGAGATGGTCATGGACCTGATGGAGTACATCACCGGCCTGCGGATGAACATGGCCTACATCCGGCCGGGCGGCGTGAGCGTCGACCTGCCCGCGGGCACCGTGGACAAGGTCGGCGAGTTCCTCAAGGAGATGCCCAAGCGGATCAAGGACATCCGCAAGCTGCTCGACGCCAACCCGGTCTACCTGCGCCGCACCCAGGACGTGGCCTACCTCGACCTGACCGGCTGCATCGCGCTCGGCGTGACCGGGCCCATCCTGCGGGCCGCCGGCCTGCCGTGGGACCTGCGCAAGTCCCAGCCATACTGCGGCTACGAGACCTACGAGTTCGAGGTGCCGACGCAGACCAGCTGCGACGTGTACGGGCGCTACCTGGTGCGCATGGCCGAGATGGAGGAGTCCCTCAAGATCATCGAGCAGGCTCTCGACCGGATCGCCGGTCCGCTCAAGAACCAGCCCGTCATGATCGAGGACAAGAAGATCGGCTGGCCCGCGCAGCTGGCGCTCGGGCCCGACGGCTTCGGCAACTCCCCCGACCACATCGCGCACATCATGGGCAGCTCCATGGAGGCCCTCATCCACCACTTCAAGCTGGTGACCGAGGGCTTCCGGGTGCCCGCCGGACAGGCGTACGCGGCCATCGAGTCGCCGCGCGGCGAGCTGGGCGCGCACGTCGTCAGCGACGGCGGCACCCGCCCCTACCGCGTGCACTTCCGCGACCCGTCCTTCACGAACCTGCAGTCCTTCCCCGCGATGGCGGAGGGCGGCCAGGTCGCCGACGTGATCGCGGCCGTGGCCTCGATCGACCCCGTCATGGGAGGTGTTGACAGGTGAGCGAGCTTGTCGAGCTCACAGGAGGCGCAGCAGCTTTGCTCATGCGTCCGACGGAGGAGGACGCATGAGCTATTCACCGGAGGTCCGCGAGCGTCTCGAGCGGGACGCCAAGGAGATCATCGGCCGGTACCCCAGGAGCCGGTCGGCCCTGCTGCCGCTGCTGCACCTGGTCCAGTCCGAAGACGGTTACGTCTCCGACGACGGCCACGAGTTCTGCGCGGAGATGCTGGGCCTGTCCAAGGCCGAGGTGGTGGGCGTCTCGACGTTCTACACCATGTACAAGCGCAGGCCCGCGGGCGAGTATCACGTCGGCGTGTGCATCAACGCGCTGTGCGCGGTCATGGGCGGCGACCAGATCTGGGAGGAGCTGAGCGAGCACGTCGGCGTCAGCCACGACGAGACCACCCCGGACGGCAAGATCTCGCTGGAGCGCCTGGAGTGCAACGCGGCCTGCGACTTCGCGCCGGTCATGATGGTGAACTGGGAGTTCTTCGACAACCAGACGCCCGAGTCGGCCAAGCAGCTCGTCGACGACCTGCGCGCCGGCAAGGAGGTGGCGCCGACCCGCGGCCCGAGGCGGCTGTGCACCTTCAAGGAGGCCTCGCGCGTGCTGGCCGGCCTGCCCGACGACCTGGCGCATGAGGGCCCGTCGGCCGCCGGCCCCTCGCTGGAGGGCCTGAAGGTCGCCAAGGCCAACGGATGGAAGGCCCCCGAGGCATGAGCACCACACTCACCCCGGTCCTGACGGCCAACTGGGATCGGCCCGACTCCTTCACCATCGACGCCTACGGCCCCTACGAGGCGGCGCGCAAGGCGCTGGGCATGGACCCCGACGCGGTGATCCAGGCGGTGAAGGACTCCGGCCTGCGCGGCCGCGGCGGCGCCGGCTTCCCCACCGGCATGAAGTGGGGCTTCATCCCGCAGGGCGACGGCAAGCCGCACTACCTCGTGGTCAACGCCGACGAGTCCGAGCCCGGCACGTGCAAGGACATCCCGCTGATGATGGCCAACCCGCACGCGCTGGTCGAGGGCGTCATCATCACGTCCTTCGCCATCCGCGCCAACCACGCCTTCATCTACGTGCGCGGCGAGGTCCTGCACGTCATCCGCCGGCTGCACGCCGCGGTCCGCGAGGCGTACGAGAAGGGCTACCTCGGCAAGGACATCTTCGGCACCGGCTACGACCTGGAGCTGGTCGTCCACGCCGGCGCGGGCGCCTACATCTGCGGCGAGGAGACGGCGCTGCTCGACTCGCTGGAGGGTTACCGCGGCCAACCCCGGCTCAAGCCCCCCTTCCCGGCCGTGGCGGGCCTGTACGCCTCGCCCACCGTCGTGAACAACGTGGAGTCGATCGCCAGTGTTCCCTCGATCATCGCGAACGGGGCCGACTGGTTCGCCTCCATGGGCACCGAGAAGTCCAAGGGCTTCGGCATCTTCTCCCTCAGCGGCCACGTGACCCGTCCCGGCCAGTACGAGGCGCCGCTCGGCATCACGCTGCGCGAGCTGCTCGACATGGCGGGCGGCATCCGCGCCGGGCACCGGCTGAAGTTCTGGACCCCGGGCGGCTCCTCCACGCCGATCTTCACCGACGAGCACCTGGACGTGCCGCTCGACTTCGAGTCGGTCGGCGCCAAGGGCTCCATGCTCGGCACCCGCGCACTGCAGATCTTCGACGAGACCACCTGCGTGGTCCGCACGGTGCTGCGCTGGACCGAGTTCTACGCCCACGAGTCCTGCGGCAAGTGCACCCCGTGCCGCGAGGGCACCTACTGGCTCAAGCAGGTGCTCAAGCGGCTGGAGGCGGGACAGGGCACCGAGGAGGACCTGGCGACGATCACCGACATCGCCGACAACATCCTGGGCCGCTCCTTCTGCGCCCTGGGCGACGGCGCCACCAGCCCGATCCACTCCTCGGTGAAGCACTTCCGCGAGGAGTACCTCCAGCACTTCGAGGTCGGCGGCTGCCCCTTCGACCCGAAGAAGTCCACTCTGTGGGGTGACCAGTGACTTCCACCGCAGTTGAGACGAGCCTGGTGACCCTCACGATCGACGGGTTCCAGGTGAGCGTGCCCAAGGGCACCCTCATCATCCGGGCCGCCGAGCTCCTGGGCATCCAGATCCCCCGGTTCTGCGACCACCCGCTGCTCGACCCGGCGGCCAACTGCCGCCAGTGCCTGGTGGAGATCCCCGACGCGGGCAACGGCCGCGGCTTCCCCAAGCCGCAGCCCTCCTGCGCGATCGAGGTCGCCGAGGGCATGGTCGTGCAGACCGCCCTGACCTCCCCGGTGGCGGAGAAGGCCCAGCGGGCGGCCATGGAGCTGCTGCTGATGAACCACCCGCTGGACTGCCCGGTCTGCGACAAGGGCGGCGAGTGCCCGCTGCAGAACCAGGCCATGTCCAACGGCCAGGCCGAGTCCCGCTTCCACGAGCACAAGCGCACCTTCCCCAAGCCGCTGCCGCTGTCGACGCAGGTCCTGCTGGACCGCGAGCGCTGCGTGCAGTGCGCACGCTGCATCCGCTTCCAGGACGAGATCGCCGGCGACCCGCTGATCGAGTTCTTCGAGCGCGGCGCCAAGGAGCAGGTGCGCACGGCCGACGGCGAGCCGTTCAACTCGTACTTCTCGGGCAACACCATCCAGATCTGCCCGGTCGGGGCGCTCACCAGCGCCGCCTACCGGTTCCGCGCCCGCCCGTTCGACCTGGTCTCCCAGCCCAGCGCGTGCGAGCACTGCGCCTCCGGCTGCGCCCTGCGCACCGACCACCGGCGCGGCCGGGTCACCCGCCGCCTGGCGGGCAACGACCCGCAGGTGAGCGAGGAGTGGAACTGCGACAAGGGCCGCTTCGCCTTCACCTACGCCACGCAGCCCGACCGCCTGCGCACGCCGCTGGTCCGCGACGAGGAGGGCAAGCTGGTGCCGGCCTCGTGGCCGGAGGCGCTCGCGGTGGCGGCCAAGGGGCTGGCGGCGGCGCGCGGCCGGACCGGCTTCCTGGTGGGCGGGCGGCTCACGGTCGAGGACGCCTACGCCTACGCCAAGTTCGCCCGCGTCGCGCTCGGCACCAACGACATCGACTTCCGCGCCCGCCCGCACTCGGCCGAGGAGGCCCAGTTCCTCGCGCACGCCGTGGCCGGCAAGGGGATCGACGTCTCCTACAGCGACCTGGAGAACGCCAAGGCCGTCCTGCTGGTGGGCTTCGAGCCCGAGGAGGAGTCGCCGATCGTCTTCCTGCGCCTGCGCAAGGCGTGGCGCAAGAAGCGGCTGAAGGTCTCGGCGATCGCCCCCTTCGCCAGCCCCGGCCTGGTCAAGATGGGCGGCACGCTCATCAGGACCCTGCCGGGCGCCGAGGTGGAGGCCATCGGCGGCCTCCAGCTGGAGGAGGGCACGATCATCCTGGCCGGCGAGCGGCTGGCCACCGTCCCCGGCGCCCTGTCGGCTCTGGTACGGCTGAGCGCCACCTCCGGCGCCAGGCTCGCCTGGATCCCGCGCAGGGCGGGCGAGCGCGGCGCCCTTGAGGCCGGCGCGCTGCCGAACCTGCTGCCGATCGGCCGCCCGGTCGACGACGAGTCGGCCCGCGCCGAGATCGCCCGCGTGTGGGACGTGACCTCGCTGCCGGAGACCCCGGGCCGCGACACCGCCGGCATCCTGCAGGCCGCGCTGGACGAGGAGCTCGACGCGCTGGTGGTCGCCGGCGTCGACCCCTACGACCTGCCCGACCCGGCCAGGGCGCTGACCGCGCTGGAGAACACCCCGTTCATCGTCAGCCTGGAGATCCGGGCCAGCGCCGTCACCGACCGCGCCGACGTGGTCCTGCCCGTCGCGGCCGTCCAGGAGAAGGGCGGCACGTTCGTCAACTGGGAGGGCCGCGGCCGTTCCTTCGACCGGGCCATCAAGGTCCCCGGGCTGCTGAGCGACCTGGAGGCGATCACCGCCATCGCCGACCACATGGACGTCCACCTGGGCCTCCCCGACGCCCAGGCGGCCCGGCGCGAGCTGACCGAGATCGGCACCTGGCGCGGCGGCCGCGTCCCGGCGCCGAACGTCTCGGGCGGCGCGCCCGCCGTGCCGCGGGCCGGCCAGGCCCTGCTGGCCAGCTGGCACCAGCTGCTCGACGACGGCCGCCTGCAGGACGGCGAGCCGTTCCTGGCCGGGACCGCCCGTCCCGCCGAGGCGCTGCTGTCGGAGAGCACCGCCGCCGAGGTCGGCGTCACCGACGGTGACAAGATCGTCGTGGGCGCGGCCGGAAGTGTCGGCGGGGTGCGGCAGACTGTGACCCTGCCGGTACGGATCGCTGATCTGCCCGATCGCGTGGTCTGGATCCCGGCCAACTCCGGCGGCTGCTCGGTCACCCGCGATCTCGGCGCGGTGCCCGGCGACATCGTCACGATCGGGAGCGCCTCATGATCCGCACACTCGCGACTGATCCGACCCTCGCCGACTTCGGCAAGGATCCGATCTGGCTCACCATCGTCAAGGCCGTGCTGCTGTTCGTCATGGTGATGCTGGGCATCCTGTTCGGCGTCTGGTACGAGCGTAAGATCATCTCCCGGATGCAGCACCGCTACGGCCCCAACCGCGCCGGGAAGTTCGGCCTGCTGCAGTCGGTGGCCGACGGATTGAAGATGGGCCTGAAGGAGGACATCTTCCCCAACACCGTCGACAAGGTGCTCTACTTCCTGGCGCCGGTCATCATGGTGTTGCCCGCCTTCCTGGCCTTCTCGATCATCCCGTTCGGCGGGATGGTCAACATGTTCGGCGTCGAGACCCCGCTGCAGCTGGTCGACCTGCCGGTGGCGGTGCTGTTCATGCTGGCCATGGGCGCGATCTCGGTCTACGGCGTGGTGCTGGCCGGATGGTCCTCCCGCTCGCCGTACGCGCTGCTGGGCGGGCTGAGGTCGGCGGCGCAGGTGGTCTCCTACGAGATCGCCATGGGCCTGTCCTTCGTCGGCGTCTTCGTCTTCGCCGGGACGCTGTCCACCTCCGAGATCGTGGCCGCGCAGGACCAGTGGTGGTTCGTCTTCCTGCTGCTGCCGTCCTTCCTCATCTACGCGATCTGCATGTTCGGCGAGGCGGCGCGCATCCCCTTCGACCTGCCGGAGGGCGAGGGCGAGCTGGTCGGCGGCTTCCAGACCGAATACTCCTCCTCGCTGAAGTTCGCCCTCATCATGATGGGCGAGTACCTGCACGCCTTCACCGCCGCGGGCGTGGCCGTCACGCTCTTCCTGGGCGGCTGGCACGCGCCGTGGCCGGTGTCGGTCCTGTGGGACGGGGCCGACTCCGGCTACTGGGGCTTCCTGTGGTGGTTCCTCAAGTTCTTCCTGGCCTTCACCTTCATCGTCTGGGTGCGCGCCTCGCTGCCGCGAGTCCGCTACGACCAGCTGATGTCGCTGGGCTGGAAGGTGCTGATCCCGGTCAACCTGGCCTGGCTGCTGCTGGTGGCCGGCATCCAGACCGTCCGCGGCGCCACGCAGGGCACCTCCGACTGGTGGTGGGCCGTGGGCATCACGGCGTTCCTGCTGATCGGCGGGCTGGCCGTGTGGGCCAGGTTCGACACCACCAACCAGCGGCGCAGGGAAGCCAAGAAGGCGCAGATCGAGGCGGAGTTCGAGGAGCTCAGGAACGAGCCCGTGGCCGGCGGCTTCCCGGTGCCGCCGCTCGACGCGCCGCACTACCACGGGGTACAGCGCAAGGAGGTCTCCAGTGGGAGCAACTGATTGGCTGAATCCCGTCAAGGGCTTCGGCGTCGTCTTCCACCACATCTTCAAGAAGCCCGTCACGATCCAGTACCCGGAGGAGAAGCGGCCGACCGCGCCGCGCTTCCACGGGCGGCACCAGCTCAACCGCTGGCCCGACGGGCTGGAGAAGTGCGTGGGTTGCGAGCTGTGCGCCTGGGCGTGCCCGGCCGACGCCATCTACGTCGAGGGCGCCGACAACACCGAGGAGGAGCGCTACTCGCCCGGCGAGCGCTATGGACGCACCTACCAGATCAACTACCTGCGGTGCATCCTGTGCGGGCTGTGCATCGAGGCTTGCCCGACTCGGGCGTTGACGATGACCAACGAGTACGAGCTGGCCGACACCTCTCGTGAGAGCCTGATCTACACCAAGGAGATGCTCCTGGCCCCGCTCACGCCGGGCATGGAGGCGCCTCCGCACCCGATGCGGCTCGGCGAGACCGAAGAGGACTACTACCGGCTGGGACGTACCAATGGGTGAGACCATCACGTTCTGGGTGCTCGCCGTCGTGTCCGTCGGCGCGGCGCTCGGCATGGTGTTCAACCGCAAGGCGGTGTACTCCGCGCTCATGCTGGGCACGGTGATGATCTGCCTCGCGGTGCTGTACGCCGTGCAGGAGGCCCCGTTCTTGGCCGCGGTGCAGATCATCGTCTACACCGGCGCCATCATGATGCTGTTCCTCTTCGTGCTGATGCTGGTCGGCGTCGACTCCTCCGACTCGCTGGTGGAGACCATCAGGGGGCAGCGGTTCTGGGCGGCCGTGGCCGCCCTGGGCTTCGGCCTGCTGGTCGTCCTGGCCGTCGGCAACGTGGTCTTCACCGCGCCGGCCGGGCTGGGCGAGGCGACGCAGGCCGCGGGTGGCAACGTCCCGGCCCTGGCCGCGCTGATCTTCACGCGCCACGTGTTCGCCTTCGAGGTGACCTCGGCACTGCTGATCACCGCCGCGCTGGGCGCGATGGTGCTGGCCCACCGCGAGCGGCTGCGGCCCAAGCCCACGCAGAAGGACCTGGCCCGCGCCCGCTTCCGCGAGGGCCGCGACCCCTCGCCGCTGCCGGGTCCCGGCACCTACGCCAGGAACAACGCCATCGACATGCCGGCGCGGCTGCCCGACGGCAGGCTGTCGGAGCTGTCGGTCAACCGCACCATCGCCAGGCACGACGTGGAGGAGGGGCACCTGCCTTCCGACCCCGAGCTGGCCGAGGCCATCCGGCACGCCGCCGAGGAGGAGGAAGAGGCGAAGTGACCACCGAATACCTGGTGCTGTCCGGCATCCTTTTCGTGATCGGCGCCCTCGGCGTGCTGATCAGGCGCAACGCGATCGTGGTGTTCATGTGCGTGGAGCTCATGCTCAACGCCTGCAACCTCGCGTTCGTCACCTTCGCCAGGCAGTGGGGCAACCTCGACGGCCAGATCATCGCGTTCTTCGTGATGGTGGTGGCCGCCGCCGAGGTCGTGGTCGGTCTGGCCATCATCGTGACGATCTTCCGGACCCGCAGGTCCGCGTCGGTCGACGACGCGAACCTGCTGAAGTACTGAGGGGCGAGCGGTGCAAACTCCCACTGACATCATCCCGCACACCGGCGGAGTGATCGGTGTCGCCTGGCTGATGATCGCGCTGCCCCTCCTGGGCGCGGCGGTCCTGCTGATCGGCGGCCGCCGTACCGACCGCTGGGGTCACCTGCTCGGGGTGGCCATGTCGCTGGGCTCCTTCGTGGTGGCCGTCCTGGCCCTGGTCGAGCTGCTCGGCCTGGGCGAGGAGCAGCGCCGCCGGGCAATCGAGCTGTACGACTTCATCCCCGGCATGGTGAAGATGGGGCTGCTGGTCGACCCGCTGTCGGTCAGCTTCGCGCTGCTGATCACGGGCGTCGGATCGCTGATCCACATCTACTCGATCGGCTACATGGCGCACGACCCCGCCCGGCGCCGGTTCTTCGCCTACCTCAACCTGTTCGTCGCCGCGATGCTCCTGCTGGTGCTGGCCGACAACTACGTCGGGCTGTTCATCGGCTGGGAGGGCGTGGGCCTGGCCTCCTACCTGCTGATCGGCTTCTGGTACTTCAAGCCGTCGGCGGCCGTCGCGGCCAAGAAGGCGTTCGTGGTCAACCGCGTCGGCGACTTCGGCCTGCTGGTCGGCATGTTCGTCATCTGGACCACGTTCGGCACGCTGACGTTCAAGGATCTCGACGTCACCGGCGCGTCCAACGGCACGCTGACCGCCATCGGCCTGCTGCTGCTCCTGGGCGCGTGCGGCAAGTCCGCCCAGATCCCGCTGCAGTCCTGGCTGCTCGACGCGATGGAGGGCCCGACCCCGGTCTCGGCCCTCATCCACGCGGCCACCATGGTCACCGCGGGCGTCTACCTGGTCGTCCGCTCGGGCGCCTTCTTCTTCCCGGTCGGCTCGGGCGCGTCCCTGGCCGTGGCGATCGTCGGCGCGGCCACGCTGCTGGCCGGTGCGATCATCGGGTGCGCCAAGGACGACATCAAGAAGGGCCTGGCCGGCTCGACGATGTCGCAGATCGGCTACATGATGCTGGGCGCGGCCTTCGGCCCGGTCGGCTACGCCTTCGCCATCGGCCACCTGTTCACGCACGGCTTCTTCAAGGCCGACCTGTTCCTCGGCGCCGGCTCGGTCATGCACGGCATGAACGACGAAGTCGACATGCGCAAGTACGGCGGGCTGTTCCCGAAGATGCGGATCACCGCGATCACCTTCATCATCGGCTACCTGGCGATCATCGGCTTCCCGCTGCTGTCCGGCTACTTCACCAAGGACGGCATCATCGAGACGGCCGTCCACAGCGATTACCCGATCCTGGGCTGGCTGGCCGTGCTTGGCGCGGGCATCACCGGCTTCTACATGTCGCGCATGGTGTTCATGACCTTCTTCGGCAAGCCGCGCTGGGCTGAAGGCGCCCACCCGCACGAGTCGCCCAAGGTCATGACGATCCCGCTGATCATCCTGTCGATCGGGTCGATCTTCCTGGGCGGCTACCTGGTCGTCAACCAGACGCTCTACCACTGGCTCTCGCCGGCGGTCGGCGCCGCGGCCGAGGCCCCCCACTTCGATCCGTTCACTACTCCCGGACTCGTCACGCTCGCCGTGGTCGCGGCCGGTGTCCTGCTCGCCTGGTTCATGTACGGCAGGGCCGAGGTCCCGCAGACCGCCCCGGCCGGCAACGCGCTGGTCACCTTCGCCCGGCGTGACCTGTACGGCGACGCGCTCAACGAGTCGCTGTTCATGCGCCCCGGCCAGTGGCTGACCCGCCTGGCGGTCTTCTTCGACAACCGCGGCGTCGACGGGCTGGTCAACGGCCTGGCCGCGACGATCGGCGGCTCCTCTGGCAGGCTGCGCCGCCTCCAGACCGGGTTCGCCCGCACCTACGCGCTGTCCATCCTGTTCGGTGCCGCGCTGCTGACCGGCGCCCTGCTCCTCGTTGGGAACCTGTGATGTCACTTTGGCTTCCACTCCTGATCGCGGTGCCCGTGGTGGGCGCCGTGCTGGTGGCACTGCTCCCCAAGGGCAGCGACACGCTGGCCAAGTGGCTCACGCTCGCCGTCACGCTGGTCGTGCTGGCGCTGACGCTGGTGATGGCGTTCCAGTTCAAGCCCGGCGGGGACCGCTTCCAGTTCGTCTTCGAGCGTGACTGGATCCCGGCCTTCGGCGTGAAGTTCGGCCTGGGCGTCGACGGCATCGCGCTGGTGCTGATCGCCCTGTCGGTCGTGCTCACGCCGATCGTGGTGGCGGCCTCCTGGCACGACGCCGACTCCCCGCACGCCAAGTACTCGGTCAAGACGTACTTCGCGCTGATCCTGGCCCTCGAGGCGATGATGATCGGGGTCTTCGCGGCCACCGACATCTTCCTGTTCTACGTGTTCTTCGAGGCCATGCTGATCCCGATGTACTTCATGATCGGGTCGTACGGCGGGGCCCAGCGGTCCTACGCGGCCATCAAGTTCCTGCTCTACTCGCTGTTCGGCGGCCTGCTCATGCTGGTCGCGGTGATCGCGCTCTACGTCGTCGCGGGCAAGAACACCTTCATGTTCCCGCAGCTCGTCGGTGCGATCCAGGACCCGACGACGCAGAAGTGGCTGTTCGCGGGCTTCTTCATCGCCTTCGCCATCAAGGCGCCGCTCGTGCCGTTCCACACCTGGCTGCCCGACGCGGCGGCGCAGGCCCCGGCGGGCGCGGCCGTCCTGCTGGTCGGCGTGCTGGACAAGGTGGGCACCTTCGGCATGCTCCGCTTCTGCCTGGAGCTGTTCCCCGACGCCTCGAAGTTCTTCACGCCGCTGGCGATCGTGCTGTCGGTGGTCGGCATCATCTACGGCGCGATCGTGGCCATCGGCCAGACCGACATGAAGCGCCTGATCGCCTACACGTCGATCTCGCACTTCGGCTTCATCGCGATGGGCGTCTTCGCGATGTCGCAGGTGGCCCAGTCGGGCGCGACGCTCTACATGGTCAACCACGGCTTCGCCACCGGCATGCTGTTCCTGGCCGCCGGGTTCCTCATCGCGCGGCGCGGCTCGCCGTACATCGCCGACTACAGCGGCGCGCAGAAGGTCGCCCCGCTGCTGGCCGGATCGTTCTTCATCGCCGGTCTGGCCGGGCTCTCGCTGCCGGGCCTGTCGTCCTTCGTCAGCGAGTTCATGGTGATGATCGGCACCTACTCCAGCGCCGCGTTCGGCAGCGGCGCGCTGACCGTGGCCGCGGTGATCGCCGCGACCGCGGTCATCCTCGCCGCCGTCTACATCCTGTGGATGGTGCAGCGGGTCCTGCACGGGCCGACGGCCGAGTCGGTGTCCGGCATGACCGACCTGAGCGGGCGCGAGAAGTGGGTCGTGGCCCCGCTGATCGCGCTGATCATCGGGTTCGGCTTCTTCCCCAAGCCGCTGCTCGACATCATCAACCCGGCGGTCGACCACACCTTGACCAACGTCAAGGTCGACAACCCCGCTGTCGCTGAGAAGGGTGCGGGCCAGTGAACAAGATTCCGGCGCCGACGATCGAGTACGGCACGCTCGCGCCGATGCTGCTGGTCTTCGGCGCGGCCGTCCTGGGCGTGCTGGTGGAGGCGTTCGCGCCGCGCTACCTGCGCAAGTCGATCCACGTGCCGCTCACGCTGCTGAGCCTGGCCGGCGCGTTCGTCCTGGTCGTCGTGCAGACCATGACCAAGGGCGCGCCGACCGCCCCCGCGGCCATGGGGGCGGTGGCGGTCGACGGACCGGCGCTGTTCCTGTGGGGCGTCATCCTGGTCCTGGCGTTCGTGTCGGTGCTGCTGATCAACGACGAGGGCCAGTTCGTGGCCTCGGCGGCAGCCGTACCGGGAACCGCCGCGGAGGACGAGGCCGAGGCCGAGGGCCGCGCGCACACCGAGATCTACCCGCTGGTGCTGTTCGCGGTGGGCGGCATGATGCTGTTCCCCGCCTCGAACGACCTGCTGGTGATGTTCGTGGCCCTGGAGGTCATGTCGCTGCCGCTGTACCTGCTGTGCGGCCTGGCCCGCCGGCGCCGCCTGCTGTCGCAGGAGGCGGCGATGAAGTACTTCCTGCTGGGCGCGTTCTCCTCGGCGTTCTTCCTGTACGGCACGGCCCTGGTGTACGGCTACGCGGGCTCCGTCGACCTGGCGAAGATCAGCGACGCGCTGGGCACCGGCGGCGTGCTCGACCCGCTGCTGCTGGCCGGCCTGGCGCTGCTGGGCGTGGGCCTGATGTTCAAGGTGGGCGCCGCGCCGTTCCAGGCCTGGAAGCCGGACGTCTACCAGGGCGCGCCCACGCCGATCACCGCGCTGATGGCCTCCGGCGTGCTCGTGGCCGCGGTCGGCGCGGTGCTGCGGGTGCTCTGGGTCGGGCTGGGCAACCTCGACTGGGACTGGCGGCCGGTCATGTGGGGCGTCGCGGCGCTGACGATGATCGTCGGTTCGGTGCTGGCGATCACGCAGACCGAGATCAAGCGCATGCTCGCCTACTCCTCGATCGCCCACGCCGGCTTCCTGCTGATCGGCGTGCTCGCGACCTTCGACGCGGCCGAGCAGAACGCCGACTCGCTCTCGGCGATCCTGTTCTACCTGCTGGTCTACGGCTTCACCACGGTGGGCGCCTTCGCGGTGGTCACCATGGTGCGCGAGGCCGGCGGCGAGGCCGGGCACCTGTCCCGCTGGGCGGGGCTCGGCAAGCGGTCGCCGATGCTGGCGGGCGTCTTCGCCTTCTTCCTGCTGGCCTTCGCGGGCATCCCGCTGACCAGCGGCTTCTTCGGCAAGTACGCCGTGTTCGTCGCCGCCCTGCGCAGCGGAAGCGAGAGCGGCGACTCGATGGGCGCCTGGATGACGGGGCTGGTGGTCGTGGCCGTGCTCGCCTCCGCGATCGCCGCGTTCTTCTATGTCCGGGTCATCGTGCTGATGTTCTTCAGCGAGCCGCTGGCCGACGGGCCCACGGTGGCCTCGCCGTCGGCCGGGACGGCTGCGGTCATCGCCCTCGCCCTGCTGGTCACGGCGGTCGTGGGCGTTTACCCGCAGCCTATTTTGGACATTGCTCACCAGGCCGCTTCAGGCCTGTTTGTTCGGTAAAGAGGGGGATTCATGGCTGCGCCGCCCGTTGTTGACCTTCCCATCGTCGACGAAAGGTTGGCGCAGGATCTGGCCTCCGGGATGGCCGCGGTCGAGAAGCTCCTGCGATCGTCGGTCGAGACCGAGGACGCCTTCGTCACGGAGGCCTCCAAGCACCTCATCGAGGCCGGCGGCAAGCGGTTCCGCACCATGATGGTGCTGCTGGCCGCGCAGTTCGGCGACCCCACGGCGCCGGGCGTGGTGCCCGGCGCCGTGGTGATCGAGCTGACCCACCTCGGCTCCCTCTACCACGACGACGTCATGGACGAGGCCCAGGTACGGCGGGGCTCGGAGTCGGCCAACTCGCGCTGGGGCAACACGGTCGCGATCCTCACCGGCGACTACCTGTTCGCGCAGGCCTCCGACATCCTCGCCGACCTGGGCGCCGAGCTCATCCGCATCCAGGCCCGCACCTTCTCGCGCCTGGTCCAGGGGCAGATCCGCGAGACCATCGGGCCGCGCTCCGGCGAGGACCCGGTGGCGCACTACCTCAACGTGCTGGCCGACAAGACGGGCTCGCTGATCGCGGCGGCGGGCCGCTTCGGCGCCGTGCTGTCGGGGGCGCCGGCCGAGGTGGAGGAGCGGATCAGCCGGGCGTGCGAGGCCATCGGCGTGGCCTTCCAGCTGGGCGACGACCTGCTCGACGTGGCCGCCTCGTCCGCCGAGTCGGGCAAGACGCCCGGGACGGACCTGCGTGAGGGGATCCGGACCCTGCCGGTGCTCTACGCCCTCCAGGAGCCGGGGGAGTCGCGGCTGAAGGCGCTGCTGCCGGGGCCGGTGGCCGAGGAGGACGTCGACGAGGCGCTGGCGCTGCTGCGGGGGTCCTCGGCGATGGCGAAGGCCCGGCAGGAGCTGGAGGCGTGGGCGGACCGGGCGCGGCGCGACATCGTCGACCTTCCCGACATCCCAGCCAGGGATGCGTTTTTGGCGCTTTGCGACTACGTCGTGGAGCGCTCCGGCTGAGCCCGGGCTATTTGACGGCGACGGGCACCGGTTGCGCCTTCCTGGCCTGCCGTGCCGTACGCAGGCTGTCGAAGGTGAAGACGGCCAGGGCCAGCCACACGATGGAGAAGCCGAGCCAGCGGGTCAGCGGCATGGTCTCCTTGGCGATCAGCACGCCGCACAGGAACTGCAGGATCGGCGCAATGTACTGCAGCAGGCCGATCGTGCTGAGCGGGATGCGGATCGCCGCGGCGGTGAAGCTGAGCAGCGGCAGCGCGGTCACGATTCCCGCGCCCGCCAGCAGGACGGCGTGGACCGGGGTGGTGTGGCCGAAGGTGCCGGTGCCCTGGGTCTCGAGGAAGACGAGGTAGGCGATCGCGGGGGCGAGGAGCACCAGCGTCTCGACCGTGAGGCTCTCGGCGGCTCCGACGTTCGCCTGCTTCTTGACCAGGCCGTAGACGCCGAACGACACCGCGAGCGTGAGCGCGATCCACGGGAGCCTGCCGTACCCGACGGTCAGGACGAGGACGGCCAGCGTGCCGAAGCCGACGGCCACCCACTGCAGCGGCCGCAATCGCTCCTTCAGCAGGACCACCCCGAACAGCACGCTGACCAGGGGGTTGATGAAGTACCCCAGGGCGCTTTCCACCACCTGGTGGCTGTTGACGGCGTAGATGTAGACGCCCCAGTTCCCCGCGACCAGGACCGCGGCGACGGCGAGGAGCGCCATCTTCCGGGGTTGCCGGACCAGGCCGCGGAACCACGCCCAGTGGCGGCGCACGGCCAGGATCGCGACGACGGCGACCAGGGACCAGGCGACGCGGTGCGCCAGGATCTCCACCGGCTGCGCGGGTTTGAGCAGCGGCCAGTAGAGGGGGAACAATCCCCACATGGTGTAGGCGGCGATCCCGTACAGCACACCCCGGCGATGGTCAGGCATGTCACCTATTGTCGCCCCTTACGGTCTTTAGGCACAAATAAGTCTTGATATGCGGACAGTTAAGCTTTGCTACATCTATCGCGTGACGTAGGCTGGACGGCATGGGCTGGCTCTTCGGCGCGAACAAGACAACGATGGTCTCTCCTGAGGACGCCCTGCCGGGGCGCACGGCGGCGATGCCCGTCCCGGAACGGCACGCCGTGCTCGACGCTCCGCTGGCTCCGCCGTACCCGCCGGGCATGGAGATCGCGGACTTCGCTCTGGGCTGCTTCTGGGGCGCCGAGCGCAAGTTCTGGCAGACCCCGGGCGTCTTCACGACCGCCGTCGGTTACGCGGGGGGCTACACGCCGAACCCGACGTACGAGGAGGTCTGCTCAGGGCTCACCGGGCACGCCGAGGTGGTCCGCGTCGTCTTCGACCCGGCCAGGGTGTCCTACGAGGAGCTGCTGAAGGTCTTCTGGGAGGCGCACGACCCCACGCAGGGGATGCGGCAGGGGAACGACATCGGGACGCAGTATCGTTCGGCCGTTTACGTGCATTCGCCGGCGCAGGAGAAGGCGGCGCTCGCCTCGCGTGAGGCTTACCAGAAGGTGCTGTCGCGGGCGGGGTATGGCGAGATCACGACGGAGATCGCTCCGGCGGGGCCGTTCTACTTCGCGGAGGATTATCACCAGCAGTACCTGTACAAGAATCCGAACGGCTACTGCGGCATCGGGGGGACCGGGGTTTCTTGCCCGGTCGGTCTCACTTCCGGTGACGCCTGATCGGTCCTCCTTGATCCAGGGCGGATGGATCAAGGAGGGCAACGTGAGGGTCTTCTGCGAGGTCGTCGCGTCCCTTGTGGGGTACGAATTCGACGACCTGGACTGGCTGGCGGTCGAGACGGCGCTGCCGGGTACCGACGATGAGCAGGAAGAACGCTGGTACGACTACCCGTTGGTGGGGTCAACGGCACGGCTCGATCTCAAGTTGGCGCGCTCTGTGGGCGGGAGCGAGATCTCGGTCGAGGCGAAGCGCTCAGACGAGAGCAGGTCTCGCAGGCCCGTGAGCTGGTGGAGACAAACGGAACGGACCAGCCGCATATAGGGAGTGGCCGAGCTGGTGTGCCACACAAGGTGACATGTTCTTGAGCAGCCACAGCATGGAGGATTGCCTCACCGGTCGTGGAGATGCCGGAGCGGTACACGGCCTCACACTCGGTGGGCTCAGGCGCTACGGAGTAGACAAGAAGATCGTCCCAATGGACCGGCCAACGCCGGACGCCACCGGGTAGACCCTGAGCCTCGCCATCGAGCTCCAGTAGAGGTGTCGTGCCGTTCCGTAGGACGGCGACGATGACGCCGCGTTGGCCGATCAGCCAGGTTCTGGCGGCACGGGTCCGAGCATGGCTATGTAGCAGATCCACGATCTTTGCTCGCTGGCCAATGGCGGATCGGTCCCACGTCATCGGGGCTCTCCACGTACACCGACAAGATCGGCGATCACTTCGGAGAGTGGGTGCTTCCTGTGAAGATCCTCGTACCGCATCGCGATCCGGCGAGCGGCACGCTCGGGGTCGAGGGCCGGATGCCAGGCATAGATGACCCGTTGCCGTGCCGAATCCCAGCCGGAACGCCACCAGTAACGATCACCATCGCACCAGACCACCAGCCCGACCCAGACAGAGACCAGCGCCAGGCCCGTACCCCGCATGGACGTCCGACTCGATTCCCAGGCGCGTCAGGCTTTCAGCGAGCCGGTATGCGTCGTCATGCGGAGACGTCTCTGAAGCCATGGACCGCCGCGTGGATGCCCTCATGACCATGAGCATCCGGGCCGGGAAACCCGCAGGTGAACGAGGCATTGCTGACGGTGGTGGCGATATTCGCGTCAGGAATATCTGTGGAGCCGCACTTGGCCGCCTAACCTAGCGTTGTGACCAAGATATCAGGTCGCTTACCACCTCAGTTCTGGTCCACCCCGGTCGTGGCCGCCGCGCTCGCCGAGTGCGACATGCCCACCGTGCTTGCCGAAGTCCGCCGCGAGAACGGATGGACGCAGGCCCAATTGGCTGAGGCAGTGGGCTATTCCCAGAGCTGGGTGTCCAAGGTGCTCCGTGGCCGCCAGCCGCTCACCGTGGAACAGGTCCGGGAGATCGCAGGCCGAATCGGGGTTCCGCTTCACATGCTCCGGTTCGGCGTTCGAGGAGATGAAGATCCAACGAAGCGCAGAGATTTCGGCAAGGCGGTCGTCCTGACTGCTTTGGCCGGTGTGGCACTACCCAAGCGCGCGGAGGTCGACGAGACCGTCGCGCCGACCTTAACCAGCATCACCGGGGCTCAACGTCGGTTGGAGTCCAGCACGCCCGCCCGCGAACTGGCACGTGGAGCCGCCGCCCATGTGGACCTTGCCAAGCGGGTCCTGAGCCGAGCGCATCGGGACATCGCCGGCGACATCCGCGCCGGGTTGAGCGAAGCCGCCGGGTTCGCCGCGTGGCTCCACGCAGATATGCACGACTCCGGCACCGCTCGGACGTACTACCGCCTGGCCATCGAGAGCGCACGCCAGGCAGGGCACAACCTCCTGGCCGCCTACATGATCGGTAGCCTGGCCGCCTTCGAGATCGACGCCGAAGAACCCAGCATTGCACTCAACCTCGTGGGTACGGCCCGGCGCGAGCTGGGGGACCGGCCACCAGCAACGGCACGCGCGTGGATATCCAGCATCGAGGCCCTGGGGCATGCGAGTGCCCATGATCGACATGCAGCGGAGACGGCGCTGCGGACGGCCGAGGCAGCGGTGAGGGCCAGCGAGCGGGCCGCCGCGCCACCCTGGCCGTGGGTCTTTCCCTTTGATCAGGCCAAGCTCGCCGGGTACCGTGCGCTGGTCATGGTACGGCTGGGCCGTACCGAAGAGGCGGAGACGGCGTTCGCCGAGTCGCTGTCCTCAACGCAGCCGGCGGTTAAGCAACGCGGCGTGCTCATGACCGAGATGGCCACGGTCAAGGCGATGGCCGGACATCCGGAGGAGGCGTTCAAACTGGCGAGCAGCGCGCTCACCATCGGCCTGACGTACGGCTCGGAGCGCGTCGTCCATCGGGTGCGACGCTTCCGCAGGCAGTACACCGGCCCGGTGATCGCCGCGGTGCGGGAGTTCGACGAGCGACTTCAAGCGACCTTGCTCTGAGGCTTTGAGGAGACACGATGCGCATCGCTGTATCCGGGCATCGCGGGTTGCCACCCGAGACCGCGCGACTGGTCGACCAAGGGATACGGGAGGTGTTGAGCGAGTACGGGCCTGAGATCACGGGGCTTTCCTGCCTGGCGGACGGGGCCGACCAGATCTTCGCCCGTGCGGTCGTGGACATGGGTGGGCAGCTGGAAGTGGTGATCCCTGCCGAGCAGTACCGCGACGGGCTACCAGCTGAGGCGTGGGAGGAGTACGACGCGCTGCTCACGCAGGCTGTCCGGGTGCATCGCCTGCCGCTCGTCGAATCCACCTCCGAGGCGCACATGGCGGCGAGCAGGCGCATGCTGGACCAGGCCGATGAGCTGATTGCCGTGTGGGACGGCCAGCCCGCCCGAGGGTACGGCGGAACGGCCGATGTGGTTGCCGAGGCGAAGGAACGCGGCATCACGGTGCGGATCGTCTGGCCTGAGGGAGCACGGCGCGACTGATCCCGTCAGTCCGGAGACGTGACGACGTCTCTCGCGATCCGGCGTCCTCGCCCCGGTACAAGTGATCTACTCGATCGCTCATATCAGAACGTGTTCTGATATACGCTCGTAGCGTGAGCGCTGGACATGCCGACGCTGTGACCTTTTCCGACTTGTCGAGAAATCCCCGAGCGGTCGCCGAGCGCGCGGCACGCCTGGGACGTGTGCGCGTCACTCACCGTGATGCTCCAGACTTCTACCTGACCACGGCAGACCGTGAAGAGGAGCGCGAACGGACGCTGTCCACGGCGTCCCGGCTGCTCCTTGCCCTGATCAAGCACGATCCGACCGCGCGTGCGCTGGTCATAGCCATGCCAGAGGTCTTCCCGTGGGTTCGCCACCTGACCCCGGACGAACTGCGTGCCTTCACGCTGGAACTGGTCGCGGCGCTGTCCGATGCGGCCGAGCTGGACGTCGACGCCACCATCCATGAGGTCATCGCAGGCTGGCGGGCCACCGCCAGAATCAAGGCCGACCCTGCGCGCTACGTCGAGGCCCGCAAGCCCACGAGCGGCGATTTCGGATCGGTGCAGGTTTCTGCATGAGCCCGAAGCGCGGAGATCGAGTTACGGTGCCACCGCCGGATGATGAGTGGGATGTCCGGTTCGGTACTGGCGACGCGGTCACGGGCTGGGAAGAGCTGTGCCGTCACGCTCTGGCGAACACACGCCGGTGCTTGGAGATCCTGCGCGCTGATCCTCGCTCACGAGCCAATCACGACCGTCAGCATCGACTGCGGGGCGATCTCGCGACCCATCGTCATAACGGTAAGGACTTGGAGCAGTGGGAATTTGAAGTCACCAGCGGCGGACGAGTCCGCTACGTCATTGACGACGACACCCGTACTGTCTGGGTGATCTATGCGTCGCCACGGCATCCCAAAGACACGGACTAGCAAATAGTGCACGGAGCGCAGTGCTACCGCCGGTGCTAGTACCAATGCCGTATAGATAGGCGTTGGGTGCTTGTGTCAAGTCGCCT
>NZ_MSZZ01000005.1 GCF_002093975.1 Thermoactinospora rubra
GGCGTCATCACGCTCGTCCTCCAGCTCCGCGCGTTCCTTCTCCCAGGCCGCCTTTTCCTTGGCATGCTGCTTGACCAGCTCGGCCTTCTCCTGCCGCAGCCGCGCCAGTTCCTCTTCCGCCGATTCCTTCAGCGTCCCGCCTCCGCCGTCGCCTCCGGCCTGCCCTACCGCGAGCCGGTTCATCTGCACCCAGTTGTACAGCGTGTACTCGTTGATCCCAAGATCCCGTGCAACGTGCGCGACGGGCTTGCCAGTCTCCCTGACGATCCGCACCGCCCCGGCCCGGAACTCCGGATCAAAGCGACGCCTCGTGGTTCCAGCCACGACCAAACCTCTCCCGGTTCGGTCTCCACGTTACGAGGGGAAGCCCACCGTAGCCGAGCGTCCGGGGATCATCCCCGCGTGCGCGGGGAGCACAGGGCGTCCATCTGCGCCTGCTTGCGGGCAACGGGATCATCCCCGCGTGCGCGGGGAGCACCGCGAAGGAGACCCGCGGCAAGTTCGGCGGCGGGGATCATCCCCGCGTGCGCGGGGAGCACCTGACGTGCGGCAAGACGATCTCCGGGTTGCAGGGATCATCCCCGCGTGCGCGGGGAGCACAGAATTTCGGAATCTGTAACGAATCAGTCACGGGGATCATCCCCGCGTGCGCGGGGAGCACATGCGGATCTCCAGCCCGCGGCGGGCGAGCCGGGGATCATCCCCGCGTGCGCGGGGAGCACCCCGCAACCATCCCGCCGAGGGCGCCCTGAGCCGGATCATCCCCGCGTGCGCGGGGAGCACCAAACCCACGAGCCCGATCCGGAGACGACACCGGGATCATCCCCGCGTGCGCGGGGAGCACCCGGCCGTGGATCTCCTGACGCACGTCAACCCGGGATCATCCCCGCGTGCGCGGGGAGCACGTCGCCGGCGGCAGCGAACCCGCCAACTATGGGGGATCATCCCCGCGTGCGCGGGGAGCACGAGGGACCCTACGGACCGCAGTACGGCGCCCCGGGGATCATCCCCGCGTGCGCGGGGAGCACGATACCTCGCGCAGGCCCAGATCGGACAGCGCGGGATCATCCCCGCGTGCGCGGGGAGCACGGAGGACGTCAAGTGTGGTCCTTGAGGGTGCTGGGATCATCCCCGCGTGCGCGGGGAGCACCACCTCGGCGGCGGAGCGGATCTTCTTGGTGCGGGATCATCCCCGCGTGCGCGGAGAGCACTTGCCGGTCTCGCGGGCGTAGCGGGCGCCGAAGGGATCATCCCCGCGTGCGCGGGGAGCACTTCTGCAGCCACTCCCACGCGGCGTTGACCTGGGGATCATCCCCGCGTGCGCGGGGAGCACTTGCGGTTGGTGACGAGGACGTGGCCTCGGTAGGGATCATCCCCGCGTGCGCGGGGAGCACCCATGTCCAGCAAGGGCGTCGTCACCCCCGTGGGGATCATCCCCGCGTGCGCGGGGAGCACTGCGCTTTGGCCTTGATGCCGTTGATGAGGCCGGGATCATCCCCGCGTGCGCGGGGAGCACCGCAGTCTCCTGCGCACCGCCGGCTCCAACTCGGGATCATCCCCGCGTGCGCGGGGAGCACGCAGCCGGGTGCAAACGTCTTCGACGGTCATGGGGATCATCCCCGCGTGCGCGGGGAGCACGGCGCAAACCGCGTTTGCAGGCGACGGCGCCCGGGATCATCCCCGCGTGCGCGGGGAGCACTGGAGGACCTTACACGTGACGAAGCAACGCTCGGGATCATCCCCGCGTGCGCGGGGAGCACCGGGTGCCGGGGTGGACGAGCTTGGCGAAGCCGGGATCATCCCCGCGTGCGCGGGGAGCACGGAGAGGGCGCCCGGTTCGAGGTGGTCGACGGGGGATCATCCCCGCGTGCGCGGGGAGCACACGAGCGCGGCTGGATTGCACTTGTCGATGAGGGGATCATCCCCGCGTGCGCGGGGAGCACGGCCCACCGCCTGCTCGACGAGGCCGGCCCCAGGGATCATCCCCGCGTGCGCGGGGAGCACGCGCCGGGTTTTGGTCTTCATCGGCGCGCCTTGGGATCATCCCCGCGTGCGCGGGGAGCACCCCAAGTAGTCGCCGTGGGGGATGTCGCCGCCGGGATCATCCCCGCGTGCGCGGGGAGCACGCCCACCGTTCGGCGTCGCTGCCGCCGTAGGTGGGATCATCCCCGCGTGCGCGGGGAGCACTCACCCACGACCAGGCCTGCGCCGTCGTCGCCGGGATCATCCCCGCGTGCGCGGGGAGCACACCATGGGCGACCTCAAGACCGGCGACCAGGTGGGATCATCCCCGCGTGCGCGGGGAGCACCGGGACGGCCTGGACAAGCTGACCGGCAGCGTGGGATCATCCCCGCGTGCGCGGGGAGCACTTTCCACCCATGCACGCGATTTCGGCGTTAATGGGATCATCCCCGCGTGCGCGGGGAGCACACTGAGCGACCTGCAGGTTTAGTCTTCCGAGTCGCGACTCCTGAGCAGTTTCAACAACTCAGACATTTCGGACGCTGCAAATCTTCTCGCCTTCGTGCAGCTTCTACCCTCAACGGCACCATGACTTCTCCACTGTACGCCTCGCCATCACAGTCAGCAGTCCAGAGCCTTGTAGTTCTCCATGGGGGAGAACTCGTCGGTCAGATGACCATGCAAGACGCATCGCCAGCGCTGCAACGGAAAACGTTCGCTGGCTTGGTGGGTTGCCAGGTGTCGGCCTGTAGCACCCGCTGACAGTGGGCATCCTCACGTTCAGGCTTACCCGTGTTACTGTGCCCCCACAGTAGACGTCATATGAACGAGAGGACCGGACCCATGAAAAGCGACCCACCTTCCTTAGAGTGCGTTTCGGGAGTTGATGCCCGTTTCGCCGTTGGGGTTGGGATAGCTCGCCAGGTCAGAGGTTCGCTGTGGTGGCTATGGTCGCGGCTGGGTGAATAACCCGGGCTCGGTCTCGATGAGGATGCCGCGGCTGACCAGGCGTTTGAGTTTGGCGCGGAGGTTCTGGATGCCGTTGGGTGTCAGCGGCAGGTCCATGGCCAGGGCCAGATCGCGGGCGCGCAAAGACTCGCCGACCTCGCCGAAAATGGTGAGGATCTGCTGGTAGGCGGGGTGATCGGGGATCACGGGCGGTGGCTCGGCCGGAGCGGGATCTTCCTCGGCGAGGGACAAGAGGGTCTTGCGGCTGATCCGCAGATGCTCGACCTGCTCGCTGAGCTCGCCCACCAGCGCGGTCAGCGTGTCGATCTCCGCCTGGGTCTGGGTGATCTGGCAGGTCAAAGCCTGTTCACGAGCATCGAGCCGGTCCAGCAGCCAGGTTCCGGGGTCGGGCCGGCGAGCGTCGGGCGCGGTCATGTCCACCGCTCCGCCGGGTAGGTGCCGCGGGTCAGGCGGCGGGACATCACGTCCGTCATCGCCCAGTACACCCGCGATTCGGAACTGGCTGGATGGTGCTCGTAGTCGCGGACCAGGCGCCGGTGGAACATCAAGATGCCGTAGGTCTGCTCGACGACCCATCGTTTGGGCTGGGGGACGAACCCCTTGTCGGCGGGGTTACGTTCGATGATCTCCACGTCGATCCCCAGATCGGCGCCATGGGCGACGACGGCGTTCTTGAATCCCTGGTCGGCCAGCGCTTTGGTCACGCTGCTCTCGGTGGCGGTGGCGACCCGGTCCAGCAGGGCGATCCCGGCGGTGTTGTCGTGGGCGGAGGCGGCCAGCATGACCACGGCGACGACCAGGCCCAGCACGTCCACAGCCAAGCCTCTCTTACGGCCCGGCACCTTCTTGGCCGCATCCCGGCCGGTCGTGGCGGTGGGGACCCCGGCCCCGACGTGGAGGCTCTGGGTGTCCAGAACGACCAGGCTCGGGTCGGCTAATCGGCCCTTCTTCTCGCGCAGATGCCAGCGCAGCAGGTCGTGGATCGTCTTGTCGGTGCCGTCGTCACGCCACTTGCCGAAGTAGTAGTACGTCGCGCTCTTGGGCGGCAGGTCGTGCGGGAGAAAGTCCCATTGGACGCCGGTTCGCCCCTGGTAGCGGATGGCGTTGACGATCTCGCGGAGCTCGTAGTTGCCTTCGTGGCCGCTGACTGAGGGGTGCGCGGCCTTCCACGCTGTGAGCACGGGCTCGATCAACGCCCACTGCGCGTCGGTTAAGTCGCTCGGGTACGGCTTGCGCTCGGTCACGCGGCCATCCCAGCACATCCGGCTCGACCGGTCGGCGGTAACGCTACAAATCCACTCGATCACAGTGTGGCATCACAGGCATCGACTCGCAGAACGCCCTCTTAGACCCCCTCCTCTTCCTGCTCCTTCTGTTTGCTGCCGCAGCAGGCGGTCTGGTCACCGCATTTACCTCCATGTCGGGCACGCCTCCCCTTCAAGCTGTGATCGCTGGCGGGACCGCTTTTGGTGCCGCCTTCCTCTGGGCAAGGGCAGTGGTCAAGCCGCCCAACAACGGGTGATCCACGCAATCACCCCACCTTCCTCCCCCCGCCCAGGGCGCTGACCGCTATCGTCATCTATCGGCAGCTTTGCCGACCCTGCTCCCTGCGCATGCGGGGATGCCCCCGAGAGGATCGGACCATGAATGTGCTCCCCGCGCTCTGCGGGGATGAGATCCTCATGCCTCCGGGTGGAGGAAGATTCTCCTTTGGTGGAGGATCTTGCTCCCTCGGCGTACTTCCCATCCTCCCGTCCTGCGGCTCCAGCCACGTCGGTGGGGACGGTGCCATTAAATGACGTCCATGCTCGACGAGGAGTCGTCTCTTCATCACCTGGTGTATGAGCTGTCGGCCCCGGCGCGGACAGTCTGGGCCAAGCACGATCGGGCGACCGATGGCTGGTTGCCGCTGTGGCGGCACATGGCCGACAGCGGCGCCGTCGCCGAGTTGCTGTGGGACCGCTGGCTTCCTCGTCAAGTGCATCGGATCGTCGCCGAAGCCCTGCCGGAAGGCGAGACGGAAGCGCGTCGGCTGGCGATCTGGCTGGCGGCCACGCACGACATCGGCAAGGCCACGCCGGCGTTCGCCTGCCAGGTGGATTCCCTCGCCGAAGCCATGCGGGCGGCCGGGTTGCGCATGCCGGCTTACAAGCAGCTGCCTGACCGCAAGCTCGCGCCCCACAGTCTGGCCGGTCAGCTCCTGCTTCAGGAATGGCTTGCCGAACGGCATGGCTGGACGCGCCCGGCCACGGGCCAGTTCTGCGTCATCGCAGGTGGCCACCACGGGGTGCCGCCCACGTTCTTGGACATTCGTGGTGTCAACCTTCATCCCGAGCTGCTGCGGACCCCGAGCTGTGCCGCCTTGTGGAAGAGCGTCCAGTGGGAGCTCCTGGACCGCTGCGCGGACGCATGTGGTGTCACGAGCTGCCTGGCGGGCTGGTCCGAGGCGAAGCTCTCCCAACCGGCGCAGGTGCTGCTGACGGGGCTGGTCATCGTAGCGGATTGGATCGCCAGCAACTCAGACCTGTTCCCGTACTTCCCCGACGCCGAACACCGCGATAGCAAGGCTCGGGTGACAGCGGCATGGCGCGGGCTCAACCTGCCTGCGCCATGGCAGCCGGCCCCACCGGCGGTGGGTGCGCACGCGCTCTTCGCTTCCAGGTTCCAGCTGCCGCCGCAGGCCACCATCCACCCGGTCCAGGAACGCGCGATCGAGCTGGCGCGGAGGATGGCCGCTCCAGGGCTGATGATCATTGAGGCGCCCATGGGAGAGGGCAAGACCGAAGCGGCCCTCGCCGTCGCCGAGGTCTTCGCCGACCGCTCCGGAGCCGGAGGATGCTTCGTCGCCCTGCCCACCATGGCGACGAGCAATGCGATGTTCCCTCGCATGTTGAGGTGGCTGCCGCGCGTTCTGCCCGAGAAATCGGAGCATGAATCTTATTCAGTTCTTCTCGCGCATTCCAAGGCGGCGTTGAACGAAGACTATGCCGATCTGGTACGTGCCGGCCGAAGGGCAGTGCGCGGCGTCGACCTGGATGGCCACACAGACGAATGGCAGCCACGCGCCGATCGCCGAATTTCTTCCGCCGAGCTGATTGCGCACCAGTGGCTGCGGGGCAAGAAGAAGGCGATGCTGTCGTCATTCGTGGTCGGAACCGTCGACCAGTTGCTGTTCATGGGGCTGAAAAGCCGCCACCTGGCATTACGGCACCTGGCCTTGGCCGGCAAAGTCGTCGTCATCGACGAGGCGCACGCCTACGACACCTACATGAATTCCTATCTGGATCGAGTGTTGTCGTGGCTGGGCGCCTATCACGTGCCGGTCGTGGTGCTGTCGGCGACGCTTCCCGCCGGCCGTCGTCACAAACTCGCCGCGGCATACGCCGGGACGACAGCGGGTGAGTCAGCAGACACGGCGGCCTACCCTGTGATCACTGTTGTCGAGCCGGGCCGTACGCCCGTCCTGGAGGCGGTCGCCCCGTCGGCTCGCAGGGTCGAGGTACGGCTGGAGCGACTCGACGATGAGCTGTCCCATTTGGGCGATCGGCTCGTCGAAGAGCTGGCCGAAGGCGGTTGTGCCCTGGTGGTGCGCAACACCGTCGACCGCGTGCTGGAGACCGCGGCCTACCTCCGGCGACGATTCGGCCGCGAGCAGATCACCGTGGCGCACGCCCGCTTCGTCGACTTGGACCGCGCCGCCAAGGACGCGGACCTGCTCGACAGGTTCGGCCCGCCGGACAAGAGCGCGGGACGCCGCCCTGCCGACGCTCACATCGTGGTGGCCAGCCAGGTCGCCGAGCAGTCCTTGGACATCGACTTCGACCTGCTGGTGTCCGACCTGTGCCCGATAGACCTGCTTTTGCAGCGAATGGGCCGCCTGCACCGGCATGAGCGGGGCGAGGGGCAAAGCGATCGGCCGCGACGGCTGCGCGCGGCCCGCTGCCTGATAACCGGAGCCGACTGGAGCGCCACCCCCATCGAGCCGGTGCCCGGCTCGCGACACATCTACCGGCTGCATGCGCTGCTGCGTTCGGCCGCCGTGCTTGAGCCGTACCTCTCCGGCACTGCCTCGACCGGGCACACGGTGCGCCTGCCCGAAGACATCAGCCCTCTCGTCCAACAGGCCTACGGCCACGAGCCGGTCGGACCGGACACCTGGCAGGAAGCCATGGCCCAGGCCTGGGAAAGCCAGGAACTGCATCGGGAACGGCAACGCCAGAAGGCGTCGAGCTTCCAGCTCGGCCAGGTCGGCAGGGCCGGGAACCCCTTGATCGGCTGGCTGGAGGCCGGTGTCGGCGACGCCGAGGACACTCGCCGGGGGCGGGCCCAGGTCCGCGACAGCATGGAGTCGCTGGAAGTCCTGGTGGTGCAGCGCCGTACAGACGGAACGTTATGGACGCTGCCGTGGCTCGGCAAGGGCCGCGGCGGCTGGGAACTGCCGACCGATGCGCCGCCCGACCCCCGGTTGGCGCGCGTCGTGGTCTCCTGTGGCCTTCGGCTGCCCTTCCAGTTCTCCGTCCCCGAGACTCTCGACCGGGCGATCGGCGAGTTGGAAGCCCGGTGCGTCCCGGCCTGGCAGTCTCCCGACAGTCATTGGCTGGCGGGGGAGCTGATCCTCGCGCTGGACGAAGATGGCCGGACCCGGCTGGCGGGCTACGACTTGCACTACACCCGCACCGACGGCCTGGAGGTGACCCGTGCCGAGTGACGTCGGCCACCCGTCCTTCGACCTGACCACTCGCGGCTGGATGCCTGTGCAGCGCCATGACGGCGGCATCGCCGAGCTGTCCCTGCAAGAGGTCTTCCGCCAGGCGCCTGACCTGCGGCGGTTGGTGGGGGATGTGCCCACGCAGGAGTTCGCCTTGACGCGGCTGCTGCTGGCGATCCTGCACGACGCCGTCGACGGCCCCCAGGACATCGACCATTGGCGCGAGATGTGGAACGACGCTCTCCCCGTCGACCGCGTCGGCGCCTACCTCCATCAGCACCGCCACCGCTTCGACCTGCTCCACCCGGTCGAGCCCTTCTTCCAGACCGCGGGACTGCGCACCGCCACCGGCGAGGTCACCTCACTTGAGCGTCTCGTCGCCGACGTCCCCAACGGAGCGCCCTTCTTCACCATGCGCGCTCGCGGTGTCGAGCGGCTGAGCTTCGCCGAAGCCGCCCGCTGGGTGGTGCACGCCCAGGCCTTCGACACCTCCGGCATCAAAACCGGTGCCGTGGGCGATCCGCGTGTCAAAGGCGGCAAGGTCTACCCGCAAGGCGTCTCATGGGCGGGAAATCTCGGCGGGGTCCTGGTGGAAGGCGACGACCTGCGCGAGACCCTGCTGCTCAACCTGCTCGCCTTCGACACGGGGAACCTCCGCGTCGACCTCGGCCATGATCTCCCCGCCTGGCGCCGCCCGCCGCCGGGACCGCAGCAGGCAGACCAACGGGAGCTGGCCAAGCGGCCCGGCGGCGTACGCGACCTCTACACGTGGCAGTCCCGCCGCATCCGGCTGACCTTCGACGCCGAGGGCGTCACCGGTGTGATCCTCGCCTACGGTGACCCGCTCGCTCCGCACAACATGCACCAGCGCGAGCCGATGACGGGCTGGCGGCGCAGCCCGGCCCAGGAGAAGAAGCTCGGCATGCCCCAGGTCTACCTGCCGCGTGAGCACGACCCCAGCCGGAGCGCGTGGCGAGGACTGGGCGCGTTGGTCGCCGGACGGGCCGAAGGAGCCGAGCAACGCCAGGAGGCCGCCGCCATCGTCCAGCCCCGCATGCTGGAGTGGGTCGCCCGGCTCACCGTGGAAGGCGACCTGCCGGGTGACTTCCTGATCCGGGCACGGCTGATCGGCGTGGTGTACGGCACGCAGCAGTCGATCATCGACGAGATCATCGACGACGCGGTGGCCATGCCGGTGGTGCTGCTGCACAAGAGCGACACCGCGCTGGGGCAGGCTGCCGTCGACGCGGTCGCCGATGCCGAGAAAGCCGTCACCGTGCTGGGCGATCTGGCCGCCGACATCGCCCGCGCCGCCGGCGCCGCGACCGACCCGCCCCGAGCCAACGCGCGGACGGCCGGGTTCGCCGCACTCGATGGACCGTTCCGAGACTGGCTCGCACGCCTGCGGCCCGAAGCCTCCCCGCAGGACCAGAGAACGGCGTGGCAACGGCACGCTCATCGGATCATCCGGCGGATGGGTGACGAGCTGCTCGGGTCGGCCCCGCAGGCTGCATGGGTGGGCCGCATCGTCAAGACCGGCCAGGGCCGGGAGCTCTGGCTGTCCACGTCACAGGCCGGCTTGGTCTTCCGCGGCAGGTTGCGGGCGGCGCTTCCCCTCTCCGCCGCGGGTGACGCTCCGGCAGTCGACGACGCCACCGGTTCGATACGGCGAGAAGGTTCGATACGGCAAGAAGTGGAGACACGGTCATGACCCCCGCCCCTCCCACCGGTGAACGCTCCCCGGCGGAACTCGTGCGCGAGACCGCCGGCGACTTCATCGCCCCGCTCCAGAAGGACTACCTGAGGGACCGAAGCTGGGCCGTGGCATTGCTGGCCCGGCTTCGACGAGGCGCGGGGAAGCTGCCGCAGGACGTGCCCGACCTGTGGGGCATGACCGGCACCGACCGGCTCTACGACCGGCAGACTCTCCCGGAGGGCCCGGCGGTGCGAGCCGAGACCGCGCTGTTCCTGGCCGTCACGCTCTACGCGCTCCACCAGCAGTCCCACTCTCAGCGGGGCATGCACGAGGAAGGCGTCGAGCTCGGCGCTGCCGTACGCAGGCTGATGCCCCCCGGGACGATCGAGGAGCCGATCCGGCGCCGATTCGTCCGCGTGGGCACCGCCGGCACGCGGGACGCCCTGGCGCTTCGCCTCCGGGAAGTCGTCTCCCTGCTTCGCCGGGAGGCGGTTCCCCTGGACTACGCCCTGCTCGCCCAGCAGCTCTACCTGGCCCAATACCCGGACGGGCTCCGGCAGGTACGGCAGAGCTGGGGCCGTGGCTTCCACGCCTACCAACCCGACCGAACCGACGACACCGCCGCCCCCATGGCCACCCCCACCGACGAGGACAGCCGATGACACGCACCATCCTGGAACTCCACGCGCTGCAGACCGTTCCGCCCAGCTGCCTGAACCGCGACGACACCGGGACCCCCAAGACCGCCATGTACGGCGGGGTGCTGCGCGCCCGCGTCTCCAGCCAGGCGTGGAAGCGTGCCACCCGCCGCGCCTTCCACGACCTGCTGGACCCCACGGACCTCGGCGTGCGCACCCGCAAGGTGGCCGAACTCCTCGCCGAGCGCATCAAACGCCTCGACGGCACCATTGAGCAGGCACAAGCCTGGGCGCTGGCGGCGGAGACGATCCAGAACGCCACTGGATCCAAGATCGACATTCCCAAGCGCAGCGCGGCCAAGGACGGGCCGGAGCCGGCCCCGGAGTCGAAGTACCTGCTGTTCCTCAGCGCCCACCAGCTGGACGGCCTGGCCGAGCTCGCCGTCGAGGGACGCGATGACATCAAGACCTACTTCAAGGACAAGACCAACAAGGACCGGGCCAAACAGATCGCCAACAGCCGGCACTCGGTCGATATCGCGTTGTTCGGCCGCATGGTGGCCGACGGCGCCGACATCAACGTGGACGCCGCCGCGCAGGTCGCGCACGCCATCAGCGTTCACCGCGTGGAGAACGAGTCCGACTACTACACCGCCGTCGACGACTACAAGACGCGCGAGACCGACGACCTGGGCGCCGGCATGATCGGCACCGTGGAGTTCAACTCCGCCACTCTCTACCGGTACGCCGCCGTCGACGTGGATCTCCTCCGGAGGAACCTCGGCAAGGGACAGCGGGAGGACCAACCCGCCACCGAGCCGGTCCGCAGGGCCGTGGAGGCCTTCGTCCAGTGCTTCATCACCTCCCTGCCGACCGGCAAGATGAACACCTTCGCCAACCACACCCTGCCGGACGCGGTCCTGGTCAAGATCCGCTCGACCCGGCCGATCAACTTCGTCGGCGCCTTCGAGGAGCCCTGCCGGGCCGAACCGGAGATCGGCGGCTACATCCGGCAGGCCGCCGAACGGCTGGCCGCCTACATCCCCCAGGTCGAGCAGGCCTATGGATTGACCGATCAGGCGCCCTGCTGGCTGCTGCGCGTCGGCGAGAACACCCGGGCGCTGTCGGCACTGGGTCGTGAGATGCCGCTGGCGGCGTTGGTTGCGGCAGCCGGTGAGGAGATCACTCGGCGGCAGGACGGGGCATGAGCGTCCTGCTGATGCAACTCGCCGGCCCCCTGCAATCGTGGGGGTCCTCCTCACGCTTCGCCCGACGCTCCACCGAGGCCGCGCCCACCAAGAGCGGCGTCATCGGGCTGCTGGCGGCGGCTCTGGGACACCGCCGCTCCGACGACCTCGCCGATCTGGCGGCCTTGCGGTTCGGGGTCCGCGTCGACCAGCCAGGCGTGTTGCTGCGCGACTACCACACCGCGCAACGCTTCAGCGGGGAGTCCCTGCCCGTGTCGGAACGCTTCTACCTCGCCGACGCCGTGTTCGTGGCAGCGGTGGAAGGTGACACGGAGCTCATCGACCGCCTGCATCGGGCGCTGCGCGAGCCGGTCTTCCTCCCCTATCTCGGGCGCCGCTCCTGCCCCCCGGCACGACCGGTGGACCTGGGCGTACGGCACGAGCTGACACTGGAACAAGCCCTGGCGCGGGAGGAGTGGCGGGCCTCGCGGGTACACCAGCGGCGGCATCAGCACCGGCCCGAGCTCGACCTGGAGGTCATCCTGGAGGCGACGGCACAGGAGGGGCCCACGGACAGCGTCCGCGACCAGCCGATCAGCTTCGACCCACGCCACCGCCAGTACGCCCTGCGCGGCATCCGCCACACCCGGGTGACCGTTTCCAACCCCGCCGCGCGTCCCCGCCATGATCCGACCGCCCTCCTGGAGGGTGCCTGATGCACCTGACCCGCTTCCGCTTCAACACCGCCCGCATCGGCGCGCGCCGACTGCTGTCCTCACCACAGAGGTTGCACGCCGCGGTGATGTCGTCGTTCGCGGACCTGCCATCCGGCGCGGGCGACGGCCCCAGAGTCCTGTGGCGCATCGACGCCGACAGCCGCGCCGAGACCTACCTCTACCTCGTCAGCCCGGCCAAGCCCGACCTGACCCACCTGGTCGAGCAGGCCGGCTGGCCCCAGACCGGGCGCTGGGACACCTACGACTACACCCCCCTGCTGTCCTGCCTGGCCGCCGGGGACCGCTGGGCGTTCCGGCTCACCGCCAACCCCGTCCATACCGCCCGCCGTACCGACACGGAACCAACCAAGATCACCGCGCATGTCGGTGTGCGGCACCAGACGCGCTGGCTGCTGCAGCGGCAGGAACGCGCCGGGTTCAAGGTGGTGGAAAAGCCGCCCGAGCGACGCCTCGTCCCCGAAGGCGACGAGTACGAGCTGGTCGTCCACAACCGGCGCCAGCTCGTTTTCGGCAAAGCCGGGCACCGGCAGCGGGTCACCCTGCTGACCGTCACCTTCGACGGCCTGCTGGAGGTGACCGACCCCGACGCCTTCCGGCGCACCCTCACCCAGGGGCTCGGCAAAGCGAAGGCCTACGGGTGCGGTCTGATGACGCTGGCAGCGGCGTACTCATGACCACCGTCGGCCGGCGCGGCGCATCCTCACCGCGCGAACTCACCCGGACGGGAGACCGGCTCTCCTTCGTCTACCTGGAACGCTGCACGGTCCACCGCGAAGACAACGCCCTGACGGCCGAGGACGCCGAAGGCGTCATCCACATCCCGTCGGCCACCATCGGCACGCTGCTGCTCGGCCCCGGCACCCGGGTCACGCACCAGGCCATGGCCGTACTGGGAGACAGCGGGGCCGGCGTGGTGTGGGTGGGCGAACACGGGGTGCGGTTCTACGCGGGCGGCCGGTCCCTGAGCCGGTCCTCGGCCCTGGTCGAGGCGCAGGCGACCAAGTGGGCCAACCGGCGCGCCCGGCTGGAGGTCGCACGCGAGATGTACCGCATGCGCTTTCCGGGAGAGGATCCGTCGGGGTTCACCCGGCACGAACTGCTCGGCCGGGAAGGGCGGCGGGTCAAGGACTGCTACCGCCAACACGCCGCCCGGGTCGGCCTGAGCTGGAGTGGCCGCCAGTACCTTCCTGGAGACTTCTCCTTCGGAGATCCGGCCAACCAGGCGGTTACGGCCGCGGCCCAGTGCATGTACGGCATCGCCCAGACCGCTGTGGCCGCGTTGGGATGCGCACCGGGGCTGGGATTCATTCACTCCGGGCACGAACTCTCCTTTGTCCTGGATATCGCCGACCTGTACAAGACCGAGGTCGCCATCCCGATCGCCTTCGACGTAGCCGCGGAAAGCCCGGAGGACGTCGGCTCCAGGACACGTCGCGCGATCAGGGACCAGGTCAACAGGATGGGCCTGCTCAAGCGGTGCGTGGACGACATCAAGCATCTGCTGCTTCCCGAGCAGGCCGTGGGCGATCCCACCGAGGACGACGCCGACCGTGTCACGCTTCAGAGCGATCACGGGATCGAGCTGGAGGCGGGGCGGAACTACGCCGACGACTTCGCCTACCCCTACCCCGGCGATGACGAGGTGCCCTGGTGACCGTCATCGTGCTGACGCGCTGCCCTGTGGGCTCCGAGGGTTCCTCACGCGCTGGTTGATGGAGATCTCTCCGGGGGTCTTCATCGGCGACCCGTCGGCGCGCGTGCGGGAGGCGCTGTGGAAAGAGGTACGGCAGTACGCCGACACCGGGCGGGCACTGCTGGTGTACTCGACGAACAACGAGCAGGGATTCGCCTTCGAAACCCATGATCACCATTGGCATCCGGTCGACCATGACGGCCTGGTGTTGATCCGGCGGCCCAAGGAGAAGCCGGCGATCTCGGCGGAAGCGCCCCCGAGTGGCTGGAGCAAGGCGGCCAAGCGTCGTCGTTACCGGCAGCGCTGAGGGGTGGTGGTCGATGGCGCGATCATGGAGCACGGCGGACGTGTGCGGTGGTACGGCGTTGCCGTCAGGCGGTCGGTTGAGTGGCGAATGTCCGATTTTCAGGAAGTGCTTCAAATCTGCGTGCTGACTGTGTGAATGTGCAGGTCGCGCAGTGTGCTCCCCGCGCACGCGGGGATGGTCCCACGAGAGAAGAGATTTATTGAATTCCCGCTTGGTGCTCCCCGCGCACGCGGGGATGGTCCCCGCTCCAGAGGCTCGTCACGGCCATCCAGGCGGTGCTCCCCGCGCACGCGGGGATGGTCCCCAGACCAGCGGCCGCGGCGCCGCTGGATCGCAGTGCTCCCCGCGCACGCGGGGATGGTCCCGGCGGCTCGCCGGCGATCGGCTGCCACGGGGTGTGCTCCCCGCGCACGCGGGGATGGTCCCAGCATCCGCAGCACCACTCGGGACTCCCCCATGTGCTCCCCGCGCACGCGGGGATGGTCCCCTGCAGGAACGTCGGAATGAACGGCGCTATCTTGTGCTCCCCGCGCACGCGGGGATGGTCCCAGTGGGGCACGATATAGGTCACCTACCGTGCCGTGCTCCCCGCGCACGCGGGGATGGTCCCGGGACGTGCACGACGCCGCGAAAGCGCTCAAGGTGCTCCCCGCGCACGCGGGGATGGTCCCACCCCCGACCGGCGCGAGCGCACCCAGCCCGCGTGCTCCCCGCGCACGCGGGGATGGTCCCTGTCCCCACCTGTTCCCCAACCCCACAAAACCGTGCTCCCCGCGCACGCGGGGATGGTCCCAGCGAGGGCGAGGAGATCGTCGCGCGGACGGTGTGCTCCCCGCGCACGCGGGGATGGTCCCGCCGCCTGACACTCACCGTCGACCTGTCACCCGTGCTCCCCGCGCACGCGGGGATGGTCCCAGCCGCGAGACCAAGGTGACCTTCTACTCGCGGTGCTCCCCGCGCACGCGGGGATGGTCCCCACGGAGAGGCACCCGAAACGGCACGCTGGTTGTGCTCCCCGCGCACGCGGGGATGGTCCCGATGAATCAGCCAAAACACAATCCCCTTTGACGTGCTCCCCGCGCACGCGGGGATGGTCCCGGCGCCAGCTCGCCATGCTCGCCCAGCAGGCCGTGCTCCCCGCGCACGCGGGGATGGTCCCCCGATGACGTACCCGCGCCCGTACCCGCCCAGGTGCTCCCCGCGCACGCGGGGATGGTCCCGGCGGCAGGTCGATGTCCCGATGTGAGGCGTCGTGCTCCCCGCGCACGCGGGGATGGTCCCAGGGCGTTTTGGAATCGTCCTCCGGACGGGGAGTGCTCCCCGCGCACGCGGGGATGGTCCCAGCGAGGGCGAGGAGATCGTCGCGCGGACGGTGTGCTCCCCGCGCACGCGGGGATGGTCCCGGGTGGTCATGACCATGAAGACCGGCAACTTCGTGCTCCCCGCGCACGCGGGGATGGTCCCTTCCCTTCCGGGTTGCGGACGACCCGGGCCACGTGCTCCCCGCGCACGCGGGGATGGTCCCCTCATCGCCGCCGGCCTGTGCGCGTGGGTCCTGTGCTCCCCGCGCACGCGGGGATGGTCCCCCGGCGGTGGAGCGGCGGGGGATGCGGGCGGTGTGCTCCCCGCGCACGCGGGGATGGTCCCGGATTGCGCCCGCGTTGATAGCGGACAAACTAGTGCTCCCCGCGCACGCGGGGATGGTCCCGATCACGTCGGTGTCGCCGAGCCGTACCGTGAGTGCTCCCCGCGCACGCGGGGATGGTCCCTACGCGACGAGCCCGCACTGGAGGAGATCTTGGTGCTCCCCGCGCACGCGGGGATGGTCCCCATGGGCAGGGCCTGGATAGCGCCAGCGACGAGTGCTCCCCGCGCACGCGGGGATGGTCCCTGGACGTCACCCGCCGCTACTGGCCGCCCCTCGTGCTCCCCGCGCACGCGGGGATGGTCCCGCGACGACGAGCGGATCATGCATGGGGGTCCTGTGCTCCCCGCGCACGCGGGGATGGTCCCCCGGCCCTGTACGTGCAAATGGTCGGCCGTGTGTGCTCCCCGCGCACGCGGGGATGGTCCCTCCAGCCCGGCGAGGATCTGGTTGATGGCCTCGTGCTCCCCGCGCACGCGGGGATGGTCCCGCGCCTCACGCCAGCTTGGCGAGGCCCTCGGAGTGCTCCCCGCGCACGCGGGGATGGTCCCGACGCCGAATCCCAGATGCGGGCCATGGAATCGTGCTCCCCGCGCACGCGGGGATGGTCCCACGGCTGGGCGGCGAGCGTAGAACTTCTCCAGGTGCTCCCCGCGCACGCGGGGATGGTCCCCGCCACTGTCATAACGGCATTAAGTGAGACAGGTGCTCCCCGCGCACGCGGGGATGGTCCCTCCTGTCCCCGCCCGACATGCCGGACGTTGCTGTGCTCCCCGCGCACGCGGGGATGGTCCTTCACCGGCGACTTTAAAGAGCACAGATGCAGCGTGCTCCCCGCGCACGCGGGGATGGTCCCGGCCCTGGTCCATCGTGCACGAGGACCGGCACGTGCTCCCCGCGCACGCGGGGATGGTCCCCCAGGCAACGAAGGCACTCCGGGCAGCTTGTCGTGCTCCCCGCGCACGCGGGGATGGTCCCAACCAAAGGTTGGCGATGGCAGCCAGGAACATGTGCTCCCCGCGCACGCGGGGATGGTCCCGGGCCGGCCCCGGCGGGGCATGCTGGATCATCGTGCTCCCCGCGCACGCGGGGATGGTCCTTGTGGATGCGGCCGGTGATCCCGGGATAGGTGTGCTCCCCGCCGGGGTGGTAGCGGACCGGTCGTCGCTTGGGGTCGGTGCGGCGCCAGCGGTCTTCGCTGGCCTACCGGTATATGGTTCCCCCGGACACACGGTAAATCCGGGCGTAGTACGCGGCGGTCTGGTAGGGCGTCGACGAGGTCACGCCTCCATCATCCGACCAAAGATCCGGTGAACGCATCAGCCGTACAGCTTGTCAGGTACCACCGACAGAATCGGGCGATGTGGGAGGCCCCGACACCCAGCCGTGGTGCGGCGCCGGGGTCTATCCATCGCGGTGGGAGGACAGGGAGCCACGTCTCGGCTGTGGCCGCCGGCCAGCGTGTGCCGTCGCGAGCGGGGCTGGGCATCCCGTCCCTGAGCGTCCCCCCTCATTGGGAGTCCTGAGCCGAGGGTGGCGCAGGGTGGTGGTCAGCGGTGGGCGATCGCGATGAGAGTACCGACGTAGCCAGCGGTGGGCGCCGGCTCGTGCCAGGCGCGCACGTCGCGGAACCCGTGCGTACGGAGCATGTCGGCCCATGTCTCGGGCTCGTAGGCCCACCGGTACACCCAGGTCTGGGGGCCGGTGAATCCGCCGGCGTACATGCCCTGGACGCCGTAGCTGCCCGGCACGGCCTGGGCGTGGGAGAACACGAACCGTCCGCCCGGCGCGAGCCGGGCACGGACCCGCGGGAACAGCTGTTCGGGGTCGGTGAACCAGGCGGCGCCGAAGATGGAGTAGATGGCATCCCACCGCCGGTCGGTGGCGGTGAGGAACTCGGTGACGTCGGCCTGGAGGTAGGTCGCGCCGGGCAGGTGTCCCCACATCGCCCAGGCGTTGTCGACCTGCACCTGCGAGAGGTCGATGCCGGTCGCGTCGACGCCTTTGCTGGCGAGGGCGGCGACGGCGTTGCCGCGGCCGAAGCCGAGCTCCAGCGCGGTGGCGGGGTCGCCGAGCAGCTCGTCGCCGGGGCCGTGACCCTCGTACTGCGTCCAGCAGAAGGCCGTCTTGAGGGCTTCCTCGGGCGTCCGGGCGGGCATGCCGGCGGCGTAGTGGTCCCAGTAGGCGGCGTGGTCGGTGATGGCAGCGGGCATGAGTGGGGACCTTGGGACGCAATGGACAGGACTCGCGTCACGGTAGCGGCCCAGGACTGTTGATCACCGGCGAATCGCGGGGTGGGCATGGGAAAGGGCCGGGACTGCTAGGAGGTCCCGGCCCTTGGCCTGGTGGTGCTCAGCTGGTGATCAGTGGCACTCGGTGCCCGGCGCGCACGGCGTGCACTTCATGTAGTCGGCCTCCCACAGCGGCCAGTCGACCTGGAAGCCGTTGTTGTTGACGATCACCGCGGTGCGCTCGACCGACCCGTCGTACTTGAACTCGATCTCCGGCACGTGGTGCAGGAACCGGCCGAAGTGCCGCTGGCAGAACTCCGCGTAGTTGCGGGTGTCGAGGATGAAGGCGTGGACGGCGCGGTCGATGAGCGGGCCGCAGCCGATCTCGAGCTGCTGGCCCCACTTCTCCATCGCGGTGATGAGGTAGGCGATGGCCTGGCCGAAGCAGCGCTCGGCCATGACCCGGTCCCAGGGGTGGTCGCGGACGAGGAGCTGGATCTGCCGGTCCCAGACCTCCGAGGAGACGTAGGAGTGGGGGTCGCGCCACACGACGGGCTGACCGGTGGCCTGGTCGGTGCGCTGGTCGGGGATGGCCGCGGTAGAAGCGGTGGTGGGGGTTGTCACGAAGGACCTCCTGCTGGTGTTGGGGGCCGCGGGCAGGCGGATACTGCCCGCGGGTGGTGCAGGTGGTACGGCGAGAATCGCGACTCTCAAATAGGTAGTTACCTATTTGGAGTGTGGGTTAGGGTAGATACTTCGTCAATAGATAGTGATGTAATGAGCCGTAGAGGTGAGAGAGATATGGCGCGCTGGCACGACGTCGCCCAGGCACTCCGCGACGCGATCACCACGGGGCAGTACCCGCCCGGATCAAAGATCCCAAAGGAAGAAGAGCTCGAGGCCCAGTTCGGCGTCAGCCGTACCACGGTGCGCCGCGCCGTCGCGCAGCTCACCACCGAGGGCCTGCTCCTCCCGGTACGGCGCGGCGGCACGACCGTCCGCACCCAACCCGAACGCCAGACCCTCCCACTCGATACCCGCGCTTACCGGGACGAACTCGGCTACTACTTCTCCCAGACCGTCCAGCCCTGGCGCGCTCTCCAACCCCCTACCGTCACTGAGGGGCCGTGCCCGCCCGACGTCGCCCCCCTCCTCGGCCTGGCCGTCGGCGACCCGGTCGTCATCCGCGACCGCATCATGGGCAATCCCGCCACCGGCCGCGTCATGCAGCTAGCCACCTCCTACCTGCCCGGCGACCTCGCCGCCGGCACCGTCCTCGCCCAGCCCGGCACAGGCCCCGGCGGCATCTACGACCGTATGGAGAACGACCTTGGCTGGGGCACCCTGGACTGGGAAGGCGTCATCACAGCCAGGTCGGCCACAGCCGACGAGGCCCGCCTGCTCGACCTGGCGCCCGGCACGCCCGTGCTGTGCGTCACCCGCATGACCATCGCCACCGCCGGCGATGCGGAAGGCCGCGTCGTGGAGGCGAACATCACCCGCCGCGACGCCAGCCTGTTCGAGGTTCGCTACCCGATTACACGGGCCGAGTAGCTCCCGCCGACGGAGACGGCAGCCGCCTGTCGGGCCTCCACTCCTCCCGCCATCCACGCCGGTGGCGGTAGCCGTAGGCGAGCATGCGGATGGTTCCCCGCTACGGCTTGGCCAGCGGCACGGACGCGAATGGCTCCCACTCATACATCTGCCGGTCGCGGCCCAGCACGATGAGCTCCGCGCTGTCGATCTGAGCGGCTGCGGGGGCAGTCTCTACGCTGGCCAGCGCGGCGGCGACTGGTGCGGAGGGGCCCTCGGCGCTGCTGTAGGCGATGGTCACGTGGGGGGCGAATCCCTCCTCGGGCTCTGGGACGCTGGGCCATACCTCGGCGATGGCCTGCCGGATTGCTCTGCGTACAGCGGCTGGTGGCTCAGCCGGGGTTACTTCCCAACGGATCGCTTCCGGGGTGATGCCAGGGCGCTCGAACTTCAGTTCAAAGGCCAGGATATTGCCGAGTCGGCGGGACGCCGCCTCGACGATCGCGCGGGCGTCTTCCTCTGCTACCTCGTCGACGAATCCGAGGCCCTGCATAGTGAGGTGCAGCCATCGGTCGGGGACCAGGTCGAGGCCGGGGACCCCGGCCAGGCCTTCTCGGTAGGCCTGGGCAATCCGGTGTACGTCGGGCGCATTCTGGAAGGTGATATGCCAGGTGTAGAAGCGTCGTCCGCTCTTCCAGCCGGGTCGCCACCACCAGTGGTTTGCCATGTTCTGCTGTCTCATGATGTTGTCCTTAATCTGGTTCGTTACTGGGTCCTGGGTGAGGGCGCGTGGCATGGCCTCCAAGGTCCACGCTTCGATTTCCATTTGGAGCTTGCGGCCGCCGTGAGGCATTTCCCCACTTGGCAACGAGGAAGGCATCAGCAGCCAGAGCATCGCCAGGGCAAGCGGCGGCCGCGGCGTTGAGGCGGTCTGCGAGCTGCTGGAGGGTCCAGCCGTGCGCGTGGCGCCATGCTTCGCGTGGTCGCATCAGCCAGCGGGTACGCATCTCCGTGACGATCTTGGCGCCGCTGCACCCCATCGCCTGCATCTCCTCGCGTAGAGCCTCACGTTGTGCTGCACCAAAGCCCAGCTGTGCTCCCCGCGCACGCGGGGATGGTCCCACCGCCGACGCCTTCCACCAGTGCTCCCAGCGCATGGGGGAGTCCCCTGTGCTGTCGGGCGGGGTGGCGCTCACGTGCTCGATCGACCTTGTAGCGATGATGACGTCCCGAATCACGGCGTAGAAGGCCATGAGCGCCGGTTACGGCCCGCACTGCCTGCGGTGGCCAGCCACAGCATGACCAGGGGCGGGCGGGTGGGTGGGCAGCCGTCGAAGAACTGCTCAACCGTCGAAGAAGCGCCGATCGATGGAGTGTCAGCCCGCCAGCCGTACCCTCTCAGCCGTCCTCAAGGTCGACGTTCCGTTGACACCGCGGGCCCAGTTCAGCCACCCGGTGAGGAGCGCGCGGTCCATCCGCTGCGCCGAGGTCTTCCCGGCCCGCAGCACCCGGTAGGCGGTGCCCAGCGTCGACGCCTTCGTCACCTCCGGGAAGACCTGGCTGGCCTTCTGCACCAGGCGCAGGTAGCAGCTCAACGTCGCATCCGAAAGGCTCCCGGTGGAGCGGTGGATCTCTTTGGCCCACTGGGCGGGCGTGAGGCGGGTGCGGGCCGTACCACGGGTGCAGACGGAGGCGGCGCCCGGCGGGGTGACCGTGACCGTCACCGTGACGGTGATCGTGGGCAGCGGCACAGGGGTGGGCGCGGGGGAGTCGGCGGAAGGCGTCGGGGTGGGGCCGCTCGGGGCCGAGGACGGCGGCGCGCCGGTGAGGGCGGCGTAGACGTCCAGGCGGGGAGTACGGCTCTCGCCGCCCGAAACCGGGTACGCGATCGGCCGCCCCGAGGCGGTGAGCCGGTCGACGAGCGCCGAGACGGGCTGGTCGGGGGAGCGCGCCTTCAGTACGGCCAGCGCCCCGGCGACGTGCGGAGCGGCCATGGAGGTGCCGCTGAGCACGTCGGTGGCGTTGTCGGGGACGGCCGAGGTGATGTCGACGCCGGGCGCGAGCAGGTCCAGGAGCGGGCCGTGGTTGGAGAAGGGGGCCAGGCCGTCGGCGGAGTCCGACGCGCCCACGGCGACCGCCGAGGAGACGCACGCGGGGAACGAGGCGCCCTCGAACGACTCGTTGCCCGCGGCCACGACCGTGGCGGTCCCCCGGGCCAGCAACGCGTCGATCTTGGGTTTGAAGACCGCGTCGTCGCAGGAGGTCTCGTACGGCATGCCGCCCAGGCTGAGGTTGACCGCGGCGATCGGCAGCGAGGAGGCGGCCACGTAGTCCAGCGCCAGCCGGATGGAGGACTCGAAGGCCATCACGCACGGCGCCTCGCCCCCGCAGTCCTCGGGCGACTCGATGCGGCTGAAGACCTGGACGGCAAGCAGTTGCGCGCCGGGCGCGACGGCGGTGGCGATGCCCGCCACGTGGCTGCCGTGGAAGCACAGTTCGGCGCACGCCTCGGCGGCGCCCGCCCCGAGCTGGGTCGAGGCGCCGTTGGGGCACAGGGACTGGACGCCCTCGTCGACGGCGGAGAAGCACGCCTCGTCGGCGATGCGGCCCGCGAAGGCCGGGTGGTCGCGGTCGATGCCGGTGTCCAGGACGGCGATCGCCTGCCCGGCGCCGGTCGCGCCCGCCGCGTGGGCCTGGTCGGCGCCGACGAGGCTCAGGTTGGACGAGGCCACGGCGGCGGGCGGGTAGGCGCGGTCCCGGTGGATGGCGACCACCCTGGGGTCCTCGGCCAGCGAGGCCAGCTCCTCGCCGGTGCCCTCCACGACGATGAACGGCTGGGCCGCCGGGTTCAGCACGACCTCGGCGTCCTCGTCGGCCGCCTTGAGCGCCACCGCGCCGGAGTCCACGGGCGAGGTGACCTCGACGATCACGCGAGTGGGCCCGGTGATGCCCGCCTCCAGCTTGTCCGCGACCGGATCGTCGGCCCACGCCGGTGCGGCGGTCACCAGAGCCGGTAACAGGGCGAGCAGCAGGGCGGGGACGATCGCGCGTCGCAGGAGCACGATCCCGGAGTGTAGAGAAATATGTGGATCTCGCCCAGTGCCCGTGTACTCCGGGACGAGGGGGCACTGGGCGAGAGACCTCCTAGTTCAGGCCCTTGTGGATGGCCGTGATGAGCTCGCCGTTCGCCGTGTCGCCGCTGGTCTCCCAGAAGAACGCCCCGGCCAGGCCCTGCTTGAGCGCGTAGGACATCTTCCCGGCGACGGTGCCCGGCGTGTCATAGCTCCACCACTGCCCGCCGCAGAAGGCGTAGGCCGTGCCGCCCACGGTCCCGGTGGCCGGGCACTTGGTCTTGAGCACCTTGTAGTCCTCGATGCCCGCCTCGTAGGTGCCGGGCGCCGGGCCGGTGGCCTTGCCGCCGGGCGCGGCCTGGGTCACGCCGGTCCAGCCGCGGCCGTAGAAGCCGATGCCGAGCAGCAGCTTGCCCGACGGGATGCCGAGGCCCTTGAGCTTCTGGATCGCCTTGTCGCCGTAGAAACCGGGGGTGGGGATGCCGTCGTAGGAGTGCAGCGGCGCGTTCGGCGCGGTGGGGCCCTCCTTGGCCCAGGCGCCGAAGTAGTCGTAGGTCATCGGCATGTAGAAGTCGACGTACTGCGCGGCCCCGGCGTAGTCGGCGGCGTCGATCTTGCCGCCGTCGGTGCCGTCGGCGGTGATGGCGGCGGTGACGAGGGCCTTGTCGCCGAACTCGGCGCGCAGCGCGGCCATGAGGTTCCTGAAGGCCGCCCGCCCGCTGGTGTCACAGGTCAGCCCGCAGGCGTTGGGGTACTCCCAGTCGATGTCGATGCCGTCGAACACGTCGGCCCACCGCTTGTCCTCGACCACGGCGTGGCAGGACTTGGCGAAGGCGGCGGGGTTCTTGGCCGCCTCGGTGAAGCCGCCGGAGTAGGTCCAGCCGCCGAAGGAGAAGATGACCTTCAGGTGCGGGTACATGGCCTTCAGCCGCCGCAACTGGCCGAAGTTGCCGCGCAGGGCGCCGTCGTCCCAGGTGTCGGCCTTGCCGTCGACGCTGTCGGCCGCCGAGTAGGCCTTGTCGTAGTCGGCGTAGGTGTCCGACAGCACGCACTTGCCGCCGGTGACGTTGCCGAAGGCGTACAGGATGTGGGTCAGCTTGGCCGCGCTGCCGCTCGTGTGGAGGTTCTTGACGTGGTAGTTGCGGCCGTAGATTCCCCAGTTGGTGAAGTAGCCGACGACCTTCTTGCCGCCCGGGTTGGAGGTGGGCGTCACGGTCGGCGTGGGCGTGGGGGACGAGGTCGGCTTCCCGGTCGGTGTCGCCGTAGGTGTCGCCGTGGGCCTGGCCGTAGGTGTCGCCGTGGGCCTGGACGTGGGCCTGGACGTCGAAGTGGCCGTGGGGCTCGGCGAGGGCGAGGGCGTGGCGTCGCCGCCCGCGCAGGGGTTGCCGTTGAGCTTGCAGTTCAGCGCCTTGACGGTCCCGCCGGGCGCGCCGACCAGCCCGAAGCTCGTGCTGGCCCCGGCGGCCAGCGCCGAGTTCCACGACTTGCCGGTGAAGGTGTAGTGGTTGCCGCTCCTGGTCATCTCGGCGTCCCACACCGAGCTGACGGTCGTCCCGGAGGGCAGGTCGAACTCCACCTTCCAGCCGGACAGCGCGCTCGATCCGGCCTTGACGGTGACACCGGCCTGGAAGCCGGAGCCCCAGTCGGAGGTGACGGCGAACGTGGCGGTGGCGGGGGTGGCCGCGGTGGCCGTGCCGTACCCCGCGAGCAGGGCGGCGGCGGCGACGAGCGAGCCGAGGGTGAGTCTTCTCAAAGGGGTGCTCCAGAGAAACGGGGGAAGAGCCGTACTGGTAACAAACTTTGTTATTTAGTACGGCCCGTCCCCCGCAAGGGCCCTCGGCCCTCGTTAATCCGCGCTTGAGCTTCCCTTAAGCCAAACCGCCCCGAGCGGCGGCACCCTGATGCTCGCCGAGTACGGCAGGCCGTGCCAGGACTCCTCGACCGCCTCCACCGCGCCCAGGTTCCCCACGCCGCTCCCGGCGTAGTCGTAGGCGTCGGTGTTGACGACCTCCTCCCACATGCCCGGGTACGGCAGGCCGATGCGGTACTCCTCGTGCGGCCCGCCGCTGAAGTTGACCACGCACGCCAGCGCCGAGCCGTCGCTCGCGTAGCGCAGGAAGGAGAAGGTGTTCCCCTGGGCGTCGTCGGCGTCGATCCACCGGAACCCGTCGGGGGTGCAGTCCTGCTCCCACAGCGCGGGCGTCTCCCGGTAGACGCGGTTGAGGTCGCGCACGAGCCGCTGCACGCCCTTGTGCCCGTCGAACTCCAGCACCCACCAGTCCAGGCCGCGCTCCTCCGACCACTCAGAGCCCTGGCCGAACTCGCCGCCCATGAACAGCAGCTGCTTGCCCGGATGCGCCCACATGAACGCCAGCAGCGCCCGCAGCTGGGCGAAGCGCTGCCACTCGTCGCCGGGCAGCTTGCCGAGCAGCGAGCCCTTGCCGTGGACGACCTCGTCGTGGGAGAGCGGCAGCACGAAGTTCTCGCTGTAGGCGTACATGAGCGAGAAGGTCATCTGGTGGTGGTGGTACTGCCGGAAGATCGGCTCATGGCGCAGGTAGGCGAGCGTGTCGTGCATCCAGCCCATGTTCCACTTGAACCCGAACCCGAGCCCGCCGAGGTACACCGGCCGCGACACGCCCGGCCAGGCGGTCGACTCCTCGGCGATGGTCGAGATGCCCGGCGCCTCCCGGTAGCAGACCGCGTTCATCTCCTTGAGGAAGTCCACCGCGTCCAGGTTCTCGCGCCCGCCGTAGACGTTGGGCGTCCACTCGCCCTCGCGCCGCGAGTAGTCCAGGTACAGCATCGACGCCACCGCGTCCACCCGCAGCCCGTCGACGTGGAACTCCTTCAGCCAGTACAGCGCGTTGGCGACCAGGAAGTTGCGCACCTCCCGGCGCCCGAAGTCGAAGACGAAGGTCCCCCAGTCGGGATGCTCGCCCCGGGCCGGGTCGGCGTGCTCGTACAGCGGCGTGCCGTCGAAGCGGGCCAGCGCCCAGTCGTCCATCGGGAAGTGGGCCGGCACCCAGTCCAGGAACACCCCGATGCCCGCCTGGTGCAGCCGGTCCACCAGGTGGCGGAAGTCGTCCGGCGACCCGAACCGGGCGGTCGGCGCGTAGTAGGAGGTGACCTGGTAGCCCCACGAGCCGCCGAAGGGGTGCTCGGCCACCGGCATGAACTCCACGTGCGTGAACCCCATGTCCCGCACGTAGGCGACCAGCTCCTCGGCCAGCTGCCGGTAGCTCAGCCCGGGCCGCCAGGAGCCCAGGTGCACCTCGTAGATGCTCATCGGCTCCCGCTGCGCCTGCCGCGTGGCCCGCCGGGCCAGCCACTCCTCGTCGCCCCACACGTACTCCGACCGCTCCACGACCGACGCGGTCTGCGGCGGCACCTCGGTCCGCCGCGCCATCGGGTCGGCCTTGTCGCGCCAGACCCCATCCACGCCCAGGATCTGAAACTTGTACCGCTCGCCCGGCCCCAGCCCGGGGACGAACAGCTCCCACACGCCCGAACGGCCCAGCGAGCGCATCGGGAAGTCGGTGCCCCAGTGGTTGAAGTCGCCGACCACCCGCACGCCGCGCGCGTTGGGCGCCCACACGCTGAACGCCGTGCCGTCGACGTCCTCGTGGCGTATCACCCGCGCGCCCAGCGCCTCCCACAGCCGCTCGTGCCGGCCTTCGCTGATCAGGTGCAGGTCGATCTCGCCCAGCGTGGGCCAGTGCCGGTAGGGGTCCTTCATCTCGTACGGCTCGGCGTCGCCGTACGTCACCCGATAGGTGTAGTCGGGCACCTTGTCCAGTCCCGGCACCGTCGTCTCGAAGACCCCGAACGCGACGTGCTGCATCTCGTGCCTGCCGCCGTCGGCCAGGACGACCTCCACCCGGGTGGCCAGGGGTCTGAGCGCGCGGAAGGTCACTCCCCCGGGGCCCAGGTGGGCGCCGAGGAGCGAGTGCGGATCGTGGTGCGCCCCACCTGCAAGGCGCTCGAGCTCAGTGTGCACCGGCATGCTCCTTACACTGCCCTAGAAAGCCCTTCCTCCCCAGCCTTTGCCCGATTTCACCGGCGAGTCGCGAACCGTTCGCGTCAACCGCCATACGGATTCTTGGCCGTGACATCACGCGGGGTCACGCGGAAGCCCTGCCAGTGCACCGGCATGGGGTCGGCGTCCTCGTCGCGGGCGACGTGGTGGAAGCCGACGTTCACCCAGATCACCGGATCGGCGAGCCGCTCCCGCCCGGCGTAGGCGTCCACCGAGTCCGCGCACCGGGGCGCGGCGTTCATGCTGGCCAGGCGCTCGCAGGCGCGGTACTGCGTGACGTAGACGTCGTGGTGGGTGAAGGCCTCCTCGGCCGGGCCGCGGTAGCGTGAGCTGTCGGAGTTGCTGATCTCCCAGGAGACGGGGTGGCCGTCGCCGTTGCGCACCTTCGGGTCCAGCACCCGCCACCAGCGCATCGGCGCGCTCACCGCCTTCGCCTCGTGCGTGAGGCGCGTGCGGACCATCGTCCGCTTCTTCGTCCCGTTTCCGGAAAAGTCGTATTGCTCCACGACGTCCCGCGAGCGCCCCTGGATGTCGAAGTCCAGCCGCCAGAACACGTTGTGGCTGTGCGACTCCTCGAAGTGCCGGTGCCCCACGCCGGTGGGCCAGCCGTGCTTCGGCGTCGTGGTGTAGCCCGCCAGCGAGCCGGTCGCCCCGAGCCGCGGCGTGATCGACCCGTCGTCGCCGAAGACCCACTCGGCGATGTAGGTGTACCAGCCGACCTGGTAGGCCGCGAGGACGACCAGCTCGTGCCCCTGGGCGGAGCGCCGCCTGCCGGGGTCGCCGTAGCCGTCCTTGAGGTGCGCGTGCCCGCGCGGCCTGGTCGTCACGCACACCGTCTGCTCCCGCCGCCGCCCGCCGGGGCAGTCCGCCGCGGTCAGCGGGACGGCGCTGGGCCCCAGCGAGCCGATGTCGTGGTAGCGCGGCTCGCCGCTGTCGTAGGGGACGTGGATCTGCGCGAGCGCCCCGCTGCGCAGCACGCCCACCCCGCGCCGGCCCTTGGGCACGTAGACGACCCTGGTCACCGTCAGGCCCTCGATCGTGCGCATCTCCCAGCACAGCTGCCAGCGCGCCCCGTTGGGCAGCCGCTGGTCCACCCGGTACGGCTCGCGGCACGGCGCGGCGTCGCGGGAGTCCGGGGCGGTCAGGGTTCCGGCGGCCAGCACGGCCGCGAGCGCTAAGTTGAGGAGCACCTCACCACTCCAGAGTGTGGATCTTCTTGGCGGACAGGTCGACGACGATGCGGCTGGTGTCGAGGAACCGCTCGTCGGGCAGGCGCACGAACAGCCGGACGCACCGGTGGGTACGGCAGGGCCCGCCGCGGAAGATCAGCCCGCGCAGCCCCAGGTCGGAGGCCGAGCGCAGCGGCCTGCCCGCGGCCCTGGCGTACTCGGCCCTGACGCCCCTGCCCAGCCTCGGATCGGCCAGCAGCAGCTCGGCCGCCACGACCTCCTCGCGCCTGGAGGGCGGCGGCTGCGCGCCCGCGGCCTTGGACTCGGCCACGACCTCGCCCCGGCCCAGGTCCACGGTCCTGACCACGAGGGTGTCGCGGGCGTAGTCGTAGAAGTAGGCGGCGGCGCGCCGGTCCCCCTCGTGCGCCTTGTCGTCGTCGCGCTCGACGTACAGCAGCTCCACGCGGCCACCCGCCATGTGCCGCCGGTTCGCGATCTCGCTCGCCCGCCCGACCTCCTCGGGGGTGAGCGGATCGCCGGGCGCGGGCTGCTGCTGCCCGGCGGTTCGGGCCGCCTGCGGGGAGCCGTCCCCCGCGAGGAGGATCAGCGCGCCCGCCAGCACCGCGACGCCCAGCGCCGAACCGGCGAGCGCAACGCCACGCCGCATGTCGCCTCCTTTACCATCCGTTGACGATCGCCTGCGAAGCGTAGCGGCATGCTGTCGGCCGTTGGCGGCTAAACGGGCATATTTGCAGGTCAGGTGGGATCTGTTGACCTCAATCGAACTTGAGGTCCTACGGTCGTCCCATGACCGACACCGTTGTGACCCGTGCCGGACGGCGCGAGTGGACCGGGCTGGCCGTCCTGGTCCTGCCCACCCTGCTGCTGTCCATCGACATGAGCGTGCTGCACCTCGCCGTGCCCAAGCTCAGCGCCGACCTGAGGCCGAGCGGCACCGAGCTGTTGTGGATCAATGACGTCTACGGCTTCCTCATCGCCGGGTTCCTCATCACGATGGGCTCCCTCGGCGACCGGATCGGCCGCAGGAAGCTGTTGCTGATCGGCGCGGCCGCCTTCGGCGTCGCCTCGGCGCTGGCCGCCTACGCCCCGAGCGCCGAGCTGCTGATCGCCGCCAGGGCGCTGCTGGGCGTCGCGGGTGCCACGTTGATGCCCTCGACACTGTCCTTGATCAGCAACATGTTCCGCGATCCGAGCCAGCGGACGGTGGCCATCAGCCTGTGGATGACGGGCTTCACCGGCGGCCTGGTGCTCGGGCCCGTCGTGGGTGGGGTGCTGCTGGAGAACTTCTGGTGGGGTTCGGTGTTCCTGCTGGGCGTGCCGGTGATGGCGCTGCTGCTGGCGGCGGGGCCGTTCCTGCTGCCGGAGTACCGCGATCCGGGCTCCGGCCGGATCGACCTGCCGAGCGTGCTGCTGTCCCTGGCCGCCATCCTGCCGGTGATCTACGGGCTCAAGGAGATCGCCGCGTACGGCGCGAGCCTCGTCCCGGTCCTGGCGGTGCTCGCCGGGCTGGCGGTCGGCGTGCTGTTCGTGGCCAGGCAGCGCCGGCTGGCCGACCCGCTGGTGGACATGCGGCTCTTCGCCGTGCGGCCGTTCTCCGCCTCCCTGGCGGCGATGATGATCGTGGTGCTCGTCGGTCCCGGCCTGGGCCTGCTGACGGCGCAGTACTACCAGTTGGTGCTGGGCCTGTCCCCGCTGGAGGCGGGCCTGTGGTCTCTCCCGCAGGCCGGGGCCATCATCGCCGGATTCGTCGTCACCCCGATGCTGGCCCGCCGGTTCCGCCCGGCCCACGTCATCACCGCCGGGCTCCTGGCCGGCGCCGCCGGGGTCGCCCTCGTCACGCGGGCGGATCTCGCGGCGGTCGTGGCGGGTCAGGTGATCTTCTTCCTGGGTGTCTCGCCGCTGTGGGTGCTGGGTACCGACCTGATCGTCGGCTCGGCTCCGCCCGAGCGCTCCGGCTCGGCCTCGTCGCTGTCGGAGTCGGTGCAGGAGTTCGGCGGCGCGCTGGGACTGGCCCTGTTCGGCAGCATCGCCACGGCCGTCTACCGGTCACGGATGGAGGTGCCCGACGGCGTGGCTCCCGGTGCGGCCGAGGCGGCCCGCGACACGCTCGGCGCCGCCGCCGAGGTGGCCGGGGATCTGCCCGCCGGACCCGGCGGGGCCCTGCTGGACGCGGCGCGCGCGGCGTTCACCGGCGGCCTCCAGGTCGCCGCCGTGGCGGGCGCCGTGATCGTCGTCGTCGCGGCCGTGCTGGCGGCGGTCTACCTGCGGCACGTGCCGCCGACCGCGCGGGAGAGCGAGCCCGAGCCGGTCAGCGTGCCCTGAAGGCGGCCAGCGGGATCGGCAGCCAGGAGGGCCGGTTGCGCGCCTCGTAGACGACCTCGTAGACGGCCTTGCCGTACTCCAGGGCGCGCAGCAGCGCCGAGTCGGCCTCGGTGACCTGCCCGCCGCCGGTCACGTAACCCTCCAGGAAGGCCTCGCGGTTGCGCGTGGACCAGTCCACCGCGCGCTCCTCCAGCTCCTCGGCGTCGGGGTGGTCGGCCAGCAGGTGGCGGGCGGCGTAGTCGAAGGAGCGCAGCATCCCGGCGACGTCGCGCAGCGGCGAGGCCAGCGCGGTGCGCTCCTCCAGCGGCTGGCCGGGCTCGCCCTCGAAGTCCAGGATGATCCAGTCGGTGGTGGTGCGCATCACCTGGCCCAGGTGGTAGTCGCCGTGCACCCGCTGCACGGGCACCCGGGCGGTGACGGCCTCGACCTGGTGGAAGGCCTCCTCCACGACGCGCACGTGCCGCCGCAGCTGCGGCACCTCCTCCACGGCGCGCTCGAGGTTGCGCCAGAAGCCCTCGATCATGCGCTTGACCTCGGGCGGCTCCACGACGTCCGTGGGGAACGCGGCGGCCAGCTCCAGGTGCACCTCGGCGGTGGCCACGCCCAGCCGGTAGGACTCGGCGGCGAAGTCGCCCCCGGCCTCGGCCGCCGTGACGCCGGGCAGCTGGCCGTACAGGTCGCGAACGCTGGCCAGCGCGAGGTCCCAGCCGTCGTTGGCGGTGGGCAGGTACTCCTGCATGATCGCCAGCGTCGTGGCGCGGCCGTCCAGGTCGGCCTCCATCCAGCCGTACGGCTGGGCGATGTGGCGGGCGCCGCGCCCGGCCAGAGCGGTGGTGATCTCCAGCTCGGGGTTGATCCCCGGGATGAGGCGGCGGAACAGCTTGCAGATGTAGGCCTCGCCGTACACCAGCGAGGTGTTGGACTGCTCGGCCCCCAGCACCAGGCTGCGCGGGCTGGTGCCGATCTCCACGCCGGGCACGCGCCGGAAGCGCACGGGGCCGGAGGTGGTGTCGTGCGCCATGCCCTCCAGCAGCACGTGGGTCAGCTCATGGTCGTGCACGGCGTCGTAGAAGTGCTGCCCGTCGGCCACGCCGATGAGGGCGTGCTTGAGCCGGTCCGGCAGGTCGGGAACGGTGCCGACGAGCACCTGGTAGCGGTCCCTGACGGCGCCCTGCGCCACCTCGACGATCAGGTGGCGCAGGCCGCCTGCCAGGTCGGTGTCGGATTCGATGCGGAGCGTGTCGATCGGACGCCCCTTGCCCGCGAACCAGCGTTGGCGAGTGATCCAGCGGGCAAGGAGGTCCTCCAGCACGACTTACTCCTCCTGAACGGGCTCCGGCGCGGGTGGGAGGGTGAACCAGTAGAAACCATGCCCAGGAAGCGTCAAAAGATACGGAAGTTCGCCAATCGGTGGGAAGGGAACACCGCCCATGCATTCCACCGGTGAGACCCCGACGAACCTGCGCAGGTCCAGCTCCACGGGCTGGGGGAAGCGGGAGAGGTTGTTGACGCACAGGATGCGGTCGTCGCCGTACTCCCTGACGAAGGCCAGCACGCTGGGGTTGGAGGAGTTGAGCTCGGCGAACTCGCCCAGGCCGAAGACCGGGTGCCGCTTGCGGATCTCGATCATCCGCTTGGTCCAGTGCAGCAGCGAGCCCGGGTTCTTCTGCTGGGCCTCGACGTTGAGCCCCTGGTAGCCGTAGATCGGGTCCATGATGACCGGCAGGTACAGCCGCCCCGGGTCGCAGTCGGAGAAGCCCGCGTTGCGGTCGGGCGTCCACTGCATCGGGGTGCGGACGCCGTCGCGGTCGCCGAGCCAGATGTTGTCGCCCATGCCGATCTCGTCGCCGTAGTAGAGCACCGGCGAGCCGGGCAGGCTCAGCAGCAGGGCCGTGAACAGCTCGATCTGGTTGCGGTCGTTCTCCAGCAGCGGGGCCAGGCGGCGCCGGATGCCCACGTTGGCCCGCATGCGCGGGTCCTTGGCGTACTCGGCGTACATGTAGTCGCGCTCTTCGTCGGTGACCATCTCGAGCGTCAGCTCGTCGTGGTTCCGCAGGAAGATGCCCCACTGGCAGTTCTCCGGAATCTTCGGCGTCTGCGCGAGTATTTCCGAGATCGGGTAACGCGACTCCCTTCTGACGGCCATGAAGATTCGCGGCATCAGCGGGAAATGGAAAGCCATGTGGCACTCGTCACCGCCGGTGAGCGGGTCGCCGAAGTAGGCGACCACGTCGGCGGGCCACTGGTTGGCCTCGGCGAGCAGCACCCGGTCGGGGTAGAGGCGGTCCACCTCGGCCCGGATCCGCTTGAGGTACTCATGCGTCCTGGGCAGGTTCTCGCAGTTGGTGCCGTCCTCCTCGAACAGGTACGGCACCGCGTCCAGCCGGAACCCGTCGATGCCCAGGTCCAGCCAGAAGCGCAGCACCTCCAGCATGGCCTCCTGGACCCTGGGGTTCTCGTAGTTGAGGTCGGGCTGGTGGTGGAAGAACCGGTGCCAGTAGTACTGCCCGCGCACCGGGTCGTAGGTCCAGTTCGACGTCTCGGTGTCGATGAAGATGATCCGGGCGTCCTTGTACTTCTCGTCGGTGTCGGACCAGACGTAGAAGTCGCCGTAGGGGCCCTCGGGATCGTGCCGGGAGGCCTGGAACCAGGGGTGGGCGTCGCTGGTGTGGTTCATCACCAGGTCGGCGATCACCCGCATGCCCCGCTTGTGCGCCTCGTCGACCAGCTTCACGAAGTCTCCCAGGTCTCCGAACTCCGGGAGAATCTTCATGAAGTCGGAAATGTCGTATCCGCCGTCACGAAGCGGCGACTCGTACAGCGGCAGCAGCCACAGGCAGTCCACCCCCAGCCACTGGAGGTAGTCGAGCTTGCTGATGAGCCCCTTGATGTCACCGGTGCCGTCGCCGTTGGAGTCCTTGAACCCTCTGATCAGCACCTCGTAGAAGACCGCGCGCTTGTACCAGTACGGATCGCGCGGCTTGTCCTCGTCGAAGGTGTTGGGAATGGGTTGAGACGTCACGGGCCCTCCTTCGCAGGGCTCGTGAGGGAGGGACATGCACACACGTTGAAGACTCCCCGCTGTTTCTATGCGCCTTGTGGAGGATCTACCGGTTGCCTGCTCGCACGGTGAAGATGTGAGCCGGATGGATGTGAGGATCGAGACGCACGTAGTTGTGCTGGCGCCAGTGATAGGTCTCGCCGGAGAGCGCGTCGTCCACGACGAACTCGGCGTTCCAGTCCAGACCCAGGGCGGGCATGTCCAGCTCGACGGTCGCCTCGTGGGTGTTGTGCGGATCTAGGTTGACGACCGCCAGGACAACGTCGCCCACACCGTGCCGTCGTGTGGCCGGGTCGTAGGCGCCGGGCAGCCGCTTGGAGAAGCAGACCATGTCCGGGTGGTCGATCCTGTGGAACCGTAGATTACGCAATTCCTGGAGAGCCGGATGGGCTCTTCGGAACAAATTCAGCTGGGTGATCAACGGGGCCAGCGTGCGCCCTTCGCGCTCGGCCGCCTCCCAGTCGCGCGGGCGGTACTGATATTTCTCGCTGTCCAGGTATTCCTCGCTTCCCGGGCGAACCGGGACATTCTCCGCAAGCTCATACCCCGAGTAGACACCCCAGGTCGGCGAGGCGAGCGCGGCCAGGATGGCCCGGATCTTGAACGCCGGCACCCCGCCGTGCTGCAGGTACTCGTTGAGGATGTCGGGCGTGTTGACGAACAGGTTCGGCCGCAGGTAGTGCGAGGTCTCCCCGGCCAGCTCCGTCAGGTAGGTCTCCACGTCCCACTTGGAGTTCTTCCACGTGTAGTAGGTGTAGGACTGGTGGAAGCCGATCTTGGCCAGCGTGCGCATCATCGCCGGCCGGGTGAACGCCTCCGACAGGAAGATCACGTCGGGGTCGGTGGCGTGGATGTCGGCCAGCAGGCGCGCCCAGAAGTTGACCGGCTTGGTGTGCGGGTTGTCCACCCGGAAGATCCGCACGCCGTGGTCCATCCAGTGCCGCAGCACCCGCTTGATCTCCGCGTAGATGCCCTCGGGATCGTTGTCGAAGTTGAGCGGGTAGATGTCCTGGTACTTCTTCGGCGGGTTCTCGGCGTAGGCGATGGAGCCGTCGGCGCGGATGTTGAACCACTCCGGGTGCTCCTTGACCCACGGGTGGTCGGGGGAGCACTGCAGGGCGAAGTCCAGCGCCACCTCCAGGCCGAGCCGGTTGGCCTGGGCCACGAAGGCGTCGAAGTCCTCGATCGTGCCGAGGTCCGGGTGGACCGCGTCGTGGCCGCCGGCGTCGCTGCCGATGGCCCACGGGGAGCCGGGATCGTCCGGCCCGGCGGTCAGGGTGTTGTTGCGGCCCTTGCGGAAGGTGACGCCGATCGGGTGGATCGGCGGCAGGTAGACCACGTCGAAGCCCATGCGGGCGATGGCGGGCAGGCGCCTGGCGGCGGTCTCGAAGGTCCCGGACTTGCTGGCGCCCGACTCCGTCACGATCGCGCCCTCCGACCGCGGGAAGAACTCATACCACGATCCGTACAGGGCGCGCCGCCGGTGCACACGCACCTTCATGGCCTTGGACCTGGTCACCAGGTCGCGCAGCGGGTGGGCCTCCAGCAGGGCCGCGGTCTCCGGCAGCTGGGCCACGCTCAGCCGGGCACGCGGGTCGAGGGTCTCGTCGCGCAGCGTCGAGGCGAGCGACAGCAGGGCCGCCCGGTGCCCGCACGGCTCGCCGTTCGTGCGGGCGCCGCCCTCGTGGGAGGGGCAGTCGGCCTGCCGCACGCCCTTCGCGGCGCGCTCGAACAGCCGGGCGCCCTCCTCGCACATCAGGTCCACGTCGATGCCGCGGGGGATCTTGATCCCCGCGTCGTGCAGCCACGTCGCGATCGGGTCGCTCCACGCCTCCACGCGGAACTGCCAGTCGCCCTCGGCCGGCAGCGACACCGACACGCCCCACCGGTCCGTGCCCGGGGCGAGCTCGCGCATGGGTTTCAGCCTGCCGCGGGCGCCGTCCGGGGAGATGAGCACCACACCGGCGGCGACCGCGTCGTGCCCCTCGCGGAACACGGTCGCGGAGATCTCGAAGGTCTCGCCGGCCACCGCCTTGGCGGGCCAGGCGCCACAGTCGACGACAGGTTGGATGTCCGAGATGGGAATACGTCCGATCATCGCTCTTGATCTCGTTTGGACGGCACGCCGGTGCCGCCGCGCTGTACGTGGCGGAACGATCTTTGCATGTTCGTCTGGGCTGCAAACGGACCTATGCCCTAGACACGCCGCTAGGGCATGTTGAGGGAGTTGCCCTAATAGTCCCTCTTCATGCGCCGATGCGGAAGGTGGGTTTAGCGCCCGGTACCTTGGGTGAAGGTTCTGACCCGAGTCCACAGAAAGCCGTAGGGTCGTCAATCGTGAGAGCAATCCGAAGGTTCACCGTCCGCACCGTGCTGCCGGCGGAGCTGTCCGCCCTCGGCGAGCTCGTCCACAACCTCCGATGGTCCTGGCATCCGGAGACCACCGACCTGTTCGCCTCCGTCGACCCGGACCTGTGGGAGCGGGTCGGGCACGACCCCGTGGCACTGCTGGGCGCCGTCGACCCCGCCAGGCTGCGCGAGCTGGCCGCCGACCGCCGCTTCCTGCGGCGGCTCGCCGACGCCGCCGACGACCTGCGGGAGTACATGACCGCCCCGCGCTGGTACCAGACGCTGCCCGACGCCGCCCGCGCCATCGCCTACTTCTCCCCCGAGTACGGCATAGCCGCGGCGCTGCCGCAGTACTCCGGCGGCCTGGGCATCCTGGCGGGCGACCACCTCAAGGCCGCCAGCGACATGGGCGTGCCGATCCTGGCCGTCGGCCTGCTGTACCGCCACGGCTACTTCACCCAGTCGCTGTCGCCCGAGGGCTGGCAGCTGGAGCACTACCCCTCCCTCGACCCGGGCGGGCTGCCGCTGACGATGCTGAAGGAGGCCGACGGCTCGGCCGTGCGGATCAGGGTGGGCCTGCCGGAGCACCGCACGCTGCACGCCCAGGTGTGGGTCGCGCAGGTGGGCCGGGTGCCGCTGCTGCTGCTCGACTCCGACGTGGCCGAGAACGACTCGGCCGCCCGCGACGTGACCGACCGCCTCTACGGCGGCGGCACCGACCACCGGCTCATGCAGGAGCTGCTGCTCGGCATCGGCGGCGTGCGCGCCATCCGCGCCTACTGCCGCATCACCGGCCACCCCGAGCCCGAGGTGTTCCACACCAACGAGGGCCACGCCGGGTTCCTGGGCCTGGAGCGCATCCGCGAGCTGACCGTGACGCGGCTGTCCTTCGACGAGGCGCTGGAGGCCGTGCGGGCCGGGACGGTCTTCACCACCCACACGCCGGTCCCGGCCGGGATCGACCGCTTCCCCATCGACATGATCCGGCGGCAGTTCGGCGGCGACAACGCCTGGCCGACCGTGCCGGTCGAGCGCATCCTGGAGCTCGGCGCCGAGGAGGACCCCACCCGCTTCAACATGGCCGTCATGGGCATGCGGCTGGCCCAGCGGGTCAACGGCGTCTCCCAGCTCCACGGCAAGGTCAGCAGGGAGATGTTCAAGAACCTGTGGCCGGGCTTCGACGTCGACGAGGTGCCGATCGGGTCGATCACCAACGGCGTCCACGCGCCCACCTGGGTCGGCCGGGAGATCATGGAGCTGGCCGGCCGCGCGCTGCCCTCGGTCGTCGAGCGCGGCCAGGGCTGGGAGGGCGTGCAGAAGATCTCCGACGCCGACATCTGGGCCATCCGCGGCCGGCTGCGCCGCCGCCTGGTGGAGGCGGCCAGGGTACGGCTGCGCGCCTCCTGGCGCGACCGCGGCGCCTCCGACGCCGAGCTGGGCTGGGTCGACGACGCCCTCGACCCCGACGTGCTGACCATCGGCTTCGCCCGGCGCGTGCCCTCCTACAAGCGGCTGACGCTGATGCTGCGCGACCCGGCGCGGCTGCGGAAGCTGCTGCTCGACCCGGACAAGCCCGTGCAGATCGTCATCGCCGGCAAGGCCCACCCGGCCGACGAGGGCGGCAAGAAGCTCATCCAGCAGATCGTCAAGTTCGCCGACGCCGAGGACGTGCGCCACCGCATCGCCTTCCTGCCCGACTACGACATGGCCCTCGGCCAGCTGCTGGTCCAGGGCTGCGACGTGTGGCTGAACAACCCGCTGCGGCCCCTGGAGGCCAGCGGCACCTCGGGCATGAAGTCGGCGCTCAACGGCGGGCTCAACCTGTCCATCCGCGACGGCTGGTGGGACGAGTGGTACGACGGCACCAACGGCTGGGCCATCCCCACCGCCGACGGCGTCACCGACCCCGACCGGCGCGACGAGCTGGAGGCCGCGGCCCTGTACGACCTCATCGAGCACGAGGTCGCCGACCGCTTCTACGACCGCGCCGCCGACGGGCTGCCGCGCCGCTGGCTGGAGATGGTCAAGCACACGCTCGCCTCGCTCGGGCCCAAGGTGCTGGCCGGGCGCATGCTGCGCGACTACGTGCTGGATCTCTACACCCCGGCGGCCAAGTCGGCACGCGCCCTGTGCGCCGACGGCTACGCCCCGGCCAAAGACTTCGCCGCCTGGCGGGTCCGCGTCGCCAAGGCGTGGCCCGCCGTACGGGTCGAGCACGTCGAGGCCTCGGGGCTGGGCGACACGCCCGAGGTCGGCGCCGCGCTGGAGCTGCGGGCCACCGTGGCGCTGGGCGACCTGACGCCGGACGACGTGCTCGTGCAGGCCGCCTACGGCCGCGTCGGGGCGCACGACGAGCTGATCCACCCGAGCTACCTGGCGCTCGACCCGGTCGTCAACGGCGACGACGGCAAGGCGCACTACGCCGGCGTGATCCCGCTGGAGCGGACCGGCGCCTTCGGCTACACCGTCCGCGTCGTGCCGCACAACCCGTTCATGGCCTCGCCGGCCGATCTCGGTCTCGTGGCGGTGCCCGAGGAGCCGGCGGGCATGACGAACGGCACACTCCGCTAGGAACGGCAGGACGCGCGCAAGTGGCTCAGGCCGCATAATCATCGTGTGGACGACAACAGCCCTCGCGCCGACACCCTGGTGGCCACCGTCCGGGGGGTGCTGCCGTCCCTGACGCCGGCGGCGCAGACCGTGGCCAGGCTGATCCTGGAGGATCCGGCGACGGTCGCGCGCAGCACCATCACGGAGCTCTCGGCCGCCTCCGGCACCAGCGAGGCGACCATCGTGCGCACGGCGCGCCTGCTGGGCTTCTCCGGGTATCCGCAGCTCCGGCTGGCGCTGGCCGCCGCGGCGGCGCAGCCGGACCGGCTGGTGCCCGGCGACCTGGCCCCCGACGACCCGCTGTCGGAGGTCATCCTCAAGGTGTCGCGGGCGGAGTCGGAGGCCATCAAGGACACCGTGGCCCAGCTCTCCTCCGAGAAGCTGGGCGCGGTCGTGGACGCCATCGTGGGGGCGCGCAGGATCGACACCTACGGCGTGGGCGCCTCCGGGCTGGTCGCGGCGGACATGGCGCAGAAGCTCATGCGGATCGGCCTGTCGAGCCACTCGTTCGCCGACGCGCACCTGGCGCTGACGAGCGCGGTGCTGCTGAAGCGCGGCGACGTGGCGATCGGCATCAGCACCTCGGGGGAGACGCCGGACGTGCTGGAGCCGCTGCGGCGGGCCGGGGAGGCCGGCGCGACCACCGTGGCGATCACCAACAACCCGCGCTCCTCCATCGCCGAGCTGGCCGAGCACGTGCTGATCTCGGCCGGGCGGGAGACCGAGTTCCGGCCAGGGGCGCTCGCCAGCCGCATCAGCCAGCTGCTGGTCGTGGACTGCGTCTTCGTGGGAGTGGCGCAGCGGACCTACGACTCCTCGCAGCAGGCGCTCCAGAGCACGCGCGAGGCGGTCGCCGAGTTCGTCAAGAAGCGCTAGCCGTACCCCGGGCGTCCCGAGGTACGGCCCGCGTCAGGGTCTCAGCCCCAGGACACCACCACGTCGTCGGCCTTGACGAACATCACGCGGTGGCCGAACTGGATCTGGTAGTACTTCAGCTTCCCGCGCACCACCTTGTGGGTGGAGGGGTCGATCGTGACCGCCCGGTAGTACTCCCCGTACTGCACGGCGCCCAGCGTGTACTTCTCGCCGGCCGAGAAGGTGTACTGGAGCGGCGTGATCGGCTGGTAGGGGATGTCGGCCGGGTAGGCCTCCTGCTCCGGATACGCCCTGCCGTACACCGGGACCGTCGCCAGGCCCGGCTTGGGCGTCACGACCAGGCCCATGGACGGGACCGCCGTGGGGTTGCCGGCCGGGTTGTGGAACCACGCCTTCTGGCCGAGGTACCAGATCGCCGTCCAGTCGCCCTGCCGGTCGGCCACGACGTAGCGCTGGCCGGTGGTGGCCCGGGCGCTGTGGTCGTAGACGCTGTAGGTGCCGGGGTTCTTCTTGCCGATGTCGCCGACGAGCGGCGCGTCATGGCGCGGCTCGGTGCGCAGCCAGACCGTCGAGGCGCTGGTCGGCGGGCAGTCGTTGGCGGGCTGCTTGCGGTCGCAGCCGAAGAAGTACGGCTTGTTCGTGGCGAAGTCGGGCTTGATCATGATGGACTCCGACTTCGGCCCGCCGAAGGGGTGCAGCGGCTTGCCGAGCAGCTCGAAGTAGTGCGCCCAGTCCCAGAAGGGGCCCGGGTCCTCGTGCATGCCCCGCACCGTGGTCGGCAGCGTGCCGGGCACGTTGTCGTGGCCCAGGATGTGCGCGCGGTCGAGCGGGACGAGGTGCTTGAGCGCCAGGTACCGCACGAGCTTGGCGGAGGTGCGGTACATCGCCTCGGTGTACCAGGCCGCGCCCTCGGCGAGGAAGCCCTCGTGCTCCAGGCCGATGGACTTGGCGTTGATGTACCAGTTGCCGGCCTGCCAGCCGACGTCCTCGGTCTTGATGTGCTGGGCGATGTGGCCGTCGCTGGAGCGCAGGGAGTAGTGCCAGCTGGCGCGGTAGTTCGGGTCGGTGCCCAGGCGGACGGAGGGCGCGAAGTACCCCTCCATGTCGTGGATGATGATGTAGTCGACCTTCTGGTTCCACGGCCGGTCCGAGGTGTCGAAGTTGCCGTAGCTGCCGTCGGGCCTGGTCGCCTGCCGGGCGGGGATCCACTCGCACGAGATCGTCGGCGGGCATTCGACGCCGTCGCGCCTGGGCGGCTTGAGGCCCAGCTTCTCCAGCCAGCGGCGGACCGGCTCCAGGCCGGGAAGCGGCGGCAGCGTGACCTTGTGCCCGTCGTCGGTGATGCGCTCGGCGCCCTCCCTGATCGTCGCGTACACCTCGTCGGCGAAGAACCTGGCGGCCTCCTGCTCGGTGGCGCCGGAGTATTTGGCCACCGCGCCGTACCACTCGGCCGGGTCGCCGCTGAGCGGCGCGCCCAGCTCCTTCTGGTAGGCGGCCAGCAGCGCCGCGCCGCCCCGGATGTTGGCCGCGGGATCGCTGCGCAGCTTCTCGCGCGGCTCACCCGTCAGCTCGGCCGCCTTCTCCAGCGTCCGCAGCGAGGCGGGGATCTCGGCGGGCTGCTGAACGGGCTCGTCGGCCGGCGGCAGCGGCCTGCTCTCGTCGCCGCGGGCGTCCTCCTCGCTCTCGTGGTGGTGGTTGGTTCCGGTGTACGCCGCGGCGTCGGTCAGGTGCATGGGGCCGAACCCGGCGTCGGCGCTCGGCAGTCCGGCGTGCGCGTCCCAGCGCGACTCCAGGTAGGACACGCCCAGCAGGACGCTCTCGGGGACCTGGAACTCCTTGGCCGCGGCGGCGAAGGCCTGCTGGCGGTCGCCGGGCTCCTCGGCGGCGGTGGCGGGGGTCGCGGTGAGCAAAAGCGGTAAGGCGATGACAGCGATCAACGCTCTGCGCATGAACGCTCCTAGGCTGAGGGGCTGCGTCACCACAGTTTGGCCATGATTTCCTTCACGAGTCGAGACTTGACGAAGGTTTTCTTCACCGCGCCGGTGCTTTGCCGCGAGCCGGCTCGGGAGCGGCCCGGTGTTTGGGCGGGCTTTTTTGGGCCGGCCCTTGAGCGGGTCCCTGGGCGGGTTCTCGGACGGGCTTTCTGGCGGGCTAGAGTCATGCCGGTGGACCTGGTCATCCTCGGCGCCGGCCCCGCGGGCCTGACCGCCGCCTGGCTCGCCGCCCGGCGCGGGCTGTCCGTCATGGTGCTCGAACGCTCCGGCCGCGTCGGCGGCCTGTCGGCGAGCTTCGAGGTCGCCGGGATCCGGGTCGACCACGGCAGCCACCGCCTGCACCCGGCCACGCCCCCGCACCTCCTGGCCGCCCTGCGCGACCTGCTCGGCCGCGACCTGCAGCTGCGCCCGCGCAACGGCCGCCTGCGCGTCGGCGACCGCTTCGTCGGCTTCCCCCTGAAGGCCGGCGAGCTGGCCCGCCGCCTGCCGTACCCCCTGCTCGCCGGCATCGCCCGCGACGCGGTGACCGTACGGCGGGGCGGCGGCGACACCTACGCGGACGTCCTGCGCGCCGGCCTGGGACCCACCCTGTACGGCGCGCTCTACGAGCCCTACGCGCTGAAGCTGTGGGGCCTGCCGGGCGAGGAGATCGACGGCGACCAGGCTCGCCGGCGCGTCACCGCCGACAGCCCGTGGAAGATCGCGCGCCGCGTCCTGCGCGGCCAGGCAGGCGGCCAGGGGCGCGTCTTCCACTACCCCCGCCGGGGTTTCGGTCAGATCGTGGAGGCGCTGGCGGAGGCCGCCGTGGCGGCGGGAGCGGAGATCCGGCTCAACACTGCCTGCACGCGCCTCGCCCCCGGTCCCGACGGCGTCACGGTGACCATGGCAGCCGGGAACGCCGGGGACACCGGTAACGCCGGGGACGGCGGCGAGCCGACCGAGCCGACGGAGCCGACCGAGACGACTCTGACGGCGGCCCACGTGTTCAGCACCATCCCCATGCCCCTCCTCGCGCGCCTCGCCGACCCGGGCCCGGACCCGGCCGTGACGCGGGCCGCGGCACAGCTGGAGTTCCGCGCGATGGTGCTCGTCCACGCCGTCCACGAGGGCGGCCGGTGGACTCCCTACGACGCCCACTACCTCCCCGGCCCGCAGACGCCGGTCACCAGGATCTCCGAACCGGCCAACTACCGGGTCAGCGCGGCGGACCCGGCCGACCGGACGGTGCTGTGCCTGGAGATCCCCTGCCAGGTGGGCGACGACGTCTGGACGGCCACCGACCACGCCGAGCTCGTGCGGGAGTGCCTCGACCGCTCGGGGTTGCCGCCGCTGAACCTGGCGGGACTGGAGGTCCGCCGCCTGCCCCACGTGTACCCGATCTACCGCGTCGGCTACGCGCGGCACCTGGCGGGCCTCGACGCCTGGGCCGCCACGCTGCCCCGCGTGACCACCTTCGGCCGACTCGGCCTGTTCGCCCACGACAACACGCACCACGCGATGGCGATGGCCGCCGACGCGGTCGCGGCGCTGACCGAGGACGGCTGGGACGCCACCGCCTGGTCGGCCGCCCGCGCCCGCTTCGCCACCCACGTCGTGGAGGACTAGCGTCTAACGCCGCCGCGCCACCGTACCTGCCGCCAGGCCGCCCACCATGAGGCCGCAACCGGACATCACCAGCAGGAAGGGCCTCGCCAAGGCGTATAAGGCAAGGGCGACCTGCGCTTCTCCGCCGTGGCTGTCGGCCCATGGCCGTACCACGAAGACGCCGTGGCACAGCCCCCAGACGATCAATGCGGTCCCGGCGGCGAGGAAAAGGTAGGCGATCACTCGCATGGCGACGGATGATACGGCCGGGCACGCCGCGGAGCAGTGCCTGGTTCACCGGTTCGGCGTGAAGGATTCACAGTGATCAAAGTGCTGATCGCGGAGGACGCGCGCATCCCGCACGAGACGCTGGCCGCCGTGCTGGAGCTGGAGGAAGACCTCGCGGTGGTGGCCACGGTGGAACGCGGTGACGAGGTGGTGCCCGCCGCGATCGGCTCCGCGCCGGACGTGGCGGTGATCGACATCGACCTGCCGGAGGTCGACGGCCTGACCGCGGCGGCGAGCCTGCGCGAGAAGCTGCCGGGCTGCCGCAGCCTGGTGCTCACCGGGCTGGCCAAGCCGGGTTACCTGCGCCGCGCGGTGGCCTGCGGCGTGACCGGCTTCGTGTTCAGGCACTCCCCGCCCGGCGACCTCATCGCCGCCATCAGGAAGGTGGCCGCGGGCGAGCAGGTGGTGGATCCCCGCCTGGCCGTCGCCGCCCTGCGCCGGGCGGACAACCCGCTGGCCGCGCGCGAGGCGGACGTGCTCAGGCTGGCCGCCACCGGCGCCGAGCCGGACGAGATCGCCGTACGGCTCTCGCTCAGCAAGGGCACCGTGCGCAACTACCTGTCCTCAGCGGTGGTGAAGCTCAACGCCAGGAGCCGCGTCGACGCGATCCGCATAGCCTCCGACGAGGGCTGGATCTGACGGCACCTCCGCCTCCGGCGCGTGCGTCCCGCCCGAGGCGTGCGCCCGGAGCCCGCGGCCGCCGGGCGGTCAGGTGTTGAGCTCCCGGTGGACCGCCGGGACGACCTTGCGCAGGTAGCGGCCCAGCTTGACGAACGACTCGCCGGTCTGGCGGAAGGAGTAGCGGATCGGGACCTCGCGGTAGACGAAGCCCTTGGCGAGCAGGTCGAGGGTGAGGACCTGGGCGTAGTTGTAGTCGTGGATCACCTCGGCGGCCCGGACGGCGGCGGGGGAGAAGGCCCGGTATCCGCTCTGGCCGTCCGTCACGTCGCGGCGGCGGGTCAGCCAGCGGACCCACGCGGTGAGCACGCGGTTGCCGAGGCGGCGGTGCGGGAGCATGCGCTCGATCGTCCCGGCGAAGCGCGAGCCGATCACGTAGTCGGCCTCGCCCGACAGGACGGGGGCGGCGACGGCTTCCAGGTCCTCGGGGAAGTACTCCAGGTCGGCGTCGAGGTAGATCGCGGCGGCCGGGCCCAGGGTGGCGGCCTCGCGCAGGCCTCGCCGTACGGCGGCGCCGAGACCGAGGTTGCGGGGCTGGGGGAGGACGGTGGCCCCGGCGGCGCGGGCGCGGTCGGCGGAGGCGTCGGTGGAGCCGTCGTCGATCACGAGCGTGACGACCCGGCGGCCGGCGACGGCGGCGGGGAGCCTGCGGACGACCTCGCCGATGGTGGCCTCCTCGTTGTAGACGGGGATGAAGACGACCACCGGGGCGTCATCGGGCACGTCGGGGGCGGGAGGGCGATCGGGGAGGCGGCGGGGGAGGCGGAAGCGGCCGAAGTATCCGGGCGAGGGGGTGAACAGGGCGACGCCGCCGACCGCGAGGGCGTAGGCGGTCTTGAGGGCGTGCGTGAGCAGGGCGACCGCGAAGGCGGGGCCGGGGGCGACGCCGAGGGCGGTGAGGGCGGCGGTGGCGGCGGCCTCGTAGGAGCCGATGCCGCCGGGGGTGACGGCGACGGCCTGTGCGGCGATCGTCACGGCCGTGACGGCGACGGCCTCGGCGGGGGAGACGGGGACACCGGCGAGGCCGGCGACCTCGTAGACGACGGCTGACTCGAGGATCCAGGCGATGAGGGCGCAGGCGAGGGTGAGGGCCATCCTCGCCGCACTCCGGCCGGCCGTCTCACGGCGGGTTCCGTGGCCGGGTGGCCGGGGACCAGGGGGAGGGGTGGGCGTACGGCGGGAGCGCCACAGGAAGGCGGCGGCCATGACGGCGGCCATAACGGCCGCGACCGGCCACACCCACCACCCCGCGAGCCCGTCCACCAGCTCGGGAGCCGCCAGGAGCGCCAGGGCGAGCACCGCCAGCAGGTCCGCCGAGCGGGCTCCCACGGTCGCCGCCACCACCGCGCCCGCGCCCAGCGGCGTGCGCCGCAGCACCGACGTCACCCGGAGCGCCTCGCCCAGCCGGAACGGCAGCACGTGGTTGCCCAACAACGACACGTGGATCGCCGCCCAGGACTGCCAGAACCCCAGCCCGTCCAGCACCCGCGTCCAGGCCCACGACCGCAGCGCGAACGCCCCGCCGTACAGCACGAGCGCCACGGCCACGCCCAGCGGGTCGCGCAGCAGAGCCCGCACGGCGGAGACGACGTCCTCGCCCGACACCACCCGCGCCAGGTACCAGCACGCGACGGCCAGCACCAGCACGCCGATGGCCCGGCGCGCCAGGCGCGCGATGTCGGTCATGAGAAGCGGGACCGCCTTTGTGGTCGAACGAGGTGAGGTTAGGCTATCTTTACCCCGTTTGGGCTATGTCCGGCAATCGAGGCTCGGGAAGGGACACGGGTGACGTCGATCGTGACCGGGTCCGCCGGGTTCATCGGCCGGATCCTCACCGAGACGCTGATCGCGCGCGGCGAGCACGTGATCGGCGTCGACCGCAGGCCGCAGCCGCCGCGGCCGGGCCTCACCGTGCTCACCGCCGACCTGCTGGATGAGGACGAGCTGGTCAGGGCGGCCTTCGAGAGCGCCGACGCCGTCTACCACCTGGCCGGCTGCCCGGGCGTGCGCGACGACGGGCCCGGCGTGGCCTGGCGGCGGCACCGGGACAACGTCCTGGCGGGCGCGCGGGTGCTGGCCCTGACCCCGCGCGGCGTGCCGCTGCTGGTGTGCTCCTCCAGCTCCGTGTACGGCGGGGCCAGGCACGGCCGGCCGAGCCGCGAGGACGACGAGCTGCGGCCCATCGGGGGATACGCCAGGAGCAAGGTCGCCCTCGAGGAGCTGTGCCGCGGCCGCGCGGTCACGGTCGTGCGGCCGTTCACCGTGGCGGGCGAGGGACAGCGGCCGGACATGGCGCTGTCGATCTGGCTGGAGGCCGCGCGCCGTGGCCGCCCGCTGCGGATCCTCGGCTCGCTGGAGCGCACCCGCGACGTGACGGACGTACGGCAGGCGGCCCGTGCCATGGCGGACCTGATCGGCATCCCCGGCGCGGTGAACGTGGGCACCGGGCGAGGGGTCAGCCTACGCGCCATGGTGGCGGCGGTGGCCGAGGTGACCGGGGCCGAGGTGACCCTGGACGTGCGGCCCGCGCCGCCGGTGGAGCCCGGCGACTCGCTGGCCGACACGCGGCTGCTGCGCTCGCTGATCGGCTGGACGCCGGAGACGGACCTGCTCGACGTCGTGCGGCGGCAGGCGGAGGCGCCGACGCCCGCCGACGTGTGCGCCCGCCGTACCGGAACCCCGGGCCGCGAGGGTGCGGCGACCGAGGAGTGGGCGCCCGATCGTGCGGGTGCAGGGGTCGGGGGCGGAGTCAGATGATCACGTCGCCCAGCCTGAGGTGGCCGATGGCGGCGGTGGCCGTGGTGGCGACCGGGGCCGCGCTGCTCGGCATCGGGGTGCGCGCCCGCTTCGGCGGCCACGTCGCCGTCGACGAGCCCCAGTACCTGCTCACCGCCCTGTCGATCTTCGAGGACTTCAGCCTCGACATCGACGACGAGCTCGACGCCCGGCGCTGGATCCCCTGGGCGGGGACGGGGGGCCTGCCGGTCCAGACCGAGGTCCTGGAGGGCGGCAGGCAGATCAGCCCCCACGACCCGCTGCTGCCGATCCTGCTGGCCCTGCCTATGGGCCTGGGCGGCTGGGTGGCGGCCAAGGCGGCGCTCGCCCTCATGGCCGGGGCGCTGGCCGCCCTCACCCTGTGGACCGCCGTCCGCCGCTTCGATGTGCCCGTGAAGCCCGCGACCGCCGGGGTGGCCGTCGCCGCCGCAAGCGCCCCGCTCGCGGTGTACGGCCAGCAGGTCTACCCCGAGCTGCCCGCCGCCCTGGCGACCGTGGCCTGCGTGGCCGTGCTCACCGCGCCCAGGATCAACCTGTGGGCCGTGGGCGCCCTCGTCACCGCGCTGCCGTGGCTGTCGGTCAAGTACGTGCCCGTCGCCGCCGTGCTCGCGGGCATCGCCCTGTGGCGCACCCGCGACGCCCGGCTGGCCGCGGGCCTGGCCGCCATGGGCGCGCTCTACCTGGCCGTCCACCGCTGGGTGTGGGGCGGCTGGACCGTCTACGCCAGCGGCGACCACTTCCAGCAGTCCGGCGAGTTCGGCGTGATGGGCTTCGACCCCGACTACGTGGGCCGGTCGCTGCGGCTGATCGGCCTGCTGGTGGATCGCGGGTACGGCCTGGCCGCCTGGCAGCCCGCCTGGCTGCTCCTGCTGCCCGCCGTGGGGCTCGCGCTGTACCGGCGCCGGTGGGTCCTGCTGCTCCCGCTCCTGGCGGGCTGGCTGACCGCCACCTTCGTCGCGCTCACCATGCACGGCTACTGGTGGCCCGGCCGCCAGCTCGTCGTCGTCCTGCCCCTGGCCCTGATCCTCATCCTGCGCTCCACGCCCCGGCTGTGGGCGTGGCTGGGGCTGATCGGGGTGGTGACGTACGGCTGGCTCATCGCCGACGGCCTGGCCGTGCGCATCACGTGGGTGTCGGGGTTCGAGGCCGTCGGCTCGCCGTTCTACCAGGCCATCCGCTGGATCCTGCCCGACTACCGGCTGGGCTGGAACGGATTCTGGCCGCTTCACGTGACCTGGCTCGTCCTGTCCATCGCAACGATCATCTGGAGGTTCCGCCATGAGAAAGCTCGCCAAGGCCGCCGCGGTCCTGCTGACCGCGCTCTCGCTGACGCTCACGGGATGCAGTGACGGCGGCAGCGGCACGGGTTCTGGGTCCGGCTCCGCTTCCGGAAGCTCGTCGGAGTAGTCACCACAGATCGAGGAAGTGTCCATGTTCCTGCGCAAGCTGGTCGCCGCCGCGCTCGTGCCGCTGGCCCTCCTCGCCGTCGCCGCGTGCGGCTCGGAGGACGAGCCGAGCTTCAGCGACGACGCGCTCGTCATCTACTCCGGGCGGAATCAGAACCTGGTGGGTCCGCTGCTGGACAAGCTGAAGGCGGCGACCCGGCTGGACGTGCAGGTCAGGTACGGCGACAGCGCCGAGCTGGCCGCCCAGATCCTGGAGGAGGGCGACCGGACCCGGGCCGACCTGTTCTTCTCCCAGGACGCCGGCGCCCTCGGCGCGCTGTCCAAGCACGGCATGCTCACCCCGCTCCCGCAGAACCTGCTGGAGCGGGTGCCGGACAAGTACCGGGGCAAGGACTGGGTGGGCCTGTCGGGCCGGTCGCGGGTCATCGTGTACGACCCGCGCACGGTGGCCGCCCCGCCCAAGAGCGTCTTGGAGCTGACCGACCCCAAGTGGCGCGGCAAGGTCGGCTGGGCCCCGACCAACGCCTCCTTCCAGGCCTTCGTCACCGCGATGCGGGTGCTCAAGGGCGAGGACGCCACGCGCCAGTGGCTGCAGGCCATGAAGGACAACGGCACGCAGACCTACCCCAACAACATCGCCATCCTCAACGCGGTGGACGACGGCAAGCTCCAGCTCGGCCTGATCAACCACTACTACTGGTACGAGAAGGTCGCCGAGAAGGGGCAGATCCCCTCGCGGCTGGCCTACCTGCCCGCCGGCGACCCGGGCGCGCTGGTCAACGTGGCCGGCATCGGCCAGCTGAAGACCACCAAGCACGCCCAGGCGGCGCAGCGCGCCATCGACTACCTGCTGGGCCCGGAGGCGCAGCAGTACTTCGCCCAGCAGACCAAGGAGTACCCGCTGGTCGCCGGGGTGGAGCCGGACCCCGGCCTGCCCAAGCTCGACACGCTGAACGGGCCGGCGATCGACCTGGCGAAGCTGGACTCGCTGGAGGAGACGCTCAAGATGCTCCAGGACGTGGGACTGGTCTGAGATGAGCGAAGGGCGGCTCGGGGCGGGGCGGCTCGGGGCTGGACGGCTCGGGGCGGGGCGGCTCAGGGCTGGGCGGCGGATTCCCGCGGCCCTGCTCCTGCCTGCCCTCGCCGCCGCCGTCCTGTCGCTGGCCCCGATCGCCTACCTGCTGATCAGGGCCGTCGAGGGCGGCCCCGCCGGCTTCGCGGCCACGCTGCTCCGTGCCCGTACGGCGGAGCTGGCCGCCCGCAGCCTGGGCCTGGCGGCCGTCGTCACGGCGTTGTGCGTCGTCGTCGGCGTGTCGCTGGCCTGGCTGGTCGTGCGCACCGACCTGCCCGGGCGGCGCGCGTTCGGGGCGCTGGCGGCGTTGCCGCTGGCCGTGCCGTCGTACGTGGCCGCCTACACGTGGGTCGCCGCCTTCCCCGGGATCTCGGGGTTCGGCGGCTCGGCGCTGGTCCTCGTGCTGTGCTGCTACCCGTACGTCTACCTGCCCGCCGTCGCCGCCCTGCGCCGCCTGGACCCCGCGATGGAGGAGGTCGCGCTGTCGCTGGGCCGCAGCCGCATGGCCGTGGTCGTCCGCCAGCTGCGCCCGGCCGCCGCCGCGGGCGGGCTGCTGGTGGCCATGTACGTGCTCGCCGAGTTCGGCGCGGTGTCCATCATGCGCTTCGACGTCTTCACCACGCAGATCTACACGGCCTACCGCGCGAGCTTCAACCGCACCCCGGCCGCCGTGCTCGGCCTGCTGCTCGTCGCCGTCACGGTGGCCATCGTGCTGGCCGAGGCGCGCACCCGGGGCAAGGCCGCCTACGCGCTGCGCGGCGCCCCGCCCCGGCGCGGCTCGGCCGTACGGCTGGGCAGGGGCAAGCCGGCGGCGCTGGCCTGGGCCGCCGCCGTCGCCGCGGCGGCGGTGGGCTTCCCGCTGGCGAGCATCGCCTACTGGCTGGTGGAGGGCGCCTCCCGCCGGATCTCGGCGTCCGCGCTGGCGGAGACCGTGGCCGCCACGCTCGGCGTCTCGGCGGCCGGGGCGCTGCTGTGCGCGGCGCTGGCCGTACCGGTCGGGATCGTCGCCGCCCGGCACCGCTCCGCCACCGCGCGGTTCCTGGAGCAGTCCACCTACGTGGGGCACGCGCTGCCGGGGATCGTGCTGGCGCTGTCGTTCGTCTTCTTCGCGGTCCGCTACGCTTACCCGCTCTACCAGCAGTGGCCGCTGCTCGTGCTGGCCTACGCGGTGCTGTTCCTGCCCGCCTCGGTCGGCGCGGTGCGCGCCTCGGTCCTGCAGTCGCCGCCGGTGCTGGAGGAGGTGGCCCGCTCGCTGGGCCGCAGCCCGATGGGCGCGATCAGGCAGGTCACGCTGCCGCTGGCGCTGCCCGGGGTGGCGGCGGGCACCGCGCTGGTGTTCCTGACCGCGATGAAGGAGCTGCCCGCGACGCTGCTGCTGCGCCCGACGGGCATGGAGACGCTGGCCACGCAGCTGTGGACGCAGACCGGCTCCGGCGCCTACGGGGCCGCCGCGCCGTACGCCGCGTTGCTCATGCTGCTGGCCGCCATCCCCGGATTTCTGCTGGGAAAGCGGGACACATGAGTGGATTGGTGGTTTCCGAGCTCGTCAAGAGCTTCGACGGCACCCCGGTGCTGCGCGGGGCCTCGCTGACCGTCGCGGACGGCGAGCTGGCGGCCGTGCTGGGCCCCTCCGGCTGCGGCAAGACCACGCTGCTGCGGATCGTGGCCGGGTTCGAGCGCGCCGACTCCGGCTCGGTGCGCATCGGGGGCCAGGAGGTCACGGGACTGCCGCCGGAGAAGCGCCGCGTGGGCATCGTGCCCCAGGAGGCCGCGCTGTTCCCCCACCTGTCGGTCGAGGACAACGTCGCCTTCGGGCTGCCCGGCCGCTCCCGCTGGCCGCGCCGCCCGCGCCCCGAGGCCGCCGGGCGGGTCGCCGAGTGCCTGGAGCTGGTGGGCCTGGCCGGGTACGGCTCCCGCATGCCGCACGAGCTGTCCGGCGGCCAGCAGCAGCGCGTCGCCCTGGCCAGGGCGCTCGCCCCCGGGCCCGGCGTGGTGCTGCTGGACGAGCCGTTCAACGCGCTGGACAGGTCGCTGCGTGGCACCGTGCGCGACCAGGTGCGCGAGGCGCTGGAACGCGCGGGCGCCACGGCCGTCCTGGTCACCCACGACCAGGAGGAGGCGCTGTCGATGGCCGACACCGTCGCGGTGATGCGCGACGGTGTGATCGTCCAGGAGGGCACGCCCGGCGAGGTCTACTCCGCGCCGCGGGACCTCGGCGTGGCCACCTTCGTCGGGGAGGCCGTGGTGCTGGACGCCGTGGCCTCCGGCGGCGTCGCCTCCTGCGTGCTGGGCGATCTCGAGCACTCGGCCAACGGCGCGGCGGGTCCCGGCCGCGTGGCCGTACGGCCCGAGCAGGTCGTCCTCGCCGAGGGGGACCGCGGCACGGTCGAGCGGGTGGAGTTCTTCGGCCACGACGCCGCCGTCACCGTGGCGCTGCCCGAGGGCGTGGTGATCAGGGCCAGGACCCGCGGCGACGTCGCCTACCGGCCGGGAGACCGCGTCGGGGTGTCGGTGCGGGGGCCCGTGCTGTTCTTCCCGCCCTCCGGATATGGTCGGGACCATGGGTGAGTTTGTACACGTCGAGGTGGCCGACCGGATCGCCACGATCGAGCTCAATCGTCCCAAGCTGAACGCGCTCAACGCGCAGGTGCAGCGGGAGATCAGGGAGTGCGCGCTGGCCGTGGACACCGATCCCGACGTGCACGCCGTCGTCATCTACGGAGGCGTCCACGTGTTCGCGGCCGGCGCGGATATCAAGGAGATGGCCGACATGTCCTACGCCGACATGTACGCGCACTCCCGCACCCTCCAGGACTGCTTCACCGCCGTGGCCCGCATCGGCAAGCCCGTCATCGCGGCCATCACCGGCTACGCGCTCGGCGGCGGCTGCGAGCTGGCGCTGTGCGCAGACTTCCGCATCGCGGGCGAGAGCGCCAAGATCGGCCAGCCGGAGATCTCCCTCGGCATCATCCCCGGCGCGGGCGGCACCCAGCGGCTGCCGCGCCTCATCGGCCCGGCCAAGGCCAAGGACCTGATCTTCAGCGGGCGCCACGTCGGCGCCTCGGAGGCGCTGGAGATCGGCCTGGTGGACCGCGTCGTGCCCGACGCCGACGTCTACACCTCGGCCCTGGAGTGGGCGGCCACCTTCGTCGACGGCCCCACGGTGGCGCTGCGCGCCGCCAAGCAGGCGATCGACCAGGGGCTGGAGGTCGACCTGGACACCGGGCTGGAGATCGAGCGGCTGCAGTTCTCCGGGCTGTTCGCCACCGAGGACGCCAAGATCGGCATGCGGGCCTTCGCGGAGAAGTCCAAGCCCAAGTTCCTCGGGCGATGAGGCGGTAGGGCCGATCGACAGCGGCGATCGATAGGGGCGATAGGGCCAGGCTTCGCCGCGTTTTCCCCTATCGTGGCGTTCCATGATGCGCGTCCTGATCCCTTCTCGGGTACGTGCGGCGGTCCGAGCGCGGCTGGACGCCCGCTACGCCGCCAGGGCCGAGCTCCGCGCCGCCCTCGACGAGGTGAGCGCGCTGCGAGGCGAGGTGGCGGCGCTGGGGAGCCGGCTGTCGGAGCTGGGCGGCGAGGTCGCGGCGCTGCGCGAGCAGGTCGAACGGCTGCGCGCCGCGGCCCGCCAGGCCGACGACACCCGCCGCCTGGCTCTGGAGACGGCCGAGGCGCTCGACCGCGTCCTGCAGGACGAGGTGCTGCTCTGGCAGGCCGTCGACGCGGCCCGACCGCTCGACGGGGCCCACTCGCTCGACGGGGCACGCCCATGAGGGTGAGCTGGAGCGGCGGCACGCTCACCTTCCGCCTGGACCCCGAGGACGAGATCACGGGGAAGGCCTCCGACGGCTACCCGGTCAAGCTGCGCACGAACTCCTGCACGATCTCCCCCGCGACCGGCGGCGTGCCTGACGACGCCCATCCCGACCTGTTCGCGCTGGCCGCCTGGACCGTCGTCGCGCCCTGGACCCGCCGCAGGATCACCTTCGACCGGGCCGTCTCCGCCGAGCTGGCGCGGGCCCTCCACGACGGGTGGGGCGTCGAGGCCGGCCCGGTGGGCGTGGCGGCCCGCCGTACCGGATCGGTGCTGGCCATCAGCTACAGCGGCGGGGCCGACTCCGTCGCGGCGGCCACCATCCTGCCGGAGGCGCCCTTCGTCCACTTCCGGAGGGTCCCGCACCCGCGCGTGCCCAACCGGTGGACCCACTACCGCTCCGACGTGCTCGCGAAGCTGGCCGGGCAGACCGGCCGGCCGCTCACCGAGGTGGCCTCCGACCTGGAGTTCACGCTGGCCGAGCCGCGCCCCGGCTACCCCGAGCACCACGCCGTGGCCGCCGGGGCGCTGCTGCTGGCCGACCGGCTGGACCTGGGCGGGCTGGCCTTCGGCTACGAGCTGGGCTCCCGCTGGCTGGGCGGCGACCGCTACCTGCTGCGCTACACGCCCGACAACCCGATGTGGGCGCCGCACGGCCCCTGGGGGCGGGCGTTCGCGGCGGCCGGCGTGCACATCGTGCTGCCGGTGGGCGGGGTGAGCGAGGCGGTGACCATGCGGCTGGCGCTGGGCTCGCCGCTGAAGGACCAGCTGCGGTGGTGCCTGCGCGGCGCCGACGGGCCCTGCCGTACCTGCGGCAAGTGCCTGTACAAGGAGCTCATCCAGGCCGCCGTCGAGCGGCGGCCCCTCGACACGCCGATCACCGCCGACCGGCCGGTGGCCCGCAAGTGGCAGCAGCCGCCGCCCTACGGCGGCCAGGAGATGATCGAGTACGGCTGCGCCCGGGTGCCGGGCATCGAGCACACGGTCTTCGCCAAGGCGGCGGCCTTCCTCCAGGCCACCGAGGAGTCGACGGCCTGGCTGGACCGCTGCTACCCGCCCGCGCTGGAGGAGATCCCCGAGCCCTGGCGGGAGCAGGTCAGGTCGTTCATGGTCGCCGAGGTGGGGCTGATGAGCCCCGAGGAGGCACGCCGAGTGGAGGAATGGGGGCAGGCCAGGGCGTGAAGGTCTACCTGTCGGTCGACATGGAGGGCGTCACCGGGCTGACCGACCCGGAGGAGATGCACGCCGGCAAGCGCGGCTACGAGCGCGGGTGCGAGCTCATGACCGCCGACGCCAACGCCTGCGTCGAGGGCGCCTTCGCCGCCGGCGCGACCAGCGTGCTGGTCAACGACGCCCACGGCTCCACCAAGAACCTCCGCGTCGACCTGCTCGACCCCCGGGCGACGCTGATCCGCGGGCCCGGCAAGGCCCAGCGGATGGCGCAGGGGCTGGACTCCTCCTTCGACGCGGCCTGCTTCGTCGGCTACCACGCGCGGGCGGGCGTCGCCCACGGCGTGCTCAACCACACGTGGATGGGCAAGGAGATCCAGAACGTCTGGCTCAACGGCGAGCCGTGCGGGGAGACCCGGCTCGTGGCCGCCTGCGCCGGGTTCCACGGCGTGCCGGTGGTGCTGGTGACCGGCGACGAGGCGGTGGGGGAGGAGGCCCGCGAGGTCCTGGGCGACGTGGAGACCGTGGCGGTCAAGAAGGGCATCGACAAGTTCTCCGCCGAGCTGCTGCCGCCCTCCGTCGCGCAGGAGCGCATCCGCGAGGCGACCGCCCGGGCGCTGAACCGGCTGGGCGACTTCCGGCCGTATGAGGTGGCTGCGCCGTACACGCTGGGGGTGGAGTGGAACTCCACGGCCATCGCGGCGGCGGTGGCGCTGATCCCGGGCGTGAAGACGGCGGGCGCGCGGCACACCGAGTACACCACCGACGACTTCCGGCAGATCATGGCGCTGTTCGGGCTGTTCGCCACCATCGGCGGGCAGATCGCCTGCGGAAGCGGACCCTACGGGTGACGGCATGGATTCCAGGCTGACCCGGCGCGGGCTGCTGGTCGGGATCGGCGCGGCCGGCGGCGCCGGGGCGATGTACGCCGCCATGGGCGCGCTGGGGCTGGCCCCCACGAGCCAGGAGACGCGCTTCACGCCGCCGCAGCCGGGCGACTTCGCCCTCCAGGGCAGGGCGGCGGCCAGCGTCGTCGTCCTCGGCGCCGGGATCGCGGGCCTGACCGCGGCCTACGAGCTGGGCAAGGCCGGATACGACGTCACGGTGCTGGAGGCGAGGGGCAAGCCCGGCGGGCGGAACCTCACGCTGCGCGGCGGCGACTCGCTGGGCGAGGTCAACGGGCCGACCCAGCGGGTGACCTTCGGCGAGGGGATCTACTTCAACGCCGGGCCCGCGCGCATCGCCCCCTGGATGGTGACGCTCGACTACTGCCGCGAGCTGGGCGTGCCCATCGAGACGTTCGTCAACCGCAACGCCGCCGCCTACGTCCACACCAACGGCGTCACGCAGCGCGCCAGGACCGCGCGGGCCGACATGTACGGCTATGTCGCCGAACTGCTGGCCAAGGCGACCGACGCCGGCAGCCTGGACCGCAGGCTGACCAGGGAGGACAGGGAGCGGCTGCTGGAGTTCCTGCGGCGCTTCGGCGACCTGGGGCCCAAGCTGGAGTACGAGGGGTCCACGCGGCGCGGCTTCGTGGACTTCCCCGACGTCGACGCGGGCGTCCCGCTCGGCCCGCCCGGCCCGCTCTCCCAGGTGCTGGCCGCCGCGACCGGCCGGGCCATCACCAACGACTTCGGCTACGACCAGGCCACGCCGATGTTCCAGCCGGTCGGCGGCATGGACCGCGTCGTCGCCGCGCTGGTCGAGCGCGTGGGGGAGGACCGCATCAGGACGGGGATCCAGGTCACCAGCATCACCGGCCTGGCCGACGGGGTCGAGGTGGAGTGGGCCGGCGGGCGGCACAGGGCGGACTACTGCGTCGCCGCGCTGCCGCCGCACGTCCTGGCCAGGATCCCGCACAACCTGGGGGCCGAGGTCACCGCGGCGCTCAGGAAGCCGGTCCCGGTGGCCGCGGGCAAGATCGGGCTCGAGTACGGCAGGCGCTGGTGGGAGCTGGAGGACCGCATCTACGGCGGGGTCACCGAGACGGACCTGGACATCACCCACATCTGGTACCCGTCCCACGGTTATCACGAGAGATCCGGACTCATCGTCGGCTACTACACCACCGGCAAGAACGCCGAGCTGTACGGCGCGCTCACCCCGGAGGACCGCAGGCGGCGCGCCCTCACCCAGGGCAAGAAGATCCACGGCGAGAAGTACCGGGCCGACCTGCTCTCCAGCGTGTCCATCGCCTGGGAGCGCCAGCAGCACATCCTCGGCGGCTGGGTGAAGTGGCCCGCTGTTGATTCGTCGTTCACTCTTCTGCAACGCCCGGCGGGAAGGGTGTACTTCGCGGGCGACTGGCTGACCCACCTGGTCGCCTGGCAGGCCGGGGCGATGGAGTCGGCCAGGAACGCCGTCACCCGGCTGCACCGGCACGCGCTCCAGCGGCCCTGATCCTCGCGGCCGTCCCCCGGGGCGCGTAGGGTCCGACTGGACCGAGGAGAGAGGGGGACGGATGTCGCTGGAGTGGACGCCCGTCGCCGGGCGGCCCGACCTGCTGGCCGAGCCCGTGGCGCGAGCCGTACGGGCACTGGAGGACCCGGGCCGGGTGCTGGTCGCCGAGATCGACCCCGACCTGGCCGACACCGCGGCCTTCTGCGAGAAGTACGGCGTGAGCCTGGAGGAGTCCGCCAACTGCGTGGTGGTGGCGGCCCGCAGGGGCGGCGTGACGGGCTACGCGGCGTGCGTGGTGCTCGCGACCATGCGCGTGGACGTCAACAACGTGGTGCGCAAGCGGCTGGAGGCCCGCAAGGCGAGCTTCGCGCCGATGGCCGAGGCGGTCGAGCTGACCGGCATGGAATACGGCGGGATCACCCCGCTGGGCCTGCCGGAGGGCTGGCCGGTCCTGGTGGACACCGCCGTGGCCCAGCATCCCAGGGTGATCGTCGGCAGCGGCGTGCGGCGCTCCAAACTGTCGGTGCCCGGCGCCACACTGGCGGGGCTGGCGAACGCCGAGGTGCTGTCTCTGGCCAATTGAGACCAATGTGAGACCGTGGATGAAGAAACCGGTGACGCCAAGCCGGACGTTATGCAAGTGGGAATGTGACCTCGTGGTTCATCTGTGGGTGGGATTCAAGCCGGTATGGTGCTTCATGCCATGAATCAGGACGACAGACTCGGCCCGTACCGCCTGCTCAGGCGGCTCGGTGAGGGGGGCATGGGCGTCGTCCATCTCGCCGTCGACCCGCAGGGGCGGCAGGTGGCGATCAAGGTGCTGCGCCCGGAGGTGGCCGGCGACGAGGTCGCCCGCCGCAGGCTCTCGCGCGAGGTCGACACCATGCGGCGGGTGCGCAGCAAGTACATCGCGGAGGTCGTCGACGCCGACGTGACGGGCCACCGGCCCTACATCGTGACGCAGTACGTCCCCGGCCGCCCGCTGGATGAGATCGTCAAGGAGGACGGGCCGCTCGACCTGCCCGCGCTGCTGCGGGTGGCGCACGGCGTGGCCTCCGCGCTGGCCGCGGTCCACTCGGTGGGCGTGATCCACCGCGACCTCAAGCCCGGCAACGTCCTGATCCTCGACGGCCAGCCGGTGCTGATCGACTTCGGCATCGCCCAGGCGGTCGACGCCACCAGGCTCACCCAGACCGGCATGTTCATCGGCACGCCCGGCTACCTGGCCCCGGAGATCATCGAGGGCCACGAGGCGGGCCCGGAAGTCGACGTCCACGCCTGGGCGGGCACGCTGCTGTACGCCGCGACCGGCCAGCCACCCTTCGGCAAGGGCACGCTGGAGATGATCTTCTACAACATCACCGCGGGCAAGGCCGACGTCAGCGGCGCCCCGGCACAGCTGCAGCCCCTGCTGAAGGCGGCCTTCCAGCGCAACCCGGCCAAGCGTCCCAAGGCGGCCGAGCTGGCCGAGCAGACCGCGCGGATGCTGCCCCAGGCCGGGCGGGCCCCCGACCAGATCTCCACCGTGCCGGGCGCCGGAGCGGCGCCCGAGACCACGCCGACACCGCGGATCACCCCGTCGCCGGCCTCCCCGCCGCAGGGGTCGTTCGTGTCGCTGCTGCCGGACCAGCCCTCCGGGTCGGGGCCGCAGGCCGCGCCGCCTCCCGGGGCCGCGAACCCGCCTGTTAATCCGCCCGCGAGCCCGCCTGTGAGCCCGGCGGGGAGCCCCGCGACGGGCGGGCACCCGGCCGCCGACGCCACGCCGCCGGTGTCGGCCCGCACCGACCGGCAGCGCGCCGACCAGCAGCAGGGGGCCCAGCAGCATGGCGCCCCCCAGCACGGCGCTCAGCAGCCCGGAGCCCAGCAGCACGGCGCCCCCCAGCACGGCGCCCGGCAGCCCGGGTCGGGGCCGCAAGCCGCGCCGCCGCAGCCCGACCAGGGCGACCCGTTCCCCACCCGCCGCGTGTCTCCGGAGGAACTGCGCAGGATGCGGGAGGAGTCCCAGCCCTGGAACAACCACGCCGCCCCGCCGCCCGAGGGCGACGTGCCCACCCGCAGGGTCCGCTCCGGCGCGTCCGACTTCGCCCGCGTCAGCGCCCCCCAGCCGCCGCCCTACGTCCCGCCCCCCGCGCCGCCGCCCCAGACGCCGTATCCGCCCGACCTGTCCACCAAGCGCGAGCCGTACATCCCGGGCGCCCGGCCAGGGCGCGCGCTCGAACGTTCCAGGGCGTACGGCGCGGCCGGGGCGATGCTGCTGATCGTCATGATCGTCGTCGCGGCCCTCGCCCCGGTGCTGGTCGCGGCCGTCGTCCTGCCCGCGGCCGTGCTGCTGCGCGCCGCCGACCTGGCCCAGCAGCAGCTCATCGGCCGGCGGCCGACCGGGCTGGCCGCCTTCGACGTCCTGCGCGTGCTCGCCTACCCCAAGGCGCTGGCCAAGTCGATCGGCGTCACGCTCGCCCTGGTCTTCTACGGCGCCATCCTCGCCCTGCCCGTCACGCTGCTGCTGACCGTGATCGTCAAGATGCAGCCGGCGAACGCGCTGGCGTGGGGCGCGGCGGTGGCGCTGTGGACCATCTGCGCCGGCCCCGGCGTGGAGGGGCCGAGCCGTCAGATGCGCAGAACCCTGTCCTCCCTCGTACCCTCGAGGGCAGGGGCGATCGCCATGGCGGGGGTCTTCGGCGTGATCGCCGCGCTGTCCTTGGTGCTGGCGTACCAGACAGTGGGCGACGACCCGCCCCGGGAGGCAAACTGGACACCAGTGGACGTCGAGCTGGTGACTGACAGGCTCGACGAACTGCGAAACAGGGGGTAGCAGCCGGATGAGCGCAGGCAACACCCAGGCACCCGAGCGGATTGGCCCGTACCGATTGGTCAGGAAGATCGGCGAAGGTGGCATGGGTGTTGTCCACCTCGGGCTCGACGAGGACGGCCGCGAGGTCGCCATCAAGGTGCTCCACCCGCACGTGGCGGCCGACCTCAAGGCACGCGACCGGCTGATCCGCGAGGTCGAGACCATGCGGCGGGTGCGCAGCCCGTTCGTGGCCTCGGTGCTCGACGCCGAGCTGGTGGGGCGGGAGCCGTACGTCGTGACCCGCTTCGCCCCCGGCCGCACGCTCGAGGACATCGTGCTCAGCGACGGCCCGCTGGGCGCCCGCGAGGTGATCCGCCTGGCCCAGGGCCTGTGCCAGGCGCTCGTGGCCATCCACGCCGCCGACGTCATCCACCGCGACCTCAAGCCGTCCAACGTCATGATGGTCAACGGCGAGCCGCTGGTGATCGACTTCGGCATCGCGCACCTGGTCAACGCCACGCGGCTGACCCAGACCGGGATGTTCGTCGGCACGCCCGGCTACCTCGCCCCCGAGATCATCCGCGACGCCGAGATCACCCAGAAGGCCGACGTGCACGCGCTGGCCTCCACGGTGTTCTTCGCGGCCGCCGGGGTGCCGCCGTTCGGCACGGGCGCGTTCGAGGTGATCTGCTACAACATCATGGAGGGGCGTCCGCAGCTGGACAAGGCGCCGGTGTGGCTGCGCGGCTGGCTGGCCAGGGCGCTGGCGGTCGACCCCGACGAGCGGCCCACCGCCCAGGAGCTGCTGCGCATGGCCCGCGCGCTCGACCCGCGGGTGACCACGTTCAACGAGGTCCCGCCGCCGAACCGGTCCACCCCGTCGGGCACGAAGGTCCTGCCCAGCAAGCAGACGTACTCCGACCTGCTGCCCCCCGTGGAGTACGGCAGGCCCGCCCCCGAGCCGCCGCGCACGCGCCGGCAGCCCGAGGTGAAGCCGCCGCCGTACGTGCCCGCGCCGATGAGCGCCCGCCCGGTCGCCCCGCCGCCCCGTCCCGACCAGCGGGTGGCCGGGTATCCGGCGCCGCCGTACACCCCGCCGGCCTACACCCCGCCACGGCAGCGCAAGAAGTACGTGGTCGGCAGCCAGCTCGTCGGCGGGCTGCTGCTGGCGGCCCTGGTGGGGCTCACGGTGATGATGCCGGTCGTGATGAGCGTCGTGGGCATCACGCTGGCGCTGGTGCTGCGCATGGGCGAGTACCTCTTCGGCGACCTGGTCAAGCGCCGCCAGGCGCGCGGCGGCGCCAGCGCGGCCGACCCGCTGCTGGTCGTCGTCGGCACGCCGTGGGCGCTGGTCAAGTCCTTCCTCATCACGCTGGTCCACGTGCCGCTGGCGCTGCTGTTCGGCCTGTGCGTGTACGGCGTGGCCCGCTGGGGCGGCGGGTTCGACACCAACCAGGCGATCGCCTACGCGGCCGGCGGGCTGGTGGCGGGGCTGTTCGTGCTGCCCGGCGGCGGCGCGCCGCGCAAGGCCGTCGCCCGCACGCTGACCTCGGTCCTGCGCACGCCCGGCGCCGCCCTGGTGGCCGCCCTGGTGGCCGGTACGGCGGCGGTCATCGTGGTGATGTTCGCGCTGGGGCAGGAACCCACCTGGGAGCCCTGGCGCGCGCCGAGCACCGTGCTGAAGGAGCTCACCGACAACGCCAGGGACAGCGCGACGGGCCTGGTCACAGGGATGATCGACGACCTGATGCGCAGCCTGGGCCTGGGATTCCTGTCTCCCTGGGGTCCATGACGGTCTCCCGGGGGCGCTGAGGGAAGGGCGGCCTGTCCGGGTCGTCCGGGTCGCTGAAGGGAGCGGCATGGGCGAGACCACTCTGGGGCCCTACCGGCTGCTGTCGGAACTGGGCGCCGGAGGCTTCGGCCGGGTGTACCTCGCGCTCGACCCCGAGGGGCGCACGGTGGCGGTCAAGGTGCTCCACCCCCAGGTGGCCGCCGACGCGGCGGCGCTGGCCAGGCTGGCGCGCGAGGTGGAGACCATGCGGCGCGTGCGGGGGCCGCACGTGGCCGAGGTGCTCGACGTCTCGCTCGACGGGGCCAGGCCGTACCTGGTGACCCGTTACATCCAGGGCAAGCCGCTGTCGGCCCTGCCGCTGCCGGTGGCCGACCTGCCGCGGCTGGCGCGCGGCCTGGCGGCGGCGCTGGCCGCGATGCACGACGCCGGGGTGGTCCACCGCGACCTCAAGCCCGCGAACGTCATCATGTCGGAGGGCGAGCCGGTGGTGATCGACTTCGGCATCGCGCGGGCGTTCGACTCGCTGGCGGCCACCGCGCCGGGCGCGGTCATCGGCACGCCGGGGTACCTGGCTCCCGAGGTGATCGAGGGCCGTCCGGCGGGGCCCTCGGCGGACGTGTTCTCCTTCGGGGCGACGCTGGCCTTCGCGGCGACGGGGCGGCATCCGTTCGGGGAGGGGCCGCTGCCGGCGGTGGCCTATCGGGTGGTGCACCACGAGCCCGACCTGGAGGGCGTGCCGGGCTGGCTGGCGCCGCTGCTGGCCGACTGCCTGCGGCGGGAGCCCGCCGAGCGTCCGACGGCGGCGCTGATCCGCGAGCGGCTGGGGGTCCTCGCCGGTACGGCGGCGCCGTACCGGGACGTCGTGGAGGCCGTGCCCGCGGGCGCATCCTCCCCGGTGGTGGGCACGTCCCCCGGCGTGTCCTCCTGGGACGCCCGCTCCCGGGACCGTGGGGCGTCCGGCGGTCCGGGCGTCCACGACCTGCCCACCAGGCAGTGGGGTGCGGCCAGGCGCCGGGGCTCGTCGGTCGAGGAGGCGCTGGCCCGGCAGCGGGAGAAGGTGCGCAGGCGCTGGGTGATCGGCTCCGGGCTGTTCGTGTCGCTGCTCGCGGCGGCGGCCAGGACGCCGCTGCCCGAGGTGTCGCTGTTCCTCATCGCGGCCTACGCCCTGGCCGTGGTGGCCGACGCGGGGGTGGGGCTGGTGTCGCGCAGTCCCTTCAAACGGGCGCGCCTCGTCGTGGACTTCGCGGGAATCGCCGGGACGGCGGTGCTGTGGCTCGTGCTGAGCAGCGTGTTCAGCCCCTTCACGCTGGCGCTGTTCGCCGTCACCGTGCTGGTCGCCGGGGTGATCTTCCTGTTCACGGCCTGAGGAGCTGCTCCGGAACAAAGTTCGGTAAGGTGCGGGGTGGGAGAGTTTGCCCCGAAGCTACCCATGGGTAACATAACTCGGGAGACCGCTGTTATGAGCCCGCGGGGCACCTGGCAGTCTGGTCGGGGGGAGGGAGCCGACCCGGACCCTGGGAGCGGCGGAGCCGGTCCAGGGGGCGAGGCGAGGCGGACTCGACCCAGCAGTGAAGCAGGAATCCGAGCATGCGATCACGGGAGGTCGGCCACCGGCCATGAACATCGTCGTCTGCGTGAAGCAGGTCCCCGACACGGCGACCGAGCGCAAGCTCCGGTCCGATGACAAGACGCTCGACCGCGACGCCGCCGACGGCGTGGTCAACGAGCTTGACGAGTACGCGGTCGAAGAGGCGCTGAAGCTCAAGGAGGCTCACGGCGGCGAGGTGACCGTCCTCACCATGGGCCCGGCCAAGGCCACGGAGACCATCCGCAAGGCGCTGGCCATGGGCGCCGACAAGGCGGTCCACCTCAGCGACGACGCGCTCCACGGCTCCGACGCGCTGTCCACCTCCTACGCGATGGCCCAGGCGCTCCGCAAGATCGGCTTCGACCTGGTGATCCTGGGGTCGGAGTCCACCGACGCGCGCACCGGCGTGCTGCCCGCGATGCTGGCCGAGCGCCTCGGCGTGCCCCAGCTCACGCTGGCGCGCAAGGTGGAGGTCGACGGCTCCTCGATCGCCATCGAGCGGCTGACCGACTACGGCTACGACAAGGTCGAGGCCTCGCTCCCGGCCGTCGTGTCGGTCGTGGAGAAGATCAACGAGCCGCGCTACCCGTCCTTCAAGGGCATCATGGCGGCCAAGAAGAAGCCGGTGGAGACGCTCGGCATCGCCGACGCCGAGATCGACGCCGCCCAGGTCGGCCTGGGCGCCGCCTGGTCGGAGGTCGTCGACTTCGCCGCCGCCCCGCCGCGCGCGGCCGGCACGATCGTCAAGGACGAGGGCGACGGCGGCGCCAAGCTCGCCGACTTCCTCGCGTCGAAGAAGTTCATCTGAGAGCCGGGGTTTGAGCTGACATGTCGGAAATTCTCGTACTCGTTGAGCACGTCGACGGCGAGGTCAAGAAGGTCACCCTCGAACTGCTGACGCTGGCCCGCTCCCTGGGCACCCCGGCCGCCGTGTGGGCCGGGCCGGGCTACTCCGGCGACGCCAAGGCCAAGCTGGCCGAGTACGGCGCGGAAAAGATCTACGTCGCCTCGTCCCCGGACATCGTGGACTACGTCGTGGCCCCGAAGGCCGAGCTGCTCGCCCAGCTCGTGTCCTCGGCCTCCCCGGCCGCCGTCCTGGTCGCCGCCACGGCCGAGGGCAAGGAGATCGCGGGCCGCCTGGCCGTCAAGACCGACTCGGGCGTCATCACCGACGCCGTCGGCCTGGGCGAGGGCTTCGTCGCCGACCAGTCCATCTTCGGCGGCGGCGTCAACGTCCACTCGCGCGTCACCAAGGGCACGCCCATCGTGGCGGTCCGCCCCAACTCCACGCCTCCCTCCCCCGCCCCGGCCGCCGGGACCGAGGAGGAGGTCTCCGTGACCCTCTCCGACGCGGCCCGCGCGGCGCGCATCGTCGACCGGGTCAAGCAGGAGAAGGGCGCGCGGCCCGAGCTCACCGAGGCCGCCATCGTGGTCTCCGGCGGGCGCGGCGTCGGCTCGGCCGAGAACTTCTCGATCATCGAGGAGCTGGCGGACTCGCTGGGCGCCGCCGTCGGCGCCTCGCGCGCCGCGACGGACGCCGGGTGGTACCCGCACCAGTTCCAGGTCGGGCAGACGGGCAAGACGGTCTCGCCGCAGCTGTACATCGCGGCCGGCATCTCCGGGGCCATCCAGCACCGGGCCGGCATGCAGACCGCGAAGACCATCGTGGCGATCAACAAGGACCCGGAGGCGCCGATCTTCGAGCTGGCGGACTTCGGCGTGGTGGGGGACCTCCACCAGGTCGTCCCGCAGCTCACCGAGGAGATCAAGAAGCGCAAGTAGCGCTTCACTGCTGGCTCGGCCCATGCCCTTGTGTTCCACAAAGGCATGGGCTTCGCTCCGCGCCTGAGTGCTCAGGTTGCGCTTCGTGGGAGGCGTCCTTCGGACGCCTCCCACGCCCCCGATGCGAGGGGACTGCCATCCCCTCGCGCTCCCGGGGCGCGAACCCGCTCCAGAATCGCTGATTGTGTGACCGTGCCGGGCATGGCCTTCGGGCGATCAGGTGATTCGACACCGGATCTGGTGGCGGGCGAAGCCATGGGTCCGGTTACCAGTGGCTCTCACGCTTCTTGTGCCACTCTCGGCTGACTGGTGCGGATTCTTGTGGCCTCTATGGCAAGGGCGAACCCGTGGCCGTCGCCGAAACCCGGAGGACGTAGCGCTGCGGGATAATGGGGATGTTTAGCTCTATCTATATAGATATCTTTACTTAAAGGTGATTGTGGACTTAATGGTAGAAATGTCTTGCTAGCCGAAAGTGCTCCAGAACGACCTCTCCGTCGTCTAAAGTTGCAGGTCGCTCAGTATGCTCCCCGCGCGCGGGGATGGTCCTCGACGTGACGATCAGGTCGACGCTGTCGTCGGATGCTCCCCGCGCGCGCGGGGATGGTCCCGGAGATCGCGATACAGCTCTAGCCGTACTGCAATGCTCCCCGCGCACGCGGGGATGGTCGCAGCTTGGATGATCCGGCCCACGCTCTTGGAAGGGGTACGGCGGCGCGGGATGCGGCGTTGTTCCAGCCACCCGGAAGGCTGGAAGATCACCGCGCCGCCGTACCGTGTGCGGGCGCGATGGAGCGGGGACGGGGCATCCTCGTGACCGCGCCCACCCGAGGATGTGCCGCCCCATCGCGCCCCGTCTCAGGGGTCGAGGTCGTCAGGCAGGGCGAGGTAACGAGCGATCACTGCGCGGCCATCCGAGCTGGCCAAGGCATTCTCCCAGGAGCCGAAGAAGGTGATCAGACAGTCACAGACGTACTGCGAGCTGGGCGAACCGCTGGTCAGCGAGAAGAGGCTCGACACCGAGTACATCAACGGTCACCGTCCTCGACTGCTGTTGACTTGTCATGGGTGGCGCGCAGATCCCGGTACCGGAAGGCGATGCGCTGGGCGGCCCGCTCCGGGTCGTGAGCCGGATGCCAGGCGTAGACCGTCCTCTTCCGGCGGTCGTCCCAGCTCGCACGCCACCAGAACCGGTCACCGTCGCACCACACCACCAGGCCCACCCAGACGGACACCAGAGCGAGCCCGTACCCGTCGTGAACGTCGGCCTCGATGCCCAGTTCCCGCAGAGCCAGCCGTAGCCGCACGGCTGACGCCACGGGGGCTGGCTCATCGGCGGGCGTGGCCGTGTCATAGAGCACCTGCATGATTCCATCCGGATCAGTCGGTTCGGGTGACCGTTGAGAGTTACGCTGGGTTGTGCTGTCCGCGCTGGTCGTAACGGTAGGGCCGGCGTATCCGACGGAAAACTGACCGGATGTACGAGTGGTGACGGTGATGGTAGGGACTCATGACTCCTCCTGGCTCCGCAGCACTGACCAGCGGTCGGGGTAACGCGGAACGCGCCCGAGAGGGCCGCATCTCAGGCTATGTGCTGAAGGTCATCCGAGAGTCGATCGGTCTTACCCAGGAGCAGTTCGCCGAGCACCTCGGCGCGGACACGACGACGATTCAAGGGTGGGAGACGGGCAGGCGGCCGCTCATGGCGATGCCTCTCGGCTCCTTCTTGCGGCTGCGTCACGTGCTGGTTCGCATGGGGACACGTTCGCAACTGATCACACAGTTGGAGACCGCGCTTGAGGCGGACCGCTTCATCGGCTACGTCATGGGATGTGAGCGAAATGACCCCATCCGGCCTGACCACCTTCTGGCGACATGGGTGATCACTCGTCGCTTCACCGACTTGTTGGTCTGGCCGTTCACGCAGCAACCTCCGTCGGTGCTGGCCGACGCGAGCAGGACGATCACTCGGCGAGGCCCGGTCGCCACTGCCCCCCGTCTCCTCCCCGAGGAACGGGCGCACTTCTTCGACCATCTCAAGATGGCGGCCGAGCGCGCCGACATCGCCGATGCCTCCGGCCTTCTGCTCCGTCGCCAGGCCCGTTACGTGGCCGGTTTCGATGACCGCCCGGACACCGCCGAGTGGCTGCGGCACATGCAGAAGGCCGAAGAACGGCGCGCCGGCAGAAGCCGCGAGTGGACACCCGCATGGGCAGTCATCCGGTCGGGTGCGCACTCCCTTGCCCGGCTCGGTGACCGTGAGGGGCTGCGCCACTTCATTCGCACAAGGCTCGCAGACGAGCCCTGCGAGGTCGCCAACCTCAACTACTGGGCGTACTGGCTCGGCGAGGTTCCCGACTCGCAGACCACGGACCTTTTCATGGTCGAGCTACGACCCGAGCAGTGGCGGGGGACCACCGTCCTGCGCCACCTCGCCGGCAAGCTGGACATGGCTAATCCCTACGTCGATGTGGTCGTGCACACGATCTGGGCGCTGGTCATGCTGTGCCCTTCAGCGCTTCACGGCCGACTCTCGGTGGAGCTCGAAGACGGCGCAACGCGCATGCTGGACGAACCGGAACTCTCATCCCAGGCTCGCCGCGAGCTTGAGGCAGTCCTCTACGCTCTGCGCATGATCCACCGAGGTTGAGAGGAGCCCCACGTGACGGACGACCTGTCCCGGCTGTCGGGATGGCTGAACGAGGTCGGCCTGCTCAAGCGGTACAAGCGGACCGGATGGCTGATAGCCGGGGTCCGTGACCCCGAGAGCATCGCGGAGCACTCCTTCCGCACCGCCGTGATCGCAGCCGTGATCGCCGCCTTGGAGGGGGCCAACCCGGAGCGAGCGGCGTTCCTCAGCCTCTTCCACGACACCCAGGAAACCCGAGTCACCGACATCCCCTACATCGGCAAGCGCTACCTCAAGGCCGCCGCAAACGAGGACGTCACCACTGACCAGATGCGGGGACTGCCCTCCTCTGTCGCTGACACGATCACCAACGCGGTTGGGGAGTACGAAGAGAAGATTTCTCGCGAAGCGGTCTGCGCACGCGATGCCGACAAACTCGAATGCCTCATCCAGGCGATCGAGTACCGCGAGCAGGGGCATCAGAACGTGCAGCCATGGATAGACAGCTCACTGGCCGCACTCAGGACCACCTCGGCCAAACGGCTGGCCGAGGCAGCCCAAAGCCGCGGCACGCTGGAATGGATGGATCGCGTTCTGTACGGCGACTGAAGGCGGGCTCCGGCATTCGCCGTACTGGCTGGACCCAGTGCGCGCCCGGCTGCACCTGGCGGGTGCGGGCGATACGGATCGACAGGCTGGACCACCTGGTCCTCACCGTCGCCGACGTCGAGACCATGGTCGACTTCTATACCCGGGTCCTCGGCATGACCCCGGTCACCTTCGGAGACGGCCGCCGGGCGCCCTTCCGGCGCACGGGCCCGATCGACAGCGTGTACCTGCGCGATCCCGACGGCAACCTGATCGAGATCGGCGTCCCTTCGCCGGCGTGAGCCCATCGGGCGCCTCGATTACGCATTCCCCGCGCATCAGGTCGGTGGACCGAGATGGCGACGACATGGGCGCCCTTGGGTACAAACCCGCCTGAGAGCGACATGCTGCACTGGCACTGCTACACATGGACCGGCGCCGGCGACGACCTGCGAGGGGAAGTCGAGCGGCGACCCGACTCGCCCGGGTTCCCCAGCTCGCCGGTGCCGCCCATGCTGACCGGCGACTGGCTGGCCAAGCCGCGCACCCGCATCGCCGCCACCTTCACCGACCTCGCCGAGGTCGTCGCCTGGCTGCGGCAGCAGTACGGCTCGGCCCGCCAGTTCTTCCCGCGCCCCGCCGACGAGGCCCGCATCGGCCTGGACGCGCGGCTGGACCTGGCGCGAGACCTGCTGCCGCGCGGTGTGGACGTCCAGTGGGGCTTCTGGCTGACCGGCGGGCGTTTCACCACCATCGCGGCGATCTGCTGCCCCAACCGGCACGTCTCCCATTCTTGCCCGTCTCGTGGCTGACCGCCGTGCGCGATGTCCGGTCGATCGTCACGCGGCGCGGGCGAGTTCGCGTTCCTCCTCCGCCACCGGCGCCCGGACGGCGATGCGGGGGCGGGGGAGGAGGCGGGAGGCCGCGGCGATGGCCAGGCCGAGCACGACGGCCAGCCCGAGCGCGGTGCGCAGCGAGGTGACGTCGGACAGGAAGCCGATCACCACCGGGCCGAGCAGCAGGCCGGCGTAGCCCATGGCGCCCGCCTGGGCGATCGCCGGGCCGGGCCGGTCGGTGGCGGTGCCGGCCAGCGACATCGTCATGGGCGCGATGGTCGCCACGCTGACGCCGACGAAGAACATCGCCGAGACCGCCACGAGCGGCGTGCCCGCGGTGAGTACGACGGCGTAGAAGGCGGCCGTGGCCAGGCCGGAGACCGTCATCATGCCCTTGGCGCCGAAGCGGCCGCGCAGCCGGTCGCCGGTCACCCGGGCCAGCAGCATGCCCAGCTCGAACACCGGGTAGCCGAGCGCGGCCACGGCCTCGGGCGCGCCGAGCGAGTCGCGCACGAACAGGCCGTTCCAGTCGGCCACCGCGCCCTCGACCATGAACGCGAAGAACATGATCGCGCCCAGCATGTAGACGACCGGCGGCATCCTCCTGCGGTCCGCCGGGCGGGAGGCCGCCGCGGCGGGCGTGTCGGGCAGGTAGGTACGGCCCAGCAGCACCACCAGCGGCAGCGACACCAGCGCCACGACGGCCAGGTTGGCCTCCAGCGACAGGCCCAGCGCGATGGCCAGCGAGCCGAGCAGGCCGGCGGCCATCGCGCCGACGCACCAGCCGGCGTGCATGCCGTTCATCAGCGGCCGGCCGTAGGCCTGCTCCACCGTGGAGCCCTGGGAGTTCATGGCCACGTCCATCACGCCGAACGACATGCCGAACAGCGCCGAGGCGAGCACCAGCAGCGGCAGGTCGGGCGCGAGGGCCAGGCCGAGCATGGACAGCGCGGTCAGGGGTCCGCCGATCCGCAACACCGCCTTGCTGCCCATGCGCGCCATCACCGCGCGCATCGACTGCATGGTCACCAGCGCGCCGAGACCCCACGCGAGCAGGATCCCGCCCACCGCCGCCTCCGACAGGCCGAGTTTGTCGGTCAGCGCGGGGATGCGCACGGTCATCGTGCCCACCATCAAGCCAGCAAGGACGAAAGTGAGGATCGCCCCGTAACGGGCCGTCCTCAGAGCGCGGGTCATGGCAGACTCCTTTCACCACAAAACAGGCACGGCTCAGCCGTGCCGGGAGACGGACTTCAGAAGGAAAAGGGCTACAGCAGCGCCAGCAGGCGGGCCTCGATCGCCCGCAGCTCGGCCTCGGTGTTGAGGTCGGGGTCGTGCGAGGCCACGTCCCACAGGCCCTCGCACGCCAGACGGACGATCTTGGACGACACCGGGTCGGGCTCGCTGTCCAGCTCGGCCGTGTGCCAGCGGCGCATGGCCTCACGCAGCGGCGCGAGCGTGAACATGTTGCCGGAGGCGCCGGTGACCACGGCCCAGCGTCGCAGCCGGCCTGAGCGGATCGCGGCCATCGTGGCCGCCAGGTAGCGCTTGGTGTAGGTGTCGTACGGCTGGGCCGCCAGCAGTTCGTCGAAGTCGCTGATCAGGCGCTCGACCATGCCTTTGATGAGGGCTTCCTTGCTGTTGAAGTGGTACAGCAGTCCGCCCTTGCTCACCCCCGCCCGGTCGGCCACCGCGGCCAGGGTCAGGGCATCGGAGCCCTGGACGCACAGCAGGTCCTCCGCGGCGTCCAGCAGCTCGTCCCTTCTCACCCCTCTACTGTACCGTCCGGACGGTACAGTAGCAACCGGAACGTCTGAATGTAGGAGTACCTTCGACGAAGTACATTCCTATATTCGCGGAGGTAGCGTGATCCAGAAGCCCCCGCGCATCTTCGACCGCGAGTTCGAGTGGCGTCACCTGTCGGCCTTCGCGGCACGGGTCGCGGACCGTCCACAGCTCGGCGTGGTGAGCGGGCGGCGGCGTCAGGGAAAGACGTTCCTCCTGGAGGCGTTGACCAGGCAGGCGGGAGGGTTCTACTTCGGGGCGACGGAGGCGACCGAGGCCGAGTCCCTGGCCCTGTTCTCTTCGGCGCTGGCGGAGTTCGCCGGTGCCGTCGTGCCGACCAGGTTCGCCGACTGGGGGACGAGGCCGTCAGGCACCTTTTCACAGCGGCCAAGCGCCGGCTGGTGGTGATCGACGAGTTTCCGTACCTCAGCAAAGTGACGCCCGCGCTTCCCTCGATCATCCAGCGTGAGGTCGACCGGGCGGTGTCCGCCGACGAGCCCGTCTCGCTGCTCTTGTGCGGGTCTGCGATGTCCGTCATGGGCGGTCTGCCGGCGGGCGGCGCCCCGCTGCGGGGGCGGGCGAGCCTCGAACTGATCGTCCGGCCGTTCGACTACCGGCTGGCCGCGAAGTACTGGGGCATCGACGACCCTCGGCTGGCCGTCCTGGTGCATGCCGTGGTCGGCGGCACACCGGCCTACCGCCGTTTCGTCAACGACGACAGCCCCGCCGGCCCTGACGACTTCGACGACTGGGTTTGCCGGACCGTGCTCGACCCGGGGACGCCGCTGTTCCGCGAGGCCCGATATCTCCTGGAGGAGGAGGCCGACGTGCGGGACACGGCCCTCTACCACTCCGTGCTGGCCGCCGTGGCGAACGGCAACACCACCCGAGGCGGGATCGCCGGGTACATCGGCCGCAAGGCCCCCGACATCGGCCATCACCTCAACGTGCTGGAGGACAGTTCGCTCCTGCGGCGCGAGCCTGACGTCTTCCGTTTCTCCCGGTCGGTGTACCGGGTCTGCGAGCCGCTGATCACCTTTTACCAGGTGGTGATGCGGCCAAGGTGGGGGCTCCTGGAGAGCGGGAGAGCGGCGAGCGTGTGGAAGGACGCCCGAGGGCGTTTCACGGACCAGGTCGTCGGTCCCCACTTCGAGGAGCTGTGCCGCCAGTTCGCCAGGGTGGAGCCGGTCTTCGGCGAACTGCCCGGCGAGGTGGGCTCCGGGGTCGTCGCCGACCCGGCCGGCCGTACCCAGATCGAGGTCGACGTGGTGGTGTTCGCTCCCGCGGAGCCCGGGCGCCCGCCCCGGGTGCTCTCCTTGGGGGAGGCGAAGTGGGGCAAGACCATGGGGCCCGGTCACAGTGCCCGGCTCCGGCGCGCCAGGGACCTGCTGGCCGCCAAGGGGTATGACGTCAGGGACACGGTCCTGGCGTGCTACAGCGGCGCGGGGTTCGACGCGGAGTTGCTCGCCGAGCCCGACGTCCGCGCCGTTGGGCTTGGAGAGCTCTATTCGCCCGCTCCTTGAGCCGGACCCGGCCCTGGGTCGAGATACCCTGGGCGCGTGAGCGAGCTTGTGAGCGAACCATGAACACAGCAGCGCTGGCGGTCACGGGCTCGACGAGGGAGAGTTCGTGACCGCCTACCTTGATCATGCGGCGACCACGCCGATGCTGCCCGAGGCGATCCAGGCGATGACGGAGCACCTGGGCCGGGTCGGCAACGCCTCCTCCCTCCACGCCGCCGGGCGCAACGCCCGCCGGGTGGTCGAGGAGTCGCGTGAGAGCATCGCCGAGGCCCTCGGCGCGCGGCCCAGCGAGGTGGTGTTCACCAGCGGCGGCACGGAGGCCGACAACCTGGCGATCAAGGGGCTGTACTGGGCGCGCGCCCCGCGCCGGCGGATCCTCATCAGCGCGGTCGAGCACCACGCCGCCCTCGACCCCGCACGGTGGCTGGCCGACCACCAGGGCGCCGAGCTGGAGCTGCTGCCCGTCGACGAGCACGGCAGGCTCCACCCCGACACGCTGCGCCAGGCCATCGAGCGCGACCCCGACGACGTCGCCCTGGTCAGCGTCATGTGGGCCAACAACGAGGTGGGCACCGTCCAGCCGGTGCGCGTGCTGGCCGCCATCGCCCACGACCACGGCATCCCCTTCCACACCGACGCCGTCCAGGCGGTGGGCCAGCTGCCGGTCTCCTTCGCCGACTCCGGCGCCGACGCGCTCACGGTCAGCGGCCACAAGATCGGCGGCCCCATGGGCGTGGGCGCGCTGCTGCTGGCCAGGGGGCTGACCCCGCTGCCCGTGCTCCACGGCGGCGGTCAGGAGCGCGACGTGCGCTCCGGCACCCTCGACACCCCGGCCATCGCGGGGCTGGCCGCCGCGGTCCGCGTGGCCGTCCGCGAGCAGCCGGAGCTGGCCGAGCGCCTGACGGAGCTGCGCGACGAGCTCATCGCCCGGGTACGGCAGGCCGTCCCCGGCGTGGTGCTCAACGGCGCGCCCGACGACAGGCTGCCCGGCAACGCGCACTTCTCCTTCCCCGGCTGCGAGGGCGACGCGCTGCTCATGCTGCTCGACGCCAAGGGCGTGGAGTGCTCCACGGGCTCGGCGTGCTCGGCGGGGGTGGCCCAGCCGTCCCACGTGCTGCTGGCGATGGGCGCCGACGCGGTCGGCGCACGCGGCTCGCTGCGCTTCACCCTCGGGCACACCTCGACGCACGAGGACGTCGACCGGCTGATCGAGGTGCTGCCCGGCGTGGTGGAGCGGGCCCGGCGCGCCGGGATCAGCTGAGGAAGGGGCCGACCGCGGTCCAGCCGGGGTCGCTCGTCACGTCGACGCGCGGCTCGCCTTCCTCCCAGCTGACGATGAGCTCCTTGGCGTGGATGGCCGCGTCGCCGCCCGGATCGGCGTAGAGGTGGATCACCCGGTGGCCCTCGGCGCTGACGTGGGCGGCCAGCACCGCCTCGCCCTGCAGCTTGAGGATGCGCGCCGCCAGCCGTTCCTCGAAGTCGCGCAGCGCCTCCAGCGACTCGCCCACGGGCAGGCCGTTCTCGTCGCGGTGGGAGTAGGGCAGCGTGATCTCGATGTGCTGGTCGCACAGCGGGTAGTCGACCGGCCGCAGCGGATAGCGGGTCGTGGCGATCAGCGGCGCGCCGCTCGCGGTCTGGCCCTCCAGCAGCGCCCACTGCTCCTCCGCCCACTCCGAGGCGACGTCGGCCACCACGGCGGGCAGGTGGACGGCCGCGACCGCGTCGATCGGCTCGAAGGCGGCCGCGGTGATCTCGCCGATCCAGCGGGCCACCTCGTCCTCGCCCAGCAGCCAGTCGAGGGCCAGCAGCGTGGTGTCCATCCGGGTCTCCTCGTCGAGCTCGGCGAAGAGCGGATGGTAGGCCGCGACGTCGACCCGGGGCGCGCCGTGCGGCACCCGCAGGCCGAACACGAGCTTGCCGAACTCGAAGGAGTGGCCGCCCACGTCGATCGTCAGCTCCAGGACCTGCGGGTTGGCCTGGCGCGAGGGGTGGAACTCCCACAGCAGGTCGGCCGGCGGGGCGGCCTTGGCCCAGCGGTGGGCCAGCGGCCGCAGCTCGGGGTCGCCGGCGGCGGTGACCACGAGCGCGTGCGCGGCGTCGCGGCCGGGCGCGATCTCGTAGACCAGGCCGGGGTGCAGCGCGGCCACGGCGGGCGCGACCAGCTCCGCCAGCCGCTCGGCGTCCTCCGCCGCGACCAGCGCGTCCAGCTGGGGACGCGCCTGCTCCCACCACGTCCAGAAGTCGGCGATGTGGTCGCCGGGCAGCGGCTCCCGCGCCTCCCCGTCGTCCCTGCGCCCGAACAGTCGCATAGCCCGTCATTCTCCCACGTGCCCGGCGAGGGTCGCGCCCGCGGCACGCCCGGTACCCTGGAGGGGTCATGGGACTTCGCGTGCTTGCCGCCATGTCGGGCGGCGTCGACTCCGCCGTGGCCGCCGCCCGCATCGCCGAGGCGGGCCACGACGTCACCGGCGTGCACCTGGCGCTGTCGCCCAACCCGCAGTCGCACCGCACCGGCGCACGCGGCTGCTGCACCCTCGAGGACTCGCGCGACGCCCGCCGCGCCGCCGACGTCATCGGCATCCCGTTCTACATCTGGGACATGGCCGAGCGCTTCCAGCGCGACGTGGTCGAGGACTTCGTGGCCGAGTACGCCGCGGGCCGCACGCCCAACCCGTGCCTGCGCTGCAACGAGAAGATCAAGTTCGCCGCGGTGCTCGACCGCGCGCTGGCCCTGGGCTTCGACGCCGTCGCCACCGGCCACCACGCCCGGCTCGAGGACGGCGTGCTGCGCCGCAGCGTCGACGCCGCCAAGGACCAGTCCTACGTCCTCGGCGTGCTGACCAGGGAGCAGCTGAGCCACGCGATCTTCCCGCTGGGCGGCTCCACCAAGGCCGAGGTGCGCGCGGAGGCCGCCCGCCGCGGGCTGGCCGTGGCCGACAAGCCCGACAGCCACGACATCTGCTTCATCGCCGACGGCGACACCCGCGGCTTCCTGGCCGAGCGCCTGGGCGCCGCGCCCGGCCCGATCGTCGACGAGGACGGCACGGTCCTCGGCACCCACGAGGGCGCCTACGCCTTCACGGTCGGCCAGCGCAAGGGCCTGCGCATCGACCGGCCCGCCGCCGACGGCAGGCCCCGCTACGTGCTGTCCATCGAGCCGGTCTCCAACACCGTCACCGTCGGCCCGCGCTCGTCGCTGGAGGTCACCACGATCCGCGCCGTCCGCCCGGTCTGGAACGGCCCCGAGGTCCGCGAGGGCCTGACCGTCCAGCTGCGGGCCCACGGCGAGGTGTACGGCTGCCGCGTGCTCGACCTCGGCGACGAGCTGAGCATCGAGCTCGACTCCCCGGCCAGGGGCGTGGCCGCCGGGCAGGCGGCCGTGCTCTACGCCGGCGACACGGTGGTCGGCTCGGCCACGATCGCTAGCGCAGCGTGACCGAGCCGCCCGGCTCGATGCGGCGGATGTCGGCGCCCTGCTTGTCGGCCTCCATCTTCAGCCACGTGTCGACCAGGCGCAGGCCCGTCTCGTTGTAGAGGCCGTCATGGGTGGAGTAGGCGCGGGCGGGCCTGATCGTGCGCAGGTACTCGACGACGTCGGCCAGCTTCAGCCACGGCGCGCCGGTCGGCACCAGCAGCGTGCCGACCGGCGCCTCCGGCACGGTGAAGGCGTCGCCCGGGTAGAACAGCTCCTCCTCCACCAGGAAGCCGACGTTGTTGGCGATGGGGACGTCGGGGTGGTTCAGGGCGTGCCACTCGCCGAAGACGCGGACCGAGAAGCCCGCGGTGTCGAAGGCGTCGCCGTGCCGTACCACCTGGACCTTGGCGGGGATGTCCCGTGCGGCGGTCTCGGCGACCTCGGCGCAGGTCCACACCTCCACGTGCGGCGGCAGGGCGGCCAGCTTGTCGCGGTCGGCGTGGTCGAAGTGGTTGTGGGTGACCAGCACCGCGTCGGCGCCCTCCACGGCGGCGGCCTCGGAGAAGGTGCCGGGGTCGACGACGAGGACCTTGCCGTCCTTCTCCAGCCGCACGCAGGCGTGCCCGAACTTCGTGAGCTTCATCCTCCTCACCCTAGACCGGACGGCCGGCCCGCCCCGCTGACGGGCCTAGGCTTTGAGGCATGTTCGCTGCCACGGGCGTGGGATCCCATCCGGGAGAGGACCATCTGGAGGCGTTGCGGGTCGTCTTCGGCGAGCTGCCCGGCCTGCCGTACCTTCCGGAGCTGCCGGCGCGCGGCGTCGGCGCCGACATGATCGGCAGGACCGCGTCGTTGCTGGTGGACCTGCCGGTGGAGGTGCAGCCGTCGGGCTGGCGGCTGACCGGCCGGCCGGGGCGCGACCACCGGCGCGCGGTCGACCACCTGGCGCGCGACCTCGACGGGCTGGAGGAGGTCGCGCACGACTACAGCGGGCCGCTCAAGCTGCAGGTCGCGGGGCCGTGGACGCTCGCGGCCGCCGTCGAGCTGCCGCACGGCGACAAGGTGCTCGCCGACGCGGGAGCCGTGCGCGACCTGATCCAGTCGCTGGCGCAGGGCGTGGCCGACCACGTCGCCACGGTCCGCCGCCGGGTGCCCGGGATCACCGAGGTCGTGCTCCAGCTGGACGAGCCCTCGCTGCCCGCCGTCCTCGCCGGCACGGTGCCGACCGCCTCGGGGTTCGGGCGGCTGGCCGCCGTGGAGGCCTGGCGGGTGGCCGAGTCGCTGCGGCCGTTCGACGCGCCCGTGGTGCACTGCTGCGCGCCCTCCGTGCCGATCTCCGAGCTGCGTACGGCGGGCGTGCGCGGCATCTCGCTCGACGCTTCCCTGCTGCGGCGGCGCGAGGAGGACGCGGTCGGGGAGGCGGTCGAGGCGGGCCTGCTGTTCTTCCTGGGGGTCGTGCCCGGCGTCGACACGCGGCTGCCGGAGTCCTCGGCCGTGGCCAGGCCGGCCGTGGAGCTGTGGCGGCGGCTCGGCTTCCCGCCCGACCGCCTGGCCGGGCAGGTCGTGTTGACGCCCGCGTGCGGGCTGGCGGGCGCCTCGCCCCGGTACGCCAGGGCGGCGCTGGCGGCCTGCCGGGAGGCGGCCCGGGTGCTGCGCGACGACCCCGCGAGCGAGCTGCGGGCGGGCTGAGCGCGGGCGCCGGTGGGTTGTTAAAGGCGAGGTCGGGGGCCTGTAATTGTCGGCGCTCGGCGATAGCGTTCTCCCTGTAGGTGTGACGGAGGGAGCCCCATGACCGAGACGCCGGTGGAGGCGCGCAAGCGGCATGCCGAGCTGAGCGAGCTGGTGGAGGAGGCGCGCTGGCGCTACTACGTGCTCGACCAGCCGACGGTCAGCGACGCCCAGTTCGACGAGTGGTTCCGCGAGCTGCTGGCGCTGGAGGAGGCGCATCCGGAGCTGCAGACCCCCGACTCGCCGACCCAGAAGGTCGGGGCGCCGGTCGCGGGCGACTTCGCCAAGGTGCGGCACCTGCAGAAGATGGAGAGCCTCGACAACGCCTTCACGGCCGAGGACATGGCGGCGTGGGTGGCGCGGGCCGAGCGGCTGGCCGAGGGCGACGCGGGGCCGTACCTCTGCGAGCTCAAGATCGACGGCCTGGCCGTCGCGCTGGTGTACCGCAACGGCAGGCTGGAGCGCGGCGCCACGCGCGGCGACGGCCGCACGGGCGACGACGTGACGGCCAACGTGCGCACCATCCGCGACGTCCCCCACCGGCTCAAGGGCGACGACGTGCCGTCCCTGGTGGAGGTGCGCGGCGAGGTCTACATCCCGGTCGAGGACTTCAAGAAGCTCAACGAGCAGCTGGTCGCCGAGGGCAAGCCGCCGTTCGCCAACCCGCGCAACTCCGCGGCCGGCACGCTGCGCCAGAAGGACCCCCGCATCACCGCGCAGCGGCCGCTGCGCATGCTCGTCCACGGCATCGGCGTGTGGGAGGACGGCGGGGCCGCCCCGCCGCGCGCCCAGTCGGAGGTCTACGACCGGCTGCGGTCCTGGGGGCTGCCCGTCAGCGACCTCTACCGCGTGGTCCCGGGGCTTGAGGAGATCAACGAGTACATCGCCTACTACCAGGAGCACCGCCACGACCCCGCCTACGAGATCGACGGCGTGGTCGTCAAGGTCGACCGCTTCCAGGTGCAGCGGGAGCTGGGCTCCACCTCGCGGGCGCCCCGGTGGGCGATCGCCTACAAGTACCCTCCGGAGGAGGTCAACACCAAGCTCCTCGACATCCAGGTCGGCGTGGGCCGCACCGGCCGGGTGACACCCTTCGCGATCATGGAGCCGGTCGTGGTGAGCGGGTCCACGGTCGAGCGGGCGACGCTGCACAACGCCGCGATCGTCAAGAAGAAGGGCGTGCTCATCGGCGACACGGTCGTGCTGCGCAAGGCGGGCGACGTCATCCCCGAGATCGTGGGCCCCGTGGCCGCGCTGCGCGACGGGTCAGAGCGCGAGTTCGTCATGCCCACGCACTGCCCCGAGTGCGGCACCGAGCTGGCCTACGAGAAGGAGGGCGACGCCGACCTGCGCTGCCCCAACGCGCGCGGCTGCCCGGCGCAGATCCGTGAGCGGCTCTACTTCGCGGCGCGGCGCAACGCGCTCGACATCGAGGGCCTGGGCTACGTGGCGGCCACGGCGCTCACCCAGCCGCTCCCGCCGCAGGAGCCCGCCGTGCGCACCGAGGCCGACCTGTTCGACCTCACGCTCGACAAGCTCGTCCCGATCCGGTCGGTGGTGCGCGACCAGGAGAGCGGCCTGCCCAAGATCGACCCCAAGACCGGCGAGCAGAAGGTCGTCACGCTGTTCTCCAACGCCGACGGCAGGCCCAGCCAGCTGGCGCTGATGGTCATGGACGAGCTGGAGCGCGCGAAGAACTCCGAGCTGTGGCGCGTCCTGGTGGCGCTGTCCATCCGCCACATCGGCCCGCCCACCGCCCGGGCGCTCGCCGACGCCATGCGCTCCATCGACGCGATCATGAACGCGTCGGAGGAGGAGCTGGCCGCGGTCGAGGGCATCGGGCCGCGCGTGGCCGCGACGGTGAAGGAATGGTTCGCCGTCGACTGGCACCGGGAGATCATCGAGCGGTGGCGCGCGGCCGGGGTGCGGATGGAGGACGAGCCGGCTCCGGCCAAGGGGCCGCAGACCCTCCAGGGGCTCACCTTCGTCGTCACCGGATCGCTGTCGGGGTTCACGCGCGAGTCGGCCGCGGAGGCGATCGCCAGCCGCGGGGGGAAGGTGTCGGGGTCGGTGTCGAAGAAGACCTCGTTCCTCGTCATGGGGGAGAACGCCGGGTCGAAGTACGACAAGGCGGTGTCGCTCGGGGTGCCGATCCTGGACGAGGACGGCTTCCGCGTGCTGCTGGAGCAGGGGCCCGAGGCGGCGGCCGAGGTGGCGGTCAAGGAGACCGGCTGAACTTTTCGCGCTGTGACGGCTTGGGCCTTCGCTGACGGCCCGGCGGCGCCCACAGTCACGCTCGACCGCTTCCCGCCGCTCCTCGAAGCGCTGGCCGACCAGCCTCTGGGCCGCCGGTCACCGTGTTTTCGCGCCACCGCTCGGCCGAGGCCGGCGTGTCCAGGCTGACCCGCTCCGGGAACGCCCCGCCGGCCGGCGGCGGCGTCCCGCGGGCGTGCCGGGTCATGCCCCCGATGTCACTCGGGCCGGATGTTGTGGTTGAGGGAGAACAGGTTGGCGGGGTCGTACTGCCGCTTGACCGCCGCCAGCCGCTTGTAGGTCTCCACCGGGTAGATCGCGGCGACGTCCTCCTCGGAGGCCGAGGCGAGGAAGTTGGCGTAGGCGCCGTTGACGTGAGGTGCGAGCCGCGCCCAGATCGCGTCCAGAGCCGGGCGGGCGGCCTGGACGACCGGGGCGGGACCCGCCGTGGTGGTCACGATCATCAGCTCGGCCCGGCGGTGGGCGAATGCGGTGGCGTCCTCGGGCACCCGGGCCACGGCGCCGCCGACGCTGCGCACGGCGATGATCGGCGACCCCTGCGCCGCCCCGACCTCGGCCAGGATCCGCAGCGCGCCCTGCACCCCGTCCTCCTCGACGAAGCCGCTGCGGGTGTCCAGCTGGATGCCGGGCGGCGGAGTCAGGCCCTCGACCAGGACCTCCGCGTAGGGGACCAGCGCGACGTCGTCGCCGATCACCGTCCCCAGCCGGCGGATCGGGTCGAGCGCCTTCGCGGCGAGCTCGGGGTCGTCGCCGTCGAAGGCGACCAGGATCTCGACGGGCGCGTCGGGACCTCCGGCGAAGGGGTTGGCGAAGCTCACGATCGAGGTGAGCTCCTCGGGCGCGGTGCGCAGGTAGTCGGCCCAGCCCTGGAGCACCCCGGCCGCCTCGGCGGCGGGGAAGGAGATCTTGCCGTAGAAGACGTCGGTCGTCGGGTGGGCGGCGAACTCGAAGGCGGTCACGATCCCGAAGTTGCCGCCGCCGCCCCGGAGCGCCCAGAACAGCTCCGTGTTGTCATCCGCGCTGGCGCGCACCAGCTCTCCGCCGGCCGTGACCAGCTCGGCGGCGACCAGGTTGTCCAAGGCCAGGCCGTACTTCCTGACCTTCCAGCCGATGCCGCCGGTCAACGTCAGGCCGCCCACGCCGACGCCCCTGGTGTCGCCCGAGGAGATCGCCAGGCCGTGCGGGGCCAGGGCGTCGGCGACCTGTCCCCAGGTGGCGCCGCCGCCGATCCGCACGAGGCGCCGGTCGGGGTCGGTGACCTCCACGGTGGCCAGGCCGCGCAGGTCGATCACGACGCCCCCGTCGTTGGTGCCGAAGCCTGCGAAGGCGTGGCCGCCGCCCCGCACGGACAACACCAGCCCCGCGTCGGCGGCGAACCTGACCGCCGCCCGCACGTCGGCGACGCTCTCGGGCCGCAGCACGTAGGCCGGGCTTCCCGAGGCCAGGACGGTACGGCTGGCCGATGCGTAGTCCGCGCCGTCCGGCTCGATGACGGCGCCGCCGAAGTCGCGGCGCAGGATGTCGAGCGCTGAACTCATCAGATCGTTCCTCTGCTGTGGTGAGTGGTCGGCATGAGATGCCGGCGGCCCGGTCCCTGTGACAGCCCATGGGTGTGACGTGTGCCACACGCCGGGCATGTCACAGAAGGGCGGGGTCCGGCGTCCCGTGGGAAACACCGTCGAGACGAACAGGAACCGCCCATGCCTGGGGACCGCAGCGAGGGCGAGCGGCCGGACACCGCCACCGAGATCTTCGTCGCCCACCGCAACCTGCTGTTCACCGTCGCCTACGAGCTGCTCGGCTTGGCCGCCGACGCCGAGGACGTGCTGCAGGAGACCTGGCTGCGGTGGGCGGGCGTCGACCTCGGCACGGTGCTGGACAAGCGCGCCTACCTGGTCAAGATCACTACTCGGCAGGCGCTGGGCCGGCTGCGCACGCTGGGCCGTCGCAAGGAGTCCTACATCGGCCCCTGGCTGCCCGAGCCGCTGCTGACCACTCCCGATGTGGCCGAGGACGTGGAGCTGGCCGACAGCGTCTCGATGGCGATGCTGCTGGTGCTGGAGACGCTCACGCCGACCGAGCGGGCGGTCTTCGTGCTGCGCGAGGTGTTCGAGCTGGAGTACGACGAGATCGCCGAGGCCGTCGACAAGACCCCGGCCGCCGTCCGCCAGATCGCCCACCGGGCACGGGCCCACGTCGCGGCGCGCCGCCCGCGCGAGGTCGTCTCCCCGGCCGAGACCCGCGGCGCGCTCGAGGCGTTCAAGCGCGCGATCGAGACCGGGAACCTCCAGGGACTGCTCGACATCCTCGCGCCCGACGTCGTCCTCCTGGCCGACGGCGGCGGGATCAGGGTGGCCGCGCCAGAACCGCTCGTGGGGGCCGACGCCGTGGCCGGCCTGCTGCGCCGGAGTGATGCGCCCGCGCCCGAGCTCGTGCAGATCAACGGCTACCCGGCGCTGGTCTTCCGGCGGGACGGCGAGATCGAGACGGTCATGGCCGCGCGCGTCGAGAACGGCCTCATCACCGGGCTCTACGCCGTGCGCAACCCCGAGAAGCTGTCGCGCGTCGAGCACGAGACCCCGGTGAGCCGCTGATCATGTGTCCCATCGCGTCGGCGGCGGCTCACAGGCGCTTCTCGAACCAGTGATGGGCGTAAGGCTCGGCGTTGAAGGCGGGCACCTCGGTGAATCCCGCCGACCGGTAGAGGTTGATCGCCTCCCGCAGCGCCCGGTTGGTCTCCAGGCGCAGGCGGGTCACCCCGCGGTCGCGGGCGTGCTGCTCCAGCTCGTGCAGCAGGCGGCGGCCGACGCCCAGCCCGCGGGCGGCGGGTGCGACCCACATGCGCTTGATCTCGGCGGTGTCGCCGTCGAGCTTGAGCGCGCCGCAGCCGATCGGGTCCTCGGTCAGCCGGGCGACGAGGAACAGCCCGGCGGGCTCGGTGAGCTCGGCGGCGGTGGCCGGGCGGGTGTGGCCGGGGTCGAAGCCCGCCTCGAAGCGCGTGGCGAGCTCGTCGTAATAGGCCTGGAGGCAGTGCTGGGCGGCCGGGCTGCGCGGATCCTCGATCGCCACCCTGACCAGGCCGGCGGTGAGCAGCCGCTCCACGGTCCCCATCGCCTCGACGAGGGTGCGCCGCTGCGCGTCGTTGAGCGAGGCGAGCAGGGAGCGGGCCGCCTGGTCGCCCGCGTGGTCGACCTCGCGCAGCGCCTCCAGGCCGGCCGGGGTGAGGCGGGCGGTGCGGACCCGGCGGTCACGCGGGTCGGGCTCGACGACGACCAGGCCCTCCTGCTCCAGCGAGCGGAGCAGGCGGCTGAGGTAGCCGGAGTCCAGATCGAGGCGGGCGCGCAGGCTCCGGACGTCCGCGCCCGCCGTACCGATCTCCCAGAGCAGGCGGGAGGCGCCGAGGGAGCGGCCGAGGGACAGGTATTCGTCCTGCAGGGCGCCGATGCGATGGGCGACGATCCGGGTGAAGGATCGCACGGGGGCAACGTCCATATGTCTGACAATAGTCAGATATTTCGCGCCATGCCAGACTGGTCGGCATGTCTACGGAACCCACGGCCGAGCGCCTGGCCGAGCTCAGGAAGAAGTTCGACGAGATCGACGAGAGCGGCGACGGCTTCATCACCGAGGCGGAGTTCGTGCGGCACTTCCCCCACGTCGCTCCCGAGGCGCGTGCCGCCGTGAGCGGGTCGATGGACGCCGACGGCGACGGGCGCATCTCGTTCGAGGAGTTCGTCCGCCTCCTGGGCGGCTGACGCCGCAGGCGGCGTACGGGGGACGGAGCGGTACGGCAAAAGCCGACCAGTGCTCGGGGGGCGAAACTAGCGAAAAGTAACCGAACGTACCCAACCGGTTTCGCGAAGTCGCCCAAAGGCCGTACTCTCCCATAGTGACCGCATGGGGGTTATGTTGCCGATGACCGACCCGACCGACACCCGTGACACGGGGCCGCGCGTGGGGACGCCTCTGTGGGCGTACCTGGCCGGCGTGACCGTGATCGGGCTCACCGCGCTCGTGGTGGCCCAGCTGCGCCTGGACCCGGGGGACCTGGCGGAGCTGGCCCGCTCGCCGCTGTTCTGGGTGCTGGGCGCGCTGGTCGTGCTGGGGGAGCTGCGCCCGGTCATGCTGTCGTCGCAGGCGTCCGTCGGCGGCACCTACCCCTCGACGATGTTCACCTTCGCCGCCCTGCTGCACCTCGGCCTGCCGGTGGCCGTGCTGATGCAGGCGGCCGCGGTGCTGATGAACGGCGTGGTCACCCGCAGGGCGTGGCACCGGGTGCTGTTCAACACCTCCCAGTCCACCCTGGCGCTCACCGCCGCGGCCGTGGTGCTGGGGCTGTTCGGCATCGTGCCGGCGCCCGCGCAGCCGTGGGTCCCGGCGGGCACCGACATGCTGGCGATCGCCGTGTCCGGCGTGGCGTACTTCGTGACCCGCGCCCTGCTGGTCTGCGCCGCGGTCGCCCTGCACGAGCGCCGGTCGCTGATCCGCGTCCTGCGGTCCACGGCCGGGCCGCAGAGCCTGGTCTACGCGGGGCTGCTGGGCCTGGCCCCGCTCGTGGTGATCGTGATGGAGGAGTCGCCCGGCCTGGTGCCGCTGTTCGTGGCGCCGCTCGCGGCCGTGTACTTCACCGCGACGCTGTCCATGCGCCGCGACCACCAGGCCATGCACGACGAGCTGACCGGCCTGCCCAACCGCAAGATGCTGGCCGTGGCCACCGAGGAGGCGCTGGCGGAGGCGCGCGAGGGGGAGAAGGTCGGCTTCTTCCTGCTGGACCTGCACGGGCTCAAGCAGGTCAACGACACGCTCGGCCACCCGGTCGGCGACCGGCTGCTGCAGCTGATGGCCCACCGCCTGACCCACACGGTACGGCCCGGCGACGTCGTGGCGCGGCTGGGCGGCGACGAGTTCGCGGTGCTGCTGCCGAGGATCAGGGACGTCCAGGCGGCCAGGGAGGTCGCGGCCCGGCTGCGGGTGGCGCTGACCGAGTCGGTGCGGCTGGAGGGCATGTCGTTCGACCTGGACGGCTCGGTCGGCATCGCGCTCTACCCCGACCACGCGCCCGACTTCGAGCTGCTGCTCCAGCGCGCCGACGTGGCCATGTACCTGGCCAAGGAGGCCCGCACCGGCGTCGAGCTGTACCAGGCCGACAAGGACCGCAACTCGCCCGAACGCCTCGGCCTGTTCGGCGACCTGCGCCGCGCGCTGGACAACCGGCAGCTGCGCCTGCACTACCAGCCCAAGGTGCGGCTGGAGGACGGCCGCGTGCTGGGCATGGAGGCCCTGCTGCGGTGGCGGCACCCGACGCGCGGGCAGGTGCCTCCGGCCGAGTTCGTCCCGCTGGCCGAGCAGTCCTACCTGATGCGCCAGCTCACCGAGTACGTCATCGACGCCGCGCTGGAGCAGGCCGCCCGCTGGTGGCACACGGGCCTGCGCGTCCAGGTCGCGGTCAACGTCTCGGCCCGCGACCTGCTGGACTCGGCGCTGCCCGAGCAACTGGAGATGGGGCTGGCCCGCTTCCGGCTGCCGCCCGAGGCGGTCCAGCTGGAGGTGACCGAGCGCGTGCTGACCGGCGAGCAGGCGCACGACACGATCAAGGCGCTCGCCGCGCTGGGCGTGCCGCTGTCGCTCGACGACTTCGGCACCGGCTACTCCTCCCTCATCCGCCTGCAGCGGCTGGCGGTGTCGGAGGTGAAGATCGACGCCTCCTTCGTCAGGCGGATCGTGGAGTCCCAGGACGACGAGCGGATCGTGCGGTCCATCGTGGACCTGGTGCGCTCGCTGGGGCTGCGCTCGGTGGCCGAGGGCGTGGAGTGCGAGGAGGTGGCGGGCCGCCTGGCCGAGATGGGCTGCGACGTGGCGCAGGGCTGGCTGTACTCGCGGCCCATGCCGGCGGCCGAGGCGACGATCTGGCTGCGGGAGCGCTACCAGGCGCCCGCGCTGGAGGCCACGGGCCTGGGCTGAGGCCGGCCCGGATGGGTGTTGCCGGGAGGTAAACGGTTCGGCCACGCTCCGTCGTGCCCCCTAGGATGGCATCCAAGGGACCGTTCGCGCGTCCCGGAGGTTCTGACCGACAACAACCAACCACGAAACGGGTTCACGACTCATGTCCGCCATAACCCGCGACGAGGTCGCCCACCTGGCCCGGCTGTCCAGGATGGCGCTCACGGACGAGGAGCTCGACCACTTCGCGACCCAGCTCGATGTCATCATCGGCGCCGTCGCGAAGGTGTCCGAGGTCGCCGCCCAGGACGTGCCGCCGTCGTCGCACGCGCTCCCGCTGACCAACGTCTTCCGTCCCGACGAGGTGCGGCAGTCCCTGCCGCCGCAGCAGGCGCTCTCCGGCGCCCCCGCCGTCGAGGACGACCGGTTCCGGGTGCCGCGCATCCTGGGGGAGGAGATGTGAGCGTGCTTGTCGAGCGAACCGTCAACCACAGCGGCCCCGGCTCAGTTCCGGCCGAGCCGTCGGGCGAGGTGAGGACATGAGCCTGATCCACAAGACCGCCGCCGAGCTGGGCGCGATGATCGCGGCCGGCGAGGTGAGCGCGGAGGAGGTCGCGGCCGCGCACCTGGACCGCATCGAGGAGACCGAGCCGAAGATCCGCGCGTTCCTCCACGTCGACCGCGAGGTCACGCTGGCCCAGGCGCGCGCCGTCGACGCCCGGCTACGCAGCGGCGAGAAGCTGGGGCCGCTGGCGGGCGTGCCGCTGGCGCACAAGGACATCTTCGTCACCAAGGACATGCCGACCACGGCCGCCTCCAAGATCCTGGAGGGCTGGCGCCCGCCGTACGACGCGACCGTCACCGCGCGGCTGCGCGAGGCCGGGTTGGTCTTCCTCGGCAAGACGAACCTCGACGAGTTCGCGATGGGCTCCTCGACGGAGAACTCCGCCTTCGGGCCCACCCGCAACCCGTGGGACCTCAGCCGGGTGCCCGGCGGGTCGTCGGGCGGCTCCAGCGCGGCCGTGGCGGCCTACCAGGCGCCGTTGTCGACCGGCACCGACACGGGCGGCTCGATCCGCCAGCCGGCCGCCGTGACCGGGATCGTGGGCATGAAGCCGACCTACGGCGGGTCGTCCCGCTACGGGCTGATCGCGTTCGCCTCCTCGCTCGACACGCCGGGCCCGTTCGCCCGCACCGTGCTGGACGCGGCGCTGCTGCAGGAGGCCTTCTCCGGCCACGACCCGCTCGACTCCACCTCCATCGACCGGCCCGTGCCCAAGGTCGTCGAGGCGGCCAGGAACCCCGACGTGGCCGGCATGCGGATCGGCGTGGTGAAGGAGTTCGACGGCGAGGGCTACCAGCCGGGCGTGCTCAACCGCTTCCGCGAGGCGGTCAAGATGCTGGAGGCGCTCGGCGCCGAGATCGTGGAGGTCTCCTGCCCGTCGTTCACGGTCGCGCTGCCGGCGTACTACCTGATCGCCCCCTCCGAGTGCTCCTCCAACCTCGCCCGTTTCGACGCCATGCGGTACGGCCTGCGCGTCGGCGACGACGGCACCCGCAGCGCCGAGGAGGTCATGGCGCTCACCAGGGCCGCCGGGTTCGGCCCCGAGGTCAAGCGGCGCATCATGCTCGGCACCTACGCCCTGTCGTCCGGCTACTACGACGCCTACTACGGGCAGGCGCAGAAGGTCCGCACCCTCATCGCCCGCGACTTCGAGGCGGCCTACCAGAAGGTCGACGTGCTGATCTCGCCGACCACGCCGACCACGGCGTTCCCGATCGGCGAGCGCGCCGACGACCCGATGGCCATGTATCTGGCCGACCTGTGCACGATCCCGTCCAACCTGGCGGGCAACGCGGCGATCTCGGTGCCGTGCGGGCTGGCCGACGAGGACAACCTGCCGGTGGGCCTGCAGATCATGGCCCCGGTGCTGGGCGACGACCGCTGCTACAAGGTCGGCGCCGCCCTGGAGAAGGCGTTCGAGGCGCGCTGGGGCGGTCCGCTGCTGAAGGAGGCTCCCGCGCTGTGACGACCATCATGGCCTACGACGAGGCGCTCGACCGCTTCGAGCCGGTGCTCGGCCTGGAGACGCACGTCGAGCTGGGCACGGCCTCGAAGATGTTCTGCGGCTGCAAGACCACCTTCGGCGCGCCGCCCAACACCCAGGTGTGCCCGACGTGCCTGGCGCTGCCCGGGGCGCTGCCGGTCGCCAACGAGAAGGCGATCGAGTCGACGATCCGCATCGGCCTGGCGCTGAACTGCTCGATCGCCGAGTGGTGCAGGTTTGCCCGGAAGAACTACTTCTATCCGGACATGCCGAAGAACTACCAGATCTCGCAGTACGACGAGCCGCTGTGCTACGACGGCTACCTCGACCTGGAGGTGGAGGGCCAGACCTTCCGCATCGGCATCGAGCGCGTCCACCTGGAGGAGGACACCGGCAAGTCGACCCACGTGGGCGGCGCGACCGGGCGCATCCACGGCGCCGACTACTCCATCGTCGACTACAACCGCGCCGGCATCCCGCTGGTCGAGATCGTCACCAAGCCGATCACAGGCACCGACCGGCTGGCCCCGCAGGTCGCCCGCGCCTACGTCACCGAGCTGCGCGAGATCATGCGCTCGCTGGGCGTCTCCGACGTGCGCATGGAGGAGGGCTCGCTGCGCTGCGACGTCAACGTCTCGCTGATGCCGCGCGGCTCCTCGGAGTGGGGCACCCGCACCGAGACCAAGAACGTCAACTCGCTGCGGTCGGTCGAGCGTGCCGTACGCGGGGAGATCGAGCGGCAGGCGGCCATCCTGGCCGACGGCGGGAAGGTCGTGCAGGAGACCCGCCACTTCCATGAGGACACCGGCACCACCACCTCCGGCCGGTCCAAGGAGGAGGCGCAGGACTACCGCTACTTCCCCGACCCCGACCTGGTGCCCATCGCGCCCGACCCGGCGTGGGTGGCCAAGCTGAAGGCCGAGCTGCCGGAGCTGCCGAGCGTACGGCGCAAGCGGCTGCAGGCCGAGTGGGGCGTGTCCGACCACGACATGGAGTCGATGCACAACGCGGGCGCCATCGAGCTGGTCGAGGCCACCATCGCGGCGGGGGCCCCGGCGGCCGACGCGCGCAAGTGGTGGATGGGCGAGCTGGCGCGCCGCGCCAACGAGTCCGGCGTCGCGCTCGCCAACCTGCCGGTCACCCCGGCCGACGTCGCGCGGGTGACGGAGCTGGTGGCTTCGGGGGCGCTGAACGACAAGCTGGCCCGGCAGGTGTTCGAGGGCGTGCTGGCCGGCGAGGGCACCCCGGACGAGGTGGTCGCGGCCCGCGGCCTGGAGATCGTCAGCGACGAGGGCGAGCTGCTCGCGATCATCGACCAGGTGATCGCCGACAACGCCGACGCGGCGGAGAAGGTGCGCGGCGGCAAGGTCGCCGCCGTGGGCGCGCTCGTCGGCGGCGTCATGAAGGCCAGCCGCGGCAAGGCCGACGCGGCCCGTGCCCGCGAGCTGATCCTGGAGAAGCTGGGCGTCTCGGGCTGAGGCATCCGTGACAGGGCCCCGGCGGCAGGTCCGCCGGGGCCTTCGTCGTGCGTGCGGCCCGGCACGATGCTCGTGCGGTACGGCCAGCCCGATGGTGCGTACGGCTCGGCCCGACATAGGTCCACATAGGTCCATTTCCCTAGGACCTTCGCTGGATCCGCCCGGAGCCGTCCGCGCGTAGCCTCCAGGCCATGACGAGAAAAGCATTGACGACGGGTTTGGTGGCTTTGGTGTCACTCGTCGCCTTCGAGTACATGGCGGTCGCGATCGCCATGCCGATCGTGGCGAAGGACCTGGGCGGCGGGCACCTGTACGGCCTGGCCTTCAGCGGCGCGATGGCCGCCGGGGTGCTGGGCACGGTGCTCGGCGGCAGGTGGGCGGATGTGAAGGGGCCGGTGCCGGCGCTGTGGACGGGGATCGCCGGCTTCGGCGGCGGCCTGCTGCTGGCCGGACTGGCCTGGAACATGGAGGCGCTCATCGTGGGCCGGTTCGTGCAGGGCTTCGGCGGCGCGCTGGTCAACGTGGCGCTCTACGTGGTGGTGGCCCGCGCCTACCCCGAGGAGCAACATCCCAAGATCTTCTCGTTGTTCGCGACGGCCTGGGTGGTGCCGTCGATGGCGGGCCCGGCGGTGGTCGGCGCGATCGTGGAGACCGTGGGCTGGCGGTGGGTCTTCCTGGCGGTGCCGATCCTGACCGTGGCGGGCGCCGCGCTGCTGTGGCGGGGCGTCGCCGGCCAGCCGATCTCCGGCGGCCAGGCCGCGCCCGCGCCCGGGCTGGGCCGCAAGCTGGGCTGGGCGGCGCTGACCGCCGTGAGCGCGGGCCTGATGCAGTACGGCAGCACCCTGAGCATCCCGATGCTGGTCGCCGGCTTCGTGCTGCTCGCGGTGGCGCTGCCGAGGCTGCTGCCCGCCGGGACGCTGCGCGCGGCCAGGGGCCTGCCGGCGGTGGTGTCGCTGCGTGGCCTGTCGGCGGGCGCGTTCTTCGCCGCCGAGGTGGTCGTCCCGCGCATGCTGATCGACGAGCGGGAGATGTCGGCCGTGGCCGCCGGGCTGGCGCTGACCGGTGGCGCGCTCACGTGGTCGTTCGCGTCGTGGCTGCAGGGCCGCGAGGTGTTCACCCGGATGACGAACCTGGTCGGCGGCACCGCCGCCATCGTGACCGGCCTGGTCGTGGCGGGCGCGGTGACGTTCGACGCGATGCCGGTCGTGCTGATCTACCCGGCGTGGATCGTGACCGGGTTCGGCATGGGGCTGGTGTACCCGACGCTGTCGGTGCTCACGCTGGAGCTGTCGGCCCCCGGCGAGCAGGGCGTGAACAGCTCGGCGCTGCAGGTCGGCGAGATGGTGTTCTCGGTCGTCGCGGTCGCCGTCACCAGCGCGCTGTTCACGGCGGCGGGGTCGGCCTACTGGGTGGTGTTCGCGATCACCCTGGCCCTGGCGCTGGCCGGGCTGTGGGCGGCGCCCCGCCACCGGGTCGCGGCGGCGGGGCACAAGGCGCCGGTCGCTATACCGGCGGCGACGGGGTCGTGACGGCCTGACGGCGGCGCCTGGCCGCCCACAGCTTCCTGAACAGCGGGGTGAGCAGCGCCAGCGCCGACAGCACGTAAAGCGTCACCGCGATCGGGCTCTGGACCAGCACGCCGACGTCTCCGGCGCCGATGGCCAGGGCCCGGCGCAGCTGCTTCTCCGCCATCGGCCCCAGGATGAGCCCGATCACCGCGGGCGCGATGGGCAGGCCGAAGCGCCGCATGGCGTAGCCGAGCAGGCCCAGCACGAACAGCACCAGCAGGTCCACCGCCGAGGCGTTGAGCGCGTAGACGCCCAGCGCCGCGAACACGACGATCCCCGCGTACAGGTAGGGCCGCGGCACGTGCAGGACCTTGGCCCACATCGGCGCCAGCGGCAGGTTGAGCACCAGCAGCATGGCGTTGCCGATGAACAGCGACGCGATCATGGCCCACACCAGGGCGGGGTTGTGGTCGAACAGCTGGGGTCCGGGTTGCAGGCCGTACTGCTGGAAGGCGGCCAGCAGGATCGCGGCGGTGGCGCTGGTGGGCAGGCCCAGCGACAGCAGGGGCACCAGGGTCCCGGCCGCGGAGGCGTTGTTGGCGGCCTCCGGCCCGGCCACGCCCTCGATCGCGCCCTTGCCGAACTCGCGGCCCTTGGCCAGCTTCTTCTCCACCGCGTAGGAGAGGAAGGTGGGGATCTCCGCGCCGCCGCCGGGCAGCGCGCCGAACGGGAAGCCGAGCGCGGTGCCGCGCAGCCACGGCCGCCACGACCTGGCCCAGTCCCGGCGGCCCATGACGGCGCGGCCCACCGGGATGACGTCCGGCGGCGCGTGGCGCATCCGCGAGGCGACGTAGAGCGCCTCCCCGAGCGCGAACAGCCCGACCGCGACGACGACCACCTCGATGCCGCCGAGCAGCTGGGGCAGGCCCAGCGTGAGCCGGGCCTGGCCGGTCTGCTCGTCGATGCCGACCAGGCCGATGACCAGGCCGAACCCCAGCGACGCCAGGCCGCGCACGACCGAGCGCGACATCACGGAGGAGACCGCGGTGAAGGCCAGGACGGCCAGCGCGAAGTAGTCCTCGGCGCCGAAGGAGATCGCGAAGTCCACGATGAGCGGCGCGGCGGCGACGAGCAGCCCGGTGGCGATCGTGCCCGCGACGAACGACCCGATCGCGGCCGTGGCCAGCGCCTGGGCGGCCCGGCCGCGGCGGGCCATCTTGTTGCCCTCCAACGCGGTGATCATCGAGGCGGACTCGCCGGGCGTGTTGAGCAGGATCGACGTGGTGGACCCGCCGTACATGCCTCCGTAGTAGATCCCGGCGAACATGATGAACGCGCTGGCCGGGTCCACGGTGAAGGTGATCGGCAGCAGGAGGGCGACCGTCATGGCCGGGCCGATGCCGGGCAGGACGCCCACCAGCGTGCCGAGGGTGACGCCGACGAGCGCGTAGAGCAGGTTCTGCACCGTCAGGGCGGCGGCGAAGCCCTCGAGCAGGAGCTGCAGCGACTCCACTCACATCACCCCGCTGAGGATGCCGTTCGGCAGGGTGACGCCCAGGCCCTTGACGAACACCAGGTACGTGCTCACGCCCAGGACCACGGCGATGACCGCGGTCCGGACGAGGTGGCGCGCGCCCAGGGCCACGGACAGGGCGAAGAACAGCAGGGAGGCGGACAGGACCCAGCCGAGCCAGTTCAGGATCGCGACGAAGCCCAGGAAGATGCCGCTGACCAGCAGCACGCTGCGCCAGTCCGCGGGGGCGTGGGTGTCCACGTCCTCGCTCTCCTCCGGGTCGCCGTGGCCGCCCCGCAGGACGTCGGCCACGTAGAAGACGCCGATGACCACCATGGAGCCGCCGACGAGCATGGGGAAGAAGCGCGGGCCCACGCCCAGCCGGGAGGCGGCGGCGGTCACCTCCAGCGTGCCGACGATGACGAACACGCCCAGGGCGAGGACCGCGAGCGCGAGGACCAGCTCGGGCCGCCACCGCCGCCGTCCCTCCCCGCCGCCGGTGCCCCTGCCGTCCGAGCGGGGTGCGGGAATCTGAGGGGAGGGGGCCGGGGAGGACATCAGGACACGAGCCCCATCTCGGCGATGACGGTCTTGATGCGGGCCTGCTCGGCGTTGAGGAAGGCCGCGAACTCGTCGCCGGTCTGGAAGGCGTCGATCCAGCCGTTCTTGGCGAGCGCGTCCTTCCACGCCTGGGAGTCGTGCATCTTCGTCACCAGGTCGATCAGCTTCTTCTTGTCGGCGTCGCCGATCCCGCCCGGCGCCACCATGCCGCGCCAGTTGGCCAGCTCGACGTCCAGGCCGCTCTCCTTCAGCGTCGGCGCGTCGACGGCCTCGATCCGCTTCGGCGCCGTCACGGCCAGCGCGCGGAGCTTGCCGGACTTCACGTGCTCGGCGAACTCCCCGACACCCGAGATGCCGATGGAGACCTTGTTGCCCAGCAGGGCGTTGAGCGCCTCGCCGCCACCGGAGTGCGCGACGTAGTTGACCTGCTTGGGGTCGACCCCCGCCGCCTTGGCCATCAGCCCGGCGACGATGTGGTCGGTGCCGCCGGCCGAGCCGCCGGCCACGGAGACCTTGGCGGGGTCCTGCTTCCAGGCGGCCACGAGGTCGGAGACCGACTTCAGTGGGGAGTCGGCCGGGGTCACGATGATCTCGTACTCCTCGGTCAGCTTGGCGATCGGCGTCGTGTCGGCCAGCGTGACCTTGGACTTGTTCTGCTCGATGGCGCCCACCATGACCAGCCCCATGGTCATCAGCAGGTTGCCGTTGCCCTTCTCACGCGCCAGCTGGGCCAGGCCGATGGTGCCGCCCGCGCCCTCCACGTTGAAGACCTCGACCCTGCGCCCGGGCTCCACGGACTTGATGGCCTGCTCAGCCGTACGGGAGGTCTGGTCCCAGCCGCCGCCCGGTGCGGCGGGAGCCATGATGCGAAGCGCCGCGCCCGACCCGCCGGCGCCCGTGGTCGTCCCCTGACCACAGGCCGCCAGGGCGGCCACGGCGATGGCCGCGGCGGCGGCGAACTTGCTGATACCCATGGGTAGCTCCACATGTACTCACAGAGATGTGGAATGGATGGTGAGGGGGATATGCCCTGACGTCGATGCTTAATGTGATTGAGGTCATATTGTTCGTATTGGTCATCCGTGACCTCGAGATGAGTGACTGTCAACGGTGAGACTCGGCACGCAGCTGTTCCTGCTCCAGATGGTGATCGTGCTGCTGGCGGCGGCCGGCACGGCGGTGGTCTGGGCCCAGAACACCCGCAGGAACCTCGACCACCAGTACCAGCAGCGCGCGCTGACCATCGCGCTGTCCGTCGCCGCGCTGCCCGAGGTGCGCGCCGCCTTCAAGCGGGAGCGGCCGGAGACCGTGCTGCAGCCGCTCGCGATGAGCGTGCAGCGGGCGACCGGCGCCGACTACGTCGTGATCGCCAACACCCAGCAGATCCGCTACGCCCACCCCAACCCCGAGCTCATCGGCCGCCGCCTGTCCACCGACGGCTCCGCCGTGCTGACCTCGGGCAGGACCTGGACCGGCACCGAGACCGGCACGATCGGCAGGACGCTGCGCGGCAAGGCGCCCATCTTCGACGAGCACGGCGCCGTCATCGGCCTGACCTCGGTGGGCGTGCTGGAGGGCAGGGTCGCCGACCAGCTCGCCGGAGCCCTGCCGCCGCTGCTGTGGACGGCGCTCGCGGTGCTGGTCGCCGGGGCGCTCGCCGCCTGGCTGATCGCGGCGAGGGTGCGCAGGCAGACGTTCGGCCTGGAGCCGCGGGAGATCGCGGCCCTGCTGGAGCAGCGTGAGGGCGTGCTGCACGGCGTGAAGGAGGGCGTGCTGGCGCTCGACCTGGCGGGCAGGGTGACGCTGGTCAACGACGCCGCCAGGGAGCTGCTGGGCGAGGTCGGGGACACGCTGGCCGACATGCCGGTCTCCGACCGGCTGCGCGACGTGCTGGGCGGCGCCGACCCGGGCGAGGACCGGATCGTGCTGCACCGCGACCGGGTGCTCGTGCTCAACCGCACCCCGGTGTCCGTGCGCGGCCAGCACCGGGGCTGGGTGGTGACCCTCCGGGACCGCACCGAGCTGGTACGGCTGTCGCGCCAGCTGGATGAGGCGGGCAGCGCGACCGAGGCGTTGCGCGCGCAGGCACACGAGTTCGCCAACCGCATGCACACCGTCGTGGGACTGCTGGAGCTCGGCGAGCACGAGGCGGCGATCGGATACATCACCCGCACCACGCTCAGCCCCTACGCGGTCGGCATCCGCGAGCGCATCGGCGACCCCACGCTGGCGGCGCTGCTGCTGGCCAAGTCCGCCGAGGCGGCCGAGCGGGGCGCGACGCTGGTGCTGGCCGACGACACGAGCGTGCCCAGCACGCTCGCCGATCCGCAGGACGCGGTGCTGGTGGTCGGCAACCTGGTGGCCAACGCCATCGACGCGCTCGACGGCGCGCCGGGCACCATCGAGGTCAGCCTCCGCGCCGAGGAGGACGGCCTGCGCGTGCGCGTCCGCGACACCGGCCCGGGCGTGACGCCGGACCTGGCCGAGGAGGTCTTCCGCGAGGGCTACACCACCAAGGCGGCGCAGTCGGGGCCGCGCGGGCTCGGGCTGGCGCTCACCCGGCAGGCGTGCCTGCGCCGCGGCGGCTGGGTGACGGTGCGCAACGAGGGCGGCGCCGTGTTCACGGCGCTCCTGCCATGACCGGGCCCGCCGTGACCGGCCCCGCCGTCAGGGTCCTGGTCGTGGACGACGACTTCATGGTGGCCAGGATCCACGGCGGCTACGTCTCGCGCGTGCCCGGCTTCGAGGTGGTCGCCACCGTCCACACGGGGGCCGACGCGCTCGCCGCCGTCGAGCAGCACCGGCCGGACCTGGTGCTGCTGGACATCTACCTGCCCGACGTGTCCGGCCTGGAGGTGCTCAAGAAGCTGCACGACGTGGACGTCCTGGTGGTCAGCGCGGCCCGCGACGTGCCGACCGTGCGCGAGGCCGTCCGCGGCGGCGCGGTCAACTACCTGATCAAGCCGTTCTCCGCCGCCGCCCTGGCCGAGCGGCTGGAGCAGTACGCCGAGTCGCGCCGCCGGCTCGCCGCCATCGGCCCCGAGGTGCGCCAGGACGACGTCGACCGGCTCTTCGGCGCGGCCAGGCCGGCGCCTTCCCCCGGGCCGCTGCCCAAGGGCCTGTCGCAGGCGACCTGCGGCCTGGTGGCCGCCGCGCTGCGGGACGCGGACGGGGACCTGTCGGCGGTGGAGGTGGCCGAGCAGGTGGGCCTGTCGCGCGTCAGCGCCCGCCGGTACCTGGAGTACCTGTGCGACACCGGGCGTGCCGAGCTGCGCCCCAGGTACGGCACGGCCGGCCGGCCCGAGCACCGCTACCGCTGGGTCGGCTGAGCATCGGTTCCGCGACGATCCGCGACAAACTGTCGGCTTCTCGTGACATTTCTGGATCTGCGTGCCGTACTGTTGCGTGAGGAGAGCTTGCGGAGAGGGAGGAGACTGTGGCGTGCGCAACGCCGGACCGATCCATTCGCCGACCGACCCGTTCGCCGCGGTTCCGTTGCCCGAGTCCGCCACGATCAAGAAGCCACGGATCGAGGGCCTGCAGCCGGGCGTGACGCCCGAGCTCGGCCCGGAGCCGGACGTCGCCGGCCCCGTCAAGCTGCCGCCCGTCGCGCAGCCTCCGCAGCCCTGGCCCATGACCAAGGAGCAGCTGCCGGAGCCGCCGCCCCCGCCCGCGCCGGTCTTCGGCGTGACCCCGCCGTCCGACGCGCCCAAGGCCGTCGTCGTCGAGCACCCCAGGCACCGCCTTCTCCCCTCTCTCCTGCTGGTCGCCGGGGTGCTCGCCGCGCTGGCCTACCTGGTGCCCGCGGTCATGATGTCGGGGTCGGTGCTGCGCGGCACCACGGTCGCGGGCGTCGACATCGGCGGGCTGTCGGTGACCGAGGCGGCCGACAAGCTGCGTGCCCAGCTCGAACCGGTGATCAACCAGCCGCTGACCATCGACGTGGCCGGCAGGCGCGAGTCGCTGCACCCCGACGCCGCGGGCCTGGAGCTCGACGTCGTGGCCACCATCAACCAGGCCTCCAGCGGCTTCCCCTCGCCGCTGGAGGTGTGGCGCGGCCTGACCGGCACCACGCCGCTGCAGCCCAAGATCGCGGTCAATGACTCCCAGCTGGCCAGGACCGTCGAGGGGCTGGCGCAGTCCTTCGACCGGCCGGCCAAAGAGGGCCGGGTCGTCTTCGCGGGCCTGGAGCCCCGGCCCGTCTACCCGCGCGCGGGCGTCGTGCTCGACAAGCAGGCCGCGACGCGCCTCCTGCAGCAGGCCGTGCCCGCCACCGGCCAGGTGGTCACGCTGCCGGTGAAGACGGCCGAGCCGCGCACGAGCAAGGCCGCGGTCGACCGCGCCGTCGAGCAGGCCAGGACGGCGGTGTCCGCGCCCGTCGTGCTCACCCTGCACGGCCGCAGCGTCCAGCTGTCCCCGCAGGTCATCGCGGCCAACCTGACCTTCGTCGCCGGAGAGGACGGCGAGCTGGCGCCGCGCTTCGCCGCCGACAGGGTCCGCGCCGCCGTCGAACCGCGGCTCGTGGACGCCGCCCAGGCCCCCAGGGACGCCACCTACCAGGTGGCAGGCGACCGGCTGGTCCTGGTCCCGGCGCGCAGCGGCAGGGGCGTCGACGAGGAACGGCTGGCCGCCGACGTGGCCAAGGTCGTCACGCGCGCCGACGGCCGCGTGGTGCCCGTGGCCCTGTCCGTCGTACGGCCCCGCGTCACCGACGACGCGCTGGCCGGCATGGGCATCAAGGAGAAGGTCGCCGAGTTCGCCACGCCGTACGAGTGCTGCCCGCCCCGCACGGTCAACATCCGGCTCATGGCCGAGCGGCTCGACGGCCACCTGGTCAAGCCGGGCGAGACCTTCTCCCTCTACGAGACCGTCGGCGAGCCGACCGCCGAGGCCGGGTACGTGCCCGCGCCCCAGCTGGTCGGCGGCAGGATGGCCACGGTCGTCGGTGGCGGGGCGTCGCAGGTCGCCACGACCCTGTTCAACGCGGTCTACCGGGGCGGGTTCGAGATCGTCGAGCGGCACCCCTTCGACCAGTACATGCCCCCCTACCCCGAGGGCGTGGACGCCGCGGTCCTCTACCCCAAGATGGACCTGAAGTGGCGCAACGACTCCGAGTACGGCGTGCTGGTCAAGGTCAGGGCCACCGGCACGTCCGTCGCCGTGTCGCTGTGGAGCACCCGGCGCTACGACAAGGTCGAGGTGATCCAGTCCGCCCGCCGGGCGGTGACGCCGTTCACGAGCGACACCAGCAGCGCGCCCGGGTGCGTGGCGCAGGCCGGGCAGCCCGGCTTCACCGTCGACGTGACGCGCGTGCTGTACGCCGGCGGCAAGGAGGTCAGGCGCGAGGACCGGCAGACCGTCCGCTACCGTCCCCGCGCCCAGGTGACCTGCGCCTCCAGCCCGGACTAACGGCCCGGGGACACGCTCAGGATCCTGTCGTCGCCGCGCCGGGGCGAGCCCCTGCCGTCGTGGTTGCTCGTGCCGAACCACAGGGAGCCGTCCGGCGCCGTGGCGACCGCGCGCAGCCTGCCGTACCTGTCCTGGAAGTGCGCCACGGGGCGGCCCGCCGTACCGTCGCCGGACAGCGGCACCTGCCACAGCCGCTCGCCGCGCAAGGCGGCCACCCACAGCGAGCCGCCGGCGAAGGCCATGCCGGAGGGGGAGGCCTCGCCGGTGGTCCAGGTGACGATCGGGTTGATGTAGTCGGGGTCGTCGCCCCTGCCCTCGACCTCGGGCCAGCCGTAGTTGCCGCCCGGGCGGATCAGGTTGACCTCGTCGTAGGCGTTGGCCCCGAACTCCGAGGCGTACAGGCGACCCGCCGAGTCCCAGGCCAGGCCCTGCACGTTGCGGTGGCCGTAGCTGTAGACGAGCGTGCCGAAGGGGTTGCCGGGGGCGGGCTTGCCGTCCTCGGTCATCCGCAGGATCTTGCCGCCCAGCGAGTCGCGGTCCTGCGCGCGGGGCCGCTCGCCCGCGTCGCCCGTGCTCGCGTACAGGTGGCCGTCGGGGCCGACGGCCAGGCGCCCGCCGTTGTGGATGCCGGCCTTGGGGATGCCCGTCACCAGCGTCGTCGGCTGCGACAGCCGGTCGCCGTCCAGGCGGTAGCGGACGATCCGGTTGTCCTGCTCGGCCGTGAAGTACACGAACACGTACGGGCCCTTGACGGCCAGGCCCATCAGCCCGCCCTCGCCGCCGGGCCGCACGCCCTCGATCGTGGCCAGCTCGGTCGCCCTGCCTTGCCGCAGGCGCAGCAGCCGCGCCGAGTCCCGCTCGGTGACGAGCGCGTCGCCGCCGGGCAGGAACGCGATGGACCAGGGCACGGACAGGCCGGTCGCGACCTCGCCGACGCCGCCGGGAGGCGGCGCGGTGACGGCGGCCGTGGGGACGACGTCGCCGCCGGAGGCCGCCGAGCAGCCGGCGAGGAGGAGCACCGCGGTGATCCAGAGACGTTTCATACCACCCATACTGGTTCCATGCTGATCTGGGTTCCCTCGCCTGCCGTCGCCGACGTCCTCGCCGACCTTCCCCGCGTGGAGTGTACGGTCGACCGGCCGGAGCGGCTGGCCGACGTGGAGGTGTGGGTGCCGCCGCTGATTCCGGTGCCCGACATTCCCGGACTCATGCGGCAGATGACGGGATTGCGGCTCGTGCAGACGGTCACCGCGGGCGTCGAGCCGTACCTGCCGCACCTGCCCGAGGGTGTGACCTTGTGCAACGCCCGCGGCGTGCACGACGCGGGCACCGCCGAGTGGGCGGTGGGCGCGATGATCGCCGTGCTGCGGGAGTTCCCCGGCTTCGCCGAGGCGCAGCGCCGGGGCGAGTGGACCTACCACCACACCGGCGCGCTGGCCGACTCCACGGTGCTGATCGTCGGCTACGGCTCCATCGGCGCGGCCGTCGAACGCCGGCTGGCCGGGTTCGAGGTGGAGGTGATCCGGGTGGCCCGCACGGCCCGCGACGGCGTCCACGGCCTGGAGGACCTTCCGGCGCTGCTGCCCAGGGCCGACGTGGTCGTGCTGCTCGTGCCCGCCACCCCGGCCACGGCCGGCATGGTCGACGCGGCCTTCCTGGCCGCCATGAAGGACGGCGCCGTGCTGGTCAACGCAGCCAGGGGCGGCGTGGTCGACACCGAGGCGCTGCTGGCGGAGACCAAGACCGGCCGGCTGCGCGCCGCCCTCGACGTCACCGACCCCGAGCCGCTGCCGCCCGGCCACCCGCTCTGGAACGCGCCGGGGGTGTTCATCACCCCGCACGTCGCCGGCAGCACGCCCGCCTCCCAGCGCCGCATGCTCAAGCTGGTCCGCTCCCAGATGCTGCGGTACCTGGCGGGAGAGCCGCTGAACAATGTGATCACCGACGTCTACTGAGAAACCCGCTAACCAGATTCCCGAACGTGGCTGCGTCGTGACCTTCAGTGCGTACGGTGGGTCCACTGCCAAGGTTTCCTTGACTGGCTGTCAAGGCGATTCCGTGGGAGAAGTGGTCTGTGTGGTTATCAGATCGGTGACGACATCGGCGTTGTCACTACCCGAGCGCGGGAAACCGCACACACTAGCGAGGTGACCGGGCACAGGCCCGGTCATCCGGCACCTGTGGTCCGAACGGCACTGGATGGGCAACGACATTGATCCGCTGGCGTGATCCCCGAGCGCCGCTGACCGCCGCGGCGGCGATCGGCGCGGCGAGTTTCGCGGCTGCCCTGGCGGCCGGAGCGCAGCCGCTCACGATCGGTGTCACCGTCGCGCTGCCGGTCATGGCGGCGCTCATGCTGCTGCGCTCCTCGCGCGTGCTGACGGACCACCGGCCCGCCGTGCTGGCGACCCGGTGGCTGGCCGGAGGCGCGCTGCTGTGGGCCGCCGGGGTGGGGGTGCGCCCCCTCGCCGAGAGCTCCAGCCTCGTCGTCACCTTCGCCGACGTGCTCGTGCTGCTCGGCGCCGGCCTGCTGGCCGCCGGATCGGTGCTGGCCGCCCGGCGCGGGCCGGGGATCAGGGCGGTGCTGCGCCGCCTGCCCGACGCCTACATCTGCACCGCCGCGCTGTTCCTGATCGGCTGGGTGCTGGCGATCAGCCGGATCGACGGCGGCCCGCCGGGGTTCGGGTTCGTGCTGCTCACGCCGATGCTCTGCCTGCTGCTCACGTGCACGGCGGCGCTCGCGGCGGCCACCGGCACCTCCGCCGCGCGGCCGCTGGGCCTGGCCGCCGCGGGCGCGCTCGCCGCGGTGACCGCGGGCGAGCTGGTCACCGGGGTGGCCAGGCTCACCGGCGGCGCGCCGCCGGCCTGGGCCGTCATGCTCGCCCCCGTGGCCCTGCTGCTGCTCGGCGCGGTGCCGTGGGCCGCGCTGCGCCACGCCGGCTCCGAGGACGCGCGCGAACCGGCCGGCCCGGTCGTCGACCACCTGCTCGCCGCCCTGCCCATCGCCCTGGCCGTCGCCGCGGCCTGCGCCCTGGTCGTGCACGTGGCGCGGTGGGCCGGACGGCCGCCGGTCACCGCGGTCGCGGTCGTCGCCGCCTCCATCGTGCTGATCTTCGCCGTGCGGCTGTTCGTGCTGATGGCGGCCAACGCGCGGCTGCGCCGCCTGGTCTCCCTGGGCGACCGCCAGCTGCGGCAGCTGGCCGAGAGCTCGGGCGACGTCGTGCTGCTGTGCGACTACGAGGGCGTGATCCGCGAGGTCGGCCCCGGCGTCGAGGCCACGTACGGCTACCTCGCCGCCGACGTGGCAGGCCGCTCGATCTTCGACTACATCCACCCCGAGGACGTGCCGGGCATCCAGGGCGCGCTGGCCGGCATGCACCTGGAGGACGAGCCGGGCCCCGCCGCCTGCCTGATCGCCTGCCGGGTCCGCGCGGCCGACGGCACCTGGCGGCCCACCGAGTCGGTCGCCACGCGCCACGTGGGCGGCGAGGACCTGATGCTCGTCACCACCCGCGACATCAGCGACCAGGAGGCGCTGCGCCACCAGGTGGTGCACCTGACCTTCCACGACGGCATCACGGGCCTGCCCAACCGCGCCTACTTCGAGGAGCGCACCCGCGAGGTCCTCGACACCGGCAGAGACGCGGTCGCCGTGATCTTCCTGGACCTCGACGGCTTCACCGCCGTCAACGACTCCGTCGGCCACGCCAGCGGCGACTACCTGCTCGGCCAGGCGGCCCGGCGGCTGCGCGCCGCCGTACGGCCCGACGACACGCTGGCCCGCTGGGGCGGCGACGAGTTCGCCGTGCTGGTGGAGACCGAGGCGCAGTCCGCGGTCGACCTGGCCGAACGGCTGGTCAGGGCGGTCTCGCAGGAGCCGTTCCGGGTGGCCGACCGCGACGTGGCGCTCACCGCGAGCGTGGGCGTGGCCTTCGCCGAGGACGGCGTGCCCTCCGGCGACCTGATCCGCAACGCCGACGTCGCCATGGCCCGCGCCAAGGAGCTCGGCGGGCGCCGGGTCGAGGTGTTCGCCGCCCACATGCACGCCGACGTGGTGCGCCGCCTGGAGATCGCCGCCGACCTGCAGCGGGCGCTCATGGAGGGCCAGTTCGCCATCGAGTACCAACCCGTGGTGGACCTGGCCACCTCCCGCGTGACCGCGGTGGAGGCGCTGGTGCGGTGGTGGCGCGGCTCCACCTTCGTGCCGCCCGAGCAGTTCCTCGGCCCGGCCGAGGACACCGGCCTCATCGTGCCGCTGAGCGAGTGGATCCTGCGCGAGGCCTGCCACGAGGTGGCCGCCTGGCGCGCCTCCTCCTGGGACATCGGGCTGTCGCTGAACCTTTCCGCCCGCCAGATCACCGCCCCCCGCTTCGTGGAGACCGTCGAGCAGGCGCTGGCCGACAGCGGCCTGCCGGCCTCCGCGCTCACCCTCGAGGTGATCGAGGAGATGCTGGTGGAGGACGCCGAGGAGACCATCAGCCGGCTCTCGGAGCTGCGGTCCCTGGGCGTACGGCTGGCGATCGACGACTTCGGCACCGGCTACGCCTCGCTGGCCTTCCTGCGGCAGCTGCCCGTCGACATGATCAAGATCGACCCGTCCTTCGTGTCGGGCCTCGGCAGGGACGACACGCTCACGCTGCTCACGCGCACGATCGTCCGGCTCGGGCACGACCTCGGCCTCATCGTGGTCGCCGAGGGCATCGAGCGCCCCGAGCAGCTGGAGCTGCTGCGGGAGATGGGCTGCACGCGCGGCCAGGGCTTCCTGGTGGCCAGGCCGATGGCGGCGCGCGGGGTGGACTCGCTGATGCGGACCAGCCTGACCGTCTGACGGCCCGGGCGGCGGGCCGGCACGATCGCCTCGCCGGGTTCGGCGTGCCCGGAGACCGGCGCCCACCCGTGGCCGACATGCCTCCCATGGAGCAGAACCCGCCCGCGACCGTCCTGGATGACCACTCCGGTTCCGGGCCGGATGTCCACCACTCAAGTATGCTGGGTCTCAGCCAATGAGACATGCGTCCCATCAGGTTGACGTTGAGGCCTGTGGAGCGGCTATGGTGGTTGCCATGCTTCGCAGTGGGATTCTCGTAGTACTTCGCTGGCGCGCAGGTCGCCGCTAGCGAAGCACTCGGACCTGCGCGCCGCCCCAGTCCCGCCGACCGGCGGGGAGGGGCGTTTTTTATGTCCGCATGCCAAAGGGAAACGAGCCGATGACCGAACGGATGACAGGTGCACAGGCCCTGGTGAGGGCGCTGGAGCACGTGGGTGTCGACACCGTGTTCGGGATCCCGGGCGGGGCGATCCTTCCCGCCTACGATCCCCTGTACGACTCCGTCAAGGTCCGGCACGTCCTCGTACGGCACGAGCAGGGCGCCGGACACGCCGCGGAGGGGTACGCGCAGGCCACCGGCAAGGTGGGCGTGTGCATGGCCACCAGCGGCCCCGGCGCCACCAACCTGGTGACGCCGCTGGCCGACGCCTACATGGACTCGGTGCCGATCGTGGCCATCACCGGCCAGGTGCCCAGCGGCGCCATCGGCACCGACGCCTTCCAGGAAGCCGACATCTCCGGCATCACCATGCCGATCACCAAGCACAACTTCCTGATCACCGACGCCGCCGACATCCCGCGGACGATCATGGAGGCCTTCCACATCGCCTCCACGGGCCGCCCGGGACCGGTCCTGGTGGACATCTCCAAGGACGCGCTGCAGGCCGAGACCGACTTCCACTGGCCGCCGGCCATGCACCTGCCCGGCTACCGGCCCGTCACCCGGCCGCACTCCAAGCAGATCCGCGAGGCGGCCAAGCTGATCGCCGAGTGCAAGCGGCCGGTGCTGTACGTCGGCGGCGGCGTCCACAAGGCCCGCGCCTCCGCCGAGCTGCTGCAGCTGGCCGAGCTCACCGGGATCCCCGTCGTCACCACGCTGATGGCGCGCGGCACCTTCCCCGACAGCCACCCGCAGCACCTGGGCATGCCGGGCATGCACGGCAGCGTCGCGGCGGTGGGCGCGCTGCAGAAGGCCGACCTGATCATCGGGCTGGGCGTCCGCTTCGACGACCGCGTCACCGGCCAGCTGTCGACCTTCGCCCCCCACGCCAAGGTCGTCCACGCCGACATCGACCCGGCGGAGATCTCCAAGAACCGCCACGCCGACGTGCCGATCGTCGGCGACTGCAAGGAGGTCCTCACCGACCTCATCGCCGCCGTCGAGCGCAAGGGCGACTACACCGCGTGGTGGCAGGTCCTCGACCACCTCAAGAGCACCTACCCGCTGGGCTACGAGGAGTTCGACGACGGCTCGCTGGCCCCGCAGTACGTCATGGAACGGCTCAGCGCCCTGGTCGGCCCGGACGCGATCTACGTGGCGGGCGTCGGGCAGCACCAGATGTGGGCCGCGCAGTTCATCGGCTACGAGAAGCCCGGCACGTTCATCAACTCCGGCGGCCTGGGCACGATGGGCTTCGCCGTCCCGGCCGCGATGGGCGCCAAGATGGGCCGCCCCGACGCCACGGTCTGGGCCATCGACGGCGACGGCTGCTTCCAGATGACCAACCAGGAGCTGGCCACCTGCGCCATCGAGGGCGTGCCGATCAAGGTCGCGGTCATCAACAACGGTAACCTGGGCATGGTCCGGCAGTGGCAGACGCTCTTCTACAACGAGCGCTACTCCAACACGGATCTGAAGACACTCCAGCGCATCCCCGACTTCGTCAAGCTCGCCGAGGCCTATGGTTGTGTGGGGCTGCGGTGCGAGCGTCCCGAGGACGTGGACGCCGTCATCAAGCAGGCCATGGAGATCGACGACCGCCCGGTGGTCATCGACTTCGTGGTCCACCAGGATGCGATGGTCTGGCCGATGGTGGCGGCCGGCACGAGCAACGACGACATCAAGATCGCGCGGGACATGGCTCCGAAGTGGGAGAGCGAAGAATGAGCAGGCACACGCTGTCGGTGCTGGTGGAGAACAAGCCCGGCGTCCTGGCCCGGGTGGCGGCGCTGTTCAGCAGGCGCGGCTTCAACATCGACTCCCTCGCCGTCGGGCCCACCGAGCACGACGACATCTCCCGTATGACGATCGTCGTCAACGTCGAGGACCTCCCGCTGGAGCAGGTCACCAAGCAGCTCAACAAGCTGGTGAACGTCCTCAAGATCGTCGAGCTGGACCCGTCCCAGTCGGTGCAGCGCGAGCTGATGCTGATCAAGGTCAGGGCCGACGCCGACAGCCGGTCCCACGTCCTGGAGCTGGTGCAGCTCTTCCGCGCCCGCTGCGTGGACGTGGCGGCCGACGCGGTGACCATCGAGGTCACCGGCACTCCGGACAAGCTGGAGGCCTTCATCAGGGTCCTCGAGCCGTTCGGGATCAAGGAACTCGTCCAATCCGGGATGGTGGCCATCGGCCGCGGCGCCCGCTCCATCACCGACCGCTCGCTCAGGGCACTGGACCGTACCGCCTGAACACCTGAAAGGTATGCAACAAGTGGCAGAGATCTTCTACGACGACCAGGCCGACCTGTCGATCATCCAGGGACGCCACGTGGCCGTGCTGGGGTACGGCAGCCAGGGCCACGCCCACGCCCTGTCCCTGCGTGACTCCGGCGTCGACGTGCGCGTCGGCCTGCCCGAGGGGTCCAAGAGCCGCGAGAAGGCCGAGAACGACGGCCTGCGCGTGGTCACCCCGGCCGAGGCGGTCGAGGAGGCCAACCTCACCATGATCCTCGCGCCCGACCACGTCCAGCGCGACCTGTACAACCAGCACGTCAAGCCCAACCTCGTCGAGGGCGACGCGCTGTTCTTCGGCCACGGCCTCAACATCCGCTACGGCCTCATCGAGGCGCCCGAGGGCGTCGACGTGTGCATGGTCGCCCCCAAGGGCCCCGGCCACCTGGTGCGCCGCCAGTTCGAGGCCGGGCGCGGCGTGCCCTGCCTCGTCGCGGTCGAGAAGGACGCCTCCGGCAAGGCCTGGGACCTGGCCCTGTCGTACGCCAAGGGCATCGGCGGCACCCGCGCCGGCGCGCTGAAGACCACCTTCACCGAGGAGACCGAGACCGACCTGTTCGGCGAGCAGGCGGTGCTGTGCGGCGGCGTCTCCGAGCTGATCAAGGCGGGCTTCCAGACCCTCATCGAGGCCGGCTACCAGCCCGAGGTCGCCTACTTCGAGTGCCTGCACGAGATGAAGCTGATCGTCGACCTCATGTACGAGGGCGGCATCTCGAAGATGTACTGGTCGGTGTCCGACACGGCCGAGTACGGCGGCTACACCCGCGGCCCGCGCGTCATCACCGACGAGACCCGCAAGGCCATGCGGGAGATCCTCGCCGAGATCAAGGACGGGCGCTTCGCCCAGGAGCTCGTCGCCGAGTTCGACGGCGGCCAGAAGGAGTTCCAGCGCCACCGCGAGGAGCTGGCGGCCGACCCGATCGAGAAGACCGGCGCCAAGCTGCGCCCGATGATGAGCTGGCTCAAGGGCTGAGGTCCCCCCGCGTCACGGCGCCGCCCTTTTCGGGGCGGCGCCGTTCGCATAGGCCAGCCCCAACGCCGCGGCCACCAGCAGGGCCAGCCCGGCGTGGACACTGCCCTCGAAGTAGACGAGCCCGGTGACCGTGACGCCGAGGACGCCGCCGAGCTCCTGCACGGTGCCCAGCACGCCCGCGGCCGTCCCGGACCGGGCGGGGGACACGGTGGCCAGGGCCTTGTTCAGCAGCGGGGACATCGTCAGCCCCATGCCGGCCCCGGCCAGGAACAGGCCCGGGACCAGGTGTGTGACCGGGTCGTCCAGCGCCAGCGCGACCAGGGCGAACCCGGCGGCCAGGGCCGGCGCCCCGGCGGCGGACAGCCGGGCGGCGCAGCGGCGCGCCAGCAGGGAGGCGACCAGGAAGCCGGCGTTGAGCGAGGTGAAAACCGCGCCGGAGGCCATCGGGCCCAACCCCCGGTGCTCCTGCAGGTGCAGGGCGAGCACGAAGGACAGCCCGGAGGAGCTGCCGAACAGCAGGACGACGGCGACCAGGCCGCGCGCGAACCCGGGCGAGCGGAAGATCGTCAGGTCGAGCAGCGGCTGGGAGATACGGCGCTGGCGGTCGGCGAACGCCTTCAGCAACGGGATCGACGCGGCCAGGCACAGCCAGGACCACGCGGGCCAGCCCTGCTCGCGGCCGTACGCCAGGGGCACCACCAGGGCCAGCAGCCCGGCGGCGACCATGGCGGCGCTCACCGGGTCCACCCTGGGCCTCGGCTCCCTTCCTCTTGTTCCTTCTGCTCCTTCTGCACGGCCGGCGGCGCGGACGGCCCGGGGCAGCGTCCTGGCCAGGACCAGGGCGGCGAGCCCGATCGGCAGGTTGACCAGGAAGCACGCCCGCCAGCCCAGGCCGCCCGGGTCCGAGGCGATCAGCAGGCCGCCGACCAGCTGTCCGCTCACGCCCGCCAAGCCGACGGCTCCGCCGTACCACGCGAAGGCGCGGTCGCGGTCGGGCCCCCGGTAGAGCGCGTGGAGCAGCGCGAGCACCTGCGGGGCCATCAGCGCCGCCGCGGAGCCCTGGATCACGCGGGCGACGACGAGCACGACGGGGGACGGCGCGAGCCCGCAGGCCAGGGAGGCCAGGGTGAACAGCGCCAGGCCCGCGACGAACACGCGGACCGCGCCGGCCACCTCACCGAGGCGGCCGGCGACGATCACTCCGGCGGCGTAGGCCAGACCGTACCCGGCGATCACCAGTTGCGCCGCGCCCGCCCCGGCCCCCAGGTCGGCGCGGATCGCGGGCAGCGCGACGTTGGCCACGAAGAAGTCGAGCGTGGTGACGAAGGCGGCGGTGAGCAGGACCGGAAGCGCCCAGCGGGGGCGGGCCGCCTGCCGCGGGAGGACGGGGGCGGGCGGCGGCGCGAGGACCATCAGCGCCGCCCGCCCCCGGCGTCGGCCCTCGCGGCGTCCCCTGCGCCGGTCCCGGTGTCGTCCCCGGTGTCGTCCCCAGTGCCGGGTGCGGTGCCGGCCACGGTGTCGATCACCGCCGACAGGTCCTCCGAGCCGCGGCCGTCGGCCACGAGCCGGTCGAAGGCGGCCCGCAGCGGGGCCAGCAGGCCCAGGTCCACGCCCTGCTCGCGGGCGGCCCGCTCGATGTTGGCCAGGGCGACCTGGTTGACCTGGGCGTTGGCGTCCCCCGGCGGATGCTCGCCGCTGTCGATCTGCCGCGCCATGCCCGGGAGCAGCCCGGTCATCGCGCCGACCCAGGGCACCAGCAGCTCCTCGGTGAACCCGGTGACCTCGATCTTCTCGGTGCGGACCATCGCGGCGGCGTGAAAGAACCCGGCGAACAGGCCGTACATGCCGCTGAGCAGGGCCAGGTCGTGGAGGGCGGCCAGGCCGGGGTCGGCGCCGACGTACCTGGCCGCGGCCAGCGTCTCCAGGGCCTCGCGGTGCCGGTCCAGCGCGGCGCGCGAGCCGCTGTAGAGGATCAGCGCCCCCGGCCGGCCGATCATGGAGGGGACGGCCATGATGCCGCCGTCCAGGTAGTCGGCGCCCCGGGCGGCGGCCCACTCGGCGGCCTGCCTGGCCTCCAGCGGGCGGCCGTTGGTGAGGTTGACCAGGACCCGGCCGCGCAGGTCGGCGCCCTCCAGCGCCTGCCGGACCGCCGGGTAGTCGAGCACGCACACGATGACGAGAGGAGCGGCCTCGACGGCCGCGGCGGCGCTGGGGGCGGCGGTCGCGCCCATGGCCACGAGGGGTTCGGCCTTGCTCGCCGTACGGTTCCAGACCGTGACGCGGTGGCCGGTGTCGAGCAGGCGCGCGGCCAGGGCCCGGCCCATCGCGCCCAGTCCGATGACGGTGACATCCATGCCCGTCACCTTCGAGCGGATGAGTTATGAACCAGTTCTGGCGGAGTTTCGGTTCTGTCGGTGCCGATCGTTAGCCTGACGGGCATGAGATTCGGGGTGCTCGGGCCGCTCGAGGTGTGGGGCGACGACGGCCGGCCGGTCAGGATTCCGGAGGCGAAGGTGCGCGCCCTGCTGGCCGATCTGCTGGCGGCCCAGGGGCGTCCGGTCTCCGCCGACCGGCTCATCGACGACCTGTGGGGTGAGCGCCCGCCCGCCAAACCCGCCGCGGCCCTGCGGGTCAAGGTCTCCCAGCTGCGCAAGGTGCTGGAGGAGGCCGAGCCGGGCGGCAGGCGGCTGCTGGTGTTCCGCGCCGCCGGCTATGAGCTCGCTGCCGAGACCGACGCCGACCGGTTCCTGGAGCTGGCCGCGCGGGCCCGCCGCAGCGACGACCCCCGGATCAGGGCGGGCCTGTTCGCCGACGCCCTGGCGCTGTGGCGGGGCCCGGCCTATGCCGACTTCCGCGACGAGGAGTTCGCCCGGCCGGTGGTCGCCCGGCTGGAGGAGGAGCAGCTGGTCGTGCTGGAGGAGCAGGCCGAGGCCCGCCTGGAGCTCGGCGAGCACGCGGTGCTGGCCGCCGAGCTGGCCGACCCGGTGGCCGCCCATCCGCTGCGCGAGCGGCTGCGCGCCGCCCACATCCGGGCCCTCTACCGGGCGGGCCGCCAGAGCGAGGCGTTGGCCGCCTACGCCGACCTGCGCGACCGGCTGCGCGACGAGCTCGGCGTGGATCCCAGCCCCGAGCTGGTGGCGCTGCACCAGGCGATCCTGGTCCAGGACCCGGCGCTCGCCCCGGCGGGCCGCCCGCGCACGAACCTGCCCGTCCCGCTGACCGAGCTCATCGGCCGCGACGCGGCGGTGGCGGAGGTCAGGGCGTTGCTGCGGGCCAACCGGCTGGTGACGCTCACCGGCGCGGGCGGCGTGGGCAAGACCCGGCTCGCCCTGGAGACCGCCTCCGGCCTGGAGGGCGACTTCCCCGACGGCATCTGGCTCGTGGAGCTGGCCGCGGTCGACCGCGCCTCGGAGATGGGCGTCCTCCACGCGCTCGCCGCGGCGCTGCACCTGCGTGACGACGCCATCGGCGCCCAGCGCGGCGCCGCCAAGTCCTGCCGGGTGATGGACGCCCTGAGCGGCAAGCACCTGCTGCTGGTGCTCGACAACTGCGAGCACGTCGTCGAGCCGGTGGCCGAGCTGGTCGAGCCGCTGCTGCGCTGGGCGCCGAAGGTGCGGGTGCTGGCCACCAGCCAGGAGCCGCTGAACCTCACCGGCGAGGTCCTCTGGCCGGTGCCCCCGCTCGACGTGCCGGAGACATCGGCCGACGTGGCGGCGCTGCGCCGGTCCAGCGCCGTGCGCCTGCTGCTGGCCAGAGCCCCCGGGCTGGTGCTCGACGAGGGCAACGCCGAGGCCGTGGCGGCCATCTGCCAGCGCCTCGACGGCATCCCGCTGGCGCTGGAGCTGGCGGCCTCCCGGCTGCGCGCGCTCGGGCCGCGGCAGCTGCTGGAGCGGCTCGACGACCGGTTCCGGCTGCTCGCGGCGGGCAAACGCGACGCTCCCGCCCGGCAGCAGACCCTGCGCGCGATGATCGACTGGAGCTGGGAGCTGCTGTCGGAGCCGGAGCGCGTCGTGCTGCGCCGCCTCGCCGTACACGCCGACAGCTGCTCGCTGGAGGCCGCGGAGGCGGTGTGCCCGGGAGACGGGGTGGCCGAGGGCGACGTGCTCGACCTGCTCGCTCGCCTGGTCGACAGGTCGCTGGTCGTCATGGTGTCCGGAGGCCGCTACCGGCTGCTGGAGTCGGTGGCCGCCTACTGCGTCGAGCGCCTGGCCGAGGCCGGCGAGCTGGAGGAGGTCCGTCGACGCCACTTGACCTACTTCACCGCGCTGGCCGAGCGCGCCGACATCGCGCTGCGGGGCCACGGCCAGCGCGAATGGCTCTCGCTGCTCGACGCCGAGAGTCCCAACATCCGTGCCGCCATCGAAAACGCCGCCACCGCCGGCGACGCCGTACGGCTGGCCAACGCGATGGGGTGGTACTGGACCCTGCGCGGCCGTTTCGAGGAGGGCCGTCAGGCCATCGAGGCGGCGCTCGCGCGGCCCGGCTCCGTCGCGCCCTCGCCGCACGCCGAGGCGACGGTCTGGCGTGCCGGGCTGATCCTGCAGTTCAACGGCTGCGACAGGGCCGTGCAGGAGGCACTGCCCGTCCTGGACAAGATCTCTGATCCGGTACGGCAGGCGCGGATGCGCTGGTATCTCGCGTACTCCCTGTGGGGCCAGGGCGACCTCGGGCCCGGCGAGACGCTCGCGCGTCAGGCGCTGGCGGGGGCGGAGGCGGCAGGCGACCGGTGGGGCGTCGCGGCGGCGCTCAGCTCCCTCGCGGCGGCGGCGAGCACCCGGGGCGACCTGGCGGAGGCCGCCCGCGACGGCGAACGCAGCGCGGAGCTGTTCACCTCGCTCGGCGACCGGTGCGGCCTCCTGCAGGCCAGCGCGCAGCTGGCCCAGCAGGCGGAGATCGTGGGCGACTACGACCGGGCCGCCGTGCTCCACCAGCAGGCGCTGACGGTCGCCGAGGAGCTGGAGCTGTGGCTGCGGGTCTCGTGGAGCCTGTCGGGGCTGGGGCGCATCGCGCTGCTGCGCGGCGACTACGCGCAGGCCGACGAGCTGCACGAGCGGGCCAGGCGGCTGGCCGTCGAGCAGTCCAACCGGTTCGCCGAGCACTTCGCCGAGGTCGGGCTCGCGCTGTCGGCCCGCCGCCAGGGCCGCCTCGACGTGGCCGAGCGCCACCTGCGCCGCTGGCTCGACTGGCTGCGCATGATCGAGGGCGCTCCCGGCGCCGCCCTGGTGCTGGCGGAGCTGGGCTTCATCGCCGAGCTGCGCGGGCGGGTGGAGGAGGCGCTGGCCCTGCACAAGGAGGGCTACGAGCAGGCGATCTCCACCGACGACCCCCGCGCGATCGCCCTCGCCCAGGAGGGGCTGGCCGGGGCCCGCGCCCTGGCGGGCGACCACCGGCTGGCGGCCCGGCTGCTCGGCGCGGCGGCGTCGCTGCGGGAGTCCGTGGGCGCGCCGCTGCCGGAGGCCGAGCGCGGGGACGTCGACAGGATCAGCGCCTCGGTGCGGGAGGCGCTGGGGGAGGACGGCTTCCTGGCGGAGTTGCGTGCGGGGGGCCTTGAGTCCCGTAACACGGTTCTTCACCGTTGGTCTCACGATGGGGGTCCAGCACAGGCGGCATTGGCACAACGCTGACGTGGTTCACCTAGGCCAACCGCTGCGGCTGCGCAGACCTGTGGTGAGACTGGTGCCTTCTCCGTGCCTCCGATCGCGTCGCCTGGCGGGACAACACCGTACGGCGTGGAGCTGCCACGTAGATGGTGCCCGTACCAGGATGGCTCGGGACCGGCGCGCTTGGTGGACCACGGCGTGCTCAGTCGGCAGGGAGTAGGGTGAGACGCTGCCCTTTAGGGAGGTGACGTGGGGCGACGATCTGGAAGTCTCGCCGATCGAGAGCAGCTACCTCCCGGAGGTCGAATCGCTCAGCAAGAGCCACCACGCAAGCATCGACCGCCTGTAGGCGGATGGAGGCATAGGCCGACATAAGTTCGGACATGTGCCGCTAGTCGTGCGGGGTGACCTCGATCACCCGCAGTTCGTCCGCTGCGATGGCTGCACAGAACTCCGCCGCCAGAGCGCTGCTTCCTCTGCGAAGAGGATCAGAGAGCAGATGGCAGACCTCTGTGACCGCCAGAGAAGGGATGACCAACCGCGTCCAGTTCTCAGCCAAGAACCGAACGCATCGTGCATGGTCGTTGTCTGCCCTGTTGAAGGCCGCGACCAGGGGGCCGATGTCGCAGAGGATCACGCGGAGGCCATTCCTCCGCTCTCCTCTCGCCCCTCAGTGAAGCTCAGATATTTGTCGTGGTTGCGGCCGAGATCCGCAGGCCCCTGCAGCGCACCGACCAGCGTGGCCAAGTGGCGTGGCAACTCGGGCTGCTCCTCTTCGTCTGAGAAGGGCGTGTTCTCGGTCATGAACCGAGTGTATGCCTCTGCTACGGGCCAAGGCGGCAGAATCCCGTCCTCGTCAGCCCATGTCACCGGCCAAACCGCTCACAGCGGGCTAGCTAGCGGTCCTGATACACGTACTGTCGGGCCTGTTCCGGCGTTGGGGTGAAGGCTGTCATCTCGCCTGCCTACAGATCATCACGCCGATCGGCCCACAGATCGGGCACGTCCTCGGGTGCGGGACCGGCACCGGCCCAGTACGGCTTGTTGTCCTCGTCGTAGATGACGACGACCGGCGTGCGTTCCAGCGCCCAGGCGATCGCTTCGGCGTCGGTGTCGAACCGGGGCATCTGGGCCACCATGCCCGGTTCGGCGCTGTGGCCGGCACGGGCGCGGTCGATGTACCCGGTCCAGCACCACGCGCTTTCCAGATCATCCGGGTTGCGGCGTTCGCGGTACACGTAGGCGGTCCCGTACTCGGTGTGTTCGGCCACGAGGAATCCTCACAAGGGAAACTGGCACGGGATGGTGCGTCGGGAGCGGCATTCGATCCGGCCCGAGACCTCGTAGGCGTGCCAGTAGCCATCTGGGTTGTTCGGATGCCGGTCAGAGGTGGGCTGCCATCCGAAGTCGAACGATACTTGGAAGTTGTCGAAGTCGGCGGGGGCGTAGGCGTTCTTGGTGCAGGAGTAGGTGGACCGTCCCAGCGGGCCGCTTGGCCCGCAGCTCCTGGAGTCCCACTCGGTCACACCCGGAGGTGTCACCTCCTGGAAGGTGACCCGGAGCTTGGCTGTCGCCTCTGGGCCAGCGCTTCGCTTGATGCCGAACTCTGTCACGCGGATCTGCCGCCCGTTCAGCGACACCACGTATCGGGTGAACATCTCGCCGATGGGCGTCTCATTGATGCCGTAATAGAGCTTCCCGTGGTAGAGGTACTTGGTCGCGGACTCCCGGCTTCTCACCGGGTTGGAGGAGTCCTGGCGTGCCGTGGACCGCACCGGCTCGTAGCAGGCCCACGGCCCAGACCGGCCGGTGAGGGGTCCCAGTTCGGCGCATGCCGCCGGAGCCGTGGGGTCGGGTGTGCCTGGACCGGGCAAGCCGGCGGACAGGAGCATCATGCCGATGAGGATGCTGACCGTATTCACGCGAACACATTAAGTGATCTACCTGTGGACTCCAAGCCCGACATGGCACCCGCGCCACGTTGGGACGCGGGCTGAGGTCCGTACCCCCGCCCCCGCACGCCCATTGTTCGTGTCCCTCGGTCGGCGTCAACTCCGGCTGTGCGGCTCGGGGGTGTGGCCGCGTGGAAGCCGGACGGGGGACCGGCGTCGGAAGCCGGAGTTGACACCTCGGTCGGGACACACAATTGGGCGGCTGTGCGGGGGCGGGGGGAGGAGTGGGCCGTGGGATGATCCGGCCCACGCATGGGGGTACGGCAGCGCGGGATACGGCGTTGGTCCAGCCACCCGGAAGGCTGGACGATCACCGCGCTGCCGTCCCGCTGCGGGCGCGACGGGACGGGGACGGGGCATCCTCGTGACCGCGCCGACCCGAGGGTGTGCCGTCCCATCGCGCCCCGTCTTTAGGGGTCGAGGTCGTCAGGCGGGGTGAGGTAGCGGGCGATCACCGCGCGGCCGTCCGGACTGGCCAAGGCGTTCTCCCAGGAGCCGAAGAAGGCGATCAGGCAGTCCTGGACGTACTCGGGGCTCGGAGAGCCGCCCGACAGCGGCAGGCGCACCGGAACCGAGTACATCAGCATCCGCCTTCCCGGACCGCTGGGGACGGGCCGTCCGTGGCGCGCAGATCCCGGTATCGGAAGAAGACGCGGCGGGCGGCATGCTCGGGGTCATGGGCGGGGTGCCAGGCGTAGACCGTCCGCCGGCGTCGTTCGTCCCAGCCCGAGCGCCACCAGAACCGTTCACCGTCGCACCACACGACCAGGCCCGCCCAGACGGACACCAGCGCGAGCCCGTACCCGTCGTGAACGTCGGCGGCGATGTGGTGTTCCTGAAGCGCCAGCCGCAGCCGTTCCGCCGACGCGCACGGATCAACGGCGACCAACGCGGGAGCGCCCGGCATCTCTGCCCTCCGATCAGTCCTCTTCTGATCGGTCGCGGGGGTGTCCAGCCTTTTCCATACGCGCCCGGCACCCCTCAGCCAAAGAGGCGCGCTATAAGGGAGTCACCCCCGCGACCTGGTCATTGACCACAATCAGTGAACCGAGATGACAGGGACCTTTGAACTTCGCTGTGGGGCGTAGCCAGGACGTCTTGTGCCTCTTTAAACGTCCCGCCACGGCCTTGAAACGTCCTGGGACGTCGGGGACGCTTGGTGCGTGAACGAACGCCTACGGAGTGCGATGCTGCGTCACGGCGTATCCCTTGAAGACATGGCGGAGGCTTGTGACGTCGAACCCAAGACTGTCGAACGGTGGATCAACACCGGCCGCTTACCGCACCGTCGCCATCGGTGGGCGGCGGCCAAGCTGCTGTCGGCGGATGAGACCTACCTGTGGCCGGAGGTCCTGAACGTCTCGGGCGTGCGCAAGGACCACGCCACCAGGTCCGAACTGGTCGAGCTGTTCCCCGACCGCGCCAGCGTGCCGCGGGAGGTCTGGCTGCGCCTGATGGAGGAGGCCCAGGAGCACATCGACGTGCTGGTCTTCTCCGGCACCTTCTATGCTCAGACTCAACCCAAGGTGGCCAGGATGCTCGCCGAGGCCGTGGCGCGAGGAACACAGGTCCGGTTGTGCTTCGGCGATCCAACATCGGAAGCCGTAGCGATCAGGGATCGGGAGGAAGGGCTCGGGGGCACGCTGACCGCCAAGATCCGGTCCTCACTGACCTACTACCGGGGACTTGTGGACCTGGACGGATGTGAGCTCAGGCTCCATGCGACGACGCTGTACGCCTCACTGTTCCGCTACGACGATGAGATCATCGTCAACCCGCACGTCTTCGGTGAGCCAGCGTCGGCCAATCCGGCGTTCCACTTCCGGCGGCTCGACGGAGGAAGCGTTGCGGATCATTACATCGCCTCGTTCGAGCGCGTCTGGGCGTCGGCCGTGCCATGGGCTGGCTCGGAAATTTAGGAGGGACAGTGGGACGGGTTGAGTTCTGGAACGACCCCGAGGCACCCAAGGCCAACAGCCTTGTGCCGGCGTGCGGCACGGTCACCGTGGACGAGCAGGGCCACATTCTGTTGCAGCGCCGCCGCGACACCGGCCAATGGGCGCTGCCGATGGGCAAGATGGAGATCGGCGAGACCCCCAGCCAGTGCGCGATCCGCGAGACCTATGAGGAGACCGGCGTCCTGGTCGAGGTGACCGGCATCTTGGGGATCTACTCCGATCCCGGGCACATCGTCGCCTACACCGACGGAGAGGTCAGGCAAGAGTACGAGGTCATGCTGACCGCCCGCCCGGTCGGCGGGGCTCCGGAGGCCAACGACGAGGCCAGCGACGTACGGTGGGTCGCGCCTGCCGATCTTGCGGAACTCGACATCCACCCCACGCAGTGGCGGCAGTTGAACGACTACCTCAACGGGGCCTTCCCGCACGTGGATTGACACACTCAGGGGATCGCTCGCGGGCGATCCACCGGCGGTGTGCCAGACCTCGAAGGCCCCACCCGATCGATCTTCCCGTCACTCGAACGGACGAGGGCCGTGAACGGCGATGCCTTGCAGCCCGCACCCGATGGGAGTTGTGCATCTGGACGGAGGGAAACCGCGGGCCTTCGCGGCTTCCATGCCACCGCCCACAACGTGCACTGCGTGCGACGGCCGGCCACGGCAGGACCGGGGCGGGCGGGGAGCGTCGAACGGCTTGACGGGTGAGGGCCCGCTCGCGAACTCGGGTGCGGCGGAGACGCGAGCGGGCCCTCAAGGGGGACGCCGGGGCGCAAGCCGGCCGTCCCCCGGGAGGGCGCCGGAAGTGTGCGGGTGCCGGCGGCCCTCCATCGGAGTGAGCGCCGCGGGCCGCGTGCAAGGGGATGCGGCACGGGGTGGAAGGGCGGCGCTCGAAGGGTCGGGAGGGGTCGGGAGGGGCTAGTGGCGGGCGAAGACCTGGGTCCAGTGCGGGCCGCTGGTCACGTGCCCGACGCCGATGTGGGTGAAGTTGCAGTTCAGGATGTTCGCCCGGTGCCCGGGGCTCTTGAGCCAGCCGTCGACGACGGCCGCGGCGGTGCCGTACCCCTTGGCGATGTTCTCACCCCACGCGCTGATGGGCGAGAAGCCGGCGGCCTTGATGCGGTCGCCGGGGTTGCGCCCGTCGGGCGAGGTGTGGTCGAAGTAGCCCTTGGCCGCCATGTCAGCCGAGTGCCCCTCGGCCGCGGCCTGCAGCTTGGGGTCGTGCGTGAGGGGGCCGCAGCCGTTCTGCGCCCTGGCGGCGTTGGTCAGGCGGACGACCTCTTCCTCGACGCTCGAACCTGGAGCGCTGCCGGTGGGGGAGGGGGCCGCGGTGGGCGAGGCGGAGGGCGACGGCGAGGGGCTGGGCGTCCCGGTGGAGGGGCCGCAGGCCAGCCGCGCGGCGGCCGAGTTGCGGATGTGGCCGCGGTAGTCCAGGACCTGCACGTAGTAGGTGCGCGGGGTGTCCGTGCAGCGGAGGCCCACGGTGATCGAGCCGTTCGCCAGGCGCTTGGAGGCGCTCTTGAGCGTGCGGTCCGGGCCGCGCCGGGCCTGCTTGATGCGTACCCGCAGGAGGGCGTTGTCGTCGCAGCCGCTTCTGAGGCCGGTTCCGCGGATCATGCCCTTGGCGTCCAGGTACGGCTGGGCCGCGCTGACCCGGCACTCGTTCTTGGGGCTGGCCGCCGAGGCGTGGGCGGCGACGGGGGTGCTCAATGCCGCAAGACTGCCAAGGCAGGCCAGTGCCTGGAGCTGTCTGCGCACGATGTCCTCCGATGGGGGATAGACGCTGTGTCGAACCCGCATTCTGGTGTGCGCAGAACGGACATGTCACGAAAAACTCAGGTATTCCTGGAGCTCCATGTTGCTCAACCGTAACATCGGCCGGTAAACCGATCACCGGCCGCAGGCGTCACGGCAGCTACCAGAAGGCCCGGTGTTCCCCACGAAGCGCACCGGGCCGGCTCTGGTCGGAAGGCGTCAGCACTCAGCGGGCTTGAGCCACGAGCACTCCAGGTCGGGGTAGGTCTGCTGGGTGCGCAGCTCGGCTGCGGGCGCGGCGTCCGGCGCCGTGCGGCTGAACCGCGCCAGCCGTACCGCGATCTTGTCCTCGATGTCCTTGGGCGAGCTGGACAGGTACTGGTTCAGCATGATCGAGAACACCAGCGGCTCGCCCTCGGCGCTGGTGACATAGCCCGACAGCGAGGTCACGCCGGTCAGCGAGCCGGTCTTGGCGCGCACGTTCCCGGCGGCCGGGGTGCCGCGCATGCGGTTGCGCAGCGTGCCGCCCACGAACCGGTCGGGGTTGCCCGCGACCGGCAGCGAGTCGTACCACGCCTGGTACCACGGCTTGCCGCGCACCGCCAGCAGCAGCTGGGCGATCGAGGCGGCCGTGACGCCGTCGCGGCGCGACAGGCCCGAGCCGTCACGCAGGTTGAGCACCTGCACCCCCAGGCCCCGTGCGAAGTCGCCGGTCACCTTGAGCCCGGCCGCCCAGGTGCCCTGACCGGCCACCTTGCGCCCCATGGCCTTGGTGAGGATCTCGGCGTGCATGTTGTTGCTGAGCTTCATGAACGGCACGAGCAGCTCGCTCAGCGGCATGGACTCGTGCTCGGCCAGCTCGGCGGCCCCCTCGGGCGCGGCTCCGGAGACGGTCGGGCCGAGCACGCGCACGCCGTGCTTGGCCAGCGCCGAACGGAACAGCGAGGCGGCGTAGCGGGCGGGGTCGTCGACGGTGATCCACTCCGAGTACGGCTCGGCCACCGTGCCGGTGATGAGGACCGTGTTCGTGCCGTGCTGCCGTTCGATGAGGACGTCGGTGGACGAGCCGGCGGTCGCCTTGTTCACGATCTTGAGGTAGTCCGTCTCGGGCGTGGTGCCGACCTTGACCTTGCCGTCGGAGGCGGACACGGACACGATCACCGTGCCGGGGTCGTAGTCGCGGTCGGGCGAGGCGGTGAGGGCGGAGATCTGGGCGGCGTAGTACCAGGACTCGTCGTCCCAGGCCCAGTCCTGGCCCAGCCGTACCGAGTCGAACCACGTGTCGTCGGCGACCAGCTTGCCGGTGACGAGCTTGACGCCCTTGGCGGCCACGGCGGCGGCCAGCTTGTCGTAGTCCTCGGCCAGCATGGTGGGGTCGCCGGTGCCGCGCAGCACCAGGTCGCCGGTCACGACCGAGCCGGTCTGCCGCCCGGCGCGCAGGACGCTGGTCTGGAAGCGGTAGTCCAGGCCGAGCACCTCCGCCGCGGCGGCCGAGGTGAACAGCTTGGCGTTGGAGGCCGGCGTCATGAGCTTGCCGGCGTCGGTGGAGTAGAGCTCCTCGCCGGTGGCCGCGCTGCGGACCACCACCGCCGAGCGGGCGATGGCCAGGCGGTCGTCGCCGAGGATGAGGTTGATGTCCTTGGTCAGGTCGGCCACGCCTGGGGACGGGTCGACGGCGGTGGCGGGGCTGGAGCCCCACGCGAGGATCGCGACGAGCGCGCCCGCGACGAGCGATGCTGAGGTGCGCCGCATGGAATCTCCAAGGTGGGCTGAGGGTACTCGCTCGATCATGGGCGCGGGCGGCGCTCATGCAATCCGCAAATCTCCGTATTTTCGTGCGGTGCCGTTCTCGGAGGTCTGTCATAGATCGGCGGCATCTGCTCCTTCCCCCCAAGCGACCGCTCGGCTGTAATGTGGCAATGGTTCCGCGCAGCGTCCGCATCGGGTACGGCATCGGCTCCTTCTGCACGGGGACGTTCTCCACGGTCCCCGGCCTGTTGCTGCTGTTCTACCTGACCAACCACCTCGCCGTCCCGGCATGGCTGGCGGGCGTGGTGGTGTTCGCCCCCAAGGCCTGGGACATGCTGATCAACCCCTTCGTCGGCCAGTTATCCGACCGCGGCGGCTCGCGGCGGCCGTGGCTGCTGGCCGGCGCCCTCGCGCTGCCCCCGGCCTTCGCCCTCACCTTCGCCGCCCCGGAGCTGCGCGGCGTCCCGGCGGCGCTGTACGTGGGGGCGTTCTTCTTCCTCGCCGCCACGGCCTACGCCTTCTTCGAGGTGCCCTACAAGGCCATGCCCGCCGAGATGACCGACGACTACCACGAGCGCTCCTCGCTGCTGCAGTGGCGCATGATCTTCCTCGGCATGGCCATCCTGCTGTCGGGCGCCGTGGCCCCCGTGCTGGCAGGCGGCCCCGGCTACCACGTCATGGGCGTCGTCGTCGGCGTGGTGCTGCTGGCGGCCATGCTCGGGACCTACGCCGGTACGGCACGCGCCCCGGTCGTCGGCCACAGCGAGGCCGAGCCGTCCCTGGCCAGGCAGCTGGCCGTGGCGCGCACCAACAAGCACTTCCTGACGCTCCTGGGCCTGAGCTGCGCGCAGATGCTCGCGGCGGGCACGATGCTGGCGGCGGCGCCGTACCTGGCCACCTACGTCGTGGGCGACCCCGAGGCCACCACCACGCTGTTCGCCAGCCTGGTGGGGCCGATCCTGCTGACCATGCCGCTGTGGGTGTGGCTGGCCAGGCGGCTGGACAAGAAGGGCGCGATGCTGCTGTCGTCGGCGCTGTTCCTGGCCGGGGCGGCGGCCCTGGTGCTCACCCCGGCGCTCGGCGCGGTGTACGCCCACCTGTGCGTGCTCGTCGTGGGCGTCGGCTACGCGGGCATCCAGCTGCTGCAGTTCTCGATGATGGCCGACGTGATCGCCCACGACAACGCGACGACGGGCAGGCGCCGGGCGGGCGTGTTCACCGGGTTGTGGACGGCCTGCGAGACGGTCGTCTTCGCCCTGGGCGCGCTGGTGCTGAGCTGGGTGCTGGGCTGGGGCGGGTTCATCGAGTCCGACCCGGCCACGCCGGTGCGGCAGCCGGATTCGGCGATCCTGGCGGTGCAGCTCGGCGGCACGCTGCTGCCGGCCGCCTGCGTCGCGGTGGCGCTGGCGCTGACGCTGCGCTACAGGCTCACCGCGGCACAGATGGCTGCCCGGAGCTGAGCAGGAAGCCGCAGTCGCCGAAGGACACCTCGTCACCCGAGCGCACGCGGGCGGGGCCGACCAGGCGCCAGCCGTTCAGCCTGGTGCCGTTGAGCGAGCCGAGGTCGATGAGCATCCAGCTGCCGTCGGCCTCGCGCCGCAGCTCGGCGTGGACGCGCGAGACCGTCAGGTCCGACAGCACCAGGTCGCAGGCCGAGCCGCGGCCCACCACGAAGCGGTCGCGGGTCTCGGGCAGCGCCAGCTTGGGCAGCCTCGGCCGCCGCCAGGCGGACTGCACCCTGGCCACGAACTCCGACACCGACGCGACGGCGTCGGTCACGCGCTGCCGGAAGGTGTTGCGCGGCGGCAGGTCGGCGACCAGGTCGTCCAGTTCGTGGCGGCTGCGGGCGCGCAGGGCCATGTCGACGCGGCCGATGAAGGTCTCGGGGGACAGCCGTCCCTCGACGGCGCGGTCACGGAGCTCGTCGATGGCGCGATCGCGATCGCTGTCCGACGCCCGATACGGAGGTTGCGTCGAGCCCATGGTCCAGAGTATCGGGCGGAACCGCGGGCCGTGTCCAGAAAGCCCACTGTTGCCCTAGGCATACTGAGTATGCATACTGAGTATCCATGTCGATCAGATACGGTCTGCTCGCGTTGCTGAGCCGCGGCCCGCGCCACGGCTACCAGCTCCGCCAGGAGTTCGAGGCGTCCACAGGGGCGACCTGGCCGCTCAACATCGGCCAGGTCTACACGACGCTCTCGCGCCTGGAACGCGACGGCCTGATCCGGCAGGGCGAGGCCGACGAGCAGGGCCGCGTCGTCTACGAGATCACCGAGGCCGGTCGGGCCGAGGTCGAGCGATGGTTCGGCACCCCCGTCACTCCCGCCGACCGGCCTCGGGACGAGCTCGTCATCAAGCTCGCCATGGCCGTCGCCACGTGCCCGGACGCGCTGAAGGTGATCCAGGCCCAGCGCACCGCGTCCATGCGCGCCATGCAGGAGCTCACGCGCGCCAAGCGCGACACCGCCAGTCCCGCGCAGCGGCTGGTGCTCGATTCGATGATCTTCCAGGTGGAGGCCGAGCAACGCTGGCTGGACCACTGCGAAGCCGTGCTCAGGGAGGAGCAGTCATGACTGTCGTACGGCTGGCGAACGTCAGCCGGTCCTATGGGGAGGTCCACGCGCTCAGGAACGTGGACCTGGAGGTCGCCGCGGGCCGGCTTGTGGCGGTGATGGGTCCCTCGGGCTCGGGCAAGTCCACGCTGCTCAACCTGGCCGGCGGGCTCGACCTGCCCACCTCGGGCACGGTGACGCTGGAGGGCGTGGACCTGGCGGCCGTCAAGGACCTGGCCGCGCTGCGCCGCAGGAGCGTCGGCTACGTCTTCCAGGACCTCAACCTGATCCCGTCGCTGACCGCCGTGGAGAACGTGATGTTACCCCGCGAGCTCGACGGCGTCCGCGCCCGCCAGGCCAGGGCCGAGGCGCTTGCCGTACTGGAGGAGGTCGGGCTGGCGGAGGCGGCCGGCCGGTTCCCCGACGAGCTGTCCGGCGGGCAGCGCCAGCGCGTCGCCATCGCCCGGGCCCTGGTGGGGGAGCGGCGGCTGGTGCTGGCCGACGAGCCGACCGGCGCGCTGGACACCCGCACGGGCGACGAGATCCTCCAGCTGCTGCGCGGCCGGGCCGACGCCGGGGCCGCGGTGCTGCTGGTCACGCACGAGTCGCGCTACGCGGCCTGGGCGGACCGGGTGGTGTTCCTGCGCGACGGCGAGATCGCGGACTCCGCGCTGCTGGAGGAGGTCCGATGAGGGCGCTGCTGCGGCTGGCCTGGCGGGAGGCGCGGCGCACCAAGGGACGCAGCGCGCTCATCATCGCCCTCGTCGCGCTGCCGGTGGTCCTCGCGACCGGCCTGCTCACCGGCGGTCACACCGCCGACGTCTCCCTCCGCGAAGGGCTGCCGTCCCGGCTGGGCTCCGCCGACGCCTACGTCCGGGCCACCGAGACCGACGGGCCCGTGGAGCAGGACGCCGACGGCAGTTCCTACTCCTCCGGCGATCCCCGGGCCGCGCCGAGGACCGTGACCGCGCGGGAGGTGGCCGCCCTCCTCCCCGGCGCGCGGCTGATCCCCGTCTCCTACGGCTCCCTGTACGGCGTCGCCGGCCTGGACTTTCTCGGTGTGCTGGAGGCAGACCTCCGCGACCCCATGACGGCCGGAATGCGGCGGTTGGTCGAAGGACGGCTCCCGAGCGCGCCCGACGAGGTCGCGGTCTCGCCTCCGCTGCGCGGTCGCGACACGCTCACCACGCGGGTCGGCACGGTGCGGGTCGTGGGCGTGGTGGAGGACCCCTTCCACCCGCGGCGCCCGGAGCTGGTCGCGCTCCCGGGCAGCGTCCTGCGGACCGACGAGCGGTACGACGGGGAGAGCGCCTGGCTGGCGGACACCCCCGGGCCGGTCCTGTGGTCCGACGTGCGCCGGCTGAACAGCCGCGGCCTCGTGGTGTTCTCGCGAGCGGTGATCCAGAACCCGCCGGAACCGCCAGAAGACGAGGACCCGGCGGAGATCTCCATGGTCGTGGGCATCGGCGTGGCGATCTTCATGATCGTCCTGGAGACCGTGCTGCTGGCCGGGCCCGCCTTCGCCGTGGGGCTGCGCAGGCGTCGCGCGGAGCTCGCGATGATCGCCGCCCAGGGCGGGTCGGCGCGGCACCTGCGAGCCGTCGTGCTCGCGGACGGGCTCGTCCTCGGCGGGCTGGCGGCCGTCGCCGGCACGGGCCTCGGGATCGTCCTCGGCTGGGCCTTGGCCTGGGTGCTCAGCCGGTTCGGCGGGGCGCTGGGCCCGCTGGAGGTGCCGTGGTGGCCGGTGCTTGGCTGCGCGGCGCTTGGGCTGGCCAGCGGCGTGACCGCCGCGATCGTGCCCGCCGTGCAGGCCGCCCGGCAGAACACCGCCGCGGTCCTGGCGGGCCGATGGCCGCAGGCGCGCGCCCGGGCGGGCAAGCCGGTGCTGGGCCTGGCGCTCCTGCTGGCCGGGATCGCCGCGACCGCCGCCGCGCTGCGCGTCGGCGAGGTGTGGATCTTCGCGGCCATGGTCCTGGCCGTGGTGGGCCTGGTGGCGCTGATGCCGTGGCTGGTGGCCCGATCGGCGCGGGCGACCGGCCGCCTGCCCCTCCCGCTGCGGCTGGCCGTCCGCGACGCCTCCCGCCACCGGGTTCGTACGGCTTCCGCCGCCGCCGCGGTCATGGCCGCCACCACCGCGGTGCTGGCCTTCGGCATCGGCTTCTACTCCAACTACGTGGACAACCGCGACGCCTACTGGCCGGGAGCGCCCCATGGCACGCTGTTCGTCGGCGCGTGGCCGCGCACCGACGACGCGCGCTGGGCCTCGATCAAGGAGCAGGTCGCGCGGCGCCTGCCGGGAGTGCGTTTCGTCGAGGCCCGCGAGGCGGTGGGCCCGGGCAGCGGCGCCCGCGTCCGCCTGGCGCTGTGGCAGGACCTGTCGGCCTGTCCGCACCGCTGCAAGAACTACGCCGCCAACGGCGACCACGTCCCGATCGGCGACCAGCGGCTGCTCCGGCTGCTCCAGGGCCGCGACGACCCGGCGGCCGCCGCCGCGTTCGCGCGGGGCCGGGCCGTGGTGTTCGACCGCGACCTGGTCAGGGACGGCAAGCTACGGCTGAGGGTGCACAGCGACGGGCCCGGGCCGGGCCCGGATGTGGTGGAGGTGCCCGCGGTGCTCGCCGAAGCGGCCCAGCCGCGGCAGGGCGGCGCGGTGCTGCCCACCGCCGCGGTCGAGGAGCTGGGCATGAAGACACACGAACGGCGCCTGTACGCGCACTACCCGGCGGACGACGACGGGTTGCGCGAGGCGCTCGCCGACGCGGAGGTCCACCTGGAGACCGGCTACGAGAACTACGTCGAGCCGCAGCTGTGGGTGCTGTTCGGCGCGGCGCTGTTCCTGGTGCTGGGCGGCACGTTCGTGGCCACCCGGCTGGCCGCGGCCGACGCCCGCCCGGACCTGGCGATCGTCCACGCCATCGGCGGCACGCCCGGGCTGCGGCGCATGATGCTGGCCGGCCAGGCCGGCTACATCGCCGGACTGGGCGCGCTCACCGGCGCCGTGTCCGGCGCCGTCACGGGCGTCGCGCTGGCCTGGCCGATGACGGGCATCAGGAACGTGGGGACCTTCGGTCCCGGCCAGGCGTGGCCGGGACCGGCCGTGATCGCCGTCCCGTGGCCCTTCGTGGCCGGGGTCGTGATCGGCCTGCCGCTGCTGGCCGCGCTGGTGGCGGGGCTGTGCACGCGCAACGCCCCGCCGCCGCTCACCCGCCGGCCAACCTGAGACGGATCTTCGACTGCTTGTGCCGCCCCTCCCAGTCCTGCATGAACTCCCCGCGGAACCCGTGGCGGGCGGCCAGGTCGAGCAGCGTCTCGGTGCGGTAGTAGAAGTCCTCCCGCAGCACCTGGTGCTCCTTGCCCTCGGTGCGGTCGAAGGTGAAGTCGAACCAGCCGTCGCGCTTCATCACCCGGCCGACGTGCGCGAAGCACTCCTCGATCACCTCCAGCGGGGAGTGCGAGAAGACGCTGTGGGCGTGGACGACGTCGAAGTGGTCGTCGGGCAGGAAGCCCAGCCGCAGGTCGCGCACCGGCGTCAGGTGGGGCAGCTTGGCGGCCAGGCCGTACCTCTCCAGGGTGGCCTGCGCCTCGAACAGGATGTCCGGCGAGATGTCGATGCCGTAGTAGTTGCCCGTGTGGAGGTAGTCGATGAACAACCGGCCCGCGCGCAGGTTGCCGCAGCCGATCTCCAGCATGCGGTGCTCCGGCTTGAGCCCGTGCTCGACCAGGTAGTCGAACTGCAGCTGCCCGAGGGCGAGCCAGCGTTTGTGCGAGTGGGAGCCGACGGCCCCCTCGGGGCTGCGCGCGGTGTCGGACTTCATGACCGCGCGGTAGTAGGCGATGTGGTCGGGGGTGCGCAGGCGGTACCAGGTGTCCCTGGCCAGCCTGCGGACGTGCGGCACTATCCGATCCGGGTGCCGGATGGCGTACTGGATCTGGTGCAAGGGGTTGGTGCGCTTCATGCGGTCTCCTGAACCGTTCCCGCGGATTCAGGAAGCATAGCGTGGCGCGATTGCTCCCAGTGACGCAGTGATTTCAGTCCGTGACATCGGCGCATACCACGTGCGCCCCTATCTCGATCATCCGCCGCTCGCTGCGCGCGTCGGCGACGCGGGCCATCAGGATGGGCGCCTCGCTGGCCGCCAGCTGGGGCAGCCGGGCCCTGACGCCCCGGTGCAGGTCCCGCACGACGTCCTCGGCCGCCGACATGTGGACCTTGACGTGCAGCATGATCCCGGGCACGCCGGAGGCGGTCCGGGCCTCGGAGATCCACACGTGGTGGACCAGGGGGAAGTCCGCCAGCAGCGTGGCGATCGCCTTGCGCAGCGCGGGCAGGATCGGGTGGGTGCACCGCCGGTACCCGGGGTCGACCTGCTGCATCGGCCCGGACAGGTGGGGCCGGGGAGCGGGGACCCAGGCCTGCGCGGGGAAGGCCGCGGGGGCCGGGGCGGGCCACGGCTCGGCTCGCTCGGTCGTGGTGTTGCGCGACACGGTCGCCATGGCGCCGGTGGCGTACGCCGCGGGCACGGCCCCCGACAGGACGGGCGTGGGCCCGGTGCGGGTCGAGCGCAGGAAACGCCGCAGGTCCTCGATCGGTACGGCGGCCGCCGCCGGCCCCGCCGCGTCGATCACGATCTCCCGCACGCCGGTGACGCGCTGGATGTCGAGAATGGTGTCGGCGTCGCAGGCCGACAGGGAGTGGCTGCCGCGGTGGCGCGCGTAGGTGTCGGGCCCGGTGTAGCCGAGCAGCACCCTCTCGCCCGCCTGGGTGGTGCCCAGCACGACGGACCGGTCGGGCCGCACGGCCACCAGGACTCCGCCGTCGGCGAGCGCCGCCAGCAGGCTGTGCGGGGAGCCATGCTGGCGCAGCACGTTGGCGAGAGCGGGGTTCCCGATGCTCATATGACGCACCATAGGTAGTCGGCCACGACTTATCAGGCTAATGGCCAAGAAATCTACCGATCAAGACAAAGATGGAAGCGGCTTGAATGAGCCGCCGGGCCCCTGGGTACTGCCCACATCCTGGGACTCTCGTGAACGCATTCACAAGGGCCGATAGACTTTGAGGGATCCCATCGGGGGCCCGTCGCCGTGCCTCCGCCTGCCCGCCACTGTGTCAGCCACTGTGCCCGCCCAAAGGATCTCATCAGTGAACAAGCCCGTCGTCCTGGTCGCAGAGGAGCTCTCGGAGGCCGGTCTGGCCGTGCTCTCCGCCGACTTCGAGGTACGCCACACCGACGGCGCCGACCGCGCCCGGCTCCTGCCCGCCCTCGCCGACGTGGACGCCCTGATCGTCCGCTCCGCCACGCAGGTCGACGCGGAGGCCATCGCCGCCGCGCCGAAGCTGCGCGTCGTGGCCCGGGCCGGCGTCGGACTCGACAACGTCGACGTCGAGGCCGCCACCAAGGCCGGCGTGATGGTCGTCAACGCGCCGACCTCCAACATCACCAGCGCCGCCGAGCACACCGTCGCCCTCATCCTGGCCGCCGCGCGCAACGTCCCGCAGGCCCACGCCGCGCTCAAGCAGGGGGAGTGGAAGCGGTCCAAGTACACCGGCGTCGAGCTCGACGGCAAGGTCGTCGGCATCCTCGGGCTGGGCAAGATCGGCCAGCTGGTGGCCCAGCGCCTGCAGCCCTTCGGCGTCGAGCTGATCGCCTACGACCCCTACCTGCCCCCGGCCCGCGCCGCGCAGATGGGCGTGCGGCTGGTGGCCCTGGAGGAGCTGCTGAAGGCCGCCGACTTCATCACGGTGCACCTGCCCAAGTCCAAGGAGACCCTCGGCCTCATCGGCGACAAGGAGCTGCACCAGGTCAAGCCGACCGTGCGGATCGTCAACGTGGCGCGCGGCGGCATCGTGGACGAGAACGCCCTCTACTCGGCCATCAAGGAGGGCCGCGTCGCCGGCGCCGGCCTGGACGTCTTCGCCAAGGAGCCCTGCACCGACAGCCCCCTGTTCGAGCTGGACCAGGTCGTCGTCACCCCGCACCTGGGCGCCTCCACCCACGAGGCCCAGGAGAAGGCCGGCACCCAGGTGGCGCGCAGCGTCAAGCTGGCGCTGGCGGGCGAGTTCGTGCCCGACGCGGTCAACGTCCAGGGCGGCGTGGTCGCCGAGGACGTCAAGCCCGGCCTGCCGCTGGCCGAGAAGCTGGGCCGCGTGTTCACCGCGCTGGCCGGCGAGACCGCGACCAGGCTCGACGTGGAGGTGCGCGGCGAGATCGCCTCGCAGGACGTGCGGGTGCTGGAGCTGGCCGCGCTCAAGGGCGTCTTCACCGACGTGATCGAGGAGCAGGTCACCTACGTCAACGCCCCGCTGCTGGCCAAGGACCGCGGCCTGGCCGTGGAGCTGGTGACCAGCTCGGAGAGCCCCGACTGGCGCAACGTCGTCACCGTCCGTGGCGTGCTGGCCGACGGCCGCCAGGTGTCGGTGTCGGGCACGCTGTCCGGCCCCCGGCAGATCCAGAAGATCGTCGAGGTCAACGGCTACGAGATGGAGATCGAGCCGACCGACCACCTGGCGTTCTTCGCCTACACCGACCGGCCCGGCATCGTCGGCGTCGTCGGCCGCATCCTCGGCGACCACGCCATCAACATCGCCTCGATGCAGGTGGCCCGTGACGTGAAGGGCGGCAAGGCCCTCATCGCGCTCACCGTCGACTCGGCCATCCCCGCGGACGTGCTGGAGCAGATCGCGCAGGAGATCGGCGCGGAGAGCGGGCGTTCGGTCGACCTCACCGAGTAATCCCTGGTGGACGTCCTAGCATCTCACCATGTGAGATGCTAGGACGTCCTACGAGACGGGCTGGTATCCTGGCGGGAAATGCGCCAGGTACTCGTACTCATTACCTGCCGCGGCGAGGCCTGTTAGGGCAGGTCGACAACTCGCCGCGGTGTGTGGCGTTGCGTCGGCCGGTAAGTCCCTACCCGTCCCGGGGTCCCGCGATCCGGGCCCGTGGACACCAGGCCCGGTTGGATTCGCGACCGGAGTCCGACTCCCACCCCGTACGCCCGCGAACTGAGACGAGTAACACCATGTACGACATGTATCCGTGGAACCGCGCCGACGAGAGCGAGAACGAGGCCGCCGAGGCCCTGCAGACCGCGCTGGACCGGCGGGACAACGGCGGCCAGCCCCAGCACTGAGCCCGTCCGGGGCCGCCGCTGAGCCTGGCCTTAGGCCAGGATCTCCACCGTCCCGCGCCCGCCGTCGACCCTGATCCGGTCGCCGTCGTGGATGCGCGCCGTCGCGTTGCCCGTCCCGACGACCGCCGGGATGCCCAGCTCCCGCGCCACGATCGAGGCGTGCGACAGCGGCGCGCCGACGTCGGTGACGACCGCCGCCGCGCGGGGGAACAGCGGCGTCCACCCCACGTTGGTGATCGTGGTGACCAGGATCTCGCCCTGCGCGAGCCGGTCGCCCTCGGCCATGGAGCGGATCACCCGCGCCGTCCCCTCCACCACGCCCGCCGCGCCCGCGAACCCGGTGATGGTGCTCGACGGCGGCGAGCTCTGCGCGGTCTCGTCGAACAGGTCGGCACGCCGGTCCGGATCGGCGGCCCACCGCTCGGGGCTGAAGCGTCCCCGGATCAGCCCGGGGTACGGCGGCAGCGACCGGTAGTGCTCATACGCCGCGCGCCGCCGGGGCACCCGCGCGAGCGGCTCGCGCGAGCCGCGCAGCACCCGGAGGATCTCCGGCAGGGTGAGGAAGAACACGTCCTCGCCGACGCCGCTCACCTCGCCCGCGCGCAGCACGAACGCCCGCAGCACCCAGAACGCGCGGATCATCTCCGAGCGGGTCTCCTCCCGCTGCTGCACGATCCGCCCCCAGCGCTCGATCTTGCGCCGCGTCCTGGCGGCCAGCCTGGGGTCGCGCTCGCGGAAGCGCCGCCAGGCCGCCTCGGCGGCCTCGTCCTGGCGCCGCAGCAGCTCGGCGGGGTCGGTGGTGAGCCCGGCCAGCTGCTTGTCGATCCAGCCGGGGTCCTCGGCGGGCCGCGGCGCCGACACCTCGAACTCGTCCGGGCACCGGTGCCCGTAACGCCGCGCGTAGGTCTCGCGGTCGATCTCGCCGCGCTTCAGCCGGGCCAGCCCCAGCAGCGGGCCCAGGCTCTCCAGCCGGTTGCCGCCCACCTGGATGCCCGAGGTCAGGGCGTTGGCGTCGGCCTCGCCGACCAGCCTGGCCAGCCGGTTGCGGAGGAAGACCAGCGCCCCGCCGTCCTGGCGTCCCGCGGCGGCCAGCATGTGGTTGCACTCGCGGAAGTACGGCTCGATCTCGCGCGTCCACAGCGTCACCAGGTCCTCGCTGGCCGCGATCCTGTCGCGCAGCGCCTGGCTCCGGTCGGCCGCGGTGGCGACGAACTCCGGGATCCGCTTGACGTATTTGCCCAGCGCCACACGGCCCCGCAGGATCGGCGGCAGCTCCCTCAGCACGCGCCACCGCGACATCGGCAGCAGCGGGACCTCCAGGCCCTCGGGCAGCCTGCCGAGCACCGGCTCCTGCGCGGCCTGCAGCTTCTTCCTCATGCCCAGCGCCGCCGCCAGCGACGCCGTGGCGCTGAGGTTCATGTAGAAGCGGCCGCCGATGTTCCCGCACAGGGGATGCCCGGCGAGCTCGCTGAAGATCATGACGTCCTTCATGAACCGCTGCACGAGCGACCAGGTGCAGGGCGTCATGACGCTGGGGATCGCCTCGCCGAGGTTGGTGTTCGTCCACAGGTAGTCGCCCCTGAGCGAGTCGTTCCACTCCTCCCGCTGCCCGGTGATCGGCCTGGCCTGCAGGATGGCGAACTCGCCGTCGCGCAGCGCCCACTCCACGTCCATGGGCACGCCGTACAGCTCCTCGATCCGCATGCCCAGCCCGGCCAGCCGTACGGCCTGCTCGGCGGACAGGACCGGCCGGTCGCGCAGGCCGGCGGGCACGGGCTCCTCGCGGGTGCCGTCCTCGGTCCGCACGGTCCTGACGGCCTTGGCGGCGACCTTGTGGTCCACCACGGTACGGCTGCCGCGGTCCACGGTGATCGTGTCGGGGGTGACGAGCCCGCCGACGACGGCTTCGCCGAGTCCCCAGGCGGCGTTGACGACCAGGCGGCCGCCCTCGTCGGTGAACATGACGCCGGCGGCGTCGGCGGGGACGAGCTCCTGGACCACGACGGCGAGCGCGACCTCCTCGTGCGGGACGCCGTTGCGTTCGCGGTAGGCGATGGCGCGCTCGGTCCACAGCGAGGCCCAGCAGCGGCGCACCGCCTCCAGCAGCCGTTCGCCGCCGCGGACGTTGAGGAAGGTCTCCTGCTGCCCGGCGAACGACATGCCCGGCAGGTCCTCGGCGGTCGCCGACGAGCGCACGGCCACGGCCGGCTCGCCGCCGAGCTTGGCGTAGGCGGCCAGGACGTCGCCGGCCAGGTCGGCGGGGATCTCGTGCTCGGTGATGAGCCTCGCCATCTCCTGCGGGCGCCCGGTCAGCCCGTGCTCGGCCACGAAGCGCCGGTAGGCGTGGGTGGTGACGTGGAAGCCGTCCGGCACCGGCAGCCCGGCCCGTGCCAGCCGGGCGAGCGAGGCGCCCTTGCCGCCCACGGTCGGCAGGTCGGCTCTGGGGTCGTCCAGCGCAAGCGTGTTCATAGGCTCATGTCCAGTTTCCTCCGGGCGATCTCCAGAGCCCGGTCGAGGTAGTCGGTGGTGGCCGCGACGACCCGCTCGGCGACCTGCGGCGTGATGGGGCTGCCGGATTCCAGGGTCCGCTGGATGGTCTCGGCGAGCAGGTCGGCGCGGCGTTCGACGCCGACGGACGCCGACGGCGGGGTGAGGAAGAAGCCGTACAGGGCGGTCAGGAGGACGTCCTGCTGTTCCTCGGGCGTCAGGTCCTGGCGTAGCAGGCCGTGCTCGCGCATGGCCTCCAGGTAGCTGTGGACGGCGGCGAGGGCGTCGGCCATGCGGTCGGGGTTGTCGTGCTTGAGCCTGAGCAGCGAGCCGAGGATCTCGCGGTCGTCGAACATGAACGCCCTGAGCAGTGGCCGCGCCAGCACCTCCAGGGCCATCAGGCGCATGAGCGAGCCGACCGACTCGGCGTGGTCGGCCATGCGCTCCCGCAGCGCCTCCAGCAGGGAGACGCGCTCCCGGCGCAGCAGCGCGGCGAACAGCTCGTCGCGGCTCTTCCAGTGCAGGTAGAGGGTTCCCTTGGCGACGTGCGCGGCCCGGGCGACGTCGTCGAGCGTGGTCTTGTCGTAGCCCCAGCGCTCGATCAGCTCGGCGGCGGCGTCGAGGATCCGGTTCGCGCGCGCCCGCCGTTGCTCGGGGGTCTGCCGCCGTCGATCCATGATGACTCCATGACTAGATGTTCTCTTCTAGTCATACATCTGAGAAACGGCGGGCGACAACTCGGGGTGGGTTTGTGGCGGAAACGACAGAATCCGCAAGGGGGTCGATCCCCTTGCGGATTCTGAGGATTCCGCGGCCTGCCTACAGGGCGGTGTGCTCTATAGGGCCGTGGCGACGGGCATCGCGGGCGGCGGCTCCTGCCGTTCCTTGACGAGCCGGATCCACCGGGCGACGCCCTGCGGGTCGGGCCGTACCGCGCCCACGAAGGCCCGGCGCCGCCAGGCGCTCAGCTTCTCCTCCTTCACCACCTCGCCGGTGCGCGGGGAGTGGACCATGTAGCCGGGCCGGGAGATCATGCCCACGTGGCCGAGGTTGCTGAAGAAGACCAGGTCGCCGGGCCTGAGGTCGTCCCAGGCGATCTTCCTGGAGAAGGCGTGGTACTGCTGGGCCGCGGTCCTGGGCAACCGGATGCCGGCGCTCTCGTAGGCCCGCAGCATCAGGCCGGAGCAGTCGTACCCGCGTTCGCTGGCTCCGCCGTACACGTAAGGCGTGCCGCGCTTGTCCAGCGCGTAGTCGAGTGCGACCTTCCAGGCGGGGGTTCTGGTCGGCTTGGTGCGGATCTGCTGGAGCTCGGCGCCGGTGAGCGTCAGAACCGAGGGGTCCGAGGCGGCCTGCGCCGGAGCGGGAGTGAGGGAAAGGGCGATCGTTGTGAATGCGGTTGCCGACACGGCAACGGCGGCGATGCGAGACAGGGGGAGATTCCTTCCATCCTGCCTACCGGGTTAGCTGACGGGCGCGGGCCTGGAAGTGGCCCTACGGCATGCGAGCCGATTAGCCCCAAGGGGAAAGGGTGGGTCCCCGGTTCCACCGCGAACGGCGCGGTGGATTCGGCCCGACGGACTCTAACGAAACGGTCAAAAGACCGCAAATCTGACAAAGGGCTCGTGTCCGCGAATTGAGACGATGTGCTCGTACGGCGAGACGGACCCGGTAAGGTACCTCCATGGAGTCGAGCAACATCCGCCTGGCCGTCATCCCCGGAGACGGGATCGGCCCCGAGGTCGTCGCCGAAGGGCTCAAGGTCCTCGGCGCGGTCGCCGCCAAGGTCGAAACCGTTCACTACGACCTCGGCGCGGCCCGCTACCACCGCACCGGCGAGACCCTGCCCGACTCCGTCCTCGAGGAGCTGCGCGGCTACGACGCCATCCTGCTCGGCGCCGTCGGCGACCCCAGCGTGCCGCCCGGCGTCCTGGAGCGCGACCTGCTGCTGCGCCTGCGCTTCGAGCTCGACCACTACGTCAACCTGCGCCCGGTCAAGCTCTTCCCCGGCGTGGAGACCCCGCTCGCCGACACCCGGCCCGAGGACATCGACATGATCGTCGTCCGTGAGGGCACCGAGGGGCTCTACGCGGGCGCGGGCGGCGTCCTGCGGCGCGGCACGCCGCAGGAGATCGCCACCCAGGAGTCGTTCAACACCGCCTACGGCGTCGAGCGCGTGGTCCGCTACGCCTTCGCCAAGGCCGCCGCGCGTCCCCGCAAGAAGCTCACGCTCGTCCACAAGACCAACGTGCTGACCTACGCCGGAGACCTGTGGCAGCGCACCGTCAACCGCGTCGCCGCCGAGTTCCCCGACGTCACCACCGACTACCAGCACATCGACGCGGCCTCGATGTTCTTCGTCAACCAGCCGCAGCGCTTCGACGTGATCGTCACCGACAACCTCTTCGGCGACATCATCACCGACATCGGCGCGGCCATCGCCGGCGGCATCGGCCTGGCCGCCAGCGGCAACGTCAACCCCGACCGCACCGCGCCCAGCATGTTCGAGCCGGTCCACGGCAGCGCGCCCGACATCGCCGGTCAGGGCAAGGCCGACCCCACCGCGACCATCCTGTCGGTCGCCATGCTCCTGGACCACCTCGGCCTGACCGCCGAGGCGGCCCGCGTCGAGCAGGCCGTGGCCGACGACATCATCGAGCGCCAGACCGGGTGGCAGGCCCGCACCACCCACGAGATCGGCGACGACATCGCGGCACGAGTAGCCGGCGGCGCCTGACCGCCGCACGCGGCCGGGCGCCTTCAGGGCTCGGCCGCCTCGCCTCACCCAACGCCTGGTGGCAGCAGAGCCACCAGGCGTTCTTTTTACGTCCTAGTAAATGCCCTACCCTGTGCAACGCAGGATGGGTTCACGTCCGCACAGCAAAGAGAAGGATTTCCGCCATGACCACCGCTTCGCAGCTCAGCTTCCACGTGCAGCTCTCCGACCACGCTCGCACCGCGGCCGAGCGCGAGCAGGTACTGGCCAACCCCGGCTTCGGCCAATACTTCACCGACCACATGATCGCGATCGACTACACCGAGGAGCGCGGCTGGCACGACGCGCGGCTCCAGCCGTACGCGCCGCTCGTCCTCGACCCGGCCACCGCGGTGTTCCACTACGCGCAGGAGCTCTTCGAGGGGCTCAAGGCGTACCGCCAGGCCGGCGGCTCGATCGTGACCTTCCGCCCCTACGCCAACGCCGCGCGCTTCAACAAGTCCTGCCGGCGCATGGCGATGCCGGAACTGCCCGAGGAGACCTTCGTCGAGTCGCTCGAGCTGCTCGTCCAGACCGACCGCGAGTGGGTGCCCACGACCGAGGGACACAGCCTCTACCTGCGCCCCTTCGTCATCGCCACCCAGGTCGGCCTGGGCGTGAACTACCCGTCCAAGAGCTACCGCTTCATGGTCATCGCCTCGCCGGCCGCCTCCTACTTCGCGGGCGGGATCAAGCCGGTCTCGGTGTGGCTGTCGACCGAGTACACGCGCGCCGCGCCCGGCGGCACGGGCGCGGCCAAGTGCGGCGGCAACTACGCGGCGGCCTTCGTCGCCCAGCGGCAGGCGGTCGAGCAGGGATGCGACCAGGTGGTCTGGCTGGACGCGGTCGAGCACCGGTTCGTCGAGGAGATGGGCGGGATGAACCTGTTCTTCGTCTTCGGCGACAAGCTGCTCACCCCGGCGCTCACGGGCACGCTCCTGCCGGGCATCACGCGCGACTCCATCCTCACCCTGGCCGGGGACCTCGGCCTCGAAGCCGTGGAGGGCCGCATCTCCATCGAGGAGTGGCAGGCCGGATGCGAGTCCGGGGAGCTCACCGAGGTGTTCGCGTGCGGAACCGCGGCCGTCGTCACGCCCGTGGGGACGGTCAAGGGCGCCGACCGGGCCTGGACGGTGGGTGACGGGACGCCGGGGCCGGTGACCATGCGGATCCGGGAGGAACTGCTCGGCATCCAGTACGGCATGCGTCCCGACCGGCACGGGTGGATCCACAAGATCGCTTAGCTCGTTTCGGGAAGTCCAGGCGCCTTCGCCCACCCGTTGCGCGCCTGGACTTCCACGCGCCTGGCGGCGTACCGCTCGGGGCTGCGCCCCTCGCTTGAAAACCTGTCGTGCGCCTGAACCCCTACGCGCCTGATGCCCATCCTGGTTGCGTGCCCTGGCGGCGCCTCTCCGCGCGAGCGTGCGGCCTTCGGAGCCGACTCACGCGGGAGCAGCGCGGCCCGGCGAGAGCAGCGGACGCGATCAGCGTCATGACTTGGACAGAGTGTCACCCGAGATGCGGCAGCGTGCGTGCCCCCATGGTAAGTGCCACCGGCGGACTCGGCTCCGGGATGACGGCGGACGTGATCACGGTCGTCGGTGGCTGCGGTAAGCCCGAGCAGACCAGGGCCAGAAGCCAAGATCGTTCCTCCAGCGGGGGCCTCCAGCCTTGACCCCTGGCCCGCCTGCCCTCCGGTGGACCCCGGATGAGCTCCGGGTGGACGAAGGAGAGCGGAGAGGCTCGGATGAGGCCTCGCTTCAGCTCTCAATAAACACCGAACCCAGGGATACGGCTTCACCGGGGTTCAAGCCCAGATCCCGTATCCTGCGTGAGGCGCCGGACTCAACATTTACCCGGTAATAGCCGAAAGATCCCCCTGGCTCCGGCGTTTCAGCTTGAACGATGTATTCAGATTTATTTAGCCAGGCGTAGCCGATCGCGTCGCTGGGCTCTGACAGCAGTCGAAGCCTCAGCTTTTTGATGATCTTTCCCGTCACGGCATCATGAGTGATGAGATACTCGTCATCGTCGGCGCCGATGCTGGAGTGTATGGCGACAAGAAAGCGGCCGTCTGGAGAAAGGTTGCCTACGAACTGGGCTCCAGTCCACTCGCCGACGACCGTACCATCGCGTTTCAAGATGGTAACTGTGCCGGCTGGAGTGAGGTCGTCGTCAGAGCACTCTTTATGTGCGGCGATGCGGGACGCGGAGTTGCTGAGCCCAAGAACGCCACAAAAGCCTGGTAGTGTCGTGGTCTTGCCGGTGGAGAACTCCGTGATCAGCAGGCGGGGCTGACTGCCGGCGAACGAGACTGCGAAAAACTCGCCGTCGTGTGATATCTCCACGCCGCGAAGGTCGTCAAGTGCCCGGGCGTCGAGACGCGGAGAGATGGGCTTCATCTGAGCTGACGGCAGATCCCATCCGACAAGCTGCAGATATTTCTTGCTGAGGTAGGCAACGCGATGGCCGTCGCGGGACACTCGGAGCGGCATGCCTCGGCGTTCGCTACGGCTTAGTTCCACCTGGCTAGCCGCATCGTAGAGTTGAATGTCGCTCGTGCAATCATCGTCGCCTACGCTGGCTTCTCCTCTGTAGCCGCCACAACCAGCAGCATAGGGAATGCCTATACTCTGGTTTCCTCTGCCGCGCGTGTAGTTGACCCGCAACCGCCACTCCGTGCACGTAATCAATGGAGGCTCGGTTTCCTCGTCCTCGGGGCGAGAAAACCAGCTGTGGCACTCGGCGTTCTCCGGCACGAATGCATATTGCACAGGCGGGTCATAGGGCTCGGGATTCCACTCCCAGGCATCGGACCGGGTGTTGGTGTCACGATTCAAATAGAGGAGACCGCCTGCAAGGAAGCAGAGGACTCCCAGAACGCCGGCCCATCGCGCCAAGCCATGCTTGGAAGTGCGCCGCATATCGCGGGCCCTGACGTCGAACCCGTTCTCCCCGTTGGGTCCTGGATCGTTCACATCGACTGACATGGTCGAGTACCCGCACCTCCGCCCCGGACGATTCCGAAGGATCACTGTAGGTCAGGGCTGTCACGACTAGATCACAGGTTTGGACCATACGGGGCTGGGGAGGGGCGCGCACGAGTCAGCGGAGATTCAACGAATCTGCCGACATCGATGCTTCCAGCCGGTGACGGTACGTGAGTCGCCACCGACAGCCCTATTCGTCACCGGCTGAGATCCACCACAGGATCGTGTGCCCATTCGGAAAGAAGCATGCAATCAGCGGAGACCAAACGATGCTTTCACCCCCGTGCTTGGCATACATGGATTGCTGCCCGTACCTCGCGCCCATTGCTCGTGTCCCTCGGTCGGCGTCAACCCCATCTGTACGGCATGGGTATGGCCGCGTGGAAGCCGGAGTTGACCCCTCGGTCGGGACGCACAATCGGGCGGCTGTGCGGGGGCGGGGGAGGAGTGGGCCGTGGAATGATCCGGCCCACGCCGGGTGGTACGGCGGCGCGGGAGGCGGCATCGTTCCAGCGCACCCGGAAGGCTGGAAGCGCACCGCGCGGCCGTCCGGACTGGCCAAGGCGTTCTCTCGGGAGCCGAAGAAGGCGACCAGGCAGTCCCGGACGTATTGCGGGCTGGGCGAACCACTGGTCAGGGAGAACAGGACCGGCACCGCGTACATCAGGAGCCATCCCCCTGTCCCTGGAGCGGCACCGGGAGGGGACGTGTGGCCCGCAGGTCTCGATACCGGAACGCGATACGGCGCGCGGCACGGCTCGGCTCGCGGGCCGGATGCCAGGCGTAGACCGGCCGCTTACGCCGTTCGTCCCAGCCGGAGCGCCACCAGATGTGTTCGCCGTCGCACCAAGGCCACCAGCCCGACCCAGACGGAGATCGCGGCCAGGCCGTACCCGTGCGAGTGGGGGAGACTGGGGGAGACGCACGCCTGGGCCGTACGCCTGCGCGCCGAGCGGCGAGAGCGCCTGTGGACTCAGCGGGATCTGGCCAGGCGGCTGGCCGAGGTCGCGGCCGATCACGCCCGGTTGCCCGAGCGCGAGTCCCTGATCCGGATGATCAAGGATTGGGAAGCCGGACGGCACCAGCCGAAGGACCCCTACCGGCTCCTGCTGTGCCGAGTGTTCGACGCCAGCGAGGCCGAGCTGTTCCAGACGCCCCAGGACGCACCGGCCACCAGCCCGGATGAGGTACTCGCGCGATTGCTCGGTGACGGCGAACGCCTCACCCCTCATGCCAGCCGCGGCGGCCGGCGGCTGGGGAAGAGCACTGCCGTCGATCTGTCCGCCCGGGTTCACGGCCTGCGCCTGGCCGACGATGTGATCGCGGGCAAGGATCTGATCCGGCTCGCCTTCCGGGAGCTGGACACCGCCGTGCGCCTCTACCGGGGGAGCAGCTTCACCGCAGAGACGGGGCGCGCCCTGCTGGTCGGCATCGGCGAGCTTGCGCAGATCACGGGATGGATCGCCAGCGACGCCGGAGCGCACGAGCAGGCGGCCCGCACCTACCGTCTGGGGATCGGCGCGGCCCGCGAGGCGGGGGATCGCACCCTGGAGTCCAACCTCATCGGGTCCCTGGCCTACCAGGTGACCAACAGCGGCGATCCCGGCGAGGCCGTCGAGCTGGCGCAGGCGTCCGTATCCGTGGCCGAACCACACGCGCCCGCCCAGGCCCGCGCGCTGGCCTGGGACCGGCTGGCCTGGGCACAGACCCGAGCCGGGAACGCTCAAGAGGCCATGCGCGCCCTCGGCGAGGCGGAGGCGGCCATCGGCGAGCGCAACGGTGAGGCCGCCCCGGGCTATCTCTACTGGGTGGACGCCGGCGAGCTCCAGGTCATGGAGGCCCGGGTCTACACCGAGCTGCGCCGCCCGCTGCGTGCCGTACCGCTCCTGCGAGATGTCCTGGGCCGTTACGACCCCACGCACACCCGCGAGCTTGCGCTGCTTCTGAAACCCGTTCAGGCTCCCTGGGCGCCGAGAGCCTCATGGCCAGGCGGGCGCAGCCAGGGCCGGCGCTCGTCGTGACGCCGCTCGCCATCCCGTGCGACCTCACCGAGCATCCCGTACGACCTCACCGAGGTCGTCCACGGCGTCTCTCGGCATCGGCCGCCGGCGACGCATGGTCCAGGCGTTCACAGGTGTGCGGTCCAGGAGTTCGCGAGGTGGCCGACGATACTCGGCCATGACGCCCGTGGAAGGCCGGAGAAAGGGCGGGGCCTTGGATCCACGGCCCCGCCACCTCACCAGAACGAGCAACCGCACTCGCCGAGGATTCACACCCTGACCCGCTGCCGCCCCTCGATGTGCTCCTTCAGCCGCGTGAGATCCTCGCGCAGCTTCCTGGCCGGGTCCGCGCCGAGCAGGCGCGCCACCGCGTGTCCCGCCGCGCCCGCGACCGGGTTGTACGCGAGCTGCACCTGGACGCGAGTGCCGCCGCCCTCCTCCGGGTCCAGCCGGACCGCGCCCGTGTGCGCGATCAGCTGGCCGTCGACGGTCTTCCACGCGATCCGCCTGCCCTCCTCGCGGGCCGTCTCGACGGCGTCGAAGCGGACCGGGATGCCGGCGGGGCCGCTGATCTCCCAGTGCGACCTCGTGCCGTCCTCCGAGCGGCGGACCTGCCGGACGTCCGGCAGGATCTGCTCGAACATGGAGTAGTCGCTCACGAGCGGCCAGATCTGCTCGGGCGGCGCGGCGATCGAGATCGCGTCGGTCACGTCCACGGCTCGCCGTCCCGCGTTGATGCCCGTGAGCCGCCGCAGGGGCAGGTTCGTCGCCGCCCGTGCCGCCAGCACCGAGCCCGCGCAGCGCATGGTCCACGCGAGCGGCGCCGGCATGCGCCGGGACATGCCCCACAGCGAGGCGGCAGCCGTACCGGCCAGGAAGCGGGCGGTGGGCGACCAGTGCTCCTGGAGCAGTTCGGGCACCGGGCGGCGGGCGCGGCCGGGGCCCTGCAGCGTGGGGACGCCGGAGGCGTCGCGGTGGACCCGCCAGCGGATGTCGACGTCGCGAACGCCCGGGATGCGGCGTACGGCGCGGCGCACCCGCTGGTCCTCTCCGGCGAGCACGTCGCCGGACAGCCTGACCATGCCGTCCTCCACCTGGACCTCGACGGCATGCGGATGGCCGAGGTAGAGGCCCAGCTGCGCGCGGACACGTTCGAACAGGATGCGGTCGTCGGCCTCGCGGCCGGCGAAGCGGTAACGCGCCGTGGCGGCCAACCCCTTGCTGCGGTTGGCGAGGTCGCGGCCGAGCACCCCCAAGCCGCCCATCACCTCGTGCGTCGTGTGCGCCATCTGGTCGCGCGCCCGCGCCCGGCGGGCCCTGCCCCGGTCGGGGTCCATGAAGTAGGCGCCCACAGCGCCGACGCAGGCTCCCGCCCCCGCGGCGCCGGCTGCTCTGCCCCATGGTGACCGGCGTGCTGTCGTGCGCATGACGATCACTTCCCTCCTCTTTTCCGGGCGCTACCCGGCCTCGTACCCGTGCTAACCGGCTACGGCGGAGTGATGGAGGGTGTTCGGGCAGTCGCACCGGCGGCCCCGATCGGAGGGGGAAGGATCGGAGCCGCCGGTCCAACCGAGACCCAGCCTAGAGCCGGCGAGCCGGAATGGGAGCATTCCCGGGGTCAGGCATGCCTAGCCTCGACTACATCATGTGATGGTAATCTTTCCCTCCGTAGTCATTCTGGCACTGGGGGTGGCATGCCTGAGTACCTCATGGCCGCCGGATGCGCGCTCGCCGTGGTGGCGATCGCCGCCGTCCTGACCAGGCGGGCGCGACGGGCCGCCGACGACGGCGATCCCGGCGGTCCCACCGTCGGGCACTCCGGCGCGATGATCTCGGCGCTGTTCCTCATCGCCTTCGCCATCGCCATCGTGGTGCCGTGGACCACGGCCGACGCGGCCCGGCTCAACACCTATGCCGAGTCGCAGGCGATCGCCGAGGCGTCGTGGGCCGCGGCGCGGATCCCGGATCCCGACGGCCAGGCGGTGCGCAACCGCCTGCTGGACTACGCCAAGTTCGTCAAGGACACCGAGTGGGCGCTCATGGCCGAGGGCAGGCTCAGCCCTGAGGGCTGGTGGCGGCTGGAGGACATCCGCCGCACCGTCGCCGGGCTCGACCCGCGTGGGCAGGAGGCGCAGGACGCCAGGGCCGAGGTGCTCCAGCGCGTCGGCGACATCTCCGCCGCCCGGCGCCAGCGGGCCATGGACGCCGCCACGACGCCGCCGCGCGGGCTGCTGGTGATCACGGTCCTCACGGGGCTCGCCGTGACCGTGCTGCCGCTGCTCGGCGGGGCCCGGCCACGCGGCATGGCGCTGGCACCGCTCGCGCTGATGGCCGCGATGCTGGGGGCGGGGGTCTACCTGACCATGGACATCTCGCGCGTCTTCACCGGGGCGCTGGCCGTGCGGCCCGACGCCTTCGTGGGCGTGCTGTCGGAGCTCCAGCGCATCTCGTGGAGCGGCTGACCGTGGTCCGGGTGGCGGCAGCCGTACTCCTGGTGCTGCTGACGGCGGTGGCCGCCGCGCCCGCCGCGGTGGCCGACCGCGGGATCGAGAGGGCCGACGGCGGGATCGACGTGTCGTTGTGCCTCGACGTGGCGTCCTTGGTGTCCATCCGGCTGGGGTGCGGGTGTCCCGGCGAGGAGTGCGCCGAGCCTCCGCCCTGCGGGGTCTGCCGGCCCACGCCCACGCCCTCGCAGGTCCGGCCCTCGCCCAGGCCGACGCCCACGTTCCGGCCGAGGCCGCCCGTGCGCCGCCCGGCCACGCCGCGTCCCGTCGTCCGGGAGGTCGTGCCCACGCCGGCGAAGACCGCGCCCGCGACGCCGAGGCCGTCGATCGTGGTCGCCCGCAAACCCCACGCCGCCGCTTCCCCGCCTCGCCGCCGCAATCCGCTGACCACGCTGGCGGTCGTCGTGGTGCTGGTGTCGGCGATCGCGACGGGGACGGCGCTGGCGTTCGCGCGGTGATCAGTCGATCAGCTTGCCGGTGTCGAGGGTGAGGTTCCAGGGCTCGGGGAGCTGGAGGGGCTCGCCGATCTCGACATGGTGCTGGTCGCGGTAGCCGGCCTTGGCGGGATGGCTGAAGAGGCAGGCGGTGTTCTTCAGCGGGTCGATGCGCAGGAGCAGCGGCACGCCGCCCGCGGCGTAGTTCTTGGGCTTGATCTCGTAGTCGTCATGAATGCTGCTGGATGAGACGACCTCGACCGCCATGAGTACGTGATCCGCGTAGACCTCGTCCTCACCCCACATGCGAGGATTCGAAGCGACGACCACGAGATCGGGAATGTAGCGATCGCTCTGCGCACCCATGAAGACCTTGATGAGTGGCCAGGGTTCCCAGCCCCGTTCGGCGAGAAAGGCGGCGATCTGCAGAATGAGCCGTCCGATGATCTTGTTGTGGACTCCGGTCGGCATCTCGCTCACCACGATCCGGCCGCTGATGAGCTCGACACGATGCTTGGGGAACAGGTCGCACACCTGCTGATAGAGATCCTGCACCGGCGGAGTCTCCGTGGTAGGGCGGTCCAGCAGCTTAGCCATGGGTTCATCATCCCCTCCCGAGAGGCGAACGGAAAGTGCTTGGCGCGACACACAAGGTAGCCGCTCGATCCAAGCCCCGGGCGGGAATCGGCAAAGTAATCGTCAGTTCTTTCGAATCATGGTGACGCCGTCGCGGATCGGCAGCATGACGGTCGTCACCCGGGGGTCGTTCATCACCAGGTCGTTGAACTCCCGGATCTGCACCGTCGTCTCGTCGTCCTTCGCCGGGTCCGCGACGTGCCCGCTCCACAGCGTGTTGTCCACCAGGATCAGACCGCCCGGCTCCATCCGAGCCATGATCAGCTCGTAGTACGCCGGGTAGTTGCCCTTGTCGGCGTCGATGAACGCCAGGTCCACCGGTCCCTTCAGGTCGTGCAGCGTCTCGGTGGCCGGGCCGAGGGTGAGCGTGATGCGGTCGCCGACCCCGGCCCGCTCCCAGTAGCGCCGCGCGATGGACGTCCACTCCTCGCTGACGTCGAAGCAGTGCAGCCGCCCGCCCGACAGCCCGCGGGCGATGCACAGCGACGAGTAGCCCGTGAACGTGCCGACTTCCACCGCCACCTCCGGCCTGACCAGCTGGGTGATCATGGTGAGGAAGCGCCCCTCGTCGGGCGAGATCTGCATGCTCGCGCTGGCGCCCGTCACCCGGGCGGTCTCGGCGGCCAGCTCGGCCAGCAGTTCGTCATGGCGTGTCGTGTGGTCCAGAATGTACTGCTCGACGGCGGGGTCGATGAACGTCATGGACGACAGCATAGGGAGCGGGCGTGGTGAAGAAGGTGGCGGTCGGCCTGGCGCTGGCGGCCGTGCTGGCGTGGACGGCGTTCGCCGGGGGTTCGGAGCCCGCGCAGACGGCGCAGGCGGCGCGCGCGGCACAGGCGCCGCTCACCCGCCAGCCCGACGGCACGCTCGTGCTGGCCCGGCCGGGCGTGACCGAGCCCGTGCTGGACCTGTACGAGGACTTCGACTGCCCGGTCTGCCGCGAGCTCCATCGCAGGGTGAACGCCACGCTGCTGAGGCTCGCCGACGAGGGCCGCGTCAAGGTCGTCTTCCACCCGGTGACGATCTTCCGGGACGAGCCCATGCGCTCCAACTCCGTCCGCGCCGCCGCGGCCGCGCGCTGCGTCCCCGCCGAGCAGTGGCTCGCCTACCGCGACGAGCTGTACGGCATGCAGCCCGAACCGCACGGCACGGCCGGCGGTTTCGCGGTCGAGGACCTGGTCGAGGCCGGTAGGCGCGTGGGCGTGCGCTCGCCGGGGTTCGACGCCTGCGTGACGCGCCAGGAGCGGGCCCAGGCGCACCTGAGGGACAACCCCAGCCTGGAGGGCACCCCCACGGTCCGGCTCAACGGCATGGACCTGGGCGGGCTTGCCTTCGAACCCAAAGCCCTCGCCCAGCTCGTGACCGGGATGGGTAAAAGGTATCTCGAATCCTGAGATCAATGTGCCGAATGCTGGCCAGGTGTGGCAGACTCGCAAGCACCATGCTCAAGAGCCTGCTCATTATCGGCAGGCGCGCTGGCTGACAGGGACATAGCCAGCGCGCAGACCTCTCACGTCCGTGAGGGGTCTTTTTCGTTTCCGGGAGACTTCACAGATGGCCGACGACCGCTTCCACGTCTACGACACCACGCTGCGAGACGGCGCTCAGCAGGAGGGGCTCAACCTCAGCGTCGCCGACAAGCTCGCCATCGCGCGTCACCTGGACGACCTGGGCGTCGGCTTCATCGAAGGGGGCTGGCCGGGCGCCAACCCCAAGGACACAGAGTTCTTCAGGCGTGCTCGAACGGAGCTGGACCTGAAGCACGCGCAGCTCGCCGCGTTCGGCGCGACCCGCCGGGCCGGTGTGAAGGCAGCCGACGACCCTCTGGTGGCCGCTCTGCGCGAATCCGGCGCGCCGGTCGTGACCCTTGTCGCCAAGAGCCACGACCGGCACGTGGAGCTGGCCCTCCGCACGACCCTCCAGGAGAACCTCGCGATGATCCGCGACACGGTCTCTCACCTTCGTGCGGAGGGCCAGCGAGTCTTCCTCGACGCCGAGCACTTCTTCGACGGCTACCGGTCCAATCCAGCCTACGCGCTGGAGGTCGTCCGCACCGCCGCCGAAGCCGGGGCCGACGTCATCGCCCTGTGCGACACCAACGGCGGCATGCTGCCCGACGAGCTGGCGGAGGTCGTGCATGAGGCCGTGCAGACCAGCGCCCGGGTCGGCATCCACTGCCACGACGACACCGGCTGCGCGGTGGCCAACACGCTCGCGGCGGTCAAGGCGGGCGCCACGCACGTGCAGGGCTGCGCCAACGGGTACGGCGAGCGCTCCGGCAACGCCAACCTCTTCACCGTCGTGGCCAACCTCCAGCTCAAGCGCGGCTTCGACCTGGTGCCGCCGCAGGCGCTGGCCGACATGACCCGCATCGCCCACGCGATCACCGAGGTCACCAACGTCACGCCGAACTCGCACCAGCCGTACGTCGGCATGTCGGCCTTCGCGCACAAGGCCGGGCTGCACGCCAGCGCCATCAAGGTCGACCCGAACCTCTACCAGCACATCGACCCCGCCCTGGTCGGCAACGACATGCGCATGCTCGTCTCCGACATGGCCGGCCGCGCCAGCGTCGAGCTCAAGGGCCGGGAGCTGGGCTACCAGCTCACCCCGGAGACGACCAAGGTCCTCGTCGAGCGGGTGAAGGACCTGGAGTCCAGGGGCTACACGTTCGAGGCCGCCGACGCCTCCTTCGAGCTGCTGCTCCGCGACACCGTCCACGGCGAGCGCCGCCGCCACTTCGAGGTGGAGTCCTGGCGGGTCATCGTCGAGCGCGCCAAGGGCGGCGAGCTGGTCTCCGAGGCCACGGTCAAGCTCCACGCCAAGGGCGAGCGCATCGTCGCCACCGGCGAGGGCAACGGCCCCGTCAACGCCCTGGACAAGGCCGTACGGCTGGCGCTGGAGAAGCTCTACCCCGAGCTGGCCAAGCTGGAGCTCGTCGACTACAAGGTCCGCATCCTCGAGGGCACCCACGGCACGGGCGCGGTCACGCGGGTCCTCATCACCTCCAGCGACGACACCGCCGAGTGGGCCACGGTCGGCGTGGCCGAGAACATCATCGAGGCCTCCTGGCAGGCGCTGGAGCAGGCGGTCACGTACGGCCTGCTCAAGGCGGGCCGCGAGGCCGGCTGACGCCCCCGGCCCGGGCGGCGACGAGGCCAGCCGGGCCGGCGAGGTCTCAGAGCAGGTCGCTGGAGAAGCTCACCGGACCGGTGGCGGTCTGCACCGTCACCTTGCCGCCCGAGCAGCGCACCTGCGGGTCCTCCACGCCGGGCACGACGATCGTGAGCAGCTCGGGGGCGGCGGGGGAGACGACGACCGTGGCGGGAGTCTTGGACAGGTAGGTGGGCGACACCCAGCCCAGCTTCCCGCCGCGCTCGACCCGCTGCCCGCCGACCGGCTTGCACGAGGCCAGCTGCACCAGCGACACCTTGAACTTGCCGTCGGCCAGCACGACGTGCCCGCGCTCGCTGGAGACCTGCTTGAGCGCCTCGTCGAAGCGCCAGATCGACCGCACCTTCCTGCCGCCGCCCGCGGTGTCGCGCACCGCCATCACGTCCTGCTCGTGGTTGACCAGCACCGACCTGGTGCGGCTCACGCCGTAGGCCTTGTCGGTCAGCCGGAAGGCCTGGCGGCCCTTGCCGTACACCGCCTTGGTCAGGCTGCTGGCGGTGCGCGGGCGGAAACGCGCGCCCACGACGGTGGGGACGTTGTGCGCCTCGGGGGACATGGTCCAGTAGCGGTAGGCGCTGCGCTCGTAGGAGTGGAAGCCCGCGTCGACGAGGATGTCGCGGCCCTGCGCGTAGTAGGTGACGCCCAGGTGGTCCTCGTGGCCGTGGTACTTCATGCCCGGGCCGAACCTGATGGAGTAGTAGGCCGACTCCGGCTTGCCCCAGGCCGTGCGGCCGTAGACGTAGCCGGCGCGGTAGACCTTGACCTTCGCCTCGGGCGTCCCGGCGTCCATCTTCGGCTCGGTCTCGGCGCTGCCGTCGCCGATCGGCACCATGTAGCCGTTGGGCTGGGTGGAGTGGGCGATGAAGTCCTTGAGCGACTCGGCCCGCCTGGCGATCTCGGCCGGGACCCTGCGGTCGCACGCCTTCATGTTGGCCATCGCGACCTGGAGCCTGCCGTACACGTAGACGGCGTACCGCGGCGCCTGCTCGCGCAGCGCCCCCTGGGAGTCGACGTCGAGCTTGACCGTGCCGGTCAGGCGCCTGGTCGCCAGGTCCTCCCAGCCCTTGCGGTGCAGGCGGCAGCCGATGGAGAACAGCGCGATGTCCTGGTCGATGCCGTGGTTGTGGCCCTTCTTGTACAGGGCCGGATTGGCCAGGTATCCGGCGTGCTGGGCGAGGCTGTCGGTCAGCCACTTCTCGTCGACGTGCATGCTGAGGCACACCAGGGCCTGGGTGCGCAGCGAGACCGGATGGTCCTTCCACACGTACGGCTTGGCCGCGCCCGGCTTGTTGTGCTTGACCCAGTCGGCGGTGATCTCCTTGGCGCGTTCGAGGAACCGCCTCTCGCCGGTGTTCTCGTAGGCGACCACGAGCGTGCCCATCCAGCGCAGCGAGTGGAAGACGTACTCCCACGAACGGTTCTTGTAGGGGCTGGCGTCCCAGTCGATGGTCTTGCCGAGCTTGAACGCGGGCAGGCCGACCAGGGAGATCTCGCCGCGCATGACGTCGTCGGCCGTGGGCGTGCCGGGGATCCAGTCGCCCTGGCACTGGGCGGTGCGTTTGGCCGCATGCGCCGTCCCCGTCAGACCGCCGAGGACGAGCGGCAGCGCGAGGGCGAGTACGGCGAGGCGGCGCACGGGGGTCCTTCCCAGGAAAAGGTGCTGAGGGAGCGGCGTACATGTTTTCGGGTCGAAGGCCCATGGTCAAGTTGAGTGCGGGGATCGTTACGGGTGGCCGGATCTCATCGCTAAGTGGCGCGCGGGCCGCTCGCCGGGCACGGGAGCCCCGGACACAATCGCTGCCATGCACTTTCCCGACACTCCCGCCTGCCGGGCCGCGCTCGAAGTCGCCACGGCCTACCACACGCCCTCGCTGCTCAACCACTCCATCCGGGCCTACCTGTGGGCGGCCGACCACGCCGAGCGGAACGGCATCGCCTTCGACGCCGAGCTGCTCTACGTCGCCGCGATGCTCCACGACATCGGGATGACGCCGGAGTTCGACAGCCACACGGTGCCCTTCGAGGAGGCGGGCGGCCACGTGGCGTGGGTCTTCGGCGCGGGCGCCGGGTGGCCGGCGCAGCGGCGCGAGCGGGTCGCCCAGGTCATCGTCCGGCACATGTGGGACGAGGTGGACGTGACGCAGGACCCCGAGGGGCACCTGCTGGAGCTGTCCACGGCCATGGACATCTCCGGGCGGCGCACCGAGGAGATCCCGGCCGAGGTGCGCGAGCGGGTGCTGCGCGAGTACCCGCGGCTGGACCTGGTCAAGGAGTTCGCCGCGTGCATGGTGGAGCAGGGCGAGCGCAAGCCGTCGAGCCTGGCCGCGGGCTTCGTGCGCAGCGGCCTGCCCGACAGGCTCGCGCGCAACCCGCTCAACGGCTGACCCGCCTCAGTGGCGGCCCCAGGCGCCGCGGTGGACGACCTCCTCGACCGGGCGCCTGCCGCGCTTCAGCGACGGCGACGGCTTGTCGTGCGCGCGGTACCCGATGCTGACGACCCCGATCGGCGTGTAGTCGTCGGGCACCCCGAACGCGGCCTTGACCTTGGTCGTCCGGTCGCCCGGCGGGATGCCGAAGAAGCACGCCCCGAGCCCCTCGTCGACGGCGGTCAGCAGCATGAGCAGCGACGCGAAGCCCGTGTCGATGTGCCAGTACGGCACCGGCCAGCGCGACTCGTCCATGTCGGTCCACCCCTTGTCGGGCGCCGCGTAGCGCTCCAGATACGCCCGCTTGCACGACATCGGGATGATCAGCAGCGGCGCCCGGCGCAGGCCCTTGCCCCACGGGTCGTCGGGGTCCTCGGCGGACAGCTCCCAGAACCGCGCGATGTCGGCGGGCTCCTCCAGCACCAGGAACGCCCAGCCCTGGCTGAACCCCGCCGACGGCGCGTGCAGCGCGTTGGCCAGGATCCGCTCCCGCACCTCCGGTGGCACCGGCCGGTCTGGGTCGTAGTTGCGCACCATGCGCCGCCGCCGGACGACCTCTTGAAACTCCATCAGGCTCCCTTCGCCGCGGACTTCACCCGGCGCCCAGCCTTCCAGACCCCGGTGACGTTTGCGGGGTCGGCCAGCACCGAGATGTCGGCCAGCGGGTCGGCCGCCAGCGTGATGAGGTCGGCGTCGTAGCCCTCGGCGAGGATCCCGCTGCGCGGCGCCTGCGCGCCCAGCGTCAGCGGGCCGTGGGCGGTGGCCGCCCGGATGGCCTCCAGCGGCGACAGGCCGCAGTCGACCAGGTGGACCAGCTCGCGGCCGTTGCGCCCCCAGGAGTTGGGCCGGTGCCGGCCGCTGACGAAGATGTCGGTGCCCATGGCCAGCTTGACCCCGCGCGAGTGGGCCAGCGCGACCGCGTCGGCGTGGACCTCGGCCACGGCCTTGAGCTTGTCCATGTAGATCGGCGGCAGCGAGGCGTCGGTGATGAGCTCGTCGATGATGGTGCGGGTGGCGACCAGCAGCGCGTCCTTCTCCCGCATCAGGTCGCACACCTCCTCGTCCAGGAAGGTGCCGTGCTCGATCGTCCGCACCCCGGCCTCCAGCGCGGCGATCATGCCGGGCTTGCCGTGGCAGTGGGCGGCCACCGAGCGCTCGGCCATGGCGGCCACCTCGACGATGGCGCGCATCTCCTCGAAGGTGAACTGCTGGTGGATGGGGTGGTCCAGGTCCGACAGCACGCCGCCGGAGGCGCAGATCTTGATGACCTTGGCGTTGCGCCGCAGCTGCTCGCGCACCGCTCGCGCGCACTCGTCGGGTCCGTCGGCCAGGCGCAGCTCGCCGCCGCTCGCGCCGTACTCGCACACCCACGAGTGCGGCAGGCCGTGCAGGTCGCCGTGGCCGCCGGTGGCCGACAGGATCGCGCCGGCGGGGTAGATCGAGGGGCCTTCGACCGAGCCGTCGGCCACGGCCGGCGCGAGGTAGACGCCCAGGCCGCCGACCTCCCTGACGGAGGTGACGCCCGCGTCGAGGGCGGCACGCAGGTCCGGCACGCACCTGGCGGCCCTGAGCGGCATCGGCACCGTGGCCACCCGGCCGGGTTCCAGGTCGGTGAGGCCGAACAGGTGGCCGTGGCAGTCCCACAGGCCCGGCATGACGACCGGCGCGTGGGTCTCGACGTCGGCCCGGGGGTCGGCCGGGGGCGCGCCGTCCGACGGCCCCGCGTAGACGATCACGCCGTCGTCGACGACCACGGTGCCCTGCCGTACGGGATCGCCGTCGCCAGGAATGAGCAGATCTGCTGTTATGCGCTCCATGGCGAGAATCTAGTACGGCACCCCGCACGGGGAGGGGCGGTGGTGAGGGGTCCGCCCCTCCCCGTGCGGCGCTTGCACGGCTGTCCAGCTCTCCGGCTTTCCAGCCCGTCTACGGCTCTACAGCCGGGTGATGCGGACCGCGTCGGCGATGACGTAGCCGACGCCGCTGGTCCAGCGGCTGACGCCGACGACGTTGTAGGTTCCGGCGTTCAGCGTGAACGTGCCGATCGACTTCCACGTGCCGCCGCCGGTGCGCTGGTTGACGCGCACGCTCTGGTTGCCGCTCGAGGTGGCCACGATGTACGGCGTGGAGTCGTTGTAACCCGGGTCGGCCGGGTGCCAGACGTCCACGCGGTAGGTGCCCGCGCTCGGGATGCTCGCGCGGAACCAGGCCGGGTCGCTGATCGCCTCGGGGTTGGCGAAGCGGTAGTCGGCGCCGTACTTCTGGCCCGACCAGGTCGAGGTGCCCCAGTTGGCGCTGGCGGTGGGACTGTCGACGGTGGTGGACCAGGTCCCGCCGCCGCCGGTGACGTACTGCATGTACTTGCCCCAGTCCCAGTGGGGGCCGGGGTCGGTGTGCGTGGCGCCCGGCACCTCGTTGTGCCCGATGATGTAGCTGCGGGTCTTGGGGATGCCGTACTTGTCGCAGATGGCCCGGGTCAGCGCGGCCGAGGCGCGGTACATCGCCTCGGTGAACCACGACGGCTGGCTGACCCAGCCCTCGTGCTCGATGCCGATGGAGCGGGTGTTGTAGTTCCAGTTGCCCGCGTGCCAGGCGATGTCCTTCTCGCGCACCATCTGCGTCACGTCGCCGTCGGAGGAGCGGATGACGTAGTGGGCGGAGACGTTGGCGCTGGGGTTCTGGAACCAGGAGATCGTGCCCGCGTAGGAGCCCTGCGTGACGTGGATGATCACGCGGTCGATCGCGTAGGACGACGGGCGGCTGGAGACGGTGTAGTTGCCGGAGTTGGCCGGCACCCAGTGGGCGGGCGGGTAGTCGGTGCTGAGCACCTCGGCGAAGCTGCGGGCGTGCTCCAGCTCGCCGCGCTTGGGCGCGACCGGGTTGGCGGCGACGGAGACCTCGCCCTGCACGCCCTTGGCGAGGACCTCGTAGACCGCGTCGGCGTACAGGCGCGCCACCTCGGGGGTGGAGGCGTTGCCGTACTTGGCCACGGCCGGGTACCAGGCGGCGACGTCCTTGCGGTCGATGCCCTCGGCGAGCGAGGACAGCACGGCGGCGCCGCCGAGGATGTTGGCCTCGGTGTCGGTGCGCAGCTCCTCGACGCTGCGGCCGGTCAGCTCGGCGGCCTTCTCCAGCGTCTTGGTGGTGGGGTTGCTGACCAGGTGCATGACGCCGTAGCCGCCGCTGGCGCTGGGCTTGCCCTCGTGGTCGTCCAGCCGGGTCTCGGCGTAGGCCAGGGCCACGAGCAGGTCGCGCGGCACGTCGTAGGCCTGGGCGGCCTTGGCGAAGGCGGCGTCAAGCGGGGTGCGGGCGGCGGCCTGGGCGGGCTGGACCTGGAACAGGAGGAGGACCAGGGCAACGGCGGCCGCTAATCGGATGGGCTTCATGGCTCTCCTTCGGGGGGTGAGGAACCGGGGGTGACGAAGCCTTGACCGCACCATACGATCGACGGTCAGAAATGTCGATAATTGACATCCGATCAACGGCATCCGAAACTTTTCATCACATCTTGGTGATCCGCACCGCGTCGGCGATCACATATCCCTTGCCGTCGGTCCGCCGGCTCACGCCCACGACGTTCTGGCTTCCGGCGGGCAGCGTGAACGTGCCCAGCGTCTGCCAGGACCCGCCGCCGACCTGCTGGTTCATCCAGATGACGTTGTCCTTGACCAGGTAGGGCGTCCAGGCGTTGTAGCCGGGGTCGGCCGGGTACCACACGTCGACGCGGTAGCGGCCCTCCTTGGGCAGAGTGGCCCTGAACCACGCCGGGTCGGCGGTCTGGGCGGGCTTGGCGAAGCGGTAGTCCGGGCCCTGCTTCTGCCCGGAGAAGGCCGAGGTGCCCCAGGCCGGGCCCGCGGAGGGGCCGTCGACGACGGTGGACCACGTCTGCTCGCCGCCGGCGACCAGCTGCATGTACCGGGTCCAGTTCCAGTGCCGCCCTGGGTCGGAGTGGGTGGCGCCGGGCACCTCGTTGTGGCCGACGATGTGCCTCCTGTCCTTGGGGATGCCGTACTTGTCGCAGATCGCCCGGGTCAGCGCGGCCGAGGCCCGGTACATCGCGTCGGTGAACCACGTGGCGTTGCCGACGTACCCCTCGTGCTCGACGCCGATCGACCGCCGGTTGTAGGAGCCGTTGCCCGCGTGCCAGGCCACGTCCCTGTGCCGGACCATCTGCGTCACGTCGCCGTCCCGCGACCGGATGACGTAGTGCGCCGACACGCGGGCGCGCGGGTTCTGGAACCAGGAGATGGCGCCCGCGTAGGAGCCCTGCGTCACGTGGATGACGACGCGGTCCACCTTGGTACGGCTCGCCCTGGCGTAGTTGCCCGAGTGCGCGGGGATCCAGTGCGCCGCCGGATAGTCGGCGCTGAGCGTCTCGGCGAAGCTGCGCGCCTGCTCCAGTGGCCCGCGCTCCGGCTGTACGGCGGAGGCCGCCACGGTGATCGTCTCGCCGCCCGCGGTCGCGCGCAGGCCCTTGGCCAGCACCTCGTACACGGCGTCGGCGTAGAGCCGCTGCACGGTGGCGGACTGGGCGCCCGAGTACCGCGCCACGACCGGATACCAGGCCGCCAGATCCTTGCGGTCGACGCCCTGCGCCATGGACCCCAGCACGGCGGCTCCGCCGAGGATGTTGGCCGCGTCGTCGGCGCGCAGCCGCTGCGCGGGCTGGCCGGTCAGCTCGGCGGCCCGCTCCAGCGTCCCGGGGCTGACCAGGTGCATCATGCCGTACCCGCCGCCGGCGCTGGGCTCGCCGTCGTGCCCGTCGAGGCGGGTCTCGGCGTAGGCGACGGCAACCAGGAGGTCGGCCGGGACGTCATAGGTGGCGGCGGCTTTCGCGAACGCCTCCGCCAGGGGCCCCGCCGAGGCCCGGGCGGGCAGGGGAAGGAGGGCGAGCAGCAGCACGGCGGCCGCCGCCAGCCGGGCGGTCAGCATGGGGAGGTCTCCCTTCGGGACGATGACCCGTCACCCTAGGGAGTCGGATGGTGATAAATCGCCCCATGTGACTAATGAGCTATACCGGCTTGACACGGCGGCAGGACGCCCTCGCGCCGGCGGACCGATAGCCTTTACTAGTGCGTATTGCGAGGTTCTCCACAGGTGAAGGCGTCGCGTTCGGCGTGGTCGAGGGCGAGTTCATCTCGACGATCGCGGGCCACCCGTTCAACCAGATCCAGTTCACCGGCGAGCGTTTCCCGCTGGCCGAGGTGCGGCTGGTGGCGCCGATGCTGCCGAGCAAGGTGGTCGCCGTCGGCCGCAACTACGCCGAGCACGCCGCCGAGCTGGGCAACGAGGTGCCGGAGGAGCCTCTGCTGTTCATGAAGCCCTCCACGTCCGTCATCGGTCCCGGCGAGGCGATCGCCTACCCGACGTCGCTGTCCCAGCGCGTCGACCACGAGGGCGAGCTGGCCGTGGTGATCGGCCGGCTGTGCCGGGAGGTGCCGCGCGAGCGCGTCAAGGACGTCGTCTTCGGCTACACCTGCGCCAACGACGTCACGGCGCGCGACCTGCAGAAGAAGGACGTGCAGTTCACCCGCGCCAAGAGCTTCGACACCTTCTGCCCGATCGGTCCGTGGATCGAGACCGTCCTGGACCCGAGCGACCTGGCCGTGACCACCACGGTCAACGGCGAGGTACGGCAGAGCGGACGCACCAGCCAGTTGATCCACGACATTCCCGCGCTGGTCTCCTACGTGAGCGCGGTCATGACGCTGATCCCCGGCGACGTCATCCTCACCGGCACCCCGGCGGGCGTCGGCCCGCTCCAGGTCGGCGACGAGGTCAGCGTCACCGTCGAGGGCATCGGCACGTTGACGAACAAGGTGGTCTCCCGTGACTGAGGTACGGGTGCGCTTCGCACCGTCTCCAACCGGTTACTTCCACGTGGGCGGCGCCCGCACGGCGCTGTTCAACTGGGCGCTGGCCGAGCAGACCGGCGGCCGGTTCATCCTGCGGATCGAGGACACCGACGCCGCGCGCAACCGGCCGGAGTGGACCGAGGGCATCATCTCCGCCCTGTCCTGGATCGGCATCAGCGGCACCCACCCGGCCTTCGAGGGCCCCTACTTCCAGTCCGCCTTCGAGCCGCAGCACCGCGAGGCGGTGGCCAAGCTGCTGGCCGGCGGCCTGGCCTACTACTGCGACTGCACCCGCGAGGCGCTCGAGGCCCGCACCGGCTCGGAGCACAAGGGCTACGACGGCCACTGCCGCGACCGCGGCCTGACCTCCGGCGCGGTGCGCTTCCGCACGCCCGACGAGGGCGTCACCGTGGTCGACGACGTGATCAGGGGCCGCGTGGAGTTCCCCAACAACGCCCAGGACGACTTCGTCATCGCGCGCTCGGACGGCTCGCCGCTGTATGTGCTGGCCAACGCCGTCGACGACATCACCCAGGGCATCACGCACGTGCTGCGCGGCGAGGAGCACCTGTCCAACGCGGCCAAGCAGCAGCTGCTGTGGCCGGCGCTGGGCGCCACCCCGCCGGTGTGGGCGCACCTGCCGGTCATCGTCAACGAGCAGCGCAAGAAGCTGTCCAAGCGCCGCGACAAGGTGGCGCTGGAGGCCTATCGCGCCGAGGGCTACCTGCCCGAGGCCATGGTCAACTACCTGATGCTGCTGGGCTGGGGGCCGGGCGGCGACCGCGAGATCATGCCGTGGTCGGAGATGGTGCCGCTGTTCAAGCTGGAGAACATCAACTCCGCCAGCGCCTTCTTCGACGAGAAGAAGCTGCGTGCCTTCAACGCCGAGTACATCAGGATGCTGCCGCTGGAGACCTTCGAGGAGCGCTGCCTGCCGTTCCTGGACCCGGAGTGGGACGTGGAGACCTTCAGCCGGGTCGCCCCGCTCGCCCAGACGCGCATCTCGGTGCTGTCGGAGATCACGCAGTACGTCGACTTCCTGTTCCTCAAGGAGCCGGTCTTCGACCAGGCCTCCTGGGACAAGGCGATGAAGAACGCCCCGGTGGAGATCCTCGGCGACTACCTGGAGCGGCTGGAGGCGGTCAGCTGGGACCCCGAGTCGCTGAAGCAGATGCTGGAGGAGGTCGGCGCCGCGCACGGGCTCAAGCTGGCCAAGGCGCAGGCGCCGGTCCGCGTCGCGGTCATGGGCCGGGCCGTCGGCCTGCCGCTGTTCGAGTCGCTGGAGGTGCTGGGGCGGGAGCGGACGATCGACCGGATCCGCGCCGCGCTGTCAAGGCTCCGAGGCTGAGTACGGCTCCCGCCGCCGTCGCCAGCCACACGCCCGTGACGCCGAGCCAGAAGCTCAGCGCGTAGGCCAGGGGCAGTTGCGCCGCGAAGCCCGCCAGCGTGGCGGCCAGCACGCGGCTGCCCCTGCCACTGGCCTGCAGCACGCCGCCGATGGCGATGAGCCCGCCGAACGGCACGAGGTAGAGCGGCATCCAGCGCAGGAAGCCCACCGCCTCGGCGGCCACCGCCGGGTCGTCGGTGAACCACGCCGCGACGGGCGCGGCCACCGCGTTGAGGACGACCGCCACGACCGCGCCCGCGACGAGCCCGGTGCGCAGCGGCGAGCCGACGGGCTCCGAGCGCGCCGTCCTGATCATCGCCGCCTGCCGCAGCGCGTAGAAGGCCATGACCCCGGCAAGCATGATCTTCAGGCCGATGCCGTACCCGGCCTGGGCCGCCAGCCCGAACCTCGCCACGACGTCCACCATCAGCATGCCCACCACTGCGCGGGCCAGGAAATCTCCCGACATCGGCAGGCCGGTCCCGACGATCTCCCAGCCGCCGGCCCATCCGGCGGCATCGCGCGGCGCCAGCCGTACCAGAGTCCGCAGAGAGACGGCGAGCGTCACGGCGCGCGCCAGCACGGTGGCCAGCGCGGCGCCCTGGACGCCCAGGCCGAGCCCGTAGATGAGCAGCGGGTCCAGGGCGATCACCAGCACGTTGCAGATCAGCGCGTTGCGCATCGGGATCTTCGTGTTGCCCTTCCCCTTGACGACGGCGTCGGCGAGCGCCTGGGCGAAGTACACCGGCAGGCCGCCCAGCGAGATCAGGTAGTAGCCGGCCGTCAGCGCGGCGGTGCCCGCGTCGGCGGCGAACAGGCCGGCCAGCGGCTCGCGCGCCAGCACCCCCGGCACGGTCACCGCCACGCTGACGACGGCCCACAGCAGCCAGCCGGTCCTGACCACCGGGCTGACCGGCTCGCGCCCGTCGCGCCTGCCGACCAGCACGGTGACGCCCGTCGCCACGGCCAGGAAGAGGCCGAGGGCCAGGTATTCGGTCGTGGTGGCGATCGTGACGGCGGCGATCGCCTCCGCGCCGAGACCGGAGACCCACAACAGGTCGATGACGCTCACGGCGACGACCGCGGTCAGCAGTTCGACGTAGATCGGGAAGGCCTGCCTCAGCATGATGTGTGCCTCGTTTCGAGTTATCTCGTTTAGAGATATAGCGCTACGATGCACCCATGTCCAGAGGAGGCGACCTCGCGCTGATGATCCTCGGCTTCCTCAACCGCGAGCCGATGCACGGCTACGAGCTGAAGTCCAGGATCGCCGCCCTGTCCGGGCACCTGCGGCAGGTCAGCGACGGCGCGCTCTACCCGGCCATCGCCAGGCTGGAGGCGGACGGCCTGGTCGAGCGGCACGAGGAGCAGGGCGCGGCGGCCGCCCCGCGCCAGGTCCTCACGATCACCGGCAAGGGCCGCGCCGAGCTCATGCGCCGCCTGCGCGAGCCGAAGGACGCCGAGATCACCGACCAGACCAGGTTCTTCGCGCTGCTGACGTTCCTGTCCGCGCTGCCCTCGCGCGAGGACCAGGTGCGGGTGCTGCGCCGCCGGCTGGAGTTCCTGGAGCAGCCGTCGAGCTTCTTCTACGAGGACGGGCGGCCGGTCCGCGCCGAGGAGGTCGCCGACCCCTTCCGCCGCGGCATGCTGCTCATCGCCCGGGCCACCGGCAAGGCGGAGATCGAGTGGCTTCGCCGTACGATCGAGGAACTGTCCTTGCCGCAATAGCTCCTAGCGTGAGCCGCATGACGATTCTCGTAACCGGAGCCACCGGCACCGTCGGCCGCCACGTCGTCCGCGAGCTGCTCGACCGCGGCGCCACGGTGCGCGCCCTGACCCGCGACCCCGCGACCGCAGACCTGCCCGCCGGGGTGGAGGTCGTGCGGGGCGACCTGACGCGCGCCGACACCCTGGCGCCCGCCCTCGAGGGCGTGACCGGCGTCCACCTCATCGACGCCGCCGACGACGACTACACGACGCTGCCGAACGGCGAGGAGATCGTCAAGCTCCTCGACGGCCGCAAGGTCACCCTGCTCAGCGCCATGGGGCCGGGCACGCTGGAGCCCGCGCTCAGGGCGAGCGACCTGGAGTGGACCTACGTGCAGCCGACCGAGTTCATGTCCAACGCGCTGGAGTGGAGCGAGCCGGTGCGCGCGCACGGCCGCATCGAGGAGGCGTTCCCCCGCACCAAGACGTGCATGGTGCACGAGGCGGACATCGGCGCCGTGATCGCCACGGTGCTCACCTCGGACGGCCACGCCGGCCAGACCTACGGGCTCACGGGGCCGGAGCGGCTCGACGTCTACGACAAGGCCCGCATCCTCGGCGCGGCGACCGGCCGGGAGATCGAGGTGGTCGAGCTCACCCTGGACGACCTGCGCGCCCGCGGCGTCCCGCAGCAGTACCTGGAGTTCCTGAGCATGGCCTTCGACGTGCCCGAGGACGCCTACCAGGTGGTGGACACCGTCGAGCGGGTCACCGGCCGCGCCCCGCGCACCTTCGCCCAGTGGGCCGAGGAGCACGCCCCCGCCTTCAAATGAGCCGCCCGCCGTACCCCTGGGGTGGCCCAGGGGTACGGCGGAGCCGGTCACTTCAGGCCGCGGCGCTCCAGCAGCGGCTCGATGCGCGGCTCACGGCCCCGGAAGTTGCGGAAGGCGGCCAGCGGATCCATGCTCCCGCCCACCGACAGCAGCGTCCTGCGGAAGTGGTCGCCGTTCTCCCGCTTGAGCCCGCCGTTCTCCTTGAACCACTCCACGCTCTCGGCGTCGAGCACCTCGCTCCAGATGTAGGAGTAGTACCCGGCGCTGTAGCCGCTGACGTCGGAGAAGATGTGCGCGAAGTAGTTGGTGCGGTAGCGCGGCGGCACGAGCGGGAAGGCGATCCCGGCCTCCTCCAGCGCCCGCGCCTCGAACTCCCGGGCGTCCTCGACCTGCTCGCCGGCGGCCAGCTTGTGCCAGGCCCAGTCCAGCAGCGTGGCCGCCAGGTACTCCACCGTGCGGAAGCCCTGGTTGAACTTCTCCGCGGCCTGGAGCCTGCCGGCCAGCTCGGCGGGCATGGGCTCGCCCGTCTCGTGGTGCCTGGCGTAGTTGGCCAGCACCTCCGGCCAGGTCGCCCACATCTCGTTGACCTGGGAGGGGTACTCCACGAAGTCGCGTGGCACGTTGGTGCCCTCCACGCGCGGGAAGCGCACCTGCGAGAACAGCCCGTGCAGCGCGTGGCCGAACTCGTGGAAGGCGGTGGTGACCTCGTCGAAGGTCAGCAGCGTCGGGCCCTCGGCGGGCTTGGTGATGTTGAGGTTGTTCATGACCACGGGCCGATCGCCCAGCAGGAACGACTGCTCGACCAGGTTGTTCATCCACGCGCCGCCCCGCTTGGTGGGCCGGGCGTAGGGGTCGAGCAGGAACAGGCCGAGCGGCGAGCCGTCCTCGTCGAACACCTCCCAGATCCGCGTGTCCGGGTGGTAGCCCTTGAGGTCGGGGCGCTCGGTGAAGGTGATCCCGTACAGCCGCGTGGCCGCGTAGAAGACGCCGTCGTCGAAGACGCGGTTCAGCTCGAAGTAGGGTCGCAGCGCGTTGTCGTCCAGGTCGTAGCGGGCCTTGCGCACCTTCTCGGCGTAGAAGGACCAGTCCCACGGCTCGATCGGGAAGCCCGCCTGCTCGGTCAGCGCCTCGGCCTCCTGCCTGGCGTTGCGTACGGCGGGGCCGACCAGCTGGGCGAGCATCTCCTCGACGGCCTCCACGGTCTTGGCCGTCTGGTCGGCCACCGTGTAGGCGGCGTGGTTGGGGTAGCCCAGCAGCGCGGCCCGCTCGGCGCGCAGCCTGGCCAGCTTGATCGCCAGCTCGAAGTTCTCGGGCGCCCGCTCCACGCTCAGCGTGAACAGCCTGCGCCGCGTCTCGCGGTCGGTCAGCACGGCCAGCGCCGGCTGGTTGGTGGTGTTGAGCAGCGGCAGGACGTACTTGCCGTCCTTGTGGATGGCCTTGAGCTCGGCCTCCTCCAGGCCGTCGAGCTCGGCGGGGTCCTCGGTGACCAGCGCCGAGTCCGTCTTGGCCCTGAGCAGGTTCTGCGCGAACTCGGTGGACAGCGTGGCCAGCTGCTCGTTGAGCTCCTTGAGCTTGGCCTGCTCGGCCTCCGACAGGTCGGCGCCCGCCTTGATGAAGTCCGTGCGGTACCGCTCCAGCAGCCACGCCTCCTCGGGGTCGTCGGTGGCGACCTGCTTGATGCGGGCCCACAGTGCCCGGTTGAGGTGGATCTCGTCCCGGTGCTGGGCCAGCCGCGGCGCGATCTCCTTCTCGATCTCCCTGATGCCGTCGGTGGCGTCGGAGGCGGCGAGGCTGAAGAACACGGTGGCCGTGCGGCTCAGGATCCGCCCCGACCGCTCAAGCGCCGCGACGGTGTTGTCGAAGGTGGGCGGCTCCGAGCTCGTCGCGATGGCGTCGACCTCGGCCAGCTGCTCCGCCATGCCGCGTTCGAAGGCCGGCAGGAAGTGCTCCTCGCGGATGGCGGCGAAGTCGGGCAGCTGGTACGGCAGGCTGCTGGGTGCGAAGAACGGGTTCTCGGTCAACGCTCGGGCTCCTCAGCGGGGTGATTTTGTCCCCCCCCAGCTTGGCATGTCCGTGCTGCGGCCCGGCCTTCCGGCAATCGTTTTGGTGATGGGGGCCAAGCTGGGCTATTCTTTCGGACGTCGCCGAGCGAGCCCCAGGGTTCGCCGCGGTGGGGTGTGGTGTAATTGGCAACACTACGGATTCTGGTTCCGTCATTCTAGGTTCGAGTCCTGGCACCCCAGCTTCCGAAGCGGACGTCCGGAGGGCGTCCGCTTCTCGCGTTGTGGAGGGGTTCCGCGTCCGCCCCGGCGTGGCCGCAGGGGCGCACGGGGAAGCGGGTGCCCGTGCACCGGCCGGAGCCCATGCCGGGGTAAAGCGGTTTGGAGTGGTCCTCGGGGTACGGTAGAGTTACCACCGCTGCCGGGGCAGGCCCCGGCACATCGCTTGTGACAGGGTCCCGTCGTCTAGTGGCCTAGGACGCCGCCCTCTCAAGGCGGTAACGCCGGTTCGAATCCGGTCGGGACTACCACCCTGTCACCCGCGCTCCGCGGTCCCGTCGTCTAGTGGCCTAGGACGCCGCCCTCTCAAGGCGGTAACGCCGGTTCGAATCCGGTCGGGACTACTGTGTTGCCTTTGTCGCGCCTGCGGCGCTCCGTGTTCGGGCGCTGAGAAGGCCCGATCTTCCCTCGTCGCGGCTCTGGCGCTGGGCGCCCTCACCGCTCCTCAGTCCAGATCGGGCCGCGCCCTCACGGGGGCGTCGCTTTCCGTTCGTTCGGGGTGCTCATCGTCTTCCGCTGGGTTGCTCGTCGTCTCCCGTTGGGTGGCGTCATCGTTTGTAACCGTTGTAACCGCGTCCATGCCAGGATGTCGAAGGCATTCCCGTGCCTCGGGTTGTGGGCATGAAGAGCTGCGGGCATGAAGGCGGCTGCCGCACCGGCGCAGGCGGTGGCCTTGCCGGTGCGGCAGGGCGTTAGGCCCGGGAGGCCGAGCGGGCCTTGAAGAGCGTGCGCTTGGCGGCCTTGGCGACCCGCTTGTCCGGGTGGACCTGCGAGATGAGGTCCAGCAGCTCCTCCACGTGCGGGTGCGGGATCTTCCACATCACCTCGATGAGGTCGTCCAGCAGGTCCGGCCCGATGTCGCGCAGGCTGCTGACGAACTCCGACCGGCCCAGGCCCGCCGAGATGGTCCACATGTCGAGGATGAGCCAGTGGGTGTCGTCCTGGGTGGGCTCGGGGGCGCCGGGGACGCCGAGCTGCGTGAGGTGCGTGGCGGCGTAGGGGCGCAGCGAAGGCTCCGACAGCACGGCCTGCCAGGCCGGGATCGCCGCCTCGCCCAGCGTGCCCACCACGCTGGCGGCCTGGACCCGGATCAGGGCGTCGGCCGGGTCCTCGGCCGCCGCGTCGAGCAGTTCCTTGGCGGCCTTGGCCGGGTCGCGCAGCCGCATCCACGCGGCCAGCTCGGCGTCGGCCTCGTCCTCCGGCAGCTCGGCGCTCAGGGCGAGCAGGTCCAGCGCGCTCATCGAGTCGATCGCCGGGCGGGCGTCGACGTCGACGTCGGCCTCGTCGACCAGGTGCACCACGCCGTCGGTGCCGAGCGGCGTGAGCGAGACGGTCGAGCCGGACACCGTCACCATGCCGTAGCCGACCAGCCAGTCGATCACCGGGGCGAGCGGGTCACCGTACAGCTCGGTGGCCGTGTCCCAGGCGTCCTGGCCCAGCTCGTCCAGCTCGGCGGCGGCCTGGGCGAGCTCCTGGCGCAGCCCGGCCAGCTCCCGCGAGCCGCCCGCGAGCAGCAGCCGGATGAGCAGTCCCCGGGTGAGCCCGGCCAGCGCCATGGTCAGGTCGTCGTCGGGCAGCTCGGGGTCGGCGTAGTCGATGGAGTGCAGCCCCAGCGACCACGCCTCCAGCACGTCCTCGTCGTCGGCGAACGGCCACTCGGCCGTGTCGTCCATCACCCGGACCGTGTCGTCGTCGCCGGAGCCGAGGAACTCCAGGTCGACGGCCAGGTTCCAGATGTTCCACAGCTGGGGGACCGCCTCGGACAGCGGCCCGGAGGTGGCCGGCCTGGGCAGTCCCACCACGGCCAGCGCCTCCTCGACCTCCGCGTCGGGCAGGACGGCGTCGCCCGCCATCTTGCGCGAGGGGCCCACCCACAGCGCCAGATCGCGCGCCTTGGCGATCAGCGGCACCCGGCGCGCCGCCTCGGCCAGCTCGGAGTCGGGGCGCAGCCGGATGGTCGGCAGCGCGGCCAGCTCCTCGGCGAACTGCTCGACGTCCCCCAGATCGCCGAGCTCGTCGTCCTCGTCCTCGGCCAGCTCGTCCATGAGGTCGACGAACTCGTCCTCCACGTCGGCCAGCTCCTCCAGCAGGTCCTCCAGCGGGTCGGAGCGGCGCGAGAGTCTGCCGGTCCCCGACAGGAACGTCAGGTACGCCTCCAGCGCCGCCACCATGCCGTCGGCCGCCGCGTCGGGGTCCTCGACCACGTCGGGCATGCGTTCGAGCATGAGCCCCCGGACGTGGTCGCGCTTCCACGTGCCGGCATCGTCGGAGTAGGCCAGCCGGTGCCACAGCATGACGGGGCCCACAAGTTCGGGGGCGCAGCCGGGCTCGTTCTGCTTGGCCCAGACGATGAACTCCTCGAGCAGGGGTCGCAGCTCAGCTGCCGCTACCTCGATGCGATCTGTCACCCACCCAGGCTAGACCCAGGACGTGGGCGTTCGCTTCTCGATTCAGGCGGCGCCGCGTGTTCAGGACGAGCGCCGCATCGCCTCCGTAATGCGCTCGGCGGCGGCCATGACCGGCGCGGCGTGCAGCCGACCAGGGGTTCTGGTCAGGCGCTCGATCGGCCCCGACACCGACACGGCCGCGATGACCTTGCCGCCCGCGCCTCTTATGGGCGCTGAGACGCTCGCCACACCCTGCTCCCGCTCGCCCACGCTGTGGGCCCAGCCGCGCCGCCGTACCGAGGCGAGGGTGGCGGCGGTGAACTTGGCGCCGCGCAGGCCGCGGTGCAGCCGGTCGGGCTCCTCCCAGGCCAGCAGCACCTGCGCGGCCGAGCCGGCGGTCATCGGCAGCGCCGAGCCGACCGGGACCGTGTCGCGCAACCCGCTGGCCCGCTCGGCGGCGGCCACGCACACCCGCTCGTCGCCCTGGCGGCGGTAGAGCTGCGCGCTCTCCCCGGTCAGGTCACGCAGCTGGGTCAGCACCGGCGCGGCGACCGCGAGCAGCCGGTCCTCGCCCGCCGCGGTGGACAACTCCGACAGCCGGGGGCCGAGCACGAAACGCCCCTGCGTGTCGCGCGACACAAACCTGTGAAATTCCAGCGCGACGGCCAGCCGATGGGCCGTCGGCCTGGCCAGGCCGGTGGCCTGGACGAGCTGTGCCAAGGATGCGGGGCCCGCTTCGAGCGCATTGAGAACGAGAACGGCCTTGTCCAGTACGCCGACTCCGCTAGAGTTGTCCATACACCGATACTGCCGTCTCAGCATACGAGAGAGCAAGTCGCCGGGAGCGCTGGAGGCGCGACCAGTAGACACAGGGAGATCCAATGGGCCGCACACTTGCGGAGAAGGTCTGGGAGCAGCACGTCGTACGACGAGCCGAGGGCGAACCGGACCTGCTCTACATCGACCTGCACCTCATCCACGAGGTCACCAGCCCCCAGGCCTTCGACGGCCTGCGGATGGCGGGGCGGAGCGTGCGCAGGCCCGATCTCACCATCGCCACCGAAGACCACAACGTTCCCACCGTGCTGGGCCCGATCGAGGACCCGGTCTCCAAGACCCAGGTGGAGACCCTGCGCAAGAACGCCGCCGAGTTCGGCATCCGGCTGCACCCGATGGGCGACGCCGGGCAGGGCGTCGTGCACATCATCGGCCCGCAGTTCGGCCTGACGCAGCCCGGCATGACGATCGTCTGCGGCGACTCCCACACCTCCACGCACGGCGCGTTCGGCGCGCTCGCCTTCGGCATCGGCACCTCCGAGGTCGAGCACGTGCTGGCCACGCAGACGCTGCCCGCCTACCGGCCCAAGACCATGGCCATCGAGGTCAAGGGCGAGCTGCCGGTCGGCGTCACCGCCAAGGACCTGATCCTGGCCATCATCGCCAAGATCGGCACCGGCGGCGGCCAGGGTCACATCGTCGAGTACCGCGGCGAGGCCGTACGCAAGCTCTCCATGGAGGGCCGGATGACGATCTGCAACATGTCGATCGAGGCCGGAGCTCGCGCGGGCATGATCGCCCCCGACGAGACCACCTTCGCCTACCTCAAGGGCCGCCCGCACGCGCCCAAGGGCGACAAATGGGACCAGGCGGTCGAGTACTGGAAGACGCTCAGGACCGACGACGACGCCGTGTTCGACAAGGTCGTCGAGATCGACGCCGCGACGCTCACGCCGTACGTCACCTGGGGCACGAACCCCGGCCAGGGCCTGCCGCTGGGTGAGGTCGTGCCGGACCCCGCGGCGATGACCGACCCCACGGAGCGGGCGGCGGCCGAGCGGGCGCTGGAGTACATGGGCCTGACCCCCGGCACGCCGCTGCGCGAGATCGAGGTCGACACGGTCTTCGTCGGCTCGTGCACCAACGGCCGCATCGAGGACCTGCGCGCCGCCGCCGAGATCCTGCGCGGGCGCAAGGTCAAGACCCGCACGCTCATCGTCCCCGGCTCCATGCAGGTCAAGCTGGAGGCCGAGAAGGAGGGCCTGGACAAGGTCTTCCAGGAGGCGGGCGCCGAGTGGCGCCAGGCCGGCTGCTCGATGTGCCTGGGCATGAACCCCGACACGCTCAAGCCGGGCGAGCGCAGCGCCTCCACCTCCAACCGCAACTTCGAAGGGCGCCAGGGCAAGGGCGGCCGCACCCATCTGGTCTCGCCCGCCGTGGCCGCCGCCACCGCCGTCACCGGCCGTCTGACGGCCCCGGCCGACCTGTAGAGGACCGACCATGGAAGCTTTCACCACCCACACCGGTACGGCGGTGCCGCTGCGCCGCAGCAACGTCGACACCGACCAGATCATCCCGGCCGTCTGGCTCAAGCAGGTCAGCCGCACCGGCTTCGAGAAGGGCCTGTTCGCCGCCTGGCGCGAGGACCCGGGCTTCGTGCTCAACAACCCCGCCTACGACGGCGCCACGATCCTGCTGTCCGGCCCCGACTTCGGCACCGGCTCCTCGCGCGAGCACGCCGTCTGGGCCCTCCAGCAGTACGGCTTCCGCGTGGTGATCTCCGCCAGGTTCGGCGACATCTTCCGCAACAACGCCACCAAGATGGGCCTGCTCCCGGTGGTGCTCGACGGCAAGGTCGTCGAGGAGCTGCAGGCCGCGGTCGAGGCCGACCCCGCCACGCCGATCACCGTCGACCTGGTGGAGCGCGAGGTGCGGCTGGGCTCGGACGCCTGGAGCTTCGAGATCGACGACTACACCCGCTGGCGGCTGATGGAGGGCCTGGACGACATCGGCCTGACCCTGCGGCACGCCGACCAGATAGCGGCATACGAGAATGGTCGGCAGCCATGGCTGCCGACGACCGTCTAGAAGACGACTCACTGGCGCGGCGGTTGCGCGAGGCGCACCGCCGCGTCCGCATGCTCCCGCCCGCCGACCGCGAACGCCTGGCCAGGCGCTATCTGGCCATCTGCGACCTGGCCAAGCGGGATCCCCGGCGGGCCTCCACGCGCCTGGATGCGTTCCTGGCGGAGGTGGCCGACACGCCACGCGCCCAAGAAAACGCGGACGGTGATTGAGTTCCAGTGCATTCCCCCCTAATTTCGAGCGCGTAAGGGGTTTCTATCGATGACGTCTGTGTTGGAACCCCGGGCCAATTCAGGGGGATAGATGAACAAGCGGGAACTCGTCGACGCCATCGCAGGCCGGGTGGGGGACAAGAAGACGGCCGCCGAGGCGGTCAACGCGATTCTCGAGACCATTCAGAAGGCGGTCGCGAGCGGCGACAAGGTCTCCATCACGGGCTTCGGCGCATTCGAGATGGTCCACAAGCCGGCGCGTTCGGCCAGGAACCCTTCGACCGGCGCGGAGATCAAGGTCGCCGAGAGCTGGGCGCCCAAGTTCCGCCCGGGCTCCGACTTCAAGGAGCTCGTCAACGTCGAGGGCAAGAAGCTGGCGAAGCGGAAGTAGGCCAGGCCACCGGGAAACGGCCCCCGCGGGGGCCGTTTTTCATTCGCCGGGAAGCGGGAAAGTCGACAGCGTGATGTAGGTGATCACGCCGTCGGCCACCGCGAGGTTCACCCGCTGCCCGGCGCGCAGCAGCCTCAGCGGCCCGGCGTCGAACGCCCGCGTGCCGTACTCCAGCACCGTCCCGTCGTCGAGGAACACCGTCCCCGAACGGGTGACCGGATCGAAGGTGCGCACCGTCCCCTGCACGCCCACCAGAGTAAACGGTTTGACCCGCGGGCGGCGAGACCGCCAGGATCGCTCGGCGTGGAAGATCTGTGGCGCGGCCCGGCGTTCCGGCGGTACCTGGCCGCCGACGCGCTGAGCCAGGCGGGCACCCAGGTGACGCTCGTGGCGCTGCCGCTGACGGCCGTCATCACGCTGCAGGCCGGGCCGTTCCAGCTGGGCGTGCTGACGGCCGCGGAGATGATCGCGTTCCTGCTGATCGGCCTGCCCGCCGGGGTGTGGGTGGACCGGATGCGCCGCCGCCCGATCCTCGTGGCCGCCGACCTGGTGCGGGCCGCCGCGCTGGCGAGCGTTCCCCTCGCCGCCGTGGCCGGGGTGCTGTCGCTCGCGCAGCTCTACGCCGTCGCGCTCGTCACGGGCGTGTGCACGGTGTTCTTCGACGTCGCCCACATGAGCTTCCTGCCCTCGATCATCGCCAAGCGCGACCTGCCGCGCGGCATCGGCGCCCTGGAGACCCTGCGCGGCGTCGCCGGCGTGGCCGGACCCGGTCTGGGCGGCTGGCTCGCGCAGCTGCTGACCGCCCCGGTGGCCCTCCTCGCCGACGCGGTCTCCTACCTGGGCTCGGCGCTGCTGCTGCGCGGCGTGCGGACGAAGGAGAGCCCCGCCCCGCCCGAGGCGCGCCGCAGCCTGCGGGCCGAGCTGGCCGAGGGCGTGCGGTACGTGGCCGGCCACCCCGTGCTGCGCCGCGTCGCCGCGGTCGGCGCGCTCAACATGCTCGCCAACGGCGTCTGGGCGGTCGTCCAGCCGCTGTTCCTCATCCGCCACCTCGGCGTCGGCGCCGGGCTCTACGGCCTGATCCTGTCCGGCTACGCCGTGGGCGGCGTGGCCGGCGCGCTGCTCGCGCCCAAGCTGACCGCCCGCTTCGGCCTGGGCAGGGCCATGTACGGCGGAGCGGTCCTGGCCTCGGTCTTCCCCCTGCTGCTGCCGCTCACCGGCGAGGGATGGCGGCTGGCCGTCTACCCGCTGGCCTCGGCGCTGTGGCTCGCCGCCGCGATGGTGTTCAACGTCGGCCAGGGCAGCTACCGCCAGGCGGTCACGCCCGACCACCTGCGCGGCCGGATGAACGCCAGCATGCGCTTCCTCATGTGGAGCGCCATGCCGTTCGGCGGCATCCTGGGCGGCCTGCTCGCCGAGCGGCTCGCGATCGGGTCGATGCTCTGGATCGCCTGCCTGATCGTCACCGTCGCCCACGCGCCGATCTACCTCACCCCGTCGATCGGAAACCTCCGAGCGAGCTGACCACCTCGGCGGTGTGCGGCCCCAGGCCCAGGGCCATCGCCGCGCGCAGGTCGTCGGGGGTGTCCACGTCCCGCCTGACCGACTCGATGCCCTCCAGCGCCAGCTCCTTGGCCCCGCCCGCCAGGTGCCTGGCCCGCGACTCGCCGCCGAAGCGCGGGCGGAACGGCACGCCCCGCCGTACGCCGTAGAAGGTCGTGCCGACCTCCTGCGCGTCGGGCACGAACGCCTGCTCGAACTCGGCCGCCGCGGCCAGCACCCGCGCCAGCTCGGCGGGCCGCAGCGCCGGCAGGTCGGCCTGCAACGCGCCGACCGGCCCCTCCGGGGCGTGGGCGGCGCCGGTCCTGAGCGCGGTGTTGAGCCCCCGGTCCGGGTCGTGCACCACCTCGGCCCCCAGCCGCGCCAGCGGCCCCGCGGCCAGCGGATCGGAGGTCACGACGATGACCCGGGCCACCAGCGGGCACGCCAGCGCCGCCGACGTGGTGTCGCACGCCACGGCCACCGCCAGCCGGGCGCGGTGCGGCCCCAGGGCGGCGGCCAGCCTGGTCTTCGCGGCGACCAGCGTCTTCACCGGGATGACCAGCGACCAGTGGTTGCTCATAGGCTTAAGCATCGCGCCTCGACATCCCGGTCGAGCACGGGGAGACTTGGGGCGCGCCCCCGCACGTCGTTGGAGGAATCCCGTGGCACGTCCCGATCGCCCGTCCCGCTTCTGGGAGTATCTGGCCGTCGTCGTGGTCAAACCGCTCTCGTGGCTCCTGGTGAAGAAGGACTGGCGGCACGGCGAGCGCATCCCGCGCAAGGGCGGCATCATCATCGCCGCCAACCATCTGTCGTGGACCGATCCGGTGCTGCTGGCGCACTTCCTGTACAACAACGGGCGCTGGCCGGTCATCCTCGCCAAGTCGGGGCTGTTCTCGGTGCCGCTGCTCGGCACGGCCGTGCGCGCGCTGCTGGCCATCCCGGTCTACCGGGGCAGCACGGAGGCGGCCAAGTCGCTGGAGATCTCGCGGCAGCGGCTCAACAGCGGCGCGGCGGTGCTGTTCTACCCCGAGGGCACCTGCACCCGCGACCCCGAGCTGTGGCCCATGGCGGGCAAGACCGGCGTGGCGCGGCTGGCGCTGGAGACCGGCGCGCCGGTGATCCCTCTCGCCCACTGGGGCGCCCACGAGCTGCTGCCGTACGGCGAGACCAAGCCCAGGCTGTTCCCGCGCAAGACGTTCCGGGTGTCGGTGGGCGAGCCGGTGGACCTGTCGAAGTACGCCGGCCAGCCGCTGCGGGGCAAGGTGCTCAAGGAGGCCACCAACGAGATCATGATGGCGATCATCGCCCAGCTGGCCGAGCTGCGCGGCGAGAAGGCCCCCGACAAGCCGTGGGAGCCCGGTCTTTCCGGCGCCCCGGACGGCCGGGCGGAGTGAGGCCATGACGAGAGCGGCGGTGTTCGGGGCCGGGTCGTGGGGGACGACGTTCGCCATGATCCTGGCCAAGGCCGGTGTGGAGACGGTCCTGTGGGGCCGGCGCGCCGAGCTGGTCGAGGCGATCGGCGAGCGCCACGAGAACCCCGACTACCTGCCGGGCGTCGTGCTGCCGGAGACGCTGCGCGCCACCACCGATCCCGAGCGCGCCCTCCACGGTGCCGACTTCGTGGTGCTGGCCGTGCCCTCCCAGACCCTGCGCCGCAACCTCACCGACTGGAAGCCGTACCTGCCGCCCGACGCCGTGCTGGTGAGCCTGATGAAGGGCATCGAGCTGGGCACGACCAAGCGGATGAGCGAGGTCATCTGCGAGGTGGCCGAGGTGCCGGCCGAGCGGGTGGCCGTCGTCTCCGGGCCGAACCTGGTGGGCGAGATCGTGCGCGGCCAGCCCGCGGCCACCGTGGTGTCCTGCCCCGACGAGCGGACGATGGAGCGGCTGCAGGAGGCCTGCCACGTGCCGCCGTGGTTTCGCCCCTACACCAATCCCGACGTCGTCGGCGTGGAGCTCGGCGGCGCGGTCAAGAACGTCATCGCCCTGGCCGTCGGCGTGGCCGTCGGCATGGGGATGGGCGACAACGTCACGGCCATGATGATGACCAGGGGCCTGGCCGAGATCTCCCGGCTCGGCGCGGCGCTCGGCGCCGATCCCCACACCTTCGCCGGGCTGGCCGGCATGGGCGACCTCATCGCCACGTGCAGCTCGCCGCTGTCGCGCAACCGCACCTTCGGCGAGAAGCTGGGCCGCGGCATGTCGCTGCAGGAGGCCATCGCCTCCACCAGGCAGACCGCCGAGGGCGTCAAGTCCTGCGAGTCGGTGCTGGAGCTGGCCAGGAAGCACGACGTGGAGATGCCGATCACCGAGGTGGTGGTCGCCGTGGTCCACGACGGGATGCCTCCGGCCGAGGCCGGCGTGTTGCTCATGTCGCGCTCACCCAAGCCGGAGCGGTACGGCGTGTAGATTCGGGAGCCATGAGCAAGCCACGTGTCGCTGTCGTTTTCGGAGGTCGCAACTCCGAGCACGCCGTCTCCCTCATGGGGGCCGGCAGCGTGCTCCAGGCGATCGACCAGAGCAAATACGAGGTGATCCCGATCGGGATCGCCCAGGACGGCAGGTGGGTGCTCGCCTCGGAAAACCAGCGCTTCGCCATCGAGAGCGGGCAGCTGCCCGTCGTGCAGGACACGGGAGCCGAGCTGGCGCTGCCCTCCGGCTCGCTGGTGGCACTCAAGCCCGGCGCCATCCCCAGGGAGCTGGGCGCGGTGGACGTGGTCTTCCCCGTCATGCACGGGCCCTTCGCGGAGGACGGCACGATCCAGGGGCTGCTGGAGATGGCCGGGGTCCGCTACGTCGGCTCCGGCGTGCTGGCCAGCGCGGTCGGCATGGACAAGGCCTTCATGAAGCTCACCATGGGGGCGGCCGGGCTGCCCGTCGGCCGCTACGTCGTCGTGCGGGAGCGCGACTGGCGGCTGGAGCGGGACCGCGTGCTCAAGGAGGCCGAGGAGCTGGGCTGGCCGGTGTTCGTCAAGCCGGCCCGCGCCGGGTCCTCCAGGGGCATCTCCAAGGCGCACGACCGGGCCTCGCTGGAGGCCGCGGTGGAGCTGGCCCGCGAGCACGACCCCAAGGTGCTCATCGAGGCCGCCATCGAGGGGCGCGAGATCGAGTGCGCCGTGCTGGAGTCGCCCGGCGACGAGCCGCCCCTGGCCTCCCAGCCGGGCGAGGTGATCGTCGAGGGCGGGCAGGAGTTCTTCGACTTCGAGGCCAAGTACTACCCCGACCAGATGTCGCTGCGGGTCCCGGCCGACCTGCCCGCGAAGGTGTCGGAGGAGCTGCGCTCCATGGCCGTGCGCGCCTTCGAGACGCTGGGCTGCGAGGGCCTGGCCCGGGTGGACTTCTTCTACACGCCCGAGGGGAAGCTGATCTTCAACGAGATCAACACGATGCCGGGCTTCACCTCGCTGTCGGTGGCGCCCCAGCTGCTGGCCGCCTCCGGCATCGGCTACCCGGAGCTGGTCGACCACCTCATCCAGCTGGCCCTGCACCGCCCGGCCGGGCTGCGCTAGCCGTACCCGGCCGGGCGGTGTCAGCTCGTCGCGGTCAGGATCGGCTTGGCCAGGTCGACCAGCACCTCGCCGGGCTCGTGGGTGCGGGCGATCGTCACCTCGACGTAGGCCGTGTCGGTCACCGCCGTGAACAGCGTGGGCACGTCGGGGTCGGCGAACCAGCCCACGCCGTCGATCTCCTGGAGCTGGGCGGTGGGCGCCATCCTCGCGGGCCGGGGCACGCCGCAGCGCAGCGCGATCTCGCCCTCCCCCCAGACCGCCACGTAGGGCGACTCGGGGGTGGACTCCCCGCGAGGCGTCCCGTCGAGCGTGGCGGGGAGCATGCCGCTCAGCCGCGTGCACGCCGCGACGGCGGGGCCCTGCGGAACCGGGGGTTCCACCTGGACGGCTCCGCCGCATCCGGCGAGCGCGAACAGGATCAGCAGGGCGGCCCACCTCATATGTGCACGATAGGGCACGTCAACGTGCGGGTGATCCCCTCCACGCCCTGGATCTGGGCCACGACCAGCTTGCCGAGCTCGTCCACGTTGTTCGCCTCGGCACGCACGATCACGTCATAGGGTCCCGTCACGTCCTCCGCCTGGGTGACACCGGGGATCGCCGCGATCTCCCTGGCCACGTCGGCGGCTTTGCCGACCTCGGTCTGGATGAGAATGTAGGCCTGCACCATTGCGTCCTCCCGGGCAATTGGATCACGCCGAAGGGCCACCGTACCCTGTTGATGGTCGAGTCCGCCTCACCTGGCATCCTGGCGTCCGGATCGGTATGGGCTCCTTGTCGCCTCCAGGAGGTGCGCCATCACTGTCGGAGATCTCGGCGAATTCGGTGTCATAGCTCGTATTACCAGTCGCCTGCCACAGGAAACGGGTGTGCTGCTTGGTCCGGGAGACGACGCGGCTGTCGTCAGCACACCCGACGGGCGGGTCGTGGTGTCGACGGACCTGCTGCTTGAGGGTAGACATTTCCGCCGAGATTGGTCCAGCGGCTACGACGTGGGGCGCAAGGCCGCCGCGCAGAACCTGGCCGACGTGGCCGCCATGGGTGCCCGCCCCACTTCGCTCGTGGTGGGCCTCGGCATGCCGGCCGACCTGCCGGTCGCCTGGCTCGACGCGCTGACCGACGGGCTGCGCGACGAGTGCGCCGTGGTGGGGGCGAGCGTGGCCGGCGGCGACGTGACCCGCGGGGAGCTCGTCGTGCTGGGCGTCACGGTCCTGGGCGACCTGGAGGGGCGCTCGCCCGTCCGGCGCTCCGGCGCCCGGCCCGGCCAGGTGGTGGCCGTGTGCGGGCGGCTGGGCTTCGCGGCGGCCGGATGGGCGCTGCTGGAGAAGTTCGGGCCGGGCGCGCGGGGCGAGGTCGTGACGGCGCACCGGCGACCGGCTCCGCCGTACGCCGCGGGGCCGCAGGCGGCCGAGCTGGGCGCGACGGCGATGCTGGACGTGAGCGACGGCCTGGTGCAGGACCTCGGCCACGTCGCGGAGGCCAGCGGGGTGGGCGTCGAGCTGGACCCGGCCGCCCTGCCCGTGGCCGAGCCGGTCGCGGCCGCCGCCGCCGAGCTGGGCGCCGATCCGCTGGACTGGGTGCTCACCGGCGGGGAGGACCACGCGCTCGCCGCCGTCTTCCCCGAGGAGGTACGGCTGCCGCCGGAGTGGACGGTCGTCGGCCGCGTCGTGGCGGGCCAAGGCGTGCAGGTCAGAGGGCGGGCGATCGCCTCGGGCGGCTGGGACCACTTCCGCGACTCCCTGTCATGAACCGGTGTGACTCTCGGGAAAGTTGTGACAAAGGCGTAGCAAAGGTGTTATGAAGATGGGCGGCCACCGTACCCGGCAGAAAGGTCGACTATGGGCCGCCACGGCGCAGGCGGATCGGAGAGCGAACATCAGCGGGGGATGGACCAGACAGATCCCTCGGCGACGTGGTCCGTTCCGCAAGACCCGATCTCCACGGGCGCGTTCTGGGCTCAGGGGGAGCCCGCGCCCCGCGTGCACGAGCAGCCGCCGGCGCAGCACGGCTGGCCGCTCCCGCCCGAACAGCCCGAGGTGACGGGGCGGCTCACCGGCCTCCCGCAGGCGCCGCCGCCCGCCGGATCGCTCCCGCCGGAGCCGGGCGACGTCAAGGTCGCCGGATCTCCCACCCTCGCCAACGCCCCCGCGTGGGCCGACGCCAAGACCACGTTCCTGGGCTCCGGCTGGTCCTCCGAGGAGGACCTGGACGCGGACCTGGACGACGACCTCGCGCCACGCCGCCGTGGCCGCCGGCGCCCGGCGGGCCAGGAGCGCCCGCCGTCCTCCGGCAGGGGGCGGATCGCCGTGCTCGCGGTGACCGCCGTCGCGATCGTGCTCGGCGGATCCGTGGCCGGCGTCCGGATGATGAGCTCCGGCGACCCCGCCTCCGACTGCCCGGGCGGCACCTGCGCGGCGGCCTCCAACCAGCCCATCCCCACGTTCTCGGACACCGAGCCGGCGCCCGAGGAGGACGCCGCCGAGGCCTCCGAGCCTCTGGCGGAGGAGGAGTCCTCGCCGACGCCCACCGCGGCGCCGCAACGCGCGCCCCGCCGTACGCCCGCGGCCAGACCGACGGGCACCACCAAGGTCAAGGCCAAGCACAGCCAGGAGCCCGCCGAGGAGGCCTCCGACGAGTCCGGCGAGCCGGACGCCAGCCCGCAGGGCACCGACACGCCGACCATCGTGGGCAACGTGGACACGGGCACCGAGCCCTCGCCCACCTCCTCCTCGCCCGCCACCTCCTCGCCCACGGCCGCCCCGACCTCCGAGCCGTCGGTCTTCTCGCAGAACGCCGGATCCGTCAGCGTCACCTTCGACGTCGTCCGGCGGCGCGGCTCCGCCTACACCGCCCGCGTGGACGTCACCAACACCTCCGCCGGGCCCCTGTCGGACCTGACCGTCTCCATGCCGGTCGGCGGCGAGGTGGCCGACGTCCAGGGCGCCGACTGGACCCAGGACGGCGACCTGCTCATCCTCGAGCTGCCCGGCAGGCTGGAGGCGGGGGCGTCGGTGGACGTCCTCGTCAGGGCGTACGGCGCCGCCAGGACTCCCCGGACCTGCGGCGCGATCGGGGCGGACTGTGTGATGGGATAAGGGCGTGTCACACGTCGCCCCTCCCCTCGTCCTGACCGTGGCCGGATCGGACTCCGGCGGAGGCGCGGGCATCCAGGCCGACCTGAAGACGATGCTCGCCCTCGGCGTCCACGGCATGAGCGTCATCGCCGCCGTCACGGCGCAGAACTCGCTAGGCGTCCAGGGCTACTGGGAACTGCCGCCCGAGGCCGTCAAGGCGCAGCTCGACTCGGTGCTCGGCGACATCGGCGCGCACGCCGTCAAGACGGGCATGCTCGCCTCGCCGGTGCTGGTGGAGACCGTCGCGTCGGCCCTGGCCGCCTACGGCGCGCCGGTCGTGGTCGACCCGGTCGGCGTGTCCAAGCACGGCGACCCGCTGCTGGCGCCCGAGGCCGTCGAGGTCGTCAGGTCCCGGCTGCTGCCCGTGGCGACCGTGGTGACGCCGAACCTGTGGGAGGTCGAGCAGCTCACCTCGGTGAAGGTGGAGGACGAGGCGGGGCTGCGCCGTGCCGCGGACGCGGTGCTGGAGCTGGGGCCGACGTGGGCGCTGATCAAGGGCGGCCACCTGCCCGGCGAGCCGGTGGACCTGCTGACCGACGGACGGGAGGAGCACTACTTCCGCGCCGAGCGGCTGGACAACCGGCACACGCACGGCACGGGGTGCACCCTGGCCTCGGCGGTGGCGTCGTACCTGGCGCTGGGGGAGGACGTGCCCTCGGCGGTGGGGAAGGCGAAGGAGTACGTGACGGGGGCGATCGCGCGCGGCTTCCCGCTGGGCGGCGGGATCGGCCCGGTGGACCACGCCTGGCGGTGGCGCTAGAAGGCCCGGCCTCGCGGTCGCCGGGCCTTCGGGTCAGACGTCGACGATGGCCGGGTGGAGATCCGGATCCACTCTGAGGATGTCCGATCGGTCGGCGGTCAGGACGACGGCGTCGACGGCGCCCGTCACCTGGTTGCGGGCGCAGAGCGCCACGTTCACGTCGACGATGTCGTCGTGGCCGCACTCGCCGATCTTCTTGCCGATCTGCCGTGCCCGGTCCGGCGTCAGCTCGTCGATGGTGAGCTGTTCGGTGGCCGGCGCCTCGGCGAGGCGGAGCAGCCGGGCCAGGTGGGCCTGGCGGGACCCGCCGCGCCACACCTCGGCGATCACGACGCGAGGCACCACCGCTCGCGCCCGGCCACGGCGGATGTGCTCCACCAGGCGGATGAGGCGGCGGTCCTGGCGCTCGAGCTTGATGAGCGCGCCCGTGTCGAAGACATAGCGCGGCCCGGCGATCATGACGCCTCCGAGCGGCTGCCGGGGTCGCGGCCCTCGGCGAGCGCCTGGGCACGCCTGAGCACGTCGTCCGCCCAGGCGACCTCTTCCGGCGTCGGCTCGCCGAACTCGGCCTTGAGGTCGGCGACCAGCTCGGCGAGCCCCTCTCGCTGGCGGCGGGCGGCCAGCGTGTCTGCGATCATCCCGGAGACCGAGTCGGCACGCCCTTCCTCGACGCTGGCCTGGAGCCAAGCGTAGAGGTCGTCGGGCAGACTGATGCCGATCTTCTTGGTCATACTGTCAGTATAACCAGGAGGGGAGTACGTGATAGTCACGGAAAGACGATAGATCACTCACTCTGGGTAGCGCGATCGGTTTCGCGACTTCCGCCACCAGCGAGTCCCTGTGTCCGCGCACGACGAAAAGCCCGGCGGAGACTCCCGCCGGGCTGTCGGCAAGACGGGCTAGCGCGTGACCTTGCCCGCCTTGATGCACGAGGTGCACACGTTCAGCTTCTTCGGCGTGCCGCCGATGACCGCGCGAACCGTCTGGATGTTGGGGTTCCAGCGCCGGCGGGTGCGACGGTGCGAGTGGGAGATGTTGTTGCCGAAGGTCGGGCCCTTGGCGCAGACATCGCAGACGGAAGCCACGGTATCGCTCCTTAACACAGTCGATATACAGCCCGGTCCGCTGATGTTTGGCCTTGCGGAGGGCATGCCGGGACAACCGGCGAGCTAGTCGAGGATATCCGATCCCGGCACCTGGTCGCCACGCGAGCACGAGCGGGCGGTTCGCGGACCGGCGTGGTGCGGACGTCGAGGATATTCTCCTCCATAAAGGTACCGCACACCGAGGAGCGCGCGAGGGTGAGCACGCGAGCGGACAGGACGGCGGTCCTCGAGCCGTCCGCGGTGCGGCGCTGGGCCCGGTTGTCGGCCGACACGCTCGGCAGGGCCAGAGGCGAGATCGACGCGCTCAACGTGTTCCCCGTCGCCGACGGCGACACCGGCACCAACCTCCACCTGACCATGCTGTCCGCCGCCGAGGCCGTGGAGTCCCTGCCGGAGGACGTGGACCCGGCGGTGGTGTGGCAGACCCTGGCGTACGGCGCGCTGGTCGGGGCCAGGGGGAACTCCGGCGTGATCGTGAGCCAGGCGTTGCGCGGCCTGGCGGAGGTGCTCAAGGAGGACGGTTCCGGCCTGCGCGAGGGGCTGGTGAGGGCGGCCGCGCTGGCCAAGGGTGCGGTGGCCAGGCCCGTCGAGGGGACCGTGCTGAGCGTGCTGGAGGCCGCGGCGGGAGCCGTACGCGAGCTGGACGGGGACCTGGCGGCGGTGGTGAGGGCGGCGGCAACGGCGGCCAGGACGGCGCTGCGCCGTACCCCCGAGCAGCTCGACGTGCTGGCGCGCAGCGGCGTGGTGGACGCGGGCGGCGCGGGGCTGGCGATCATCCTGGAGGCGCTGGAGTCGGTGATCACCGACTCCTATCCCGAGCGGTACGAGGTCCCCGCGCCGACGGCGGCGGTCGTGCCGATGACCGAGGCCGGGGCGGGCTACGAGGTGATGTACCTGCTCGACGCGCCGGAGGTGGACAAGCTGCGCGAGGAACTCGACGCGCTGGGCGACTCGCTGGTGATCGTGGGCGGCGACGGGCTGTGGAACGTGCACGTCCACGTGGCCGACGCCGGCGCGGCGATCGAGGCGGGGCTGCGCGCGGGCCGGCCGCACCGGATCCGCGTCACCTACCTCGCCGAGCGGACGCACCGGGCGAGCGCCGGGCGCGGCGTGGTGGCGGTGGCCGCGGGCGAGGGCATCGCGGCGCTGTTCGAGCAGGCCGGGGCCGTGGTGGTACGGCGGGAGCCCGGCACGAGCCCGCCGCTTCCCGCGATGCTGGCCGCGATCCGCGAGGCGGGCCAGGAGGTCGCGGTGCTGCCCAACGACGAGGGCGTGCGCGCGGTGGCGGTGGCGGCGGCGGAGATCGCCCGCGAGGACGGCGTGGTGGTCAGCGTGCTGCCGACCAAGGCCACCGTCCAGGGGCTGGCGGCGATGGCCGTGCACGACCCGCTGCGCCGCTTCGACGACGACGTGGTGGCGATGACCGACGCGGCCGGGCACACCCGCTACGGCCACCTGACCGTGGCCGGCCGCGAGGCGGTGACCAGCGCGGGCGTGTGCCGTCCCGGCGACGTGCTCGCGCTGATCGACGGCGAGGTGGTGGAGATCGGCTCCGGCCTGCGCGAGACGGCGGTCCGGCTGGTGGAGCGGATGCTGGCGGGCGGCGGCGAGCTGGTGACCCTGGTCACGGGCGCCGAGGCCCCGGTACGGCTGGCCGAGGAGATCAGGCGCCGCCTGGAGCCGGTCGTCGAGGTGGTCGTGTACGAGGGCGGACAGGGCGGTTACCCGCTGCTGATCGGCGTGGAGTGAATGCCGGGTCAATCTGTCGGTCGGGGGCGGTAGAACTGTTTGTCGTGAGCAGGTTCGACGAGCCTCTGGGCAAGGCGCTCGACCCCAAGACCGCCAAGCTGCTGCACGCCGTGCTCGGCCTGGAGACGGTGGGCGACCTGCTGCGCCACTATCCGCGCCGCTACGCCGAGCGCGGCGAGCGGACCTCGCTCGACGCGCTGGTCGTCGACGAGCACGTCACCGTGGTCGGCGAGGTCACCAGGGTGATGCGCAAGCCGATGCGCAACCGCGGCGGCACCTGGCTGGAGGTCGAGGTCGTCGACGGCGACCGCAACAAGATCTACCTGGCCTTCTTCGGCCGCGGCTCGCATGTGGCCGAGTCCAGGCTCAAGCCGGGACGGCGCGGGATGTTCGCCGGCAAGGTCGGGCTGTTCGGCGCGCGCTCCAACCCGCGCTGGCAGCTGGCGCACCCCGAGTTCGAGCTGTTCGAGGAGAGCGAGGCCACGGCCGAGGAGTTCGCCAGCGCGCCCGTGCCGATCTATCCGGCGGGCAAGGACCTGACGCCGTGGGTGATCAGGCGCGCGGTCGGCGTCGTGCTCGACACGCTGGGCCCGCTGGAGGACCCGCTGCCCGCCCAGCTGCGCGCCAGGCACCGGCTGATCCCGCTGGCCGAGGCCCTGGAGGCGGTCCACCGGCCCAAAGACTTCGGCGACGTGACGCGGGCGCACAAGCGGCTGAAGTTCGACGAGGCGTTCGTCCTGCAGGCCGTGCTGGTGCAGCGCCGGATGGCCGCCACCGCCTGGCCGGCCAAGCCGCGTCCGCGCCGGGGCGACGGCCTGCTGGCCGACTTCGACGCCCGCCTGCCGTTCTCCCTCACCGAGGGACAGCTCGCCGTGGGCGAGGAGATCGCCCGCGACCTGGCGAGCGAGCATCCCATGCACCGGCTGCTCCAGGGCGAGGTCGGCGCGGGCAAGACCGTGGTGGCCCTGCGGGCCATGCTGCAGGTCGTCGACGCGGGCGGGCAGGCCGCGCTGCTCGCGCCCACCGAGGTGCTGGCCCAGCAGCACCACAGGTCCATCACCGCCATGCTGGGCGACCTGGCCGCCGGGGGCATGCTCGGCGGCACCTCGGTGGCCCTGCTGACCGGCTCCATGGGCGCCGCCGCCCGGCGTTCCGCGCTGCTCGACGTGGCCTCGGGTACGGCCGGCATCGTCGTCGGCACGCACGCGCTGCTGCAGGAGCACGTGCAGTTCGCCGAGCTGGGGCTGGTGGTCGTGGACGAGCAGCACCGCTTCGGCGTGGAGCAGCGCGACGCGCTGCGGGAGAAGGTCTCGGGCGGGCGCCCCCACGTGCTGGTGATGACCGCCACGCCGATCCCGCGCACGGTCGCCATGACGGTCTTCGGCGACCTGGAGGTGTCGACCCTGTCCCAGCTGCCCTCCGGGCGCGCGCCGATCACCACCCACGTCGTGCCGGCCGCCGAGAAGCCGCACTACCTGGAGCGCACCTGGCAGCGAGTGCGGGAGGAGGTCGCGCTGGGGCGGCAGGCCTACATCGTGTGCCCGCGCATCGGGGACGTCGAGGGAGACGAGGGAGACATGTCGGGGGCGCCGCCCGACGACGAGCGCCGGCCGCCGCTGGCCGTCCTCGACGTCGCCGCCATGCTGGCCGAGGGGCCGCTGGAGGGGCTGCGGCTGGCGGTCCTGCACGGGAAGCTGCCTCCCGAGGAGAAGGAGGCGATCATGCGGGCGTTCTCCAAGGGCGAGGTCGACGTGCTGGTGGCGACCACGGTCATCGAGGTCGGCGTCGACGTGCCCAACTCCTCGGTGATGGTCATCATGGACGCCGACCGCTTCGGCGTCTCCCAGCTCCACCAGCTGCGCGGGCGCGTGGGCCGGGGCGGGCTGCCCGGGCTGTGCCTGCTGGTGACGGAGTTCCCGGAAGGCACCCCGGCGCGGGCCCGGCTGGACGCGGTGGCCGCCACCCTCGACGGCTTCGAGCTGTCGCGCGTGGACCTGGAGCAGCGGCGGGAGGGCGACGTGCTGGGAGCGGCGCAGTCGGGCAAGCGGTCGTCGCTCAAGCTGCTGCAACTGCTGCGGGACGAGGAGGTCATCGAGACCGCCCGCGCCGAGGCGGCGGCGCTGCTCCAGGCCGACCCGGAGCTGTCCTCGCACCCGGCCCTGCGGGCGGAGATCGAGCGGCTGCTCAAGGACGAGAAGGCCGACTACCTGGAGAAGGCCTGACGAGCTTGGGTGCACCGCCGGAATTTCGCGAGCCGAGGATCTACAAACGTTTCGCGGCTCGGGCCCACAGAACGTCTCGGCCCACAGAACCCCGTGCGGACGTGCAGGGCCGTGACCCGCGAGGGGCGCGACCCGCTCTGGACCGAGGAGCGGTGAGGGCGCCCAGCGCCCGAGCCGCGACGAGGGAAGAGCGGGTCTTCCCGGCGCCCCTCGCACGGAGCGCCGAAGGCGCGACCATAAGCACAGCGCGGGGACGGCCTCCCCCCGAATGCCGTCCCCGCCCTGGGCCCACCCTCGGGTCAGGTGCCGAGGGTTCCGGCGTGCGGAAGGGCTCACGATCACGCCGGGCGGCCTCCATGGGTCACCTCGGAAGCCGCAGTCATCATCATGCGGGCACTCCAGGACGATGGGAATCATCCTTGCGCACTCGAGGCCGACACTTGTCCAGTCTTGACCTGCGAGGATGAACCCATGACTCGGATCATCGCGGGCAGCGCGGGAGGACGGCGGATCCAGGTCCCGCCTGGGCGGGGCACCAGGCCGACCAGCGACAGGGCCCGGGAGGGGATCTTCTCGACGCTGGGATCCATGGCCGGTCTGGAGGGCGCCCGCGTGCTGGACCTGTACTCCGGCTCCGGCGCGATCGGCCTGGAGGCGGTCTCCCGCGGCGCGGTCCACGCCACGCTGGTGGAGTCCGACCCCCGGGCGGTCCGCACGATCAGGGCGAACATCCAGGCCCTCGGCTTCCAGGCGCGGGCCGAGCTGGTCGCCGACCGGGTCGAGCGCGTGGTGGCCAAGCCGTGCGCCGAGCCGTACGACATCGTCTTCGCCGATCCGCCGTACGCCCTGGACGACCCCGGCCCGGTGCTGGAGGCCCTGCGCGGCAACGGGTGGCTGGCCGAGGGCGCCGTGGTGGCGTTCGAGCGGGAGAGCAGGGGGAAGGACATGGTCTGGCCCCCGGGCTACGTTGAGGACAGGGTCCGTCGCTACGGGGAAGCGGCCGTTTGGTACGGTCGCGCCGCCGGGTACCCGTAGCAAGGGGAGGCGTCTTGCGTCGCGTTGTCTGCCCGGGGTCCTTCGACCCCATCACCAACGGTCACCTCGACATCATCGGCCGGTGCGCCCGGCTGTACGACGAGGTGATCGTCGCGGTGCTGATCAACATCGAGAAGAGCAGCCTGTTCACGGTCGACGAGCGGATCGACATCCTCCAGGCCGTGACGAAGGAGTATCCCAACGTCAGGGTCGAGAAGTTCCACGGCCTGCTCGTGGACTTCTGCAAGCAGAACGACATCCCCGCGATCGTCAAGGGCATCCGGGTGGTCAGCGACTTCGACTACGAGCTGCAGATGGCGCAGCTCAACTACCGGCTGTCCGGGGTCGAGACGCTGTTCATGCCCACCAACCCGGAGTACTCCTTCCTGTCTTCCAGCAGGGTCAAGGAGATCGCCCGCTACGGCGGCGACGTGTCGGGCCTGGTCCCCGACCTGGTCCACAAGCTGCTGGCGGAGCGTCTTCGGGGCTGACCGGCGCCTGGTATTGTTTCTATTCGGCCTTGTACGACGGCGATGGTTTTCGCCATGCCTAGCGAGATCAGGATGACCCAGCACCTCGACCCCCGCAGCCCGTGGGTACTGTCCACGCATGACCTGGGCAGGCGGGCCGGGTCGATGCGCGAGGTCAGCCTGGTCCTGCCGGCTCCGGCGGACCTCGGCGTCGACATGATCGGCGTCCCCAAGGACGCCGATGTCGGGCTGGATCTCCGGCTCGAAGCGGTGATGGAGGGCGTGCTCGTCTCGGGCACGGCGCGGGCTCCCCTGACGGGGGAGTGCGCGCGGTGTCTCGACCCGATCTCCTCGGAGGTCGTGGTCGACCTGCAGGAGCTGTTCTTCTACTCCGACGAGGACGTCTCGGAGGAGGACTCGCTGCTCGACGGTGAGTTGCTCGACCTCGAGCCGACGTTCCGCGACGCGGTGGTGCTCGCACTGCCGTTGAGCCCCGTCTGCACGGACGACTGTCTGGGGCTTTGCGTGGAGTGCGGGATCCGCCTGGCCGACGCCGGGCCGGACCACCGGCACGAGAAGCTCGACGCCCGCTGGGCGTCGTTGCAAGGTTTGGTAATCGACAACGATCAGGAGAAGTGACGTGGCCGTCCCGAAGCGGAAGATGTCGCGGAGCAACACTCGCCACCGCCGCTCCCAGTGGAAGGCGACTCCCGTCGCGCTGGTGAGCTGCCCGCGGTGCCGTTCGCCCAAGCAGCAGCACATCGCCTGCCCGACCTGCGGCACCTACAACGGCCGTCAGGTCATCGAGCCGTCCGCCTGATCGCCGCCGGCGAAAGACGCACACGACCTGGTGCCGACCGGATGCGATGAGGATCCGGTCGGCGTTATGGTCTGCGATGCGACGCGGTGGCGGTCCGCCCGCGGCCGTGGTGGACGCCGGAGCTTCGGGGACACCCCGTCCCTTCCCGACGCCCACCACGTTTTCGGGCATCTCCGGCCATCGCGCGGTGCTGGAAGATGTCCGAGGAGGAAAGCCCGTGGGCGCAGCCCCCAAACCCATCGCCGTCGAGGTGGCCAGGGACGAGATCGAGCGGGTGCTCGAGGTCAGGCTCGACGCCGACATCCTCGAGCGGGCGCTGACGCACCGCTCGTTCGCCTACGAGAACGGCGGCCTGCCGACCAACGAGCGCCTGGAGTTCCTGGGTGACTCGGTGCTGGGCCTGGTCGTCACCGACACGCTGTACCACAACCATCCCGACCTGCCCGAAGGCCAGCTGGCCAAGCTGCGGGCCGCGGTGGTCAACATGCGTGCGCTGGCCGACGTGGCCCGCACCCTGGGCCTGGGCCGCTTCCTGCGGCTGGGCAGGGGCGAGGAGGGCACCGGCGGCCGTGACAAGTCCTCGATCCTGGCCGACACGCTCGAGGCGCTGATCGGCGCCATCTACGTCGACAAGGGCCTGGACGAGGCGTTCCGCGTGGTCCACGTGCTGTTCGACCCGCTGATCATCCGCTCGGCGTCGCTGGGCGCGGGCCTGGACTGGAAGACCTCGCTGCAGGAGCTCACCGCCTCCGAGGCGCTCGGCGTGCCCGAGTATCACGTCCAGGAGAGCGGGCCCGACCACGCCAAGTCGTTCACCGCCGAGGTGCGGGTGGGCGGCCAGCCGTACGGCAGCGGCACCGGGCGCTCCAAGAAGGAGGCCGAGCAGCAGGCCGCGGAGGCCGCCTGGACCCGCATCCGCGCCGCCCGCGAGGCCCGCGAGTCGCAGCCGGCCGGATCGTAGCGATGCCCGAGCTGCCCGAGGTCGAGGTCGTCCGGCGGGGCCTGGCCCGCTGGGTCGCCGGCCGTACCGTGTCGGCGGCCGAGGTGCTGCACCCGCGCGCCATCCGGCGCTTCGCCGACGGCGTGACGGCCTTCTCCGCCGCGCTGGCCGGGCGGACCGTGGTGGACGTGCGGCGGCGCGGCAAGTACCTGTGGCTGCCGCTCGACGGTTCCGACGCTTTGCTGGCGCACCTGGGCATGAGCGGGCAGCTGCTGGTGGTCGACCCGGCCTCGCCGCTGGAGAAGCACCTGCGGGTACGGCTCGGCTTCACCGACGGCGGCCTCGACCTGCGCTTCGTCGACCAGCGCACGTTCGGGCACGTCATGATCGCCCCGCTGGTGGAGGGCATTCCCGCCCCCATCACGCACATCGCGCCCGACCCGTTCGAGGACGCCTTCGACGAGGACCTGTTCGCCCGCCGCCTGCGTGCCCGCCGCACGGAGATCAAGCGCGCGCTGCTGGACCAATCCTTGATCAGCGGTGTGGGAAACATTTACGCCGACGAGGCGCTCTGGCGGGCCAGGTTGCACTGGGCCCGCCCCACCTCGACGCTGAGCAGGCGGAAGATTTCCGAGCTCGTTGCCGCCGTGCGGGAGGTCATGACCGAGGCTTTGGGGCAGGGCGGCACATCCTTTGACAGCCTCTACGTCAACGTCAACGGCGAGAGCGGTTACTTCGACCGTTCCTTGGCGGTGTACGGCAGGCGCGACCAGCCCTGTTCGCGCTGCGGCACGCCGATCAGGCGCGACCCGTTCATGAACCGCTCCTCCTACAGCTGCCCGCGGTGTCAGCGACCGCCCCGGCCGGGAGCCGCACCGTCGTGAGCGAGGACGGCGTCGTCCGCCTGACCGCGTGGGTGCGCGGCCGGGTGCAGGGGGTGGGGTTCCGCTGGTGGACCCGGGCCAGGGCGCGGGAGCTCGGCCTGGCCGGCTGGGCGCGCAACCTGCCCGACGGCCGGGTGGAGGTCGTGGCGGAGGGATCCAGGGCGTCCTGCGTCAAGTTGCTGGAGCTCCTCAGAAGTTGCGACACGCCTGGGAGGGTCGATGGAGTAGTAGAACGCTGGAGTGAAGCCCGAGGTAATTTGGCGGGATTCGTGGAGCGGTGACCCTTCCCCAAAACCCACCAAATGGGGTATATTTGTATGTCGGGAGTGCCCATCGGTAGGCCACCAAGGAGCGTTCGACTTGACCGCCCCCACTGCCGGTGCGACTCTTGTTAGGTACCACGCGCACCCCTCCCGCGGAAACAAAAGTGCGCGAACCAGTCTGGTCACTCAGCGTGGAGGACCCTTTACCATGGCGAAGGCTCTACTCGGCCACGTCGGCGGTCCTGACCCTCGTATGGTCTCGGAGATGCGCCGCCTGCAGCAGCGGATCCGGGATCTGGAGGCAGAACTCATCCGGCTCCAGGCCCAGAACGACGCTCTTGCGGCCCAAACCCGGGATGAGGCGATCGACCGCCTGCAAGAGCGCGAGCCGGCACTCACCTGAGTGATCGGAGAGCGCTAGTGTCAGGGACGTCACGTGAAGCATTACGCGAGACGTCCCTTCGTCATTGGTAGGCACCTTCTGAACGGCTGACCCGGCGCGGCGGATTCGCGTCGGGCATTCGTCGTGCTCGCCGTACCCCCTCAGCTCCTCCGAGGCGTCTCGCCGTTCCCGCGAACGACTGTCGGTGGGGGCCAGTAGGCTTTCCCGGAGGTCCGCAGGGAAGAAGGGGGGCACGGCTTGTATCTCAAGACGCTCACCCTGCGCGGCTTCAAGTCCTTCGCCTCCGCGACCACCCTCCGGTTCGAGCCGGGCATCACCTGCGTCGTCGGGCCCAACGGCTCCGGCAAGTCCAACGTGGTCGACGCCCTGGCCTGGGTGATGGGCGAGCACAGCGCCAAGTCGCTGCGCGGCGGCAAGATGGAGGACGTCATCTTCGCCGGCACCGCCAGCCGGCCGCCGCTGGGCCGCGCCGAGGTGACGCTGACGATCGACAACTCCGACGGCGCGTTGCCGATCGACTACACCGAGGTGACGATCAGCCGCCTGATGTTCAGGAGCGGCCAGAGCGAGTATGCGATCAACGGCGACACCTGCCGCCTGCTCGACATCCAGGAGCTGCTGTCCGACTCGGGCATCGGCCGCGAGATGCACGTCATCGTGGGGCAGGGCCAGCTCGACACCGTGCTGCACGCCGGGCCGGAGGAGCGGCGGGCGTTCATCGAGGAGGCCGCCGGCGTCCTGAAGCACCGCAAGCGCAAGGAGAAGGCGCTGCGCAAGCTCGACGCCATGCAGGCCAACCTCACGCGCGTGCAGGACCTCGCCACCGAGCTGCGCCGCCAGCTCAAGCCCCTGGGCCGGCAGGCGGAGATCGCCCGCAAGGCCGCGGTCATCCAGGCCGACCTGCGCGACGCGCGGCTGCGGCTGCTGGCCGACGACGTCATCAGGCTGCGAGAGACGCTGGAGCGGGAGGCGGCCGACGAGGCGGCCGTCCTGGCGCGGCGGGCCGAGGTGGAGGCCGCGCTGGCCGAGGCGCAGCAGCGGGAGGCGGCGCTGGAGGCCGCGGAGGCGGAGGCGCAGCCGCGGCTGGCCGCCGCCCAGGAGGCCTACTTCCGGCTGTCGTCCCTGCGCGAGCGCATCGCGGGCCTGGAGCAGCTGGCCGCCGAACGGCACCGGCACGCCCTCGACGCGGCGGCCATCGAGCGGCGCGGGCGGGATCCCGAGGAGCTGGAGCGGGAGGCCGCCGAGGCGCGCGAGCAGGAGCTCATCCTGGCCGCCGAGCTGGAGCACGCCCAGGAGCTGCTGGAGGAGGCCGTCGCGCGGCGCTCGGAGGCCGAGGCGGAGCTGGCGGCCGAGGAGCAGCGGCTCGCCGCCGCCGCGCGTGCCGCCGCGGACCGGCGCGAGGGTCTGGTACGGCTGCGCGGCCAGGTCGACTCGGCGCGCAGCCGGGTGCGGGCGGCCGAGGAGGAGATCGGGCGGCTGCAGAAGGCGGTCTTCGACGCCGCCGAGCGGGCGCGCCTGGCCAGGGAGGACTTCGAGGCGTCGCGGGCGGAGGAGCCGCAGGCCGATCCGGCGCTGGCGGAGGAGCTGGCGGTCGCGGAGGAGGCCGTCGCGCGGGCCCGGGAGGCCGCCGAGGCGGCCCGTGACCGGGTCGAGGCGGCGACGGCGGCGCTGGCGGGCCCTCGGGCGGCGCTCCAGGCCGCGAAGGCGGCCGTCGCCACAGCGCGGGCGGCCGACCAGGAGGCTCAGCGGGCGGTGGCCGCGCTGGAGGCTCGTCGCGACGCTCTGGAGCTGGGGCTGGCCCGAGGGGCGGACGGCGGGGCGGCGCTGCTGGCGGCGGCGCTGCCGGGCGTGCTGGGGCCGCTCGCCGCCTCGCTGACGGTCGCGCCGGGCGCCGAGGCGGCCATCGCCGCGGTGCTGGGCGCATCCGCCGACGCTGTGGCCGTCAAGTCGCTGGACTCGGCGGTGGAGGCGCTGGAGCACCTGCGCGCCGTCGACGGCGGCCGCGCGTCCCTCGTCGTCGCCTCCGCCGGGGGACCCCGCCCCGGTACGGCGACGCGGGCCGTATCCGGTGGAGGACCCAACCGAGAGCTCAGCGGAGGGCTCAGCGGAGGACCCGGCGATGGGCTCGGCGAGGGCGGCCGGTGGGCCGCCGACCTCGTCACGGTGCCCGCGGAGCTGCGTCCCGCCCTCGACCACCTGCTCGCCGGCGTCGTCGTGGTCGACACCCTCGGCCAGGCGCGGGCGCTCGTCGAGCGAGAGCCCGGCCTGCGGGCCGTGACGCGGGACGGCGACCTCGTGGGCGCCTACACCGCGCAGGGCGGCGACACGGCCGGAGCGTCGGCCCTCCAGATGCGAGCCGCCCTCGACGAAGCCGTCGCCGCCCTCGACGAGGCGCGCCGGACGGCGGAGGCGACCGCCGAGCGGCTGGAGACGGCGCTCGCCGCCGAGCACGACGCCCAAGCCGCCCTGGAGGCCGCGCAGGCCACGGTCGCCCAGGCCCAGCAGGAGGCGGGCGCCGCCCAGGCCGCCGTCAACACCGCCCAGCAGGCCCTCGACCAGGTGCGCGCCCGGCAGCGGGAGGCCGACCAGCGCTCGGCCGCGGCGGCCAAGCGCCTCGCCCAGCTCGAAGCCGCCGCCCGGGCCGCCGAGGCCGAGGCCGACCGCCTGGGCACGAGCGTGCTGGCCGCCGAGGAGTCGCGCGCCGCCGCCCAGGAGGAGCTGGCCGAGCTGGAGATGCGCCTGGCCGAGGCCGAATACGCCCAGGAGCTGGAGGCCGAGCCCACCACCGAGCGCCGCGACGAGCTGGCGGCCGGGCGGGAGGCGGCCAGGCAGCGCGAGATGGAGGCCCGGCTGCAGGTCCGCACCGCCGAGGAGCGCCTGAAGGGCGTCGAGGGCCGGGCCGACGCGCTGATGGCCGCCGCCCAGCGCGAGCGCGACGAACGCCGCCAGGCGGCCGAGCAGCGCGAGCGCCGCAGGAGGCAGGCCCGGCTGGCCGAGTCGGTCGCCGCGGCCGCCAGGCAGGTGCTGGAGGCGCTGGCCGTGTCGGTGGAGCAGGCCGCACGGGAGCGCGACGAGGCGGACCTTGCGCGGGTGGCCGTCGACGCCGAGCTCAAGCAGGTCCGCGTGCACGTCCGCGAGCTGGGCCAGGAGCTGGACAAGCTCGTCAACCGCGTCCACGGCAGCGAGGTGGCCCGCACCGAGCAGCGGCTGCGCCTGGAGCAGCTGGAGCAGCGCGCCATGGAGGAGTTCGGCGTCGAGACCGAGGCGCTGGTCGCCGAGTACGGCCCGCACGTGCCGGTGCCGGGCGATCCGCCGGTGCCGTACGTCAGGGAGGAGCAGGAGCGGCGCGCCCGCACGGCCGAGAAGCAGATGGCGCAGCTCGGCAAGGTCAACCCGCTGGCGCTGGAGGAGTTCGCGGCGCTGGAGGAGCGGCACGCGTTCCTCACCAGCCAGCTGGAGGACCTGAAGAAGACCCGGCGGGACCTGCTGACCGTGGTGAAGGAGGTCGACGACCGGGTGGAGCAGATGTTCGCCTCCGCCTTCGAGGACGTCGCCCGCGAGTTCGAGCAGATCTTCACCCGGGTGTTCCCCGGCGGCGAGGGCCGGCTGGTCCTGACCGACCCCGAGGACATGCTGACCACGGGCGTGGAGGTGGAGGCGCGCCCGCCGGGCAAGAAGGTCAAGCGGCTGTCGCTGCTGTCGGGCGGCGAGCGGTCCCTGACCGCGGTGGCGTTCCTGATCGCCATCTTCAAGGCGCGCCCGTCGCCGTTCTACGTCATGGACGAGGTCGAGGCGGCGCTCGACGACACCAACACCCAGCGGCTGCTGACGCTGTTCGAGGAGCTGCGGCAGAGCTCGCAGCTGATCGTCATCACGCACAACAAGCGGACCATGGAGATCGCCGACGCCCTGTATGGCGTGTCCATGCGCGGTGACGGTGTGACGCAGGTGGTCAGCCAGCGACTGCGGGAGCGCGAATCGGCCTGAGCCTCGGCCCGAGCATCGAGAACGATCTGGAAAACTGGCTTCTTGTGAGTGACTCTCTCCTCATCATCGTGATCGTCGCTGTGGTCGCCCTGCTGGCGGCCGGCGGCCTGTTCTTCCTCTACCGGCCGGGCCGCAAGGCGGCGCCGCCGCCCGTGGAGCCGCCGGAGACCCTTCCCGCGGAGGAAGCGGAGGCGGCGCCGCGCGGAGCCGTCGAGGAAGGCGAAGGCGGAGCCACCACCACCGTGCCGCCGCCGCCCGCCGAGCCGATGGTCAAGGCTCCCGAGGTCGAGGCGCCCCCGCCGTCCGCCGGCCGCATGGTGCGCCTGCGCGCCCGCCTGGCCCGCTCGCAGAGCACGCTGGGCCGTGGCCTGCTGGAGCTGCTGTCGCGCGACCGGCTCGACGACGAGGTGTGGGAGGAGATCGAGGAGACCCTCATCACCGCCGACGTGGGCGTGGCGCCGACGCAGGCGATGGTGGAGGAGCTGAAGACCAGGGTGAAGGTGCTCGGCACCCGCTCGCCCGAGGAGGTGCGCGGGCTGCTGCGCGAGCAGTTGCTGGCGCAGGTCAACCCCGACCTGGACCGCACGCTGCACGTCGACAAGCACGGCGAGCGCCCGGCCGTGGTGCTCGTGGTCGGTGTCAACGGCACCGGCAAGACCACCACGACCGGCAAGCTGGCCCGCGCGCTGGTGGGCGACGGCAAGAAGGTGGTGCTCGGCGCCGCCGACACCTTCCGCGCCGCGGCGGCCGACCAGCTGCAGACCTGGGGCGACCGCGTGGGCGCCGAGGTCGTGCGCGGCCCGGAGGGCGGCGACCCGGCGTCGGTGGCGTTCGACGCGGTGGCCGCGGGCATGGAGCTCAAGGCCGACACGGTGATCGTCGACACCGCGGGCCGGCTCCACACCAAGACGGGCCTGATGGACGAGCTCGGCAAGGTCAAGCGGGTCATCGAGAAGCGCGCGACGGTGGACGAGGTGCTGCTCGTGCTCGACGCGACCACGGGCCAGAACGGCATGCGCCAGGCCCAGGTGTTCGCCGAGGCGGTCAACATCACGGGCATCGCGCTGACCAAGCTCGACGGCACGGCCAAGGGCGGCATCGTCATCTCGGTCCAGCGGGAGCTGGGCGTCCCGGTCAAGCTGGTCGGGCTCGGCGAGGGGCCCGACGACCTGGCGCCGTTCGACCCCGAGGTCTTCGTCGACGCGATCCTCGGCGACTGAGCGCCGGCGGAGTTTCGGATGCCCCGGGTTATCGCCCGGGGCATCCGTTTTTATGAGGAAATGTCCCTTATCGGGTGAAGTATTGATCTCTGGCGCTGCTCGTGCTGACATGGGGCGTCGTCAAGGAGATCGCGGCGGCAGCGCAGTCCGCCCGCGGTCTCTTGTCGTCCCTTACCGAGAGGTGCCCATGAAGAAGGTCGTCGTGTACAAGCCCGGAACCGTCAAGCTCACGGGGGCGGCTGCGCCCAGGCACACGCCGTAGGGCGACGTGGCGGCCGGTGGTCCGGACAGGGGGCCGGCCGCCACGCGGACCGCCGCCGGAGCCGGCTTCGTCACGAGAGACCGGGTGCACATTGACGACCATCGACGCGGACCGCCGCCTGCGCGGGCCGTACACGTTCGCCGCCGCGCTGCTCGACCTGCTGGTCCCCGGCGCGCCGCCGGACCTGGTGGCCGCGCACGACATCGAGATCCGGGCCGCCGCTCCCCATCTTGGCGTCGCGCCGCACAGGACCTCTCTAGCCCAGACGCTGCCCCGAGAGCAGCGCATCCTCATCCCGGGCGCCCGCCGTACGCTCAGCCTCGCCAACGGCCTGGCCGAGTTCGTCAGGGACCGCCTCACCGAGCCGCTCACCGTCGTCGTCCACAACCTGGCCGAGGCCGACCAGACGGATCGGGAGCTGGTGGACGTGCTGCGGCGGCGCGTGCCGGACCTCACGATCGTGGAGGGAGACGCCAGGCCGTCCACCGCGCCGCTGCCCGCCGACTTCGACCGGTTCCGCGACGAGGGCTTCCACCACGCCATGGCCGAGAGCGGGCTGGCCGCGCTCACGGAGGCGGCCGAGGACTGGGTCCTGCTGAACAGGACGGCGAACGCCCTGACCGCCATCGAGCGCGAGGACGAGGCGTGGCAGCTGCTCCAGCGCGCCAGGAGGGCGTGCGTGGACCCGGTCCATAGCGCAACGATCGCCTGCTCGATGGCCACGCTGCTCGTGCGGCACTCCGATCCGGCCAGGCGCGATCCCGAGCAGGCGTTGGGTTGGATCAACGAGGCCATCGCGATCACCTCCCTGCTGCCCGGCCGCCGCGAGCGCGCCTTCCACCTCGGCTTCGACCTCAACGCCAAGGCTCTGGTCCAGGTACGGCGGGGCCGCCTGGACGAGGCCGAGCGCCTGGTCCAGGAGGCCATCGCGCTGGCGGAGGCCGACCTGGGCGACGAGCACCCCATCCACCGCCTGGTCCTGTACGCCAACCGGGCCCAGCTCGCCGCGGCGGCGGGCCGTGCCGAGGAGGCGCTGGCCGACTACGGCAGGGCCATCGCCATGGACCCCGGCTATCCCGACTACTACCTGGACCGGGGCAACCTCCTGGCCAGGCTGGGCCGTGCCGAGGAGGCGCTGGCCGACTACGAGACCGTGATGCGGATCAGCCCGCCCAGCCCCGAGCCGTACTACAACCGGGCCGGGATCCGCTTCGCCGGGGGCGACCACGCGGGCGCGCTGGCCGATCTGGACTACGCCGTGGAGCTCGATCCCGGCTTCGCCCCCGCCTACGTCAACCGCTCCGGGCTGCTGGCCGCCATGGGCGAGTACGGCGGCGCCAGGCGGGACGTGGTGCGGGGCCTGGAGCTCGAACCGCGCAACGCCCACCTGCTGTGCGTGCTCGGGCAGGTGGAGGCGGCCGAGGGACACCACGCGCGGGCGAGGGCGGCCTTCGACGCGGCCCTGGAGCTTCAGCCGGACCTGGCGGAGGCGTGGGCGAGCCGGGGAGCGCTGGCGTTCGAGCTGGGCGAGGCCGAGGCGGCGGTCGCCGACCTCACCCAGGCCATCAAGCTGACCGAGACGGCCGAGCTGCTGTTCAACCGGGCGGTCGCGCTGCGGGCCTGCGGGCGGGCGGCGGAGGCCAGGGAGGACCTGCTGCGGGCCGCCGAGCTGGCGCCGGACGACCCCGACGTGCGGCGGGCGCTGCGGGAGGGCTGAGCCGGTGGGCAGGAGGTACTGGCTGCTCCTGGGCGGCTATCTCGTGTCCTCCACGGGAACGTGGATCTACCGACTGGCCCTGCCGCTGATGGTGCTCGACATGACGGGCTCGGCGCTCAGCACCGGCGCCGTCTACGCGCTGGAGTACCTGCCGTTCCTCGTCCTCGGTGTCGCGGGCGGGGTGATCGCCGACCGGTTCGGCCGCAGGCGCGTCCTGGTGGCCGGCGACCTGGCGGCCGGGCTGTTCGCGCTCGCGCTGGCGTGCCTGGTGTCGTCCGGGCGTCCGCCGCTGTGGCTGGTCTACCTGCTGGTGCTGGCGCTGTCGTGCGTCGATCCGCTGTACCGCCCGGCCTTCAACGCGGTCGTGCCGTCGCTCGTCCCGCCGGACCGGCTGCCGCCCGCCAACGCCCGGGTGCACATCGGCGAGCACGGCACCAACATGCTGGGCCCGGTGCTGGGCGGCGCCCTGATCGCGGCGTTCGGCTACCAGACCGCGATCTACGTCGACGCGGCGACCTTCCTGCTGTCGGCCGCGATGATGGCGTTGATCGGCGAGGTGCCCGCCGCCGTGACGCGGGGGCGCTCGGCGATGGCCGATCTGCGGGAGGGCCTGCGGTTCCTGTTCCGCGAGCGGCGCGAGGTGCTGGTCACGGCGGTGGCCTCCTGCGGGCTCAACTTCGGGGTCTGGCTGCTGCTGGCGAACGTGGTGTACTACCTGACCGCCCACCACGGCTTCACGCCGGGACAGATCGGCGCCGTCTACGCCTTCCAGGGCGCGGGCGCGGTGACCGGCGGCCTGCTCGGCAGCCGCCTGCTGCGGGTCCTCCCGCCATGGGCGCTCATCAGCGGCGGCACCGCGCTGGGCGGGCTGTCCATGCTGCTGATGATCCCCGCCCGGGGTCCGGTGCTGATCGGGCTGGCGTGGCTGGGGCAGTTCGCCGGCGCGGGGATCGGCATCGTCGCGACGGTGACGGTGCGCCAGCACCTCGTTCCCGGCCATCTGCTCGGCCGTGTCCTCGGCACGGCGCGGGTCATCGCCTTCGCCTCGATCCCGCTGGCCGCGCTCGCCTCCGGCGCGTTCGAGACGGCCGTGCGCAACCCCGCCGCGATGATGGCCTTCGCGGGGGCGAGCTGGCTGCTCATCGCCCTGCTGCTGGCGCGCTCCTCGCTCAGGGACGTGCGGCTCGCACCACAGCCTCGATCTCTTCCAGGCTGACGTCGCGGAACCCCTCGGGCTTGAGCACCTTGCCGTCGGCGCGGCGCTCGACCCTGCCGGTGCGCGGGTCGACCTTGCGCATGTTGGCCTCGTGGACCAGCTGGAAGACCCGGTCGAGCGGGATGCCGAGCCGGTCGGCCGTGCCGTACACGACGTAGAGCAGGTCGGCGAGCTCCTTGGCCAGGCGCGGCAGGCTGCCTCGGCCCTCGATCGCGGCGAGCAGCTCGGAGCGGACCTCGGCGCACTCCTCCTCGATCAGCGCCAGGCGCAGCCGCAGGTCGACGGGCGAGCCGTCGTCGGTGGCGGCGTGCCAGCGGGCCAGCGCCTCCATGGGGTCGAGCATGCGGGCCAGCCTAGTGACGGACGCCGACGGGGACGACCAGCGGCGTGCCGGCCACCGGGTCGGGGATGACCTTCGCCTCCAGGTCGAACACCTTGCGCAGCAGCTCCTCGGTGAGCACCTCGTGGGGCGTGCCCGCGGCGACCACCCGGCCGTCGCGCATGGCGACCAGCCGGTCGGTGTAGCGGGCGGCCAGGTTGAGGTCGTGCAGCACCATGACGATCGTGCGGCCGGCCGAGGAGTGCAGGCTGCGCACCAGCTCCAGGACCTCCACCTGGTGGGCCAGGTCGAGGAAGGTGGTCGGCTCGTCCAGCAGGAGCAGGTCCGTGCCCTGGGCGAGGGCCATGGAGATCCACGCGCGCTGGCGCTGCCCGCCCGACAGCTCCTCCAGCGGCCGGTCGGCCAGGTCGGACAGGCCCGTCATGGCGAGCGCCTCGGCGACCGCGTCGGCGTCGGAGGAGGACCACTGGCGGTACCAGGTCTGGTGCGGGTGGCGGCCACGCGCCACGAGGTCGGCGACGGTCAGGCCCTCGGGGGCGGAAGGCGCCTGGGGCAGGACGCCCAGGACGCGCGCCACCTCGCGGGTGGGCAGCCTGTCGATGCGCTTGCCGTCGAGCAGCACCTGGCCGCCGGAGGGCTTGAGCAGCCGGCCCAGCGCGCGCAGCAGGGTGGACTTGCCGCAGCCGTTGGGCCCGATGATCGTGGTGACCGTGCCCGCCTCGATGCCGAGGTCGAGCCCGTCCACCACGACGCGGTCGCCGTACCCGAGGGTGACGTCGACGGCCTGGAGTCTCATGTCAGCGACCCTTCCCGCGGAGACGGACGAGCAGGTAGATCAGGTACGGCGCGCCGAGGACGGCGGTGACGACGCCGACGGGCAACTCGACGGGCGAGAAGGCGGTGCGGGCGATGAGGTCGGCGGCGGCGGTGAGGACGGCGCCGAGCACCGCGGAGGCCAGCAGCGGCGGGCGGCCCGAGCCGATCAGGCGCAGGGCGATCTGCGGCGAGGCGAGGGCCACGAACGCGATCGGCCCGGCCGAGGCGGTCGCGGTGGCCGCGAGCAGGACGGCGGCCAGGACGAGCAGCCCGCGGGCGCGGTTGACGCGCACGCCGAGCGAGACGACGGTGTCGTCGGAGAAGCGCAGGGCGTCCAGCGTGCGGGCGCCGAGCAGGGTCAGGGGGATCAGCGCGGACAGCGCCAGCGCGACGGGCGCGACGTGCTCCCAGCCGCGGCCGTTGAGCGAGCCGGAGATCCACACCATCGCCCGGGTGGTGTCGTTGACGTCGCCCACGGTCAGCAGCCAGTACTTGATGTTGGTGAACACCGCGGCCACCCCGATGCCCACCAGGACCAGCCGGTACCCGTCCAGCCCCTGCCGCCAGGCGAGCGCGTAGACGGTGACCGCGCCGGCCAGGCCGCCGGCCAGCGCCAGCGCCGGGATGCCGAGCGACAGCAGCAGGCCGCTGGCCCCGCCGTACGCGCTGCCGCTGGCCACCACGCCCGCCACGACGGTGACCGAGGCGCCGGTGGTCACGCCCAGGATCTCGGGGCTGGCCAGCGGGTTGCGGGCGATGGCCTGGGTGATGGCCCCGGCCAGCGCGAGCGCCGCGCCGACGAGCGCGCCCGTCAGCGCGCGGGGCAGGCGCAGGTCCATGACCACGAAGTGGCCGGGATCGCCCGCGTCGACGGTGGCGCGCAGCACCTCGGCCAGGGACATGGGGATGTCGCCGATGCGCATGTTCATCGCCATCAGCAGCACGAGCAAAGCCAGCCCGGTCAGCGTGACGGCGACCGCGCGGGGCCGCGAAGGGCCGTACAGCCTCACGGGGAACCTCACAGCCGCACCGGCTTCCTGCGCCGGACCAGCGCGACGAAGAACGGCGCGCCGATCAACGCGAGCACCACGCCCACCTCCAGCTCGCCCGGTGGGGCCACGACGCGGCCGATCACGTCGGCGAGCAGCAGCAGGGCCGCCCCGACGAGGCCGGAGTACGGCAGGAGCCACCGGTGGTCGGCGCCGGACAGCGGCCGGACCAGGTGGGGCACGATGAGGCCGACGAACGACAGCGACCCGCAGGCGGCCACGGAGGCGCCGGTCAGCAGCGTCACCGCGGCGACGCCGACGGCCCGCGTGCGGTTGACGTTCTGGCCGAGCCCGCGCGCCACGTCCTCGCCCAGGGCGAGCGCGTTGAGGCCGGGCGCGTTGAACGCGGCCAGCAGCAGGCCGGCGAGCACGAACGGCGTTACCTGCCAGACCGCGTCGGCCCCGCGCGCGGCGATCGATCCGGCCTGCCAGAAGCGGAAGACGTCCATCGCCTGCTCGTCCAGCAGCACGATGGCCGAGGTCAGGGCGTAGAGGAAGGCGCTGACGGCGGTCCCGGCCAGCGCCAGCGTCACCGGCGTGGGACCGCCCCGGCCGCCGGCCATGCCCAGCGCGAACACGCCCGCGCTGGCGACCAGCGCCCCGGCCAGGCCGAACCAGATGTAGGTGTAGAGGGTCGAGGTGCCCAGCAGGATGATCGAGGCCACCATGGCGAAGGCCGCGCCCTGGGTGACGCCCAGCAGTCCCGGGTCGGCCAGCGGGTTGCGGGTGTGGCCCTGCATGAGGGCGCCGGCGACGCCCAGCGCCACCCCGGCGAGCACGCCGATCAGCGTCCTGGGCACGCGCAGCGAGCGGACGATGATGTCGTTCTCGGTGCCGGTGGGGGCGGTCAGCGCCTGCCACACCTCGCCCGGCGGGACGGTCTTGGCGCCGACGGTCACGCTCAGCACGACGGCGCCGGCCAGTGCGGCGAGGAGTACGGCGAGCACGCGCGTGCGCCTCACTGTGCCTCCTCCTGGTTGCCGGTTCCGCTGAAGTATGCCAGCTTAGGCATGGCTTACATAACTTAGGTTTACCTAACTAGAGGATGCTAGGAGATCGGATGAAGCTCGTCCGCGCGGCGGCCCTCGGCCTGCTGCTCGCCATGGGCCTGACCGCCTGCGGGTCGTCCGCGCCGGCGACCCAGGAGGGCGCCCAGCCGTTCCGCACCGTGAAGCACGCCATGGGGGAGACCAGGATCCCGGCCGCGCCCAAGCGTGTCGTGGCGCTGGACCAGAGCTTCGTCGACGCGGTGCTGACCCTGGAGACGCCGGTCGTCGGGTACACCACCTACCGGTCGATCGACGACGAGCTGCCCGATTACCTCGGGGCGGTGGCGGCCCGGCACGGCAAGGAGGCGACCCCGGTCGGCACGCTGGAGCAGCCCAGCCTGGAGAAGATCAAGGCGCTCAAGCCCGACCTCATCGTGTCGGCCAAGGTCAGGCACGAGGCGCTGTACACCAAGCTGGCCCAGATCGCGCCGACCGTCTTCAGCGAGACGACCGGGGCCATCTGGAAGGAGAACCTGCGCCTCATGGGACAGGCGCTGGGCAAGGAGGCCCTGGCCGAGACCAGGATCAAGGAGTACGAGGAGCGGGCGGCGAAGATCGGGGCGGCGATCAGGCAGGCCTCCGGCGGGTCGCTGCCGACCGTGTCGATCGTGCGCTTCGCCGGAGAGCCCACCGTGCGGCTGTACGTCGAGAAGTCCTACTCCGGGATCGTGCTGAAGGACGTCGGGTTCCCGCGCCCGCAGGGGCAGCCGACCAAGGACGACGCCATCGCCGTGGACGTCTCCCAGGAGCGCATCCTCGACCTGGACGCCGACCACATCTTCGTCGCCACCTACCCCGATCCCGCCACCGAGGAGCCCAAGCGGAAGTTCGTGACCAACCCGCTGTGGGCCAAGCTCAAGGGAACCAAGCACGAGGTCAGCGACCTGACGTGGATGAGCGCGGTGGGCATCCAGGGCGCGCACGCGATGCTGGACGACCTCGCGAAGATCTTCTCGGTGGATCCGGCGCGTTAGGGGCGGCCCGCCGGTCACTCGGTCAGGAACGCGCGCAGGTCCTCCAGGTGCGGGGCGAGGTCGAGGCCCTGGGCGGCCACCCACGAGTCGTCGCAGTAGGTGCCCCGGTAGCGTTCGGCGCCGTCGCAGATCAGCGTGACGACGCTGCCCTTCTCGCCCGCGGCCCGCATCTCCCTGATGACGTCCACGGCCGCCGCCACGTTCGTGCCCGTGGAGCCGCCCACGGCCAGGCCGGTCACCTCGCGCACCCACCGCATGGCGGCGATCGACCGGGCGTCGGGCACCCGGACCATCCGGTCGATCACCGACGGCACGAACGACGGCTCGACCCGTGGCCGCCCGATGCCCTCGATGCGCGACCCGCACGCGGTGACCGACGGGTCGCCCTCCACCCACGAGGAGTAGAACGCCGAGCCCTCCGGGTCCACCACGGCCAGCCGGGTGGGGTGACAGCGGTAGCGGATGTAGCGGCCGATGGTCGCCGAGGTGCCGCCGGTGCCCGCGCCGACGATGATCCAGCTGGGCTCCGGGTACGGCTCCCGCGCCATCTGCTGGAAGATCGACTCGGCGATGTTGTTGTTGCCCCGCCAGTCGGTGGCGCGCTCGGCGTAGGTGAACTGGTCCATGAAGTGCCCGCCGGTCTCGGCGGCCAGCCGGTGGGACTCGGCGTAGATGGAGCCCGGGTCGTCGACCAGGTGGCACTTGCCGCCGTAGAACTCGATGAGGGCGATCTTCTCCGGCGAGGTGGACGCCGGCATGACGGCGATGAACGGCAGGCCGACGAGCCGGGCGAAGTACGCCTCGCTGACGGCGGTGGAGCCGCTGGAGGCCTCGACGATGGTCGTGGCCGGCCCGATCCACCCGTTCGCCAGGCCGTACAGGAAAAGCGAACGGGCCAGGCGGTGCTTGAGTGAACCGGTGGGGTGCACCGACTCGTCTTTCAGGTAGAGGTTTACCCCCCAGCGCGAGGGCAGCGGGAAGACATGGAGATGGGTGTCAGCGCTCCGATTGGCGTCGGCCTCCACCTTGAGGACGGCTTCGGCGACCCACCGGCGTGCCTGACCGTCGTGCCGGTCCACGAAATTCATGGCACTTACGCTAGCCGATGTGAATCTGGCCACATTCAGCGCTCAATTGAATGGAGAGTGTTATGATTACGAGACTTGTCCGGCCGTGGACGTGACCACGCACGCCGCGAGCACACGGAGAGTTCACCCCACTGACCACCTAACACGCCTCTTAGGGCGCGTCTGTCAGCATGGACTCCGGCGGGTGCGCCGGATCGGGGGAAATCGCGAGGGGGAAAACCTTGATCACTATGACCGATGAGCAGAGGCAGGACTGGTTCGAGCGCGACGTCGTGCCGGTGACCTCGCAGCTGTTCGCCTCCGCGATGCGTCTGACCCGCAACACCGCCGACGCCGAGGACCTGGTGCAGGAGACCGTCGCCAAGGCTTACACGTCCTACCACCAGTTCCGCGAGGGCACCAACCTGAAGGCGTGGCTGCACCGCATCCTCACCAACAACTTCATCAACGACTACCGCAAGAAGCAGCGCTCGCCGAAGCTCTCGGCCGCCGAGGAGATCGAGGACTGGCAGCTGCACGCGGCGGAGTCGCACACCTCCACCGGGTTGCGCTCGGCCGAGACGGAGGCGCTGGAGCGCCTGCCCGACAGCGTGGTCATGAACGCGCTGCGCTCGCTGCCCGAGGAGTTCCGCGTCGCGGTCTACCTCGCCGACGTGGAGGGGTTCGCCTACAAGGAGATCGCCGAGCGCATGGGCACCCCGATCGGCACCGTCATGTCCCGCCTGCACCGGGGCCGCCGCCAGCTGCGCTCCATGCTGGAGGGGTACGCGCTGGAAGAGGGCGCCATCCCCGCGCAGCACGCCGCCTGAGACCGGGACCGCCTAGCTCAGGCGCATGTGGAGCCGCACCCGCAGAGCGTCCCGGCCGCTGCGCACCTCCACCAGATCGCACAGCTGCCGGCTGATCCACAGCCCGTATCCGCGCTGGGAGCCGGGCTCCGGCGGCAGGTAGCCGGGCAGCGGGTCCGCCAGCGACCCGCCCGGGTCGGCGATCTCGCACACCACCTCGCGCCCGTTGGTCCACATCTTGACCGTGCCGTGGCCCGCGCCGTGCTCGACGCTGTTGGCCGCCACCTCCGAGACGCTGAGCACCAGCGACGGGATGAGGTTGCGATCCATCCCGGCCGCCCTGGCGTAGTCGGCCACGGCCCGGCGCAGCGTGGCCAGCTCGGCGCGGACGCCGAACCGCGCGACGCGCACCTCGCCCTCCGGCTCGGGCAGCGGCGCGCGCTCTCCGGCCAGGACCAGCTCGTGCGGCTCGACGTAGCTGTCGCTGCGCCGTACGCCCCGGTCGTCCAGCACGGCGGGATGCGTCAGCAGGGCGTGCCGCGGCTCCCGGCGGAACAGGCACAGCGCGATGCACTCGTATCCGCGCAGGGCGGCGTTGAGCACGGAGTCGTACCGGATCCACGCCTCGCCCTCCGGCGGCTGGCCGACCACGAGCGTCGGCTGTCCCTTGGCGTACTCGCACAGGGCCGCCAGCGCGCGGTGCGGGTGCTCGTACCACTCCCGCGGGTCGCGGCGCTCCACGCCGGGGCCGAGCGGCGGCAGGGAGGCGATCACCAGCGTCCGGCGGCCCTCCTCGAGCGCCTGCCGCAGGTGGGGACGGATGAGCCGCAGAGCCTGGTCGTCGGAGTCGTACGGCACCGCCAGGTGCGTGAACGACTCAGTGCGTCGCACGCAGGGGAACCTACTACGCCGCCGCGATCAGCGCCACCGCTCCCAGCGCGCACGCCACGCCCGTCACCTGCACCGGCCGCAGCCGCTCGCCCAGCACGTAGCGGGCCAGGACGAGGGTGCTCGCCGGGTACAGCGACACCAGCACCGCCACCAGGCTGAGCAGCCCGTGCCGGGTGGCCAGCAGGTACAGCACGTTGGCCGCCATGTCCAGCACGCCGGCGAGGGCGATGACGGGCAGCGCACCGGGCCCGGGGCGCAGGGTCCGCCGGGTGACGAGCGCGCCGAGGGCGACCAGCGCGATCGAGGCGATCCTCGCGCCCGCCAGCGGCCACATGCCCGTCCCCTCCGGCGCCTGGTCCAGCAGGATGAAGAACCCGCCGAACCCGGCGCCCGCGCACAGCGCCGCCGTCACGGCCCCGGCGGAGGTCCGCGCCCCATCCGACGGGCTCCTGCTGACCAGCGTGACCGACACCAGCGCCAGCGCGATGCCCACCAGCGCCCAGAACTCGGGCCGCTCCCCGGTGGCCAGCCCGAACACCACCGGCAGGGCGGCCGAGGTGACCGCCGTCGTCGGCGCCACGACGGACATCACGCCGGTGGCCAGCGAACGGTAGAACAGCACCAGGCCCACGGCCCCCGCGACGCCCGAGGCCATGCCCCACCCCAGCGCCTCCGCCGAGAAGTGGCCGGGCAGCGCCGGCAGCAGCATGGCGATCAGCGCCAGGCCGGCCAGCTGCGACAGCACGACGACGGCCAGGACGCGGGACCTGCGCGTGGCCAGGCCGCCGAAGAAGTCGGCCGTGCCGTACACCACGGCACACGTGGTCGCTAGAATGACGGCGGTCACAGTTCACTCCAATGCACTTTTAGGTCAGTATATTGGACGATACCGCGGCGATCACCGCCGCCATCGCGACGAACGTCCGGGCGCAGCGCACCCACCGGGGCCTGACCCTCGACGCCCTGGCCACCCGCTCCGGCGTCAGCAAGGGCATGCTCGTCCAGATCGAGCAGGGCAGGACCAACCCCAGCGTCTCCACCCTCACCCGCGTCGCCTCCGCGCTCGGCACCACCGTCGCCAAGCTGGTCGAGGTCTCCGACGTCCCGACGGTGCGCGTCGTCCGCCGGCAGGACGTGATGACGTTCACGCACGGCGGCTCGGTGGCCAGGCTGCTGGTGGGCGCCGACCAGCCGATGATCCTGGAGCTGTGGGACTGGCGGCTGGCCCCCGGCTCCCACCACGACGGCGACGCCCACCCGCCCGGCACCCGCGAGATGCTGGCCGTCCTGGAGGGCGAGCTCACGCTCACGGTGTACGGCAGGAGCCACGCTGTGGGGCCCGGCGACGCCGTCATGTTCACCGCCGACCGGCCGCACCGCTACGCCAACGAAGGGGCAGCCGAGCTCCGGTTCGTCATGACGGTCGTGGAGCCGCGCGAACTGCCGGATCACTAGAGGCGCGTCGCGTGCGCGCGTGCGCGCGGATATCCCACGATGGGGGGAGAACCGATCATGCAGTCGCGGGGGGACTCGGGTCGGAGCTCGTCCGTGATGCGGCCCCCGGTGCGCGCCTTCGGGGGGAAGCATGCGGCGCTGGGCGGCGCTTCCGGCCGTGGTGACGGTGGCGGCGGGGTGCGTGAGCCCCCGGGCGACGCTCCACGCCGAGCCGCCGCGCGTGCCGCCGGCGGTCGACGCCCAGACGCTGGCCAGGCGGCTGGCCGCCATGGACCCGCTCTGGCCGGGGCACGCGCACGAACCCGTCGACTGCGCCACGCGCGAGTGCGTCGCCCTCACCTTCGACGACGGCCCGGGCAAGCACACCGGCAGGCTGCTGGACCTGCTCAGGGAGCACGGCGTCCGGGCGACGTTCTTCGTGCTCGGCGAGAAGGCGGCCGAGGACCGCCACGGCACCCTGCGCCGCATGGTCGACGACGGCCACGAGCTCGGCAACCACACGTGGACCCACAGGCAGCTCACGACCCTGTCCAGCGCCGGGATCCGGAACGAGCTGCGGCGGACCCAGCGCCTCGTCGAGCACCTCACCGGCGTCCGCATGCGGATGATGCGCCCGCCGTTCGGCGCCACCGGCCGGCGCGTGGCAGCGGAGAGCCGCCGCGAGGGGCTGGCCCAGGTCCTGTGGGACGTCGACACCGTCGACTGGCGCGACCGCGTCCCCTCCGTCGTGGCCCGCCGCGCCGGCAGGGCGCGGGCCGGCTCCGTCGTGCTGCTGCACGACATCCACCGCAGCACCGTCGAGGCGATGCCCGAGCTGCTGTCCCGCCTCTCGCACAAGGGCTATGCGTTCGTGACCGTCTCGGAGCTGTACGGCACGCCGCTCGCCCCGGGGCGCGAGTACCCGGACAGGCAGGACGCCCGGCGATGACCGGCGGCGGCCGAGGCTGTCGGCGCTTCGTGGCAGGCTTACGCCATGGCGTTCACCGGTTTCCCCGACGAGGCGTTCATCTTCTACGAGGGCCTCGAGGCGGACAACTCCAAGACGTACTTCACGCGGCACCGGCAGATGTACGAAGAGGCGGTCAGGGCCCCGATGACGGCCCTGGCCGAGGAGCTCGCGCCCGAGTTCGGGCCGGCCGAGCTGTTCCGCCCGTATCGCGACGTGCGTTTCTCCAAGGACAAGTCGCCCTACAAGACCCACCAGGGCGCCTTCGTCAGGGTCATGCCGGGCATCGCGCTCTACGTGCAGATCGGCGCCGACGGCCTGTACACCGCGGGCGGGTTCTACACCTCGGCGCCCGACCAGGTGGCGCGCTACCGCGAGGCGGTCGACAACGACCTGACCGGCCCGGCGCTGGAGAAGATCGTCGAGGAGCTGCGCGCGGAGGGGTATGCCGTCGAGGGCGATCGGCTCAAGACCCGCCCCCGCGGCGTGCCGGAGGACCACCCGCGCCTGGAACTGCTCAAGCACAAGTCGCTATACGCGGGACGCCGCTTCGAGCCCGAGCCGTGGGTGCACACGCCCGAGGTCGTCGACCGGGTGCGGGAGACCTGGCGCGCCTACGGGCCGCTGCTCGATTGGATCTGCGCCCACGTGCGGGGCAGCGAGCAGCCGCCGCGATGAGGGCACAGCGGGGGCACGGTGATGGCGCGGCGATGGCGGTGATCGCGGCGATGGCGGTGGTCGCGGTGATGGCGGTGGTCGCGGTGATGGTCCGGTGGTCGTGGTGATGGCCCGGTGGTCGCGGTGATGGCCCGGTGATGGCGCGCGTGCTCGGGGGCGCGGCCGCCGCCCGTGACGCCACCCTGCCCGCCGCCCGGCGCGACCGCCGCGTCCTCGCGGCGATCGTCGTCGCGGGCGCGGCCGTCTACTCGGCGCTGTCCCTGCTGAAGATGGCCGACTTCCGGGCGAGCGCCTACGACCTGGTGATCTTCGACCAGATCGTGCGGTCCTACTCCCGCTTCCAGCCGCCGATCTCGCCCACCCTCGGCGTCCACAGCGACCTGGGCCCGTCCTTCGTCGCGTTCGGCGACCACTGGTCGCCGATCCTGGCCACCCTGGCGCCGCTGTACTGGATCGCCGACGACCCGCGCACCCTGCTCGTCGCCCAGGCGGTGCTGCTGGCCTGCTCGGCGATCCCGCTGTGGGTGTTCACCCGGCGAGCCCTGGGCGTCGCGGCGGCCCACCTGATCGCCGTGGCGTACCTGCTGTCGTGGCCGGTCGTGGAGGCCGTGGCCTTCGACTTCCACGAGGCGGCCTTCGCGCCCCTGCTCACGGCCGTCATGCTGGAGCGCTGGCAGGCCGGGCGGCGCGTCGCCATGGTGCTCGCGGCGGCGGGCCTGCTGTGCGTGAAGGAGGACATGGGGCTGCTGGTGGCGGGCTTCGGCGTGGTGCTGCTCGTCCACCGCGGGTGGCGCGTCATGGGGGCGGCGTTCGTGGCGGGCGGGCTGGCGTTCACGTGGCTGGCCACGCAGGTGCTGATCCCGCTGTTCGGCGGCAGGCCCGACTCCGACGTGGCCTACGGCGCGCTCGGCGGCTCGGTACCCGGGATCGTCAAGACCGCCGTGACCGATCCCCTCAAGGTGCTCGCCCAGCTCGGCACCCCGCCGGTCAAGCTGGGCACGCTGGCGTTGCTGCTCGGGGTCACGCTGCTGGCCGCGCTGGCCTCGCCGCTGCTCCTGGCCGCCGTGCCGCTGCTGGCCGAACGCCTGCTGGCCAGCGCCTTCGGCAACTGGTGGGTGCCGGAGTACCACTACAGCGCGTTCGTCGTGGTCGTCGTCTTCGCCGCCGGGGTCGACGGGGTGGCGCGCGTGTGCCGTACCGAGGCGAGAGCCCGGTGGTGGGCGGCCGGGGTGCTGGCCGTGGCGGTGGCGAGCGTGCCGTTCTTCTCGCTGGCCACGCTGGCCGACCCCGAGACCTACCGGCGCGACGCGCGGGAGCGGGCGGCCGCCGCGGCGGTGGCCGTGGTGCCCGACGGGGTGACGGTGGAGGCGGCCAACAACCTCGCCCCCGCCCTCAGCTCGCGCACCACGGTGCTGCTGTGGGACCGCACGCCGCGCGGGGCGCCCTGGGTGGTGGCCGAGGTCGGCAGGAGGGTCTTCCCGTTCAGGACCGAGGCCGAGCAGCGCGACCGGGTGGCCGCGCTCCAGGCGGCCGGATACCGGGTGCGCTACTCGGCCGGGGGATACGTCGTGCTCGCTAGGGCACCTGCCCGGTGACCTCCTGCCCCTTGAGGATGCGCTCCACGGTCTGGCCGGCCACGGTGGTGGCGGCGGTCGTGCCGACGGCGATGAGCACCGCGATCAGCGGGGTGGCCAGGCTCCGGATGCTGCGGATGTTGCGCACCCGGCCCCACGGCTCGCCGGCCAGGTGCATGATCCGCCACTCCCAGTAGAGCCCGAGCCCGATGCACGCCAGCGCCGTCTGCCCCACCACGATGGCGACGAGCTGCGCCTTGTCGGCCACGCCGATGTCCGGCTCGAACATGGCCGAGATGTAGGCCGACAGCTCGGTGGCGGTCGCGGCGGCCATCAGGTGGAGCGCCTTGGTCATCGGCTGGGTGCCGCGGATGCGGGGGTAGAAGTAGCCGAAGAGGAAGCCGAAGCACGGCAGCGCGAGCAGCCCCCGCGCGTCGAAGGCGAAGGCGCTCAGGTGGCTGCCCGCGGGCAGGCCGAAGATGAACGCGAACGGCAGCGTCAGCACCAGCGTGACGGCGAAGGCCATGACGCCGTTGTGCCACGGCGTGCAGCCGGCCGAGGTGGTGAAGGCCGTTTCCGGCCGGTGCGACTCCCCGCCCAGGGCGCGGTCGATGTCGTGGCGCTGCCGGTCGAAGTCCTCCAGCGTCATCTCGGCCGCGCCCAGCTTGCCCCGGCCCAGCCGGTAGAGCTCCTGCTTGGCCTGGAACAGCAGGCGCCGGTGCAGCGCCTCCCTGATGAGGTCGCGGTGCTCGACGGGGGAGCGCGGCTCCACGAAGTGCGGGCGCTCGCCCGAGATCAGCCAGCCGGCCCCGGCCCAGGCGACCAGCGAGGTGATGGCCAGCAGCGGCAGCGGGACGCCGACGTCGAGGTCGCCCCTGCGCGGGGTGAGGTAGACGACCATCAGCGTGGCCATCATCGTGTCCTGCACGACCGGGTTGGCCAGCATCTCCGGCGTGGTGCCGAGCCGCCGCAGCCGCAGGACCATCAGGACGAACGCCAGCAGCAGCAACCCGAGGGCGCCGCGCAGCACCGGCGTCGGCCAGGGCTCGCCGCTCGCCAGGTCGGCGGGGGCGATGTTCCACGACCCGGCGTCCAGCCACTCGGTGGGCCAGCCCTGCACCAGGAGCCCGGCCAGCACGCCGAAGGCGACCACCGCACGCGACCAGTGGCGGGTGGCCACCGCGATCCCCGCGATCGGGATCAGCGACCATCCCAGCGCCAGCATCAGGCGGACGCTGTCGGGCGGGAAGACGCCGTGCATGAGCGCCCGCATCCACAGCGCGAACGCCAGCGCGCCCAGCGCCACCCCGGCCGCGACGACGGCCAGCCGTACCACCACCGAGGGGGCGCCCAGGTCGGCGGCGAAGGCGACGGCCGACCCGGCAGCCGCCAGCGCCGCGACCGTGCCGGCCGTGACCAGCGTGGCCAGGGGCAGCTGGCCGTACAGGGCCGACCAGATCAGCATCCCGCCGCCGACCGCCACGCCCGCGCCGGTCACCACGAGCAGGTCGGTGGTGGTCCACGGCGCGGGAGCGGGCACCACCTTGGCCGCGTGGCGCAGGCTGACCGCCGGCAGCAGCGCGAACAGCACCAGGTAGGCGGCCAGGTCGAGCGAGTCGGTGACGGCGGCGGCGCCCAGCGTGACGGCGCACACGGCGATCCCGGCGGCCAGCACGCGGTTCAGCACCGGCCGCCACCACGCGACCGACAGCGCCCGCAGCAGCAGGGTGCCCAGCACGATGGCGGTCAGCACGCCCAGCGCCGCCGCCCAGCTGGGGTCGTTGTCCTGGTGGGCGTCGGTGAAGCCCTGCGTGCGGTACGCCAGGGAGACCCGCACGGGATAGGGGTTGAGCGTGACCTCGATCCCCGTCGCGGTCTCCTTGTCGGGGACGAAGTCGGGCGTCTGGACGACGGTCCAGTCGGCGGACCGGATGCCGATCGTGCGGCGGTCGACCAGGAGCGGCTGCTCCGCCGGCACGTGGAAGGTCAGGGACAGCAGCTCCTCCGGCTCGACCTGGCGGAGCATGGTGAGCGTGTAGGTCGCGGTCGTCTTGCCGCCGGCGGTGACGAGGACGGGCGCGTAGCGGGTGGTGGGGCCCAGGCCCGCGCCGCTCGCCCGCACCGCGCCGAACAGCGCGTCGGTCTCGGACTGCAGGGAGGCGGGGAAGTCGTACTTGGTGCGGATCCGGCGCAGCAGGGCCTCCTGGCCGGCGTCGGCCGTGAGGGTGTGCTCGACCGTCACCTTGACCTGGTGGAGGCCGACGTCGATGCGGCCCTGGGGGACGCGGGCGAGGTCGGCGTCGGTGGCCCGGGCGACCGTGACCCTCGTGGCGATCTCGGGCGGCTCGCCGGGGGCGGCGGACGGGCCGGGGGTGGCGGCGAAGGTCTCGCCGCGGGGGCTCGGCGCGGCGTCGGCCGGCGCGACGGGGACCTTGCGAGCCGAGTAGGCGGCCCACGCGATCGCCAGCACCGCGACGGCGGCCAGCACATAACCGATGACCACCCGTAATGTCCGCATGTAAAGGATGATCCGCTTCGGGGGCGGAAGGTTCCACCGGCTGGCGTAACGGTCTTATTACTGCGGTCCTGTCACTGCCGTCTCACAGCCGTCTCACAGCCGTCTCACAGCCGTCTCACGGGCGCGGTCAGGTGGCGCGCTTGGCCCGGGCGGCCGTGCGGGCGCGGGTGGCCGCGTCGAGCACGACCTTCCTGAGGCGGATCGCCTCCGGCGTGATCTCCACGCACTCGTCGTCCCTGATGAACTCCAGCGCCTGCTCCAGGGACAGCGCACGCGGCGGGATGAGCTTCTCTGTCTCCTCGGCGGTGGAGGAGCGCATGTTGGTGAGCTTCTTCTCCTTGGTGATGTTGACGTCCATGTCGTCGGAGCGGGAGTTCTCGCCGACGATCATGCCTTCGTACACCTCGGTGCCCGGCGAGACGAACAGCGAGCCGCGCTCCTGCAGGTTGAGCATGGCGAAGGCGGTCACCGGGCCGGAGCGGTCGGCGACCAGGGAGCCGGTGTTGCGCGTGCGCAGCTCGCCGAACCACGGCTCGTAGGAGTCGAAGACGTGGTGGACCAGCCCGGTGCCGCGCGTCTCGGTCAGGAACTCGGTGCGGAAGCCGATGAGGCCGCGGGCCGGGACCACGAACTCCATGCGGATCCAGCCCGTGCCGTGGTTGGTCATGTGCTCCATGCGGCCCTTGCGCACGGCCAGCAGCTGGGTGACGGCCCCGAGGTACTCCTCCGGGCAGTCGACGGTCAGCCGCTCGACCGGCTCGTGCAGCCTGCCGTCGATGGTCTTGGTGACGACCTGCGGCTTGCCGACGGTCAGCTCGTAGCCCTCCCGGCGCATCTGCTCGACGAGGACGGCCAGCGCCAGCTCGCCGCGCCCCTGCACCTCCCAGGCGTCGGGCCGGTCGGTGGGCAGGACGCGCAGTGAGACGTTGCCGACCAGCTCGCGGTCGAGGCGGTCCTTGACCATGCGGGCGGTGACCTTCGAGCCCTTGACCCGGCCGACGAGCGGCGAGGTGTTGGTGCCGATGACCATCGAGATCGCCGGCTCGTCGACGGTGATGAGCGGCAGGGGGCGCGGGTCGTCGGGGTCGGCCAGCGTCTCGCCGATCATGATCTCGGGGATGCCGGCGATGGCGATGATGTCGCCGGGCCCCGCCTCCTCGGCGGGCTTGCGCTCCAGCGCCTCGGTCATCAGCAGCTCGGTGATCTTCACACGCTGGATGGAGCCGTCGGTGCGGCACCAGGCCACCTGCTGGCCTTTCCTGATGACGCCCTGGTGGATGCGGCACAGCGCGATGCGGCCCAGGTAGGAGGAGGCGTCGAGGTTGGTGACGTGGGCCTGGAGCGGCGCGGTGGGGTCGTAGGTGGGCGCCGGGATGGTCTCCTTGATGACCTGGAACAGCGGCTCCAGGTCGGGGGAGTCGGGCATGGCCCCGTCGGCGGGCTGGGTCAGCGAGGCGCGCCCGGCCTTGGCGCTGGCGTAGACGATCGGGAAGTCGATCTGCTCCTCGGTGGCGTCGAGGTCCATGAACAGCTCGTAGACCTCGTCGACGACCTCCTTGATGCGGGAGTCGGGCCGGTCGACCTTGTTGATGCACAGGATCACGGGCAGCTTGGCGGACAGCGCCTTGCGCAGCACGAAGCGGGTCTGCGGCAGCGGCCCCTCGGAGGCGTCGACGAGCAGGACCACGCCGTCGACCATCGACAGCCCCCGCTCGACCTCGCCGCCGAAGTCGGCGTGGCCCGGGGTGTCGATGATGTTGATGGTCATGTCGCCGTGCCGGACCGCGGTGTTCTTCGCGAGGATGGTGATGCCCTTCTCGCGCTCCAGGTCGTTGGAGTCCATAACCCGGTCCTCGACGTCCTGGTTGGCGCGGAACGCCCCGGACTGCCACAGCATGGCGTCGACCAGCGTGGTCTTCCCGTGGTCGACGTGCGCGATGATCGCGATGTTGCGCAGGTCGTCGCGGCTCTTCAAAGGCATGGTGGAGTCTCGCTCTGTGATCGTGGGGGCTGTCCGCGCGAACCCGCGGCTCATCCATTTTAGGTGATCCCGCCGTGCCGCCTGTCACGGGAGCAGCGAGACCAGGTGCCGCCGGGCGAACTCGCGGGCCTGCTCGTCGGTCTCCAGCGGCACCACGCTGTCGGGCGTGAGCAGGAAGGACAGCGTCAGGCGGGCGAACAGCTCGGCCACCTCCGGCGGCAGGTGCGCCGACAGGAAGTCCCTGGCGACCGCCAGGAACGGCCCGGCCCCCAGCGTGAGGTGCGGCAGGATCGTCTCCGGCTCCTCGCGCAGCAGCCTGCCCAGCAGGGGATGCCCGCGCACGGCGCGCAGCGTGAAGGCGAACCCCTCCGCGACCCGGTCGGCCATCGTCGGCAGCGGGGACACGGCCCGCTCGAAGTCCCGCAGGAAGGCGCGCAGCTCCCGCAGGATCACCGCGTCGACCAGGTCGCTCTTGCGGGCGAAGCGCCGGTAGACGGTGATGCGCGACAGCCCCGCGTGCCGCGCCACGTCGTCGACCGTCGTACGGCGCAGCCCCGCCGCCACGAACCGCGCGTAGGCGGCGTCGAGGATGCGCTCGCTCGTCTCGTCCGCGGCCTCGGCGGCGAGCAGCCGGTCGAGCAGGGTCATGCGCCCAGCCTACGAGCGCCCCGCGCGGCGGCCGGCCGGAAGATGCGCGATTCCCGGGGCAGGGGGTGCCGGTGCGGCTACGTTCAGCCTATGAACTGGACCGAGACGGTCTTCGGCGCCGTCCCGCACTGCGGTGACCTGCCGGCCGTGACCGAGGTCAGGACCGGAGAGTCGCTGACCCACGCGGCCTTCTCGCGGCGCGTCATGCAGGCGGCGGCCGGGCTGCGCCGCGGCGGGCTGCGCCCGGGCGAGCGGGTGATCGTCGAGCTGCCGCCGGGCGCCGGCCTCCTGGTCGCCGTCCACGCCGCCGCCTGGGCCGGCGGGGTCGTGGCGCTGTCGCGCGGCGAGGGTGCGGCGGCCGTGCTCGTCACCCAGGCCGATCCCGACCCCGGCGCCACCGGGGCGCGGCTGGTGGTCACGATGGAGCCGCGGCCGGGCGCCACGCCGTTCGACGAGCTGGCCGGCGAGCAGGCCCTGGAGTTCGGCCCCATCGTGGGTCCCGCCATGGTCCTGCGCGGCGAGGTGCTCACCCACGCCGCGCTGGGCGAGGGGCTGCGGCGCCTGGCCAAGGGCTGGGCGCCGCAGGCCGAGCAGACCGTCGTGGTCGCCGTCCCCGACCGGTTCCGGCTGCTGCGGGCGTGCGAGCTGACCATCATGGCCGGCGCGCACGCGGTGATCGCCCACGAGCCGAGCCTGGTCGGCTGCCGCGTGCTGGTCGGCGAGTACCGCGCGGCGGCCGCCGTCGTCCCGGCCGAGGTGGGCCGGCGGCTGGCCGCCGCGTTCCGCGGGCTGAGGGTGGTCGACGAGGCCGTGTTCGGGCGCAGACCTTAGGCTCTTGACATGCCCCTCGCCGCGACCTTCCCCGTCATGCTCGTGACCAAGGACGGCGTGCGCATCGACGGCGCGCACACCCCGGGCCCGCCCGAGCTGGGGATCGTGCTGGCCCACGGCTTCACGGGCTCGTGGCGGTGCAGGGACACCCGGCGCATCGCCCACGTGCTGAGCCGGTTCGGCGGCGTGGTGGCCTTCGACTTCCGCGGCCACGGCCGCTCCGGCGGGCAGACCACCGTGGGCGACCTGGAGGTCCTCGACGTCGACGCCGCCGTACGGCACGCGCGCGTGATCGGCTACCGCCGGGTGGCCGTGGTGGGCTTCTCGATGGGCGCGGCGACGGCCGTCCGGCACGCGGGGCTCCACGGCGGGGTCGACGCCGTGGTGTCGGTGAGCGGCCCGGCGCGCTGGTACTACCGCGGCACGCGGCCCATGCGGCAGGTCCACTGGGCGATCGAGCGGCCGGTCGGCAGGTGGGCGGCCCGGGTGGTGAAGCGCACGAGGATCGCCCGCGGGCCGTGGGACCCGGTCCCGATGCCGCCGCACGAGGCCGCGGCCCTCATCTCGCCCACCCCGCTGCTGGTCGTGCACGGCGACGCCGACTCCTTCTTCCCCGTGGAGCACGCGCACCAGCTCTTCGCCGCGGCGCGGGAGCCCAAGGAGCTGTGGATCGAGCCGGGGTACGGCCACGCCGAGTCGGCCGCCTCGCCCGACCTCGTCCGGCGCATCGGCAGGTGGGTGTCGGCCGCCGCGTCGGAGGTAGGTTCCGAACCTTTCCGGGACAACTGACGTCTACCTAGAGCGGATGGATCGATACCCCCGGGAGAAGTTCCTTGGGGACGGCTCCGTCATGCGCGGCGAGCCTAGGACATACTTCTACGTAGTCGGGTGGTCGCCCAGCGTCGCGGGGGCGCGCTGGGTGCGATCCGTCCGCGGGCTCCGGTACGGCATGCCGTACCGGAGCCGCCGCTTTTCCGGGACGCTCGGGCGCCTCAGCCCAGCCGGGCGATCGACTTGTACTCCAGGTAGCCGGTCAGGCCCTCGGGACCGAGCTCCCGGCCGATGCCGCTGGCCTTGTAGCCGCCGAAGGGCGTGTTGGGCTCCAGCATGAAGCAGTTGACGCCGTAGGTGCCGGTCCTGACCCGGCGGGCGATCTCCATGCCGTGGTCGGGGTCGGCCGTCCACACCGTGCCGGCCAGGCCGTAGTCGCTGTCGTTGGCGATGCGGACGGCGTCGTCCTCGTCCTCGTAGGGGATGACCGCCAGGACGGGGCCGAAGATCTCCTCGCGGGCGATGCGCATGTCGTTGTTCGCGCCCGCGAAGACCGTGGGGGCGACGTACCAGCCGCGGTCGTGGGGCCGGTCCAGCCCGCCCACGACGACCTTGGCGCCCTCGTCCATGCCGATCCTGATGTAGCCCTCGACGCGCTCCTGCTGCCGCTTGGCCACCAGCGGGCCGATGCCGGTGGCGGGGTCCTTCGGGTCCCCCACCCGCTGGCCGGCGACCATGGCGGCCACGGCGTCCACGACCTCGTCGTAGCGGTTGCGCGAGGCCAGGATCCGGGTCTGGGCCACGCACGCCTGGCCGTTGTTCATGAGGGAGGCGATGGCGAGCATGCCCATGCTGGAGGCCAGGTCGGCGTCGTCCAGGATGATCGCCGCCGACTTGCCGCCCAACTCCAGGCTGACGCGCTTGAGCTGCTCCCCGCAGATGGACGCGATGCGGCGGCCCGCGGCGGTGGAGCCGGTGAAGGCCACCTTGTCCACGCCGGGGTGGGAGACCAGGTGCTCGCCGGTCTCCCGGCCGCCGGGGACGATGTTGAGCACGCCGTCGGGGACGCCGGCCTCCTTGGCCATCTCGGCCAGCAGGTAGGCGTCCAGCGGGGTCTCGGGCGCGGGCTTGAGCACGATCGTGCAGCCGGCCAGCAGCGCGGGGGCGACCTTGGTCATGGTGACGAACTGCGGGACGTTCCACGGCACGATCGCGGCGACCACGCCCACCGGCTCGCGGCGCACCGTCACCGGGCCGAACAGGCCGGGGCGCTGCTCCTCCTGCTCGAACGTCCTGCCGTACTCCGCGTAGAACTGCAGCATGCCCAGCGGCTGCGGCGCCTGGGCGAGCTGGGAGAAGGTGATCGGCGAGCCCATCTCCTCGGTGATCAGCTCGGCCATCTCGGACTGCCGGGCCGCGTAGATCTCCGCCAGCCGCCCGATGACCTCGGCGCGCTCGGCGAAGCTGAGCCGCGGCCACGGGCCACGGTCGAACGCCTCGCGGGCGGCGGCCACGGCCCGGTCCATGTCGGCGGGCGTGCCGTCGGGCACCCGGCCCACGACTTCCTCGGTGTGCGGGGAGATGACGTCGATCGTGCCCGTACCCGCTGGGTCGACCCACTGGCCCCCGATGAAGAACTTGTCGCGGCGGTGCATGGCGCCTGCCTCCTGCGTTGACCGAATGCTTGCTTGGCTGAGTCTCCTCCTCCTAAACCGAACCATGTTCTGCCGCTGCGGACAAGCCCCACAAACTGGTAGATAGTTCGTCAATGGTGCGGGAGTTCCGGGGTTCCGGTGGCAGCCACCAAGATCAGCTTCTATAGTTTCGCCCGTCAGCGAGGGGAGGCACGAGCGTGAGAAGGGGTCGCTACGCCGTCTGCGCCGCGCTCCTGGTCGCGCTCACGGCCGCCCCGCTGTCCTCCGGGCCCGCCGCCGCCGACCCCGACCTGCGCAAGCTCACCAAGCAGGCGGCCGCGCTCAACAAGCTCTACCGCGGCCAGCTCCAGTCGCTGGAGGACCTCAAGCTCCAGGTCAAGAAGGCCTCGGCGGAGTCCGCCCGGCTGGCCGGGCTGCTGGCCACCGCCCGCGGCGACGTCAGCGCGATCGCCGAGACCACCTACATCGCCGGCCCGCTCGACCCCACCCGGTTGCTGAGCTACGACGGCGAGCCCCACGAGGTCCTGGGCCAGATCGCCAGCATGTCCTACCTCGCCTCCGAGCGCGCCAGCCGCCTGCAGCGGCTCAAGGAGCTGGCTGACAACGCCAAGAAGGCCCAGGCGCGGGCCCGGGAGAAGATCGGCGATCTGGAGAAGGAGATCAAGGACCTCCAGGGCCGGCGCCGCGACGTGGAGCGCCTGCTGGCCAAGTACGGCTTCCAGCAGCCCGGCGGCACGGCCAACCTCACGCCGCGGATGGTGACGGTCCGAGACGAGGTGCTCAGGAACTTCCCCATGCCCTACGGCTACGGCTGCTTCCGCGCGGGCGACCCCGGCGAGCACGGCAAGGGCCGGGCGTGCGACTTCATGATGAGCCGCGGCGGCACGATGGCGACCGGCGAGGACGCCGACCGCGGCGACGCGCTGGCCCAGTGGCTCATCGACAACGGCGACCGGCTCGGCGTGATGTACATCATCTGGAAGCAGCGCTACTACGACGTCCGCTCCGGCGGCGGGTGGGATCCCATGTCGGACCGCGGCGGGGTGACCGCCAACCACTGGGACCACGTCCACGTGTCGGTGTTCTGACCCTCTTGAGGGGCCGTGTGAATTCTTCACCCGCAAGAGGTGAGCCGGGCACTGCACACGCCCCGCCGGAGGTTGCGACGATACGGGCCTCGAAAGGAGAACTTCCCATGCGCAAGCTGATCGTGGCCAACATCGTCTCGCTCGACGGCTACTACGAGGGCCCCGGCAACGACGTGATGGCGTTGCCGTTCGACGAGGCCTTCGACCACTACAACGCCGAACGGCTCCGCGCGGCCGGCACGCTGCTCCTCGGCCGCAGGACCTACGAGGGGTTCAGGAGCTACTGGCCGCCGGTCGCCGACAACCCCGGCGTCCGGCCCGTCGAGCGCGAGATCTCCCGCCTCAACACCGCCATCGCCAAGGTTGTGGTCTCCGACAGCCTGACGCTCCGCGGCGGCGAGCCCTGGGCGGACACCACGGAGGTCGTCAAGCGCTCGTCCGCCCATGAGCGGGTGGCCGAGCTCAAGCGGGGCACGGGCGGCGACATCCTGGTCTTCGGCAGCCGCACCCTGTGGAACGACCTGCTGGTGGCCGGCCTGGTGGACGAGGTGCACCTCATGGTCGGCTCCGCCTTCCTGGGCGGCGGCACCCCGGTCTTCGGCGGCCCCTCCCGCGTGCCGCTGCGCCTGCTGGAGGCCCGCCGTTTCGAGGGCGCCGAACTGGTGCTGCTCAGGTACGGCTACACGCCGAAGGCCGAGGCGTAGCGGATGGTGCCGCCCGGCACCGGCCGCGAGGCGTCGAACACCAGCGCCATCATGTGCCGGTCCTCGACCTCGAACGGCGGGCGGATGCCGTAGCGCGAGGCCGGGGTGAAGCCGAAGCGAGGGTAGTAGTCGGCGTGGCCGAGAACGAGCACGAGGTTCTCCGCCCGCTGCCTGGCGGCCTCCAGCGCGGCCCGGATGACGGCGGTCCCGGCTCCCCGTCCCTGCCACTCGGGCCGGACCGCGCAGGGGGCCAGCGCCAGCGCGGGCGCGCCGTCCACGTGGCACCGGGTGAGCAGGGCGAACCCCGCGAGGCCGCCGCCGGGCGCCTCGGCCACCCACGACAGGCCCGGCAGCCACGCATCCGGGTCGGCGCGCAGGGCGTCGACGAGGTCGGCCTCCTGCGGGGTGGGGAAGGCGGCGAGGTTCACCTCGCGGATCTCCGCGAGGTCGGCCTCGGTCTCCGGGCGGGTCGTCCACGACTGCGGCGTGCGGTCCGTCATGTGCTGATGCGTTCCCTGAACCAGTGGAAGGACGCCTTGGGCGTGCGGCGCTGCGTCGCGAAGTCTACGTGGACCAGGCCGAAGCGCTGGTGGTAGCCCTCGGCCCACTCGAAGTTGTCCAGCAGCGACCACACGAAGTAGCCCCGCACGTCGACGCCTTCGGCGCGGGCCCGGTCGAGGGCGGCGATGTGGCCGTCGAGGAAGGCGATGCGGGCCTGGTCGTCCACGACGCCGTCCTGGCCCGGCACGTCGGGCTGGGAGCAGCCGTTCTCGGTGACGTAGACGGGCGGCAGGGCGGCGCCGTACCGCTCCTTGAGGGCGACCAGCAGTTCGCGCAGCCCGTCGGGGACGACCGGCCAGCCGAAGGCGGTGGTGGGGTAGCCGGTCAGCGGGACGATGTCGAACGGCAGGACGTCATCGGGGCAGGGGGCGGCGAGCAGGGTGGGGTTGTAGTAGTTGACCCCCAGGCCGTCGATCGGCGTGGCGATGACGTCGAGGTCGCCGTCGCGGACGCAGCCGAGCGTGACGCCGAAAGACGGCTCCCCAGACGACGAACCAGGTGACAAACCAGACGGCAAATCGGGATATGTCCCAAGAAAGAGTGGATCGTTGAACAGCCAGTTGTGCAGCGTGGCATAGGCCTCGGCGGCGGCCCGGTCCGCCTCGCTCGACGGGGACGCGGGCCGGGCGGGGGAGCAGTTGTTGGCGATCCACACCTCCGGGGCGCCCGCCGCCCGCAGGGCCCGCACGGCCAGGCCGTGGCCCAGCAGCTGGTGGTGGGCGACCGGCAGCGCGTCCAGCATGAGCGCCCGGCCGGGCGCGTGGACGCCCAGCGCGTAGCCCTGCACCATGTGGACGAAGGGCTCGTTGAGCGTGATCCACCGGGAGACCCGATCGCTCAGCCTTTCAGCCACGACGGCCACGTAATCGGCGAAATATCCGGCCGTGTCGCGGTTCAGCCACCCGCCCCGGTCCTCCAGCGCCTGCGGCAGGTCCCAGTGGTAGAGGGTGGGCACCGGCGCGATCCCGGCCTCCAGCAGCGCGTCGACCAGCCGCTCGTAGAAGTCCAGCCCCTTGGGGTTGACCGCCCCCGTCCCCTCGGGCAGCACGCGGGGCCAGGCGATCGAGAAGCGGTAGGCGTCCACCCCCAGCTCGGCCAGCAGCGCCACGTCCTGCGGCCAGCGGTGGTAGTGGTCGCAGGCCACGTCGCCGGTGTGGCCGTCGCGGACCCTGCCGGGCTCGTGGCTGAAGGTGTCCCAGATCGACGGCCCGCGCCCGTCCTCGTCCGCCGCGCCCTCGATCTGGTAGGCGGCGGTCGCCGTACCCCAGATAAACGTGTGCATGGCTCATGTTAAGCCTACCGCCTGGTAGTAGGCCAGGATGGAGCCATGACGACTACCCTGCGCCGTCGTCCGGCCCAGCGCCGCAGTGCGGAGCGCGTGGAGCGGATGCTCGACGAGTGCGCCGCGCTGCTGGACGAGGTGGGTTACGAGGCGCTGACCACCAAGGAGGTCGCGCGGCGGGCCGGGGTGCCGATCGGCACGTTCTACCAGTTCTTCCCCGACAAGCGGGGGCTGGTGCGTGCGCTGGCGTTGCGCAACCTGGAGGCGTTCCTGGCCCGCGTCGCCGACCGGATCGCCGCGATCGGCCCCGAGCACTGGACCGACCTGGCCGACCTGGCGATCGACGAGTTCGTGGCGATGAAGCGGACCACCCCCGGGTTCGGGGTGGTGGACTTCGGCGAGGTGCTGCCCACGCCGGGCGGCCCGGCGATGCCCGGCACCAACCACATGCTCGACGCCGTCCGCGAGAACAACGCCATCGTGGCCGACCGGCTGCGTGAGCTGATCGGCGTCCCGCCCGGCCCGGAGACCGACCGGGCGCTGCTGGTCGCCGTCGAGGCGACGGACGCGGTGCTCAAGCTGGCCTTCCGCGCCCGCCCCGACGGCGACCCCGCCCTCATCGCCGAGTGCAAGCAGCTGGTCAGGAGGTACCTCGCCGGCCATCTGCCATGACGTCGGGAACGAACCACGCGCCGCCGTGCCCGGCGAAGAACTTCCCCGCGGTACGGCGGCGCCGCCCGCGCCGTGGCCTGAGCCTCACGCCGGCTCCTCCAGCCGGGCCATGAGCTCCTGGTCCAGCTTCACCCGCGCGGCCCCGACGGCCTCCTCCAGCTGCTCCATGCGGCTCACGCCGACGATGGGCACGATGCCCTGGGCCATCAGCCAGGCGAGCACGACCTGGTTGGGCGTCGCGCCGAGCTCGCCGGCCACCTCCCGCAGCACCCGCAGCCGCGCGGCCGTGCCGGGGTGGTCGTAGGCCTCGGGCATCCGCTCCGGCCGCGTGTAGGCGCCGAAGATCAGCGTGGAGTACGCCCACAGCGTCAGGTCCGGCTCGTGCCGCACGTAGTCCAGCGTCTCGTCGGAGACCTGCGTGTGCCCGCCCTCCGGGAGCCTGGCCCAGGGGCGCGGGCGCAGGTAGCTGTGCCGCAGCTGCAGGTGGGTGTAGGGGAGCCAGCCGTTCGACCGCGCCAGGGCCCTGGCCCGCTCCAGCCGCCATGCCGGGATGTTGCTCGCGCCCACGCGGTCGACCTTGCCGGCCCGGTGCAGCTCGTCGAGCGCTCCCAGCGTCTCCTCCAGCGGCACCGACCTGTCCTCGATGTGCGTCCAGTACAGGTCGATCCGGTCGGTTCCAAGCCGCCGCAGGCTGCCCTCGACCCCCTTGGCGATCGCCTCGCGGGACAGGCCCTCCGCCGAGTCCAGCGTGCGGTCGCCGGGGACCGCCGGGCGGGCGCCGACCTTGGTGCTCAGGACCATCCTGTCGCGGTTGCCGCGGGCGGCCAGCCAGGCGCCGATCGTCTGCTCGCTCTCGTCGCCCGTGCGGCCCTCCAGCCAGAACGGGTAGTTGTTGGCGGTGTCCAGGAGCGTGCCGCCCGCCTCGGCGAAGCGGTCGAGGATGGCGAAGGAGTCCTCGGGCGACACGGTGCTGCCGAAGGGAATGGTGCCGAGTGCGAAATTCAGGGAGTCCATGGAGTCCATGGACACGACCGTGCAACCTGGAGCGCACTCCATGTCAAACCCGTTGACCTGGAGTGCGCTCCAGGTGCGAGGCTAGGCTCCGTGAGCGTGTACACCCCTTCGGAAGTCGTCGAGGAGACCGGGTTCAGCCTCGACACGTTGCGCTACTACGAGAAGATCGGCCTGCTGGAGCGCGTCCACCGCAACGCGGCCGGCCAGCGGCGCTTCACCAGCGAGGACGTGAGCTGGCTGGGGATGATCCGCTGCCTGCGCGACACCGGCATGCCGATCGCGGAGATGCTGCGCTTCGCCGAGCTGGTCCGTGAGGGAGACCACACCATCGCCGACCGCGTCAAGCTGCTGGAGGAGCACGACCGCAGGGTGGAGGACCAGATCGCCACGCTGCGCGAGCGGCAGCGGTACCTGCACAGGAAGATTTCCTACTACCGCAGCGTGCTGTAGCCCAGGCTTGGGGATGGCCGTGTTAGACCAGGGCACATGGCAGGAGCGAGGGCCAGACGGCTCAACGTCCCGCTGCGCCGCGTTGCCGCGGCCTGCGCGGTGTCGCTGTTCCTCCTCCTGGCCAACGTCACCTGCCTGCAGAGCTTCCGCGACGACGAGCTGACCTCCGACCCGCGCAACCGGCGCGCGCTCATCGCCCGCTTCGACCGGCCGCGGGGCGACATCCGGGCCCACGGCGGCACGGTGCTCGCCACCAGCGTGAAGACCGGCGGGACCTTCGCCTACCGGCGCGAGTATCCGGGCGGCGAGCCGTACGCGGCGGTGACCGGGCACCTGTCGCTCTACGGCGCCGCGGGTCTGGAGCGGGCCGAGGACGCGGACCTGTCGGGCAGCGACCCCAAGGTGCGGGTGAGCTCGCTGGTCGGCGTCGGCGCGGCGCGGGGGGCCGACCTCACCCTCACCGTCCGGGAGCGGGTGCAGCGCGCCGCCTACGACGGGCTGCGCGCGGCCGGCCGCCCGGGCGCGGCGGTCGCGGTCGAGCCGGTCACCGGCGCGATCCTGGCCCTGGTCTCCTACCCCTCCTACGACCCGGGCGGCTACGCCGTCCTGGACTCCGCGCGGCTGGCCGAGACCGACGCGCGGCTGCGCGGGGATCCCGCCGAGCCCCTGCTCAGCAGGGCGCTGAGCCGCACGTACGCGCCGGGGTCGGCCTTCAAGGTGGTCACGGCGGCGGCGGCGCTGTCCTCCGGCGAGTACGTCCCCGGCACCCCGGTGCCCGCCCCCGACCGGCTGCCGCTGCCGGGCAGTGAGGAGATCGTCGAGAACGGCGAGCCCTGCGGCGACGGCCGTCCGAGCCTGGCGGGAGCCCTCGCGCTGGCGTGCGACACGGCCTTCGCCTCGATCGGGCTGGACCTCGGCCAGGACGTGCTGCGCGACCAGGCCGAGGCGTTCGGCTTCAACGCCGAGGACCTGACCGTGCCCCTGCCGGTCGCGGCCAGCGTGTTCCCCCCGGACCTGGACCGGGCGCGCACCGCCCTGTCGGCCGTCGGGCGCGACGGGGACAGGGTCACGCCGATGATGCTCGCCATGGTGGCCGCCGCCGTCGCCAACGACGGCGTGCTCATGCGGCCCTACCTGGTGGAGGAGGTACGGCTGGCGGGCCGCGTCCTGCGGCGCGCGCAACCCGGCGAGTACCGCACGGCCATGGCGGTCGAGACGGCCCGGGATCTGACCGCGATGATGGTGGTGGCCACCCGGCCGGGGGGCGCCGCGGAGGCGGTGGCCCTGCCGGGCGTGGCGGTCGCGGGGTACGGGGGGACGGCGCGGGACGCCTCGGACGACGCGGCGTTCACGGCCTTCGCCCCGGCCGACGCCCCGGAGATCGCGGTGGGGGTGCTGGTGGAGGACGCCGCACCGGCGGCGGAGTCGGCGGCGCCGATCGCGCGGGCGATGCTCCAGGCGGCCCTGGAGTGACGGCTGCCAGGCGGGGCGTCAGCGGTAGGCGGCGGCCTGGAGGCCGTAGAGGTCGGCGTAGAGGCCGTCCAGCCGCATCAGCTCCTCGTGCGTGCCCTCCTCGACGACCTTGCCGTGGTCCAGCACGTAGATCCGGTCGGCGTACCGCACGCTGGCCAGCCGGTGCGTGATCAGCACGACCGTGCGCCCGTCGGCGTGCGAGCGGATGCGCTCGAACAGCGCGTGCTCGGCCCGGGCGTCGAGCGCCGCCGTGGGCTCGTCGCAGATGAGCAGCGGCGCGTCCCGGTGGAAGCCCCGGGCCACCGCGATGCGCTGCCACTGGCCGCCCGACAGCTCGTGCCCGTCCTTGAACCGCCGGTCGAGCAGCGTGCCGTACCCGTGGGGCAGGCCGGCGACCACCTCGTCGGCGCCCGCGACCCGCGCGGCGGCCTCCAGCGCCTCCTGGCCCTTGTCCGTCCCCATCGTGATGTTGTAGCGGGCCGTGAGCGGCCAGCGCGTGTGGTCCTGCGCGATCACGGCGATGCCGTGCCGTACCGTCTCCGGATCCAGCTCACGCAGGTCCACGCCGTCCCACGTGATGCGCCCCGAGTCGGGTGAGTACAGCCCCGAGAGGATCTTGGCGAGCGTCGTCTTGCCCGAGCCGTTCTCCCCGACCAGCGCGATCACCTCGCCGCGGTTGATCTCGGCGCTCACATCGGTCAGGGCCGGCGAGTCCGCTCCTGGATAGGTGAAGGTGACGTCCTCGGCCACGATGCGCTCGAAGGAGGCTGGCGCGGCGCGGCGGCGCGCCGCCGGCAGGCGCCGCTCGGCGTCGGCGCAGAAGTCGAGGAAGTCCGTGAAGTAGAGCCCGTCCTCGTACAGGCGGTTGGTGGCGAACATCAGGTTGCCCAGCGAGGTCTGCCCCTGCCGGATGGCCAGCACGGCGGTCCCGGCGACGGCCAGCGGGATGGCGCCCACGGCCAGCAGGACGCCCAGCGCGGCGTAGACCAGCCCGGCGCCGAGGCCGCCGAGGGCCTCCCCGGTCAGCCGGGCCAGCGTCTGCCGCCTGGCCAGACGCAGCATCACCTCCTGCTGGGCGCGGGCGACGGCGTCGTAGAAGCGCAGCAGGAAGCCGCGCATGGTGAAGGAGCGCACCTCCGCCGCCGACTCCCGCCGGGCCAGCAGGTCCGCGATGATCCACTTGCGGCGGGTGGCGGGGATGAGCGAGTACATGGTCATGTAGCGCATCCGGGCGGTGCGCACGGCGGCCCAGGCGTCGGGCAGCACGGCCAGCACCAGCAACGGCAGCAGCACCGGGTGCAGCACGCTGAGCACGCCCGCCACGGCAGCCAGGCCGACGAAGGCCGTGACGACGTTGATGGTGCTGCTCACCACGACGTCGGCCACGTCGACCCCGCGCAGCCTGGCCCGCTGCAGGGCGTCGTGGAAGTCGTGGTCGTCGTAGGAGACGAGGTCGACCCGGCTGGTCAGGCCGTACAGCCGCTCCTCGGCCAGGCGGGCGATCTGCGGGTCGAGGCGGGACTGCGCCCAGCCGGCGACCGCCTGCGTGGTCGTGCGGAGCGCGGCGGCGCCCGCCACCAGCGCCAGGCTGGGCAGGGCGGCGCGGACCCGCTCGGGCGTCGGCCCCTCGCGGAAGAGCGCCTCCAGCACGCCGGTCGTGGCCAGCAGGCCGAAGGCGGTGAAGACGCCGCCGAGCAGGTTGAGCGACACGGTGACCAGGGTGTCGCGCCGGTTGGCCTGCCACGCCAGGCGCATGGCCTGGCCGATGAGCGCCGGCAGCCGCTTGGCAATGGTCAGGAAGCGCACCGAGGCCAGCTTGTCGGCGTGGGCGTGCCAGTCGGACAGGGCGATCTCGCCGAGCTCGAGCTCTTCGTCGGCCATACACGTAGTGTGCGCCTCGGGGCCGACATTCGATCTACGTTCTCTGGCACGCCGTACCGGGAGCGGTCTAGGCTCGCGAGAGAGCGTTTTCCTCCTTATCGGATTATGCGGACCTGTTATCCGCCTCGCCTTGACGTCGTTCGGCACGAGGTGGGTTGATGGGCCCTACGGGCAATACTGACAACGTTGTCAACGGGCGACCGACAGGGCGTTCGAGAGGACGGTGTGCGATGCGACGATGGTTGGCGACCGCCGCGATGGCCGGCCTGCTGGCCCTTTCCGCCTGCGGCGGTCAGGAGCCCGGCGGCACCCAGGCCACGGGCGGCACCGCGGGCGGCAAACAGCAGGTCGAGGTCTTCTCCTGGTGGACCGGGCCGGGCGAGGCCGACGGCCTGAAGGCCATGGTGCAGATATTCCAGAAGCAGTACCCCAACTACCAGTTCTTCGACGCCGCCGTCGCGGGCGGCTCCGGCGACAAGGCCAAGGCCTTGCTGAAGACCAAGCTCGACGGCAACCAGCCGCCGGACACCTTCCAGGGCCACGCCGGCGCCGAGCTGCAGGGCTACATCCAGGACGGCAAGCTGGAGGAGCTGAACTTCCTCTACGACGAGCTCAAGCTCAGGGACGTCTTCCCGAGCCAGCTCGTCGAGCAGATCAGCGTCGACGGCAAGATCTACTCCGTCCCGGTGAACATCCACCGGTCCAACGTCATGTGGTTCAACCCCAACGTGCTGAAGGAGGCCGGGATCACGGCCCCGCCCAAGACGCTGGACGAGTTCATCGCCGCGCTGGAGAAGGTCAAGGGGACGGGCAAGATCCCGCTGTCCATCGGCTCGGAGTGGACGGTCACCCACCTGCTGGAGAGCGTCCTGCTCGGCTCCATGGGCACCGACGCCTACAACGCGCTGTTCAAGCCGGGCGCCAACTGGGCCAGTCCCGAGGTGAAGACGGCGCTGGAGAAGTTCAACACGATCATGTCGTACGCCGGGGACCCGCAGGACGACTGGCAGCCCGCCGCCAAGCAGGTGGCCGACGGTCAGGCGGCCTTCAACATCATGGGTGACTGGGCCTACGGCTACTTCCACAACCCGCCGGAAGGCGGCCTGGGCAAGAAGTCCAAGGTCGACTTCGACTGGGCGCCCTCGCCCGGCACCGAGGGCACCTACCTGTGGCTGTCGGACAGCTTCACCCTCCCCAAGGGCGCCAAGAACCGCGAGGGCGCGATCGCGTGGCTCAAGGTCGCGGCCAGCAAGGAGGGTCAGGACGCCTTCAACCCCAAGAAGGGCTCGATCCCCGCGCGCAAGGACGCCGACAAGTCCCTCTACACCGACTACCTGGCCGACGCGCTCGAGGACTGGAGCGGCAACAAGCTGGCCGGGTCCATCCAGCACGGCGTGGCCGTGAACCAGCCGTGGCTGGCCTCGATCAACGAGGCGGTCGGCCTGTACCTCGGCACCAAGGACGTGGCCGCCCTCCAGCAGGCGCTCGACGCCGCGGCCAAGGCCAACCTGCAGTAGCCAAGGCGAGGGGGTGCGGCGCCCGCCGTACCCCCTCAAGAACCCGAGGGGTGTGCGGACAGTGAGGCGGGCACGCACGTGGTTGCCCGGACTGCTCCTGGTGGCGCCCTCGATCGTCGCGATCGGGGTCTTCGTGTACGGCATGCTCGGCTGGAACTTCCGCCTGGCGATGACCGACCGGCACAGCACGCGCCAGCCAGAGGAGCATTTCGTCGGGCTCGAGAACTTCATCAACATCTGGAGCGAGGCCAGGTGGCACCTGTCGGTCCGGCACGCGGTCGTCTTCACGGTCGTCTTCGTGCTGGGCGCCCTGCTGCTGGGCTGGTTCCTGGCGTTCCTGATGGAGAAGGGCATCAAGGGCGAGGGGACGTTCCGGACGATCTATCTGTTCCCGATGGCCATCTCCTTCGTCGCGACCGGCATCGTCTGGCGCTGGCTGATGAACTCCGGCCAGGACGAGCGGGCGGTCGGGCTGAACCGGCTCTTCGACGCCATCGGGCTGCCCCAGTGGGCGTGGTTCCGGGATCCCGAGTGGGGGATGGCCGCCATGGCGATCCCTGCAATCTGGCAAATGTCGGGATATGTCATGGCGCTCTTCCTGGCAGGCTTCCGCGGCGTGCCGGAGGAGCTGCGTGAGGCGGCCCGCGTCGACGGCTGCACGGAGTGGGGCGTCTACCGGCACGTGGTGCTGCCGATGCTCCGCCCGGTGACGCTGTCGGCGCTGATCATCCTCGGGCACATCTCGCTGAAGGTCTTCGACCTCATCGTGGCGGTGTCCGGCAAGCAGATCATCACGGACGTGCCCGCGGTCTACATGTGGGTGGCGGTCTTCGACTCCGACGACCCGGCCAAGGGCGCGACCATCGCGGCCTACATCGTCCTGGCCGTGGCGGTGTTCGTGATCCCCTACCTGGTGTGGTCGGTGCGGAAGGAGAAGCAGTCATGACCGCCGTGGCGGTGCGGAGCGTGGGCCGGCGCCGCGTCACGGCCGGGGTGAAGCTGTTCTTCCTCGTCGCCTTCGTGATGATCTTCCTGATCCCGGTCTACGTGCTGCTGGCCACCAGCTTCAAGCCGCTGTCGGAGGCCGACCCCTCCCAGGCGTGGAACCTGCCGCAGACCTGGACCGCCGAGGCCTGGCGGGTGGCCTGGGAGAAGCTGCGGCCGGGCATCTGGAACAGCATCCAGCTGGCCGTCCCCGGCTCGCTGCTGTCGTGCGCGCTGGGGTCGATGAACGGCTACGTGCTGTCCAAGTGGCGCTTCCCGGGCGCGGACGTGCTGTTCACGCTGTTCCTGTTCGGCATGTTCATCCCCTACCAGGGCGTCATGATCCCGCTGGTGCAGCTGCTGGTGAACCTGGACTCGCTGGCCGGCACCCAGGGCGTCTTCTATGGCGGCATCCCCGGCCTGGTGCTCGCGCACGTCGTCTACGGCATCCCGATCTGCACGCTGATCTTCAGGAACTACTACGTCACGATCCCGACCGAGCTGATCGAGGCCTCCCGCGTCGACGGCGCGGGCATGCTGCGCACGTACTGGTCGGTCGTCCTGCCGGTGTCCGGCCCGGCCATCGCCGTGGTGATCATCTGGCAGTTCACGTCGCTGTGGAACGACTTCCTCTTCGCCGTGTTCCTCACCAGCCCGCAGAACTGGCCGACGACGGTCATGCTCAACAACATCGCCGGGGCGCAGGCCACGCCGTACAGCCAGCAGATGGCCGCGGCGATCCTGGCCTCGATCCCGACGATGGTGATCTACGTGGTGCTCGGGCGGTTCTTCATGCGCGGCCTCATGGCCGGCGCGCTGAAGGGTTGAGCGCTGAAGGGTTGAGCAGGGCGTCGCCCAGCGGCGTGCGGCTGTAGAGCACCTGCCGTCCGGCGCGGGCCCCGGCCACCAGCCCGGCCCGGCGCAGGGCGGCCAGGTGCTCGCCGGTCGTGCCGACGCTCTGCCCGAGCAGCGCGGCGAGCTGGGTGGTGGAGGCCGGGGCGTCCAGCTCGGCGAGGATCCGCGCGCGGCTGCGCCCGACGAGCCCGGCCAGGTCCCGGCTCACCGGCGGCGCCGCCGCGATCCCGCGCGCCGGGTAGACCAGCGCGTACGGCCAGGCCTCCGCCAGGTAGGCGGTCATGCGGCCGGGGAAGACGGTCGGCAGGAACAGCAGCCCCCGGCCGTCGAGCCGGAGCGTGCCCTCGGGGGTGACGTGCACCTCGATGCGGCTCGGCGGCACCCAGCGCACGTGCGGGCTCAGATCGTCCAGCGCCGCGGCCCAGCCGTAGGCGGCCAGCCGCCCGGCCCGGTGCGCGATGTCGCGCTGGAGGACGGCGTGGAAGCGGGGCCACTCGGCCGAGACGATCTCCCGCCACAGCGCCTCCATGGCCTCGGCCAGCAGCTCGACGATGTCCGGCCCGAGCAGCAGCCGCCGCTCCGCCTCGCCGGCCCGTGGCCCGGACGCCAGGACCCGTGCGATCTCGTCGTGCGCCTGCTCCAGCGGGACCGCGCGCATGGCCGCCAGCTCCGCCTCGAACGGCACGTCGATCCCCGTGGGCGGCGGCGCGAGGAAGTCCACGTTCGCCGCGCCCCTGTTGCCGCAGATCAGCCGCATCAGCCGCAGTCCCGGCAGGGCCCGCCTGAGCCGCAGGTACGGCTCCCGCCACCGGTCCCGCCACGCGCGGTGCACTCCGGCGGCCCGCTTGCCGTCCAGCACGAGCTGGGCCTGCATGGTCTCCACCAGCGGCGAGACGGCGAAGCGGCTGGCGGCCACGTCCTGCGGCGTCACCAGCAGCGTGTACATCTTTCGGTTATATCCGAAAGATTCGCCGGGGCGGCGGGCCCGGGGCCACGCTGGCCCGGTGACCCAGGCGCAGGAACCCCGGACCCAGGAATCCCGAGCTCAGGAACGCGGCGCGAGATTCGGCGAGGTCTTCGCCGTCGGCGAGTTCAGGGTGCTCTTCGGCAGCTTCGCGCTGCTGATAGCGGGGGACTCGATGAAGATGCTGGCGCTGTCGGTGCTGGTGTACGCCAGGACCGGCTCGCCGGGCCTGTCCGCGGCGGCCTACATGGCGGGCTGGCTGCCCTACGTCGTCGGCGGGCTGTTCCTGCTGTCGCCGGCCGACCGCCTGCCGCCGCGGCTCCTCATGATCGCCGGTGAGGTGACGCGCCTGGTCACCTGCCTGCTGATCGCCTTCGCCGGGCTGCCGATCTGGGCGATGCTGGCGCTGGTGCTGGCCGGTGGGCTGTTCACCCCGATGTTCATGGCCGCGAGGTCGGCCATGCTGCCGGAGATCCTGCCGGGCGACCTGTTCGTGCTCGGCCGGTCGGTGCTGGGCGTGACCTCGGCCGGCGGGCAGGTCGCGGGCATGGCGCTGGGCGGCGCCGTCATCGCCGCGGCCGGGCCGGAGGGCGCGCTGGCCTGCACGGCGGCGCTGAGCGCGCTGTCGGCGCTGGTGCTGCGGTTCGGCCTGCCGTACCGGAAGGCCAGGGGCGGGGCGGGCGGCACGCTGGCGGTCAACAGGCGGCTGCTGGCCGACGCCCGGGTGAGGCGGCTGCTGCTGGCGCAGTGGGCGCCGGTGGTGTTCCTGGCCGGGGCCGAGGCGATGGTGGTGCCCTACCTGGGCGGCCAGGCGGGCCTGGTGCTCGGGATGGCCGCGGCCGGGATGGCGGCGGGGGAGTTCGCGGTGGGCCGCTTCGCCGCGCCGCGCCTGCGTGAACGGCTCTCGCGGCCCCTCGCGGTGGCGATGGGCCTGCCGTGGCTGGTCTTCGCCGTGCGGCCCGGCCTGGCGGTGGCCGCCGTCTGCGCGGCGCTGTCGGCGGCCTGCCTGGCCTACACCCTCGGCCTGCAGCGGGCCTTCCTGGAGGCGGTGCCGCGGGAGGTGCGCGGGCAGGCGTTCGGCCTGCAGTTCACCGGGCTGATGACCGGGCAGGCGCTCGGCGCCGCGCTCGTCGGAGCCCTGGGCGAGGCGCTGGGCCCGCACCTGGCGATCGCGGCGGCCGGCGCGGCGGTGATGCTCCTGGCCGTCCTCACCGTGCCACGGACCCCCTGACGACCAGCCGGACCGGCAGCCGGACGTGCTCGGCCGGGCCACGGTCGCCCGCGATCCGCCGGAACAGCAGGTCCGCCGCCATCCGTCCCATGCCCACCGGGTCCTGCGCCACCACCGTCACGCCGGGGGAGAGCAGGTCGGCCAGCTCGAAGTCGTCGAACCCGACCAGCGGCAGCCACCTGCCGCACATCGCGCGCAGGACCGTCACGGTGATCCGGCCGTTGCCGGTGAACAGCGCCGTCGGCGGGTCCTCCAGGGCCAGCATCCGCTCCAGGTCGGCGCGGACCGACTCCGGGGTGGGCGGATGCATGGCCACCAGGCGCTCGTCGAACAGCTCGCCCAGCGTCTCGCGGTAGCCGCGCAGCCGCTCGGTCGCGGTGTAGATGGCCGGGCTGTCGCCGAGGAAGGCGATGCGGCGGTGGCCGCCCGCCAGGAGGTGCCGGACCGCCAGGGCCGCACCGCCCGCGTTGTCGCACAGCACGGTGTCGGCGTCCAGGCCCGGGCCCGGCGGCCGGTCGACGAAGACCGCGGGGACGCCGGCCTCCAGCTCGGGCCGCAGGTAGGCGTGGTCGTCCCCGGCGGGCACCACGATGAGGCCGTCCACGCGGCGGTTGCAGAAGGCCAGCACCAGCTCGCGTTCGCGGGCGGGGTCCTCGCCGGAGGAGCCGGTCAGCAGCAGGCACCCGTGCCGGATCGCGGCGTCCTCGACCGCCCGGCTCAGCCCGGAGTAGAAGGGGTCGGCGACGTCCTCGATGACCAGCCCGATGGTGGAGGTCCTGCCGCTCCGCAGCATCCTGGCGCTCTCGTTGCGGCGGTAGCCCAGGCGCGCGATGGCCTCGCGCACCCGCTCCGCGGTCGCCGGGCGGACGCCGGGCTCCCCGTTGACGACCCGGGAGACGGTCTTCAGCGCGACCCCGGCCGCCTCCGCGACGTCCTTCATCGTTGGCCTCACGCCAGGATCATCGCCCAGCGGGGCCCGGCGGACAACGTTGTCAGCGGTCCGCCTACGCTGGATCACGATGCCACCCAGCGCCATGCCACCCAGATCTGCGCTCCGCTCCGCGTTCCTGCTCGCCGGGATCGTGCTGGCCGCGCTCAACCTCCGCCCCGCCCTCGCCGGCGTCTCGCCGCTGTTCGACCAGATCATGGTGGACGTCGGGCTCAGCCCCGCCGGGGCGGGCGCGATCACCACCGTCATGGTCGTCTGCCTCGGCGTGTTCGGGCCGGTCGCCCCGCTGCTCGCCCGCCGGGTCGGCGCGGACCGCACGCTGCTGGCCGGGCTGCTGCTCCTGGCGTTCGGCGCGGTGGCCCGCACCCTCGACGGCCCGCCCGCCCTCTACCTGGGCTCGGCCGTCGCGGGCACGGCCATCGCGATCATGAACGTCATCATGCCCGGTGTGGTCAAGCAGCACTTCCCGACGCGGGTGGGCCCGTACACCAGCCTCTACGTCACCGCACTGGTCCTCGGCGCGGCGTCGGCCTCGGCCCTGGTCATCCCGCTGGAACACCTCACCGGGTACGGCTGGCGCGGCGTCAGCGCGCTGGTCGCGGTCCCGGCCCTGGCCGCCGCGCTGTTCTGGCTGCCCCAGGCGTTCGGCAAGCAGGCCGCCCCGCCCGGCGGGCCCAGGCCGTTCCGCGCCCTGCTGCGCAGCCGCGTCACCTGGTTCGTGACCGCCTTCATGGGCCTGCAGTCGCTCACCTTCTACGTCATGCTGGCCTGGCTGCCCACGATCTTCCAGGAGGCCGGGCTGCCTGCCGAGCACGCCGGCTACCTGCTCGGCCTCACCTCGCTGGCGCAGGTCGCCGGCACCTTCGGCGCGCCCATCTTGGCCGGAACGCGCGCCTCCCAGGCCCCGCACGTGCTGGCGGCCACCGGCCTGACCGCCCTGGGCTACCTCGGCGTGCTGCTCGCGCCGACCACGCTGCCGTGGCTGTGGATGGTCGTCCTCGGCGTCGGCCAGGGGGCCTCGCTGGCGCTCGCGCTGCTCATCATCACGCTCCGGGCGCCCGATCCCTCCTCGGTGACCGCCCTGTCGGCCGTGGCGCAGTCGATCGGCTACGTGCTGGCGGCGACCGGGCCGCTGGTGATCGGCGCCCTCCGCGAGGCCACGGGCGGCTGGACCGTCCCGCTGGTGGCCGGGCTGGCCTTCTGCGCGGCGCAGGGGGCGGCCGCCTGGCGGGCGGGAGCCTGCTATCGTTCTTAGGTAAGCCTTACCTATGGCTTTACCTCTGGGAGGGGTCAAGCGTGCTGACCGCTGTGCTCGAACGCTTCGCCGCCGAACGCGAAGGCGTCCTGGGCGTGGTGCCCGGCCTGGTGATCGAACCGGACGACAGCTGGACCCCGGTCGCCGACCTGCTGGGCACCCCGTTGCTCGGCCGGCTCGTGGACGAGACGGCGGCCCGCTGGAACGCCCCCCGCCATGTGGGGGCCGCCCTGCTGTGGAAGACCTACTCCTACTGGCACACGCTGCCGATGGCCGTGGGCTGGGCGCTGGACGGCCGCGTGCCGATCATGAAATTTCAGGACACGTGGTTCAAGGTCTCCCCGGCCGGCGTCACCATCGGCGCCACCTCGGTCACCTGGTCCGACGTCTCCGCCATCCGGCCGGCCCTGCTGGAGTCGCAGGAACCGCTGGTCAAGGAGCTCAGCCGGATCGCCCGCGTCGGCGAGCGCACGCTGTGGGGCTCCACGGCCGAGGCCGTCGCGCACCCGCTGCAGACCTACGTCCCCGGCGACTACATGCGGCTGCTGAGCGAGATCGGCAAGCCGGTGGACGGGCTCATCCGCCGCACCGCCGACGGCTACCTGCGCAGGACCTGCTGCCTGTGGATCACGTTGCCGGATGTTGAGCCCTGCAGCACCTGCTGTGTGCTCTCCGGTAACTGAGCCTCCCTAGCCTGCGCCCATGATCCTGCGCAGGCTTGTGGCCATTGGTACCGTCGCGCTCGTGCTGATCCAACCCGAGCCCGCCGCCGCCGAGCGCCGCCACGGCGAGCCCATCGTCATCGCCCACCGGGGGGCCAGCGCCCTGCGGCCCGAGCACACGCTGCTGTCCTACGAGGCCGCCATCGCGATGGGCGCCGACTACATCGAGCCGGACCTGGTCGCCACCAAGGACCACGTCCTGGTCGCGCGCCACGAGAACGAGATCTCGGGCACCACCGACGTGGCCTCCCGGCCGGAGTTCGCCGGCCGGCGCACCACCAAGACCATCGACGGCCGGCCGGTGACGGGCTGGTTCACCGAGGACTTCACGCTCGCCGAGCTGAAGACCCTGCGCGCCAGGGAGCGGGTGCCCGACCTGCGGCCCGCCAACGCCGCCTTCGACGGCCTGGCCGAGATCCCCACCTTCGAGGAGGTCGTCCAGTTGGCCCGCCGCCACGGCGTCGGCGTCTACCCCGAGACCAAGCACCCGACCTACTTCGACTCCATCGGCCTGTCGCTGGAGGAGCCCCTGCTGGAGATCCTCGGCCGGTACGGCATGCGCAAGGTCTTCATCCAGTCCTTCGAGACCGCCAACCTGCGCGAGCTGCGGGGCAAGACCAAGCTGCCGCTGATCCAGCTGATGACCTTCGGCGGCAAGCCGTACGACTGGGTGGTCTCCGGAGACCCGCGCACCTACGACGACCTGGTGACGCCGGAGGGGCTGCGCGAGGTGGCGCGCTACGCCGACGGGATCGGCGTCGACACCCGCCGCGTCGTCCCCGCCGGGCCGGACGGCAGGCTGGCGTCGCCCACCACCCTGGTGCGCGACGCCCACCGGGCGGGCCTCGACGTGCACGTGTGGACCATCCGCAACGAGAACTCCCAGCTGCCCGCCGACTTCCGGCTCGGCGACCCGGCGAGCCCCGTCTACGCCCGCGCCACCGGCGACGTGATGGGCTGGCTCGCCAAGCTGCTCGACCTCGGCGTCGACGGCGCCTTCTGCGACGACCCCGGCATGGGCAGAGCCATCGTCACGCAACGTTCTCGATGGGCCTGAGCTCGTCGGCGTAGCTGACCGAGACGCGGCGCATGACCCCGTCCTCGTCGATGGAGTACTGCCCCAGCCGCCACAGCGGCGGCGAGTAGGCGTGGATCGAGACGCTGCGGTCGACCGCGCCGGTCAGCCGGTGGATGTGGTCGGGGCCGAAGCAGAACGACTGGCCCTCGGTCACGACCGTCTCCAGGTGCCGGCCGCCGATGCGCGGGTTGCACTCGCGCAGCGCGCCGCGCACCACGCGCACGGCGCCGGAGGAGATGTCGTGGTCGTGCCAGCCGGTGTCGTCCTCCGGGCGCCAGCACAGCAGCCAGATGTCGACGTAGGCGTCGCGGTACAGGGAGGCGTAGTGACGACCGCCGCCCTCCTCGGGGAAGGCCACGTGCTCCTCCCAGCGCGAGGGGTCGGCGGCCAGCTCGTCCACCAGGTCCCGCAGCTCGCGCTTGTCGAGGACGCGCTCAGGAAGCGGTTTCACGCTCGTTCTCCTTTCCGGTGCCGTAGAGCAGGCGTCGGGGGTTGGCGACGCGGATGGCGTGGGCCGCCGCCGGGCCCAGGCCGGGGTCGGGGGCCGTGGCGTACGGCGCGTCCGAGCCGTTCACCACGACGTCGATGCCGAGCTCGCGGACGATCGCGTCGATCGCGCGCGGGCCGTAGCTGGAGGTCTCGACGAAGAAGTCCGGATCGACCCGGCCGCGCGTGCCGCCGCCGCGGGCGATCAGCCGTTCGGAGTGCAGCGGGGCCAGCCCGGCGAGCAGGGCGAAGCACACGCGCAGGCGTGGGTGGCGGGGGCGGACGACCGCGTGGAAGTAGTGCCAGGTGGCGTGCATCTGCTGGACGTACGGCACGACCGCCGGCCACCACGGCGTGGGGGAGGGGCCGGCCGCGGGACCGGGGTGGACGAACAGCGGCAGGTCGAGCGCGGTGAGCACCTCCAGCAGCCGGTCATCGGGTACGGCCGTCGCCGGAAGCTGGAGCCCCGCGAAGCCGCGCGCCAGGTCCCCGGCCAGCCGGTCGGGGTCGGGCTCGCTGACGCAGGTGGCCGCCCAGGCGCCGAACCCCTCCGGCAGCTTCAGGGCGCCTTCGTGGTAGGCGTCGATGAGCGGCCAGGCCTCCTCGGGCGGGAGCGACTCGATGCCGAGCGGGCTCGACAGCGAGACGAGCGCCAGGTCGCCGGTGTCTCGGGTGGCCGGGTCGTGGTCGGCGGGGTCGACCTGGTACGGCGGCTCGCCGTCGAGCAGGAGCGTCCAGCCGTCGAGGCGGGGCGGGCGGGCACGCTCGCGCAGCGCGTCGACGAACGACGGCGTCCACAGGTGCTGGTGCACGTCCACGCTCGCTCCTCCCTATATTTCCGACTGATATTACAGGTAATTCGCCAGCCTGCGACAACCTGGGACCGGGTTCTTGTGAAGCGATTCAGTGATGCGTTTCAGTGAACCGCTTCACCCCATGTCGTGTCAACGGGCGTTACGCTGACGGGATGCCGCGGAAACGAGCGACGATCCGTGAGGTGGCACAGGCGACGGGGCTCTCACCCGCCGCCGTTTCCTATGCGCTGCGCGGCCTGCAGGTCTCCGAGGAGACCATGGAGCGGGTCCGAGCCGCAGCTGCCGAGCTCGGCTACGAGGCCGACCCCATCGCCAGGGCCCTCGCCAGCGGCAAGACCGGCACCATCGGGCTGCTGTCGGGCTCGCTGGAGGACCTGTGGCAGCAGGCGCTGGCGGTCGGCATCGGGCGCGGGCTGCGCGAGCAGGACCGCTACGCGCTCATCCTGGACGCGGCCGGAGATCCCGACCGGCAGCACACGCTCGCGCAGCAGCTTCGCGACCAGCGCGTCGACGCGATGATCGTCCAGCCGATCGACCCGGCGGCGCCGTTCTGGAGCCGGCTGTGCGAGTCGGTGCCGGTGGTGGCGATCGGCGACTCGCTGCCGGGCACCGCGGGCGAGGTCGTCTTCGACAACCGGCGCGGCGTCACCCTGGCGCTCGAACACCTGCTCGCGCTCGGCCACCGCCGCGTCGTCCTGCTCACCCCCACGATGGCGAGCACGCCCGACCGGCCCGCCGAGGTGCACGTGCTGGCCGAGGCCGAGCGGCTCGGGCAGACGGTCGAGGTGGTCACCGCCCCGCAGGACCTGGAGGGCGCCACTCGCGTCGCGCGGAAGGTCCTGTCGTCCGGCTCGGCGACGGCCGTCTTCTGCTTCGCCGACTCGATCGCCTACGGCGTTTACGCGGCGGCCTCGGCTCTGGAGCTGCGCATCCCCGACGACGTGTCGGTGCTGGGGTACGACAACCATCCCGTGTCGGCGCTGCTCACGCCGGGGCTGACGACCGTGGACTGGGACATCGAGGGGATCATCCGGGCTTCGGTGCGGCTGGTCGTGGCGGCGGCCGACGGCGCCACGCGCCGCCGCCGCGTGGTCCAGCAGCCGACGCTGGTTTCCCGCGGCTCCGTCCGGAGCCTCTGACCGGCTTTCTCGGTCACCGGAGCCCGGGGCGCCCTACGGCTCCGCCGAGCGCAGGGCGGCACGGGCCCGCGCCAGATCGCCGTCGAGCGGCCGGTCCGGTCCCGCCTCTCCCAGCGCCCGCCGCGCCGCGACCGCCTCGCACGCGAGCACCACCTCCAGCGGCTCGGCGCACCGCAACGCCAGCCGGGCGGCCTGCGTGGCGAACGAGGCGTGGTCCTCCACCCCCCGTGAGATCACCGCGGTGCCCGTGGACACCGGGCCCGCCAGGTGCCGCAGCTCCGCCAGGGCGTCCTGGGCGACGTACTCCAGGATCATCGCCCCCGACCCGCCCGCCCGGTCCGCCAGGAACGGCGGCTTGCCCGTGTAGGCCGGCTCCATCAACGTCGCCAGCCGAGCCGTGCTGAGCTGCGCGACCCCCACGACGGCCGCCCGGAGCGAGTCGAGCGCCACCGCCACCGGGGCGCCGTGGAAGTTCCCGTTGTGCCAGGCCGAGGACTCGGCGATAAGCGGGTTCTCCGTCGCCGCGTTCATGTCCGTCTCGACCGCCTGCCGCGCCCGCTCGGCGGTTTCCAGGGCCGTGCCGTGCACCTGGGGGAACGCGCGGTAGCCGTACGGATCCTGCACTCTTGCGCGCCCTCCGGCCACCAGATCGCGCAGCTCAGCGGCCGCCCTCGCCTGCCCGGGATGCGGCCGCGCCTGCTGGACGGCCCGCGCCAGCGGCTCCGCCGAGGCTCCCACGGCCGCGAACGACCGGGCGGCCACTCCCGCCGCCGCGCCGAGCAGCGTCGACAGCTCGTGGCAGGCGATCGCGGCGTCCGCCAGCGTCGCCGCCCCGGAGCTGATGAACGGCAGGGCGTCGCCAGAGGCGAGCGCGAAACGCGGCCCGGCGGGGGACGATTGGGCGCGGGATGGTCCGACGGAGGACGACCCGGCGGGGGACGGCCCGCGCCAGGCGACCTCGCCCAGCAGGCACAGCGCGGTGGTCGCCAGGGCGGTCAGGTCGCCGGTGCCGATGGCGCCGTAGCGGCGCACGGGCGGGGTGAAGCCGCCGTTCACGGCCTCCGCCAGCACGGGCAGCACCCCAGGATCCACGCCCGACCCGCCCACGAGCAGCTGGTTGATCCGGACCGCCAGCATGGCGCGGGCACGCTCCTCCGGCACCGGCGGCCCCGCCCCGCCCGCGTGGCTGCGCAGTACGTCCCACCCGCCCTCGGCGAGGGTGACGTCCTTGTTCGCCCCGACGCCGGTCGTCCGCCCGTAGACCGGCCCGGCCAGCGCCCGCGCGCTCTCCCAGGCGCGCCGCGCCCGGTCGGCGGAGCCGAGGACGACCCCGGCTCCGCCGTACCCGATCCGGTGGACCTGCGCGCAGGTCAGGCCCGCGCCGGTGAGCTCCACTGGGGCGCTCATCTACCGCTCATCTACCGCTCATCTACATCGTCACGGTCAGTCGGGGATGATCAGCCCGAGCAGCCAGGTGACCACGCTGATGACGATCGAGCCGAGCACGGCGGCGGGCCAGAAGTTGTCCACGTGGAACGGCACGTCCAGCTGCCCGGAGATCCAGCTGGTCAGCAGCAGCATGGCGGCGTTGATGACGATCAGGAACAGGCCGAGGGTGAGCACGATGAACGCGCAGCCGAGGGTCTTCACGATGGGCTTGACCACGGCGTTGATCACGCCGAAGATCAGCGCGACCACCACGAGCGTGCCCCAGTACGTGGGGTTCGAGGGGTTCCCCTGGACCTCGACGCCGGGCACGAGCTGGGTCGCGACCCAGAACGCCACGGCGGCCGCCAGGACCTTGAGAATGATTGTCACGCTGCCTGATCCTCGCATCTCTGATCGCCTCTTCGATAGAGGCTCTCCGTCGCGGGCACGGCCGACGATCACCCGGCCGGGTCGTTAGTCGCGCCCGGCACCGGGAAGACCGGCGGGAGGAGGGAGGAGCGAGATGGACGTCGAGGCTCTGGAATCGCTGCCGGCCAGCGAGCTGCACGACCGTGCGGTCCGCTACGCCGTACGCCACGGGGACCTGGGGTTCCTGTGGGAGCTGCTCAAGGTGATACCCGCGGCCGAGGCCGCCAGCGGGCACAGCCGCGAGAGCGCCGCGGACCTGAGCCGGGTCTCCGCCCTCCTCAGCGACGCGATGGCCGCGGGCGAAGGCGAGCTTGGCGAGGCGCTCAAGCCCGTCTACATCGCCTACCTCGCCAAGCACCCCGACGCCTAGCCGGCCAGGCTCGGCTCCACCCCGCCGTGCACCCTCGCGCCGTCCCGGGTGAGGATCAGCGTCTGGTACGGCAGGCGGCGGGCGAAGCGCCTGGCGCGGGCCGGGCCCATGCGGTGCATGGCGGCGGCGTACGCGGCGGCCACGCCCAGGTCGGGGCCGGACACCGTGATCTCGCCCACGCTGGCGGCGGCCAGGTCACGGGCGATGAGGACCTTGCGGACGACGTCCTCGTGCGGGTCGCGCACACCGATGCGCCAGGGACGGCCGGGGGAGGCGCAGCCCCTGACGCGCACGTCGCCCCCGGCGTCGATGCGGTGGTCGACCGCGCCCGCGGTGCTCAGCGCGCGCGAGAGCCGTTCGATCGCCCAGCCGCGCAGGTAGGCGGTGTGGTCGGCCTTGTCGAACCACCCGCCGGTGGCCTCGTACAGCTCGTCGCAGCGGTGGAGCACCTCGATGACCTCGGGAACCTGCTCGATCGTCTGGCCGCCGTGGAAGCGCTCGAACTCGTGCGCCAGCGTGTCGCCCACCCAGCGCAGCCAGGAGAAGGCGTCCTCGAGCATGGGCGCCAGCTCCCGCTCGGGCAGCGCGGTGCGGATGTCCACCATGACCGGGACACCGATGGCCAGGTCCAACCGGGCGGCTCCGGGAAACGTCATACAGCACCTCCAAAGTCGAGGTAACGCTTCCATAACATCCGTAAGCTCCGGCTAAGGGTTTTACTCGGCAGCCTCTTGTATATCCCGCTCCTCTATCCCGCTCCGCACGGCGTCGCCGTGGGACGGCGGTGGAAGAGGCGGGCCTGCCGGATGGTTGGGTGGAGCATGGCTAAAGTGCGTGTCGAACGAACCGACGACGGTGGCTTCCGCGCCACCAACGACCGCGGCGCCGAGGTCCTCATCGGCGGCGGCGACCAGGACGGCGTGTTCACCCCCGTCGAGCTGCTGCTGGCGGCGGTCGGCGGGTGCAACATCGTCACCGTCGAGCCGCTGACCGCCCAGCGCGGGCACCGGCTGGTACGGCTGGCGACGACGGTCCAGGCGGACAAGGCCGAGAAGAACCTCCTCGGGCCGGTGACCGTCACCTACGACGTGGAGCTGCCCTCCGAAGCCGCCGACGAGGTCTACCGGTCGGTCGCGGCGCGCGTGCACGAGAAGCACTGCACGGTCAGCCGCACGCTCCAGGAGGGCACTGAGGTGCGCTTGGAGCTTCCCTAGGGACTTTGGGGACATAATCGACCGCGTTATGACGGGTCCGTTGCCTTCGCGTCTGTAGTGTCGAAGCAGGTCAAGGGTGCTGCGACTGACTTGCAGGCTTTTGCCGATGCGGACGCGGAGGGGGACCGCCGTCTGCAGGAGCGGGACCGCCGGCTCTTTTGGGGGAAGGAGCCGGCCTGGACCGCCGTAAGAGGAGGCCGGGTGGTTCTTGGGGGAGGCCACCCGGCCTCTGCTTGTCCCGCCTGCCGTACGTGACGCATACCTTGTGAACCGTGACACGCACCCCCGTACTGATCGACTGCGACCCGGGCATCGACGACGCGCTCGCCATCGCGCTGGCCGCCGCGTCCCCGGAGCTGGAGCTCGCCGGCATCACCACCGTCGCGGGCAACGTCGGCCTCGCGCAGACGACCGCCAACGCCCTGGCGCTGCGGGAGTTCCTGGACCTCGGCGACGTGCCCGTCGTGCCGGGCTGCGGCCGCCCCCTGCTCCGCGACCGGATCCACGCCGTCCGGGTACACGGCGCCTCGGGGCTCGGCGACGCCGTCCTGCCCGCGCCGCTCCGCGCGGCGACCGAGGGGCACGCGGCGGAGTTCATCGTCTCCACGCTGCGCGAGCGTCCCGGCGAGATCGTGCTGGTGGCCGTCGGGCCGCTGACCAACGTCGCGCTCGCCGTACGGCTGGAGCCCCGCATCGTGGAGTGGGCCCGGCAGCTGGTCATCATGGGCGGCTCCTCCACGCGGGGCAACCACAACCCGGCGGCGGAGTTCAACATCCTCACCGACCCGGAGGCCGCGGCGATCGTGTTCACGGCCGGGTGGACCGTGCGGATGGTCGGGCTGGACGTGACCCTGACGGCCCGGGTGACGCCGCAGGTGCTGGACCGCATGCGCGTGCTCGGCCGCCTGTCGGACCTGCTGGTGCCCTGCTGCGAGTACTACGGGGCGGTGGCGGCCGAGGGCGGCCCGGCCCTCCACGACACCTGCGCGGTCGCCTCCGTGCTGGAGCCGTCGTTGCTGACGTGGGAGCCCGCCCGGGTGGAGGTGGAGACGTTCGGCCGGTACACGGCGGGGATGACGGTGACGGACTTCCGCGCCCCGCGGCCCAACGCGGAGGTGGCCACGTCGATGGACGTCCGCCGGTTCTGGGAGATCGTGCTGGGGGCGTACTCGCGGCTGGGGAGCCGGCTCGGGTGATGTGCGTGTGGTGCTCGGGGGCTGGTACAGTTACAGGCGTCGCGAGCGCCGCTAGCTCAGTTGGTCAGAGCAGCTGACTCTTAATCAGCGGGTCCGGGGTTCGAGTCCCTGGCGGCGCACATCGCGGAAACCCCAGGCCGATGCTCTTCGGCCTGGGGTTTCTTGGTGTGGCGGGTGCCGCGGCGTCCTCGGCCGCCGCCGTCAGTCGCAGCCGCGTTTCCCTGGCTTGGCCACCGCGCCGCCCGCCACCTGATGCTGGACCGCGGCGTAGCCGCCCACGACCAGGCGGTCCTCATAGATCCGCTCGCCGGTGGACAGCTTGGCGAGCAGCCGGGACGCGCCGGTGGAGACGTTCATGGCGTACACGTAGGAGCCGACGGGCATGTCCGGCCCCTTGCCGGGGCGCTCCCGCCCCGCCGCCGCGACGATCTCCTCGGGGCTCAGCCAGTCGATCACGTCGGCCCGGTAGACGTCGGCCGGCAGCCGTGGCTTGACCTTGGCCATCTTCCCCGTCCGGGTGGAGAACACGGCCAGCCACATGGGGGTCATGTCCGGGCCGCAGGCGGGCGGGTCCTTGGGCACCAGGTTGGCGGCCCTCCCGTCCCGCGCGGCGAAGGCGCCCCAGATGAGGTGCTTGCCGGCCTTCTCGGGAATCTTGGCGGTCGTGCTGCGGCCGCCTTCCACCGTGCGGAACGTCCCGCGGCCGTCCAGCCCGGGCGGCCGGAGCAGGGTCGTGCGCCCCGTCTGGGGATCGGCGTCCAGGACCGTCCAGCCCTTCGGCATGCGCCGTGCCGTACCAGCCTCGACCTGGGCGAGAATGACGGCGGGAACCTCGGCGTCGGCGGGGGTGATCGCCAGCTGGCTGCCGTCCCGCACGAACCTCAGCGAGAACGGCGAGCCGACCGAGCCGCGCGGCACCCGGTAGGAGATCGTCCAGACCTCTCCGGACGTCAGGTCGCGGACCACGATGCGGTCGTCGCCGGCCCGGTGGTAGGCGACGCGCGTGCCGTCCGGGCTGATCGCGAAGGCGCCCGCCTCTCCCACCTCATCGGGGTTCTTGCTCTTCTCCCAGGCCAGCGCGTCGGGCACGGAGAAGATCTGTTCGTCGGCGGTCACCAGCCGCCACGTGTCGCACGGTCCCGACGGGAGCCGGTCGGGGTCCTTGGGGTTGGCGCACAGGTAGGCGAAGGCGGCCGTACCCGCGCCGGTGTCCGGTAACGCGGGCGGACGGCGCGGCGCCACCGCTCCGGCGGCCGACGCGGGTACGGCACAGCCGGCCACTGCCAGGGCGATCGCCGCGGTGGTCCGTAATTGCAGGCTGAGGCTCATCTTTCCCCCGTTTCGACGTGGTTGTCGTACATCCTTAGAGGGTGCGGAATCGGGGGAAGTTCGCGCGTTGCGGAGCCGTGATAGGTCGACGCTGGAGTCAGCTGCGTCGGCGAGGGAGTCAGCGCAGGAGGCGGCGCAGGAGTTCGTCCACCACGGTCTCGGCGGTGCGGGTGGCCGTGCCGGGGTCGTCCGATCGCGCGACGAGCAGGGCCACCTCGTTGAGCGACGCCAGCAGCGCGTGCGCGAAGACGTCGACGAGCTCGGGGCCGAACGCCCGCGTCGCCTCCAGAGCCGCCCGCAGCATGCCGAGGGCATAGCGTTGCTCCATCTCGCGCCAGCGCTCCCAGCCGATCACCGACGGCGCGTCGATGAGCAGGATCCGCTGGACGACCGGGTCGCTGGCGAGGCGGATCCAGACGAGCGCGCCCGCGCGCAGGGCGGCGGCCGGATCGGCCTGCCCCTGGGTGGCCTGGAGGGTCTTGCCGGCGGTCTCGGCCTCCACGTTCTTCGAGTCGCGGTGGGCGTACTGGCTGCGCGACACCATCCCGGGCGTCACCGAGGTCGTCGAACTCGACGGCACCAGGCTGTTCTTTCCCGACGAGCGCGCCGCCGAGTTCGTCCCCCATCTGCGCCGTCATTGGTCGGCGCACTGACGGCGCATGGGGAATCGGGTCACCGCTGCCCGGCAGGCCGTCCGCTGAAGCGGGCACATGCCGGGTCCACAGCCGCTCCGGCCGCAGATCGGCGATCTCCGGATCCGCCGTCGTCGGCGCCTGCGCACCGCGAGGACGAACGGCGGCCATGCCTGTCTACGAATGCGGCGAATCGGTGGCGGTCTCCGCCAGGTGACGGGTCCTGGCCTCGATGGCGTGGACGACGGCCGCCATGTCGGCATCGCCGTACCCCAGCGAGAGGGTTTCGCCGAACAGGGCGAGACAGACGTCGAGCAGGGGCGAAGCCGTACGGGAAGCGCGTGCCGCCTCGGCGATCAGCCGGTTGTTCTTCAGCACGTCGGCGATCGCGGCCTGCGGGCTGAAGTCGCGCGCGACCAGCTTGCCGGCCTTCGTCCGCGAGACGGCGCTGGCCATCGGCCCCGAGTCGAGCACGTGCAGCAACGTGCCCAGATCGAGGCCGTGCCGGGCGGCGAAGTGCACGGCCTCGGCCAGACCGCCGACCATGGTGATCAGGAAGAGGTTGACCGCGAGCTTCATCAGCAGGGCCGAGGGTACGGCGCCGCACACGACCGTCTCGTGGCACATCGGCCGGAGCAGGGGCCGTACCTCCTCCACGGCCGCCGGCTCCCCGGCGAGCATCGCGACCAGTTGCCCCGCCTCGGCCGGACCGCGCGACCCCGAGACGGGCGCCTCAACGTAGGCGCCACCGGCGGCCCGGACGTCTTTCTCCAGGGCCGCCGAGTAGCCGGGTGCGGTCGTCCCCATGTGGACCACGACGTGCCCCGCGACCTTCGCCGCGAACCCGGGCGTCCCGCGCTCCAGCACGTCGTCCATCGCCGCCTCGTCCGCCAGCATCAGGATCACCACACGGGCCTGGGCGAACACCTCGGCCGGACCGGCCGCCACCTTGGCACCGGCCGCCGCCACGGCGTCGCACCTGCCGGGGGAGCGGTTCCAGACGACGAGCGGGGTGCCCGCCTTGGCGAGGTTGAGCGCCATGGGCTGACCCATGAGCCCAAGGCCGAGGAAACCTACATCCATGATCCACCTCCGGCCGCTCCCTGTGGCGATATGTCGGTTGTAGCGGCAGGTGAGGGCGTAGGTCTTGAACGGATGTGCGGCTGGACGGCGTGGCGGTCATTCCATACGGGAGTCAACGGTTCATGCCGCAACGCGCAGCCAGCTAGAGCTGGCAATGGGCGTTGACGTGGAAGACATCACTTGCTCCGATCCGCATGCCCGAAGGAGTGCCCAGCCAGTTGCGGGAAGAGTCGCTTGCTGCGGCGGGAACTGTCCGATGGTCAGAGGGGTCGGTTATCGGCCACCTAACTTCTAGTTGAGCCTAGATCTTCATGATCTCTTCGGGGCGAAGATCTTGTAGTGCTCCATCAGCTGCTTTTGGACGATGGTGTTTCGTCTGGCCAAACGCATGGTGAAGTGGCGGCGAGATAGAGGTTGTCACCTTCCGTCCAGGAAAGGGCAAGGATGAACCCGTCAGGATGGGACTCTCCGCTTAGATCCGGATTCTTGGGACCTCCGGAGCCGACAATGCGATGGCCTTGCTTCTTCCAGTAGGCCCGAACCTGATGTGCGATGCTCATGGTCTCGTCCTTGGGGATGCCGCGCAGCCAGTACTTCCGATTGATTACTACCTGTCCCTGAGGCTTTCCTGAATCCAAACAACTGCCAGGTGTGGTGGACGACGGAATCAATTCTAGTCGCGGTTTGGGTGTGAGTGTATTGGCGGTTTCATGAATGAGCTGGTCAACACGTGCAATAGCTTCGGATTGGGTGATTGTGCTCTCGTTTATCGTGCATCCTGACAACAGAAGGATGAAAGTGACAAAAAAGGTGTAGGGCATGACGGTTTCACCTATCCTGCTTAAATGTGGAGTTGGAGGAGAATTCCGGCATTAGGAGCTGTGGTTGATCTAGGTATGATTTAGGCTGAATGAGCCTGTCGTATTGACCATTGATAATCCGTCCCATGTTGCGTAGCGACGGGGAATCCTGGTTCCAGTAGCTGCTGTGGGCGGCGGTCCAGAACTCCCTGCCGACAGGGAAGCGTTGGGCGCCGAAGGCGTCGCGTCCCGGATCGGTTCCGAAACGGCCCAGAGCAGCCACCGGGTCTCCGCCTGCCTCTCCTACCCACACATGCTTGGGACTGATCCCCAACTGCGACACGTGATCCACGCCGACTCCCGGGCTGCCGAGGAAGATGAGGGTGTCGGCGAGCCGGCCCGGGCGGAGGACGGCGGCGTGGCCGGTGGTCAAGGAGCCGTAGCTGTGGCCGATGACGACGGCGCGGGCCGTACCGGAGGGCACGTGGGAGGCTCGCAAGCCGTCGGTGAAAGCGGCCAGGCCCGCGCCGCCCGTGGCGGCGGCGTGCGAGAACGCGACCGACTTGGCCGGATCCAGAATCCCCGGGTCCAATTGCGGTGCGCTGTAGCCCAGCCAGGTGATGGAGGCGACGGTGCGGTCGCCGCTGAACGCGGTGGACTGCTGCCACAGTGCTCGGGAGCGTTCCAGGTCGCCTGCGGCGGCGTCCAGGCCCGAGGTGAGTCCCGAGACTGAGGTGACCGTGATGTCTGCGGTGTCGGGGTCGCCCCAGGAGACGATCAGGCGGCCGAGGCCGTTCAGGTCGAAGGCCAGCAGCAAGAGCGGCGGATGGCCGGGGACGGGGCGCAGGGAGCGCTCGATGAGCTCGACGCGGCGCAGTTGGTTGGCGACACGCTCCCAGTGGCCCAGCAGGAGAGGGTCGTCCAGGCGCAGCAGTTCGGCCGTGGCGGCGCCGAGCTCGCGGGTGAGACGCGCCTTCTCGGCGGCCAGCCAGCGGCGGTTGGCCGCGTCGCGGACCGTCGCCGGCAGGCCGTTCAGCAGGCCGAACCCCGCCAGGTCCAGCAGGCGTTCCCGGAGCTCGGGGGCGAGCGCGTGCCACCATCCGTTCACCCGGGCCGCCAGCCCCGGGTCCTGGCCGCGTTCCTGTACGGCGAGCAGTTCGCGCACCGCCCCCGCATCTCCGGCGGTGATGCGGCCGAGCAGCGCCCCCGCGCCGCCCTGATCACCACAGTGGGCGGAAAAGAGGTCGAACGCGGCGACGCCGGCGGGCAGCGAGTCCCAGGGGACGGTCTGGCGGATGCGGGTGAGGCGGCGTCGCAGGTCGCCGGTCTGGGCGGTGGCCCACTCCGCGACCTGGCCGATCGTACGGCCGGGCACGCCGGACAGGCCCTGTCCCGACAGCTCGGCGGCGATCCGGGCGCCGACGGGCGCGAGCGCGTGGCCGGCATGGTCGAGCGCCGAGACGAGGGCGGTCATGGCGGCCGGGTCGATGCCCTGGAAACCGCCCGGCGCGGCGCTCGCCACGGTCAGGGAGCTGTGCAGGGACGGAACGGCCGGAGCGGGGCCGCCGTGCCGTACCACCAGCTCCGCGAGCGAGTGCAGGGCGCTGGAGAGGGCCGTCTGAAGGGCGGAGCGTTGGCGGGTGAGGTCGGTCAGGAACGCCGGGGCGCCGCCGCCGACCCAGGCATGCGCCTGCATGAGCCGTACCGCGGGGTCCAGGGCGGCATGGTGCTCCGAGCAGAGGGCCGCCACCCGGTCGAAGGCCGCCCGCGCCGCCCAAGCCGTCTGTCCGGCGGCACAAGCCGTCTGCCCCGTGCCGCAGGCCGTCTGTCCCGCACCAGAAGCACCAGAAACCGTCCGTCCCGGCGTATCAGCCATCTGTCCCGCCATGTGAGCCGCCATGACACCCACAAGGGTGACAGGACGGCCGCCGCCTTCTCAGGTGATCGGCGGCTCACCCTGGAATGTGGGGAATGTCCAGGTGAGGTCTCGTAGTGGCCGGGGCCGTGGAAGCGCCGCTGCCGAGGATCTCGGGTGGGTTCAAGGCAGGGCAGCGGTCAGGTCGAGCTCGACGAGCTGGCCGGTGAAGCCCAGCCCCGCCACGCCCAGCAGGGTGCTCGCCGTGGTGGAGGCCGGGGCGAGCGGCGATTCCCGCAGCCGTCTCCACACCCCGGCCAGTACGGCGGTGTCCTCGCTGACGACGTAGATGACGGACCGGACCACCCGGTCGGGCCGTGCGCCGACGGCGGCCGGCGCGGTGAGGGAGTTGGCCACCACCTGGTTCACCTGCGCGTCCACGTCCCCCTCGCCGACCAGCTCGCCGCCCGCGTCCAGTGGGCACTGCCCGGCCAGGAACGCCAGCCGTACCGCCTCGACCAGGGTGACGTGGCTTGGCTGTAGCCGGGAGTGGGGTGGAGCGCGTCGGGGCTGATCCTGGTGATCGCCACGCGGCGATTATCCCGAGGTCCCGATATCTCCGAGGTCCCGAGGTCCCGGGTCGTCCGCCCAGGCGTCCGGAGGCCGCCCACCCGGGGTCCCGCTATCTTGGGCCTGCTATGCATGACCGCCCCGCTCCCTGCTGCGCCCCTCCGGCCGTACGGCCCGCCGCCGGACGCGCAACCCCGTCCGGCATGCCGCCCGCCCGCCAGGACGGCGACCTCGACGGCATGGTCCTCCTCCCCGGCGGCGAGTTCCTCATGGGCGGCGACGACCCCGATGGCATCCCCGCCGACGGCGAGGGGCCGGTGCGGCCGGTGCGGGTCGAGGCGTTCCACATCGACGTCCACGCCGTGACCAACGACCGCTTCGCCGCCTTCGTCGAGGACACCGGCTACGTGACCGAGGCCGAACGCATCGGCTGGTCGTACGTGTTCGCCGGGTTCCTGCCCGCGGCGCTGCGCCGTACCTCTCCCAGGCTTCCCGACGCCCCGTGGTGGTGCGGCGTCGCGGGGGCCTGCTGGCGGCGGCCGGAGGGGCCGGGCAGCGACCTGGACGGCCGCGGGAACCACCCCGTGGTGCACGTGTCCTGGAACGACGCCGACGCCTACGCCCGGTGGGCGGGCAAGCGGCTGCCGACCGAGGCGGAGTGGGAGTACGCGGCGCGTGGCGGGCTGGAGCAGCGCCGCTACCCCTGGGGCGACGAGCTGGACCCGGGCGGGGAGTACCGGTGCAACATCTGGCGCGGGCGGTTCCCGGTCAAGAACACCGCGGCGGACGGCTACCGCGGGACGGCTCCGGTGGATGCGTTCCAGCCCAACGGGTTCGGGTTGTACAACGTGTCGGGCAACGTGTGGGAGTGGTGCGACGACTGGTGGACCACCGACCACGCCGCGCCGCGCCCGGCCTCCGGTACGGCCAAGGCCATGCGTGGCGGGTCGTACCTGTGTCACGAGTCGTACTGCAACCGCTACAGGGTCGCCGCGCGCACGGCCAACACGCCTGACTCGTCGAGTGGCCACACCGGCTTCCGCTGCGCTCGCGACGCTTGACGGGGGAGTCTCGCCGAGGCTCGCCGACGTTCCTGCTCCGCCGTACCGGACGCTGAGCTCCGCCGAGGGTGCGGGAGTCGGCGAAGCCGATAGCGAGGGCGGAACCGCGAGGCGTTCGAACGGCTGTGTGGATTCCCCGCGGAACACGCCTGGAAATCCGGACGTACGCTCCCAGGGCCACTACCCTGTGAGCAGGGAGGGGCAGTGACAGTAAACGGAGTGGCGAGCCGCAGCGAAGCGACCGTGACTGGTGAGACGGTCGGCAGGGTCCTCGGCACGCAGGCCGCCTCCCCGCTGTCCTTCTGGATCGGCCTGGAGCCCGGCAAGGTCGTCCAGCTCGACGACGTCGTGGTGACCAGGCGCGAGGTGCCCGGCTACGGGCCCGTGCTGGTCGCGGGCGTGGTGACGACCGTGGAGGCCAGGCACGAGGGCGCCGCCTACGACTCCGACGTGTTCCTGATCGCCGACGGCGCGCTGCCGGCCGCCGTGGTGGAGGTGGCCGAGGTGCGCGTCACCCGGGTCGAGCCCGAGGTGTTCGTGCCGCCGTTGCCGGGCGCGAAGGTCTACCTGGCCTCCTCGGGCGACCGGGACCAGGCGCTGTACTTCGACGTGATGGAGCGCCGCATCCCCCTCGGCATGGGGCGCGACGGCCTGCCGCTGTATGTGAACTTCGACTTCCTCGACGGCACCCGCGGCGCGCACGTGTCGATCTCGGGTGTGTCCGGCGTGGCGACCAAGACGTCGTTCGCCACCTTCCTCCTCTACTCGATCTTCAACTCGGGCGTGCTGGGCGGCGAGGCGGCCAACACCAAGGCGTTGATCTTCTCGGTGAAGGGCGAGGACCTGCTGTTCCTCGACCACGCCAACACCCGCCTGGACGACGCCGCGCGGCGGGCGTACGACAGGCTCGGCCTTCCGGCCCGGCCGTTCGGCAGCGTCCACGTCTTCGCCCCGCCCCGGCCGAACGACCCCAACGGCGTGCCTCACGTCGCCGCCCGCACCCAGGGCGTGAGCGCCTTCTACTGGACGCTCGTGGAGTTCTGCCAGGAGGAGCTGCTGCGCTTCGTGTTCGCCGACGCCGACGACGAGCGCGCGGGCTACTCGCTGCTCGTGGGGCAGATCTCCGCCCGGCTCAAGGCCTGGGCCGAGCCGGTGGGCGACGGCGGCGCGGTCATGGTCAGGGGTACGGCCTGCCGTACCTTCTCCGACCTGGTGGAGCTGCTGTCGGACCAGCTGCAGGACGACGAGTCACGGCCGGAGTGGACCGGCGCGCAGACCCCGCTCGGCACGGTGAACGCCTTCCTCAGAAGGCTGCGCAGCGCGGTGCGGCCGCTGGCGCCGATCGTGCGCGGCGACCTGCCCTTCTACCGCAGCCACTCCATCAGCACCTCCGACGCCCAGGTCTCCATCGTCGACCTGCACAACCTGCCCGAGCGGGCGCAGCGGTTCGTGGTGGGCGTGGTGCTGCGCGGGGAGTTCCACCGCAAGGAGTCCTCGGGTACGGCCAGGCCGCTGCTGTTCGTCGTGCTGGACGAGCTCAACAAGTACGCCCCGCGCGAGGGCGACTCCCCGATCAAGGAGATCCTGCTCGACGTGGCGGAGCGGGGCCGGTCGCTGGGCGTGATCCTCATCGGCGCCCAGCAGACCGCCTCGGAGGTCGAGCGGCGCATCGTCGCCAACAGCGCGGTGCGGGTGGCGGGCCGCCTGGACCCGGCGGAGGCCACGCGGTCGGAGTACGGCTGGCTGCCCCCGGCGGTCCGCGACCGGGCGACGATCGCCAAGCCGGGCACGATGTTCGTCGCCCAGCCGGAGATCCCGGTGCCACTGGCGGTCGCCTTCCCGTTCCCGGCGTGGGCCACCCGCCCCTCGGAGGCGGCGCCGGCGGCCGTCAAGACCACCCAGGACCCCTTCCAGGGCCTGCCCGGCGCCGAAGACGACGTCCCCCCCTTCTAAGTAGGAGAAGCGTGAAGATCCTGCACACCGCCGACTGGCACGTGGGCAAGGTCCTCAAGGGCCGCTCGCGGATCGACGAGCACCGGGCGGTGCTGCGCGAGCTGGTCGGCGCGGCCCGCGAGCACGACGTGGACGCCGTCATCGTGGCCGGGGACCTGTTCGACACCTCCGCCCCCACGCCCGAGGCCCAGTCGCTGGTGCTGCCCGCGCTGCTGGCGCTGCGCGAGGAGGGCCGCCAGGTGGTGGTGCTGGCGGGCAACCACGACAACCCGCACCTGCTGGAGGTCTACCGGCCCGTGCTGGGCGAGCTGGGCCTGCACGTGGTCGGCTCGTTCCGCCGTCCCGACGCGGGCGGCACGCTGGCCTTCACCGCCCGCACCGGGGAGCCGGTACGGCTGGCCGTCCTGCCGTTCCTGTCCCACCGCTACGTGGTGCGGGCGGCCGAGGTGCTGACCGGCACGCCCGCCGAGCACAACCGGGACTACGCCGCGCGGATCGGCGAGCTGATCGCCGCCCTGACCGCCGGCTTCCAGGCCGACACGGTCAACCTCGTCGCCACCCACGGCACGCTGCCCGGCGGCCGGTTCGGGGGCGGCGAGCGCGAGGCGCAGTCGATCTTCTCCTACTACTTCGAGGCGACCGCCTTCCCGCCCGCCACGCAGTACGCAGCCCTGGGCCACCTGCACCGCCGCCAGCAGATGCCGGGCCCGTGCCCGATCTGGTACAGCGGCTCGCCGATCGCCGTCGACTTCGGCGAGGAGGCCAACACGCCGGGCGCGCTGCTGGTGGAGGTCTCGCCCGGCCGCCCGGCGGTGGTGCGGGAGCTGACCTTCTCCTCCGCTCGCCGCCTGCGCACGGTCAGGGGCACGCTGGAGCAGCTGGAGACGCTGGAGGCGGGCGACGACTGGGTCAAGGTGATCGTCGAGGAGAAGCCCCGGGTGGGGCTGGCCGACCAGGTCCGCGAGGTGCTGCCCGGCGCGATCGACGTCGTGCTGGACGAGCGGTTCCGCCCGGTGCGCGCCGTACGGCAGGCCGGCGGGGGCGCCCGCAGCCCGCGCGAGCTGTTCCGCGACTACCTCAGCGCCACCGGGCGGGAGGACGACCGCGTGGCCGCGCTGTTCGACCGGCTGTATGACGAGGTGACCGGCTGATGCGTCCCCTGCTGCTGCGTCTGGACGGCTTCGGCAGCTTCCGCGAGCCCACCGAGATCGACTTCTCCGACGTCGAGTACTTCGCGCTCGTCGGGCCGACCGGCGCGGGCAAGAGCACGATCATCGACGCGCTGTGCTTCGCCCTCTACGGCACGGTGCCGCGCTGGGGCAAGGAGAACGTGATCGCCCACGCGCTGGCGCCCTCGGCCGCCTCCGGCAAGGTCGGGCTGATCTTCGAGAGCGAGGGGCGCCGCTACGCGGTCGTCCGGGCGCTGGCACGCGACAGTAAGGGCACGGTCCGCACCAAGGAAGCCAGGCTGGACGAGCTGGACCCGCGCGAGGCGACCTTCGAGTCGGTCCTCAAACCGGTGGCCGAGGGCGACGACGTCACCGCCGAGGTGCAGCGCGTGACCGGGCTGGAGTACAGGTTCTTCACCCAGTGCGTGGTGCTGCCGCAGGGGGAGTTCGCCCGCTTCCTGCACGCGGCCCCGCGCGAGCGGCAGGACCTGCTCATCCAGCTGCTGGAGGCCGACGTCTACGACCGGATCAGGCAGCGGGCGGTGCGCGAGGAGGAGACCGCCCGGCAGGCCGCCGCCTTCGCCCGCGACCAGCTCGCCCAGCTGGCCGGCGCGACGCCGCAGGCCGAGCGGGAGGCCGAGGAGCGGGCGCTGGCGCTGCGCGCGCTGGCCGACGGCATCGGCACCGACCTGGAGCTGCTGCGCGCCAGGAACGCCGAGATCCAGCGGACCCAGGAGGCGCTGCGGGAGCTGACCGTGCGCATCACCGGGCTGCGGTCGCTCACGATGCCGCCCGAGGTGCCCACGCTGGCCGCGACCGCGCGGGAGGCGGCCGAGGCGGTGGCCGCGCTGGAGGCGGAGGCCGCCGCCCTGGACGCCGACGAGCGTGCGGCCGAGCGGGCGCTGGCCGAGCTGGGGGAGCGGGGCGAGCTCATGGCCGCGCTGGCGGCGCTGGAGGCGCACGAACGGCTCTCGCGATCCCTGGAGCGCGCCCGCGAGACCGCCGACGAGGCGAGGCGGGCGCTGCCCGGGCTGGCCGAAGCCCTCCGGCGGGCCGAGCAGGCGCTCGCCGCCGCCGAGCGGGAGCGCGACCGGCTGCGTGACGCGCACGCCGGTGCCGGCCTGGCCGCCCGGCTGGCCGTGGGCGAGCCCTGCCCGGTCTGCCTGCGCGCCGTGACCGAGCTGCCGCACCACGGCTCGCTGTCCGACCTGGGTACGGCCGAGCGCGCCGTCATGCTGGCCCGCGGGGAGGCCGAGCAGGCCAGGGCCGCGCACGGCAAGGCCGACAGCTCGGCCGCCGTGCTGGCCGACCAGGCCAGGCGCCTGGAAGCCGAGCTGGCCGCGCTGCCCAGGCCCTCGATGGACCGCGCGTCGATCCAGGCCGGGCTGGAGGCCGTCGCCAAGGCCGAACAGCTCGTCTCGGATGCCAGGAAGGCCGCGCGCGCCTGCCGTACCCGGCTCGACCAGGCCCGGGCCCGCGCCCAGCAGGCGGCGCGGCAGGCCGAGGACGCCTGGCGGGCCCTGGAGGCCGCCCGCGACCGGCTGCTGGCGCTGGGCCGCCACGCCGACGTCGCCCCGCCGCCCGTCGACCGGGCCGACCTGCACCGCGCCTGGCAGGACCTCATCGAGTGGCGCAACCAGGAGGGCATCGCCACCCGCGCCGTGGCGGACGAGACCGAGCAGGCGCTGGCCGGCCTGAAGGCGGACCGGGACGCCGAGCTGGCCCGGCTGTCCGCGCGGCTGGCCGAGCACGGCGTCACCGCCCCGGACCAGCCCGACCAGCCCGACCAGATCGCCGCCGCCGTCGCCGCCGCGGTCACCCGGGCCGAGGGCGCGCTGGAGCGGATCAGGGAGCAGCGCTCCCGCGCGGCGCGGCTGGAGAAGGAGGTGGCCGAGAAGGAGGAGGCCGCCAAGGTCGCCCACGAGCTGGAGCTGCGGCTGCGCGCCAACGCCTTCGAGCGCTGGCTGTGCGCCGAGGCCCTGGCCACGCTCGTGGCCACCGCCTCCGACACGCTGCGCGAGCTGTCGGACGGCCAGTACGAGCTGGCCCTGGGCGACCGCAGCGAGATCGAGGTGATCGACTACGCCGAGGCCGGGATGCGGCGCAGCGCCCGCACCCTGTCGGGCGGGGAGACCTTCCAGGCCGCCCTCGCGCTGGCGCTGGCCCTGTCGGGCACGGTGGCGCGCGGCCTGGAGTCGATCTTCCTGGACGAGGGCTTCGGCACGCTCGACCCGGCCACGCTCGACACCGTCGCCACCACCCTCGAACGGCTCGCCGCCGGGCAGGAGCGCATGGTCGGGGTCGTCACCCACGTCCCGGCGCTGGCCGAGCGGGTGCCGGTGCGCTTCGCGGTCAGCCGCGACACCAAGGGCTCGCACGTGCGGAGGGTCGGACCGTGACGGCCTTCACCGTCGACCCCTGGGACCCCGGCTACGCCGCGGCCCTGGCCGTCGAGGCGCTGTCGGAGCTGGGCGCCACCAGCGCGGAGCTCGTTCTGGACGTGGAGCGGCCGCCGCACGAGTGGCGGCCCGTCACCCCGCGCGGCGAGCCGCCCCGGACGCTGCTGGTCGCCGACGGCGTGCGCAGGATCGACGCCCGGCTGTGGGTGCACTCCGAGGAGGAGCCCATGCCGCTGCCCGGCATCGCCGCCTCCTACGCCGCCGGGATCGTCCGCTGCGGCCCGGAGGGCGCCGACCTGGTCGCGGTCGAGGTGAACCGGACGCTGATCAGCGCCTCGCCGTACACGCCGGAGGTCAAGACCCCGCACGCCACCTACCACCCGTGCCAGGCCGCCGACTCCAGCATGGAGGAGCTGTCGCTGGCGCTGCAGCGGCAGGTGACGCGGCTGGAGGTGGAGCTGGCCGTGCGGCACCGGGCGCGGGCCGACGACATGCTCCTGGTGGACGGCCCGCTGCGGGGCCGCGGCCACCTGCCCGCCACGGTCGGCTACATCAAGACCCACCACACCGCCTACCTGCCCGCCCCGCAGTCCGCGGTGGTCGCCGCGCTCGCGCCCGGCCAGCGCACGCCGGTCTTCCTCATGGGCACGAGCTGGCGGCGGCACGCCTGGTACGTGCGGCTCCCGGTCGCCTCGCCGGCGCCGTGGGCCGGGATCGCGCGCTGCGAGGCGGGCGCGGACCTGCCGGCCGAGGAGGTGGTACGGCTGGCCGACGCGGTGACGCTGGCCCTGCTGCCGCTGGCCGGGGTGGACTACAAGGATCCCCGCGCGCCGCAGAACCTCGTGCCCATCGGCGGCCTGGAGAAGCTGCTGCGCCACCACCTGGGCGACGCGCAGCTGCTGTATCGGGCGCTGCGCACGGCCGGCGGCCAGGACTGACCGGCCCGCAGGCGGCGGGCAGTCTCGACGGTGACGTGTCCGTGTTCTTGACAACTCCAGCGGTGGGGGAATCGCTGATAAGGAATTAAGCCGATTTTGACTCGTTTGTCGTGTTATGCGGAAATCATCGCTACATGCCTGATGTCGTGAAGCTCATCACCAGCGATCATCGAGAGATCGAGGCGCTGTTCGCCCGGCTGCGGGACCGCCCGCACAACCGCAGGGCCGATCTCGTCAAGCTGGCCGCGCTGCTGACCGCCCACGCGCGGGCCGAAGAGGACCGCGTCTACCCGGAGCTGCGCAAGGCCGTTCCGGCCGGGGACGGCGACGTCCACCACGGTTTCGAGGAGCACAAAGAGGCCGAGGTCATCCTCGACCGGCTCAAGTCGGCCGAACCCGGCGGCGCCGAGTTCGACCGGACGCTCAAGAGGCTCGTCCAGTCCGTCTCCCGCCACATCAAGGAAGAGGAGAACGAGATGCTTCCGGCCCTCGGCAGGGCCGTCGGGCGCAAGCGGCTGCAGGAGCTCGGCAAGGCGTTCAAGGAGCGCAGGGACCAGGAGCTGGCCGCGCTCATGATGCCCGTCCAGGCGCGCAGGGGCTCGGCCTCCCTGCAGAGCATGTCCAAGGCGGAGCTGTACCGCAGGGCGCAGGACGCGGACCTGCCGGGCCGCTCGCGGATGTCGAAGGAGGAACTGGCGGACGCCCTTCGCCGGCGCGGCTAGGGTGCCCTGAGTTTCAGGCCGTAGACGTCGATCGCCGTGCCGGCGTGGATCCTGGCGCGCTCGTCCCCCGACACGCCCGCCAGGCATTCCCCCATGACCTCCAGAGCCTGCCGGTAGGACGCGACCAGCTCGCACACCGGCCAGTCCGAGCCGATCATCAGCCGCTCGGGCCCGAACAGCTCCAGCGCCTCCTCCACGAACGGCCTGACGGCCTCGCCCGTCCAGCCGGGACCCGCCTCCGTGAGCAGCCCCGACAGCTTGGCGCTCACGTTGGGACAGGCGGCCAGCGGGGCGACCAGCTCGCGCCACTCGGCCAGGCCGCCGGCGTCGATGCGGGGCTTGCCCAGGTGGTCCAGCACGAACGCGGTGCCGGGCGTCGCCGCCGCGGCCGCCGCGCACGCGGGCAACTGGTGCGCGCGCACCACCAGGTCGCAGGCCAGCCCGGCGGCGCCGATGGCGGCCAGGTTCGCCCGCACGTCGGCGCGGGCCAGGAAAGCGGGGTCCGCCACGCCCTGCACCTGGTCGCGCAGCCCCACCAGCAGCTCGCCGCCGGGCAGCGACCGGTAGCGCTCCAGCGTCGCGGCGATGTCGGGATCGGCCAGCGACACCCAGCCCACCACCCCGGCGATCTCGGGCGTGGCGGCGGCCGTGGCGAGGAAGCCGGCGGTCTCCTCCGCCGCGCACAGCCCGCCCTCCACCAGCACCGTCGCCCGGACGCCGCTGCCGTCCAGGACCCGGCGCAGGTCGGCGACGGTGTAGTCGCGGCGGATCGGCTCCAGCCCCGGCTCGGCCAGCCACGGGTAGTCGCCCCGCCAGAGATGGTGGTGCGCGTCGACGATCACGCCGCTCACCCCAGCCGGCGCAGGATGGCCTGCTTGGCGGCGGCGAACTCCTCGTCGGTCAGCACCCCGCTTCTGTGCAGCTCGCCCAGCTCGGCCAGGCGGCGCAGCACCGCGTCCTGGTCGCCGGGCGCGGGCGGCCCGCTCAGCGCGGCGGGGGCCTGGCGGGTCAGGCGGGCGTGGACCGCGGCGGCGACGAGAGCCGTGGTGCCGCCGAACTTCTGCAGCCCCCAGGAGACGCACCGCAGGTCCTTGGTCGGCGGCTTGGTGTCCCGCTGGTCCTTCAGCCGGAAGCGCAGGCTGCCGTATCCGGCCCCGGCCAGCGGCGTCCACTCCACGCCGACGACCTCCGACAGCAGGAACTCCTGGGGCCCTGCCGCCTCCTTGACCGAGGTGGCCATCCAGGTCCACTCCAGCCGGATCCGCTCGCCGTCGAAGGTGACCGTCGCGTCGCCCGCGGTGGCCGACACCGGTACGGCGGGGCCCGGCATGAGATAGCTCTCACAGGGGCCCGGCGGGACCTGCCAGATCCGCAGCGCCTCCCGCACCTCGTCGGCGAAGTATTCGGCGGCGCCCGTCCGGTCCTTGGGCACCGCCAGCCGGTAGGGGTCGGCGGGGGCCGCCAGGCCGCCCGCCGCCACGTCGGTCAGCGGGTCGGCGCCAGGGCGCAGGCGCAGCCGTAAGTGCCCGCCCTTGCGGCCGGGTTCGAACGCCACGCTCGAGACGGCCTCCAGCGGCACCGCCAGCTCACCCAGCACCTTGCGGATCTCGTGCACGCCGGACCCGCTGCCCGGGGTGATGCGCAGGGTCTCGTGGTCGAACGCCCACGACCCGTCGGGGACTGTGATCTCCGCCATGAGACAAGTATCGGCCCCTCACCCGACCACGAGACGCACCGATTCCGGCAGGCCGGTCACCTCGATCTCCTCGCCGATGTCGACGGTCACGCGCGAGCCGCCGATGGTCATGCCGGAGATCCGCATCGGCCCGAAGCCCTCCGGCAGCGCCGGGTCGATGCGCACCGTGCCCTCCGGGACGTCGGGGACGAGCCTGAGCAGCGTCCGCAGCAGCTCGATCGGGGCCGCGGCGGCCCACGCCTGGGGCGAGCAGGAGGTTGGGTAGGGCACCGGGACCGGGAACTCGTCCCGGCCGAAGCCGCAGAACAGCTCGGGCAGCCGCCCCCCGAAGGCCCGCGCCGCGTCCAGCAGCCCCAGGGCGATGCGCTGGGCCTCCTCGACGAAGCCGTACCGCATGAGACCGGCGGCGATCAGCGCGTTGTCGTGCGGCCAGACCGAGCCGTTGTGGTAGCTCATCGGGTTGTAGGCGCCCATCGTCGAGGCGAGGGTGCGCACGCCGTACCCGGTGAACATGGCGGGCGACAGCAGGTGCTCGGCCACCTGCGGGGCCTTGTCCTCGTCGACGATGCCGGTCCACAGGCAGTGGCCCATGTTGGAGGCCAGGCCGTCGACCGGGCGGTCGTTGCCGTCGATGGCGATCGCGTAGTAGCCGCGCTCGGGCAGCCAGAACCGCTCGTTGAAGTCCCGCTTGAGCTGCTCGGCCTTGTGCAGCCACTTGTCGGCGTCGCCGAACAGCGCGCGGGAGCGGTAGGCGGCGTAGACGTACCCCTGCACCTCGGCCAGGGCGATGGGCGGCTTGGCCAGCGTGCCGTCGGCGTGGTTGACGCCGTCGCCGGAGTCCTTCCAGCCCTGGTTGACCAGTCCCTGGTCGCTCTTGCGGCGGTAGGCCAGGAACGGGTCGGCGTTGGCGGTGATCCACTCCATCGCGCGGTCGGCGGCCGGGAGCAGCTCCTGGACGGCCCCCCCGTACAGGCCCCACCGGCACAGCTCGCCCAGCAACATGACGAACAGGGGCGTGGCGTCGACCGAGCCGTAGTAGGCGCTCGCGTTGACGCCCAGCGACAGCACGCCGTGCCGCAGCTCGTGGAGGATCTTGCCGGGCTCCTCCTCGGTCAGCGGGTCGTCGACGCGGCCCTGCAGCGCGGCCAGGCGCCGCAGCGTGCCCAGGGCCAGCGACTGGTCCAGCGGCAGCGCCATCCACGAGGTGATCAGCGAGTCGCGGCCGAACAGGGTCATGAACCACGGCGCGCCGGCCGCCACCGACCCGTCGGCCAGCCGCAGCGCGCCCAGGTCGTCGCGGGACCGCTCGAGCGTCCTGGCCAGCACCTTGTGCGGCGTGGTGACCACGGGGCTCGACCGTGCCCACTCGGCCCGCCGCCGGACCGGCTCGGCGTGCTCGACCGGCTGGTGCGCGGCGAACCACGCCGTGGACTCCTCGCCCTCCACGATGGGGTTGACCTGCAGGATCACGCTCCACTGGGCGCGCGGCGGGATGGCCACGCGGAAGGTCAGCAGCCCGGGCACGGCCACCACGCCGTCGCCGGCCACCACCCGGGTGCCGCGCCCCCTGCTGTCGGCGTACATGCGCAGGCCGTCGGGCGTGGGCGTCATCGCCACGTCGGGCACGTGCTGCACACGGTCGCCCTTGACCTCGAACAGGTCCGCCATGTCGGATCCCACGTGGACGGCCACCACACAGCCCACCGGCTCGTCCGACAAGTTGCGCAGCGAGAGGTCCTCGCGCAGGCCCGCGCCCACGTAGCGGTCCCTGACGACGAGCAGGCTGCTCTCCGCCCGGCCCGGCCGCGGCCGGGCGCGGCCCAGGAAGGTCGCGTGGTACGGCTCGCCCGAGATCACCTGCAGCGTCTCCACCGGCTCGTCGTCCACACGCAGCTCCCAGCGGGACACCAGCCTGGTATCCGCGTGGAACACGCCGTGCGATCCGCCCGCATGGATGTCGCCGTTGAAGGACGACACGCAGAACGAGCTCCCCTCGACCAAAGTCACGGTCGTGTCCATGGATCACATCTCCTCTCTAGGGGTAGGTGGGAGGACGTTTCCCTTGTTCGGAGGACTGTCAATGCAGCCACTATCCCCGCTTCGCGTCGCGATTGTCGCCCCGCCGTGGTACGACCTGCCGCCCCACGGCTACGGCGGCATCGAGGCTCTGGTGGCCGATCTGGCCGGGGCCCTCGTCGAGCGTGGTCACGACGTCACGTTGATCGGCGCGGGTAAGGCCGACACCCCTGGCAGTTTCGTAGCCACCTACCCAACAGCCCCCTCGGATCGCATCGGCGAACCGTTGCCCGAGATCCTCCACGCGGCGGCGGCCGCTCGGGAGATCGCCAGGCTGAATCCCCACATCGTTCACGACCATACCCTCGCGGGGCCGCTGATGGCGGCGGCTCGCGCCGTGCCGACGCTGGTCACCGTGCACGGCCCGGTCGAGGGGGAGCTCGGCGACTACTACCGGGCCCTCGGCGACACCGTGTACCTGGCGGGGATCTCCGAGGCGCAGCGCACGCACGCCCCGGACCTGAACTGGGCGGGCGTGGTCTACAACGGCATCGACGTCGGCACGTTCCCGTTCCGGCGGGACAAGGAGGACTGGGTGCTGTGGCTGGGCCGGTTCACCCCCGACAAGGGCCCCGATCTGGCCATCGAGGCGGCCCGGGCCGCCGACCGGCGGATCGTGCTGGCCGGCAAGCTGACCGAGGACGCCGAGCGGCAGTACTTCGCCGAATGCGTCGAGCCGCTGCTGGGTCCCGGCGTGGAGTACGTCGGCGAGGCCGACGCCGACCGCAAGCGCGACCTGCTCGCGCGGGCCCGCTGCCTGGTCTTCCCCATCCAGTGGGAGGAGCCCTTCGGCCTGGTCATGGTCGAGTCGATGGCCTGCGGCACGCCGGTGGTGACCCTGCGGCGCGGGTCGGCGCCGGAGGTGGTGGAGGACGGCGTCACCGGCTTCGTCCTGCCGGACGCCGCGGGCATGCCCGAGGCGATCGAGGCGGCGGGGCGCCTCGATCCGTGCGCCTGCCGGGCGCACGTGGAGCGCCGCTTCGACGTGCCGGTGATGGCCGAGGGCTACGAGCGGCTCTATCACCGGGTGCTCGACGAGGCTACGGCCCGGCGGCGGTGACCAGGCCCGACTCGTAGGCGAAGACCACCAGCTGGGCCCGGTCCCGCGCGCCGAGCTTCGTCATCGCCCTGGCGACGTGCGTCTTGGCCGTGGCGGGGCTGATGGACAGCCTCCTGGCGATCTCCACGTTCGTGAGCCCGCCGCCCACCAGCGTGACGATCTCCCTCTCCCGCTCGGTGAGCAGGCCGAGCTGGTCGGCCAGTCCCGGAGCGCGCCGGGGCCTGGCGGCGAACTGGGCGATCAGCCGCCGCGTCATCCGGGGCGCCAGCAGCGCCTCGCCCGCCGCCACGGTCCGCACGGCCCGCCGCAGCTCCTCCGGCTCCAGGTCCTTGAGCAGGAACCCGCTCGCCCCGGCCCGCAGCGCGGCGTAGAGGTACTCGTCGAGCTCGTAGGTCGTGATCACCACCACTTTGGTGGCGGCGAGGCTCGGGTCCCCGCACACCCGTTCCGTCGCGGCCAGGCCGTCCAGGCGCGGCATGCGCACGTCCATGAGGGCCACGTCGGGCCGGGTGCGGCGGATCAGGGCCAGCGCCTGCTCGCCGTCGGCGGCCTCGCCCGCGACGGCGATGTCGCCGGCCCGCTCCAGGATGGCGCGGAAGCCCTCGCGCACCAGGGGCTGGTCGTCGGCTATCACGACGCTGATCATCCGGCCTCCTCCAGCGGGGTCATCCGGCCTCCTCCAGCGGCAGCCTGGCGTGGACGCGGAAGCCGCCCGCGCCGGCGGGGCCGGCCGTCAGCGTGCCGCCCACGCTCGTCACCCGTTCCCGCATGCCGGCCAGGCCGAAACCGCCGCCCGGGCCGGACCCGCGCTCCGTGCCGTCGTCGGCGACGTCCACGACGAGCGCCCCGTCCTCGACGCCGATGCCGACGCGCACCTCGGCGGCGCCGGCGTGCCTGATGACGTTGGTCAGCGCCTCCTGGACCACCCGGTAGGCGGTCAGCTGGAGCAGGGGCGGCACCGGCGCGTCGGGCGGCGGGAGGCTCAGCCGTACCCGGAGCCCGGCGCGGCGGGCCTGATCGGCCAGCTCCGCCAGCCGGTCCAGCCCCGGCTGGGGAGCCACGCCCTCGCCGCCGCGCAGGAGCTCCAGCGCGGCCCGCACCTGGGGCCTGGCCTTCTTGGCCGCCGCCCGCACCGCCTGCATGGCCGCGCGCGCCTGCTCGGGATCGCTGTCGAGGGCGTCGAGCGCCAGCCCGCTCTGCACGGTGATCGTCGCGATGGTGTGGGCGAGGACGTCGTGCACCTCGCGGGCCACGGCCAGCCGGTCCTCGGCCAGCCGCCGGGCCGCCTCGGCCCTGGCGTGTTCCACCCGCTCGTCGGCGGCCAGGCGGCGGGAGCGGGCGGCCGAGCCGAGCACGGCCATCCACGCCATGGCGGCGCTGGGCCCCAGGACCGGGAAGGACGTCCACGGCATCGGGTGCGGGGGCAGGGTGGGGATGAGCGAGGCCGCCCCGACCACGGCCATGCCGGTCGCCAGCGACCAGGGCGAGCGGCCGTAGGCGGTGATGGAGTAGCAGGCGGCGAACAGCGGCAGGGCGGGGGCCAGGCCGGGATACCCGGCGGCGTTGTAGGCGAGGGACGCGGCCAGCCCGGCCAGCGCGGCCAGGAGCGGAGCGCGGCGGCGGGCGACCAGCGGCGCGCTCGCGGCCAGGGCCAGGGCGTAGGCCCACGGGGCGGGGGGATGCGGCCGGACCGTGGCGGCCAGCTCGGTCGCCACCCCGATCACGGTGATGGCGCCCACGGCTGCCGTGAGCGCCTGGTCCACGCGGGTCTCCTGCCACGGCCTCACCCGCGCAGGATAGATCGCAGAAGAGATCACCGCAGCCGCCGGTAGGCCAGCAGCGCGACGGCGCCCAGCAGGGCCGTCCAGGCGGCCAGGATCCCGATCGCCGGCCACAGCGCGGGCGCCGGTCCGAGGAGCTGCCAGCCCAGGTCGGCCAGGCGGTTGGAGGGCAGCCAGCCGGAGACGGCGCGGAAGGATTCCGGCAGCTGCGCGGGCGGGATCCACAGGCCGCCCACGGCCGAGGTGACCATGTAGAGCCCGTAGCAGACGACGTAGGAGGCGTCGGCGTTGACCGCGTAGCCGATCGCCACGCCGAGGGCGGCGAACGGCGCGGTGCCCAGCCACATGGCGGCCACGAGCGCGGTCCAGTGGGCGGCGTCGAGCCGTACGCCCTTGACGAGCGCGGCGGTCAGGCAGACGGCGAGGATGGCGGGCAGCGCGGTGGCGATCCCGGCGGCGGTCTTGGCGGCGAAGACCTGCCAGGCGGGCACGGGCATGGCCCGCAGCTGGGTCAGCCAGCCGAGCTCGCGCTCCTGGGCGATGCGCGGGCCCGTGGTGGACAGCACCGCCCAGATGGCGCCGTAGGCGGACATGGCGACCATGAGGTCGCCGGGAACGCCGGGGCCGTGCCCGAACAGGGTGGCGAACAGCAGGTAGAAGCCGATGGGCGTGGCCACGGCCAGCGCCAGGTAGCGGGGGTCGCGCAGGGCCCGGACGATCTCCAGGCGGACCAGGATCGCGTTCATGCGGCCGTGCCTTTCTCGGGCTCCTCGGTCAGCATCAGGAAAGACTCGTCCAGGGACGCCGGGCTGACGCGCAGGTCGCGCCAGTCCAGCGGCGCCAGCGCGCGCACGGTGGCGTCGCAGTCGGCGGTGTGCAGGGTGACGCGCTCGCCCTCGGCCTCGACCCGGGTGACGCCGGGCAGCGCGGCCAGGCCGTCGTGGGGACCGGGGCGGGTCAGGCCGACGGTGCCGCCTCCGGCCAGGCGGCGGATCTCGGCCGGGGTGCCGTCGGCGACGATCCGGCCGCGCGCCATCACGACCACGCGCGTGGCGTTCTGGTCGACCTCGTCGAGGTAGTGCGTGGCGAACAGGACGGTGCGGCCCGTCGCGGCGAAGGCCCGCATCGCCGCCCAGAACTCCACCCTGGCCTTGACGTCCAGCGCCCGGGTGGGCTCGTCCAGCACGAGCACGTCGGGGTCGGCCACGACCGCGACCGCGAAGCGCAGCCGCTGGGCCTGCCCGCCCGACAGTTTGTCGACGCGGCGAGCGGCCAGGCCGTCGAGCCCCGCCAGGCGCAGCGCCCGCTCGGCGGGCAGCGGGCGGGGGTAGCAGCGCCGGGCCAGCTCGACCAGCTCGCCGACCTTGACGCCGGGCATCATGCCGGTGTCCTGGAGCATCGCGGCGATCCTGCCCTCGGCGACCGCCCGCGACGGCTCTGCGCCGCACACGGCGACCCGTCCGGCGTCGGGAGCCGTCAGGCCGAGCAGCATGCCGATGGTGGTCGACTTGCCCGCGCCGTTGTGGCCCAGGAGCGCGACGGTCTGGCCCGGCCGCACCTCCAGGGACACCTCCTGTACGGCGCGCACCGCGCCGTACGACTTGCTGACTGCGTGAAGGCTGATGGACATGCACCGAGCATGCGGCCGGGGCCGCCGCCCGGTCGTCAGCCGGTGACGGTGTCCGCCGTACTCAAATCGTGGTACGGCTCAGCGGACCGGGCTGGCGTACTGGGCCACGTCCGCCGCGCCGTCCTCGATCAGCTTCGCGGCCAGGTCCGACAACGCGCGCCCGACCGCCAGCTCGTCCCCGATGGCCGGCACCGGGCGGTCGCTGGGGTTGCGCCGGGCGTGGGCGACGCTCTCGTGCCGCATCCCGTCCTCGGTGATCAGCATCGCCCTGGCCGTCGTGATGGTGTCGCTGTCATCCTCGGTGATGGCGATCTGCACGTTCCACTGCTTCTGTTCCATGGTGACCATCTCCCTGCTTCGAGACTGCGCCCGTGCGGCGGCGCGGGTCAACCCGGCTAGCGGCGCACCCCGTCCGCGGCCGGCTCCAGCAGCTCCAGGTCGGACCGGGTGGGCAGGCTCTCCCAGTCGCCCTGGGAGGTCACGGCGAACGCCCCGGCGGCGCAGGCGGTGCGCAGCCGCTGCTCGGGGTCGGCCCCGGCCAGCCACTCGGCCAGCCAGCCCGCCGCGAAGGCGTCGCCCGCCCCGACCGGGTCCACCTCGGTCACCCGGTACGGCTCGGCGTGCCGGACCCGGCCGCCGGCGTGCTCGGCCGCGCCCCGGGCGCCGAACTTGAGCACCACGTGCGCGGGCCCGAGGTCCTGCGGCCGGTCGCCGATGAGCGCCGCCTCCGCCTCGGTGGCGAACAGCACGTCCACCTCACGGACCGCCTCGCGCAGCCACGCGCCGGCCTCCTGCGGCGACCACAGCGCCCGCCGGTAGTTCACGTCGAGCGACACCGTCACCCCGGCCGCCCGCGCCTCCTCGATCGCGTGCCGTACGGCGTCGCGGGCGGTGGCCGACAGGGCGGGGGTGATGGCCGAGACGTGCAGCACCCGGGCGGACCGGATCAGCTCGGGGTCCAGGTCGGCGGGCGACAGCCGCGAGCCCGCGCTGTCCCTGCGGTAGTAGCGCACGTCGATCATGTCGGCCGTGCGCCTGCCCTTGATCATCAATCCGGTCGGCGCGGAGGGATCGACGACGGCATGGGTGCGCACCCCCTCGCCGCGCAGCGTGGCCGCGACCAGCGTGCCGAACTCGTCGTCGCCCACGCGGCCCACCCAGGTGGCGGTGGCGCCCAGGCGCGTGACGCCGATGGCCACGTTGGACTCCGCGCCGCCGATGCCCAGCTCGAAGTCGCGGGCGAAGCGCATCGGCCCGGTGCGGCGCGCCGAGAACAGCGCCATGGTCTCGCCGAAGGTGATCAGATCGGTCATGTCCGCGAGCTTCCCACACGGGTGAGGACCTCGTGCCCGTCGCCGGGGGCCAGGAACGCCAGCAGCCGCCGGGCCTCGGCGACGGCCGCCTCCAGGTCGCCGGGGGCGAAGGACCGCCACTGGTGGATCGTGAGCGTGGTCGTGCCGCCGGCGCGGCTCGTGGTCCAGTCGCCCATGGTGAAGCCGTCGACGAGAATGAGCCGCCACATCACGTTGGCCTTGACGAAGGCGGGCGAGACCTCCTTCAGCGCGGTCTCGGTGAGGACCCGGGAGCGGTCGTCGTGCGACAGGAAGAGGTTGTCGAAGTCGTACATGAGCCGCACGGGGACCGGCAGATCGGGGTCGGGCCGGGCCGCGTCGGGCAGGTCGTACAGCACCCGGCCCTCCTCGTCGCGGAAGCGGGGCAGGTCCATGCCGTCCACGACCTCCTTCAGCCGGGTGAGCCCCGACCAGGTCTGCACGTCCTTGACCGAGGCGGGGCCGAAGGCGGCCAGGTAGCGCCGCACCAGCTCGGCCGGGGTCATGGGCGGCGCCTCCAGGCCCAGCCAGTGCTCGGCGCTGGTGTGGGCGACGGGGCCGCTCCTGCCCCACAGCCCGCGCGGCGGCACCTGGACCAGCGGCACGAGCCAGCGCACGCCCTGCCCGAGCGCGTGCGGGTCGTTGCCGGGCCACCGGGCGGCCAGCGCCTTGCCGAGCTCGGCGAAGGTCATCGGCCGCTCCTCGACCAGGGCTCGGCCCACGGCGGCCAGCTCCTCCAGGTCCACCCCGGCCAGGCGCCTGCCGAAGGTCGTGCGGGTCATCCGGGCGATCACCGGCTCCAGCAGGGGCCGCATCGCCAGGCAGTCGCGCGCGGTGACCAGGTGGATGGTGCCGCGCTGGAGCGCGATGCGGACCAGCCGCCGCGTCTCCAGCAGCCGGGAGGCCTCCTCGGCGCGGAAGCCCTCGATGCGGTTCCACAGGCCGGTGTACCAGCTGTGCGGGGTCTGCGCCTGCAGCCCGGCCAGGTGCTCGACCATCTCCGGCGTGGACATGCCGGCCCGCTCGACGAGCCATTGCCGCCGGAGCGTGGCCCGGTTGAGCGCGCGCCGGGTGAGGAGGGGGTCCATGGGGGATCACCCTAGCCGCACTGGCCAGGCAGGTAGCCGGCCTCGGGGATCCACTCCCGCCACTCGGCCTCGCCGAAGGCCCCGCCCGCCCGCGCGCACACCGCCTCCACGGCCAGGGCGGGGTCGACGGGCGCCTCCTGCACCGCGCCGTCGGCGAGCACGCCGCGCAGGCGCCGCCCGTCGGGGCTGAAGGCCAGCTCCCTGGAGTACTGGCCGATCGGCACCCGGCCGACCTCGCGCAGGCTCGCCACCTCCCACAGGCTGACCCACTGGCCGTCGACCGCCAGCAGGCGGCCGTCGGGGGAGTAGCGCAGCGCGCCCACCTGGCCGTCGCCGATCACGACCGTTCCCGCCGCCCGGCCCGAGGTCAGGTCCCACAGCCTGACCCGGCCGGACTCCAGGCCGTATGCCACCGACCGGCCGTCGGGGGAGAAGGCCACCGAGGTGGGCGTCAGCCGCCGGACGTCGGCGGGGTCGCGGGTGATCCGCCCGCTCGCCAGGTCCACCAGGTCCGCGCCGACCGCGAGCGTCCCGCCGTCGGGGGAGAAGGCCAGCACCAGGCCGGTGAGGCCCGCCACCGAGCGCAGCAGGCGGCCCGCGCGCACGTCCCACACCTGCACGTCGGCCGGCCCGGCGGCGGCCAGCAGGCGGCCGTCGGGCGACAGGGCGATGGCCTGCCGGTCGCCGCCCGCGTCGAGCGCGGCGATGCGGCTCCTGGTGTCCACCCGCCACACCGTGACCGGGTCTCCCGCGATGGCCATGACGGCGCCGTGGGCGTCGAAGGCGGGCGCGCCGCGGGCCTCGATCGTGCCCAGCGGGCGGCGCTCCTCGGCGTCGGTGAGCTGGATGGCGGCCCCCGTCTCGGCGGCGGCCACCCGCCCGTCGGCCGAGAGCGCGGCCACGGAGCTGTCGAGCACCGGCGCCACCGGGTCGGGCCGGTCCACGGCGGCCGACACGTCGAGCGACACCACGCCGCCGTCGCCCGTCAGGTACAGCAGCCGCCGCCCGTCGGGGGAGAAGGCGTAGTCGCCGGTCGCCCGGCGCGTGGGATAGGTCGCCAGGATGTGGCGGTCGGCCAGCCGCCACAGGTCCACGCCGTCGCGTCCCTCCACGGCCAGGAAGCGGCCGTCGCGGCTGAACACCGGCGGGTGCGGGGCGGTGGCCCGCAGGATGTCGCCCTCGGCCCGGCCGGTGGCGGTGTCGACCAGCGTGGTGCCGCGGCTGCCGACGATCGCCAGCAGCCGTCCGTCGGCGCTGAAGGCCGCCGGGGGAGCGCCCGCGTCCTCGGTGACCGGCGGGTCCACCCGGCCGGTGTAGGTTCTGGTACGGCTGCGCAGGTCCCACAGCTCCACGCGCCCCGAATGGTCGGCGAGCGCGGCCCAGCGCCCGTCGCCGGACACGGTCAGCTGCCGGTCCCCGGCCTCCAGCACCGCCGCGCCGTCCCCGAGGGAGTGCAGCACGGTCCGGCCGGACCGGTGGATCGCGGCCCAGCCGGGGGCGTCGAAGAGCGTGACGCCGTCGCCGGCCGGAAGAGCGGCGCCCGCCTGCCGCCCGCCGGCCAGGTCGAAGACGACCGTGCGCCCGGCCCGCACCCCGGCCGCGCGCCGCCCGTCCGGGCTCAGCTCCGACGGCTCGGCCAGGTCCGGCGGCAGGGTGTGGCGGGCGGTGCGCTCGCCGGTGCGGGCGTCGAACAGGGTCACCTCCTCGCCCGCCCACTTGATCAGGGCGTCGCCGCGCGAGGACAGGCGGTAGTGGGCGGCGGTGTCGGCGTGCGGATCCGCTACGACGGCCAGCTCCGGCTGGGCGAGGGAGCGCTGGAGCGCGGCGCGCGCCTCGAACACCGGCGACAGCTTCCAGGCCGCCACGCTCAGCCGCATCGCCGCTCGCGGATCGCTCGCCCGGACGCTCTCGGCCCGCGCGGCCACCGCCCTGGCGTTCGCCGCGGCCAGCTGCGTGCCGAGCTGGTCGCGCTGCCGCATGACGGTCACGCCGGCGGCGACGCTGACGGCCAGCATCGCGGCCATGCCCGCGGTGACCAGCGCCCTGACCCGGCCGCGCCGCCGGGAGGCGGCCGAGCAGGCGGCCAGGAACTCGCGCTCCAGCCGGTTGGGCGCCAGGTGGCGGCGGCCGGTGGCGGCCCAGGTCAGCGTCTCCTCCAGGGCCGAGCCGTGCAGCAGGTCGGCCCTCCTGCGGCCGCGCTCGTGCCAGTGGCGGGCCGCGGCGCGCAGCCGCCGGTGCGTCTCCAGGCCCGCCCGGTCGTCGCGCAGCCAGGTCCGCAGCCGCGGCCAGGCGTGGTACAGCGCCGCGCTGGCGGGCGCGACCGTGTCGCCGCCCACCGCGACGAGCCTGCCGGTCTCGGTCTCGACCGGCTCGACGGCGACGCTCCGCCGTACCAGCAGACCGGCCGCCACCAGCCGGTCGACCAGCTCGGCGTCCTCGGTCTCGGCCAGCGGCATGGGGCGGACCGAGCCGTCCTCGGCCATCCGCAGCAGCAGCTCCGGCAGGGCCTCCTGCTGGCGGGGCGGCAGCGAGGCGTACAGCTCCTCGGCCACCTCGCCCAGCGGCCTGGGGGCCGCCAGGCCGGGCGGCGGGCGCAGCGCCACCTCGGCCCGCTCGCGCGGCTCCGGGCTGCCCAGCAGGTTCAGCAGCAGCTCGTGGGCCTGGGGCCGGTCGGCGGGGTCCTTGGCCAGCGCCCGGGCGACCAGGTCGCGCAGCGGCTGCTCCAGCGGGCTCAGGTCCGGGTCGAGGGTCAGCACCCGGTGCATGACCCCGCCCAGGCTCTCGGCGTGGAAGGGGTCCTGTCCCGTGGCGGCGTAGAGGATCACCCCGCCCCAGGCGAACACGTCGGCCGGCGGCCCGGCCCTGTTCCCGGTGAACACCTCCGGCGCCATGTAGGCCGGCGTGCCCCCCAGGAAGCCGGTGCTGGAGGTCTGCCCCGACCTGGCCACCCCGAAGTCGATCACGCAGGGGCCGTCCGGGCCGAGCAGCACGTTCTCCGGCTTCAGATCGCGGTGCACCACGCCCGCCCGGTGCACAGCGGCCAGGGCCGTCGCCAGCGCGGCGGCCAGCCGATGCAGCGCGTCCCCGTGGTAGGGCCCGTGCCGCTCGACCGCCTGCCGCAGGCTGGGCCCCTCGACGAACTCGCTCACGATGTACGGCTGGGCCGCCTCCAGGCACACCTCGACGACCCGGGCCGTGCAGAAGGACGCCACGAGCCTGGCCGCCCTGGCCTCCTTGGCCAGTTGCTCCGGCACGCCGCCGTGGAGCACCTTGACGGCGTACCTCAGCCCCTGCTCGTCGTAGGCGTCGTAGACCACGCCCTGGCCGCCCGCGCCGAGCCGGCCTGCCAGCCAGTAGCCGCCAAGCCGTTGGGGGTCGCCGGGGAGCAAGCGCATCGTCACTGCAGCTTAGATGCGCTCACAAGGTCGTTTGTTTAGCCTTCCAGGGCCGCGAGGATGATTTTCACGACCTGCTCCGGGCGGTTGGCGGCCACGTCGACCTTCAGGTCGGCCACCTCGCGGAAGTACGGCTCCCGCCGCCCCCGCAGCGTCGCCGGGGCGAAGGACGGGCGGTGCGCGCTGGACTTCATGCGCTCGGCGAGCACCTCGTCGGGGGCGTCGAGCCAGACGACGAACGCCTCGCCCATCGCCTGCCGTACCGCCGGGTCCTCCACCACGCTGGCCGCGGCGGCGATCACCTTGGGCGCGCCCTCGAGCTCGGTGAGCACGTGCCGCGCCTCCCGCTCGTGCAGCACGCCGACGTCGCGGGACATCTCCGCCGCGGTGGCACCGTACTGTCCGGCGAGCCAGTCGTCGCTGTCGCTCATCGGCAGGCCGAGGGCCCGGCTCAGCAGGTTCGCCACCGTGCTCTTGCCCGAGCCCATGAGGCCGACCACGACGACGGGTTTGATTTTCGACATGGGGATAGAGGTTCCTCGGTGCTAAGGAGGTAATCCGATGACCATCGCAGGGAGCATCTTCCTCATCATGCTCGGCGCGGTCCTCACGTGGGCGGTGGAATTCGACATCGCCGGACTCGACATCAACATAGTCGGCGTCATCCTCATGCTCGGGGGGATCGCGCTGCTGCTGTTCGGGCTCTACAGGGTCAAGGTGACCCGGGAGATCGTCCGTCCCGTGGGCCCGGAGACGCAGCGGGAGACGGTGTACGAAGAGCGCCGGTACGTCGACCCGGAGGTGTGACATGCCAGCTCGTGAAGAACTTCCCTCGACCATCGCCAGGTCGCCCAAGAAGGCGCAGGAGACCTGGATCAAGGCGCACGACAACGCGGTCAAGACGTACGGCGAGGGCCAGCGCGCCCACCGGACCGCCTTCGCGGCGCTGAAGCACTCCTTCGAGAAGGTGGGCGACCACTGGGAGCCGAAGGGCAGGAAGGGGCCCTCGGACGCGCAGGCCAAGAAGAGCACGCCGCGCGCCGGCAAGACCGCCGAGGGCGTCGACGCCAACGCCAGCAAGGAGCACCTGTACGGCGTCGCCTCCCGGCTGGGCATCGCCGGGCGGTCGCGCATGACCAAGGCCCAGCTGGTGGACGCCATCAAGAAGGCCAACCGCAAGGCCACCGCCAAGGCGCGCGGCTGACCGCCCGCCGCTGAGCGGGGGACCACGACGGAGGGTGGTCGGGCGGGCCGGGCCCGGGGCGGGCTACAGCAGCCGCTTCACCGCCCGCACGATCGCCTCGCGGTCGATCCCCGCGTCGGCCAGCTGCTCGGCCGGGGTCGCCGAGCCGGGGAGGTTGCGCACCGCGAGCTTGACCACGCGCGGCCCCAGCTCGCACACCGCCTCCAGCACCGCGTCGCCCAGCCCGCCCTCGGGCCGGTGGTCTTCCACGGTGATGAGGTTGCCCGTGGTCTCGGCCGCCTCCCGGAGGGCCGCCACGTCCACGGGCTTGACCGAGTACAGGTCGATCACCCCCACCGCGATCCCCTGCTCGGCCAGCGTGTCGGCCGCCGCCAGGGCCTCGTGCACGGTGACCCCGGCCGCCACGACGGTGGCCCGGTCCTCGGGGGAGCGCCGCAGCACGCGCGAGCCGCCCACGGGGAAGCTCTCGCCCGCGCCGTAGATCACCGGGGTCTCCCCGCGCGTGGTGCGCAGGTACGTCACGCCCTCACACGAGGCCATCTCCGCCACCAGCGCCGCCGTCTGGTTCGCGTCGCACGGGTACAGCACCGTGCTGCCGTAGGCCGAGCGCATCATCGCCAGGTCCTCCAGCCCCATCTGGGAGGGGCCGTCCTCGCCGATGGCCACGCCCGCGTGCGAGCCGACCAGCCTGATGTCCGACCCGCTGATCCCGGCCATCCTGACGAAGTCGTGCGCCCGGGTCAGGAACGCCGCGAACGTCGCCGCGAACGGCATCCACCCGCGCGTCTGCAACCCCATGGCCGCGGCCACCATCTGCTGCTCGGCGATGTAGCACTCCACGAACCGATCGGGGAACGTCTCGGCGAACTTCTCGGCCTTGGTGGAGTCGGCCACCTCGCCGTCCAGCGCCACGACCTCGCCCCGCGCCTGGCCCAGCGCCACGAGCGCGTCGCCGTACGCGCTCCTGGTCGCCACCGTGGCGCCCACCTCGTACTCGGGCATCTTGAGAGGCCCGCCGTCGAAGCGGCGCGGCGAGCGCGACTCCTCCGGCGCCCGCACCCGCACGGTCAGCTCGCGCCGCCCGCCCAGCTCCTCGACGGCCGCGTCGGGGTTCTTGAGCGGCTTGCCGTGCCTGCCCTCGCGGTTGTCCACCTCCTTGACGCCCCTGCCCTTGTGGGTGCGCGCCAGGATCACGGTGGGCCGCCGCCTGGTGCGCACGGCTTCGGCCAGGGCGAAGTCGATCTCGACGGGGTCGTGCCCGTCGATCTCGACGGTGTGCCAGCCGAAGGCGCCGAAGCGGCGGGCGTAGGCGCCGGTGTCCCAGCCGTGGCGGGTGGGGCCGCGCTGGCCGAGCCGGTTGACGTCCACGATGGCGGTCAGCCGGTCCAGCCCCTCGACGCCCGCGTGCTCGGCGGCCTCCCACATCGAGCCCTCGGCGAGCTCGCTGTCGCCGCACAGCACCCACACCCGGTACGGCAGGCGCTCCAGCCGCCCGGCGAGCGCCACGCCCACCCCGACGGGCAGGCCCTGGCCGAGCGATCCGGTGGCGACGTCCACCCACGGCAGCCGGGGCGTGGGGTGCCCCTCAAGCCTGCTGCCCCGCTTCCTGAAGGTCAGCAGCTCCTCGTCGGTGATCGCGCCGGCCGCCTTGAACAGCGAATACAGCAGCGGCGACGCATGCCCCTTGGAGAAGATCAGGTGGTCGTTGAGCGGGTTGCCCGGCTCGTCGAAGTCATAGACCAGATGCCGGGCGAACAACACCGCCATCAACTCGGCCGCCGACATCGAGGACGTGGGGTGGCCCGATCCCGCGGCCGCGGCGGCGCGGATCGAGTCCACCCGCAGCTGCGCGGCCAGGTCGCACAGATACTGGGTGTCGAGCTCCGGCATGGGTCCTCTCCTCCCTGGAACTACCTCCGGTTGCCGGTACGGCGCAGCAGCACGGCGACGGCCGTCCCCGACGCCAGCGCCGCCAGGACCGGCCCGCGGTGCCGGGAGAGCCACAGCTGGAGGCTGCGGGGGTGCGAGCGGTCATCGAAGGAGCCGTGGGCGCCGTGGTCGCGCCACTCGTCGGCCGGCTCCCACAGGTTGCCCGGCCCCCGGAGCGGCTCGCTGTCCGGTTTGTCGCCCTGGACCTGCTGGGACTTCTCACCCGTCCGCGCCAGGTAGCGGTCCACCAGCGCGGGGGCGACGCGGTTGGCCAGCAGCGTCATGACGGTCGGCGTGCCGACCCAGTACTCCTTGCGCTCGGGGTGCTCGGCCGCGTGGACGATCGCGCGGGCGGCCACCTCCGGCTGGTAGATGGGCGGCACGGGCTGCGGGTGGCGGCGCAGCTTGGAGCGCACCCAGTCGAACTGCGGCGTGTTGAGCGCGGGCAGCTGCACCATGGTGATGCTGATGGGGCTGCGCTCGGCCAGCAGCTCCACGCGCACGGACTCGGTGAAGCCCTTGATGGCGTGCTTGGCGCCGCAGTACGCCGACTGCAGGGGGATCCCCCGGTAGGACAGCGCGGAGCCGGCCTGCACGATGGCGCCCCGCCCGCGCGGGCGCATGAGGTCGAGGGCGACCTTGGTGCCCCACACGTAACCGAGGTAGGTCACCTTCGTGGTGCGCTCGAACTCCTCGGGCTCGATGTCGCGGAACCTCGCGAACACCGAGGAGAACGCCACGTTGATCCACACGTCGATGGGGCCGAGGTCCGCCTCGGCGCGTTCGGCGGCCCGCCGTACCTCCTCGTAGACGGCCACGTCGGCCTCGTAGGCCCGGGCGTCGCCGCCGGCCGCGCCCACGTCCACGGCGGCCGCGCCCAGCCCCGCCTCGCCGCGGGCGATCAGCGCGACCTTGGCGCCCCGGGCGCCCAGCTCCCGCACCACGGCGCGGCCGACCCCGCCGCTGGCGCCCGTCACCACCACGACCTTGTCACGCAGCGACATCGTCAGCCGGCCTCCCCGGCGCCGCGCGCCTTCTGGCGGCGTGCGGCCAGCACCATGTCGATGATCGTGATCACCGCGACGGCGCCCGCCACCCATGTGATGACTGGCGCGTGGGCGATGAGTCCGAGCACTCCGATGGCGAACGCGAAGATCAACACGAACGAGCCCACACGGATGTGGACGACGTCGCGCGGGGTCGCGGGCACCATGGGCTTGCCGGTCTTCGAGAACTCCTCGCGACGGATGTCCTCGGGGCGTTCGTGCTTGGCCATGTCGATTCCTCCCTGTCCGCCCCGCCTACCCGGGCCGTTTGCCGGTTAACGCGCCGGGTAGCGCAGCGGTGTGCCCGAGCTGCATCCCAGCGACCAGAACGAGCCGGGGATCGTGCGCCGCCGCCACGGGCGTGGGTTCGCCTACTACTACGCCGACGGCAGGCGGGTGCGGTCCCCCTCCACGCTGCGCAGGATCAGGGCCCTGGCGATCCCGCCGGCCTGGAAGGACGTGTGGATCTGCGCCTCGCCGTGGGGCCACCTGCAGGCGGCCGGGACCGACTCGGCGGGCCGCCGGCAGTACCGCTACCACGACCTGTGGCGCGAGCAGCAGGACCGGATCAAGTTCGACCGGGTGCTGGAGATGGCCGAGCGGCTGCCGGACTTCCGCAGGACGGTGGAGGAGCACCTGGCCCGGCGCGGGCTGAGCCGCGAGCGGGTGCTGGCCGCGGCGGCGCGGATGCTCGACGTCGGCTTCTTCCGCGTCGGCACCGAGAGCTACGACACCTACGGCCTGGCCACGCTGCGCATGGAGCACGTCACCTGCGTCAACGGCGGCGTGCTGTGCTCCTACCAGGGCAAGGGCGAGGTGCCGCAGGAGGTGGAGATCGCCGACCCCGCGGTGTGCTCGGTGATCCGGTCGCTGAAGTCGCTGCGCTCGGAGGGCGAGCTGCTGCGCTACCGCGGCGAGGACGGCTGGGCCGACGTGCGCAGCCAGGACATCAACGACTACCTGCGCGAGACCATCGGCTGCGAGGTGACCGCCAAGGACTTCCGCACCTGGCACGCCACCGTGCTGGCGGCCGTGGGCCTGGCCGTGTCGCCCCGGCGCACCAGGAGTGCCGTGGCCAGGGTGATGAAGGAGGTGGCGGAGTACCTGGGCAACACCCCGGCCGTGGCTCGCGCCTCCTACGTGGACCCGCGGGTGGTGGAGGCCTTCGAGCGGGGCCGCACGATCCCGGTGGCCGAGCTGGGGGCGGGCGCCGACCTGGGCCGGCCCGCCACGCACGGCGCGGCCGAGCGGGCGGTCATCGAGCTCCTGCGGTCCCACGCGGGCGATCGGCCCTGAATCCGGGCCGTTTGGCGGGTTGCCTGCCGGGCATGCGGGCAACTGAGTCGAGGAGGCATCGAACGTGATGGAAGCTCCGCAGTACGTCGCGGCGAGGGTCCAGCGGGCGCTCGCCGAGGACTCCAGGACGCACGAGCTCGGCATCCGGGTCGACGTGCGAGGGGACCAGATGTTCCTGCGCGGCCAGGTGTCGGGCGAGGAGCACCGGCAACGGCTCGCGGCCGTCGCCCAGGAGGTGGCGCCGAACCTGAAGGTGCACAACGAGATCAAGGTCGTCGAGGTCACCCGGCCGGGGGAGGATGAACATCTTGACTGAGCTACGCATCGCCGCAGTGGGTGACGTCCACCTGGGTGAGGACGTCAGGGGACACTACCGCCAACGGCTTGAGGGGATCGGGGAGCGCGCCGACGTGCTGCTGCTGGCGGGCGACCTGACCAGGCACGGGACGGCGGAGGAGGGCCGGCTGGTGGCCCAGGAGTTCCGCGACCTGCCGGTGCCCGTCGTGGCCGTGCTGGGCAACCACGACTACCATTCCGACGCCCAGGACGAGATTGCGGCCGAGCTGCGCGACCACGGCATCACGGTGCTCGACGACGACGGCACCGTGCTGGAGATCAACGGCAGGACGCTCGGCATCGTCGGCGGCAAGGGTTTCGGCGGCGGGTTCGCCGGCAAGTGCGCCAGCGAGTTCGGCGAGCGCGAGATCAAGAGCTTCGTCCGCCACACGCGGACCATCGCCGAGTCCTGGCAGCTGGCGCTGAAGGAGATCGAGGCCGACCGCAAGGTGGTGCTGTCCCACTACTCGCCGATCAAGGAGACGCTGGAGGGCGAGCCGCTGGAGATCTACCCGTTCCTGGGCAGCTACCTGCTGGCCGAGGCGGTCGACAGCGTCGGCGCCGACCTGATCCTGCACGGCCACGCGCACAAGGGATCGGAGAAGGGCATGACGCCGGGCGGCATCCGGGTGCGCAACGTCGCGCTGCCCGTGCTGGGCCGCGCCTACGGCGTCTACTGCCTCAACGGCGGCTGACGTCCTTGGTCTACTGCCTCGGCGGCGGGCTGAGGCCCTTGCCGTAATAGCGAGCAGGGCTCATATTGAGGGTACCCCCCAGTAACTTCAGAGGTGCCCCATGGCCCGTCGCCTGCTCCCCCTGCTCGCGGCCGTCTGCCTCGTGCTGGCCGCCCCCCTTCCCGCCGCCTCGCGAACCGCCGGACCGGTCAGCGGTTTCGTCGACGCCCACAGCCACCTGATGTCCTTCGAGGCGTTCGGCGGCATGCTCATGTGCGGCCGGCCCTTCCACCCCGGCGGCATCGCCCGCGCGCTGGTCGACTGCCTGGACCACTACCCGAACGGCGAGGCGGCCTGGTTCGAGAACTTCACCAGGACCGGATCCCCGACCGGCACCCACGACCCCGTCGGCTGGCCCACCTTCCGGGACTGGCCGGCCCACGACTCGCTCACCCACCAGCAGGCCTACCACGAGTGGATCGAGCGCGCCTGGCGCGGCGGGCTGCGCGTCATGGTCAACGACCTGGTCGCCAACCGGCAGCTGTGCGAGATCTACCCGCTCAAGCGCAACTCCTGCGACGAGATGGCCACCATCCGCCTGGAGGCCAGGCGTACCTTCGAGATGCAGGACCACATCGACTCCTTGCACGGCGGCCCCGGCCGCGGCTGGTTCCGCGTCGTCCGCTCGCCCGAGGAGGCCCGGCGGGTCATCGCCGAGGGCAAGCTCGCCGTGGTCCTCGGCGTGGAGACCTCAGAGCCGTTCGGCTGCCGCACCACGCTCGGCGTCCCGCACTGCACCAGGGCGCAGATCGACCGCGGCCTGGACGAGCTGTACGCGCTCGGCGTGCGCAGCATGTTCGTCTGCCACAAGTACGACAACGCGCTGTGCGGCGTCCGCTTCGACTCCGGCACCCAGGGCGCGATCGTCAACCTGGGCAACCTGCTGTCGTCGGGCGGCTTCTGGCGCGTGGAGAAGTGCACCGGGCCGGAGCGCGACAACACCATCACGCCCGCCGTCCTGCCGCCGGAGCTGGCCCGGCTGCTGCCGCCCGGCGTCGGCCTGCCGGTCTACCCGCCCGGCCCGCACTGCAACGTCAAGGGCCTGACGTCACTGGGCCGCCACATGATCGAGGGCATGATGCGGCGCGGGATGATCGTCGAGATCGACCACATGAGCGTCAAGGCCGCCGACCAGACGCTGGACATGCTCGAAGCCGCCGGCTACGCGGGCGTCATCTCCTCCCACAGCTGGGCGGATCCCGGCTACTTCGAGCGGATCTACCGGCTGGGCGGGATGATCACCTCGTACGGTCACCGCGCCGACGGCTTCACGGCCGAGTGGCGCCGCACCAAGGAGCTGCGCGACCGGCTCGGCCTGACGGGGTTCGGCTACGGCCTCGACGCCAACGGGATGGGCCCGCTGCCCGCGCCCCGACCGGGGAGCGCGGTCACCTATCCGTTCGCCTCCCACGACGGCTCGGCCGCCTTCGACCGGCCGTCCACGGGCCAGCGGACCTGGGACTACAACCACGACGGCGTCGCGCATTACGGCCTGGTGCCCGACTGGCTGGAGGACGGCCGGGCGATCGCCGGCGAGGACTTCATCCGGGACATGGCGGCCGGCGCCGAGGCCTACCTGAGGACATGGGAGGCCGCCATGTCCTCCCCTAGACGTTGAAGATGCTCACGCCACCGGGGCCGACGAGGAATCCGAGGACGATGAGGACGATCCCCCACAGGAGATCGCGACGCGCCAGGATCACATAGATCCCAGCGATAACCAGGATGACGGCGATAATCCACAGCAATGTAGCCATGCCTGGCAACTGCCCTGGGAGCGCGTGTCTTAACATGCCGACCTGGGGCAGGGGCCGGGCATGACCACGTTCGGATACTTCCTGAGCAGCGAGGAACACACGCCCCAGGAGCTGGTACGGCAAGCCAAGGCGGCCGAGCGCGCCGGGTTCGAGGCGCTGTGGATCTCCGACCACTTCCACCCGTGGATCGACGAGCAGGGCCAGAGCTCGTTCGTCTGGTCGGTCATCGGCGCGATCTCGCAGGCCACGTCGCTGCCGATCACCACGGCGGTGACCTGCCCGCTCGTCCGCATCCACCCCGTGATCGTGGCCCAGGCCGCCGCGACCTGCGCCATGCTGACCGGCGGCAGGTTCCGCCTGGGCGTGGGCACCGGCGAGGCGCTCAACGAGCACATCGTCGACAGCCGCTGGCCGCCCGCCGAGGAGCGGCTGGAGATGCTGGAGGAGGCGGTCGGGCTCATGCGGGACCTGTGGACCGGCGAGCTCGTCACGCGCCGCGGCACGCACTACCGCGTCGACACCGCCCGCATCTACAGCCTGCCGGAGGAGCCGCCGCCGATCTACATGTCCGGCTTCGGCAAGAAGTCCGTCGAGCTGGCCGGCCGCATCGCCGACGGCTACATCAGCACCGGCCCCAGCGCCGAGATGGTGGAGCTGTTCCACAAGTCCGGCGGCGCGGGCAAGCCCGTCCAGGGCGGACTCAAGGTCTGCTACGCCGCCGACGCGGCCTCGGCCCGCAGGACGGTCCACCGCCTGTGGCCCACCCAGGGCATCCAGGGGGAGGCCTCGCAGCTGCTGCCGCTGCCGCGGCACTTCGAGCAGCTCGCGCAGGGCGTCAGCGAGGAGCAGGCGGTCGGCTCCAGCCCGTGCGGCCCCGACCCGGAGGCGCACGTCCAGGCCATCAGGCAGTACGTCGAAGCGGGCTTCGACGAGGTCTACGTCAACCAGATCGGGCCGGAGCAGGACGCCTTCTTCGACTTCTACGCCCGCGAGGTCCTGCCCCGGCTGCGGTGAGTCAGGAGTCGTCGCGGCGGCGCAGGTCGAGCAGCGGCTGCAGCAGCCAGAACCAGCCGCCGGTCGCCGCGACGGCGCCGCCGAAGATGGCCGCGGGCCAGTTGTTCAGCACGACCTCGGCGACCAGCGCCACCGCGGCGGTCATGGCCACCAGCAGGAACGCCGATCCGGCGACGCCCAGCCGGTTGGCGCGGTGCAGCATCCGCTCCTTCAGCCCCGTGCGGAACAGCAGCCGGTGCTGCGCCGCCGGGGTGATGAAGCAGACGGACGCCAGCGCCGAGGACAGCAGGGCGATGAAGAACAGCCACCGGCCGACGGTGTCGACCTTGCCCCAGCCCTGCTGGAAGGGCACGGTGAGCAGGAACGCGAACAGCACCTGCACGCCCGTGACGGCCACGCGCAGGCCTTGCAGCAGCTCGCCGAGCTCGCGGTCGACCCGTTCCTTATGGGATTCGCCCGGCTCTCCTGTCTCGATCTGGGTCATGATGCCTCTTTCATGAGCTTGGCGTAGGCGAGCTGGAGCCAGTCGGAGATGGCCACGGCCGTCATCGTGGCGCCGAACAGGCGGGTCAGGCGGGGAGCGAAGACCAGGCCGGCGGCGTAGCCGGTGGCCGTCCACTGCGCCAGGCAGAAGGGGCAGGCCAGCAGCTCGCCCATGGCGTTGCGGGGCTCCTCCTTCAGCTCCGCGGGGCCGCTGACGCCCTGAAAGCGGGTGAAGGGCGCGCGCAGCGGGCTGGTGACCGGGTCCTTGGCGATGAGCCGGGACAGCTTGTGCGTGGAGACTCCCATGACCAGCATGTCCATCAGGCCCACGCGGTCGGGCGGCCGGCGGCCGGTGAGGGCGGCCAGGCCGGACAGCGCCGCGACGGCTCCGCCGTACACGGCCATGATCCGCAGGTAGGGCCCGAGAGGGCCGTGCTGGTAGCGGCGTTCGGTTTCCTTCAGCGCGTCTTCCGTAAGCACATCGGGGCGCTACCCCTCATCGGCACGCCTAGTCGTCGGCGGCGCGGGTAGCGATGAGGCATGGGCAGCCACGGCCATGAGGTCACTGACGCGCTCCTGGACACCCTCAAACGGGCGAGTTCGCGATTGAAGGAGGCCGGCGTGAAGTTCGCGCTGGCCGGCGGATGCGCCGCGTACGCCAGGGGCGCCGCGCCGTCCCTGCACGATGTGGATTTCGTGGTGACGGAGAAGGACGCGAACGTCGCCCTGGAGGCGTTGCGCGAGATCGGCTTCCGCACCGAGAAGCCGCCGGAGGACTGGCTGGTCAAGGCCTACGACGAGGACCGGCTGGTGGATCTGATCTTCCGGCTGGCCGACCGCCCGGTGACCGAGGCGCTGCTGGAGCGGGCCGAGCCGCTGACGGCCTCGGCGGTGATCGTGCCGGTGCTGGAGGCGACCGACCTGGTCATCTCGTGGCTGCTGCCGATGTCGGAGCACGCCTGCGACTACGGCGGCCTGCTGGCACAGGTCAGGGCGATGCGCGAGCAGGTCGACTGGCGGCGGGTGGCGGCGGTGACCGAGCACTCGCCGTACGCCTTCACGTTCCTGACGTTGCTGGAACGGCTGGGCGTGATCGAGCACCCGGAGTGCCCGTACGGCGATCCCACCTGGCCGTGAGTCCGCCGGATATAACCGGACATAAGAGGACCGCGTCCCCTTGAAGGGGGACGCGGTCCCTTTTCTCGGCGGCCCGATCAGAACGTGGCGCCCGGGCCCGCGGGGAACCGGCGGTAGTAGTCGCCCAGCCGGTTGCGGTACTCGGGCTCCTTGAACGCCGCCTCGTCGAACTCCGGCGCGTCCTTGATCTCAGCCTTCGTCCGGGAGACGTAGACGTTGCGCTCCTGCGGATCGATCTGGGTGATCACCGAAGCCGGGAGCATCACCTTCTTGCCGAAGATCCACGGGCCGGTGTCGACGATGAGGTAGCTCTCGCCGACCTCGTAAGTCGCCTCGTCGACCGAACCGATCTTGCCGTCGGTCGCCTGGACGTGGTAGCCGACCAGGTCGAGGGACTTGCTGCGGTCGTAGACATCGGGCCGGTAGTCCCAGAGCTCCATGAGGATCGCTCCTTTCGTCCGATTAATCCGCCAGCTACCCCCTCACCGGGTGCCAAACATCCCGCAAAGTCAGCGCTTGCCGGCCACGCGCTTGGCCAGGCGCTCCCACTCGGTGCCGAACGGGTTGTCGTTGACCATGTAGGTCCAGGTCGCGCTGGGCCGCTTGAGCTCGCGCTCGGGCGCCTCGAACGACTCCAGCGACCGGCGCTCGATCTCGGCCATGAGCGTCTTGTACTCCGCCACGGCCTCGCGGTGGAACTCGTCCAGCGGGCTCATCCGGCCCAGGGCCCGCAGGTGGATGCCCTCGCGCAGGTCGGTCAGGTAGGCCAGGTGCTCGGTCCAGCAGCGGTCCAGGTGGTACAGCACGATCTGCCGGGCCGTCTCCTCCCGCGTGTCCTCCGGCATGGCCGCCCACCGCTCGGGATCGGCCGCGGCCAGCGCCCTGGCCGCGGCGTCGCCGTGCAGGACCTTGTCGCGCCACTCCAGGACCAGCTCGCGCTGGTGCTCCAGCAGGCGGGTGTAGCGCCAGGTGTTGCGGTGGATCTCCAGGCCCACGCCCTCGGCCACCCGCTGCGCGTGGGCCACGATGTAGGCGCCGCGGCGGTGCCGTACCACGCCGTCGGGGTCGGCGGCGGGCGGGCGCTCGTCGGGCGCGAACTGGGTGACGAGGTCGTCCTCCATGCTGACGAAGAACACCGAGCCGCCGGGGTCGCCCTGGCGCCCGGCCCGGCCGCGCAGCTGGTCGTCCAGGCGGCTGGAGGCGTGGCGGCCGGAGCCGATCACGTACAGGCCGCCCAGCTCGGCCACGCCCTCGCCGAGGCGGATGTCGGTGCCGCGGCCGGCCATCTGCGTGGAGACGGTGATCGCGCCCTTCTGGCCCGCCTGGGCGATGATGGCGGCCTCCTCGGCGTCGTTCTTGGCGTTGAGCACGACCGGCTCCAGCTTGCGCCGCCGCAGGAGCTTGGCCAGGTGCTCGGACTCGGCCACGTCCAGCGTGCCGACGAGGATGGGACGGCCGGTCTCGTGGACCCGCTGGATCTCCTCCACCAGCGCGGCCGTCTTGTCCGGGACCGTGGGGTAGATGCGGTCCGGCGCGTCCTGCCGGATGCAGGGCCGGTTGGGCGGGATGACCGCGACCTTCAGGCCATAGAACTCGCCCAGCTGCTCGCTGACCGCCACCGCCGTCCCGGTCATGCCGCACACCCGCGGATACCTGCGGATGAGGCCCTGGACGCTGATCTGGTCGAGCACCTCGCCCTTCTCGGTGGGCGCCAGCGCCTCCTTGGCCTCCACCGCCGCCTGCAGCCCGTCGGGCCAGCGCTGCAGCAGCGCCACCCGGCCCCGCGAGGGGTTGATGAGCTGGACCTTGCCGTCGCGCACGATGTAGTCGACGTCGCGGGTGAGCAGGGCGTGCGCGTGCAGGGCCAGGTTGACCTCGATCAGCGTGCCGGGCTCGTTCTCGTCGTAGAGGTCCACGCCGAGCGCGTTCTCCACCATGGCCGCGCCCTTGGCGGTCAGGTAGACGTTGCGCCCCTGCTCGTCGATCTCGTAGTGGTAGCCGCGCACCAGGGTCCGCACCAGCGCGGCCAGCTCCGGGACCGTGGTGCCGAGGTCGGCCGCCCCGGCCAGCACCAGCGGCACGCGCGCCTCGTCCACCAGCACCGAGTCGGCCTCGTCCACCAGCGCCACCTCCGGCGGCGGCACGATCTGCCGGCCCGGGTCGGTGGCCAGGCGGTCGCGCAGCACGTCGAAGCCGATCTCGCTGACCGGCCCATACAGCACGTCCTTGGCGTAGGCCGCGCGGCGCTGCTCGGGGGTGGAGTTCTGGTCGATGTAGCCCACCGACACGCCCATGGCCTCATAGAAGGGCGCCATCCACTCGGCGTCGCGCTTGGCCAGGTAGTCGTTGACCGAGATGACGTGCACCTTCTTGCCCTGCAGCGCGTACCCGGCCGCGGCCATCGCGCCCGACAGCGTCTTGCCCTCGCCGGTGGCCATCTCGGCGACGTGCCCGTCGAGCAGCGCGAGCGTCCCCATCAGCTGCACGTCGTACGGCCTGAGCCCCAGGGTCCGGTCGGCGGTCTCCCGCACCAGCGCGCAGAACCCCGCGAGATCGGCCAGATCCAGGTCCTCCAGCGCCACCGTGCGGCCGGCCGCCTCCCTGACGACCTTCCGGTAGGGGGCGATGTTCACCCCGCCCGGCCGGTCCAGCAGGTTCTTGAAGATTCCGGAGATCGAGGACCTTTTGCCCGCCACAGTCCCTCCAACGAGTGATACGCCGGGCCTGTTCCTTGGTGACCTTCCTGGTGCCCCCGCAGGGTCCGGTACGGCATGCGCCCGCCGTACCGGACCCTAACTCACCCGCGCTGGTGCGCGGTCAACACCACGACGGCGCACAGCAGCACGCCGCCGCCGATCGCGGCCTGGAGCGTGAGCGGCTCGCCCAGCACCAGCACGCCGAGCGCGGCGGCGCCTACGGCCTCGCCGAGCGAGAGCACCGACGCGGTGGTCGCGCTCACGGCCGTCAGCGCCCTGAAGAACAGCGCGTAGGCCAGCGCCGTGGGCACCGCGCCCAGGTAGAGCAACAGCAGGACCGACTCGGCGGTCAGCTCCGGCAGGAGCCGGCCGGTGAGCGCGAACGGGATGAGGCACGCCGCGCCGACCGCGAAGCCGCCGACCGTGGTGGCCGTCGGGTCGGCGCGGTGCCGCCTGCCGTACAGGGTGACGGCGCCGTACCCGGCCGCCGAGCACAGCGACAGCGCGACGCCGAGGGCCGTGCCGCCGGACCCCGCGCCGCCGTTGCCCGTGCCGGTGGCGAGCAGCGCCAGCCCGGCCAGCGCCGCCACCAGGGCGGCCAGGCCCACGCGGCCGATGCGCTCGCCGAGCAGCACGCGGCCCGCGGCGGCGACCACGATCGTGGTGCCGCCCATCGTCACGACGGTCGCCACGGCGACGCCGGCCTCGGCTATCGCGGCGAAGTACGCCGTCTGGTACAGGGCCATCCCGGCGCCGACGAACGCGATGTGCCTCTTGCGCGCCGCGCGCAGGGAGGTGACCAGCCCGCCCGTGCCCAGGAGGAACAGGGCGCCCAGCAGGTAGCGCCACAGCGAGACCCCGACGGCGTCCAGGCCGCCGGAGGCGAACAGCAGCTTGCCCGCGGCGCCGCCGGTGCCCCACGCGGCGGCGGACAGGCAGACGTAGAGCGCGCCACGGCGCGCGGAAAGAGAGGTTGACAACGGATCTCTCCGGATCGGTGGTCGTGGCAGGAACCCGGAACGCGGGCAGCGACCACCGCCGGATCAGCGGATCCGGCTTTCGAACCAGGAGACGCCGCCCGCTAGGAGGCGGCGGGGGGAGAGATCACGTGGAACGGCACGGTGCCAGCATAACCGCTCACGGCGAACCTGACGTGAGCTGTCAGGTATGCCGGGCAGGCTGACCCCATGACAACCAAGGCCAAGCTCCTTGCCGTGACCATCGACTGCGTGGAGCCGCGGCGGCTCGCGGAGTTCTACTCCAAGATCACCGGCTTCGACGTCACCTACGCCGAGGACGACTACGCGGCGATCGGCGACGGCACGACGAACATCTACTTCGGGCGCGTCCCGGACCGCAAGCCGGTGTCGTGGCCGAGCCCGGACAAGCAGTTCCACCTCGACTTCCGCGTCCCGGACGTGGACAGGGCCGTCGAGGAGTACGTGGCGCTGGGCGCCACCAAGCCGGACTTCCAGCCCGGCGTGAGCGAGGAGGGCACCCGCTGGGTCGTCCTGCAGGACCCGGAGGGCCACCTGTTCTGCGTGATCCCCGAGTAAGCCGTCCCTGAGTTAGCCGGTCCCGGGCAATCAGCCTAAAGGCGGATACGCGCCCGATCTCGGGCCCTTACGCTGGAGCAATGCTTCACACACGGGGGGAGTGGCCCGCATGACGTGGGCCGGCCTGCTGATCGCCCTGCTGGGGGCCCTGGGCTACGCGCTCGGCGCGGCCATGCAACAGTACGAGGCCGTGGCGGAGGGCGCCTCGCTCACGCTCATGAGGCGCCCCCGCTGGTGGATCGGCGGCGTCATCGGCTTCACCGGCGCGTGCCTGCACGCCGTGGCGCTGAGCTTCGCGCCGCTGGTGGCGGTGCAGCCGATCAGCGTCGCCACGCTGGTGTTCGCCGTCCCGCTCGCGGCCTTCATGTACGGGCGCAGGCCGTACAAGGCGGAGATCTTCGGGTCGGTGGCCGTGGCGGTGGGGCTGCTGTGGCTGATGCTGCTGGTCCCCCAGCACCACGTCACGCCGAGGCTGTCCACGCCGGCCGCACTCGGGTTCGTCGGGGTGGTCGCCGCGATCGTGCTCGTCACGCACGTGGCCGCCCGGTTCGTCCACGGGGCGGGGAAGGCGCTGCTGCTGGCGGTCGGCGCGGGGGCGACGACCGCCAGCGTGTCGACGTTCGTGCGGGTGGTCGGCGGCGGCATGGAGGGGGACTGGTCGCGGCTGCTGCACTGGTTCACGCTGGCCATCCCCACGCTGCTGGTCTGCGCCGTGGTGCTGCTGCAGAAGTCCTACGCGGTCGGCTACTTCGGCATCGCCTACGCGGGCGTGCAGGTGGTGGACCCGATCACCAGCGTGCTGGCGGGCGCGATCCTGCTCGGCGAGCCGCTGCCCACGAGCCCGAGCACGGCGGTCCCCGCCTTGATCGCCGCCGCGCTGACCGTCGGCGGCACCATCACGCTGGGACGCCTGGCTCCCGACCACTCCCGGCCCAAGCCGGTGGCCGCCAGCCCAGCACCGGTTCCTGCGACCGCAGGAGCAGATCCGGGCTGACCCGGCCCGCGAGCGACAGTCCCAGGTCGCGCAGCCGTACGGCCAGCGGGTTGCGCCAGCCCGTGATCCGGCAGATCGCCGCCGACCTGGCCGTGACCATGGCGGTCCGCCTGAGCCGGGCGGCCGTGTACCGCTCCAGGCCGTGGCCCTCCGGATCGGCGCACGCGGCCAGCACGACGGCGTCCTCGATGGCCTGGCAGGCGCCCTGGCCCAGGTTGGGCGTCATCGGGTGGGCCGCGTCGCCCAGCAGCGCCACCGTGCCGCGGTGCATGGCGGGCAGCGGCTCGCGCAGGTGGTAGACGTCGTTGCGCAGGATGCGGGCGTTGTCGGCGGCCTCCAGCAGGTGCGGGATCGGGTCGTGCCAGTGGCCGAAGCGCCGCAGCAGCTCGGCCTTCTCGTCGGCCAGGACCGTCCCGGCGGGCAGCGTGTCGGTGGCGTAGAGGTAGACCCACTCGTCCGCCATCGGCATGACGCCGAAGACCAGGCCCGGGCCCCAGGACTCGGTGGTGCGCAGCGTCACGCCCGCGGGTCTGGGCACCAGGGCCCGCCACGCCGTGATCCCGGCGTAGACCGGCCGCGGGTGGCCGGGGAAGAGCTCGCGGCGGGCTGCCGAGTGGATGCCGTCCGCGGCGACGACGAGGTCGGCGCCGAGGTCGGCGCGGAGATCGGCCACCGACTCCACGGTCACGCCGAGCCGCAGGGCGCCCTCGGGCAGCCGGTCGAGGAGCATGCCGGTGAGCGTGGCGCGGCGCAGCAGCACGACGGAGTCGCCGAAGCGCGCGGCGGCCCTGTCCTCGGTCGTCCGGGTGAGCCAGCGGCCGTCCCAGCGCCGCAGGCCGGCCGTTCCCTGGATGGAGGCGAGCCCCCGCACCTCGTCGCCCAGGCCGAGCGTGTCGAGGGCCTTCAGCGCGTTGGCCGCGATGGCGAGCCCGGCCCCCACCGGCTCCAGCCTGGCGGCCCGCTCCAGGACGGTCACCTCCCAGCCGCGCCGGCGCAGCGCGACGGCCGCCGTGAGCCCCCCGATTCCCGCCCCTATCACCGCTGCTCGCCGCATGCCGCCCTCCCGGGAAACTACATCTGTAGTTTCACACTACACCTGTAGTATGGCGCTGTGCTCACGAGGGCGGAACTCGTCGCGGAGACGGCCATCACGCTGCTGGCCGAGCGGGGCATGCGCGGGCTGACGCACCGCGCGGTCGACGAGGCCGCGGGGCTGCCGCCCGGCTCCACCTCCAACGTGGCCAGGACCCGCGCCGCGCTGCTGGAGCTCACGCTCGCCCGGCTCACGGAGCTGGAGGAGCGGGCCTTCGCCGGGCTGCTGACCGCCCCGCCGCGCGTGGCGGACCTGCCCGAGCTGCTGGCCCAGGCGCTGCTGGTGCAGATCCGCGACCGGCGGCGCACGCTCGCCCGCTACGAGCTGGCGCTGGAGGCCACCCGGCGGCCCGAGCTGCGCGCGGTCTACGACCGCAGCGGCGCCCGCTTCCGCGACCCCGCCGTGGCGCTGCTGAGCGCCGGGGGCTTCCCCGATCCGGTACGGCAGGCGAGCCAGCTGGTGGCCTTCGCCGAGGGCGTGCTGTTCTACGCGATCGTCGGCGCGGGCGGCGAGCCCTCGGCCGGGGAGATCGCCCGGGGCGTGCGTGAGCTGCTGGCGGGCTTCAAGGGCTCGTAGCGTGCCTTCTGACAGGGTCTTCTAGCAGGGTCTTCTGACAGGGCCTTCTAGCAGGTCTCGCGGTGCGGCAGCCCGGCCAGCAGGCGCCCCCACTCGGCGGGCGACAGGCCGCCGAAGCGCTCGCACAGCGCCTCGGCGATCCGCTCGGGATCCCGCTCGGGCGACCGGTCCGGCAGGGAGATCCCGATGACCACGCCCTGCCCGGTCAGCACGCGCAGCCCGTCACCGGTGAACCTGGCCTGCGCCGGCCGCGCGCCCGCGCTGGGCAGCGGCCGGTCCGCCAGCAGCGTGCCGCCGCCGGACAGCCGCCACACCCACACGTGGTCGTTGCTGGTGCCCGCCAGGAGCCCGCCGTCGCCGCTGAAGCGCAGCGGCCCGGCGGCGGGCGTGAGCGGCAGGGGCAGCTGCGGCACGCCGTCGAGGTCGTAGATCTGCACGCCGCGCTCGGTGGCGATGGCGATCCTGCGCCCGTCCGGGCTGAAGGCGGCGTACTCCAGCGACATCGTGGCCAGCCACGGCGCCGGCCGTACCCTGCCGGTGTCCAGCCAGCGGATCCGCGAGGCGGGCCCGTCGAAGACCACGGCCGCCTGGTCGTCCGGCCGGACCAGCGCGTACTCGCCGTCGAAGACGACCCGCCCGGCCCGCAGGTCCCAGGCCCACCGCTCGTCCCGCTGCCGGTCGGCGGCGAACACCAGCCCGCCGCCGGGGCTGAACCACGCCGACAGCTCGCCGGGCCAGTCCAGGCCGCGTTCGATCGCGCCCAGCTGCCGACCGGACCAGGCGTCCCACAGGTAGGTCCGCTCCGCGCCCACCATCGCCAGCTTGCGGCCGTCCGGCGCCCAGGCCAGCGCCCGGATCTTCTCCGGCACGTCCTTGGCGACGAGCTGCCGGCCGGTCGCGATGTCGTAGACCCGCAGCCTCCCGGACGTCAGCGCCGCCAGGTGGGAGCCGTCGTCGCTGAGCGAGTGGATGGACCGGTCGGTGGCGTGCGGGTCGGCGAACACGGTCACCGCGGGATCGGCGCCCGAGCTGCGCAGCGCCCGGGCCGACTCCTCGATCGGCGCCAGGCGCCAGGCGGCCACGCTGAGCCTGCGGGAGGTCACGGGGTCGGCCAGGCGCAGCGACTCGGCGCGCTCGGCCGCCAGCCGGGCCATGGCCTCCTCCAGCCGGCCGTCCATGGCGATCGTGCGGGCCACGCCGGTAACCGTGCCGACCAGCGCGGCCGCGAGCAGGCAGGCGGTCACGGCCCGCCGCCGGCGTGCCCGGCCGCGCCGGAGCGCCGTGCCCGCGTCCAGGAACGCCTGCTCCTCGGCGCTCAGCCGGACACGACGCCGCCGCGTCGCGGCCCAGGCCAGCGCGTGCTCCAGCGCCTCCCCGCCGAACAGGTCGGCCTCCCGCCGCCCGCCCCTGTCCCATCGCCGCGCCGCCGCCGCGAGCTCCCGGTGTACGGCCAGGCCCTCGCGCTCGGCGTCGAGCCAGGCGCGCAGCCGGGGCCAGGCGCGCAGGAGCGCGGGGTGGGTGATGGACACGGTCTCGCCCACCGTGAGCAGCCCGGCCTCGCCGTACCGGTCCAGGATCGGGCCGGCGGCCGGGGGCAGCTCGTCGCGGGCGGCGGCGCGCCTGGCGTCGGCGCCCTGCTCGTCGGTGTCCACCAGGCGCAGGAACACCTCGGGGACGGCTTCCTGGTCGGGGCCGGGGAGGCCCTGGTAGACCTGCTCGGCCCGCTCGCCCAGCGGCGGGTCGTCGACGGGCGCGGGCGGCAGCAGGCGGCCCTGCTGGGACTGGGGGACGTCCAGCAGCGCCAGCAGCAGCCGGCGGGCGCCGGGGCGGTGTTCGGGATCGGGGTGGAGGGCGGCGGAGAGCAGGTCGCGCAGCGGGCGGTCGACGGCCGGGTCGGCGGGCACCTCGGTGAGGCCGGGCGGCTGCTCCCGGGCCGTGGCGGCGAAGAGCATGAGCCGGGCCCAGTCGCGGATGTCGCCCGCGGGCCCCTCGGGCGATCCCGGGCCGCCCAGGCCGATCAGCCGCGGGCCGTCGGGGCCCAGCAGCACGTGGTCGGGGTCGACGCGCCCGTGCGCCGCGCCGGCCTCGTGGATCGCCGCCAGCGCGGTCGCCGTCGCGGCCGCGAGCCGGTAGAGCTCGTCGCGGCCGTAGGGGCCGCACCCGGCCACCACCCGGCGCAGCGTCGGACCCGGGACGTACTCGCTGACCAGGAACGGCGGATCGTCCTCCAGGTGCGCCTCGACCAGCTTGGCCACATACAGCGAGTTCACCCGCTGGGCGGCCCTGCACACGGCCGCGTCGGCGACCCGGGGTAACAGCTTGAGCGCGTATCGTGAGCCTTCCTCGTCGTAGGCCTCACGCACGGCGCCGTCGCCGAGTCCGGCGCCGAGCCAGTAGGCGCCCAGACGATCCAACAGATCAGTCCTCACGGGTCAGACGAGCCCGGTGCTCGGGCCACTCCTCCTTGAGGATGCCGAAACAGACGGTGTCGCGCCAGGTGCCGTCCGGACGCGGACGGTGACGGCGCAGCGTGCCCTCGTGGACGCCGCCGATGCGGCGGATCGCGGCCTGGGAGCGCTCGTTGAGGACGTCGGTCTTCAGCAGCACCCGGTTGTAGTCGCAGGCGCCGAAGGCGTGGTCGATCAGGAGCACCTTGCAGGAGGTGTTCACCGCCGTGCGCCAGTAGGCCCTGCCGTACCAGGTCCAGCCGATCTCGACGCTCAGGTCGAAGGTCGGCACGTCGCAGTAGCACGTCCAGCCGGCGGCGCGGCCGTCGTGGATCACCGCGAAGGGGACGTACTCGGGGCCGCCGATGAGGCGGCGCGCGATCGCGGCCAGTTCGTCCTCGGTGCGCGGGGTGGCGACGGGCATCCAGCGCCAGACCTCCTCGTCCCCGCCCCCGGCGGCGAACAGGTCGGGGATGTGGTCCTCCGTGAGCGGTTCGAGGCGGACGACGGCGTCCTGGAGGACGGTGGGGCGGGGCATGGCGGCGGTCATGCGAGTGAGGGTAGCGGGAGCCGTACCTGATGATTTATCGCCACATGTCCGGTTTTGCGGGAAGCCACTTGCGGGCGGGTGGTCGACAGGCATACCGGCCGGTCGGTAGGCTCCCATCATGGACTTCGCCTTCGACACCCTCACCGAGGACCTGCGCGAGCGCATGCTGCGTTTCATGGACGAGTGCGTCTACCCGGCCGAGGCGGCCTTCGAGGAGCAGGCGGCGCGCAGCGGCTGGAGTCCGCCGCCCCTGCTGGAGGACCTGAAGGACGAGGCGCGCAAGCGCGGGCTGTGGAACCTGTTCCTGCCCGGCGAGCACGGCGCGGGGCTGACCAACCTGCAGTACGCACCGCTGGCCGAGATCATGGGCCGCTCCCCGCGCATCGCCCCGGCCGCCACCAACTGCGCCGCACCGGACACGGGGAACATGGAGGTCCTGGCCATGTTCGGCAGCGAGTGGCAGCGCAAGGAATGGCTGCGGCCGCTGCTCGACGGCGAGATCCGCTCGGCCTTCGCGATGACCGAGCCGGACGTGGCCTCCTCCGACGCCACGAACATCGCCACGTCGATGGTGCGCGACGGCGACTCCTACGTCATCAACGGCCGCAAGTGGTTCATCTCCGGTGCGATGAACCCCAACTGCAAGATCTTCATCGTCATGGGGAAGACGAACCCCGAGGCCCCCTCCCACCGCCAGCAGAGCATGATCCTCGTGCCGCGCGACACCCCCGGGCTCACGATCGAGCGCGGCATGCACGTCTTCGGCTACACCGACGGCGACCACGGCGGGCACGCCGAAGTGATCTTCGAGGATGTGCGGGTGCCGGCGGAGAACCTGATCGGCGAGGAGGGCGGCGGCTTCGCCATCGCCCAGGCCCGCCTCGGCCCCGGCCGCATCCACCACTGCATGCGCCTGATCGGCATGGCCGAGCGCGCCATCGACATGATGTGTCAGCGCGCGCTGTCGCGCACCGCCTTCGGCAAGCCCATCGCCGAGCAGGGCGTCGTCCAGGACTGGATCGCCGAGGCGCGGGTCCGCGTCGAGCAGCTGCGGCTGCTGGTGCTCAAGACCGCCTGGCTGATGGACACCGTCGGCAACCGCGGCGCGCACACCGAGATCCAGGCCATCAAGATCGCCACGCCCGTCACGGTGGAGTGGATCCTCGACAAGGCCGTCCAGGTCCACGGCGCCGGAGGCGTCTCCCAGGACTTCCCGCTGGCCGGGCTGTGGGCCCACGCCCGCACCCTGCGCCTGGCCGACGGGCCCGACGAGGTCCACAAGCGCTCCCTGGCCTACCGAGAACTGAAGAGGCACATGTGATCGTTTCTATGGACGAAGCCGACATCAAACGGCGGATCGCCGACTTCCTCGCCGAGCACGACCCCTCCGGCGACCGCCTGGAGTTCCTGCGGGCCCGCTTCGACGCCGGGCTGGCGTGGGTCCACTTCCCCGAAGGGCTCGGCGGCCTGGGCGTCTCCCGCGACCTCCAGCAGGTCGTCGACCGGGAGTTCGCCCACACCCCGCAGCTGGACTACGGCGTGCAGGCGATCGGCCTCGGCATGGCCGCCCCCACGATCCTCGCCTTCGGCACCGAGGAGCAGAAGAAGCGCTTCCTCAGGCCGCTGTGGACGGGCGAGGAGATCTGGTGCCAGCTGTTCAGCGAGCCCGGCGCGGGCTCCGACCTGGCGACGCTGGCCACCCGGGCGGTGCGAGACGGCGACGAGTGGGTCGTCGACGGGCAGAAGGTGTGGACCTCCGGCGCCCACCACGCCCGCTGGGGCATCCTCGTCGCCCGCACCGACCCGGACGTCCCCAAGCACCGCGGGCTGACCTACTTCGTCTGCGACATGACCGCCCCCGGCGTGGAGGTCCGGCCGCTGCGCCAGATCACCGGCGAGGCCGAGTTCAACGAGGTCTTCCTGACCGGCGTACGGCTCGGCGACGACCTGCGCCTGGGCGCCGTCGGCGACGGCTGGCGGGTCGCCCAGACCACGCTCATGAACGAGCGCGTCGCCATCGGCGGCGCCCCCGTCAGGCGCGGCGGCGGGATGATGGGGATCCTCCTCGACACCTGGCGCGACCACCCCGAGCTGCGCACCCACGACCTGCACCAGCGGCTCCTGGCCCTCTGGGTGGAGTCCGAGGTCACTCGGCTGTCGGCGGTACGGCTGCGCGAACAGCTGCGCGCCGGCCAGCCGGGACCGGAGGGCTCCGGGATGAAGCTGTCGTTCGCCAAGCTCAACCAGGCCCTCACCGGGCTGGAAGTCGAGCTCAAGCGGGACCTCACCTACGACGACTGGACCTTCCGCCGCTCGGGGACCGTCGACTTCCTCGGCCGCGGGCCCGGCTACCGGTACCTGCGCGCCAAGGGCAACTCCATCGAGGGCGGCACCTCGGAGATCCTGCGCAACATCGTCGCAGAACGGGTGCTCGGCCTGCCGGGCGAACCGCGTGTGGACAAGGACGTGCCCTGGAAGGACCTGCCTCGATGACCCTGCTGTACAGCGACGTGGAGGAGGAGCTGCGCTCCGCCGTCCGCTCCCTGCTCGCCGACCGGTGCCCGCCCTCCGCGGTGCTCAAGCGCGTGGAGTCGGACCAGCCGTACGACCTGGACCTGTGGAAGACGCTGTCCCGGGAGATCGGCGTGGCGGGGCTGCTGGTGCCGGAGGAGTACGGCGGCGCGGGGGCCTCGGCGCGCGAGGCGGCGGTCGTGCTGGAGGAGCTGGGGCGGGCGGTGGCGCCGGTGCCGTTCTTCACCAGCTCGGTGCTGGCCACCCGGGCGCTGGTGAGCCTGCGCGACCCGGCGGCTCGCGTGGGGGAGGTGCTGCGGGGCCTGGCGGCCGGGGACACGATCGCGTGCCTGGCCGTCCCGTTCTCCACCGCCCCCCTGAACCCCTCTCCTGCCCGCACCACCGAGGTCCTCGGCATGCGCGACGGCGGGCCGGTGGTCACGGCGAGCGTCGCCGCCGTCGCCGGAGCCGACATCGCCGACCTGTTCCTCATCCCCCTCGACGGCGCCCTCTACCTCGCCGAGTCCGCGTCCGCCCACGTCGAGGCGGTCCCCTCCCTCGACATGACGCGCCCGATCGCCGCCGTCGTCTTCGACGCCGCCCCCGTCACCCCGCTGGGCGCCGTCGACCTCGCCGAGGTCCTGCGCTTCGGCGCCGCCCTGCTCGCCTCCGAGCAGCTGGGCGTCGCCGAGTGGTGCCTGGAGGAGACCCTGGCGTACGTCAAGCAGCGCTACCAGTTCGCCCGCCCGATCGGCTCCTTCCAGGCGATCAAGCACCGCCTCGCCGACCTGTGGCTGGACGTGGTCCGCGCACGTGCCGCCGCGCGCAACGCCGTCGCCGAGGACTCCCCCGTCGCCGCCTCGACCGCGCAGGCCTGGAACGCCGGCGTCGCGGTCCACGCCGCCGAGGAGGCGGTCCAGCTCCACGGCGGCATCGGGATGACCTGGGAGCATCCCATCCACCTCTACCTCAAGCGGGCCAAGGCCGACGAGATCGCTCTGGGCACGCCCGGCGACCACCGGGCCGCCCTCGCGTCCCTGGTGGGCCTACCCGGGCCGCAGTGAGGCCAGCAGCAGCTCGGCGAAGTGTTCGCCCACCTGGGCGCCGGTCAGCGGGCCGTCCGCGCGGTACCAGGTGCCCAGGTGGTGGACCGAGCCGAAGAAGTAGTCCACGACGATGTCGGCCGGGATGTCGTCGCGGAACACGCCCTCGCGCTGCCCCTCGGCCACCAGGTCGCGGAAGCGCTCGTGGTAGCGCCGCCGCTCGGCCCGCACGGTCTTCTGCGTCTGCGGGGCCAGCAGGTGCATCGAGCGGAAGAAGATCTTGGAGTCGTCGAGGTTCTCGGTCGTGGTCGCCACCACGTCGGCGGCGGCCCTGAACAGGCGCTCGGCCACGGTGCCCGGCCCGTCGGCGATCTGGGTGAGCCGGTCCATCTGCATGCGCAGTACCCGGGCGTAGATCTCGTGGAGCAGGTCGTCCTTGGAGTCGAAGTAGTGGTACATGGCGCCTTTGGTGACGCCCGCCGCGACCACGATCTCCTGGACCGAGGTGCTCTCGAACCCCTGCTCGGCGAACAGGCGGGTGGCCTCGCTGAGCAGCCTCTGGCGTACCGGTTCATCCCTCACGGCGGACAGCATACCGACTGGTCGGTTGACGTGGTCGAGTTGGTGCTATTTTCATAACCTCCTACCGTTCCGGCCTGGCTTCCGGGTATCTCTTTGAGCGGCGAGGGATCTCCGGCGTGGCAGATCCAGGTATTACCTACTTATTCGGGGAGTTTGTCATGCCTGGCGGCTCAATTTACGTGCAGCCCGACGAGAAGTTCACCGGAGCCTCACCGCAGTGGCTCTACGAGAAGCACTGGCACGAGGACGCGAAGAGCCGCCTGCGCCTGCGCGCCGTCAAGGCCGCCGTCGCCTTCGCGATCGGCTTCGGCCTGGCCGTGCGCTTCGACCTGTTCGGCCCCCTCTCGTACGCCACGGGCGCCGCCCTGCTGGCCGCCGCCGCCGACTGGTGGTGGGCCTGGCGCTCGTTCCAGTCCACGGCCGTCTGGCGCGGCCGCCGCCGCGGGGAGGTCATCATGGGCCGGCAGCTCAGGCGCTCGCTGTCCCGCCGCGGCTACCGCATCCTCGACGGCCGGGCCATCCGGGGCCAGGCGTCCATCGACCACCTCGTCATCGGCCCCAATGGCGTCTGGCTCGTCGACAACGAGGCCTGGAGCCCCGACACCGAGATCGCCGCCTACGGCGGCAGGCTGTTCTTCGGGGAGAAGTACGGCACGCGCGTCGCGAAACCGCTCGTCGAGGCCGGGGCCGCCTTCGCCGAGCTGCTGAGCAGGGAGACCGGCATACCGGTGACGATCACGCCGATCCTGGCCGTCCACGGCGGGCTGCTGCCCCACGGGGGAGTGCTCGCGGCGGAGGGGATCACCCTGATCAAGCCCGGGCGCGTGGCCAGGCTCATCCGGGAGACGGGCACGCAGGCTCTGTCGGAGGCGCAGATCGAGCTGCTGGCCCGTACGGCGGCGCGAGAGCTCGATCGCGCCGCCTGAAGCGTGCCGCCGTACCGACGAGCCGTACCGCCCAGCCGTACCGCTCAGCCCAGGAAATCCTCCACCATCCGTCAGCTCCCGGCCCAACTCCTTGATCTTCTCGATGAGCCGCGGCCGGTCCTGCGGTCGCGGCGCGAGCGCGGCGTAGGACTGCTCGAACGGCGAGCCGGCCAGGTGCTCCGGCTGGAGCTCGCCGATGCCGCCCATCCATCCTTGACCGCCGGGCCGCGCCGGGGCAAGGAACGGCGGCTCAGGCCAGGTCCTCGATGAACGCCGCGAGCTGGGCGACATTCCGGCATTCGCGCATGGGGATCACCTCGGCGTAGTCCGAGGCGACCGAGTCGCCGGTGTCCCATTGGGCGCGCGGTTCCGGGTTGAGCCAGTAGGCGTGCCTGGCCCGGGCGACGAGCCCTTTGAGCAGGTCCACCGCGGCCGGCTGGTAGTTGGAGCGCGCGTCGCCGAGGATGAGCAGCGCCGTCCTCGGCCCGACGGCCTCGCCGTACCTCTCGGTGAAGCGTTCGAGGGCGTGGCCGTAGTTGGTGCGGCCGAAGCGCGCCATGTCGGCTTCCTGCGCCATGCGCGTCATCGCCTCGACGACGTCCGAGCCCGGCGCGAAGAAGCGGGTGATCTCGTCGACGGTGTCCACGAAGCCGAAGGCGCGCACCTTGGTGAACTGCTCGCGCAGCGCGTAGGTGAGGAGCAGGGTGAAGTGCGCGAACGAGGAGACCGAGTCGCTGGTGTCGCACAGGATGACCAGCTCGGGCTTGTGCGGGCGCGGCGGCTTGAAGTGCGTGGTCAGGGGGACGCCGCCGGTCTGGAGGGAGGCGCGTACCGTGCGGCGGAAGTCCAGGCGGCCGCGCCTGCGGTGGCGGTGCTTGATCGCGAGGCGGGCGGCCAGGCGGCGGGCGAGCGGCTGGACCTCCCGCCTGAGCCTGGCCAGGTCGTCCTTGGTGGCACGGAGGAAGTCGATCTGGTCGAGGGGAGGGCGTACGGCGGAGCGGGCGATGCGCTCGACGCCCGACTCCTCGGCGATCCTTCGGCGGATGTCGGTGGTCACCGCGTCCGTGAACTGCTCGATTTTTCGGGATATTTGGGTGCGTGCCCGCTTTTCGGCGATTCCGCCGCGTTCCTGGCCGGCGAGAACCTCGGCGAGCAGCCTGGCCATGAGCGTCTCGGGCGACAGGGCACGCAGCACGCCGTACGAGAACCAGCTCTGCCGCCCCGGCGCGGCGGGCTGGCGGCCGAAGCGCTCGACCATGTCCCTGGCGAAGGCGCGCAACTCCTCGTCGGAGCCGTGGAGGAGCAGGCGGGCGAGCCGGTCGCGGAGCGCGGCGGTGTCGGGCTGCGCGGACCCCGTGGCCTCCCGGGATGCGGCCTCCTGAGACGCGGCCTGCTGGGACGCGGCCTGCTCCGTCTCGGTCATGACCGCGGGGAACCACAGGTCGAACAGGACGTCGAACCCGGGACGGTAGGCGGGCTTCTTGATCAGCGTCGCGGCGTAGGCGGCGCGCAGCGACTCGCGGTCGGCCAGCTCGACCACGCGCAACGCCCGCGCGGCGTCCAGCCCCTCCGCCAGCGACACCGGAATCCCCGCCTCGCGCAACGCATGCACGAACCCCACATGCCGGTCGACCAGGCTCACTGGTGCACCATCCTCACGACAGCCCTAGCTCCTTGACCGCCTTGGCCTGGTCAGAGGCGTGCTTGAGCACCACGCCCAGCGTTCCGGCCACCGTGGCCTCGTCGAGCTCCTGCCTGCCGAGCGCGAGCAGCGTCCTCGCCCAGTCCACGGTCTCGGCCACCGACGGCGCCTTCTTCAGCTCCATCGCCCGCAACGTCGCCACCGTCCTGGCCAGCTGCTCCGCCAGGTCCTCGCGGATCGTCGGAACCTGGGCGAGCACGATGTCGCGCTCACGCTCGGGCGTCGGGTACTCGATGTGCAGGTACAGGCACCGCCTCTTCAGCGCCTCCGACAGCTCGCGGGTCGCGTTGGAGGTGAGGACGACGTACGGCTTGCGCGCCGCCCGGATGGTGCCGAGCTCGGGGATCGTCACCTGGAAGTCCGACAGCAGCTCCAGCAGCAGGCCCTCCACCTCCACGTCGGCCTTGTCCATCTCGTCGATCAGGAGCACGGCCGGGCCGGATGACCGGAGGGCCTTGAGCAGCGGCCGTTCCAGCAGGAAGTCCTCGGTGAAGATGTCCTCGTCCGTGCTGGTCGCCTGGATCCTCAGCAGCTGCTTCTTGTAGTTCCACTCGTAGAGGGCTCTGGCCTCGTCGAGCCCTTCGTAGCACTGGAGGCGGATGAGCGTCGCGCCGGTCGCCTCCGCGATGGCCTTGGCCAGCTGGGTCTTGCCGACACCGGCCGGTCCCTCGACGAGGAGCGGTTTCTCCAGCGCCGTCGCGAGGAACGCGGCGGTGGCGATGGCGTCGTCGGACAGGTAGCCGACATCGGCCAGTCGCGTGCTCACGTCGGCGGGGGAGTCGAACATGCGTGCGTGCTCCTGTCGTGGGGCGAGGCGGGGACGCGGGCAGGGAACCGAACGTTATTCTGCCATGCGGGCATCCGATTCGACCTGGGGGCTGGGTACCGGTATGCTCCTTCTGCACGCGCCGCTAGCTCAGTTGGTCAGAGCAGCTGACTCTTAATCAGCGGGTCCGGGGTTCGAGTCCCTGGCGGCGCACCACCCAGAAAACCCCAGGTCATGCGGCCTGGGGTTTTTCGTTCCGCCCGTCGATCGCCTGGAACCTTCCGCTCGTTGGCCGGCTCCCCGCCCGCCGCCCGCCCACCCATCCGCCCCTGGTCCCGCTGTGGCCGGCCCGCCGCACACCAGGGCCTCCACGAAATCCGGGACGGTTCATCCCTTTCTGGAGCAGTTGTCGTTGCTTGCAAGCGCCATGCGACCGGTGCCCCCTCAAGAGCACCTCATCGCGACCGACCAAGTTCGTTCCGATCACAGCGAATCAGCGCGTGCACCACCTCAGCGCTGGGTAATCTTCGCCTCGTCCGCTCGTCTAGGGGAGGCTCGCCGATGGCAGGCAGCGTCACGATTCCGTCCGTGAGCGAGCTGTACTGGCCCACGGTGACGACGCTGCGGGACATCGGTGGCTCGGGAACGAAGGACGAAATCGTCCAGGCGGTGATCGAGCGGATGGCGTTCACCGATGCGCAGCAGGCCGTACTGCAGGGAGACGGTCCCACCACGAAGCTGGAGTACCGGTTGGCGTGGGCGCTGTCCCACCTCAAGGGCATGGGGCTCACCACCAACAGCCCGCAGGCCGTATGGTCACTCACCGAACGCGGCAGGACGGCCAGCCAGGACGACCTGCGGCAGGCGCGCTCGGCATGGCAGCGCAACGCCCGCCGTAAGAAATCGCAGGCCCCAGGCGGCGAGGAGGAGTCCGAGGAGCAGGACTGGCGCGAGGAGCTGAAGGACCTGCTCATCGCGATGTCGCCCCAGGCGTTCGAGCGGCTGTGCCAGCGCCTGCTGCGCGAGGCCGGTTTCATCAACACGCAGATCACCCGCTACTCCGGGGACGGCGGGATCGACGGGCTGGGCACCTACCGGGTCTCGCTGATCAGCTTCTCGGTGTACTTCCAGTGCAAGCGCTACAAGGGCTCGGTGCGGGCCAGCGAGGTGCGCGACTTCCGCGGCGCCCTGCAAGGGCGCGGCGACAAGGGGCTGCTGATCACCACCGGGACGTTCACCGCCGAGGCCCTGAAGGAGTCCACCCGCGACGGCGCGCCGCCGATCGACCTGGTCGACGGGGACCGTTTGTGTGACCTGCTGAAGGAGTACGGCTTGGGCGTCACCCGCGAGCTGGTCCAGGTGGAACGGGTGCGGGTGAATCCCCGCTTCTTCGAGACGATCTGACCTCGGCGGCCCATCGTGCGACTGCTGATCCTGGGCGGCACCTGGTTCGTTGGCCGGGCCGTACTGCGTGAGGCGCTGGCCAGGAGGTGGCACGTCACGGTGTTCAACCGGGGACGCAGTGGTCCGCCACCAGCTCCCGTCGAGCACATCCGCGGCGACTGGGAGCGACCGCAGGACCTGGTACGGCTGGCCGCCCACGGGCCGTGGGATGCGGTCCTCGATGTCGCCGGGACCATTCCGGCACTCGTTCGCAACGCCGCCCGGGCCCTGGCCCCGGTCACGGGCCGGTACGTGTTCATCTCGACGATCTCCGCCTACCGCGACTGGCCTTATGCGCCCGTGGATGAGAACTCCCCGCTGTGGGAGGGCGATCCCGATCTCGACCCCGGGACCCGGCGGTGGGACCCGGACGCCTACGGGCCGCTCAAGGTGGGTTGTGAGCTGGCAATTCGGCGAGAGTTCGATCGACACGTCCTCATCATGCGCCCGCACGTCATCCTCGGCCCGCACGAGTACGTCGGCAGGCTGCCCTGGTGGCTGACCAGGATCAGCCGGGGTGGCGTCGTCCTGGCTCCCGCTCCGCCTGATCGCGCCATCCAACCGGTGGACGTGCGTGACGTCGCTCGCTTCACGCTCGACCAGATCCAGGCGGGCGGCGCGGGCGTCTTCAACCTCGCGCCGCCTGTGGGTCGTGACACCTACGAAGGGCTGCTCATCGCGTGCGTGGACGTCACCGGCGCTTCCTGCGAGATCGTGTGGGCAGACGAGCAGTGGCTGAAGGCGCAGGGCGTGGCGGAGTGGACGGAGATTCCGCTCTGGCGGACTCTGCCCACTGCTTGGACGATGGACACCCGCAAGGCGCACGCGGCCGGGCTCGTGTGCCGTCCGTTGCGCGAGACTGCGGCCGACACCTGGCAGTGGCTGCAGGCCGGTGGCAGGCCGGTCGAGCATGAGCGGTTCGCCGAGCACGGCCTGGCTCCCGATCGCGAAGCCGAGCTGCTGCGGCGCTGGCGGCTCAGCCGCACAACTCCTTGAGGAAGGCGCGATTGATCGCTGGATCGCGGCCCGGCACGTAGCGCTGCGTCGGCAGGTAGCCGAAGCTGCTGTATAGGGCGAGGGCTCCGGTGTTGCGCACGCCCGTCTCCAGAATCGCCCGCTTGGCACCGCCCAGGGCGGCCTGGCGTTCGAGCTCCTGCAGGATCCGCGCGCCGAAGCCCTGCCCGCGCTGCTGCGGCACGGTGTACATTTTCTTGATCTCGACCGTCCGGCTCTCGGCGTCGTGCAGCCGGTAGCCGCCGCAACAGACCGCGATTCCGTCCCGATAGCCGACCAGGAACAACCCGGTCGGTGGCGCGTAGGCAGCGGGCTCGGCCTGTGCCGGGTCGGCGTAGCCGTACCGGGCGACCTGCTCCTCGAAAAGCGCGCGCACCAGGGCGACGGCGTCGGGGTGGTCATAGGACCGAGGCTTGATCGTGAACTCGGTTGGTGCTGGTGTCATGTCATGTCGGAGATAGCGCCATATCGAATTCGGGCAGGAACTCCGACACTACTGGCGACCGGCTCCGCCGGGCAAAGGCCGGACGGAGCTGCCGCAGGCAGGCGATGCCCCGCAGTGACTGCACCTGCGTGAGCCGGGTGATCGCCTCCCGTGCGGCGGACACGGCCGCTTCCAGCTCTCCTTGCAGGAGGTACGCCCTGGTCAGGAAAGCCCCGTGCAGCAGAGCCGAGCGTGGATAGTCCGGCCGCTGACCGGCCGCTGAGATGGGCGCCAGCAGGGCGACGGCTTCGCGGAGCAGCGCCTTGCGGTAGACGGTGGCCTGCTCGGCCAGGACGACGAGGGCCTGACCGGCCTCGGCGGCCAGTTGCTCCGGCTCCAGGTAGTACAGGTAGGACGGGGCTTCGCGTGCCTGGCGCAGGAGTTCGCGTGCCTCCTCCGACGCGGCCTGGAACCCCCGCTGGTCACCTGCCGCCGCTGCGGCAGTCGCCACCCGCCCGCTGATCCTGGCCCGCAGAGCCGGGTCGGAGGGGCAGATCTCGGCAGCCGCCTCCGCGATGTTCACCGCCTGGGAGCCGTGCCCGGCGAAGGCGGAGATGTAGACCAGCATGCCGACCGTGTTGGCCATCCGGCCGCGGTCTTCCAGCGCCCGAGCCACCCGCGCGCTGAGCAGCAGATAGCGTTCGGCGGCGCCGTACCGATGGGCGTCGAAATGCACCCAGCCGACGAGCTGGGCCAAGTCGGCGACGATGGCCATCAACTCGGGCCCCACCGTCGCGTCGTAGTCCGCGCTGCGCACGAGGTCCAGGACGTTCCGCAGCTCGCTGGTGACGTACCGAAGGCTGAGCACGCCACCGCCGTGCCGGTCGTCGAGTCTGCGCAGAGCGGCCACGTGCGAGGCGATCAGGGCGACCTGCGCGGGCAGCACCCGGTCCCGATTCGTGTTCCTGCGGGTCAGGCTGACCACGGTGGCGATGCCGTCCAGTACGGCTGCCGCCAGATCCGGGCCGGTCGCGGCTGAGACCTCACCGTGGAGACTGGCGCTGCTCAAGGTCAACTCGCTGAGGGCCGCGACGACATCCTCGGCGTTCGTGCAGTGCGCCAAACCGGAAACCGCGCCCACCACCGTCCCCACACCTTCGGCGTGGGGCCACAGCTGCTCGACGCTGATCGGGCGCCCCAGATGCTCGGACAGGACGGCAGCCACCACCTCCGGCAGCGGGTCGTACGGCTTGTAGCCGAGCCGCACCCACGAATACGGCGCGGTCGGATCGATGCGCCGCGCGGACAGCCCGCGAGCCTCCAGACGGGCGTTGACGGCGGCAGCCAGCTGACGCGGGTTCATTCCGGCACGCCGCAACACCTCTGTGAGATGCGTGCCCGGCTTGGTCATACAGCTGAGCCCTCCAGTCCTGGGCGAACGGTAACCCGATGCATACGCCATGGGAAAGCACGGCGGAGCTGTACTGGCTCACCTTCACGACCTTCACGGGGACGTTCCCGAGCTTCACGGCCTTCACGAGCCGCGGGTGTTCACCAACAGTGTCCGCGCTGGTCCACTGGGTGACATGCAGCCTGGCGACATCAAGCAGCGGTACCCCCGCTGGTCCATCTGGCAGTCGGACCTCGGCCGGTGGTGGGCGACGCGTCGAGGCGGGCTCGATGGCGAAGCGATCAACAGAGGGTGCTCCACCACGGTCGACGCTGACGATCTGGAGCAGTTGACCGCTCGGCTCGCCGCCGAGGAGAAGCTCAACGCCACGGTGACGGACACCGCTGGCCGTTAGACCGGCGCGGCGGCACGGGCAGCGTCCGCCTCTCCTGGGTGCGGGAGGCAGCCCCCATCCCGTGCCGCCGCGTCTCCATCTCCTTGTCCAGGAGGACATCGTGAGGACCGTCGTCGGCGAGGACATCGCCGAGCTGTTCACCAAAGCCGTGGCGCTGACGCTGGCCGGCGGGCGGGTGTGCCCGCGCGGCATGCCCACCCGGGAGGTGACGAACGTCCATTTGGTGCTGAAACGGCCCAGATCCCGGCTGCTGTACGCTCCACCGGCCCGGATACTGAACCCGGCGTTCGCGGTCGCCGAGACCGTCTGGATCCTGTCCGGCTCCGACGATCCGTGGATCTTCGACTTCAACGGCAGGCTGCGGCAGTACGCCGACGGCGGGGTGCTGCTCGGCGCGTACGGCCCGCGCCTGCGCCGCTGGAACGGGCAGGTGGACCAGCTGGCGCGGGTGCTGGCCGCGCTCCGAGCCGATCCGGATTCGCGACGAGCCGTCGTCCAGCTCTACGACCCGGGCCGCGATGCCGCCGGGCATCGAGATGTGCCCTGCACGCTCGGATTCCGGTTCCACCTGCGCGGCGGCCGGTTGCACATGGTCACCACGATGCGCAGCCAGGACCTGTGGACCGGCCTGCCGTACGACCTGTTCTTCACCACGGTCCTGCACGAGCTGATGGCCGGATGGCTGGGCGCGGAACTGGGCGATTACCACCACCAGATCGACTCGCTGCACCTCTACGAGGAGGTGCTGGAGCGTGCCGCCGAGGTGCGGGACACGGCGATGTGCCTGGAGACGCCCGCGCTGGCCACGCCGTGGGAGGGCTTCGACGCCCTGCTGGCGCTGGTGCGGGACGGCGAGCCAGTCGATCACCCCGGCTGGTACGAGATAGCCGCAGTCCTGGACAACTACCGGCGGTGGAAGAACGGGGAACGGGATGCGGCACGACAGCAGGCGGAGCGGCTTCCCGGTGGCCTCGGTCAGGGGCTGCGGGCGTGGTATGGGGAGTTGCAGCGGCGGGCGGTGACGCGATGATCGCGACAGTCGGGCTGTGCTCCTTCACGCACGACTCGGCCGCCGCGCTCTTCCTCGACGGTGATCTGGTCGGGTTCGTGGAGGAGGAGCGGCTGTCGGGGATCAAGCACACCCGCGCCTATCCCGAGCAGGCGGTCCGGTGGCTGCTCGGCGAGGCCGGGATCTGTGCCGACCAGGTGAGTACGGTTGCCTACAACTTCCGTGGGTTGGGTTACTTCGCCGCGATCCCCAGCGCGCTGGGGGTGCCGGGGGAGCGGGCGGTTCCTCGCGCGGCCAGCTTCGCCAAGGTCGGCGTGCGCACGCTTCGTAGGACCGCAGATCTGGCTCGCCGCTTTCCGAAGGCGCGGGTGCGGTCGTTCACGCACCATCACACCCACCAGCTGTACGCGTTCGCGGCATCCGGATGGGAGCGCAGCGCGGTCCTGATCGTGGACAGCCTGGGCGAGACCCAGACGACCACGATCGCCCTGGGCCGACAGCTCCAGCCGGGACGGCCCGCCGTCCGCACCGTGCACGCGCTGCACGACCCGGCTTCCCTCGGTTACGCCTATGGCGCGATCACCGAGCACCTGGGGTGGCGGCGCGGCGATGAGGAAGGCACGGTGATGGCGCTGGCCGCGCTCGGCGATCCGGCCCGGTTCCGGCCGTTGCTGACGCGGGCCATCCCGCTCACCGGGCACGGCTTCACGCTTGACCCCTCGCTCATCCTGCCGCGGGTGCTGTCGTCTCGGTACGGCCGCCTGTCCCCGCGTTTCGTCGCGGCGACGTGCCCACCGCGGGATGCGCAGGCTCCGGTGGAGCAGGTGCATCGGGATCTGGCCGCCGCCCTGCAGGAGCGCACCGAGACGGTCATGCTGCACCTGGCCCGCCGAGCGCGGGAGCTGACCGGCTGCTCGCGCCTGTGCGTCGGCGGTGGAGTGGCCACCAACTGCGTCAGCATCGGCAGGATCATTCAGGCGGGCATCTTCGATGAGGTCTTCGTCCCGCCCGCGCCGGGCGACGCCGGTACGGCCATCGGTGCCGCGATCGCCGCGCATCGTGCGGAGAGCGCGGTGACAGGGGTCGCGGGTGCCTGCTACCTGGGTCCTCGCTTCTCGGCCTTCGACCTGTCGGCTTGGCCGGAACTGGTCGAGCGGCGCATCGACGGTGACGTGCCGGAGTTCCTGGCCGGTGAGCTGGCGAAGGGCCGGATCGTCGGCCTGTTCCAAGGACGGGTGGAGGCCGGGCCTCGCGCCCTGGGCAACCGCTCGATTCTCGCCTCGCCGCTGCAGGACGGCGTGGTGCAGCGGCTCAATGCCACGGTGAAGTTTCGCGAGCCGTTTCGCCCTTTCGCGCCGGTCGTTCCGGTTGAGCGGGCGGGGGAGTACTTCACCCTCGGTCAGGAGGCGCCGTTCATGTCGATGGCTTCGCCGGTCACCGAGCTGGCGCGCCAGCACATCCCGGCCGTCGTTCACGCCAACGGCACGGCCCGAGTGCAGACCGTGGCCAAGGACGCCAACCCCTTCCTCCACGCCGTGCTGGAGGCGTTCGCCCGCCGTACCGGAGTGCCTGTCCTGATCAACACCTCGCTCAACATCAAAGGGAAGCCGATCTGCGGCACCCCGGCCATGGCGCTGGACTGCCTGGCCGGCTCCGGGCTGGATGCCCTGCTGCTGGAAGGCAGGTGGATCACCAAATGATCATCGGATACAGCTTCTGGGGCTTCCTCGGCCACGGCATCACCGACACCCCGGACGGCGGGCGCAGCCATCGCCGGCCATGGATCGACGCCCTGATCAACGCCGGTCACCACGTCGTGTTTCTCCAGGCCAATCGTGACCTGGCCGAAGCCGGGGACGATCTGGGGAACAGGTACGCCTTCGACGCCGGGCTTCCCGAAATCGAGGTGTTGTTCCTGGAGTGGCGCTGGCCCATCAAGGGCCGCAACACCAGCCCGTGCGGATCGACGGGCCACACCTGCGACCTGCACCGCCAGCGGGAGCTGCTAGAGAACTACACCCTCGGCAACGGCGTCCGGACGATCATCTGGGACAAGGATCGGCAACTGCCGCCCGACGATCCGCTACGCCGCCACCCAGCCGTGATCGTGTGCGAAGCCGCCCTGCACCCCACCCCAGGCGCGCACCGGCTGCTGTTCCCGCTGGATGACGCGCTGCTGGAGACGGCCGATCCTGCGGCGCTCGCCGCCCTGCCCAGGCCGGTGTCGCTCATCTACATCGGCAACCAGTACGACCGGGACAAGGCGTTCGACACCTACTTCGCCCCCGCGGCCGGGCGCTTTCGCCATCTGGTCGCGGGCAAGTGGACCGACACCAGGCGCTGGCCGGAGGTGATCTTCGCCGGGCGGGTGTCCTTCGAGCGGGTCCGGGCTCTGTACCGGGGTTCGCTGGCGACGGTCCTGCTGTTGCCGGAGCGGTACGCCGCGGCCGGGCAGGTCACGCAGCGCATCTTCGAGGCGGTGCTGTCCGGGTGCCTGCCGCTGGCACCGGCCGAGATCAGGGACGTCGAGCGGTTCGTCCCGCCAGAGCTGGTGGTGCGCGACGGCGCTGAGGTGATCGGCGCCATCCAGCGGTTGAACGCGAGCGCGGGCACCGGGGAGCACGCCGACCTGATCGCCGCCTGCGTGGAACGCCTGTCGGTCTTCCGGCTCAGCCACCAGCTCGCACAGCTGCAGTCGCTGCTGGAGGCGACCGGGAGGCGGCCATGAGCACGGGTGTGCCCAATCGTCGAGCGTTCGGGCAGGTCACGACTATCGTGGAGCGTCATGCGGATGAACCGGGTGGCCATCGTCGGCTCGGGCGGCAGCGGGAAGTCCCACCTGGCCCGCGAGCTGGGCAGGATCCTGGACGCTCCGGTCACGCACCTGGACGCCGTCTACTTCGACGACGAGTGGAACCCGCTGCCGCAGGACAAGTTCGAGGCGGCGCAACGGGAGCTGGTGGCCCAGCCCCGGTGGGTGATCGACGGCAACTACAACTCCACTCTCCAGGTACGGCTGGCCGCCTGCGACACCGTGGTGATGATGGACGTGCCCACCTGGATGGCGTTGTGGGGCATCGTCTCCCGGCAGGTACGGCACGGCGCCGGCCAGCACGCCTCCGGCGTCTACAACCGCATCACCTGGGACGTGGTCAGGTACGTGGCCACCTACCGGCGCAGGATGCGGCCCCGCGTGCTGGCGAAGATCAGGGAGTACGCGGCGGGCAAGCACGTCGTGTTCCTCACCAGTCGCAGGCAGGCACGCCGCTGGCTGGCACAGTTGCAGCACGGCTGACCCGGCGGTGCGGCTCATGACGTCGCACCCGTTCACGCAGGCCACGGCCCGCGAGCTGTATCGCACCGAAGAACGGCTGGCAGCCCGGACCTCCGCCCTCCACCGGGCCAAGACCCACGGCAGACCGGTCGCCGATGTCATCGCCGACCTGGCCCTGGAGTACCTACCGGCGTGCCCTCCAGACGTCGTAGCCGATATCGGCTGCGGGCGCGGCACCACCACCCGCGTGCTCGCCGAACGGCTGCGCCCTCGGTGTCTGCTGGCGATCGACGCCTCGGCGGCCATGCTCGCCGCGACCCAAGTACGGCTGGCCGGTCACCACGCCAGTTTCCTCCAGGCCGACTTCCACGCCCTGCCCATGCGCGATGCCGTGTGCGCGGTCGTGGTGGCCGCGTTCTGCCTCTATCACGCGCCCGACCCGCGCCGTGTCACGACGGAGATCAGCCGTGTCATCACGCCTGGCGGCATCGCCATCATGGCCACCAAGTCAATCGACAGCTACTCCGAGCTTGACCGGATAGTGGCTGGAGCCGGGCTGGACACCGACGCGGCTGCGCGGGAGAGCCTGTACGGCAGCGCACACAGCGGCAATCTCCCCGATCTGCTGCCACCGGGATTGGGGATGGCGCATCTGGAGCACGAGGAGCACCGGTTCACCTTCCGCGACCCTGACCATCTCGCCGCCTACCTGGCGACCACCCCCAAGTACCGCTTCCCGTCCGGGCTCACTGGTGATCCCGTCCCGCTCGCCGCCGCCCTTCGCGCCCACTGGGGCGACAAGCCGTTCTGCGCGACATCGACGGTCACCTACCTGGTCGCACGGCGTGAAGGGGCTATCGGATGACCTGGCGGACGTTCACCAAGACCTATACCTCCCCGGAGGCGGTACGGCGTGCCGTCGCTCACCACGCGTGGCTGGAGCGGCATGCCCAGCCTCTGTGCCTGCCGCGCATCGTCGAGGTGCAGCCGTTATCGGTCGCTTCCGAGTTCATCCATGGCCGCCACCTCGGCGTGGCAGACCTGCCTCGCGTGGCCAACATGCTCGGCAGGGCACACGCCACCGCCTGGAGGAGCGACCTCCGCCGAGCCCGGCTCGACACGCCACATCTGCTCCACGGCGGTCTCACGCTGCCCGACTTCGTTTCCACCAGGATGGCGGCGTTGCGCCGGGACGAACTGGCCTCGCACGAGCGCGCTGCCGCCGTACGGCTGCTGCACGAGCACCGGGATGGCGCCGCTGCCTTCTACAAGGACACCAACCCGCGCAACGTCCTCATCACCGGCGACGGACGCATGGTCGCGGTGGATGTCGATGATCTGACCTTGGCGCCGTTCGGATACGACCTGGCCAAGCTCGTCGTGACCCTGGCCATGACCTACGGGCGGTATCCGCTCCAGCTCGTCGAGGAGGCGTTGGCCGCCTACAACCACCAACTCGATGCCGTGGGGCCGGTCGCGTTCGATCACTTGATGGGCTTCGCCGAGCTGCACGATCTGCTGACCCGCCGGTATCTCGGTCGCGGCGGCTACCAATATCCCTGGCCGACGGTCCGGCCGTGTGAGGAGGAAACGTGATCGTCACTGAGCTGACCTTCGTCCGGCACGGGCAGGCCCACTGCAACGTGGCCGGAATAGTAGGCGGCCCAAAGACCTGCACCGGACTCACCGATCTCGGGCGGCGTCAGATAGCGCTGGCCGCGCGACGGCTGGCCGCCGAGCATGCGCAGGTGCCGTTCCACACCCTGTATGCCGGGCCACGGCTTCGGCTCCGGCAGGCAGGGCAGCTCCTCGCCGACGCGCTCGGGCTGCCGCTCATCGTTGAGCCCGGCCTGGACGGGCCCAACCACGGCGACGCCGACGGACAGCCCTGGCACGTCATCAAGACCGCCTTCCACGGCGGCCCCCACACTCACCCCGACCGGCCCTGGGCGTCCGGCTCCGACACCTGGAACGGCTACCTGCAGCGCGCAAGGACCGCTCTGGCCGGGCTGGTCCAACATCACTCAGGGCAGCGTGTCCTGCTCGCCGTACACGGTGAGACCGTTTGGGCCGCCCACGGCTTGTTCCTGGAGCTCGGCCCCGAGGTCCGGGCGGGCTTCGCAGTCGATCACGCCTCGCTCACGCGCTGGCAGTTGCACCGCAATCGCTTCGGACAGCAACAGTGGCTGCTGGATCGCCACAACGACACCGCCCATCTCGGCGATCGGGGGCAACCGTGAGTGCTCTGACTGTGGCGCGCCGGGGCCTTGGCTCGGCCAGCGTGGCGGTGGTGACGGACCCCTCCGGGAACCGCTATGTGCTCAAGAAGCACACCGCTCAGGAGCGTTTCGACGCCGAGGTGCACGCCTACCGCACCTGGGTCCCCTCCCTCGGAGGGCACGCCCCACGCCTGCTCGCCGCCGACCCGGACAGCAGATCCCTGGTGCTGTCCTTCATCCCCGGCACACCAGTCGTCGATCTTCCACCCGGCACGTCGGCACAGCGGCGGGCTTTCGCCGCGGCCGGAGAAACCTTGCGGCGGCTGCACCAGATCCCTCCCGGGCCTCGGCCCAGCGCCGACGTGCCGCTTTACCTGGCGAATCGGATGCGCTGGTGGACGGCCCGAGCGCGCGACGCCGGGTTGATCAGCCCGGCCGAGTGCCACGAGCTGGACCGCACGGCGGACCGGCTCGCGCGCACGGTGGTGGGCAGCACGATCTGCCACCTGGACTACCAGCCCCGTAACTGGCTCCTCACCTCTGATGGGAGCGTCTGTGTGGTCGACTTCGAGCACACCCGCCGCGATGCCCGCGTCCGGGATCTCGTCCGACTGGAATACCGCTGGTGGAGATCCGATCCACGGCTTCGTGAGGCGTTCTTCGCCGGATACGGGCACCATCTGGGAGAAGCCGAGGCCGAGCTCATGATCATTTTTGGGATGCTGGATGGCCTCACCTCTCTGGTACGCGGAGATCAGGGCCTCGCCGCCTATGGCCGCACGCTGCTCGCTGAGTTGACCTCGTCCCGAAGGGAAGCCGCTCATGGCCGCGCGTGATCCATGGCCGCTGCGCCGCGCCGTCGTCACCGGGGCCGCCGGGTTCATCGGCTCCCACCTCTGCCGGGCTCTGCTGGACCAGGGCGCGACCGTCATCGCGGTCGATCGCCGAGACCCCGGCCTCGATCCCGTCGCCGCTCGCAACCTCTCGGACGCCTTCGACCGGCCCAGCTTCTTCTTCGTCGCCGCAGACCTGCGGGCCTGCGCCATCGAACCCCTGGTACTGGACGCCGACGTGATCTTCCACCTGGCCGGCATCCCCGGAGTACACCCCTCCTGGGGAGGGTCCTTCGCCGACTACGTCGCCTGCAACATCCTGGCCACCCAGCGGCTCATGCACGCCGCCACACGGCTTCGCGTCCCCCGCGTGGTCGTCGCCTCCTCTTCCAGCGTCTACGGCGCAACCAATGGGCATCCCAGCCGCGAAACCGATCATCTGCGTCCGGCGTCGCCGTACGCGGTGACCAAGCTCGCCCAGGAGCAACTCTGTCTCGCCCACGCGGCCCGGCCGGACTGTGCCAGTACCGTGGTCGCGCTTCGCTACTTCACGGTGTACGGCCCGCGCCAACGCGACGACATGTTCCTCCATCGCCTGCTCATGGCGGCCATCACCGGAGAGCCCGTCCAGATCTACGGCGACGGCAGCCAGCGCCGCGACTTCACCTACATCACCGACGCCGTCAACGCGACAATCGCGGCGGCGACTGTCCCGTCGGCCAACAGCGTGATCAACGTCGGCGGCGGCACCACGGTGAGCGTGAACGACGCCGTCGCCCTGGCCGAACGGCTCACCGGGACGCCTGTCACGGTTCATCGGGTTGCTGCACGCAGCGGCGATGTCCCCGCGACACGGGCGGACCCCACGAGGGCGCGCCGCGTGCTCGGCTGGAGCCCGCAGACTGAGCTTCGCGTCGGCATGGTCGCCCAACTGGCCGCCATCCGGGCCGAGCGTGAGCTTCTCGAGGAAGGGATGATCAGTTCATGACATGGGTCGATGGGGACTTCGGGGTCGCGGGATCGCTGGCCCGCGTGCTGGACGACATCCAAGCGGAGCGGATCGCACAAGACGCCAGGTGGGGCATCCAGGACCTCCCGGACGGAACCAGCCCGGCGGACGCCAGCGTCGCGGAGACGGCCAAGAAAGCCACAGCCGACGCGGCGGCGGACGGAACCCTCACCTGGTGCCACATCCTGATCGAGGAAGTCCTCGAAGCGTTCGCCGAAGCCGACCCTGACCGGCTGCGAGCCGAGCTGGTGCAGGTGGCGGCAGTCGCCACCAAATGGATCCAGGCCCTGGACCGGAGGAGCGGGCTACCGGCGGCCGGTGAGCTGTAGGTACACCTCGGTCGTCCGCGCTCGTGGGCGCAGGTCGCCGAGGTCGGCCAGTGCCGCCTTGAGGTCTTGGTAGCTGCGATGCACCGCATCGGTCCTGCCCAGGTCGGCATATGTCCGCATCTGGCGGCAGCGCAGCGGCTCGTTGCACGGATCGAGCCGAAGTGCCCGATCCAGCAGCTCCACCAGCTCCTCGGGATCGGTCTCGTGATCGGTCAGCGTGGTAAGGGCCTTCACGACCCGCTTGCGCAGGTCTTCACGGATCGGCTCGCTCCACTCGCGGGTGCTGGCCGGCAGGAACGGGCCGCGATAGAGACGTACGGCCTGCCGAAGCAGCGCCACTTGCTCCGGGGCGTCCTCGACCTTGCCGGCTTGGTCCAGCAGATCGGTCAGCTGCCAGTAGTCGACCGTGATGAGCTGCTTGTTGAGCCAATACCGCTGGCTGGCCTGCTGGATCAGCTCGGTGGCGCCGATCTCCTCCCAGCCCAGCGCCTTCTCCAACCGGCGGGCGATCTCCTTCTTCGGGCTGTGGAACACGTCGTATTTGTCTAGCGGCACATCCGGCCACAGCACCTCATAGACCCGCTCCCGGGCCACCCCGTGACGGTGTACGGCGAGCTGACCCAGCAGGTCGGGCAGGTCCTTGCCGCTCGCGCAGTCGATCAGGCCGGTCGGCCCGTCGATGACGACTTCACCGAGCAGGCGGATCTGTAGCGGGGGAGCGGGCTTGGCGGCAACCGTTGCACGGACCTGTGCCGGTCCGGCCTGCTGCTCTGTCGCGGGGGATGTCGGTGCTTCGGCTGGTTCCGGACGGCGAGGCGTCGGAGAGACGACGGCTGTCCCTCCCGACGACCGCATCAGGGAGGTGTCGTCTCGCAGAGGAGCGGGCGGGGGAGCGACCGGCCTCGACGGGCATGGTGCCGTACGAGGCTGGAAGCGGACCGTGCGCAGGAGCATGAAGGTGCCACCGGCCACCACCAAGCCGAACAGCAGCGACATCCAGGCTCTGGCCGGGAGCGGGGCCTCATCGCTGGCTGCGACGTAACCCTCTGCCGGGGCGGAGGGGCGCTCCTGGCTCGTCACCTTGGGTGCTTCTCTCGTTGGAGATCTTTCCGGGAGTGGACGTGCCGGATCAGGGGAGACCGGAGCGCTTGTCGGGGAAGGCGTGGGCTCCTTCTCTGGCTCGGTTCGGGTCTTTGTCTTCGGTTGCGGAGTGTTCTCCGCCTTGACCTGCTGATCGCCTTGCAGTGGTGGCAGGACCTGCCGGACGCCACGATCGTCCACATCGTCAGGCATCCGTACCTGATCCTTCAGTCGTTCCGGCCCAAGCCGTACATCCACGCGGGGGCGCCGCTTGGTAGGTGGTGTGCTGCCCTTCTCGACCGGAGTCGTCCGCGTGGCCGCTTCGGCAGCCGATGGCCGAGGACGCTTGGTGATCGGCTTCGTGCTCGGGCCGGTGGTGGGCCCCTGGTGGTTGACGGGGCGGTTGCGTTGTGACTCCTGCAGGCGCTGGCTCAGGTTGGGGACGCGCCCCTGCCTGAGGTCGTTGTTGGTGGCGTCGCAGAACTTCTTCATGTCGTAGATCTGGTGCGCCCGCTCCGACACGGGCGGGCAGTAGTGAGGGGCCACGGTGATTCCGGACAGCCGTCTTATGGGCGTAGCCTATGCGGCCGTTTGGGCTGAGAGGGACTCCTTCAGGACCTCCAGGGGTGGCCGGTAGCCGAGCGCCGAATGCAGGCGCCGGTGGTTGTAGAACCCTTCGATGTAGCGGATGACCTGCCGTCTTGCCTTGGCTCGGGTGGTGAAGACGAAGCGGTGCAGCCATTCGTTCTTGAGCGCGGAGAAGAAGGACTCGGCCATGGCGTTGTCCCAGCACACGCCGGTGCGGCCGACTGAACGGCGGATGCCCAGGCCGGTCAGGAAGCCGGCCGAACTCATCCGAGGTGTAGTTCGAGCCGCGGTCGGCGTGGAACACGGCACCGGGCTGGAGCAGGCCGGTGCCGGTGGCCATCCGGATCGCGTCCTTGATCAGCTCGGTGCGGTAGTGGTCGGCCATCGCCCAGCCCAGCACCGCCTTGCTGTGACAGTCGATCACGGTGGCCAGGTAGAGGAAGCCTTCCCAGGTGCGGATGTAGGTGATGTCGCCGACCAGCTTGATGCCCGGCCGCTCAGCGGTGAAGTCGCGGCCGACCAGGTCGGGGATGCCGCAGTAGTCGCCCTGGACGGTGGTGGCCGGCCGGAACGCCCTCACCTGGGCCGGGATGAGGCCCTGTTCGCGCATCAGAGTGCGCACCAGCTCGGCCGAGCAGTGCTCGCCGCGGCGGGCCAGGGCGACGTGCACGCGCCGGTAGCCGTAGGTCTCGTGCGAGCCGGCGAAGACCTCGGCGACCGACGCGGCCAGCAGGGCCCGGCGTTGTGCGGTGGCCGAGGCCGGCCGCTCGCGCCATTCGTAGTAGCCCGAGCGGGAAACCTCGAGCCAGGCGCACATCTTCACGATGGAGTGATGGGCCTTCTCCGCGTCGATGAGCTCGTACTTGGCGAGCGTCATCGAGTCTCGGACGCGAAGAAGGCGGCTGCTTTTTTCAGGAAGATCAACTTCTCCCGCAGCTCGGCGTTCTCCCGCTCCAACTCCCTGATCCGGGCCCGTTCCGGACCGGGGACCGGCTGCCGTTCCTCCTGAGCGCTCTCGATCCGATGCCGGTTCACCCAGCTGCCCAGAGTGCTGGCGTTGATGTCGAACTCGCGCGCCACCGACGCGACCGTACGTTCGCCCTCCAGCACCATGCGGACGGCTTCTTCCTTGAACTCCGGCGAGAACTGCCTGCGACGCCTCGTCACGTACCTACCTCTTCCAGACTGCTGTCAGCTTATGTAGCTGGCTGTCCGGAATCTTCTAGGCACCTCAGACAGCGCTGCCAGGCGGCGCCGGGCAGGGTGGCGGCGATCGCGTCGCGCAGGCCCGGGTGGCAGTCGCTGGTGACCGGCAGCACCCCCGACAGGCCGCGGGCGACCAGGCCGCGCAGGAACGCCAGCCAGCCCGCGCCGTCCTCGGAGGAGACCACCTCCAGGCCGAGGATCTCCCGCTGCCCGTCGGCGTTGACCCCGGTGGCGATCAGGCAGTGCACGTTCACCGTCCGGCCGCCCTCCCGCACCTTCTGCGTCAGCGCGTCGAGCCGCACGAACGTGTACGGCCCGCCGTCCAGCGGCCTGGAGCGGAAGGAGGCCACCAGCTCGTCGCGTTCGGCGGCCATCTTCGACACCTGCGACTTGGACAGCTTGGTGATGCCCATCGCCTCGGCGAGCTTCTCCACCCGTCGGGTGGAGACGCCCAGCAGGTAGCTGGTGGCCACCACCGAGGTGAGCGCCCGCTCGGCCCGGCGGCGCTTGTCCAGCAGGAAGTCCGGGAAGTAGCTTCCCTGGCGCAGGCGCGGGATGGCCAGCTCGATGGTGCCGGTGCGGGTGTCCCACTCCCGGCGCCGGTAGCCGTTGCGGGAGTTGACCCGCTCGCTGGAGACCTCGCCGTAGCCGGCCCCGCACAGCTGCTCGACCTCGGCGTCCATCATCCGCTGCGCGACCTCCCGGATCATCGTCCGCAGCAGGTCCGGGCTCGCCGCGGTCAGGGTCTCCTCGACGTAGGTCCCGACGGCGGGCACAATGTCATTGACGGTCACTTTGTTCCCTTCGTGTCCTAATGAGCAGATCGAAGGATTACGAAGTGGCCGTCTCTTGTCACATGGATCTCTCCCGCCACACGCGAGGGAAGATCAGCCGTACACCATCCCCGTGGACGCTAAGGCCGGAAACCCGAGCGAGCGCATCGCAGCCGAGGCCGAGTTCGCCGAGGCGGCCCGGCAGTATTACGAGGCGATCGCCGAGCCGACGCGGAGGTTCCACGAGGCCATTGCCAAGGCGTCCGGTCCGCCGCCGAGCGAACCCGGTATGGACAAGTCCTTGGTGACCCGCCAGCGCATCGCGGAGATCACCAAGGAGATGGACCCGACCGGCGAAGGGCTGACGGTGTACGCCATCCGCGGGATTGTGGACGCCGTGCGGGCGCGCTAGATTCGGCGCGCGAGTTGAGCTGTCATTCACCTCGCATCGAGGCCCTCCGAGCCACCGGCTTGGAGGGCCTCGATCATGTTGCGCGGCTGTGGAAGGTGGCCCTGCCCCCGCGCCCTCCAGCTCGGAGGCAGGGCCACCACCCGGCCCGCCGCTCCGGGATCCGTGCGACGGGCCGGGCAGCTTAAGGAATCGGCTCCGGCCGCATGCCGGAGAGCTGGACGACGAGCTGGGTGGCCAGCACGAAGGGATGGCGGGCGAACTCGCCGAACCCGACGAACTCGTTGTGCCCCACCGGCAGGGCGACGCCGGACAGGCCGGGCTCGAACACCTCGGCCAGCACGCCCCCCGGCTCGGCCCTCGTGGCGGTGTACACGGCGGCGGACTTGCGCAGCTGCGGGCACCACCGCAGCGATTCGGGGATGCAGCGGGGACAGGTGGGCGGCGCGTTGGTCAGCCCGCCGTCGTCGCCGATCGCGCGGAACGCGGTCTCGGTGATCACCCACCAGATCCGCCCCGTCTCCAGGTCACCAGCAGGGCGCCCGCAGACCTGACACAGGTGACGCTCCATGCAGCGGCGCTGCCGCCGGGAGTTCAGCAGCCGCCACATCGGCTCGCCGCGCCGGTTGAGCTTCACCCGCGCCCACAGCAGGTCGTCGATGCGGTCATCCGGCAGGGGATCGGGATAGTCCAGCCGCAGGCCGCCGGAGGCGCGATGCGGGACGAACACCAGGCGGTGCGGGACGGCTTCGCCCGACCAGGCGATCACGTACGGGACGGTCATCGCCATCGACGTCATCGCGGATCCCACGCCGGCTTCCAGGCGTGCGCGATCCGCTCGACCGCCGCCTTCGCGTGGAGATCGTCGAGCGTGTCGGCTTCGATCACCGCGCCCGAGCAGCGGTGACGGCCATGCAGCTTGCCGTTCTCGTCCACCCACGTCTCGAACTCGGGCACTTCGGGGGCGTACCACGGCATCGACACGGGCCGCGTCGCCTTCTGGGCAGGGGTTTCAGGCTGCTGGGAGGGCATGTCCGCGACGGTAGAAACCGGCATCACCGCAGCTCAATGAGGTTGCCGCTGTTTGCGTAAACCGCGTGGCACGAGAACCGGATCACCTGCGAGCTGGCAAATTTCAGCAAACATCTTGAGCGTCACGACGCCGGGCGCGCAAGCTCGGGCATGTCACGTCCCCCCGGAAAGGAAGGACTCCCTCATGGCTCTCCGCTTCCTCGGCAAGGACCCCGACAGCCCCAACGGCGGCTCTCCGACGCTCTGGCAGGACACTGACACCGGCGACCTCATCGTCCAGGGCTACACGCTCACCGACCCTGCGGCCGTGGCCGAGGTCGGCGCCCTCCCGCCGGGCGAGGCCGTGGTCCGCATTCCCGTCCGGATGCTCCAGTTCCTGCCGAAGGCGCAGCAGTGACCCCAGCCAAGCGCATCGACCAGGCCCTCCACCGATGCCGCCGGTCCGCGCTCCACCTGGAGATGCGCGACGGCTACATGCTCGACGACCCCGACTACGACGCCTGGAAGGCCGGACATCGGCTCGACCCGGCCGACCGCGACTCCTGGTGGCGGCCCTGGCTTCAGAACATCGCCGACGCCGTCGCCCGGGGAGTGAAGGTACGGCGGGCGCGCATCGTGTCGGAGCCGATCAGCGAGTACATCCACTACGAGTACGACATCACCTTCCCCAACGTGCAGGCCGGAGAGGAGGTCCGGTGGTTGCCGCGCAGGCAGGCCACCGACATCGCCCTGCCGGGCAATGACTTCTGGCTGTTCGACGGGGACCTCCTCCTGATCAACCACTTCAGCGGCTCCGGCGACTGGATCGACGTCGAGCACGTCACCGATCCCGCTGCGATCAAGCTGTGCGCTGAGGCGTTCGAGGCCGTCTGGCGACGCGCCATCCCGCACGACCAGTACCAGCCCGTCGTGAGCTAGGCCGCCGTGCGCCACTCGTCCTCCAGCGCCCAGGCCGCAGCGAAGGTGCTCGCCGCCAGACTCCGCAAGATCCGGACCGAGGCCGGCTTGACCGGCCGTGATCTCGCGGAGCTGGCCGGCTGGCATTCCTCCAAGGTCAGCCGCATCGAGCATGCCCGCCGTACCCCCTCGGCGGCCGACATCCGCGCCTGGTGCGAGCACTGCGGCGTGCCCGACCAGGCCGAGGACCTCATCGCCTCGCTAGAGGCGATTCTCGGCATGTTCGTCGAGTGGCGCGACATAGAACGAACCGGGCTGACGGCCGCACAAGAGTCCGTCATCCCCACCTGGGAACGGACGCGGCACTTCCGCTTCTACTCCTCCCAGCTCATCCCCGGACCGGTGCAGACCCCCGCCTACATCACCGCCTTGCTGACGGCCCTCATGCACCGCCGGGGCCTGCCCAACGACATCGAGGAAGCCGTCCAGGTCCGCGTGGACAAGCAGCACATCATCCACGAGCCAGACCGGCGCATCGCGGTCATCCTGGAGGAAAGCGTCCTGCGCCAGCCGATCGGCGGCGCCGAGGTCATGACGGCCCAGCTCGGCCACCTGCTCACCGTGAGCGCGCTGCCCACCATCTCGCTCGGCATCATCCCGCTCGGGGCGGACCGGTCCACGATCTGGCCGGTCGAGGGGTTCTTCATGTTCGACGACGCCGAGGTGACCGTCGAGCTAGTATCGGGCCACCTGACCATCACCCGGCCGCACGAGATCGCGATGTACGCCCAGGTGTTCACCGAGCTGGCCAGCCTAGCGGTGTACGGCAAGGCCGCCCGAGCCTTGATCACGCGAGCGATCCAGGCTGTGGACGAGCATGCCCAATGAGGTTGCTCGACGGCTGCTCGCATGGCGGGTGCGGGCTCTACGATCGCTGCCATGGGAAAGCCGCGCATGAATCGCGACCAGTTCTACGCCACGATGGCTCCGCTCGATGAGGCGCGGCTGAGGAAGGCGCTGTGGACCCTGTACTGGCGCGGGTCGGCGCAGTTGCGGGAGAAGATCGAGGCCGAGCTGGCCCCGGAGGAGCACAAGCCGCGGGCCGGTAAGGCCAAGCAGCCGGTCGATGTTCCGGTGCTGCTTGAGGAGGTGCGGCGGTTCGTGGAGCTCGCCCGGGCCGGTGCCTACATGGCCGGCGATCGGCGAGTGTCGCCCAAGGAACGCACCCGCTGGCGCTTCACCTTCACCGGCCTGGTCGAGGAGGCCGGAAAGGCGCTGAGCGCGGACCCGGCATGCGGAGGCCAGGCGCTTGAGCTGCTGATCGAGCTTGCCGTCGAGTCGCGGGATCGCGAGTACTTCCGTTCGGAGGATCCGATGGCCGCCGCGCGTTTCGTGGTCTCCGACGCGGTGGCGCTGCTGTGGAGTTCCTATCGGGAGGTGTACGGCTTCGCGGGGTTCGCCGAGCGGGCCGCGCCCCAGCTGATCCGCTGGGAGGCGGAGTACGGCTGGACCCGGTACGGTGATGGGCCCACGGCGGAGAAGGAGACCACGCTGGCCGATGTGCTGACCCGGATGCTGCGCGGGATCGACGCCTGGCTCGATTTCACCGACCGCTACCTGGCCGCGCTGGATCGCCTGCCCCAGGGTGGTTCGGGCAAGCCGGCACCGTGGCACGACCCGGCAGGATACGCACGAAGCCAGCGGACCAGGAACCTGGCCACCTGGCACCAGGTGCTCCTGGAGCAGCTGGACGACGCCGAAGCGGGTGAGCGGCTGGACCGCTTGGTCACTCACCCGGCGCTGAATGGTCCCGAACTGCTGTATCTACGTGCGCGGCTGGATTGGCGGCGCGGCAAGGCCGACTCCGCGCGGGGCCTGATCCGGGATGCTCTCGATGTTCTGCCCGGTCATGGGGGATTCCGCGCCTTCGCCGAGGAGATCGGCGCGGAACTTCCCGAACGGGCCCGGAGGGTGGCGGCCAGATGAGGCCAGATGAGGCCAGATGAGGCGAGACCGGGGTCAGAGACCCTCCCAGGAGCTGGTGAGCCAGGCCAGGTCGGCTTCGTGACGATCGCGGGCGCGCCGTTCCCGCTCGAACAGTTCCCGGGTCTTGGTCAGGACCAGGGTGTACGGCCTGCCCTGCCGCCTGGTCTGGTGGCTGACCGGCAGTTCGGCCATGTCGATGCGGGAGTGGATGTGGCGTCGCCTGTCCTGGGCGAGCGGCCAGTCCAGGGTGCGCCGGCCCGGGTCGCGCAGGAAGGCGCCGAGGAGCGTGCAGAGTTCGCAGGAGCATCCGCCGGGCAGTTCGATGGACCAGTCGTCGTCGGCCCGCCGGGGCCGGTCGAGGATGGCACGCAGGCGCGCGGCGCAGCCGATGGCGAGCCGGTTGAGCGCGGGGAGCGGCCCGGTCGACCGCAGCACGGCCATGACCAGCACGACCGTCTGGTCGCCGCCGGACCTGCCGAGTGAGACGGCCTCATCCAGCACCGAGGTGGTCCCGATCCGGGCGGCCGCGGTCAGGACGCCGGCGAGCGGCCGGCCCATGCCGGTCAGCCACTGTTCCAGACGTCCGGTGGACGGCTGTGTCAGGGACGGACGGATCTGGCTGGCCAGCCACGTCCAGGACAGCTCGACCACGCGGTGCGCGATGCCCGCAGCCCCGGCCTGGAGCAGCGACGCGCACAGCGCCGGTAGCCCGGGGAGCCACTCCAGCAGGTCGGGGGCGTAGCCGCTCTGCGGCCACGATGCGGACCAGCCGCGCAGCAGCCCGGTGGTCCAGGCGTCGCCGTAGCGGGCGGCCAGCTCGGCCAGGGCCCGGGCGTGGCCGGGCGTGAGCCGTTCCAGAGGGAAGGGCCGCAGCAGCAGCTCAGCGGTCTCCACCTCCTCCAGCCCGCCGGCGACGATGAGCGCCTTGCCGAGCAACTCGCTCTGGGGGCCGGACAGGACGACGGTGCGCCAGAACGGCTCCAGCGACCGCGACGCCTGCCGCGCTTCGTCCAGCTGCCCGGCGGCGATCATCTCGGCGAGGCGGTCGAGGGCCCACAGCGGGGAGGCCTCGGCCCGGGTGGCGAAGCCGAGCCGCCGCGGGGTGATGACCACAGCGGCCCGGCGGTACCAGCGGTCCAAGGTGTTGCCGTAGTTGCCCATGTAGCCCTCGTACTGCGACTCGTAGGGCGTCAGGTCACGCGTCGCGGTCGTCGCGGCCACCTCCTCATCGGCGATGGACAAGGAGATCTCCTCGAAGCGGTCACCGTCGGGGGAGATCCAGTGGGAGAGCGTGATGGCGGATTCGATCAGATCCTGCACGACGTACTCACCGTCGGCCTCACCCGCCTCCTCATCCTCTTCCTCGTCGTATCGGTAGTCCCAGTCCTCGTCCTCCTCATAGGCGTCCCAGGTCTCCTGAATCTCCGCGAGGGCCAGCGTCACGTCGCAGTCGGCGAGGCCGGCCGCCATCCGTAGCAGCGCCGCCCGGTCGGCGTCGGCGCCCTTCAGCCGGGACCAGCTGAGCCCGCGGGCGGTGTACTCGTGATCGAGTAGATAGGCCAGGCGCAGCGGCGGAGCCGCCGGGCGGTAGCCGTAGCGCGGCGTGATCGGCGTGGTGAAGTGCTCCCGCAGACAGGTCGCGAGTTCGGCGGCCAGGCTCTCCTCGACCGTTGTATCGCTCTCCCCCGTGAGGAGCAGGTTGTAGGTGAGGGTGATCCGGTGCCCGGTTTTGACCGGGAGGACCTGATGGCGGCAGTCGGCGTAGAAGGCGACCAGCGACACCGCGACGTTTGAACCCCGATACTCCATGGTCTCACCCCGGTGCTCGACGACGAGCTCACCGCCGGTGTGGTCGGAGGGCAGCGTCACCACCAGGGTCGCGACCATGGCGTCGTCCTTCTCCGAATCCTGGTGGGTGACGAAGAACTGGCCGGTCTCATAGAGCAGCATCGAGTGCAGTTCCGGCGTGAGCGCATGGCCGGGCGGCAGTCCCAGCTCTTCACGCAACCGATCGAGCACGATCGCGAAGCGCTCGCTCCACCGGATGTGCACCAGATCTGTGGGGATCTCCCAGGTGTCGCGGACCCGCGGGTCGGTCAGTGTCTGTTCGCCGCGGCCGAACCGCGCCTGGCGGCCCAGCTCACGCAGTTGTCCAGCTTGCTCCACGGAGACAGGGAAACGGAGCGGCCCGATCCCGTCGACCGTCACGGACAGATCGGTCTTGCCGAGCTTGCGGTAGGCACTCGGCGCGGCGGGTTCCGCCAGGGCGCCGAGCAGTTCGGCAAGTCGTTCGCGCGCGGTTCCGGTCACGACAGGATCAACCCTTTCCAGCTGATGTCCGAAGCGCTGATTGTACGGCGGCGCCACGCGCCCAAGCCGAAATCGCCGTGCCGGTGGGGGCGCGAATCAGCGTCTCCCGTCGTGCTCGCCTGTACGACCGCCTCCAGCGGCTCGATCACCGGCTTCAGACCGAGGACCGTGAGCACGAGACGACCCGGATTCATGAATCCGATTCACAGACAAATCCGTATGGACGTGGTGAGTCGGACGGGCTAAGGTTTCGGCGTGGCTGGAGTGACGGGTGGCCACATTCCCTGAGGCAGGTGCGTGTGGAGTCCTTGGACCGCTCCGATCCCCGGCGGATCGGCCCCATCTCGTTGCGCGGACGACTCGGGTTCGGGGGCATGGGCCGGGTCTACTACGGCGTAACCGACGATCACGAAGCGGTGGCGGTCAAGGTCATCCGGGAGGATCTCGTCGCCCGTCCCGAAGTGCGGGCCCGCTTCGCCCGGGAGACCGAGGCGCTGCGCACCGTCCAGGGCCCGCACATCGCCGCGCTCGTCGACGCCTCCGACGAGACCGAGGAACGGCCGTGGCTCGCCGTCGAGTTCGTCCGGGGCCTGACGCTCAAGGAGTTCGTCGAGAGCCGGGGCCCGCTCGACGAGCCTCTGGCCGCCGCGCTCGGAACGGTGCTCGCCGGAGCGTTGAGGGACATCCACGCCATGGGCTGGCTCCACCGCGACCTCAAGCCCGCCAACGTCATCCTCGGCCCCGACGGGCCGAAGGTCATCGACCTCGGCCTGGTCGCCTTCGCCGAGGGCCCGACCGAGCTGACCACGACGGAGTCCACCCTCGGCACCCCGGCCTGCATGTCACCCGAGCAGGCCAACACCCCCAAGCAGATCACCTCGGCGTCGGACGTCTACTCGCTCGGCGCCACCTTGCTGTTCGCGCTGACCAGGCACTACCCCTACGACGGCGCCACGGTGGCCCAGATGTTCATGAACATCGTGAGCGCCGACAAGGCCCCCAACCTCGACGGTCTGCCCGACACCACCCGGCCGTTGATCGAGCGCATGCTCGCGCACGATCCGGCCGCGCGGCCCACCGTCGCCCAGGTGCTGGAACGGCTCGCGCCGCTGTGCGGACCGGCCGGCCTGAAACGGCTGGTCGAAGCCACATACGTGGTCCGCGACACCGATCCCGGCGACGTCGCCCCGCCGCCGAGGCCGCCGCGGAAGGATCTGTCCGAGATCGTCGTCCCCGGTTCGGTCGTCGCCCGGCTGGCCGACCGCCTGCGTTCCGCCTACTCCGCCAAGCCCGTTCTGTAGGAGCCGAACCTGTGAGCGAGACCGCCTTCCCGCCCGGAGCCCGGATCGAGGTCCGCGACGCCGAGTGGATCGTCCGCACCTGCGCCAAAACCGCGCACGACGGCTACAAGATCACGGCAGTCGGCGCCTCGGAGTTCGTCCGCGACGAGCAGGCGGTCTTCTTCACCGCGCTCGACACGGTGAGCCTGCTCAAACCCGAGGAGACCGTCCTGGAGCAGGACGGCACCTCCCGCTTCGCCCAGAGCCGGCTCTTCCTGGAGGCCGTGCTCCGCCGCACACCCTTGCCGCAGACCGAGAAGGGCCTGGCGCTGGCCGACCGGTTCCTCCTCGACCCGCTGCCCTACCAGCAGCGGCCGGCCGAGCTCGCGCTCAAGGGACTGCGTCCGCGCATCCTCATCGCCGACGTGGTGGGCCTGGGCAAGACCCTGGAGATCGGCCTGATCCTGGCCGAGCTGATCAGGCGCGGCCGCGGCGAGCGCATCCTGGTCGTCACCCCGCAGCAGGTCCTGGAGCAGTTCCAGCACGAACTGTGGACCAGGTTCGCGATCCCGTTGATCCGGCTCGACTCGGTGGGCGTCGAACGCATCCAGCGCGAGATCCCGGCCGGCCGCAACCCCTTCACCTACTACAAGCGCATCATCATCTCCATCGACACGCTCAAGAACGCCGGCAAGTACGGCCAGCACCTGGAGAAGCTGCACTGGGACGCGGTCGTCATCGACGAGTCGCACAACCTCATGGGCGAATCCACCGCCCGCAACAAGCTCGCCAAGCTGCTGGCCCGCCAGACCGACGCGCTCCTGCTGGCCAGCGCCACGCCGCACAACGGCAACAGCGAGTCGTTCGCCGAGCTCATCCGCATGCTCGACCCGGCGGCGATCGCCGACGACAGCCGCTATGAGGCCAAGGACATCGACCACCTCTACATCCGCCGCACCAAGATCAGCCCAGAGGTCCGCGACCAGATGGGCGGCAAGTGGCCCGACCGTGGCCCGTCCGTCTCGGTCAGGTGTACGGCCACGCCCGCCGAAGAGCGGATCTTCGAGGAGCTCACGCACGTCTGGCTCGCCGGTGACCGGCGCGCCGGCGGCCCGGTCGTCGCCTCCGCCAACCGCCTGTTCCCCTACACCCTGCTCAAGGCGTTCCTCTCCAGCCCGGTGGCGCTGGCCAAGACCGTGGCCAACCGGCTCAGGAACGCCACGGAGCAACGCGAGATCGACGCCCTCAAGACCCTCCAGCGCCTGGCCGCCCAGGTGGCGGAGCCCGCCAAGCTCACCGCCCTGGTCGGCGAGCTCGACGCGATCGACCTGAGGAAGAACCGGGTCGTGGTCTTCTCCGAGAGCGTCGAGACGGTCAGATGGCTGAAGGAGGTCCTGCCCGAGCGGCTGGGGCTCAAGGACGACGCCGTGGACATGATGCTCGGCAACGGCATGTCCGACCAGCAACAACAGAAGATCATCGAGGCGTTCGGCCTGGCCGACAGCCCGGTCCGGCTCCTGGTCACCACCGACGTCACCAGCGAGGGCGTCAACCTGCACCGGGAGTGCCACCACCTGATCCACTACGACGTGCCGTGGAGCCTCATCCGCATCGAGCAGCGCAACGGCCGCATCGACCGCTACGGCCAGCAACACCAGCCGCAGTTCAAGGCGCTCATCCTCACCTCCGGCGTCGAGGGCGCCAAGGACGACCGGACCGTGGCGGAGAAGCTCCTGCAGAAGGAGGAGATCGCCCACCGCACCCTCGGCACGGCGGAGGCGGTCATGGGCCAGTACCGCGCGGAACGTGAGGAACGCCGCCTCATCCAGGACCTCCTCGACGGCAAGCCGGTCGAGGAGACGATCGGCCTCCCGGTCGACGACTTCCTGGCCGACCTGCTCGGTCAGGTCGGCGCCGAACCGGCGAATCCCGACCCGCTGCGGGCGGACGTGCCACGGCTGTTCGACAGCACCGAGGCCTTCGTCAAAGAGGCCGTCACCACCCTGGGCCTGCTGCCGGACCTGGAGGACGACGGCGAGCTGATGGCCTTCACCCCGCCGCCGGACCTGGTCCACCGCCTGTCCGCGCTGCCGTCCGACTACCTGCGCACCCACGACGTGCGCAAGCGCATGAAGGTCACCTTCGACCGGGCTCTCGCGCAGCGCAAGCTCGCCGAGGCCCGCCGTACCAAGACCATGTGGCCGGAGATCGCCTACCTGTCGGACCTGCACCCGCTGGTCGAGTGGGTCACCGACAAGGTCCTGGTACGGCTCGGCCGGCAGAAGGCGCCGGCCGTCACCGCCAAGGTCGACGAGCCGATCTTCCTCATCCAGGGCATGTACTCCAACGACCTCGGCCGGGCGACCGTCGTGGAGTGGATGGCGGTCACCGACGACGGGGTCCTGCCCGAGCGGATGACCGACGTGCTCGCCAGGGCCGAGGTCGGCCCGCGGATGACCAACACCGGCAAGCCCGTCGACCTGCGACCTCTCCAGGCCCGGCTGCCCGGCGCGGTCGCGATGGCACGCGAGCACCTGGAGGCCCGTCGCGCCGACTACGACGCCCAGGTCGTCGCCCCGCTCGACCGCTACCGCGAGCACCTGCAGTCCTGGCGGCAGCTCACGCTCGACGGCGTGCACGTCTCCCAGCGCACCCGCAAGGAGCAGCGGGTGCGCGACGTCGTCGAGCGGCAGCAGCGGTTGCTCGACTCCATGAAGACCACCGGTGAGCCGCTGCTGCGCGTCCTCGCCGTCCTCGTCCCCCGGGAGGCGTGATGAGACTCGACTCGCTGGTCAACCGCGGAGACTACTTCTCGGCTCACTACCTGGCCGAGGTGCTGCCCAAGGATCTGAAGAAGAAGGACGGCCTGTTCGCCCGCTGGAGCGAGCAGGAGAAGGAGGGCCGGGTCACGCCCCGGCGAGGGCTCCGCGCGTTCGGCAAGCCGTACTTCGCCGAACGGCCGTTCTTCGCCGACATGGACCTGCGGCTGCGCGAGGGCGAGGTTCCCGACGATCTCCCCGAGTGGCGCAAGCGGCTCGGTGAGCTGCACATCGAGCTGCTCAGGGCGCTCGGCTACGCGGCGGTGCCACGCGAGATCACCGTCGAGCGGGCGGACAAGGACCACCCGGTCCAGGTCGCCTACGCCGACGAGCACCTGGTGGCGATCGAGTGCGGCTGGGCCGCCGAGGTCGACGCCGGGCTGGAGGCCCGCCTGCTCCACCCGGTCCAGCTCGACAACCGCGAGCGGATCGACGACGGCACCAAGCTCGCCTCCTGGCTGTTCTCCCACAAAGAGTCGCTGCGCTATGTGCTGCTGCTGGCGGGCGGCGTCGTGGTGCTCGCCGACCGGGCGACCTGGGGTGAGGGCCGCTACCTCGCGGTCAGCCTCGACGTCGCCCTGGGCCGCAACGACGCCGAGGAGCTGGGAGTCATCGCCGCGCTGTTCGGCGCCGACTCCCTGCTGCCGCCCGCCGAGGGCGGCAGCGAGCCGCTCACCGAGCTGCTGGCCAACTCCCGCAACCACGCCGTCGGCGTCTCCAAGGAACTGCGCGACGGGCTCAAGGAATCCGTCGAGCTCATCGCCAACGAGGTGCTGCGGCGCATGCGCGAGCAGGGCGTGCGGCCCGGCGACATCATGGAGCCGCGCGCGCTCGCCAAGGAGCTGGGCCGCGAGGCGCTGCGCTACCTCTACCGCATCCTGTTCCTCCTGTACGCCGAGGCCCGCCCCGAGCTCGGCATCCTCCCCACCGACGACGCCGACTACACGCTCGGCTACAGCCTGTCGCGCCTGGGCGACCTCGTGGTGCGCGACCTGGCCGGCGAGGAGGCACGCAACGGCTTCCACCTGCACGAGTCGCTCGACCTGCTGTTCCGCATGGTCAACGAGGGCCACCGGCCCCGGACCGGCGAGGAGGCCTCGGAGGAGGAGGGCCTGCACTTCGAGCCGCTCAAGTCGGCCCTGTTCGACCCGTCCGCCATCATGCTCATCCGCCGCGACCTGCCCGTCGACGACGACACCGGCCGCGTGATCGACACCCGGCTCCGCAACGAGACCCTCTACAAGGTGCTGCGCCTGCTCATGCTCACCAAGGGGCGCGGCAGGGAGCGCGGCGGCTTCATCTCCTACGCCCAGCTCGGCATCAACCAGCTCGGCGCGGTGTACGAGGGGCTGATGTCCTACACCGGCTTCATCGCCGACCAGGACCTCTACGAGGTCGCCAAGGGCGGCGACCCCAAGGACGGCTCCTGGATGGTTCCCGCCTCCAGGATCGACGCCTACCCGAGCGACACCGTCGTCCGCGACCCGCGCGATCCGGGGGCGTTCAAGCGGTACGCCGCCGGAAGCTTCGTCTACCGCCTCGCCGGGCGCGACCGGGAAACCAGCGCCTCCTACTACACGCCCGAGTCGTTGACCCGCGTCACCGTGCAGCTGGCCCTGCAGTACCGGCTCACTCCCGAGACCACCGCCCGCGACATCCTGTCGTGGCGGATCTGCGAGCCCGCCCTCGGCTCCGGCGCGTTCCTGAACGAGGCCGTCAACCAGGTGGCCGAGCTGTACCTGAAGCGCCGCCAGAAGGAGCTCGGCGTCGAGATCGCCCCCGAGGACCACGAGCAGGAGCTGCAGAAGGCCAAGGCCTACATCGCCCTGCACAACTCCTACGGCGTCGACCTCAACGAGACCGCCATCGAGCTGGCCGAGGTCTCGCTGTGGCTCAACGTGATGCACCGCGGTCTGCAAGCCCCCTGGTTCGGGCTCCACCTGCGGCGCGGCAACTCCCTCGTGGGCGCCGGGCGCAAGGTGTACGGCGCGCACCAGCTCACCAAGGGCGAGTGGCTGAAGACCGCCCCCGAGGAACTGCCGTTCTCCGCCGGGCCGCTGCCGTCCGGGAAGGTCCACCACTTCCTGCTGCCCGCCGACGGCTGGGGCGCGGTCGCCGACGCCAAGGAGGCCAAGGCCCTCGCTCCCGACCAGGCCAAGGCCCTGGCCACCTGGCGCAAGGGCATCAGGAAGGCCGTCTCCGACAAGAAATCCGGCAAGAGGCCCTCCCAGCTCCAGCGGCTCCAGGCGCTCGCGGCGCGGGCCGAGTACCTGTGGGACCTCGTCGTGCAGCGGCTCGCCATCTCCGAGCGGGAGATCAGCCGCAAGATCGACGTGTGGGGCGCCGACTGGATCGACCAGCCCGAGGTCGCCGTGCCCAAGGAGAAGGTCCTGGAGGACCTGACCTCGCCCGGCACGCCGTACTGGCGGCTCAAGAAGGTCATGGACGCCTGGTGCGCGCTGTGGTTCTGGCCGCTGGACAAGGTCGGGCTGCTGGATGGGACCGACCCGGTGTATCCGGCGGCGGCCGAGCTGGAGAGCGTGGTCCTCGCCGAGTCTGCTCCGGTACGGCAGGCGTATGTGTCGGAGAGCCTGTTCGGCGACGAGGCCAAGGTGGTCACCGGAGGCGGTTCCCGGTTCAAGCCGAAGCCGCCGCGTGCCGTCGAGCCGGTCCGCACGGTCATCCCGCTCAAGTCGCTGGACGACTGGATCGACTTCGCCGAGGCCGTGCTCGGCCGGGCCGACGTGCCCGAGGACTCGCTCGTCGCCCACTTCTCGACGCTGGCCGACCTGGAGAGCTACGAGGACCAGCTTCCGGCGTGGATGGGCATGGACTCGGAGTTCAAGCTCGCCGAGCGTTTTCCGTGGCTGGCGGTTGCGGAGGACGTCGCCGAGAAGCAGGGATTCTTCCACTGGGAGCTGCAGTTCGCGCAGGTGTTCTCGAAAGGCGGCTTCGATCTTCAGGTGGGTAATCCGCCGTGGGTCCGTCCCCGTTGGGAGGAGGCGCCGATCCTCGCCGAGCTGAACCCGTGGTTCATGCTGGCCGAGAAGCCGAGTGCCGACGAGGTCCGTGAGCGCAAGGCGCTCGCGCTTGAAGACGAGGTTGCGCGAACCTACTTCGCGAGCGAGCTGTCCGCTACCTTCGGGATGGTCGAATTCCTGGGAAGCGGCATCGCCTATCAACTACTTGCTGGGACTCAGCCCGACCTCTATCGCGCTTTCATGTGCCGCGTATGGGCGAATCTGGCCAATTGCGGGACTGCAGGCCTTATTCATCCCGACACCCATTTCGGGGGAACCAAAGAAGGCAAGCTGCGTGCGGTCACATATCGACATCTACGGCTCCATGCCAAATTTGTCAATGCCGCTAACTGGGCATTTGAAGACCTAAGCAGGACCCAAGAATTTGGGCTCCATATCTACGGTCAAGGTCAGAAAATCAATTTCAAGCACTTTAGTGATCTCTACAGCGTCGAGGTTGTTCCTCGATCGCTTGATCATGATGGAAAGGGTTCACTGCCAGGCATTAAGTACGAGGGCAAGTGGGATGTGCGCCCTCATAAGGCACGCGCCATCCGCGTTGACGAATCGGTTCTTGCCGAGTGGCGGCGACTTATTGGCGCCGAAGGCATGCCGCTAGATCATACTCCACTGCTATATCCGATTACTTCGGCTGAGGCGGGTGCTATGGACGCATTGTCCGCCGTTGAGTGTCGGCTAGCAACCTTCGGTCCGAGGATCAGCAGAGGTTACGACGAGGCCAATGCCAAGAAGGAAGGCTTGATCCGCTGGAAGGTTGGACAGCCGGAGTCCCTGGCTGACGTGATCCTCCAGGGACCGCATTTCATGGGAGCCACGCCTTTTGCCAAGCAGCCGCCTCGCTTCAAGAGCTCCGACCAGCCGCAGGATCTGACCAAGCTGGCCGAGGATGCCGTTCACGCGACCAACTACGAGCGGGCATGTGATCTGGACACCTACCTTGCCGCTCAGGACCGCTGGGTCGCTTCCGACGGCAGCACGCGCCGCTACACCGAGTTCTACCGGCTGGCCTGGCGCGTGATGATCCCGTTCAACGGAGAGCGGTCGCTGTTCGCCGCGCTGATCCCACCCGGTCCCGCGCACGTGCACACCGTGCACACGCTGGCGCTGCGCGACAACCGAGGAACCGCGCTGGCCGCCGGATTCTGGGCGGCGCTGCCGCTGGACTACATGCTTCGCATCACCGGGCGGTCGCACCTCCAATACGCCGAGGCCAACGCCATGCCTGCCGCCGACCCCGACCACCCCCTGGCCCCGGCACTGCTGCTGCGCACCCTGCGCCTCAACTGCCTGACCAACGCCTACGCCGACCTGTGGGCCGAGCTCTACGACCCCGCCTGGCAACAGGAAACCTGGGCCGCGGACTGGCCGGGCCTCCAGCCACTCGGCGACGTCACCCCCACCTGGCAGTACGCCACCCCGCTCCGCACCGAGCGGGAACGCCGGGCCGCCCTCGTCGAACTCGACGCCCTGGTCGCCCTCTGGCTCGGCATGACCGCCGACCAGCTCGTCGCGATCTACCGCTCCCGCTACCCGGTCCTGTCCGACTACGAGGCGCAGATCTGGTTCGACGCCAACGGCCGGAAGATCGCAGGCAACCACAACACCTACGGCTACGGCCAGACCAAGGCCGACTTCGAAGCCCTCATGGCCCACCTCGACCCCGAGACCAACGGCCCGGTCCCCGACGGCTACGAGGCCCCCTTCTACAAAGCCGACCGCGAAGCCGAATACCGCCAGGCCCACGCGGCGTTCGCCGCCCGCCTGGCCGCCGCCCGGAGGACTGCGTCATGACGGATCATCTCAACCGCCCGGTCGCCCTCCGCGCTTGCCGTACCACGGTCGGTGAGGCATACCGGGTTACGCCAAGCCCTCCGGGGGGCGGGAGTGAGGCCGGGCCTGCCGATGGAATCGGGCGTCCGGCCTTTGCGTTGCCCGCGAACACGGAGGTCGCGGCGTGAAGCCGACGCTGGCCGCCGAGGAGTTGCGGGAGAGCCTCACCCAGTATCTGACGACCACCTTCGCGCTCAGCGATCCGATGGCACGCGACGCGCTGAAGCTGTTCCTCAACGATCCCGGCCAGGGCATCTTCCGCGGGCCGTACCTCCGCATCCGCACGCCGTTCCGCGCGGCGGACGACGGCTGGGAGCGCTGCCTGGAGTGGGTGCCCAGCGGGTTCACCCCCTACCGGCACCAGGCGGCGGCGTTCCGGCGGCTCAGCACGCTCGGCAAGCGGGCGGAGCCGACGCTGATCACGACCGGGACCGGCTCGGGCAAGAGCGAGTCCTTCCTGGTGCCGGTGCTGGACCACTGCCGGAGGGAGCGGAGGAAGGGCAGGCGCGGGGTGAAGGCCGTGCTGCTCTACCCGATGAACGCCCTGGCCACCGACCAGGCGCGGCGCATCAGCGCATACCTGCGGGAACCCGGGATGGAGGCGGTCGAGGCCGCGCTGTACATCGGCGACACGCCCGAGGTCGGCTACCCGAAGGTGGCGACGCTGCGGGCGGACATCCGGCGCAACCCGCCCGACGTCCTCATCACCAACTACAAGATGCTCGACCTGCTGCTCCAGCGGGCCGACGACCTCCCGCTGTGGAACGACGCCGAGATCGCCTACGTGGTCGTCGACGAGTTCCACACCTACGACGGCGCGCAGGGCACCGATGTGGCGATGCTGCTGCGCAGGCTGGCCGCCGTGACCGGGCACTCCCGGCCGGGCAGCCCGCTCGGCGGCATCTGCCCGGTGGCGACCTCGGCGACGCTGGGCGAGGGCGCCGCCCCGGGCGCCCGCTCGACGGACCCCACGGCGGCCATCCGCGAGGTGGCCGAGCAGGTCTTCGGCACGGTGTTCCCGCCCGACTCCGTGGTCGGCGAAGACCGCCTGACCGCCGAGGAGTTCATCGGCGACATCGACGTCACCCTGCCGCTGCCCGGACCCGACGAGCTCATCGCGTGCGGCGACCCGCTGCGCGACCCCGGGGCGATCGACCGGCTCGCCGCCGCCGTCACCGGCCGGAACACCATCAGCGACGTCGAGCTGGCCGACACGCTGAGGCAGCACATCCTCACCCAGGCGGTGCTGGACCTGCTCGGCGACGGCCGGCCGAAGACCCTTGAGGAGATGCTGGAGCGGCTGCCGCGCAAGGGCGCCTACAACTGGGGCGCCTACATCCGCGACAACCCGGCCAAGGCCGCGACCGCCCTGGCCCGGTTCGTCGCCTTGCTGTCGCAGGCGCGGACGCCCGATCCCGGGACCGGCAGGCCCGACCGTCCCTTCCTCATGGTCGAGACGCACATCTGGGTGCGCGCCGTCACCCGCCTGCTGCGGCTGGTGCACCACTCGCCGGCCTTCGCCTGGATCGGCGAGCCGCCGATCGTCGACGCCGACTCCACGATCAACATCATGGGCAGGAGCCTGCTTCCGGCCGTCTACTGCCGCCACTGCGGACGCTCGGGCTGGGCGGCCTACTCGCCGGAGAAGGACCCGACGGAGCTGGTGACGAGTCCGGAGCGGATCTACCGCGCGGCGATCGGGCCGGAGAAGAAGCGGGTCCGGGCGCTCATCACGGCCACCAAGGGCGAGGCGGAGGCGGGCGCCAAAGGACTGCAGATCCTCGACGGCGACCGGGTCCGGCCCTACGACCCGGAACGCGACGCCTACGGCGCGGGCGACGTCGTCTTCGTGCTGGCCAACCTCAGCACCAAGCAGGACGGCATCCACGCGGCCGAGCAGGATCGCTGCCCGGCGTGCGACATGGAGCAGGGCATCCGCTTCCTCGGCGCCGGCCTGGCCTCGCTCGCCTCGGTGGTCGTCACCCAGCTGTTCGCCGGCGGCCAGCTGGAGCCCGAGCACCGCAAGACGCTGCTGTTCAACGACTCCGTGCAGGACGCCGCCCACCGGGCGGGATTCGTCGCCAACCGGTCCTTCGCGTTCTCGCTGCGCAGGCTGATCGCCTCCAGGCTCGACCCCGAGGCGCCGATGCTGCTCAACGACCTGATCGGCGACCTGGCCGCCGCGGCCAGCGAGGCCGACGTGCTCCCCGCGGTGGTGCCGCCCGACCTGCACGACCGGCCGGAGATCGACGCGATCCTGGCCAAGACGACGTCGGGCACGCCCAAGGCGTGGGATCTGATCGGCGAGCGGCTGGCCTTCCAGGCGATCCTGGAGTTCGGGCTGAGGTCGCGGCAGGGCCGTACTCTCGACCTGACCCGCACGGCGGTCGGCGAGGTCGTGCTCGGCGACCCGGAGAAGGCGGCGGACCTGGCGCGGGACGTGCACCTCGGGCTCTCCGGCATGGTCGACCCCAAGACGCCCGCACGCTATCTGGCCTTCGTCCGCGGTCTGCTCGACCGGCTCCGCTACCGGGGCGCCATCAGGCACCGGTGGCTGGATGAGTGGATCAAGAACGCCGGGACCAAGCGTTACGGGGCCATCTGGGGGCCGCGACCCGACGGCATCCCCAACTTCCCCCGTGGCCTGAGCGCGCCCACCTTCCTGCTCGACCGGCCCAAGAACAAATCGGAGTTCGACCGGATCGACGCCGACCAGGGCTGGCCGCAGGACTGGGCGATGAGATGCCTCGACCTGGATCGCAGGCAGGCCGGCGAGTACCTGGCCCGCCTGGTGCCGCTGCTGGCGTCGGAGGGGGTCATCGCCAAACGGGTCGTCGACGGCCAGACCGGCGTGTACGGCCTGCACCCCGGGCACATCATGATCCACGCGATCGACGACGCCCTCGTCAACGACGCGGGTCTGGGCTGCGACCAGTGCGCCTGGCAGCAGACGATCCGGCCCGAGATCGTCGGCGAGTGGTACGGCCAGCCCTGTCCTCGGTACCGGTGCCGTGGCCGGCTGACCGACCGGGGCACCAAGAAGTACCGCGACGACTACTATCGGCGGCTCTACCTGGGCTACGGCTACGGGCCGTTCCGCGTGGTCACGGCCGAGCACACCGGCGCGCTCACCCGCCGCCAGCGCGAACTGGTCGAGGAGCGGTTCAAGAACGGCACCCGCTACAACGACCCGAACGTGCTGTCCTGCACGCCGACCCTGGAGCTGGGCATCGACATCGGGACGCTGTCGGCGGTGCTGCTGGCGTCGCTGCCGCCGGGACCGGCCAACTATGTGCAGCGCGTGGGCCGCGCGGGCCGGCGCGACGGCAACGCCTTCCTGGTCACCCTGGTCGGGCGCGAACCGCGGGACCTGTATTTCCTGGGCGAGCCGATCGAGATGATCGCCGGGGAGATCGTGCCGCCGGGCAGCTACCTGTCGGCCGTGGAGATCCTGCGCCGGCAGTACGTCGCCCACCTGGTCGACCTCTGCGCGCGGGGCCGGCTCCCCGGGATCCTGCCCCTGCCGCGTCGCGCGTCGGCGCTGTTCGGCGAGACCGGGTGGCTGGCCTCCTTCGTGCCCGCCGCCCTGGCGTCCGGCGCCGTGGAGGGTTTTCTGGACCTGTTCGGGGAGCGGGTCACCGCGCAGGCCGCCGCGGAGCTGCGCGCGTTCGCCGCCTCGGGGCTGGCGCAGGCCGTACGGCGCGCCGCGGAGGAGTGGGACCGGCGCCTGGCCGACCTCAGGGAGCGGCTGGCCGCGATCGACGAGGCGATCGAGTCGCTGGTGGAGTCCGACACGATCGAGCGCGCGGTCAAACGGTCGCTGACGGCGGAGCGGCGCGCGGTCTCCAAGCTGATCGGCGACATCGGCCGGCAAAGCGCGCAGAGCGCGCTGGTCGAGCTCGGGCTGCTGCCCAACTACTCGCTCATCGACTCCGCGACCGCCCTGGAGGCCACGATCACCTGGGAGGAGGAGATACCGGGCGGCAAGCAGTACCACTCGGAGGTCCGCGAGTACAGGCGCCCGGCCCGGCTGGCGCTGACCGAGCTGGCCCCCGGCAACCACTTCTACATGCGCGGCTACGAGCACAAGATCACCGGCCTGGACATCGGCACGCCGTCGCGGCCGGCCTGGGAGGACTGGCGGGTCTGCGGCGAGTGCGGCTACGTGCGCACCGTGCGTGCGGTCGAGGACACCTCGCCATGCCCCCGCTGCGCCAACCCCGCCCTGGGCGAGATCGAGTCGCTCCACAAGGTGCTGCGGCCCACCCGGGTCTACGCGCACGACCGCCGCGACGACGCCCAGATCGGCGACGACAGTGAGGACCGCCAGCAGCGCTACTACGAGCGGGCGGTCGCCGTCGACATCGACGCCGCCGACATCGTTCCCGGCTCCTGGCGGCACCACAAGGTCGTCTTCGGCGTGGACTTCACCCGCAAGGCCACTGTCCGGCGCTTCAACCTGGGCACGATGCGGAGCGACCGGCAGGACGTCCGCAAGCTCGCCGGCGAAGACGTCCGGCTCAACCCGTTCCACGTCTGCCCGGCCTGCGGCGGCACCACGGTGGACGGCCCGCCCAACGCGCACTCCGACGGCCTGCTGGCGGCCTCGTGGTCGGACCCGAGCCGCCGGCACCACCGGCCCTGGTGCGCCCACCGCCGGGCTCCCCAGGACGTCGCCCACCAGCCGGTGATCCTCGCCCACGAGCTCCACACCGAGGCGCTGCGCATCCTGCTGCCGATCGCCACGCTCATGGCCGCGGAGCGGACCGCCACCTTCGCGGCGGCGCTGATGACAGGAGTCGCGGCCAAGTACGGCGGCGACCCGGACCACCTGGCGATCGTCACCGCCACGATGCCCGACCGCGACACCCGGCGCCGCCGGCGCTTTCTCGTGCTGCACGACACCCTGCCCGGCGGCACCGGCTACCTGCACCGGCTGGCGTCGGCGGAGGGGTTCCGCGAGGTGCTGGAGGCCGCGCACGCCATCGTGTCCGGGTGCCGGTGCAAGGACAGCGCCAAGCGGGCCTGCCACCGCTGCCTGCTCGCGCACGTCCCGGGTGGCGACTACGACAAGGTGAGCCGGGCGGACGCGGAGGAGATGCTCGCCGACCTGCTGGACGATTGGCAGGTCACCGAGGTGGCCGACACGGGCGAGATCTCGCTGTGGGATCAGGTCGAAAGCGAGCTGGAGGCCAGGTTCCTCGGCGGGCTCGAAGCGTGGGCGCGCCGCGCCGACACGCCGGGCACCCTGTCCCGCGGGGAGGTCGTCGACGGGCGCAAGACCGCCGACCTGCGCATCGAGGGACCCGACGGGGTGATCAGGCACTGGCGGATGACGCTGCAGAACACCATCCGCGGCACCCGGCCCGACGTCGTCTTCCGGCTCGTCGACCCCGAGCCGCAGGAGGTCTCGGTCTACCTCGACGGTTACGCCTACCACGCGAGCGCCGAGATCAACCGGCTGGCCGGCGACGCGGAGAAGCGGGCCCGGCTACGGGCCCACCGCGGCCTGGTCTTCCAGCTGACGTGGGAGAACCTCGACGAGTGGGAGGAGCGCGGGTTCGCTCCCGGCTCGGCGCGCCCGCCGTACCTCGGCAACGCCCAGGCGAAGGCGCGCGCCTACTACCAGCAGGTCACCGGCCGGGATCCCGGCGAGCTGGGTGCCACGCTCTGGACCAACCCCGTCGAGACGCTGCTGGCCTACCTGGGTTCGCCCGACCCCCGGCTGTGGCTGCGCCGAGCTGAGGCGATGGTCGTCGGCGCGCTCGTGGAGGCCCGGGAGAAGAGCGGCTGCGACGCGGCGGGAGTGCCGGAGCGGGTCGCCGCCGCCCTCCGCGGCCTGCCGCTGCCCGCCTCCGCCCCTGGCGCCGTCGTGGTCTGCCGGAGCGGCCTGTTGACGATCGTCCTGGACGGGCGCGACTTCAGCGCCTTCGTCGTGATCGACGACCGCACGGAGACGATCACCGCCGATGAGGCCACCCACAAGCGGAACTGGGCGAACTGGCTCTTCTGGGGCAACATCCTGCAGTTCCTCGACACCGGGAAGGGCGACGGCGCGCAGCTCGCGCTCACCGGGCTGGACCGGTTCGACCCGGCCCTGCTCGCCGCCGCCGGCGGGAGCGGCTTCCTGACCGCGCTCAGCCTGCTGCCGCTGGATGAGGACCTGCGGTCGGTGGAGGAGGTCAGTCCGGTACGGCAGGCGCCGGAGGAACGGGCTTCGGGCGAGTGGGAGCGGGTGCTCGACGAGATCGTCCCCGACGAGCCCGGCCTGGCCGAGCTCGTCCACGAGCTGGCCGCCCTGGGCGTCCCGGTGCCGCAGGTCGGCTTCGAGCTGGGCGAGCAGCTGTGGCAGGCGGAGCTGGCCTGGCCGGCGGCGAAGGTGGCCATCGTGCTGGCCGGAGACGACGAGGACACGCGCCGGCGTGACGCCGCCTTCCGGGCGGCCGGCTGGGACGCGCGGACCGTGGCGGGCTGGACGCCCGACGAACTGAGGAGGGCGATCGCGTGAGCAGGGCAACGCTTCGGCTGCTGGACAAGGCCGACAAGGAGATCCTCAAGCTGCCGCGGGCCGTCAAAGGCGCCATCTACGACTTCCAGCACAAGTTCCGCCAGGACAAGGACAACCCCGGCCTGAGGTTCAAACGGCTGGAGGGGCATCCGCGGCTGTACTCCGCCCGGGTGAACCTCGACTACCGCGCGCTGCTGCTGCACGCGGGCGGCGACGACTACATCCTGGTCGCGGTCAAGCCGCGGCAGGAGGTCTATGACAACCTCGACAAATTCGCCTACCAGATCAACCCGGTCACCGGCGGCATCGAGTTCGTCGACCTCGTCTCGGTCGAGTCGACGATCGTCGAGCGGCGACCCGCCGGACCGGAGCCGCTGTTCGCCAAGTTCACCGCCGAACAGCTCCTGGAACTGGGCGTCGCGGAGCCGCTCATCGGGCTGATCATGAAGATCACCACGGAGGACGAGCTTCTCGCGCTGGCCTCCATCGCCCCCCAGCTGACGGGAGAGGTCCTGCTCGCCCTCCACACGGGTAAGACGCCGGAGGAGGTCCTCGACCAGATCACGGCGCCGGTCGCGGTTGCCGAGGAGATCGACACCGACGACTACCAGGCCGCCCTGGAGCGCCCGGCCACGGTCACCACCGCCGACGCCGACCTGCGGGAGATCCTGGAACAGGGCGACTTCGAACGCTGGCGGGTCTTCCTCCACCCCACCCAGCGAAAGATCGTCCAACGGTCCTACAGCGGCCCGGCCCGGGTCAGCGGCGGCCCGGGCACCGGCAAGACCATCGTCGCGCTGCACCGCGTCAAGCATCTGGTCGACCGGATGAGCCCCGGGTCCGGCAAGGTGCTGCTCACCACCTTCAACACCAACCTCGCCGCCGACCTGCGGCAACGCCTGATCGCGCTGGCCGGCGCCGAGATCCTGCGGCACGTCGACATCCTCAACGTCGACAAGGTGGCGAGCGCGATCGTCGCCGAGGCCTCCACCGGCGGACGCCGGTCGCGGATCGACGACACCAAGGCGCTCAGGGAGTGGGAGGACCTGCTGCTGGAGGAGGGGGAGACCCGCTGGGACGCCGACTTCCTGCACGCCGAATGGACCCAGGTGATCCTCGGGCAGGCCTGCGCGACCAAGGCGGACTACTTCCGCGCCCGGCGCGCCGGACGTGGTCGTTCGATCAGCAGACAGGACCGCGCGGCCATCTGGCAGCTCGCCGAGCGCTACGTGATGCGCCTGGACGCCAAGGGCGTGTGGACCAACCAGCAGTTCGCCGAGCGGGCCGCCCGCATCGAGCTGGAGAAGGCCCGCGACCGCGCCTCCTATGAGGCCAACGCCGGGGTGCAACGCGAGTCGGGTATCTGGCACCGTCCCCGTTACCGGCACATCGTGGTGGACGAGGCGCAGGATCTGTCGGTGGCGCACTGGAAGATGCTGCGCGCGATGATCCCGGAAGGGCCCGACGACCTGTTCATCGTCGGCGACACCCACCAGCGGATCTACGGCAACCACGTCTCGCTCGGCAGCCTGGGGATCAACATCCGCGGCCGGTCCGCCAAGCTGACGCTCAGCTACCGCACCACCCACGAGATCCTCGGTACGGCGGTGCGGCTGCTGGGACAGGAGGAGTGGGACGACCTCGACGACGGCCACGACGACCTGACCGGCTACCGCTCCGTGCTGCGCGGCCCGGACCCGGTGCTGAGGCCGTACCCGACGTGGGAAGCCGAGCTGGACGGGATCGTCAGCCAGGTCCAGGAATGGGGTGGCGGATCCATCGGCGTCGCCGTGCCGGAACGATGGATGGTGGCCGACGTGGAGAACCGTCTCGGGCGGGCGGAGATCGTCTCGACGTCGATCACCGGCGAAGGGCCGCGGCTGGTCGACGCGCCGGTGCACATCGGGACCATGCACCGGTTCAAGGGGCTGGAATACCAGCGGATGATCATCGCCGGGGTGAGAGAGGGGCTGGTGCCCCGCACCCTCGACTTCGAGGAGAGCGACCCGCTGCGCTTCCGGCGGGAGCTGCGGCGGGCACGGTCCCTGCTGTTCGTGGCCAGCACCCGGGCCAGGGACAGCGTCGTGATCTCCTGGCACGGGCGGAAGAGCCGGTTCCTGCCATGAGAACCGTCGCCGACCGCTACAAGGTCACTTCACCCATCGGGCGGGGCGGCATGGGCCAGGTCTGGGCGGGCAAGGACCTGCGGCTCAACCGGCCGGTGGCGATCAAGCTGATCAGCCTGGGCGATCTCGTCTCGGCGGAGGAGGGGCGCAGACGGTTCAACCGGGAGGCTCGGATCACCGCCAGGCTGCGCCATCCCGGCGTGCCCGTGGTCTACGACTTCGGCCACGACGGCGATCTCTTCATGGTGATGGAGGCGTTGGAGGGCGACAGCGTCGGCAAGCTCAAGGACGAGGTGGGGCGCCTGCCGTACCCCTGGGCGGTGTTCATCGCCGCGCAGGCGTGCGCGGTGCTGGCGGCCGCGCACGACGCCGGCCTGATCCATCGAGACCTCAAACCGGAGAACCTGCTGCTGTGTGCGAACGGAACCGTGAAGGTCATCGACTTCGGGGTGGCCGCTTCGCTCGGCGCCGGCGAATTCTCCACGATCACCGCCGAGGGGCAGATCCCCGGATCGGCTCGGTACATGGCGCCCGAGCTGATCCAGGGGAGGGCGGCCAGCCGGGCAAGCGATGTCTACGCGGTCGGGGCGCTGCTGTATGAACTGCTCGCGGGGCGGCGGCCGTTCCAGGACGACGACCTGCTGGCCGAGATAGCCAGATGTCAGCGGGAGGAGCCGCCGGCGATGATCGGCGTGCCGGCGGAACTGAACCATGTCACGCTGTCGTTGCTGGTCAAGGAGCCGGAAAGGCGGCCGGGCAGTGCCAGGGCGGTGTTCGACCTGCTCCGCCCGATGGTCTGCGACCTGCCACCGCTTCCCGGCTGGATCCGCGACGACGTCCGCGCCGACCCGGCCCTGATGTACGCGGCGGTCCTTTCACGTTTGGGGTGACCACATGGACGACAGCGCCACCGTCGCGGCCGCCGACATCGCCAGGCTCGCCGGAGTCGGGCGGGCCGCGGTCAGCAACTGGCGACGACGCTTCGCCGACTTCCCCGCGCCGGTGGGCGGCACCTCCAGCAGTCCGCTGTTCTCGCTCGCCGCGGTCGAGGAGTGGCTGAGACGGCAGGGCAAGCTGGCCGAGATTCCGGCAGAAGAGCGGGTGTGGCAGCAGATCAAGGCCAGCGTCGGGGATCTTCGGCTGGGCCAGGCCGTGGGCCAGGCGGGCGCCTTCCTGGTCTTCCTCGACCAGCAGGCCGGGACCTGGCGGAAGCTGGCCCGCAGACCGGACGGGGAACTGGCCGACCGGCTCGGCCACGCGCTGTCCGGCCTGGACCTGCCGGGGGAGCCGCACGGAATCCTGGAAGCCGGGCTGCTGCGCACCATCGCCGACCTGGCGGCCGAACGGAGCGCGGCCGGGATCTTCGACTTCGTGTACGAGCGCTACCTGGAGGCGCATTCCCGCCGGGTCGGCGAGGTCTCGACGTCGCTGGCGGCGTTGATGGTGGCGTTGACCGAGGCCAAGGGCGGCGTCGTCTACGATCCGGCCTGCGGCTTCGGCTCGGTGCTGATGAGCGCGGCCAAGGAGGGCGCCGAGGAGCTCTTCGGCCAGGAGCGAGAGGACCACACCGCCCAGATAGCCGCTGCCCGGCTGCGGCTGCACGGTCATCGCGGCGCGGTGTCGGCCGGCGACGCCGTCCGCTCCGACGCCTTCGGCTCGCTGCGGGCGGACGCGGTCACCTGCGTGCCGCCCTTCGGCGAACGCGACTGGGGGTACGACGAGCTCGCGACGGACGTCCGGTGGCAGTACGGCCTGCCACCGCGGGGCGAGCCGGAACTGCCCTGGGTTCAGCACGGTCTCTACCACCTCAAGCCCGGCCGGTACATGGCCGTCGTCATGCCGGCGGCGGCGGCCAACCGCCGGTCGGGACGCCGGATCCGCGCCCGGCTTCTGAGAACCGGCGCGCTTCGCGGGATCGTGGCGCTGCCCGCCGGCTCGGTGCCCGGTGTCCTGGCCGCCCCGCACCTGTGGATTCTGCGCCGGCCGGTGACCGGAGAGCCGGTGCCCACGCACATCATGATGGCCGACGCCACCGATCTGCCCGACGACCGCCTCCGCGAAGCCGTCGTCGAACAGTGGCAGGCGTTCACGGGCGCGGGACACGAGAACGCGGTGGCCGTCATCGACCTCCTGGACGAGGAGGTCGACCTGACGCCCGGCCGCCGAGCAGGCCCGGGCCAGCCTGAAGGGGCGTTCTCCACCCTCCTGGAGGAGATGACCGGTTCCGTCGAGCGGTTGCGGCGCAGCGTGCGCAACCTCCGGCGGCTTCGCGCGGCCCACGCGGACGTGCCCAAGACGACGATCGCCGAGCAGATGCGAGCGGGCGCCGTCACCGTGCTCCAGCCGCCCAGGGGCGAGCTGCCGCCGGGCGACCTGCCGGTGCTCACGGTGAGCGATGTGCTGGAGGACACCGAGCCCCGCGAGCGTGCCGGAACCACGGCCGGCACGGTGATCCTGCAGGCCGGCGACGTCGTGCTGCCCTCGGGCGGGCGGCCCATGGTCGTCCGGCTGGTGGAACGGGGCGGGGCCGTCCTGGGACCGGGGCTGTACGCCATCCGGGCCGACCGCGAGCGGATCGACCCGGCCTGTCTCGCGGGGTTCCTGCGGGTCGCCGCGGCGGCCGGGTCCGGCAGGGGGCAGACGGGCACCTCCCGCGCGGACATCCGGCGGGTGGAGATTCCACGGCTGCCGATCGAGGAGCAGCGGCGGCTCGGGGAGGCGTTCGGCCTGCTGGAGCTCTTCGAGACGAGCGCCGGCCGGTTGTCCGGGGAAGCGCGGGCGCTGTATCGCCTGGGCCTCGGCGAGCTCGCGGCGGGCAGACTGGTGTGAGAGGCCGTCAGGGCCGCGCGTCGCGAGTGATCTCATCCAGCACGAGCCGGGTGAGCCGCTCGCCTTTCGCCGCCGCCTCGTTGAGGACGACCCTCAGCTCTTCCAGCCGGCGGAACACCTCGCCGTAGGCGCGTTGCGTCTCGATCGCGGGCAGCCTGGGAACGACCGCCTTCCGCACGTCCCTGCGCATGCCGGAGGACGTGCCGGAGCTGGGCACGGGGTTGTGCGCGCTCCGCAGGAACCCCGCGATGAACTCCGGGTCGACGTCGCGCCGATGGATCCGGATGAGATGGTTGCGTGCCGTCACAAGAGTGGGCCGCCGGGTGACCTCGACGTCGAGCCGGTCCGTTCCCGGCGTGACGACGATGTCGCCGGCTTCGCTCCACGCCTGTTCTTCTCTCCCCGGGCGGATGATCTCCAAGATGCCCGCCTGCGCCAGCTCTCCCGCTGTGGTCAGGGAGACGGCAAGCGGCTCGGGCTGCGCGGGCAGAAGGCGGCGCACGCGCCCGAGGAGGTCGTTGATCTCGTCCGTGAGCGACTGGACGGTGACCTGATCCCCGCCCCCCTCGGCGAGGTACCTGTCGGGAGTCAGATCGACGTCCTCGTCGAGCAGGTCGATCGTCGCCACGGTCCGGCCGGACGACGGCTCGGCGGTCGGCTCACGCAGGTAGGCGACCCACGCGGACGCGAGCTCGGCGGGGCGATCCTTCACCGCCGAGGCGAACCACACCGTCGCGGGCGGGGGACTGCCCGGAACGGGCCTGGTCAGGAGCCACAGATGGGCCGGAATCCCCGCGGTCGACGCCATCGACGGCGGCAGGTCGACGACGCCACGAAGGGCGCCCTTGCGCACGAGGTTGGCCCGGATGCGGCGGCCGGAGCGCCGGTTGGCGGCGGTGACCGGCATCAGCGTCACGACGATCCCGCCCGGCTTGACGTGGGCCAGCCCATGCTGCACCCAGGCCAGCTCTGACTCCATGCGGGGTGGCAGGCCGTACTCCCACCTCGGGTCGGCGGCCAGCTCCTCGTGACCCCAGTCGCGTTCGTTGAAGGGCGGGTGGCAGACGACCGCGTCGACGAGTTCGCCGCCGAACCCGTCGGCGTGGAGGGAGTCTCCGCCGACGACGACCGCCTGCTCTGCGGACAGGGCCAGCCGGATGGCCGCGACCTGGGCGAGATCGGTGTCGCGCTCTTGGCCGAGCAGCCGCCTGTGCTGATCGCTTGCCGCCAGGAGCAACGTGCCCGTGCCGCAGGCGGGGTCGAGAAGCGTGCGCGGCCGCTCGCCCACGAGGTCGGCCACGAACTTTGCCAGCGGGGGAGGCGTGGCGGCGAAGGAGCGATGCTGTGCTTCCAGGAACCGGGTGGTGAAGTACTCAAACAGCTGTGCTTCGCCGAGTTCGCCCGCGAGGGAGGCCAGGTCTCTGAGCAGAGGGCCGGTGCCCGGCGGGAGCTTGCTCGGGAAGACGGCCGCGCTCTGGCAGGCCTTGCGCACCTCCGCGGGGACCGTGGCTTCCAGCTTCTCATCGTCGAGCTTGGCCAGCCTCTGCCAGGCGCCCTGCCGTACCACGGCCAGGAACGCGCCTGTGGCGCACAGCACCTGCGCGAGACGCAGGTCGTCACCGAGGGCCTTGATCGCATGCCACAGCTTGCCTTCGGCGGACAGGCTCAGGCCGGGCTTGTTGGCTTGCAGCCACGCCTCCACTTCTTGCAGGGAGAAGAGCGGGCTGGCGGCCGTGCCGCCCACGGGTGGGGGGAAGTCTTCACCCTGCCCGCCGGCCGCGCCGACGAGCAGGGCAACGACTGGCACGCCTTCACCGGCACCGAGTTCGTCGTGGTCAGGCCGGGACTGATCAACGAAGACCAGGCGGTGGCGGTGACCGCGCGGTTGTGTGCTCAGCCTCTGTCCTGGGACGCCCAGACACGCTGGCCGCTGCCGCTCCACCTGGCCAACATCGCGGATGAGGATCACCCGAACTACCGCTCGGGCAACTTCGATGAAGATCTTTCGTGATGGCTCAGGCGTCGCTTCGGAGGGAGGCGCTCCTCCATGACCGCCCGCCCATGCGTCAGGCCGCCGCGGCGCCGTCGAGCAGGGCGTAGCTCGCAATTATTCGAACTGTTCGAATTTTTGGGGCGTCGCGCGGTATCGTTGGGGCGTGGGTCCTCTCGTGGGTAACATCGCTGGCATGGCTTCGGAGCTGCGTGAACGTGCCGCGCTCGTGGCGCTCCTGCAGCGTCCGGGTGCAAGCTGGGCTGATGTCGCCCTGGCGGTCCTGGAGCAAGGCAGCGCGGTCGCTGTCCTTGCCTCGGAACTCCAAGTACAGGCGACGCTGTTTCCGGAGCCCGATCTGGTCGAGTCCGCGATCGTGCAGGCAGCGGAATCACTCGCGAAGTGGGAGAATCAGGGCATCACGGTACGCACCTGCCTCGATGCGGATTATCCAAGCCAGCTACGAAGCATCCACCAAATGCCGCCGATCCTGTTCTCCCGCGGGATCTCGGCACATGACCAGCGTGCGATCGCAGTGGTCGGGACCAGACAGGCGAGCGAGCAGGGGCTCAGGATCGCCGCTGCCGTCGCCCACGATCTGGCGGTGAACGGAGTAACCGTCGTCAGCGGCCTGGCCAGGGGGATCGACACGGCCGCCCATCGCGCCGCGCTCGAAGCCGGAGGTCGGACGGTTGCGGTCATCGGAACCGGGATCAATAAGTTCTATCCGGCGGAGAACCGCTCGCTGCAGGAGCGCATCAGCCGGGAGGGGCTTGTCGTCAGTCAGTTCTGGCCGGACAGCCCACCGCATCAGCGAAACTTCCCGATGCGAAACGCCGTGATGAGTGGATACGCCGCTGCCACCGTTGTGGTGGAGGCACCGTGGAAGAGCGGGGCGCGGATTCAGGCACGGCTTGCTCTCGAGCATGGGCGTCCCGTCGTCATGCCGAAAGAGTTGCTGGAGCATGACTGGGCCCGTGATTATGCGAAGAAGCCGGGGGTTCACGTGGTCTCCGGGTTGCGCGAGTTGCTGGCGGTTGTGGAAGGATTGATCGCCGAGCTAAACGCCGGCCCCGACTCACTTCCGGAGATTCCCATCCTTGCCAGGAGCTGCTGATCCATGGGAGGCGACCCGCAGACGGGTCGCACACCAGGCCTCCTACCTGAGAAATCCCCTCGAACCCGCTCCGGGGATCTGTTACGTCTGCCGTGGTCCGGCAGATCCGCGCTGGACCCGCTGTTACGCCTGTGAGCAGCACCTGGCCACCGCACAGTCCAAGGTAGCCAACGTGGTGGTCCCAATCTCGTACGCGGTTAAACGGCAGCAGCATGCTTACGCTCTTGCGGCGTACAAGGCAGCTGTGCCGTCTCCGGCAATCCAGCTGGACTTGCTGAATCTGCTCCTGGTATTTGTAGCCGACCACCATGGTTGTATTGCCCGTGCGGCGCGCGTTGACAGATGGACGCATCTAGCGGTTGTGCCGAGCACGAAAGGACGGCCGGGGGAGCATCCGCTGCGAGCGCTGATCGGCGATCGAATCCAGCTTCCCTGGGCGGAGTTAACGGCGAATCCCAAGATTCCCTCTGACTCGCGGAAGTTCCACCCAGACCGATTCTCCGCCGGAGAGGATCTCGGCGGAGCTCAGATTCTCCTGCTGGATGACACGTGGACGACTGGCTCTCGGGTCCAATCAGCATCGTATGCACTCCGGAAGGCCGGAGCCTCCAAGGTTGCCGCAATCGTGCTGGGACGTCACGTGAATCCGGAGTATGACGGCTGGAAGCCTATTCTTCAGGCGATCAGGGATGTTCCGTACCGGCAGGACGTCTGCGCGGTCCACTGCAGAGATTGAAGGTTGGGTGACCCTCGGGGTGGCCGCCATGCTGCTGTGGGCCTCAGCAGGACTGTCGGTGATCGCGGACGCCATCCCGTATGTGGCCACGATGAGCCCCATCGGCGCCGACCTGGGCAGCAACGCCACCGTTGTGGACGCCGACGCCAAGCTCGACCACATGCCGGTGCTGGCGATCACCGGCATGCAGGAGACCGCGGTGCTGGGCACCGGCTACCAGCAGGAGGTCCACCTGGACCGGCTGTTCGACGACGTGGCGGTCTACAACGAGGTCGTCTCCACCCCCGCGCAGCTGCCCGCCCTGGCCGACATCGCCATCCGTACGGCCTGCGCCCGCCGTGGCGTGGCGCACCTGACGATCCCCAACGACATCCAGGTCGCCGACGCCGACGCCGACCCCTGGCGGCACGTCGCCCCGGCGCGGGCGCCGCAGACGGCCCCGGTCTACCTGCCTCCGCCGGCGGTGCCGCGCCAGGAGGACCTGCGGCGCGCGGCCGGGGTTGCTCAACGCCGCCGAACGGCCCGCGCTCCTGGTGGGCGCCGGGGCGCTGCACGCCCGCGAGGAGGTGCTGGCGGTCGCCGAGGCCCTGCAGGCGCCGGTGATCAAGACGCTGCCCGGCAAGGCCGTCGTCCCGGACGACTCGCTCTACACCACCGGCGGCATCGGCCTGCTCGGCACGCGGCCGAGCGAGGAGCTGGTCGAGGACGTGGACGTGCTGTTCATGGTGGGCACGAACTTCCCCTACGCCAAGCACCTGCCGGAGCCGGGCAAGACGCGGTTCGTGCAGCTGGAGGCCGATCCGGCCCGTGCCGGGACGCGGGTGCCCACCGAGGTGCCGATGGTCGGCGACGCCAAGGAAGGGCTGGCCGCGCTGCTGAGCCCCGACCGCGACCCGATCGCCCCGCAGTACTTGGCTGGCGTGCTGGACGAGCTCGCCGCGGAGGACGCGATCATGACGTGCGACAGCGGCACGGTGGCCACCTGGGCGGCGCGGCACTGGACGATCCGGGGCGGCCGGGAGTTCTACCTGTCGGGCAACCTGGCCTCGATGGCGCCCGGCCTGCCGTACGCGATCGCCGAGGCGCTGGCCTTCGACGGCCCGGCGCTGGTCGACGTGGACGTCAACCCCGACGAGCCGCCCATGCCCGGCAAGGTGAGCTACGACCAGGCCAAGCACTTCGCCCAGGCCTTCCTCAAGGGCCAGCCGCGGCGCGCGTCGATCGCCACCACGCTGTTCAAGGACCGGATCCAGAAACTGGGGGAGTGACGTGCCGCCGTCCCGATCGAAGTAGCCCAGCACCGCGAAGGCGGTCTCAGCTCTGGCGGCGCCGCAGGGGCATCGCCGCGTCGTCGGGCAGCGGCCCTCCTCTGTGCCGGAGCAGGTCCGCGCGCAGCTCGTCGAGCGCGGCCTGCGGATCCGGTCCGGACAGCAGGTGGATCCGCTCGGTGAGCGGGTAGAACGCGCCGCCCCCGTCGCGCGTCTCGATGACCCCGTCGGTGTACAGCAGGATCTGGTCTCCGCTGCCGAAGGGGATCGAGTACGGCTTGGGCAGGCTCGTGGCCATGTCGCTCAGCCCGAGCGGAACGCCCTCCTCGGGGGCTTCGGCGCAGGCGATCTCGGCCACGAGCCGGACGTTGGCCAGCTCCCGCTCCCGCCGGATGCGCAGATGGCTGGCGACCATGCTGGCCAGGGTCACGCCGACGACGGCCGCGATCGTGACCCGGTACTGCGGGCGGTCGAGCAGGCCGTTGTAGTAGGCGAGGGGCAGCGACAACACCAGGCCGGGCAACCTGGAGCCCTCCACGGTTGCCCGCTTGACACCTGATGCGGTGAGGTGAGCCGCCCCGAAGGGCCGCCCCACGCCCGCGGCGGCCGGGGACGCGGCGTTCATCGCGCCCGCGATGCGGGTCCTGCCCAGGAACGCGGTGACCAGTACGGTGACCAAACGGGTGTCCAGCCGGCCTTCCTGACCTCGGGCGCCGGCGGCGGTTGCGCCCTTCGCCTGGCCATCAGGGCGCAGACGAGCGCGCACAGCTCCTCCTCGGTGGGGTTGCCGTAGACCCGGATGTCCATCACATCGGCGGGTTTCCGTGCTTGCGGTGCGACATGGGGGCGTGCTTGGCTCGCAGCAGCCGCAGGGCCTGGGTGAGCGTGGCCCTGGTCTCCCGCGGGTCGATGATGGCGTCCACCAGGCCGCGCTCGGCGGCGTAGTAGGGGTGCATGAGGGTCCGGCGGTATTCCTCCACCAGCACGGCCCGCTTCAGGTCGGGGTCCTCGGCGGCGGCGATCTCCCGGCGGAAGACCACGTTGGCGGCGCCCTCGGCGCCCATGACCGCGATCTCGTTGGTCGGCCAGGCGTAGGACAGGTCGGCGCCGATCGACCGGGAGTCCATGACGATGTAGGCGCCGCCGTACGCCTTGCGGATGATGAGCTGGATGCGGGGCACGGTGGCCGCGCAGTACGCGTAGAGCAGCTTGGCGCCGTGGCGGATGATCCCGCTGTGCTCCTGGTCGGTGCCGGGCAGGAACCCGGGCACGTCCACCAGGCTGACGAGCGGGATGTTGAAGGCGTCGCACATCTGGACGAAGCGCGCCCCCTTCTCGGAGGCGTTGATGTCCAGCACGCCGGCGAGCCGGAGCGGCTGGTTGGCCACGATGCCGGTGACGTGGCCGTCGAACCTGGCCAGGCCGCAGATGAGATTCTGCGCCCAGCCGGCGTGGAACTCGAAGAACTCCCCGTCGTCGACGATCTCCTGGATCAGCTCGCCCATGTCGTAGGCCTGCGCCGGATCCGACGGCACCAGGTCCAGGAGCCGGTCGTTCGGGCGGTCGGCCGGGTCGGCCGGCACCGTCGAGGGCGGCAGCTCGCGGTTGTTGGAGGGCAGCATGGACAGGAGGTACCTGACGTCCTCCAGGCAGGAGGCCTCGTCGGGGTAGACGAACGTGGCCACGCCCGACATGGTGCCGTGCACGTGGGCCCCGCCCAGGTCCTCGTGGCTGATCTCCTCGGCGGTCACCGCCCGGACCACGTCGGGGCCGGTGATGAACATCTGGGAGATGCCGCGCACCATGAAGACGAAGTCGGTGAGCGCGGGGGAGTAGGCCGCGCCCCCCGCGCAGGGGCCGAGCATCACGCTGATCTGCGGGATCACCCCGGAGGCCCGGACGTTGCGCCGGAAGATGCCGCCGTAGCCGGCCAGCGCGGTGACGCCCTCCTGGATGCGGGCGCCGGCGCCGTCGTTCAGGCTGATCAACGGGACGCCCGCCGCCTCGGCCAGGTCCATCACTTTGTGGATCTTCTCGGCGTGCGCCTCGCCCAGGGCACCGCCGAAGATCCGGAAGTCGTGGGCGTACACCATGACCTCGCGCCCGTCCACCTGCCCCCACCCGGCGACCACGCCGTCGGTGTACGGGCGGCGGTTCTCCAGGCCGAAGCCGGTGGCGCGGTGGCGGCGGAACATCTCGATCTCCCGGAAGGAGCCTTCGTCGAGCAGGATGTCCAGCCGCTCGCGCACGGTCAGTTTGCCCTTGGCGTGCTGTTTGGACGTGGCCGACGGCTCGCCCTCCCGCACGCTCTCCCGAGTGAGCGCCAGTTCCGCGACCCGGTCACGCATGGATTCGCGCGGCAATTTAGCGATCAGGTGTTCTTGGGTGTGCACCTGTTCTCCTCAGGGAAAGGAACAAGTAATCGCAGGATAATCATCGCGCCGTCGCGCGGAACACCCCTAGCCCGTGGTCCCACCCCTATTGTCCGGCCGCGTTCTTGCCGGTGGCCCGGAAGGGTTCCTAGCCTTGCTCGGTATGAAAGGGATAGTCCTGGCTGGGGGTTCTGGAACGCGGCTCCATCCCGCCACTCTCGCCATTTCCAAACAACTGCTTCCGGTGGCGGACAAGCCAATGATTTATTATCCGCTGTCGGTGCTGATGCTGGCCGGCATCAAGGAGATCCTCATCATCTCGACGCCGCGCGACCTTCCGCTTTTCCAGCGGCTGCTCGGCGACGGCTCCCAGTTCGGCCTCGACTTCTCCTATGCCGTGCAGCGCGAGCCGCGCGGCATCGCCGAGGCGTTCATCATCGGGGCCGACCACGTGGGCGACGATTCGACCGCGCTGATCCTGGGCGACAACATCTTCCACGGCCAGGCCTTCTCCCAGGTGCTCGCCGAGAACTCGCGCGACGTCGAGGGGTGCGTGTTGTTCGGATATCCGGTGCGCGACCCGGAACGCTTCGGCGTGGCCGAGGTGGATCGGCTCGGCAGGCTCGTCTCCCTCGAGGAGAAACCCGCCCGGCCCCGTTCCGACCGGGCGGTCACCGGCCTGTACTTCTACGCCAACGACGTCGTCGAGATCGCCAGGAGCCTGCGGCCCTCGGCGCGCGGCGAACTGGAGATCACCGACGTCAACCGGGCCTACCTGGAGATGGGCCGGGCCAGGCTGGTCGACCTCGGCCGCGGGTTCGCCTGGCTCGACACCGGTACGCCGCAGGCGCTCCTGCAGGCCGGCCAGTACGTCAACACCATGGAGGAGCGGCAGGGCGTCCGCATCGCCTGCCTGGAAGAGGTGGCTCTCCGCATGGGGTTCATCGACGCGGAGACCTGCTATCGCCAGGGCGCCCGGTACCGGAACTCGCCCTACGGCCAGTACGTCATGAGCGTGGCCGAGCAGCACGGGTACCGGCTTGCCATATCGGCGTGAGGCCCTTCACGACCGGGCTCCGGCGGGGACGGCGCGCGCCGAGCGCCCCTCGCCCTGCCCGTCCCGCTTGAGCGGCTCCCACCAGGAGCGATGGGTCCGGTACCACTCCACCGTCCGTCGTAGCCCGGCGGCGAAGTCGGTGCGCGGCGCGTACCCCAGCTCCCGCCGGATCTTGGTGCAGTCCAGGGAGTAGCGCCGGTCGTGTCCCGGACGGTCCGCCACCGGCAGCACCATGTCCCAGCCGGCGCCGCACGCCTCCAGCAGCAGGGCGGTGAGCTCCCTGTTGCTCAGCTCGGTGCCGCCTCCGATGTTGTAGACCTGCCCGGGCCGTCCGCCCTGCCGTACCAGCTCGATGCCCTGGACGTGGTCGTCGACGTGGAGCCAGTCACGCACGTTGAGGCCGTCGCCGTAGAGCGGGACCGGCCGGCCGGTGAGCAGGTTGGTCACGAAGAGCGGGATGACCTTCTCCGGATGCTGGTAGGGGCCGTAGTTGTTGGAACAGCGGGTGATCCGCACGTCCAGCCCGTAGGTGCGGTGGTAGGCCAGGGCCATCAGGTCGGAGGCCGCCTTGGACGCCGAGTAGGGGGAGTTGGGGGCCAGGGGTTCGCTCTCGGTCCACGAGCCCTCGGCGATGGAGCCGTACACCTCGTCGGTGGAGATGTGCACGAAGGTCCCCACCCCGCCGGCCAGCGCCGCGTCCAGCAAGGTCTGGGTGCCCAGCACGTTGGTCCTGACGAAGCTCCCGGCGTCGGCGATGGACCTGTCGACGTGGGACTCGGCGGCGAAGTGCACGATCTGGTCGTGGTCGGCGGCCAGCTTGCCGACGAGCTCGGCGTCGCAGATGTCCCCCTGGACAAAGGTGAACTGTCCCGCTGCCTCTTTCAGGTTCGCGAGATTTCCGGCGTAGGTGAGCTTGTCCAGCACGGTGATCGAGACCCCGCGCTGCCGCGCCAGCGTACGCACGTAGTGTGAGCCGATGAATCCGGCCCCGCCGGTGACGAGGATTCTCATGCGCCCACCATCTCGGCCCGGACCCCCGCCCTCTCGGTGGTCAGGCTGTAAAGGCTCGCGATGAGCGTCCTGGCCTGCACGTTCACGTAGTGGCTGTGCCGCAGCAGGCCGGCCAGCTGGTGCAGGGTCATCCAGCGGTAGTCCGGCGGCACCGGGACCGGGTCGTCCTCGCCGAGCTCGACGATCATGTAGCGGGTCTGCGCGTGGTAGAACCGGCCGCCCTCCTCCGACAGCACGGTGTCGAAGCGGACGCGCCCGGCGGGGGCGTCCAGGACGGCGTCCAGGAAGGGCGGCCGGGGCAGGGAGGGAAGCTTGGCGTAGTCGTCGGGGATGCACGAGACCGTGGGGCCGAGTTCCAGGACGTTGAGGTACCCCGGCCCGGGCTGGGCGCTGACCAGGACGTGGAGCACCCCGCCGAACTCGGCGACCAGGAAGGCGGCCAGCTCCTGGCCGCACGGCTCGATCATGGGCTGCATCCAGTGGCCCACCTCGCGGTGCCGGGTCGTCACCTCGACGCCGATCACCTTGAAGAAGGCTCCGCTCTCGTGCGCGATCTCGTCGGCGCCACGCCGCCAGTCGCGCACGGCGTTGAGCGGGATCCGCCGCGCGGTCGTCTGCTGCCGGGCGCGCACGTCGGTGATCCAGTGCAGCACCTCGTCGGTGGTGTGCAGGCTGCCGTACTCGGGGCTGCACGAGCGGAGCAAGGCGGCGTGGAACGGCGAGCCGGCGGGCGGCGCCGAGCGCACGATGCCCGGCCAGGTGCACGGCATGCAGGACAGCACGGTCCGCGCGTCCATGTTGACCACGTTGGGCAGGGCGAGCAGGCGGTGCAGCTGGCCGATGGTCAGCCAGTGGAAGCCTTCCAGCGGCTCCACCGGGCCGGCGGCCTCGACCACCATGTTCCGGTTGCGCTTGTGGTAGAACCAGCTCCCCTGCTCGGACTGGAGCACGTCGCTGATCACGAGCGATTCGTCGGGGTGCAGGAAGTGCTCCAGGTACGGAACCGGCTTGCCCTTGTGCACGCGGGTGTAGTTGCTCCTGGTGGCCTGCACGGTCGGCGACAGCTGCACGCCGTTGCAGTTGCCCGGCTCGTTCTTGGCCTGCATCAGGCAGTGCAGGACGCCGTCGAACTCCTTGACCAGGATGCCGAGGATGCCGATCTCGGGCTGGTTGATGATCGGCTGCGACCACGCGGTGTCCGGCCCTCGCACGTCGATGCCTTCGACCACGAAGAACTTGCCGCTGCGGTGGCGGATGTCGCCCGTGGCGGCGTCGGTCTCCCACCCGTCCAGCTCCTCCAGCGGGACCCTGGTCACGGTGGCCCGGTCCATCAGCGAGCGCTCGGCCAGCCAGGCTTCCGCCTGGGCCAGCGTTCCCAAGCCGTCGCCCGCGATGGCGGACGCGGTCACCCGCATGGCGTTGCGATGCGTCGGTGTTTTGAGTGGTTTCAGCCTGCGGCCCAGGAGGTGCGACACTTGCGCTCCCATGGTTCAGGGTGAACGGGGTTGCTAGGCGGAGATCTTCAGGCATTCCAGCTCGTCGGCGAGGGCGCTGCGGCCCTTGATGCCGAGCTTGCGGTAGGCGCGCGTCAGGTGCTGCTCGACGGTGCTGACCGTGATGAAGAGCTGGTCGCTGATCTGCCGGTTGGTGTGCCCGAGCGCGGCCAGCTGCGCGACCCGCAGTTCGGCTTCGCTCAAGACGCTGGACTCGCCCGGAGCCGGGTGCTCTCTGCGCGGTGCGGCCGGTTTCCTCGCCGGTACGGCACGCGCGGGCGTGGCATGTGCCGGTACGGCACGCGCCGGCATGGATCGCGTGGGCAGCGCGGTGACGGTTGTCGTGGGCGCGGCTTGCGCGGGTACGGCTCGCGGGCGCGTCGCGGCCAGCGGGACCGCCGCCTGGACCTCACGCCGCTGGGAGTTCTTCAGGTGGGCGACGGCCTTGAGGGTCCGGTTGAGCTCCAGCTGGTGTCCCGCGTCCTGGAAGCACTTGGCCGCGCGGCCGAGCATGGCGGCGCACTCGGTGGTGGGACCCGCGAAGGCCAGCACTCGCAGGGCCAGGCCGTACGCGTAGGGGTTGGCCTCCTGCGACAGCTCCATCTGCTGGGTGGCCAGGCTGCGGGCGATGGCGCGGTTGCCGAGCTGGAGGTTGGCCTCCGCCAGGTCGCTGCGCCACGGCACCAGGGTGGGGGAGACGGCGTCCCATCTCTGCATCAAACGCTGACATTTCTGGAAATAGCCGACGGCCGCCAGCGGGCGCTTCGTGGCGAGGTGGAAGTGGCCGCACGCGCGCAGGTACCAGGCGCCGGCGATGGTCTCGAACATGGCGTCGGGCACCACACGCCGCATGGTCTTGGTCGCGCTGTCGAAATCGCCCTGGTAGATGTCGGCGAAGATCAGCGTGCTGAGCGGATAGCCGATCGACACCCCCCAGTTCTGGTCGCTGAGCAGGTCGAGCGAGGCCCTGGCCAGCTCGGCCGCCTTGGCCACATCGCCGCGCTGCAGGACGACCCCGGCCCAGACGGCATCGATCATCGCCTGCCAGGCCGCCGCCCGTCGCCGGCGCGCCTGGTCGCTGAGCCGCTCGCACCACCACTCGGCACGGTCCGCCCTGCCGCCCCGGGCAAGGGCGGAGACGGCCATGACGATCGCCTCCAGCGAGGTGTCGCTCAGCCGGCTGTTGAGCAGGATGCGTTCCGCGCTCGCGTTGGTGGCCTCGTCGCCACCGCGCTCCCAGGTCTGCAGCAGCGTCTCGGCGGTGACGTTCCACGGCGTGGCGCAGGGGTGGGCTTCGCCTTCCCCTTCCTCAGTCTTGGGCAGGATCGGGCCGAAATGCCACTGGACGGCCAGGTTCACCTCCACCTGCGTCTGCGGGTCCAAGGGCTCGGACGAGCCGCTCAGCAGCCCGTGCGCCCGCATGGCCGTCTCCTTGTCGCCGTGCCAGAGCGCGTGCCGGATGAGCGACAGGCACTCCTCTTGATCGAGCGCGCCGGTTTCGCGAAGCGTGGCGATGTGAGGCGCCACGGCGCTCGGGTTGGCCCGCCACACGCTCTTCATGAAGGCCTGCCGAATGGCCCGCCGCTCGGCCTCGCTCGTGGCGGCGGGCAGGGCCAGCTCCAGGCAGCGGGTCGCGAAGGCGATCTCGCCCACCGTCAGCGCCTGGTCCGCGGCGCGGCGCAGCACGCTGATCGACCACTCCGGCGCCTGGCCCGCCTGGACGAGGTGCGTCGCCACCTCGAGGGCTCCGGCGGCCGCCTGGTGCTTGAGCCGCGCGGCCCTGGCGTGCAGGCTGCTGCGGGCCTCGGGAGAGAGCCGCCTGAGCGCCGCCGCCTCCGCGCTGGGATGACGGAACCTGCCGTCCCTGATGAGGCCGCCCTGCGTGAGGACATCCAGGATGTCGGCGACCGTGTCGAGGTCGATGCCGGTGAGGTCGGCGATCAGCTCGCCGGTGCCGTGCTCGCCCAGCACCGCCAGCGCGGTCGTGACCTCCAGCAGGTGGGCGTCCGGCCGGTCCAGGAACGCGCAGAGGGCGCGGACGTAGGAGGCGCCGACCACGAGCTGCTCGCCGCTGTGCCGGCAGTCGTCGATCAGGGCCCTGACGAGCAGGGGGTTGCCGGCGCTCAGCTCGTGTATCTGCCGGGGGAGGTCGCCGTCGGAGTCCTTCATGAGGGCGCGGACGGCCTGCTCCGTCATCGGAAGCAGGTGGACGGCGTGGTAGCGGGGCTGTCTGGCGAAGGAGAAGCCGTGCCTCATGCGGGCGGGATGCGGCCAGTGCTGCTGGCTCAGCACGATCAGCAGTTTCGTGGCCCTGATCCGGCGCTGCAGCTGCAGCAGCAGCTTGAGGGAGACCTCGTCGGCGAAGTGGATGTCGTCGACGCAGATGACGGTGGGCCGGTCGCGGGCGAGCTCAAGGATGGCGTCGCACACGTGCTGCACGTCGTCGTGGTCGGGAGCCCGCACGTCCAAGGACGCGGAGCAATTGGTGAGCAGCTGGTCGATGACGGCCGCGGGGATGTCCTGCTCGTCGGGCGCGCCCGTGGCGCTGAGGGTGAGCGCCCCGAGGTTCGCGGCGTCGTCCAGCAGCTCGTTCAGCAGCGTGGTCTTCCCGCTGGCGATGCCCCCGCTGATCAGCACCAGCCGGCCGGCGTCGGCCGCGCTCTCCTCGAACTGCTCGCGCAGATAGGACTTCGCCTCGTGGGGCGACATTCTTATCTGATTGCCAGGGTCGCTGGCCATGGCTCTTCGGCTCCCCCATGGAATGGTGAGAAGACTTAGAAGGGAAGGACGCGGCCTTTCGGCGTGCGCCGGTCTATTTCGGAGGGCGTGGCTCTCTTCTGTTTCCTGCGCATCCCTGCCGGCTTCATGCGCCAAGGCTAGCCAAGCCATTCAGGGTGCGACACTCACGACGTCATCATCTGATGGATGAAAAATTCACGCCTCACCGGGCGCGCCGGCCGATCGCAAGCCCGCCCACGCTGGACTCGGTACGCCAGTCGAGCTGGAACAGCCGGGCGGTCGACGTGATGTCCACATGCTCCAGGGAGCGCGTGGCGAGGCCTATCGCGGTGCCCGCGAGCGACAAAGTCTGGATCAGCATGCCGACGTTTTTGAGGACGAAGGAGTAGCTCGCCGACTCGTATTTCCAGGTGAGCCTGCGGAAGCGGGAGGTGATGGTGATGAGCGCCGGCGGCGCCACGTTCAGTCCGGCCGCCACCCGCGCGTCCTGGAGAATTCGGTCGATGCCCGCCGGGTCGGCCTGGATGTGCTCGAGACGGTGTTCGAGCGGGTCGTAGTGGTAAATGCCGCGTGGAATTCCGGTGCATTCGTTCACCGTGACGTAGAGTTCGAGCTCATAGCCCCTCCCGTTGCTCAGATAGGGACGGTCGGCGGCGTCGCCGGCCCGTATCCTGGCCGACCGGTACAGCAGCTCACCCAGCTCCCTGGCGTGCAGTGGCCGGATGTCGAAGTCACACGTGTGCCGGGTGGCTTCCAGCACGGTGGTGAACGGCGGGTCGGAGGCGACCAGCTCGTCCCACGGCGGCCGGTAGAGCGGCACCGACGGCCCCGAGTGCGGCGGCTTGACCAGGGGCTCGGCTTCCTGGATGTCATCGACTCGGTGGGTCTCGCCGAAGTCGTAGTCATGCCGGCCGAGCGTGGTGCGGGTGTGGACCATCAGCTCCAGGGGCGACCAGCCCACCAGCGCCGGGTCGGTGTCCTCGGCGAACTCCACTCGCGACAGCAGGTCCCCCCGCACGGCCTGGACCACCATGCCCGTGGCCATGAGGACTCCTACCAGGTGCCGCGTCCGTGGGGCGATCGAGGAGGGGTTGGCCGGCCGGCACAGCGGGCCGATCAGGGACAGCGCCTCGGCCCCGTGCAGCAGCACGCGGTGCAGCGACAGCGGGGACTCCATGCAGTAGTCGTTGCCGTCGGTCCGCAGCATCACGTACTTGGACAGCCGGACGGGAAGCTCCAGCACCGGCGTGCCGAGGCCGAAGCGGGCCTCCCTGGCGATCGGGACGACCGAGATGAGCGGCCGGCCCTGGTCGTCGCCGAACGACCGGACCACCAGGTGCTGCAGCCGGTCGAGGAGGAGGTCCAGGTCTGCGCGATCCTGCCGGGTGTCGATGACGTTCTCCAGCGAGATGGGCCCGAGGCTCATCCTCCGCAGCGCCTCCAGCACCGCGGGCGAGGGGCGGGGCAGCCTCAGCTCTCCCCACGGGCTGTGGATCACCACGGTCTCGTCGGCCGTCTCGGTCTCGATGTACACATCCTCTCGGAACGACCACAGGGAAAATCGCGGTGAGCGGTTCTCCATGAGTGTGCTCCTCATCGGCGCGGACAAAGCTACCCCGCGCGGATCAGAAGAACAGGGGAGTCGGATTGAGTCGCTCGTACGGCGTCGCCTCCGGCAGCCGTCCCAGGCGGACAGGCACGTCGTAGAGGCGGCCGGGAGCGAAACGCGCCCAGATGTGGCGCAGGCCGGGCACCACGACCTTGACCACGGGCATGCCGATGTCCGGGCGGGTCTGGTCCACCACCAGCACCTCCAGGCCGAGCCGCCGGGTGAGGTCCCGGATGTGGTCCAGGTCCTCCAGCAGGTCGGTCCGCGGCCGGTAACCGTAGTCCGCCGCGGTGCGAGGGGCGAGTTCCCGGTCCGGCAGGAGGTAGGGCTGGTTGGCCACGGTGCTCTCCCGCCACCACCGCCGGAAGTGTGGGTTGGACAACCCGTATCCGGTGCCGTCCGCGCGGACCTGCGCGACGGCCGGCATCAGCTGGCCCAGCTCGGTCACCGCGCGCCAGAGGGCGACACGGGGATCGAAGTGCGCGCCGAAGCCGAACATGATGTCCTCCTCCGGCTTGTCGGTTCGCCGCGAGATCGCGCCCATGACCGGGATGTCCAGGTCGGCGGTGAGGTCGATCACCCAGAACTCCCGATTCGCGCGCCGGTAGTGCTCCCGCAGGTCCGCCAGCCAGGGATCGTCGAAGGAGTCCAGGTCGACCGCCGGCTGCCGGGTGCGGTTGTACCACCACAGCGCCACCGCGTCCCGCTCCACCAGCTCCAGGAACCCCTGGAGGATGGCGTCCTCCAGGCTGCCGCCGGCGGCGCCGCCGTTGGAGTTGGCGCGCATCGCCGGGTGGGGCGCGTCCCCGCGGTAGTAGAGCAGATCCGTCGGGACGAGGCGCCGGCGGTCCCAGGTCAGGGACCACACCGGGGTCCAGTCGATCACCTCGTCGTCGCGGAAGGGCTCGGGAATGTGCTGGAAGGGCATCTGGGCGGCGTTCCAGCGGTCGCGCTCCCGGTACTGCCGGGGGTGGAAGAGCTGGCACTCGTCGGGGTGGACGGCGGGGGCGCCGAGGCAGGCGAAGGTGTCGCGGACGGTGGGCTCGTCACCGAAGCGGGACCCGCAGTAGCGCTCCACGGCCTCGCAGAGGGCCCCTACCTTGGCCTCGAACGCGGTGCGGCCCTTGCCGCCGCTCTGCTGCCGGAGCCCGGCGCGGATCATGGAGAGCCGGTCGGCGCCCAGCGCCCGGTTCGGCCCGGACAGGTAGCTGTGCAGGAACGGCGGGCACCGCGGGTCACGGACGATCTTGTCGGTGATGCCAGTGATGGGGTCGACCAGGTGGTGGTACTGCTCCCAGACTTCCTCGGCGCCGACCGCCCGATGAGAGTTGCCGTCGAGGACGCTCTTGGGGCGGCTGCCGACCACGATGGGCTGCCACCCTCGCTTGGCGACCAGATCCGGGTCGCCGCAGGCCGGGCACTGCGGCCGGCGGGTGAGCTTGTGGTGGGCGGACTCCAGCGTCAGGGTGTCCAGCGTCCAGACCGCTTCGGTGAGCCCGGTGTCGCAGCCCGCCAGCCACTTGGCCGTCTCCAGCACGGCGAGCTGCGCTCCGATGGCGCGGGTGGCGGGCAGCGAGGTGTCAGGCGGCCTGATCGCGGCGCCCGCCTCGGCCAGCTTGCTCACGCAGGCGTGCCCGGGCCGCTGTGCGCGCAGCCGTGAGGCCAGGCAGGCCCAGCACGGGCCGGCTCCCGGCCGGAACAGCGGTCCCACCCAGACGTCGGCCCCGGCCGGCTTGGCCAGCAGCCAGGGGCGGCCCGCGGCGAGGTGGCGGGCGTTGACGTCCTCGAGCGCGGGGTCGAGGTAGTCGTCGCAGAGCACGAGAGTGAACCGCCCGGCCTGCCATTCGTGGCCGGTGGTGAGCCCGGCGGCCCGGCAGGCCTCGGCGACCTGGCCGGCGTCGACCTCGCCGAGCGTCTCGACGTACACGACGGCCTGCCGGGAGCGGGCGCGCTCTTCCTGGTCCACGCCGGCCAGGTCCCAGTAGGCCTCCGCCGAGGCGTCCTCGCCCGAGCCGGGGTGGCGGTAGCCGACCAGGTTGGCCGCGGCCAGCTTGCCGAGCACCTGTCCCACGGCTTCGGCGGAGAGAGCGGGTGACATCGCTTCGCACACCTCGGCCAGGGTGTGGCTGCCGTCAAGGAGCGGCGCGAGCTGTTCGATCGCCTGGCCGGACAGCGCGTACGTGCCACGTGTGGACGTGACGTAGACGGCCTCGCCCGGCACCGTCGCCGCGCTCACGTGCCGCTTGAAGCCGATCAGTGGCGCCGCTCGCTCGCTCACGGTCACCGCCTCCCGCTTCGTGCCCGCCCGGCTCAGATCCGCTCTGCCGGCTCGATGTGCGCCGTGGGCAGCGCCATGGCGAAGGCGTCGGAGCGGTCGAGGTCCTCAATGGTCAGGTCGGCGGCGAGCGGGTCCTTGCGGCAGGCCTCCGCCAAGGTGGGATCCATCCAGCTCCGCATGACGAGCTCAGCGTATCGCCAGTCACGCTGTGCAGGCAGAGAAGCGCAGATCGACATGGTTTGCCTTTCTCGGCGATTGGCCCGGTGGTTTCCGGTAACCCGGTGGCTTCCACCAAGAAGATGCGGGCAGCCCGCCCGGTCTGCACAGTTCTATGGTCACTTTCTCGGATGTGAATTTTTCACGCCCGCTCACTTGGGTTTGGGGGAGAACCAACCGGCTTCGATGGCGATGCGGATGGCGTCGACGCGGTTGCGCGCGTTGAGCTTGGTGGTGATCCGCGTCAGGTGGTTGCGTACGGTGCCGACCGACAGGTGCAGGCTGGCCGCGATCTCCGGTGCCTCGGCCCCTTGCGCGGCCATCTCGAGCACCTCGATCTCCCGGCTGGTGAGCGGGTTCTCCCCGACGTCCCAGGCCGTGAGCGCCAGCTGCGGATCCACCACGCGCCGCCCCGACGCCACCGCCCGGATGGCGGTGGCCAGCTGGTCGGAGGGCGCGTCCTTGAGGATGAAGCCGGAGACGGAGACCGACAGGGCGCGGCGCAGCGTGCCGGGACGGCCAAGGCCGGTGAGGATGAGCGTGCGGCAGGACGGCAGCTCCTTGTGCAGCAGGCCGGCGGCCGTCAGGCCGTCCATCTTGGGCATGTCGATGTCGATGACCGCCACGTCCGGGCGCTTTTCCAGCGCCGCGGGGACGATCTTGTCTCCGGTGTCGACTTGCGCCACCACGGTCAGGTCGTGCTCCAGCTCCAGGAGCGCGGCGAGCGCGCCGCGAACCATGTGCACATCCTCAGCCAGCAGCACCTTCAGCACGGTCACTCACATCCTGGGACGGTGCCGGTACGGCGACACTGAGGTGGGCCCCTCAGGCGCCCCGTCCAGCCTGCTCAAGAGCCCTGAACTCCCCGACATCGACGATGACTGAGTCGTCGAGTAATTTGCAATCCTTTACTGATATTTGTGGTAGTTGAGAATGTAGCGCGTCAGGGCTCGGGAGCCTCCATGGAGCTGGGGACCTCCGCGGTCAGCCGGTACCAGCCGTCGTCGGCCGCGATCGTCAGGCGGCCGCCCGTGCTCGCCAGCCGCGCCTCCAGATCGTTCAGCCCGCTGAAGCGCGGGGAGAGCCGCTCGCCCGCGACCTCGTCGTCGCGCATGTCCAGCCGGAGGGTCCGCTCGTCGCCGGTGACCTCGATACGGCAGCGCCGCGCCGAGCTGTGCCGCAGCACGTTCGTCACCGCCTCCCGCAGGACCAGGGCCAGCAGCGCGTCGGGGCCCTTGGGCAGCTCGCCGACGGCGACGTCGGTTTCGACGCTGATCCCGGCCGCGATCAGCATCGCCTCCGCCGAGCGGATCTCCGTGGTCAGCGACATGTTCCGGTAGCCGCTGACCATGGTCCTGATGTCGGCCAGCGCCCGCCGGGCGGTCTCCAGGACGAGCGCCATCTGGTCGCGTGCCCGGCCAGGCGCGTGAGGCAGGAGCCGGCGCACCAGCTCGGTCTTCAGGACGATGGCGGTCAGGTTGTTGTCGACCACGTTGCGCAGATCGCGGGCGAGCCGCAGCCGCTCCACCCCGACCGCTGCCTCGGCCAGTTCGGCCTGCTTGGCGTCCGCGTCGGCCACCAGCGCCGCCAGCTTGCTCATGCCGTACACCACCAGGCCGGTCACGAGGCTGGAGAGCGTGAGGTAGCCCATGAGCGCGTTGGGCAGCGGCCAGGTCAGCGCGAGCAGGACCGCCCCCAGGCCCGCGTACGCCGGCCACCGCCACGGGCGGCTCAGCAGCAGCAACACCGAGCCGGCCAGGAAGCCGGCCATCGACCCCCACGGCCGGCCGACCCAGAGCAGCGGCGCGAAGGTGGTCAGGGCCTGCACGCCGAGGCCGGTCAGCCTGAGCCACGCCGGCCAGCGGCCGGGCCACCCCAGGGAATGAATCCCCTGCTGCAGGAACACCGCCAGCACGCACATCACGGCGCCGGCGCGAGCGAGCCCGGACATCGGGAGCGCCAGAACGTTGATCAGGATGACCGAGGTGTAGCCGATCAGCACCACCGATAACAGCAGGAACGCCGGCGCCGGTCTCCAGCCGGCGGTCAGGCCGGCCCGCCAGGACCGGTCATACCACAGCCGCAGCAGGGGCGGACCGCCCGGGTGGTCCTCACGCGGCGGCTGGCGTGCGACCGCCTCCCGGCGCAGGGGCACCTCGGCGATGAGGTGGAACCACCCTTCTTCGACGTCGGTCCGCACCGTCAGCTCACCGCCGACGCCGCGCAGCCGGCTCATGAGGTTGTCCAGCCCGTGCCCGCGCCGAAGGGTGGCCGGGACGGCGCCGACGCCGTCGTTGGCCACCAGCACCCGCACCGTCCGGCCGTCCGGACCGTCGTGCTCGCCGGCCTGAATGACGCAGCGCTGCGCCTTGCTGTGCCGCAGCACGTTGGTGACCGCCTCCCGCAGCGCGATGGCCAGCACGGTCTCCAGCTCCGGAGGAAGGCTGGGCAGGGACACCTCCGGCCTCGCCTCGATCTCGGCCGACACGAGGGTCGAGGACACCGATTCCACCTCGGCCTCGAACGACAGGTGGCTGTAGCCCTCCACCACCGACCGGATCTCGTCCTTGGCCCGGTCCGCGATCCGCCGTGCGCCTTCCAGCTCCGCCAGCGCCTGGGCGTGATAGGCCGGGAGCAGGCGAAAGACCAGCTCGCACTTCAGGGTCAGCGCGGACAGGTGGTGGCCGATCAGGTCGTGCATGTCCCTGGCGATCTGGAGGCGCTGGCGGTGGACCGCCATCTGCGCGAGATCGCCGCGTGCCGCCCGTGCCGCGGTGACCAGTGCCCCAAGGGAGCTGAGGCCGTAGGCCACCAGGCCGCTGAGCAGCGCGAAGGCGAAGCCGTAGGCAAGGGCGAGCAGGCCGGCCTCGTAGCGGGCGTACCCCAGGGGGACGGTGCCCCCGATGGCCAGGAACAGCGCCCGCCCGAGCCGGCCGGGCACGGCCAGCAGGCAGGACCCGGCCAGGAGCGGCACCAGGGCGAAGGCCTGCAGGCCGACCCAGAGCACCGGGACATAGGTCGCGGCGCCCTGCACCGTCAGGGTGAGCGCGCGGGTCCCCGGCGGCCAACTGCGCGGAGCCAGCACGGAGTGGGCCATCTGCGTGCCGAACACCACGACGAGACAGACCACGTAGCCTGCCATCGCCACGCCGCCCGGCGCCGGGCCGTACAGACCGCCGAAGACGTTGATCACGGCGATCAGCTCGGTGCCGAGCAGCCACCCCAGCATGACCAGCAGTGCCACCCGAGTACCCAGCACCTCGGCGGCCGTGGGCCTTGTCGGCCTGAACCGCCGGGGAATCAGCCGTAACGCCGACTGCGCTGATCCACTCCCATCCACCCGTTCTCCCCCGATTTGGGGCGCACTGTCGGATGGAATTTATCCCACTTGAACGGTATTCGCGAAAGCAGACGTGCGAGCCCGATCGGCGATGAGCGAGGCGATGATGTCGTCCAGGCTGTAGCGGGGGCGGAAGCCGATCCGCTCCCTGGCCCGTGAGCAGTCCGGAATCCGGCGCAGCATGTCCTCGTAACCGGGACCGTACGCCTCGTCGTAGGGAACCTTGATCACGGTGCTCCGTGAGCCGGTCGCGGCTATGACCCGCTGCGCCAGGTCGGCGATCGAGATCTCCTCGCTGTTGCCCAGGTTGTACACCGTGCCGTGGGCGCCCCGGTCGTTCATCAGCGCCACCAGCGCGGGAACCACGTCGAGCACGTGGATGAACGACCTGACCTGCTGGCCGTCGCCGAACACGGTGATCGGCTCGTTGGCGAGAGCCTGCTCGACGAACCGGGGGATCACCATGCCGTAGTTGGGGCTCTGGCGCGGGCCCACGGTGTTGAAGAGGCGGACGATCACCCCGCTCACGCCGTACTCCTGGGCGTAGAGGTGGGTCAGCGTCTCGTCAAGCGCCTTGGCCTCGGCGTAGGACCACCGGTTCACCAGCGGCGAGCCGATGATCCGGTCATCGTCCTCCGACAGCCGATCGGCGGTGTTCTTGCCGTACACCTCGCTGGTGGAGGTGACCAGGATCGGCACCTCGTACCGCCGGGCCGCCTCGAGCATGGTCTGCGTGCCATGCAGGTTGGTGTGCAGGCTGGACAGGGTCTTGCGCAGGATGGTGAAGACGCCCACGGCCGCGGCGAGATGGTAGATCGCGTCCACGCCCGCCATGCACGAGTCGACCACGTCGCTGTCGCAGACCGACCCGTAGACGAAGCGCACGCGCCCGTCGAGGTTGCTCAGGCTTCCCGTGCTGAGATCGTCCAGGACGACCACCTCGTGGCCGAGGGCCAGCAGGTGGTCCGCGAGGTGGGAGCCGATGAAGCCGGCTCCTCCCGTGATCAGGCAGCGCACAGTCCCGTCCTCTCCGCCTGGGTGAGCGAGCCGGCGAAGCGGTAGGTGGGGTCCACCACCAGCGGGCAGTCCGCCACCCAGCCGTAGTCGTGGCCGGGGTGCACGGTGTGCACCAGCGCCAGATCCCAGTCCGGCCCGGCCGGGTGCGGCACGCTGGTCATGACCGAGCCGCCCGGCAGCACGACTTGGGAGACCAGCGGATCGTGGTAGGCGACCTTCGCGCCGCGCTCGGCGAGCAGTTCGATGATCTCCAGGGCCGGGGAGGACCGCACGTCCAGCACGCCCGGCTTGTAGCTCACCCCGACGACGACGATCCTGGTGCCGGCGAGCCCGCGACCCGCCTGCGACAGCGCTTCCTGCACCTGGCCGACGACCTTGGCGGGGCGCTCGGCGATGGCGGTCATCGCCCGGTCCACCAGGGGAGCGGCGCCCCGTCTCTCCCGCAGCTGCCACAGCAGGTAGTGCGGGTCGCAGGGGATGCAGTGGCCGCCGACGCCGGGGCCGGGGTGGAAGGCCATGAACCCGAACGGCTTGGTCGACGCGGCGTCGATGACCTCCATGGGGTTCAAGCCGAGGCCGGCGCAGATGTCGGCCATCTCGTTGGTCAGCGCGATGTTGACCGCCCGGAAGGTGTTCTCGTACAGCTTGCTCATCTCGGCGGCCTCCGGCGAGCTCACCCGGTGCGCGATCGGGGAGATCACCTCGATCACCCGCGCGGCCATCTCGGTGCACCTCGGGGTGACCCCGCCGACCACCCGCGGGGTGTCACGCTGGGTGTGCGTCACGTTGCCGGGGTCGATGCGTTCGGGGCTGGAGGCGACGAAGACGTCGGTGCCGACGGTGAGGCCGCGCTCGGTCAGCGGCTCGACCACCAGGCGGGCGGTGGTGCCGACGAAGCTCGTGGAGGTCAGGATCAGCGTCTGGCCCGGCCGCGCGTGCCGTACCAGCGCCTCACATGCGGCCCTCAGCGGGCGGAGGTCGGGCACGAGGTGGCCGTCCACCGGGGTGGGGACGCACACCATGACGGCGTCGGCCGCGGATATGTCGCCCGAGTCGGCGGTGAGGACGAAGTCGCGGTGGCGGAGGGCTGCCGCCAGCTGGGTGCGGTCGGACTCGACGAGGTCCACGACCTGGTTCCGGATCGCCTGCAGCCGGTCGGGGTCGCGGTCCACGCCGATCACCTTCAGGCCGGCCGCGTGCAGTCCGAGCGCGGTTGGCAGTCCCACGTACCCCATGCCGATAACCGCGACCGAAGAAAGCCGCCTTGTGGCGGAATTCTCGGGCATGGGTCTCCTCAGGTTGAGCAGGGCATCGTCAGGAGTGGATTGTTGAGGAAACAGAGCTCGTGGAAGGTGTTGCCTCAAAATCCGTTGTCCCGAAATTTCGGGGGCTTTGCGGCAGAGCGTAAGAACGGCCGATTGCGATTCCCACCCCTATCCCGGCGCGTTAAGGGTGCCCACCCTCACAGCACCAGGCGCACGAGCTCGAACGCCTCGGCGAACTCGGTCGCCACCTGTGAGCCGCGGTACTCCGCCAGCGCTCGCACCCCACGCTCGCTGCGCGAGTTCGGCCAGCTCTCCACCTCGCTCCCGTAGGCGCGCAGTGCCTCCAGCTTGGCCTCCAGGTGCCGTTCCGCCAGCGGCTGCCAGCAGTTGGGGCGGAAGGAAGGCAACCCCGACGCCTCGCCGCAGTCGGTGGCTGAGCGCACCTCGAAGCACCGGATCTCCCGCACGCTGCTGCGTCCGGGCCGGCTGGCGATCCGCGCCGCCCTGCTCACCAGCTGGTGGTCGTGGTTCAGGTCGCTCATGCTGGTCGTGAACACCATGTCCGGCCGGAACTCGCGGACCTCCCGCTCGAAGACGCGGTTGATCTCCAGCTGAGGGACGGTGTCCAGGCGGTTGTCGCCGAAGTTGTGGACGGTCACCTCCTCGATGCCGAGGATCTTCGCCGCCTTCTCGATCGAGGAGGTGCGGTCGGTCACGCCCACGCCCGTCGGGCATCGTGAGCCGTCGTCGCTGGTGAGAACGGCAAGCTTGATCACCACGCCCTCGTCGGCCAGCATGGCCAGGGTGCCGCCGGCCCCCAGCGTCTCGTCGTCGCCATGCGCGACGGCGACCAGCAGCCTGGTTGTCTGTCTGTGCATAGGCGCTCTTTCCTGTGCGGGTGTCCCCCGATCCTTGGGTACGCGGTGGAGCGGGTGGTGGGAAACCCCTTCCGTGGTGTGCGCGCGACTCTAGGGGTCCGGGTTCTTAGGGGTAGGTGGGTTCCGGCGCCCCGGCTACAGTGCGAAATTGCCGAATTTAGGGATATTCCAGCGGCTGTCCACCTTTGAATCCGCAGGAATTGAGGGTCACGTGAGCATGTCCGACAACCGGCTGGTCGATGCGCTGCGTGCGTCGCTGAAAGAGGCGGATCGGCTGCGCGAGCAGAACAGAAGACTCACCGAGGCCGCCAGGGAGCCGATCGCGATCGTCGGCATGGCATGCCGTTTCCCCGGAGGAGTGGAGACGCCGGAGGACCTGTGGCGCCTGCTGGCGGAGGGCGGGGACGCCGTCGGAGAGTTCCCCTCGGACCGCGGCTGGGACCTGGAGCGGCTCTACGACCCCGAGGGGCGCCGGCCCGGCTCCACCTACGTGCGCGAGGGCGGGTTCTTGCACGACGCCCCGTACTTCGACGCCGACTTCTTCGGCATCAGCCCGCGCGAGGCGCTGCTCATGTGCCCGCAGCAGCGGTTGCTGCTCGAGGTCTCGTGGGAGGCGATCGAGCGCGCCGGCATTCCGCCGCACAGCGTCAAGGGCGACCCGGTCGGCGTCTTCGCGGGCGTGATGTACCACAACTACCCGGGCAGCTACGGCTCCTCGGGCGTGGTGTCCGGCCGGCTGTCGTACACCCTCGGACTCGAAGGCCCGGCGGTCACGGTGGACACCGCCTGCTCCTCCTCGCTCGTCGCCATCCACCTGGCCGTCCAGGCCCTGCGCAACGGGGAGTGCACGCTCGCCCTGGCCGGGGGCGTCTCCGTGATGGCCACCCCCCGCACCTTCGTGGAGTTCAGCATCGACCGCACGCTGTCCAGCGACGGCAGGTGCCGCTCCTTCGCGCAGTCGGCCGACGGCACCGGCTGGTCGGAGGGCGCGGGGATGGTGCTCCTGGAACGCCTGTCGGACGCACGCAAGAACGGGCACCCGGTGCTCGCCGTGATCCGGGGCAGCGCGGTCAACCAGGACGGCGCCTCCAACGGCATGACCGCCCCCAACGGACCGGCGCAGCAGCGGGTGATCCGCCAGGCCCTGGCCAACGCGCGGCTCACACCTGACCAGGTGGACGCCGTCGAGGCGCACGGCACGGCCACCGTCCTCGGCGACCCCATCGAGGCCGAGGCGCTCCAGGCGACCTACGGCAAGAGCCGGCCGGAAGGCAGGCCGCTGTGGCTGGGCTCGATCAAGTCCAACCTCGGCCACACGCAGGCGGCGGCCGGCGTCGCCGGTGTCATCAAGATGGTCATGGCCTTGCGCGGCCACCTGCTGCCCAAGACCCTGCACGTCGACGAGCCGACCCGGCAGGTCGACTGGTCGGACGGCAGGGTGCGGCTGCTCACCGAGCCCGTCGCCTGGCAGCGGAACGGCGAGCCGCGCCGTGCCGCGGTGTCGTCCTTCGGGATGAGCGGCACCAACGCGCACGTGATCATCGAGGAGGCGCCCGAGACCGAGCAGGAAGAGCGCGGTTCGTGGCCGGGCGACCCGATTCCCCTGGTGGTGTCCGGCCGGAGCAGGCACTCGCTCGCCGCCCAGGCCGCACGGCTGCGTGACTTCCTGCGCGAACGGCCTGACCTCGCCCCGGCCGACATCGCCTGCGCCATGGCCACCACCCGCACGGCGCTGGAGTACCGCGCCGCCGTCATCGGGCACAGCCGCGAGGACCTGGAGCGCGGGTTGACCGAGCTCGCCGAGGGCGCGTCCTCCGCCTCCGTGGTGGAAGGGGTGGCGCGCGGCGACCACACGACCGCGTTCCTGTTCACCGGTCAGGGTTCGCAGCGTGTGCGCATGGGCCGAGAGCTCTACGCGGCCTTCCCCGCCTTCGCCGCCGCCTTCGACGAGGTGTGCGACGCCCTGGACGAGCACCTCGACCGTCCCATCCGCACGGTGATCGACGGTGACGCCGAGACGCTCGATCAGACCGCCTACACCCAGGCCGGCCTGTTCGCGCTGGAGGTGGCGCTGTTCCGGCTGCTGGAGTCGCTGGGCGTGCGGCCGGACTTCCTCGCCGGCCACTCCATCGGCGAGCTGAGCGCCGCGCACGTCGCCGGCGTGCTGTCGCTGTCCGACGCCGCCGCTCTGGTGACGGCCCGGGGCAAGCTGATGCAGGCGCTGCCTCCCGGCGGGGCGATGGTGGCCATCCGGGCCACCGAGGAGGAAGTCCGCCCGCTGCTGACCTCCCGGGTCGGCATCGCGGCCGTCAACGGCCCCTCCTCCGTCGTCGTCTCCGGGGACTCGGCCCACGTGCAGGCGCTCCTCGACGCCCTGCCCGGCCGCCCCGCCAAGCACCTGCGGGTGAGCCACGCCTTCCACTCGCCGCTGATGGAGCCCATGCTCGCCGAGTTCCGGCGGGTGGCCGAGCGGCTCACCTACCACCCGGCGCGCATCCCCGTGGTCTCCTGCCTGACCGGCCGGCAGGCCACCGACCAGGAGCTGTGCTCGCCGGACCACTGGGTGCGGCACGTCCGTGACGCGGTCCGCTTCCACGACGCCGTCCGGTGCCTGCGCGACAACGGCGTCGACCGGTTCGTCGAGCTGGGGCCGGACGGCACCCTGTCGGGCATGGCCAAGGCCGCCATGGGGCCGGAGGGCTCCGCCGTCGTGGTGCCCGTCCTGCGCCGGGATCGCCCGGAGGTCCACTCGTTCACCGCCGCGCTGACCGAGCTGCACGTGCGCGGACCCGCGCCCGACTGGCGGCCGTTCTTCAGCGGCCGTGGGGCCAGGCCGGTCGACGTGCCGACCTACGCCTTCCAGCGGCAGCGGTTCTGGCTGGAGCCCGCGTCGGGCGACGGCGACGCGGCCACGCTCGGCCTGGAGTCCGCCGAGCACCCGCTTCTCGCCGCGGTCACCGCGCTCGCCGACTCCGACACCATGGTGCTGTCCGGACGGCTGTCGCTCTCCTCCCACAAGTGGCTGGCCGACCACGCGGTCGGTGGCGCGGTCCTGCTGCCCGGCACCGCCTTCGTCGAGCTGGCCATCCAGGCCGGGCATCGAGCCGGCTGCCGCCGCCTGCGCGAGCTGACCCTGCACGCGCCCCTCGTGCTGCCGGAGCGGGGCGCCGTCCAGATCCAGCTCATCGTCGGCGCCCCGGACGGCTCCGGTGCCCGCCCCGTCGGCATCCACTCCCGGTCCGGCGACGCTCCCTGGGTACGGCACGCCACCGGCACGCTGGTGGCCGACCACGGCGTCGCGCCCTTCGAGCTCACCGCCTGGCCGCCGCCCGGAGCCGAGCCGATCGCCGTCGAGGGCATGTACGACGAGCTGGCCGCCCACGGCCTGGCCTATGGACCCGCCTTCCGCGGCCTGCGCGCCGCCTGGCGCCGCGGCGACGAGGTGTTCGCCGAGGTCCGCCTGCACGACCGGCAACGGGAATCGGCCGAGTCCTTCGGCCTCCACCCGGCCCTGTTCGACGCCGCCCTGCACGCGATCGGGCTGGTGGAGGGCACCACCGGCGACGGTGAGCGGTTCTCCCTGCCCTACGCCTGGTCCGATGTCGCCTACTTCGCCGCGGGCGCCTCGGTGGCGCGTGTCCGGGTGCGGCGGGCCGCGGAGGGCGCCATGGCCCTCGACATCGCCGACGCGGCCGGGCAGCCCGTGGCCACCGTGGGCGCCTTGACGATGCGTTCCACCTCCGGCGCGCACTTCGCCGCCCCCGCCTCGCGCGACGCCCTCCACGTGGTCTCCTGGATCTCGCTGACGCTCCCGGACGCCGGCCCGCTGCGCATCGCCGGCATCGACGGTGCCGCCGAAGGCGAACCGGCTCCCGACGCGATCGTGGTCAGCGTGGCCGGCGGCCGGGACGCGAGGGCGGCACGGGAGGCGACCCGGCGCGCCCTTGCCGCCGTCCAGCGCTGGGCGGGTGACCAGCGCCTGAGCGCCGCCCGGCTCGTGGTGCTGACCAAGGGCGCGGTGGCTCTCCCCGGCGAGGACGTCGCGGATCTCGGCGCCGCCGCGGTGCACGGTTTCGTCCGCGCGGTGCAGGCCGAGCACCCGGGCCGGGTGATCCTCGTCGACAGCGACGACGAACGTGCCGCACTCGATCTGCTGCCGGGCATCGTGCGGGCAGGCGAGTCGCAGGTCGCGGTCAGAGACGGCGGCGTCATGGCGCCGCGGCTCACCCGGGTCGCACGAGCCGAGGAGAGCGGGCCGCGGTGGGACGGCGAAGGCGCCGTGCTGATCACCGGAGGCACCGGCGCGCTGGGCCGCCTGATCGCACGGCACCTGGCCGAGCGGCACGGCGTGAAGCGGCTGCTGCTGGTCAGCCGGCGGGGCCCGGCCGCGGAGGGTGCGGCCGAGCTGGTCGGCGAGCTGGCCACGCTCGGCGCGCAGGCCGAGGTGGTGGCCTGCGACCTCTCCGACCGGGGCGCGGCGGAAGAGCTGCTGGCCACCCGGCGGGTGAGTGCCGTGGTGCACGCCGCCGGGGTGCTGGACGACGGCGTGGTCTCCGCACTCACCCCGGACCGGCTGGACACCGTGCTCGGTCCCAAGGCCGACGCCGCCTGGCACCTTCACGAGCTCACCTCCGACCTCACCGCCTTCGTGCTGTTCTCCTCGGCGGCAGGCGTGCTCGGAGCCGCGGGCCAGGCCAACTACGCGGCCGCCAACGCCTTCCTGGACGCGCTGGCCGTACACCGCAGGGCCAACGGGCTGCCCGCGCACTCGATCGCGTGGGGCCGGTGGGCGCTGGCGGACGGCATGGCCGGCCGTAGCAAGGCCGGGGTGCCGGCGCTGGCGGAGGCGGAGGGCCTGGAGCTGTTCGACGCCGCGACGGCGGGCGCCGACGCGGCCGTGCTGGCGATGAAGCTCGACGTCGAGGCCTTCCGTACCCCCGACGGGGAGCTGCCCGATGTGCTGCGCGGCCTGGCGCCCTCGCTCCGGCGTGCCGCCGGCTCGGCGCAGGCCGGCGCCGAATCCCTGCTGGGCCGCCTGGCCCGGATGCCGGCAGAGGACCGCCGCGCCGCCCTGCTCGACCTGGTGCTGAACCAGGTCGCAGAGGTGCTCGGCCACGGCTCCGGCGAGCTGGTCGACGCCGATCGCGCCTTCAAAGACCTCGGCTTCGACTCGCTGACCGCGGTCGAGCTGCGCAACCGCCTGGCGGCGGCGACGGGCAGGCACCTGGAGGCCACCCTCGTCTTCGACTACCCGACGGCCACCCAGCTGGCCGGCCACCTGCACGAGACGCTCCTCGGCGAGCTGGCCGAGACCGGCCAGGACGAGCAGGTCACGGCGGTGGCCGACGACGAGCCGATCGCGATCGTGGGCATGGCCTGCCGCTACCCGGGCGACGTGAACAGCCCGGAGGACCTGTGGCGGCTGGTGTCCAACGGCGAGGACGGGATCACCCCGTTCCCGACCGACCGGGCCTGGGACATGGACTACTGGCTGGAGCTGCTCAGCGCGGTGGGCACCAGGCCGGAGGGCGGATTCGTCCGGGACGCCACGGACTTCGACGCCGCCTTCTTCGGCATCGGCCCGAACGAGGCCCTGATGATGGACCCGCAGCAGCGGCTCCTGCTGGAGGCGTGCTGGGAGGCGATCGAGCGGGCGGGGCTGGATCCGCTGTCACTGAAGGGCAGCCAGACCGGCGTGTTCGCCGGCGTCATGCTCGGCAGCTACGATCCCGGCCCGGTGAGCATGGGCGAGCACGACGGCATCCACGTCGGCACCGGCTCGCTCGCCAGCGTGGTGGCCGGCCGCGTCGCGTACGCGCTGGGCCTGGAGGGACCGGCGATGTCGGTCGACACCGCCTGCTCCTCCTCGCTCGTCGCGCTCCACCTGGCCGTGCAGGCGCTGCGGAACGGCGACTGCTCCCTGGCGTTGGCCGGGGGAGTCGCGGTCATCTCCTCGCTGGAGCAGTTCGCGCACTTCGGCGAGAGCGGCACGGCCGCCGACGCGCGGTGCAAGCCCTTCTCGGCGTCCGCGGACGGCGTCGTGTGGTCGGAGGGCGTCGGCGTCGTGGTGCTCGAGCGCCTGTCGGACGCCAGACGCCACGGCCACGAAGTGCTCGCCGTCGTACGGTCCACCGCGGTGAACGCCGACGGCGCCTCCAACGGCCTGACCGCGCCCAACGGCCGGTCCCAGGAGAGGGTGATATCCCGCGCCCTCGCCCTGGCCGGGCTCACGCCCGCCGACGTGGACGTCGTCGAGGCGCACGGCACCGGCACCAGCCTCGGCGACCCGATCGAGGCCAACGCGCTGCTGGCCGTATACGGGAGGAACCGCCCCAGCGAGCGGCCCCTGTGGCTGGGCTCGATCAAGTCGAACATCGGGCACACGCAGGCCGCCGCCGGCGTGGCGGGCGTCATCAAGATGGTGCAGGCGTTGCGGCACGGGCAGATGCCGATGAGCCGGTACGCCGAGACCCCCACCCCGCACGTCGACTGGTCATCCGGCGCGGTCAGGCTGCTCACCGAAACCCGGCCGTGGCCGGAGCTGGACCGGCCCCGCCGCGCCGGGGTGTCCTCGTTCAGCTACAGCGGCACCAACGCGCACGTCATCCTGGAGCAGGCACCCGAGCCCCCCGAGCCGGAGCGGAGCGAGCCCACCCGCGAGGCGGACGCCCCGGTCCTGCCGTGGGTGCTGACCGCGCGGACGGCGGAGGCGCTCCCGCTCCAGGCCGACCGGCTCCGCTCCCACCTCGCCCGGCATCCCGGGCTCGACCCGCTCGACGTCGGCTACTCGCTGGCCAGGCGGCGTCCGCAGTTCGGCTACCGCGCCGCCGTCGCCGGCTCGACGCGCGAGGAGCTGCTCGCCGGGCTGTCCGCGCTCGCCGCCGGGCGGGAGACGGCAGCGGTCGTGGTGGACCGGGCACGGCCCAGCGGCAAGATCGCTTTCCTCTTCCCCGGCCTCGGCGCCGTGCGGCCCGGCCTCGGCCGTGACCTGCACGCCGCGTTCCCCATCTTCGCGCACGCCTTCGACGAGGCCAGCGAGCGCTTCGACCGCTACCTGGACCGGCCGCTGCGCGAGGTGCTGTTCGCCGAGCCGGACTCGGTCCTGGCCCAGCTGCTGAACCAGCCCGCGTTCGCCCAGGCGGCGCTGTTCACGGTGAGCGTGGCGCTCGGCCGCCTGCTGGAGTCGTGGCAGGTGCGGCCGGACTACCTGCTGGGGCACTCCGCCGGAGAGGTCGCCGCCGCGCACCTGGCCGGCGTGCTGTCCCTGGACGACGCCGTCAAGCTGGTCGCCAACCGCGGCCAGCTGATGCAGGAGCTGCCGCCCGGCGCGATGGCGGTCGTCGAGGCGGACGTGGCGGACATCGAGCCGGAGCTCACCGAGCTGACCGGCATCGCGGCGATCGACGGGCCGCGGACGGTCGTGATCTCCGGCGACGCCGACGAGGTGGCGGAGATCGCCGAGCGCTGGAACGGCCGCCTCCTGCCGCATGCGGCGGGCGAGCACTCGCCGCTGGCCGAGGAGGTGCTGGAGGACCTCCTCCAGGTCGCCGAGCAGCTGAGCTACGAGCCTCCGCGGATCAAGCTGGCCTCCACCGTGACCGGATCCCTGGACGCCGACCTGACCGACCCCGAGCACTGGGTGGCCAACTGCCGCGAGCCGGTGCGGTTCCTCGATGCCGTGCGGACGCTGGAGGGCGAGGGAGTCACCCGGTTCCTCGACCTGAGCCCCGGCGGCACGCCGGCGGCCACCGCCCTCGGCGAGGGCGCCGAGGCGTGGCCGGTGCTCGCCGACGGCACGCCCGAGGTCATGGCCGTCGGCCTGGCCGCGGGGCGGCTCTACGTTGAGGGCCACGGCGTGGACATGACAAAGCTCTACGCCGGCCACGGCGCCAGGCGGGTCGAGCTCCCGCCCTATGCGTTCTGCCGCAAGCGGTACTGGCCGGACGTGGACATGGGCGCCGTCAGGGGCACCGCGGGCATGGCGCCGACCGGGCTGGACTCCACCGACCACCCGCTCGTCGGAGCGGCGATGCAGGTGGCCGACTCCGGCGAGGTCGTGCTCTCCGGCCGGCTGTCCCTCGGCACCCAGCACTGGCTCGCCGACCACGCGCTCGGAGACACGGCGGTCTTCCCCGGCGCCGGGTTCGTGGAGCTGGCCGTGCGCGCCGGTGACGAAGCCGGCTGCCGCCGCCTGGAGGACCTCACCCTGGAGGCGCCTCTCGTCCTGCCCCCGGAGGGCGGGGTCCGCGTGCAGGTGGTGGTCGGCACGCCTGACGGCGACGGCCTCCGGCCGGTCAGCGTGTACGCGCGTCCGGACGAGGACGGCGCGCCGTGGACCCGGCATGCCCAGGGCCGGCTGGCGGCCGAGGGCACGCCCGAGCCGGACGGGCTCACCGCCTGGCCGCCGCCCGGCGCCGAGCCGATCGACGTGGACGGCCTGTACGAGGAGCTGGCCACGGCGGGCCTTCGCTACGGCCCGGTCTTCCGCGGGCTGCGCGCCGCCTGGCGGCGGGGCTCGGAGGTCTTCGCCGAGGTACGGCTCGGCCAGGAGGCCTGCCACCTCGCCCGACGGTTCGGCCTGCACCCCGCCGCCCTGGACGGCGCGCTGCACGCCGTCGCTCTGGCCGAGAGCGTCGAGGTCGACGGCGGCCTGCCGTTCGTCTGGTCCGGCGTCGAGCTCTACGCCACCGGCGCCACCGCGCTGCGCGTGCGGGTGACTCCGACCGGGCGTGACACCGTCTCGCTGCTCCTGGCCGACCAGGCCGGCAAGCCGGTGGCCGCGGTGGAGTCGCTGGTGCTGCGCGCGGCGGGCGACCCGGCCGGCGCGCAGGCCGCACGCGCCGTGCCCGAGTCGCTCTTCGGCTGGACCTGGACCAGGCTTCCCAGCCGCACGCCCGTCCCGGCCACGGGCCGGTGGGCGGTGGCCGGCGGCGGAGCGCTGGACCTGCTGCGGGCGGCCGGCGTCCCCGCCGTCGACTTCGACGGACAGGTGGAGGCCGACGTGGTGGTGCTCGACCGCACCGGGCGGGCGGCGGACGGTCCAGAAGCGGTTCACGAGACGGTCGGCGAGACCCTGACGCGGCTGAGGACCCTGTTCTCCGGCACCCACACCGTGCTGGTGCTCACCAGCGGAGCGGTCGCGGTGGGCGAGGAGGACGTGACCGACCTCGGCGGCGCCGCGATCTGGGGCCTGGTGCGCTCGGCCCAGTCGGAGAACCCGGACCGGATCCGCCTGGTCGACATCGACGACAGCCCCGACTCCTTCCGCAGGCTGCCCGGCGTGCTGGCCGGTGACGAGCCGCAGGCGGCCATCCGCTCGGGCGTCGTGCACGTCGCCCGGCTCACCCGGCCGCCCGTCGTGGCCGGCCCGCCGTACCAGACCTTCGACGGCGGCGGCGCCACGCTCCTGACGGGAGCCACCGGAGCGATAGGCCGGGTGCTCGCCCGGCATCTGGTGACCGCGCACGGCGTGCGACGCCTGGTGCTGCTGTCCCGCCGCGGCGAGGCGCCAGGCCTGGTCGCCGAGCTCGCCGGGCTGGGCGCCGAGGTCACGACGGTGGCCTGCGACGCCGCCGACCGGCAGGCCCTGGCCAGGGTGCTGGACGAGCACCCGGTGACCGCGGTGGTCCACATGGCCGCCGTGATCGACGACGGCACGCTGGGAACGCTGTCGGAGGACAAGCTTGCCGCGGTGCTGCGGCCCAAGGTGGACGCCGCCTGGCATCTGCACGAGCTGACCAAGGACCGGCCGCTGACGGCCTTCGTGCTCTTCTCCTCCGTCGCGGGACTGCTCGGCAACGCCGGCCAGGGCAACTACGCCGCGGCGAACGGCTTCCTGGACGGTCTGGCCGCGCACCGTCGCGCACACGGGCTGCCCGGCCAGTCCCTCGCCTGGGGCCTGTGGGCCGGCGCCGCCCTCGCCGAGACCGATCGGGCCCGGATGGCGCGCAACGGCATGGCCCCCCTGCCGGAGGAAGAGGGCCTGCGGCTGTTCGACGCCGCGGTGGCGCGGCCGGAGAGCCTGCTCGTGCCCATGAAGCCGGCCATGGGCGGACAGTTCGACGGCGAGCACGTCCCGCCCGCCTTCCGCGCGCTGGTGACGCCCGGACGGCGCACCGTCTCGCGCGCCGGCGCATCCGAGGCCGATGCCGCCGGGCTGCGTGGCAGGCTGGCCGGACTGGCGCCGGAGCAACGCGAGAAGACGCTGCTGGATCTGGTGCTGGAGCACGCCGGCGCCCTGCTCGGCTACGGCGAGGACGAGACGATCGAGGCCGACCGGGACTTCCTGGAGTCCGGCTTCGACTCGCTGACCGCGGTCGAGCTGCGCAACAGGCTCAACGCCGCCACCGGGCTGCGGCTGCCGCCGACCGTGGTCTTCGAGGACAAGACGCCGGTCGGGCTGGCCGCCCACCTGGCCGCCGAGCTCGACGCCGACCCGGCGGAGCCGGTGCGCGCGGAACCGGCCGGCTCCGCGCACGCCGACTCGGTGCTCGACCTGTTCCACGCGGCGGTGCGTGCCGGTCGCGTCGAGGACGGCCTGGCGCTCATGGGGTCGGTGGCCAACCTGCGGCCCACCTTCTCCTCGGCCGCGGAGATGGAGCGGCTGCCGGCCCCGGTACGGCTCGCCGACGGCGGCAAGCGGCCCCACCTGATCTGCCTGTGCACGCCGGCCGCCGTGGGAGGCGCCTACCAGTTCGCGCGGCTGGGCTCGTGGTTCCGCGGCCGCCGCAGGGTGTCGGTGGTCGCGATGCCCGGATTCGCCGCGGGCGAGCCGCTGCCCGACTCGGCCGGCGCCGTCTTGGACGTGCTCGTGCGAAGCGTGCTCGCCGCCGCGGGCGACGAGCCGTTCGCCCTGCTCGGCCACTCGTCGGGCGGGCTGTTCGCGTACGCGACGGCCGGACGGCTGGAGCGTGAGGGGCGCCCGGCGGCGGGCACCGTCCTCCTGGACACCTACCCGGTCGCCGATCAGCAGGGCGCGCGGATGGCCGCTGATCTCGCCTTCGACGTGGCCGCCGCCGGACTCGACCGGGCCGAGCGGAACGGCCACGGCGACCAGGCGGCGCTCACCGCGATGGCCCGGTACATGACGCTGCTGCCCCACGTCGAGGTGACCGGCATCGCCACGCCGACCCTGCTGCTGCGCCCCGAGCGCCGCTTCGCGGGCCGTGCCGAGCAGGCAGGGGAGGACTGGCGCACCGGCTGGACCCGGGCCACCGCCGAGGCCGGGATTCCGGGCGACCACTTCAGCATCGTCGAGGACGACGCGCCGACCACCGCGGCGGCCGTCGACGCCTGGCTCGACTCGCTCGGCTGAGAGGACCCATGCGTGTACTCGTCACCACCGACGCCGTGGCGTCGCGGCTGTACAACCTGGTGCCCACGGCGTGGGCCCTGCGGTCGGCCGGTCACGAGGTGTGCGTGGCAGGCCCGCTGGAGACGGCCATCAGGGGCAGCGGGCTCACCGCCGCCCCGGCCGCGGACGTGGTGAGCTTCGCCCGCGTGTGGCGGCCGGACCTCGTGCTGTGGGACTCCCACGTCCAGGCGGGCCCCGCCGTGGCGGAGCGCATCGGTGTGGCCGGCGCTCGGGTGCTGTCCGCCCCGGACAGCGGTGGGCACTCCCCGGCCGGTCTGACCATCGACCCCCTCCCCGGCAGCGTGCCGGTCTCCGGCGACCCGGGGCGCCGGGTGATCCGGCATGTGCCGTACGACGGGGTCGCCGTCACTCCCGCCTGGCTGCGCAGGGAGGCGAGGCGCCCGCGGGTCGCCGTCAAGGTGGGCCGGGCGGCGATCCAGGAGGTCCTGGCCGCGGTGGCGGGGCTGGACGTCGAGGTGATCGCGATCCTCGCCGCCGACCAGGTCCCGCCCGGCACGCGGATCCCGGGCAACGTGCGGCTCCTCGACCACCTCTCGCTGACCGTGCTGCTGCCCGCCTGCTCCGCCGTCGTCCACGACGGCGATCTCGCCACGGCCGCCGCCGCGGTCGTGTACGGCGTGCCGCAGCTGGAACCGCCGCTGACCGCCGGGGACCTCGGGTCGCTGCTGGAGGACCGGGCGGCCCGGGAGCAGGCGGCACGGCGGCAGCGGGAGATGCTGGCCCGGCCCGGTCCCCACGACATCGTGCCCGACCTGGAGGAGCTGGCACATGCCCGATCTCGTTGAGGTCGCCGAGGCCATGCCGCCGGCTGAGGACGTCACATGACCAGGCACCAGATCGATCCGAGACAGCACTCCGACAGCGACCTCGCCCGTCACCTGCTGACCGTCCGCGGCGTGCAGTGGCTGCACGGTGACCGGGGGGTGCCGCTCGCCCTCCTGCTGCGCGGCGACGACGCCGGCCGGGACGCGCTCCACAAGGAGCTGCGCGGCCATCCGGCGTTGCGGCAGAGCGACGTGGACGTATGGGTCACCGCGGAGCACGCGAGCGCGGCCGCGATCCTGACCGATCCGCGGCTGGCCGTACGGGACGCCAGGGCGGCCGGGCGGCGCAAGCGGATCTACACGCTCGACGCGGCCACCACGCCCAAGCACGTCCTCGCCGTCGACGACCTGCTCGATCTCGACCACGCGCCCGTGTACGGCACCCCGGAGCTCGACGAGATCGTCCGCACGCGGGCCGCCGGCCTCGGCGGCCGGTTCGACCTCATGACCGACTTCGCCCGCCCGGCCGCGGTCGAGGCGCTGGCCGCCCTCGCGGGCATGCCGTACTCGCCACGGCTGGCCGACCTGGTCGCCGGCACGGTGCCGGTGCTCGACGTGCGGCTGTGCCCGCCCACCCTGGCGATGGCGCGGACGCTCGTCGCCTGCTGGGACGGCATCAAGGACATGGTGGGGGAGCGGCATGTGGTGACGCTGGCGGTCACCAGCCACGTGACGGCGAACCTGATCTGCGGCACCGTCCTGGCGCTGCTGGACCATCCCGACCAGTGGGCGCTGCTGCGGGCCGATCCCTCCTTGGCCGGCCGCGCGGTGGCCGAGACGCTGCGGTTCGACCCGCCGATCAGGATGGCGAGCCGGATCGCCGGCGAGGACCTGGTCCTCGGCGGCGTCCCGGTCAAGGCGGGCGACCAGGTCGTGGTCCTGATCGACGCGGCCAACCGGGATCCGGCGGTGTTCGCCGAGCCCGACCGGTACTACGTCGCGCGTACGGAGAACGCGACCCTGGCCGACCGGTTCGTGGCGCCCGTCGCGTCGCGGCTGGCGGCCGAGGCCGTCCGCGCCCTGGTCTCCCGGCTCCCGGACCTGCGGCCGGCCGGGCCGGTGGTCAGGTACATGCGCTGCCCCGTCACCGGATCGGTGGCCAGATGTCCCGTCAGTGAGGCAGGTGGATGATGCGGATTCTGTTCACGGTTTTCGCGTCGCGCGCCCACATGTACAACCTGGTGTCGCTGGCGTGGGCCCTGCGGTCGGCCGGCCACGAGGTGCGCGTCGCCAGTCAGCCGGACATGGTGGACACCATCACCGCCACAGGGCTGCCCGCTGTGGCCGTCGGCAACCCGCTGGACATGGGCGGCTCCTGGCGCGGCAAGGGCACCTGGAACCAGGAGGTGCTCAGCCGCGGGCTGGCCTCGCCGTACACCGAGGAGCGGCGCCGGGACTGGGGCCACGTGCTGGGCGAGTTCACGCTGGCCTGCGGGGTCAGGTACGAGTTCCTGGCCGATCAGGCGATGACCGACGATCTGGTGAGGTTCGCCTGCTCGTGGCGGCCCGATCTCGTCGTCTGGGACGCCCTCACCTTCGCGGGGCCCATCGCGGCGTTGGCGAGCGGCGCGGCGCACGCCCGCCTCCTCTTCGGGCTGGACTACATCGGCCGCCTCTACGACGACTTCGTACGGCTCCGCGACCGGCAGCCGCCCGAGCGGCGAGACGACCCGCTCGCCGACTGGTTCACCGGCCGGCTGTCCCGGATCGGCCTGGACTACGACCCCGCCATGGCCGAGGAGCTGATCACCGGCCAATGGACCATCGACCCGATGCCCGAGTGGATGCGCCTGCCGACCTCCCGGCATCACGTCCCGGTTCGCTACGTCCCCTACAACGGCCCGTCCAGCATCCCCGCCTGGGTCCACCGGCCGCCGGCCAAGCCCAGGGTCTGCCTCACGCTCGGGGTCTCGCTGCGCGAGCAGCTCGGGCGCGTGATGGTGTCGGCCGACGAGCTGCTGCGCGCCCTGGCCGAGCTGGACATCGAACTCATCGCCACCCTGGACGCCAGCCAGCTGTCGTCGGCCGCCGTGCCGGACAACGTCACGGTGGTGGACTTCGTTCCGCTCAACGAGCTGCTTCCGAGCTGCTCGGCGATCATTCACCAGGCCGGGTTCGGCACGCACAGCAACGCCGTCGCCCACGGCGTGCCCAGCATCGTCATCCCCGACCCCTACTGGGACGAGGCCGAGTGCGGGCGGCTGTTCGAGAAGCGCGGGGCGGGCCTGTGCCTGCCGCCTGAGGACTTCACGCCGCAGGCGCTCGCCGCCATGCTCTGCCGGCTGCTCGACGACCCCTCCTACCGCGCGAACGCTCGGGAGCTGCAGCGGGAGCTGCTGGCGGCGCCGACGCCGCGCGAGGTGGTCCCCGTGCTGGAGGAGCTCACGCTCGCGCGGCGATCTGCCGGATGATCTCGCAGACCTGCTCGACATCGGTCAGGCTGACCCCGGTGCCGGTGGGGAGCAGGACCACCCGGTCACTGAGCGCCTCGGTGTGCGGCAGGGGCAGCGGCGCGAACCTGGCCGGGTCACGCACGTACGGCTCCGTGCGGTGGCAACCGGGATGGAAGTGCGTGCGTGCCAGCACGTTCTCCGCCCGCAGGGCCGCCACGAGCCGGTCGCGGCCGATCTCGGGGCCGACCTCCAGCACGACGTACTGGTAGTTGACGTCGTTCTCCGGGCTCGGGCACCGGAGGACGACGCCGGGGACGCCCTCGAGCCCGGCCCGGTAGCGCTCGTGACGCTGCCGGTTGACCTCGATGAGGTGGTCGATGTTCTCCAGCGAGGTGATGCCCATGGCGGCGGCGATCTCGGTCATCTTGGCGTTGGTGCCGACCGAGGAGACGTACTCGCCCTCCCCTCGCCCGTAGTTGTGCATCGACCGGACCCGCTCGGCCAGCTCGTCGTCGTCGGTGACGACCGCGCCGCCCTCGAAGGAGTTGATGAACTTGGTGGCGTGGAAGCTGTAGACCTCCGCGTCGCCGAAGCCACCCACCCGGCGGCCGAACCGGGCGCTTCCGATGGCGTGCGCGCTGTCGTAGAACAGCCGCAGCCCGAACTCGCCGGCCAGGTCGGCCAGCTCCTCGGTGGGCGCGGGATGCCCATACAGGTGCACCGCCATGATGCCGGTCGTCCGCTCGGTGATCAGCTTGCGGGCGTGCGCCGGGTCGATGTTCCCGGTCCGCTCGTCGATGTCGCAGAAGACCGGCGTGACGCCCTCCCACAGCAGCGTGTGCGCGGTGGCGATGAACGTGAACGACGGCATCACCACCTCGCCGCGCAGGCCGGCGGCCCTGATCAGCACCTGCAGCGCGATCGAGGCGTTGCAGGTGGCGATGCAGTGCCTGACCCCGGCGTAGTCGGCCAGGTCGCGCTCGAACTGCTTGACGAACGGGCCGAAGGCGGTCAGCCACCGCCGGTCGATCGCCTCCTTGATGCGCTCGAGCGCCCGCTTCTCGTCCGGCACGTTCGGCCGGCCGACGTGCAGCGGCTCGGCGAACGCCGGCTCGCCTCCGTCGATCGCGAGCTTACGCGACATCGGCGCCTCGGTAGGGGAGCACGAAGTCATGCACGGACTCGATCATGTAGTCGATCATCTCCTCGGTGATCGCCGGGTAGACGCCCAGCCAGAAGGTGCACTCGGTGACGATGTCGCTGTTGGTGAGCTCGCCCACCACGCGGTGAGGGTGGTCACGGTAGGCGGGGTGGCGGGTGAGGTTGCCGGCGAACAGCAGCCGCGTGCCGATCCGCCGGGACTCCAGGTGTCGGACGAGCTCCCCGCGGGAGAACGGCGCGTCGGGCTGGATCGTGATCACGAAACCGAACCAGCTCGGGTCGCTGTCCGGCGTCGCCGAGGGCAGCAGCAGCCAGGGCAGCCCCTCCAGGCCCTCGCGGAGCCGGCGCCAGTTGGCGCGGCGGGCCGCGCCGAACTCGTCCAGCTTCTCCAGCTGGTTCAGGGCCAGGGCGGCCTGCAGGTCCGTCGCCTTCAGGTTGTAGCCGATGTGGGAGAAGATGTACTTGTGGTCGTAGCCGTACGGCAGGTCGCCCATCTGGTAGGAGAAGCGCTTGCGGCAGGTGTCGCTCTCCCCGGGCTCGCACCAGCAGTCGCGGCCCCAGTCGCGCAGTGACTCCACGATCCGGGCGAGCGCCAGGTTGTTGGTCAGCACGCAGCCCCCCTCGCCGGCGGTGATGTGATGGGCGGGGTAGAAGCTCACCGTGCTCAGGTCGCCGAAGCCGCCGGTCAGCTTGCCCCGGTAGGTGGACCCCACGGCGTCGCAGTTGTCCTCCACGAAGAACAGGCCGTGTTCCTCGGCCAGCTCCGCGATCTCCTGGGCCTGGTACGGGTTGCCCAGCGCGTGCGCGATCATGATCGCGCGCGTGCGCGGCCCGATCGCCTCGGCGATCCGCTCCGGCGTGGTGTTGTAGGTGCCCAGCTCGATGTCCACGAAGACGGGGACCATGCCGTTCTGCACGATCGGGTTGACCGTCGTGGGAAAGCCGGCGGCCACCGTGATGACCTCGTCGCCGGGCCGCAGCCGCATGTCGCCGAGGTCCGGCTGGCACAGCGCGGACAGCGCCAGCAGGTTGGCCGAGGAGCCGGAGTTGGTCATGTGCGCCTTGCGCAACCCCAGTTTGCGCGCGAAGCGGCTCTCGAACGTGCGCGAGGACACCCCGGCCGCGATCCGCATGTCCAGCGCCGCCTCGACCAGCGCGACCCGGTCCTCCTCGTCGAGCGCGGCTCCGGACGGCAGGATCGGCGTGACGCCCGGCACGAAGCCCGTCCCCCTGCCGACCTGCTTGTCGTACTCGCGCACCAGATCCAGGATCGCGCTCTTGGTCTGGGCGGCCCTCTCGTTCATGGTCACTCCACGAGGATCGAGTCGTCGGTCTTGAGCGACGCGGCTTGCCGTACCGCGTCCATCAACGCGGCGCCTCGCAGGGCGAGGCGCAGGTGCTCCCTGACGGGGACGCCGTCGCGCACGGCGGCGGCGAAGGTGTCCACGCTGGCTCGGAACTGGTCGAAGGGCGGCAGCGTGCGCACCTCCACCCGGTCCTGCTGCTCGATGCGGACGGCCGGCTGCCAGGTGGCCGGGGGCGTGAAGGCCCGCTCCAGGATGAGGCGGCCGCGGCTGCCCCACAGCTCGTAGCCGGAGCGGTAGCTGTGCTCCAATCCGAAGGTCAGATGCGCGGTGACGCCGTCGGCCGCGCCCAGCAGCACGCTGCCGCGGACGTCGACGCCGTGCGCCGGATCCACGTGCAGGGCCGCGCCGATCACCGCGAGGGGCTGGGCCAGGAACAGCAGGGACGCCTGAAGGGGGTAGTAACCCACGTCGAGCAGGGCGCCCCCGCCGAGGTCGGGCCGGTACCTGATGTCCTCGGCGGGCCGTGGCGGAACGGCCATGGTGCTGCCGAACACCCGTAGTTCGCCGATCGCGCCCGCGGCCACCAGCTCGCGCACGGCGGCGTGCTGGCTGTGGTAGGCGAACATCCGGTTCTCCATCAGGCACAGCCCGAACCGGTCGGCGAGCGCGACGAGGCCGGACGCCTCCCGGTGGGTGGCGGCCAGCGGCTTCTCCACCAGCACGTGCTTGCCCGCCTCCAGCGCCTTCGCGCACCACTCGGCGTGCAGCCCGGTGGGGAGCGGGATGTACACGGCCTCGATGTCGGACCGCTCCAGCAGCGCGTCGTAGCCCGTCACGGCCTGGCAGCCGAACCGCTGGGCGAACCGGCACGCCTTGTCCCGGTGGCGGCTGGCCACCGCGACGATCTCCACGCGGTCGGAGGCGGCGAACGCGGGCAGGGTGCGCCGCCAGGCGATGTCGGCGCAGCCGAGCACGCCCATCCGGACCGGACTCGTCTCAGCCATGGTCGTTCCTCGCGTCGATTCGCCCGCGAGCCTAGGGACGCCCGCCGATCGGGCAAACCCCTATTCACGCTGGTGAGGGGCCATGTCCCGGGACTCCTTACGGCGGCAGGTTAGGGGGAGGCGGGACCGGCTCCCGCGGTTACAGTCGCCACCGATCCTGTTTGTGGAGGGGTGTCCCATGCGCGTTCTCCTGGCCACGCCCGCTTCCGCGGTCCGGCTGTTCGGCATGGTGCCGCTGGCCTGGGCGCTGCGTACGGCCGGGCACGAGGTGTGGATCGCCGGCCCGCCCGGGTTCGCCGCCACGATCAACAGCACGGGCTTCGTCGCGGTCGACGATTCGACCGGCATCTCGACCGGCATCTCGACAGGCGTCGCCTCGCTCTGGCGGCCCCACCTCGTCATCTGGGACGCGCCGGCGCCCACGACGATCGACGGCGCGGCGAGCGTGCGCTTTCTCGGGCCGTTCGACGAGGCCCCGCCGATCGACGGCGCGACCCTGGACTGCCTGCCGCCGTCCCTGCGGGACGGAGACGTCCCGGCCGGCTTCGTCCCGATGAGATTCGTCCCCTACACCGGTCCCGCGGTCATCCCTTCCACCCTGCGGAGGGAGCCGCGCCGTCCCAGGATCTACGTGTCCCTGAACGACGCGGACGCGCTGTCGAGGCTGTTCACCGCCGCGGCGAGGTCCCGCGTGGAGCTCGTCTGCGACGCGCGGGTGCCCCCGGGTGTACGGCTGCCCGCCAACGTCCGCCTCCTCGACCCTGTTCCCGTGACCGCGGTGCTGCCCACGTGCACGGCCGTCATCCACGACGGCGCGCCGTACACGACGATGGCCGCGCTCGCCCACGGGCTCCCCCAGCTCGTGCCGCCGGGGGAGGACGCCCGGCGGGTGGGCGGCTGCCTCGTCGCCGACGTCACGGACTTCGAGCGCCTGCTGACCGACACCGAAGTGCGCGCCGGGGCCGAGCGTCTGCGTGCGGAGATCGAGGCCATGCCGAGTCCCCGCGAAGTGGTCGCCGACCTCGTCCGCATGACGGATTGTGGGGTCCCCAGACCTGCCCGAATAGGGGTGGGTGCCGCCTGCGACGGTCAGTAGCGTTCGGCGCGAAACCAGCGCGAAATCGTACAAGTCCCCCCGGTAACGCAACGATGGGGTGAGTCGCTTGGCCGGCGAAGAACAGCTCCGCGCCTATCTCAAGCGTGCCACCGCGGACCTGCAGCAGGCGAAACGGCGGCTGCGCGAGATGGAGGCGCGTGCCACGGAGCCGATCGCGATCATCGGCATGGGCTGCCGCTATCCCGGCGGAGTCGCCTCCCCGGAGGACCTGTGGCGGCTGGTCGCCGACGGTCGTGACGCCATCGGGGAGTTCCCCGCCGACCGGGGATGGGACCTGGACCGGATCTACGACCCGCGGCCGGACCAGCCGGGCAAGACCTACGTCCGGCACGGCGGATTCCTCTACGACGCCGCCGAGTTCGACGCGGCGTTCTTCGGCATCGGCCCGAACGAGGCCCGCGGCACCGATCCGCAGGAGCGGATCCTGCTGGAGGTGTCCTGGGAGGCCGTGGAGCGGGCCGGCATCGCACCCCACTCCCTGGCAGGCAGCCCGACCGGGGTGTTCGTGGGGCTGATGTACCACGACTACAGCCCCGGCGACCCGGCGGGCAGCCTGGTGTCCGGGCACGTCGCCTACACCCTGGGCCTGGAGGGCCCGGCGGTGACCGTGGACACGGCCTGCTCCTCCTCGCTGGTCGCGGTGCACATGGCCGTGGAGTCGCTGCGCCGGGGCGAATGCTCCCTCGCGCTCGCGGGCGGCGTCGCCGTCATGGGGAGCCCGGCCATCTTCGTCGACTTCAGCAGGCGGCGCGGGCTGGCGCCCGACGGCCGCTGCAAGTCCTTCTCCGACGACGCCGACGGCACGGCGTGGGCCGAGGGAGCCGGCGTCCTGGTGCTGGAACGGCTCTCCGACGCGCGGCGGCTGGGCCACCGGGTGCTCGGCGTGATCCGGGGCTGCGCGGTCAACCAGGACGGCGCGAGCAACGGCATCACCGCGCCGAACGGCCCCGCCCAGGTGAAGGTGATCCGGCAGGCCCTGGCCGCGGCCGACCTCACGCCGGCCGACGTGGACGCCGTGGAGGCGCACGGCACCGGCACCGCGCTCGGCGACCCGATCGAGGCGCAGGCGTTGCTGGCGACCTACGGGCGCGACCGCGACGAGGACCGGCCGCTGTGGCTGGGGTCCATCAAGTCCAACATCGGCCACGCGCAGGCCGCGGCCGGCATCGCCGGAATCATCAAGATGGTGCAGGCGATGCGCCACGGCGTCCTTCCCAAGACCCTGCACGTGACCGAGCCCACGCGGCACGTGGACTGGTCGGCGGGAGCCGTACGGCTGCTTCTGGAAGCCCGGCCCTGGCCGCGCGCCGGACGTCCCCGCCGCGCCGCGGTCTCCTCCTTCGGCGTGAGCGGCACCAACGCCCACGTGGTGCTGGAGGAGCCGGAGGAGGTGGAAGACGTACGGCCGGCCGAAGGGCGGGCGCCGGCCCCCCTGGTGCTGTCGGCCAAGACCGAGCCGGCGCTGCGCGAGGCGGCCGGGCGGCTCGCGGCGCAGCTGGACGGCGGCGACGACCGGCTGGACGACGTCGGGTTCTCCCTGGTCACCGGCCGTTCGCCGGCCGAGCGGCGAGCCGTGGTGATCGGCCGCGAGCGCCGGGAGCTGCTGGCGGGGCTCCACGCCCTGGCCTGCGGCGGCTCCGCCCCGAACCTGGTCACGGGAGTCGCCGACGTCCGGGGCAAGACCGTCTTCGTCTTCCCCGGACAGGGGTCGCAGTGGTCCGGCATGGCCGCGGCGCTGCTGGAGGAGTCGCCGGTCTTCGCGAGCCGGCTGGCGGAGTGCGAGCGGGCGCTGGCGCCCTTCGTGGACTGGTCGGTGACGGACGTGCTGCGCTGCGCCCCCGGGGCGCCCCCCGCGGACCGGGTGGACGTCGTCCAGCCGGTGCTGTGGGCGGTCATGGTCTCGCTGGCGGCCCTGTGGCGGTCCTACGGCGTCGAGCCGGATGTGGTGATCGGGCACTCCCAAGGCGAGATCGCGGCCGCGTGCGTGGCGGGAGCGCTCTCGCTCCAGGACGCCGCCAGGGTGGTCGCCCTGCGCAGCAGGGCGATCTCCGAAGAGCTGGACCGCGACGGCGGGATGCTGGCGGTCGGGCTGCCGGCCGCGGACGTGGGCCGGTACCTGGAACGGTGGCAGGGCCGGATCTCCATCGCGGCCGACAACGGCGCCGGCTCGGTCGTGCTGGCCGGCGAGGGCGCGGCGCTCGACGAACTGCGGCTGGAGCTGGTCGCCGGCGACGTGCGCGCCAAGCGGGTGCCGGTGGACTACGCCTCGCACTCCGCCTACGTCGACGCCCTGCGGGAGCGGCTGCTGGAGGACCTGCGGCCGATCACTCCGAAGCCCGCCGAGATCGCGATGATGTCCACGGTCACCGGCGAGTGGATCGACGGCGGCGCGATGGACGCCGGCTACTGGTTCGACAACCTCCGCCACATGGTGCGCTTCGGCCCGGTCGTCCGCGAGCTGGCCACCACCGGGCACGCGGCATTCGTGGAGGTGAGCCCGCATCCGGTGCTCACCATGAGCATCCAGGAGACGCTCGCCGAGCTCGACGGCGCCGCGGTCGTGGTGGGCACGCTCCGCCGCGACCAGGGCGGCCTCGACCGGTTCGCCACCTCCATGGCGGAGCTGCACGTGCGGGGCGGGACGGCGGGCTGGAGCGCCTTCTTCCCCGACGCCCGCCCGGTCGAGCTGCCCACCTATCCCTTCCAGCGCAAGCGGTACTGGGAGACCCCGGCCCCGGCCGCGCGGGCCGGGGGGAGCGACGACGGCCGCTTCTGGGCGAAGGTGGCACGCGACGACGCGGAGGCGCTCGCCGCCGAGCTCAAGGTGGAGGTCGCGCCGCTGCGCGAAGTCCTGCCGGCGCTCAGGGCCTGGCGCGAGGACCGCGCCAGGGACGCGCGGCTGGAGTCCTGGCGCTACCGGGTTCGCTGGGCCCCGCTGGAGAGCGGCCCGCCCACCCGGCTGTCCGGCACCTGGCTGGTCGTCGCACCGCCGGCCGGCGCGTGGACCGACACCATCGCGGGCGAGCTGGCCGCCCAGGGCGCCGATGTGATCACTCTTCGCGTGGACGTCACGCATGAGGCCCTCGCGGACCGGCTGCGTGCCGAGCTGGGTGACACGTCCCCCGCCGGGGTGCTGTCGCTGCTCGCCCTGGACGATCGGGTGCATCCCGGCTCTCCTGTGCTCTCCTACGGCGTCCAGGGAACGCTGCTCCTGATGCAGGCACTGCGGGCGGCGGAGGTCGTCGCGCCGCTGTGGTGCGTCACGTCGGGAGCGGTCGCGGTCAACCGGTTCGAGGACGTCGACCCCGCCGCGGCGGCCCTGTGGGGGATGGGCACCGTGCTCGCCCTCGACCACCCCGGCACCTGGGGCGGGCTGGTCGACCTCGCCGACGGCGCCCCCCTGGCCCGGCTCGGCCGGATCCTCTCGGGGGCTGACGGGGAGGACCAGGTCGCGATCCGGTCCTCCGGCGTCCTCGCCAAGCGCATGGTCCGGGCCCCGCTCGCCGAGGGAACGCGGCGACCCTGGCGTCCTCGCGGCACCGTGCTGGTCACCGGCGGCACCGGAGCCGTGGGCTCGCACGTCGCGCGCTGGCTGGCGCGCAACGGCGCGGAGCATCTCGTGCTCGCCGGCCGGCGCGGCAGGCGGACCCCCGGCGCCGAGGCGCTCGCCCACGAGCTGGAGCAGCTCGGCGTCCAGGTCACCGTCGCCGCCTGCGACGTGTCCGACGCCGCCGCCGTGACGGCTCTGGTCGCCGGCCTGCCCGGGCTCACCGCCGTCGTGCACGCGGCCGGAGTGCTCACCGACGAGCCGCCGCTGGAGGAGATGACACCCGCCCGGTACCGCGAGGCCGTACGAGCGAAGATCGCGGGAGCCGTGCACCTGGACAGCGCCCTCGCGGACCGGGAGCTTGACGCGTTCGTCTGTTTCGGCTCGGGCGCGGCCCTGTGGGGCACGTCAGGCAAGCCCGCCTACGCGGCCGCCAACGCCTTCCTCGACGGTCTCGCGCAGCACCGCCGCGCCCGGGGCCGGACCGCCACCTCGATCGCCTGGGGCTCCTGGGCGGGCGGCGGCATGGTGGACGACGAGGCGAGCGCCCAGCTGCGCCGGATCGGCCTCACCGAGATGGATCCCGAGCTGCTGGTCGAGGCGATGGCCAAGGCGGTGGGCGACGAGGAGGTCCACCTCGCGATCGCCGACATCGACTGGGCCACGTTCGTCCCGGTCTACACGCTGAGGAGAGACCGTCCGCTGCTGCGGGACCTCCCCGACGCGCGGCAGCAGCCGGAGCAGCCCGTCACGGAGAGCACCGACCTGGAAGGCCGGCTGGCCGGCCTGCCCGCGGCCGAACAGCGCCGGGTGCTGCTCGACCTGGTCTGCACCCACGTGGCGGCGGTGCTCGGCCACGACGGGCCGGCGGCGGTGGAGCCGGCGCGGGCGTTCAAGGAGCTCGGCTTCGACTCGGTCACCGCGGTCGACCTGCGCAACAGGCTCAGCGCGGCGTGCGGGCGCAAGCTGCCCGCCACGGTCGTCTTCGACCACGTCACCCCCGGGGCGCTGGCCGAGCACCTATGGACCGAGCTGTGCCAGGGTACGGCGGTGCCGCTCGGCGTGGAGCTGGACCGGCTGGAAGCGAGGATCGCCGCCCTGACCGAGGAGGAGCTCCACCGCGAACGGGTGGCGGAGCGCCTGCAGAGCATGGCATGGAAGCTGACCCGGAACGGCCACGCCACCGACCTGGCCGACCGCTTGAGGACGGCGACAGCCGACGACCTCTTCGACCTGATCGACAACGAACTCGCGCACGAGGCGTAGATGGCACAAGAAGAAAAGCTCGTCGACTACCTCAGACGGGTGACGGCAACGCTGCACCAGACGCGCGAGCGGCTCCGCGAGCTGGAGGCCGCCGAGCGGGAGCCGATCGCGATCGTCTCGATGAGCTGCCGCTTCCCCGGCGGCGTCCGGTCTCCGGAGGACCTGTGGCGGCTGGTGGCCGAAGGCGTGGACGCGATCGGCCCGTTCCCCGCCGATCGGGGGTGGGACACCGAGGCGCTGTACGACGCGGATCCGGACCGGCCCGGGACCAGCTATGTCACCGAAGGCGGGTTCCTGGAGGGCGCCGGCGACTTCGACGCGGAGCTGTTCGGCATCTCCCCGCGTGAGGCCCTGGCGATGGATCCGCAGCAGCGGATCGCGCTGGAGCTCGCCTGGGAGGCGGTCGAGCGGGCCGGCATCGCGCCGCACAGCCTGCGCGGCACACCCGTGGGCGTGTTCATCGGCAGCGGCGGCCAGGACTACTTCGACGACATCCCCTCCGCCTACCTGTCCGAGGTCGCCGAGGACTACCTGAGCACCGGCACGGCCGGAGCGGTCATCTCCGGCCGGATCGCCTACGCGCTCGGCCTGGAGGGACCGGCCGTCACGATCGACACCGCCTGCTCCTCGTCCCTGGTGGCCGTGCATCTGGCCTGCCAGGCGCTGCGCCGCGGGGAATGCTCACTGGCGCTGGCCGGCGGCGTGATGGTGATGGCCACCCCCTCGCCGTTCCTGGCCTTCAGCCGGCAGCGCGGCCTCGCCCCCGACGGGCGGTGCAAGCCGTTCTCCGACGACGCCGACGGCACCGGCTGGTCGGAGGGCGCGGGCACGCTCCTGCTCGAGCGCCTGTCCGACGCCCGGCGCAACGGCCACCCCGTGCTCGCGGTCATCCTCGGCTCGGCGACCAACTCCGACGGCGCCTCCAACGGCCTCACCGCTCCCAACGGGCTGTCGCAGCAGCGGGTGATCCGGCAGGCGCTGGCCAACGCCGGGGTGAGCGCCGCCGAGGTCGACGCGGTCGAGGCGCACGGCACCGGCACCACGCTCGGCGACCCGATCGAGGCCGGGGCGCTGCTGGCCACCTACGGCGCCGGCCGGCCCGCGGACCGGCCGCTGTGGCTGGGGTCCATCAAGTCGAACATCGGGCACGCCCAAGCCGCCGCCGGGGTGGGCGGCGTCATCAAGATGGTGCTCGCCATGCGGCACGGGCTGCTGCCCCAGACCCTCCACGTGAGCACGCCGACCACCGCGGTGGACTGGTCCTCCGGCGGGGTCAGGCTGCTGGAGAGCGCCCAGCCGTGGGAGCGCCGCGGGCATCCCCGCCGCGCCGGCGTGTCCTCCTTCGGGGTGAGCGGCACCAACGCGCACGTGATCCTCGAGGAGGCGCCGCAGACCGCTCCTGCGGACGGCCCCGCCGTACCGGAGGGCGAACAGGAGGCGCCGCGCCGGCCGGAGGGCGTCGCCGTACCGCTCCCGATCGCCGGTCAGAGCGCGCGTGCTCTGCGTGCCCAGGCGGACAGGCTCCGGCCCGTCCTGGCCGAGGCCGCCCTGCCCGACATCGGCTACTCGCTCGGGACCACGCGGTCGCCGCTGCGCCACCGTGCGGTCGTGCTGGCCGCGGACCGTGCCGCCGCCGAGCGCGGCCTGGCGGCCCTGGCCGCGGGGGAGGCGGACCCCGCCGTGATCGTCGGCGCCGCGTCCCGTGGGCTGACCGCGTTCCTCTTCCCCGGGCAGGGCGCGCAGCGGGCGGGCATGGGTCGTGCCCTGTACGAGGCCTTCCCCGCCTTCGCGGAGGCCCTGGACACCGTGTGCGCGGCTTTCACGCTCGACCGGCCGCTGAAGGACGTGATCTTCCACGAGCCCGAGCTCCTGGACCGGACCGAATACACCCAGCCCGCCCTGTTCGCCGTCGAGGTCGCGCTCTTCCGCCTGCTCGAAACCTGGGGGATCGTGCCCGACCTGCTCCTCGGCCACTCCATCGGGGAGCTCGCCGCGGCGCACGTGGCCGGCGTGCTGTCGCTCCAGGACGCCTGCACGCTGGTGTCCGCCCGCGCGCGGCTCATGCAGGCCCTGCCGTACGGCGGAGCCATGGTGGCGGTCGAGGCCACGGAGGACGAGGTCGGTCCCCTGCTGACCGAGCGGGTGAGCATCGCGGCCGTCAACGGTCCCGCCTCGGTGGTCGTCTCGGGCGACGAGGAGGAGGTCGTCCGGATCGCCGCGCACTTCTCGCAGGCCGGGCGCCGCACCACCCGGCTCCGGGTGTCGCATGCCTTCCACTCGCCCCACATGGACGCCATGCTGGAGGAGTTCGCCGGCGTGGCCCGCACCCTGACCTACCACCCGCCCGCCATCCCCCTCGTCACCGGTGGCCCCCTCGTCGCCGGCGGGCCGGCCTCGCCCGACTACTGGATCCGCCAGGTTCGCGACACGGTCAGGTTCGCCGACGGGGTCAGGAAGCTGGAGGAGGCGGGTGCGACGCGGATCGTCGAGCTCGGGCCCGGCGTGCTCACACCGTACGTGGACACCGCCGTGGCGATGCTGGGCGGCACCGCCGACGCGGCGCTGTCGGCTCTGGCGCGGCTGTACGTGAACGGCGCGGACCCGGACTGGGCGGGCGTGTTCGCTTCGCGCGCGGTGCGGCGTGTCCCCCTGCCCACCTACGCCTTCCAGCACAGGCGCTACTGGCTCGACGGGCGCGGGCAGCCGGACGGCATCGACGCCGCCGGGCTGCACTCGCCCGGCGGCGCGCTGCTCGGCGCCGCGATCTCGCTGGCCGGCGCCGAAGGCGTGGTGCTGACCGGTCAGCTGGCGGTCGGCCGGCACCCGTGGCTGGCCGACCACAAGGCCGACGGCGCGGTCATGGTGCCCGGCACGGCGTTCGTCGAGCTGGCCGTCGAAGCCGGCGGCCACGTCGGCTGCGGCCGCGTCGAGGAGCTGACCCTCAGCACCCCGCTGGTGCTGCCCCCGCGCGGTGGCGTCCGCCTGCAGGTCACCGTCGGCGCCGCCGACCGCGAAGGCCGCCGGGAGCTGGCCGTCTACTCCCAGCAGGACGACGAGCCCTGGATCCTGCACGCGAGCGGAACCGTGGCTCCGCCCACCGGCGGGGCGGGGGCGGAACTGACCGAATGGCCGCCACGCGATGCCGAGCCCATCCCGCTGGAGGGCCTCTACACCGCTTTCGCCGAAGACGGGCTGGCGTACGGCCCGGCCTTCCGGTCGCTGCGCGCGGCCTGGCGGCGCGGCGAGGAGCTCTTCGGTGAGGTGCGGCTGCCGGACGACGTTCCGGCCGGCCGGTTCGCGCTGCACCCCGCGCTTCTGGACGCCTGCACGCACGTGTTGCGCGCCGTCGGGGACGGTGGCGCCGGACTCGTCCCGTTCTCCTGGTCGGAGGTCGAGTCCTACGCCGGAGGCGCCTCGGCGGCCCGCGTGCGGTTCACCCCGACCGGACCCTCCTCCTTCGCGGTGACCGTCGCCGACCCGGCCGGGCGGCCGGTCGCCTCCATCGGGTCGAGCGTGTTCCGCGCGCCGGGCCACCCGCTGTACCGGCTCGCCTGGCGGCCGATCGACGGGCGGGCCCCCGCCGAGGCGGCGCCCGGCGTCGTCGTGCTGAGCCCACCGGCCGGTGCGGACGCCGCCGCGGTACACGCCGCCACCTCCCGCGCGCTCGAAGCCGTGCAGGCCTGCCTGCGTGAGGAGGACGGCACGCTGGTGGTGGTGACCAGCGGCGCCGTCGCCGTGGCGGAGGAACCCGTGGAGAACCTGGCGGGCGCCGCGGTCTGGGGTCTGGTCCGCTCGGCCCAGACCGAGCATCCTGGCCGCTTCGTCCTGCTGGACGTGGAGGACCCCGGTCAGGCCCAGGACGTGCTGCCCATGGCCATCGCCACGGGCGAGCCGCAGGTCGCGGTGCGTGGCGGCGTGCCGTACGCGCCACGGCTGACCCGCGTGGCCACGCGAGAGGACTCCGGCTTCCCCAGCTCGGGCACCGTGCTGGTGACCGGCGCGTCGGGCGGGCTCGCCGGCGTCGTGGCCAGGCATCTGGTGAGCGACCACGGCGTACGCCGGCTGCTGCTGGTGAGCCGCACACCCGCCACCGAGCTGGCCGCCGAGCTGACCGAACTAGGCGCGCAGGTCCAGGTCGCCGCCTGCGACGTGGCGGATCGCGCCGCGCTGTCGGCCGTGCTGGCGGACCTGCCCGAGCCGCTGACCGCCGTGGTGCACACCGCGGGCGTGCTCGACGACGGCGTGGTGACCGCGCTGACTCCCGAGCGGCTGGAGCGGGTCCTGCGCCCCAAGGTGGACGGCGCGCTCAACCTGCACGAGCTGACCAAGGACATGCCGCTGGGCGCGTTCGTGCTGTTCTCGTCGATCTCCGGCGTGCTCGGCGCGCCGGGCCAGGGCAACTACTCGGCCGCGAACGCCTTCCTCGACGCCCTGGCCCGGCACCGCCGGTCGGCCGGCCTGCCCGCGCTGTCCATCGCCTGGGGGCTGTGGAGCCACGGCATGGGGGCCGACGTCACCCGGCAGGCCCTGAGCGGGATGGTCCGGCTCTCCCCGTCCGACGGCCGTGCCCTGTTCGACGCGGCCGTGCGGCAGGCCGATCCCACGGTCGTGGCGGCGAAGCTGGACCAGCGGGCATGGGCCGCGATGACGTCGGCGACGCCGGCCCCGGCTCGCGCGCGGCAGGTCGCCCCCCAGCGGACGCCTGCCGTACCCGACCTGGTGCGCGCGCAGGTGGCGGCGGTTCTCGGCCACGACTCGCCGCAGGACATCGACCCCTCGCTGGAGTTCCACCAGCTCGGCTTCGACTCGCTGACCGCGCTGGAGCTGCGCAACCGGCTGGACGCGGCCACCGGGCTCCGGCTGCCCGGCACGCTGATCTTCGACTATCCGACCCCCGCCGCGCTCGCCGACTACCTGGCCGAGCGGCTGTCGGGCGCGACCGTCGCCGATGCGGAACCCGAAGCCGCCGCGGGTCCCAGCGAGGAGCCCGTCGCCATCGTCGGCCTGGCCTGCCGGCTGCCCGGCGGCGTCGCCTCGCCCGAGGACCTCTGGCGGCTCCTGGCGGAGGGCGGCGACGCGATAGCGGACTTCCCCGCCGACCGCGGATGGGACCTGGAGGATCTGTACGACCCCGACGGGCAGCGGCCGGGCACCACCTACGTGCGCAAGGGCGGGTTTATTGAGGGTGCGGGAGACTTCGACCCGGCCTTCTTCGGCATCGCGCCCAAGGACGCCGCGCTGATCGACCCGCAGCAGCGGCTGCTCCTGGAGGTCACCTGGGAGGCGCTGGAGCGGGCCGGGATGGACCCGCAGTCGCTGCGCGGCAGCAAGACCGGCGTCTACGTGGGGGTGCAGTACCACGACTACGTCGGCGCCAGCAGCTCCGGCTCGCTGGTGACCGGGCGTGTCGCCTACACGTTCGGACTGGCGGGACCCGCGGTCAGCGTCGACACCGCGTGCTCGTCGTCGCTGGTGGCGATGCACCTGGCGGCCCAGGCGCTGCGGCAGGACGAGTGCTCGCTCGCGCTCGCTGGCGGCGTCGCGGTGATGGCCTCCCCCGATTCCTTCATCGAGTTCAGCAGGCAGCGCGGCCTCGCACCGGACGGCCGGTGCAAGGCCTTCTCCGCCGACGCCGACGGCACCGCCTGGTCGGAGGGCGTGGCGGTGCTCGTGCTGGAACGGCTCTCCGACGCCCGGCGCAACGGCCACCCGGTGCTCGCCGTCGTCCGGGGCAGCGCCGTCAACCAGGACGGCTCCTCCAACGGGCTGACCGCGCCGAACGGGCCCGCCCAGCAGCGGGTCATCCGGGCCGCGCTGGCCAACGCCGGCCTGTCGGCGTCCGACGTCGACGTCGTCGAGGCCCACGGCACCGGCACGAAGCTCGGCGACCCCATCGAGGCGCAGGCCATCATGGCGACCTACGGCCAGGACCGTCCCGCCGACCGCCCGCTGTGGCTGGGCTCCATCAAGTCCAACCTCGGGCACACCCAGGCGGCGGCCGGCGCGGCAGGGGTGATCAAGATGATCCTGGCCATGCGGTACGGCATGCTGCCCAAGACCCTGCACGTCACCGAGCCGTCGCCGGAAGTGGACTGGTCGGCGGGTGCCGTGAGGCTGCTCACCGAGCCGGCCGACTGGCCCGCGACGGACCGTCCGCGCCGGGCGGGTGTGTCGTCGTTCGGCGTGAGCGGCACCAACGCGCACCTCATCCTGGAGGAGCCGCCGGTGGACGAGACGCCGGAGCCCGCGCCGGAGCCGGGCTGCGTGCCGTGGGTGATCTCGGCCAAGAGCGCGCCGGCCCTGGCCGGCCAGGCCGAGCGGCTGCTGTCCCTCCTCAACGACGACCCCGACCGCGATCTCGCCGACATCGGCTTCTCCCTGGCGACCTCGCGGGCCATGCTGGAGCACCGCGCCGTGGTGGTGGGCAGCCGCGTCCCCGAGTTCCTGCGCGGGCTGATGGCTCTGGTCGACGGCGAGGACGCGCCCGGCGTGGTCCGCGGCGTCGCCGGCCCCGGCAGGCGGACCGCCATGCTGTTTTCGGGTCAGGGGGCGCAGCGGCTGGGCATGGGCCGGCAGCTGGCCGCCCGCTTCCCGGTCTTCGCCCGGGCGCTGGAGGAGGTGCTCAGCCATCTGGATCCGGCGGTGCGGGAGGTGATGTGGGGCGGTGATGAGCAGGCGCTGGCGCAGACCGGCATCGCCCAGCCGGCGTTGTTCGCCATCGAGGTGGCGCTGGCCCGGCTGCTGGAGGCCTGGGGGGTGCGGCCGGATGTGGTGGCCGGGCATTCGGTGGGCGAGATCGCCGCCGCGCATGTGGCCGGGGTGTTGTCGCTCCCGGATGCCTGCGCGCTGGTGTCGGCGCGGGCCCGGTTGATGCAGGACCTGCCGGCCGGTGGGGCGATGGTGGCCATCCCCGCCCCCGAAGCCGAAGTGCGCGCCGTGCTGGCCGAGGGGCCGCAGGAGGTGCACGGGGTGGACATCGCCGCGGTCAACGGCCCGGCCTCCGTGGTGATCGCCGGACCCGAGCGGGCGGTGGAGGCGGTGGCCGCCCGCTTCCCGCGGGCTCGGCGGTTGCGGGTCTCGCACGCCTTCCACTCGCGGCTGATGGAGCCGATGCTGGCGGAGTTTCGGCGGGTGGCCGAGGGGCTGGCCTATCGCGCGCCGGTGGTTCCGGTGGTGTCGAATGTGACCGGGCGGCCGGAGCGGGAGTTCGGGGCGGAGTACTGGGTGCGCCACGTCCGTCAGCCGGTCCGCTTCGCCGACGGCCTGCGGACCATGCGCGAGGAAGGCGTCACCCATTTCCTGGAAGTCGGTCCCGGCCAGGCGCTCAGCGCCCTGGTGCTCGACGGCGAGGCCGTCCCCCTGCTGCCCGGTGACCAGCCCGAGCCCGAGGCCGTCCTGGCCGCCGTGGCCCGCCTGCACTGCGAAGGCGTGCCCGTGGACTGGCGCTCGGTGTACGGCCGGCGCCGCCTCGTCGAGCTGCCCACCTACGCCTTCCAGCGCCGGCGGTACTGGCTGGAGACCGCCACCGGCGGCGCCGGGCCGGACGAGCACCCCCTGCTCGGATCGGCGACCGAGCTGGCCGAATCCGGCGGCCTGCTGTTCACCGGCCGGGTGTCCGCGGGGACACACCCCTGGCTCGCCGACCACGTCGTCGGCCGTACCGCGGTGCTCCCGGGCACCGCCCTGGTGGAGATGGCTCTCACCGCGGGCGACCGGGTCGGCCTGCGCCAGATGGCCGAGCTGACCATCGAATCCCCGCTGGTCATCCCGGACCGGTCAGGCGTCCGCATCCAGCTGGCCGTGCTCGCTCCGGAGGAGGACGGCACCCGGCGGTTCGCCGTGCACTCCCGAGCCGAGGACGCGCCCGACCACCTGCCCTGGACCAGGAACGCCACGGGCGTCCTGGCGTCGGACGCCGGGCGGACGCCGGCCGAGCAGACCGTGTGGCCGCCGGCCGGCGCGCGGGAGGTGCCGCTGGAGGGGATGTACGCCGACCTGGCCGCGCGTGGCCTGCGTTACGGCCCCGCCTTCCAGGGGCTCAGGAGCGTGTGGAAGCGGGGCAAGGAGGTCTTCGCCGAGGTGAGCCTGCCGCCTGCCGTACAGCTCGGCGCGGACCGGTTCGGCGTCCACCCCGCGGTGCTGGACGCCGCGCTGCAGGCGATCGGGTGCGGCGAAGCCGCCGGCGAGGCGCCCATGCTGCCCTTCTCCTGGGAAGATGTGCGGCTCCACGCGACCGGCGCCACCTCGCTCCGGGTGCACGTGCGGCCCACCGGAACCGCCACGGTGGCCATGGAGGTGGCCGACGCCGCCGGCCGGCCCGTCCTGTCGATCGGATCGCTGCTGCTGCGGCCCGCCTCTGCGGCGACCGCCACCCCGGTGCAGGACATGCTCTACGCGGTGTCCTGGCAGCGTGTCACGCTGGATCCCGTCGAGGACGTGAGCGGCTGGCGCGTCCTCGGCCCGGACCGCTGGGGCCTGGCCGACGCGCTCGGCGTTCCCATCGTGAGCGAGCCCACCCAGAGCGGCGTCCTGGTCGTGCCCTGCGGCGGCGGGCCCGACGTGCGGGCGGAGGTGCATCGGGTGCTCGGCGTGCTGCAGTCCTGGCTCGCCGGGGGCGCCGGAGCCACCGTGGCCGTCGTGACCAGGGGAGCCTCCGCCTGCGACACCGGTCCCAGGGACCTGGCCGGCGCGGCCGTCTCCGGGTTGGTGCGATCGGCCCAGGCCGAGCACCCCGACCGGATCGTCCTGGTGGACCTCGACGCCGACGACGCGCTGAGTGAGCTGTCGATGCGGATGCTGCCGGCGGCGGTGGCCTCCGGCGAGCCGCAGGCGGCCATCCGGCGCGGCGCCGTACGCCTGCCGAGGCTGATCCGCCGGACCGTGCCCGAACCGGCCTCACCGGTCTGGGATCCGGACGGCACCGTGCTGATCACCGGCGCCAGCGGCGCGCTCGGAGCCGCGGTCGCCCGGCATCTGGTCGCCACCCACGGAGTCAAGCGCCTGGTGCTGGCCAGCAGGCGCGGAGCGGACGCCCCGGGCGCCGCCGAACTGCGCGCGGAGCTGACCCGGCGCGGCGCCGCCGTCACCCTGGCGGCCTGCGACGTCGCCGACCGCGACCAGGTGCGGCGCCTGCTGGAGCAGACGCCGGTGACCGCGGTCGTCCACGCGGCCGGGGTGCTCGACGACGGCGTGATCTCCTCGCTCACTCCGGAACGGGTCGACGCGGTGCTCCGGCCCAAGGTGGACGCCGCGTGGAACCTGCACGAGCTGACCAGGGACCGGGAGCTGTCGGCGTTCGTGCTGTTCTCCTCGGCCGCCGGTGTGCTCGGCGCGCCGGGCCAGGGCAACTACGCGGCCGCCAACGCCTTCCTGGACGCGCTGGCCGCGCAGCGCCGGGCCGCCGGGTTGCCGGGCACCTCGCTGGCCTGGGGTCTGTGGGACACCGCCGGCATGGCGAGCGGGCTGAGCAGGGCCGACGCCGCACGCATCGCGGAAGCGGGCATCGGCGCCCTGTCCCCCGAGGAGGGGCTGCGCCTGCTGGACGCGGCGGCCTCGGCGGCCGAGGCGCTGCTGCTGCCCATGCGGCTGGATCTCCAGGGGCTGGCGGAGGAGGAGGTGCCCGCGCTGTTCCGCGGCCTGGTCCGCCCGTCGTCCCGGCGCGCGGCCCAGGAGGACACGCAGGGCGACGGCGGGTCGCTGCGCGAACGGCTGGCCGAGATGCCCGAGCACCGGCGCCTGCCCATGCTGCTCGATCTGGTCAGGACACAGGCGGCCGCCATCCTCGGCTATGCGGGGCCGGCCGACGTCGCGCCCGACGCCGCCTTCGGCGACGTGGGCTTCGACTCTCTGGCGGCCATGGGCATACGCAACAAGCTGACCCTGCTCACCGGGCTGAAGCTACCCGCGGGCATGATCTACGACTATCCGACGCCGCGCGCCCTGGCGGAGTATCTGCTGGCGGAGCTGGCGCCCGAACCCGACCCCGACGAGGAGATCCGGGAGATCCTGGCCGCCATCCCGGTGTCCCGGCTCCGGGAGGCCGGGCTGCTGGACAGCCTGCTCCGGATGGCCGGGGCCGCGCCCGAGGCGCCGAGCCGGAGCGTCGGCGACTCGATCGACGAGATGGACAGCGAGGCTCTGATCCGCTTGGCGATGGGCGGGCTGGAATCGGAGGACTGACTCGGCCGTGGCGCGCGCCCGGCCGCCCACGCCGTCGAGCGGCCGGGCGCGCGCCACGGCTCACGTCTGTCAGCGCCCCGTGTCAGTGCCCCGCGTCCGTCAGCCTCGCGCGGACATAGCCGTCCACGCCGTCGAGCAGTCGCTGGAGGCCGAAGTCCAGGCTGGGGCGGATGTCGTTGTAGGGCAGCTCGTTCGGGTCGAAGACGCCCGCGGCGGCCACCCGGGCCAGGGCCGGGAAGCGCTCGCCGTCGGCGACGCGCCGAAGGGCCAGCGTGAACCCTTCGCCCATCTCCTCGACCGAGATCCCGGTGCGTTCGGGGGTGTGGGCCAGCTCGATGGAGATGCGAGCCAGGTCACGGACGGCGGAGCTGATGAACATGGCCAGATGCACCATCTCCGCCTCCTGCAGTCCAAGGCCGGCGAACTGCCGCAGCAGGGCGTCGAACCACGCCAGATGGTTCGGGCCGAGGGGAGGGGCGCTGACCGAGACCTGCACCAGCCAGGGATGACGCGCGTACACGGCGAGGTTGGCCGCCACCAGCCGGTCAACCCCTATACGCCAATCGGTCGTCGAGGGGTCGGCCGGGGGCGGTGGCCCGAGTGCCACGTCGCACATGACGTCGATCAGCTGGTCTTTACCGGGAACATAGCGGTAAAGCGACATCGCGGTATAACCGAGCCGCCCGGCGACCCGCTGCATCGAGACCGCCTCGATCCCCTCTTCATCGGCAATGCCGATCGCGGCAGCCGCGATTTTCGCTATGGACAGCGACGGCTGTGGACCCCTACTCGGCGGGATGTCGCCACCCCAGAGCAATTCGAGGCTGGATCGGGTCCTGCGATTCGTTGACATGTGGTTGACGCCCGCGCCCTCCTGTGTAGTATCTATTACTAACTATATATACCATAAACAGTTAGAAGGGATCGCCCGGATGTCCGGCGGCTACATCATCGAAGCGAACGGGCTGCGCAAGACATTCGGCAGCGTGACGGCACTCGAGTCGGTGGATCTCCAGGTCGAGCGAGGTACGGTGCTGGGCCTTCTGGGCCCGAACGGCGCCGGCAAGACGACCATGGTGCGCATCCTGAGCACGCTGCTCAAGGCGGACGGCGGCAGGGCCGCCATAGCCGGGTACGACCTGGACACGCAGCCACGTCAGGTCCGGAAGGTCATCGGCCTGACCGGGCAGGAGACCTCGGTGGACCCCCTGCTCACCGGGCGGGAGAACCTGGTGATGATGGGCCGGCTGTTCCACCTCGGCGCGGCCGTGGCCGAGCGCCGCGCCGCCGAGCTGCTGGAGCGGTTCGGCCTGGTGGAGGCGGCCGACCGGCAGGTGGGCACCTACTCCGGTGGCATGCGCCGCCGGCTCGACCTCGCGGTCAGCCTGGTGAGCTCGCCCCAGATCCTCTTCCTCGACGAGCCGACGACGGGCCTGGACCCCACCAGCCGGATGGCGCTGTGGGAGATGATCGAGGATCTGGTCTCCGCCGGAACCACCATCCTGCTGACCACCCAGTACCTGGAGGAGGCCGACAGGCTCGCAGGGCGCATCGCGGTGCTCAACGGCGGCAGGATCGTCGCCGACGGCACGCCGTACGAGCTCAAGCGGCAGGTCGGCGAGGAGCGGGCCGAACTCACCGTGCGCGCGGACGACCTGACGAGGACGATGGCCACGGTGGGCGGCGAGAGCATCGACGAGCGAACGGTCAGCGTGGCCGTGAACGGCCCCGACGACGTGCGCGGCCTGCTGAACCGGCTGGCCGACGCGGGCGTGGAGGTCGTCCGCTTCGCCCTGCACCAGCCCACCCTCGACGACGTGTTCCGCACGCTGACCAGCAAGACAACGGAAGGCGCGAAATGACTCAGGCCACAGCTGTCAAGGAGCCGTCCCCCCTCGCCGTCGTCGTCGGGGACTGTGTAGAGCTGTCCAGGCGCAGCCTGCGGCACGTGACGCGGAACGTCGATGAGATCATCCAGGCGTTCGTGGTGCCCGTCGTGCTGCTGCTGATGTTCCGCTTCCTGTTCGGCGGCGCGATCAACACCGGCGGGCCCAGCTACGTCGACTACGTGATCGCCGGCGTCATCGTGCTCAGCGTGACGTTCAACTCGCCGGCCACGGCCGTGGCGGTGGCCAACGACCTGCAGAACGGAATCGTCGAACGGTTCAAGTCGATGCCCATGTTCGGCGGCGCGGTGCTCGTCGGGCACGTCGTGGCGGCGGTGCTGCGCAGCCTCATCGCCGTCGTGCTCGTGATCGGGCTCGGCCTGGTGGTCGGCTTCCGGCCGACGGCCGGCCCGGTGGAGTGGCTGGCGGTCCTGGCCGTCCTGCTGCTGTTCATCGTCGCGGTCGCCTGGGTGGCCACGCTGCTCGGGCTGGTGTCCGGCGGTGTCGAGGCGGCCGGCGGATACGCCACGATCCTGGTGTTCGTCCCCTACGCGAGCAGCGCGCTGGTGCCGCCGGAGACCATGCCGACCGCGCTGCGGCTCTTCGTGGAGTACCAGCCGTTCACGCCGGTCATCGACACCACCCGCGCGCTGTTGCTCGGGCACCCGGCCGGGGCCAGCGTGTGGCTGGCCCTGGCCTGGTGGGTGCCGATCCTGGTGCTCACGATGGCCTACGCCGTCCGTCGCTTCGATCGGCGGACCAACGCCTGATCTGCTCGGCGACGGTGTCGACCACGGCGGCGGCGTGGTCGTTCAGATAGAAATGGCCGCCTGGGAAGACGCGCAGCTCGAAACTCGAGGTCGTGTGCTCGGCCCAGGCGGCCGCCTCTTCTACGGAGGTGCGGTCGTCGCTGTCGCCGACCATGGCCAGGACCGGGTAGGGGATCGTGACCCCGGGAGCGCACCGGTAGGTTTCCGCGGCCCTGTAGTCGCTGCGGATGGCCGGCATGATCATGCGGATCACCTCTTCGTCGCCGAGCAGCCGCGCGTCCGTGCCGCTCAGCGCCCGCAGCTCCTCGACGATGAGACGGTCGTCCAGCAGGTGAACCCGCTCGCCGCGGCCGCGTGACGGCGCGCACCGGCCGGAGGCGATCACCCCGAGCAGGGGAGCCTCCCCCTCCAGCCGCCTGGCCACCTCGAAGGCCAGCGTCGCGCCCATGCTGTGGCCGAACAGCGTCATCGGCCGGTCGATCCATTCCCGCAGCTCCCGGGCCACATGGTCGGCCAGTTCCGTGATGCTGTCGATGCACGGCTCCGCCCGCCTGTCCTGCCGCCCCGGATACTGGACCGCCAGCACCTCGAACTCCGGCGCGAGCGCTTTGGACATCGGGAAATAGTACGGCGCGGAGCCGCCCGCGTGCGGAAGGCACACGACCCGGGAAGCCGCCTCGGGCGCCGGGGAGAATCGCCGGATCCACAAGCTTGTTTTGCCAGGTGCAATCGTCATCTCGGTCACCGAATAGTTTGCCGGGAAATGCTATCGAAAACGTGTCAGCACGGCAGCCGGCGGGCAACCCCTACGTCACCGGCCACATAGGGGTGGCTGGTCGCGGGACGCCCTCGGCAGTATCGGACCGAAAAAGCCCGAATCCTTTTCGACGGAGGGGGATGTGGGGCGATCGGAACTGGCGGCCCGGCTGGCGAGGTTGCCGGCGTCAGAGCAGACCCACGTGTTGCATGAACTGGTGCGCGTCCACACCGTCGCCGCGCTGCGGCAGATGGGACAGGACCACCACGGGCCCGTGGCGGCCGGCGCGGCCTTCCGCGACCTCGGCCTGGACTCCCTCGGCCTGGTGGACCTGCAGGCGCGATTGTGCGAGGCGACCGGGCTGAGCCTGCCGCCCACCGTGGCCTTCGACCATCCGACCCCTGAGGCGCTGGTGGCGCACCTGCGCGAAGAGCTGCTCGGGGAGTCCGTCGCCGAGCAGGGGCCCGCGCCCGAGGCCACCGACGAGCCGATCGCCATCGTCGGCATGGGCTGCCGCTTCCCCGGTGGCGTCACCTCGGCCGAGCAGCTGTGGCAGCTGGTCGCCGACGGCGTCCACGTGAGCTCGGAGTTCCCCCGGGACCGCGGCTGGGACCTGGAGCGGCTGCACGACGAGGACCCGAGCAAACCGGGCACCACATACGTTCTGCGCGGCGGCTTCCTGGAGGGCGCCGCCGAGTTCGACGCCGACTTCTTCGGCATCGGCCCGCGCGAGGCCTCGGCGATGGACCCGCAGCAGCGCCTGGTGCTCGAGGTGGCCTGGGAGGCGCTGGAGCGGGCGGGCATCGACCCGCACTCGCTGCGCGGCAGCCGTTCCGGCGTCTTCATCGGGGCCGAGCCACAGGAGTACGGCGTGCGCCTGCACGAGGCGCCCGACGGGCTGGACGGCTACCTGCTGACCGGCAACGCGCCGAGCGTGGTCTCCGGGCGCGTCGCCTACACCCTGGGCCTGGAGGGCCCGGCGCTCACTGTCGACACCGCGTGCTCCGGCTCGCTGGTGGCTCTGCACCTGGCGGTGGAATCGCTGCGGCGCGGCGAGTGCACCCTGGCCCTGGGCGGCGGCGTGGCCGTCATGGGCAGCCCGGGCACCTTCACCGCCTTCAGCCGCCAGCGCGGGCTGGCCCCCGACGGGGTGGTCAAGGCGTTCGCCGACAGCGCCGACGGCACCGCCTTCGCCGAGGGCGTGGGCGTGCTGGTCCTGGAACGCCTGTCGGACGCACGCCGCCACGGCCACCCGGTGCTGGCGGTCATCCGCGGCTCGGCGATCAACTCCGACGGCGCCAGCAACGGGCTGACCGCGCCCAACGGGCCTTCCCAGCAACGGGTCATCCGCGCGGCGCTGGGTGCGGCGGGCCTGACCGGCGCCGAGGTCGACGCCGTCGAGGCGCACGGGACCGGCACCACGCTCGGCGACCCCATCGAGGCGCAGGCGCTGCTGGCGACCTACGGCCAGGAGCACGAGGAGGACCGGCCCCTGTGGCTGGGTTCGGTCAAGTCCAACATCGGGCACGCGCAGGCCGCCGCCGGCGTCGCCGGCGTGATCAAGATGGTCATGGCGATGCGGCACGGCGTCCTGCCCAGGACGCTGCACGTCGACGCGCCCACGACCAACGTCGACTGGTCAGCGGGACACGTCCGGCTGCTCACCGAGCCGGTCGCCTGGCCGCGGACGGACCGTCCGCGCCGGGCCGGCGTGTCCTCTTTCGGGGTCAGCGGCACCAACGCCCACCTCATCCTGGAGGAGGCGCCGGAGGAGCAGCAGGACCCCGGTCCCGGCGGCGAGCTCCCGGTCACCCCGATCGTCCTCACCGCCACGGGCGAGCAGGCCCTGCGCGCCCAGGCCGCCCAGCTGCTCGACCTCGACGTCTCGCCCGCCGACCTGGGCTACTCGCTGGCCACCTCCCGCGCCGCGCTGCGCGACCGGGCTGTCATCCTCGCCGCCGACCGGGAGGAGCTGCGCGCCGGGCTGCGCGCGGTCGCCTCGGGAGAGGCGGGGGCCATCCGCGGCAGCGCCGCGGGCGGCAGGCTCGCGTTCCTGTTCACGGGCCAGGGAAGCCAGCGCCCGGGCATGGGACGGGAGCTGCGGGAGCGGTTCGAGGTGTTCGCCCGCGCCTTCGACGAGGCCGCCGCTCATCTCGACCTCCAGCTGGAGGTCCCGCTCCGCGAGGTGGTGTACGGCGGACGGAGCGACCTCCTCGACCAGACGGCGTACACGCAGTGCGCGCTGTTCGCCGTGGAGGTGGCGCTCTTCCGCCTGCTGGAGTCGTGGGGGCTGCGGCCGGACTACGTGGCCGGCCACTCCATCGGCGAGCTGGCGGCGGCCCACGTCGCCGGTGTGCTGAGCCTGGAGGACGCCGCGACCCTGGTGGCCGCCCGTGGCAGGCTGATGCAGGAGCTGCCCTCCGGCGGGGCCATGGCCGCGATCCAGGCCACCCCGGAGGAGGTCCGGCCGCTCCTCGGGGAGAACCTGGACATCGCGGCCGTCAACGGCCCCGGCGCCGTGGTCGTCTCCGGGGCGGAGGACGAGGTGCTCCGGGTCGCCGAGCGCTTCCGTGAGCGAGGCCGCCGGGTCAAGCGGCTGCGGGTCAGCCACGCCTTCCACTCTCCGCTCATGGAGCCGATGCTCGCCGAGTTCGGGACCGTGGCCCAGGTCCTGACCTATCACGCCCCGCGGATCCCGGTCGTGTCCAACCTCACCGGACGGCTGGCCACCGCCGAGGAGCTCTGCTCACCGGACTACTGGACCCGGCACGTACGGCACGCCGTACTCTTCCACGACGGCCTCGCCTGGCTCGCCGCCCAAGGCGTCGACACCTTCCTGGAGCTGGGACCGGACGGCGTCCTGTCGGCCATGGGGCAGGACGCCTTCCCGGAGGCCGAGTTCGCCCCGGCCCTGCGTCGCGATCACGACGAGGAACGGGAGGTGCTGTCCGCGGTGGGGCTCGCGGTCGCCCGCGGCGCCCGCCTGGACTGGGCCGCCTTCTACGCCGGAAGCGGCGCCCGCCGCGTGGACCTGCCCACCTATCCCTTCCAGCGGCGCTCCTTCTGGCTCGACCCCGGCTCCCGGGTCGCCGACGCCGCCGGCCTCGGCCAGGCGCCCGTCGCCCACCCGCTGCTGAGCGCCATGGTCGCCCGGGAGCCCGACGGCGCGGCGGTGCTGACCGGGCGGCTGTCGGCCCGATCGCAGCCGTGGCTGGCCGACCACGTCATCGCCGGCTCCACCCTGCTGCCGGGCACCGCGTTCCTGGAGCTGGCGCTCTGCGCGGCCGAGCAGCTCGGCGCCGGGCAGGTGACCGAGCTCACCCTCCGGGCCCCGCTGGAGCTCCCGCCCGACGCCGGCGTGGCGATCCAGGTCGTGGTCGACGCCGCCGACGAACACGGACAGCGTGGGCTGGAGATCTACGCCAGCGCCGACGACGCGGTGTGGGTACGGCACGCGACCGGTGTGATCGGCCCCCGGGACGAGGCCGAGCCTCCGGCCCTCGGCCACTGGCCGCCGCCCGGGGCCGAGCCCGTCGACATCACCGGCCTGTATGACGACCTGGCCCGGCAGGGCTACGGCTACGGCCCCGCCTTCCAGGGCCTGCGGGCCGTCTGGCGGAGAGGCCAGGAGGTGTTCGCCGACGTCGCGCTGCCGGAGCGGGTGTCCAGGCCGGCCTTCCTGCTCCATCCGGCACTGCTGGACGCGGTGCTGCACGCCACCGACTTCGCCACCGGCCACCCGGCGGACGGCCAGGTCCGGCTGCCGTTCGCGTGGTCGGGGGTGTCCCTCCACGGGGAGGGCGCCACCGCCCTGCGGGCTCGTATCGTGGCCACCGGCGCAGAAGAGGTCTCCCTCCAGCTGGTCGACGCGACCGGCGCACCCGTCGGCACCGTGCGCTCCTACCTGACCCGGCCCATGCCCGGCGGCGCGCGCAAGCCACTCATGCGGGTGCGCTGGACCCAGGTCAAGGGCACGGACGCGGCCCCCGAGCACGAGGTCCTCGAACTGCCGGCGACCGAGGGCGAGGTGCCCTCGCGGATCCGCGAATCACTCCGCACGGTGCTCTCCGCGGTCCAGACCTGGCTCGCGGAGGACCGTGCCGCCCGGCTGGCCGTGGTGACGCGAGACGACGAGCTGACCGAGGCGCCGGTATGGGGGCTGGTACGTGCCGCGCAGGCCGAGCATCCCGGCCGCTTCGTCCTGGTGCGCACGGACGGCACCGAGCGGTCGAGGCGCGCCGTACCCGCGGCCGTCGCCTCCGGCGAGCCCGAGGTGCGGCTGACGGACGGCGACCTCTTCGCGCCGCGCCTGACGATCGCGGCCGCACCGGAGGGATCGGCGTCCTGGGACGGCAGGGTGCTGATCACCGGAGGTACCGGTGCCCTCGGGGCGCAGGTCGCGCGGCGCCTGGTGACCGCACACGGCGTGCGCGACCTGGTGCTGCTCAGCCGGCGCGGGCCGCAGGCGCCCGGAGCGGCGGCGCTGCGCGCCGAGCTGGAGGCGCTGGGCGCCGAGGTGACCCTGGTCGCCGCCGACGTCGCCGACCGGGACGCCCTGGCCGCCGTCTTGGAGCAGCATCCGGTCACCGCCATCGTGCACACGGCCGGCGTGCTGGACGACGCGCTGGTCGAGTCGCTCACCCCGGAACGGCTCGACGAGGTGTTGCGCGCCAAGGCCGACGGCGCCTGGCACCTGCACGAGCTGACCCGCGACCGGGAGCTGCGTGCCTTCGTGCTGTTCTCCTCCACCGCCGCCATCCTGGACGGCGCCGGCCAGGCCAACTACGCCGCCGCCAACGCTTTCCTCGACGCGCTCGCCGAGCACCGGCGCGCGCAGGGCCTGCCCGCCCTGTCGCTGGCCTGGGGACCCTGGACCGGCACCGGCGGCATGGCCGACGGGCTGGATGAGACGGCCTGGCGGCGCATGGCGCGGCTGGGGATCAGGCCGCTGTCGGCCGCGGAGAACCTCGAGCTCTTCGACGCGGCCCTGCCGTACCGGGATGCCTGCCTGGTGCCGGTGAGCCTGGACCACCGGGCGCTGCGCGACCGCGGCGACGGCGTGCCCGCGCTGTTGCGCGGCTTGACCAGGACCAGGCGGCGTGCCGTACCGGCGCCCGACGGCGAGAGCCTGCTGGAGACGGTGAGGGCCCACACCGCCGAGGTGCTGGGCCACGACGGACCCGACGCGATCCATCCCACGCGCGCGTTCGAGGAGATGGGCTTCGACTCCCTGGCCGCCGTCGAGCTGCGCAACCGGCTCGGCGCCGCCCTCGGCCTGCGGCTGAGCACCACCGTCACCTTCGACCACCCCACGCCCAAGGCGCTGGCCGAGCACGTCGCCGGCCTGCTCGGCAAGCCGGCGGAGAAGGTACGGCACGCCGCCCCGGCAGTGCACGACCCCGACGACCCCATCGCCATCGTCGGGATGGCCTGCCGCTACCCCGGCGGCGTGAAGTCACCCGAGGACCTGTGGCGCCTGATCGCCGCGGGGCGGGACGCGATCTCCGCTTTCCCGGTCGACCGCGGCTGGGAGGCCGGGGAGGGCTCCGGCGGGTTCCTGTACGACGCGGCCGAGTTCGACGCCGGCTTCTTCGGCATCAGCCCGCGCGAGGCGCAGGCCATGGACCCGCAGCAGCGGCTGCTGCTGGAGGTGGCCTGGGAGACCTTCGAACGCGCGGGCATCGACCCGCTGTCGCTGAAGGGCAGCGACACCGGCGTCTTCGCCGGGGTCATGTACCACGACTGGGGGCTGCGGCTGGGCCCGCTGCCCGAGGACCTGGCCGGCTACCACGGCAACGGCAGCCTGGCCAGCGTGGTGTCCGGACGAGTGGCCTACGCGCTGGGTCTCGAGGGCCCGGCGGTCACGGTCGACACCGCCTGCTCCTCCTCCCTCGTCGCGATCCACTGGGCCGTCCAGGCGCTGCGGCGCGGGGACTGCTCGCTGGCACTGGCCGGCGGCGTGACCGTGATGTCCACGCCCGACACCTTCATCGACATGCGCCGCCAGGGCGGCCTGGCCGCCGACGGCCGGTGCAAGTCGTTCGGCGCGGGCGCGGACGGCACGGGCTGGAGCGAGGGAGTCGGCACGGTCCTGCTGGAGCGGCTGTCCGACGCCCGCCGCAACGGCCACCGCGTGCTGGCGGTCATCCGCGGCTCCGCGGTCAACTCCGACGGCGCGTCCAACGGGCTCACCGCGCCCAACGGCCCCTCGCAGGAGCGAGTGATCCGGCATGCGCTGGCCTCCGCCGGGCTGACCCCCGCCGACGTCGACGCGGTGGAGGGACACGGCACCGGCACCACGCTCGGCGACCCCATCGAGGCCCACGCGCTGCTGGCCACCTACGGGCGCGAGCGTGCGGGCCGGCCGCTGCTGCTGGGCTCGGTCAAGTCCAACATCGGCCACACGCAGGCCGCCGCCGGCGTGGCCGGCGTCATCAAGATGGTGCTGGCGATGCGCCACGGCCTGCTGCCCAAGACGCTGCACGCCAAAGTGCCCTCGCCCCAGGTGGACTGGTCCATGGGCGAGGTGCGGCTGCTCAGCGAGCCGGTCGCCTGGGAGCCGGGCGAGCGGCCGCGCCGCGCCGGCGTCTCCTCCTTCGGCATCAGCGGCACCAACGCCCACCTGATCCTGGAGGAGGCGCCGCCGCCCGGGCCGGAACCCGCCGACACGCATCGGGGTGTCGTGCCGTGGCTGGTGTCGGGCAAGACCCCGGCCGCCCTGCGGGCCCAGGCCGACCGGCTGCGCGAGTACCTGGACACGGTGCCGGACGGCCGGCTGGCCGCGGCGGGACGAGCGCTCGCGCTCTCCCGCGCGTCGCTGGAGCACCGCGCGGTGGTCGTCGGCGCGGGCCGCGAGGAGCTCGCCCGCGGGCTGGAGGCGCTGGCCGACACCGGCGTGGCGCGAGAGGGCAAGACCGCCTTCGTGTTCACCGGGCAGGGGGCGCAGCGCTGCGGCATGGGACGCGGCCTGTATGACCGCTTCCCGGCGTTCGCCCGGGCGTTGGACGAGGTGCTCGGCCACCTGGACCCCGCGGTCCGCGAGATCATGTGGGGCGAGGACGAGCGGGCCCTGGAACAGACCGGGATCACCCAGCCGGCGTTGTTCGCGGTCGAGGTCGCGTTGTTCCGCCTCCTGGAGTCCTGGGGCGTGCGGCCCGACTACGTCTGCGGGCACTCCATCGGCGAGCTCGCCGCGGCGCACGTCGCCGGGGTGCTGTCGCTGGCGGACGCCTGCGCGCTGGTGACCGCTCGCGGCCGCCTGATGCAGGCCCTGCCCCCCGGCGGCGCCATGGTGGCGATCGCCGCCCCGGAGGAGGAGATCCGCCCGCTGCTGTCCGGCCCGGTGGACATCGCGGCCGTCAACGGCGCCGCCTCCGTGGTCGTCTCGGGCGCCGAGGACGCGGTGGAGGCGGTGGCGCGCCGCTTCGAGCGGACCCGGCGCCTGCGGGTGTCGCACGCCTTCCACTCGCCCCTGATGGACCCGATGCTCGCCGAGTTCGGCCGGGTGGCCGAAGGGCTCGGCTACCGTCCGGCCCGGATCCCCATCGTGTCGGCCGTCACCGGTTCGCTCGACGGCGAGGTGGCCACCGCCTCCTACTGGAGCCGGCAGGTACGGCAGGCCGTGCGCTTCGCCGACGCCGTGCGCCACCTGAAGGACCGGGGCGTCACCACCTTCCTGGAGATCGGCCCCGACGCCGTGCTCACCGCGCTCGGCCACGCGGACTTCGTGCCGACGCTGCGCCGTGACCGCCCCGAGGAGCACGAGCTGGTCCGCGCCCTGGGCCGGATCCACACGCGCGGCGTCCCCGTGGACTGGCGGGCGTTCTTCGGCGAGGGCCCGGTCGACTGGGCGGACCTGCCCACCTACGCCTTCCAGCACAAGCGCTACTGGCTCGGCCCGGCCGACGTCGGCCCGCGCGACCTCGGCGCGGCGGGGCTCCAGGCGACCGGGCACCCGCTGCTCGGCGCCACGGTCACCTCGCCGGAGTCCGGCGAGGTGGTGCTGACCGGCCGGCTGTCGGTGGACGGCCAGCCATGGCTGGCCGACCACGGCGTCCTGGGCGACCTGCTGCTGCCCGGCACGGCCTTCGTCGAGCTGGCCCTGCGCGCCGGCGCGGAGGCGGGCTGCGGGCGGCTGGAGGAGCTGACCATTGAACGGCCGCTCACCGTGCCCCGGCACGGCAGCCTCGCCCTGCGCGTGGTCGTGGGACCGGGGGACGGCTCCTCCGCCCGCCCGGTCAGCGTGTACTCGGGCGCCGATGCGCTGCCGTGGACACGCCACGCCACCGGCCTGGTCTCTCCGGCCGGCTCGCCGCCCGCGTTCGACCTCACCCAATGGCCGCCGCCCGGCGCCGCCGAGATGGACGTGGCCGAGGCGTACACGCGGCTGGCGGCACGCGGCTACGCCTACGGCCCGGCGTTCCAGGGGTTGCGTGCGGCCTGGCGGCGGGACGAGGAGATCTTCGCCGAGGTCGCGCTGCCCGAGGACACCCCGGCCCGCGGGTACGGCCTGCACCCGGCACTCCTGGACGCCGCCATGCACGCCGACCTGCTGGCCGGCGGCGAGGGCACGCTGCTGCCCTTCTCCTGGTCCGGGGTCTCGCTCTTCGCGCCGGGCGCCCGGGCGCTGCGCGTCCGCATCCGCCGCCTGCGTGGCGAGGAGCTGTCGGCGATCGACGTGGCCGACGAGGCCGGGCAGCCGGTCGCCGTGATCGAGTCCCTGGTGTCCCGGCCCGCGAGTGCGGCGGAGGTGGTCTACCGGCCCGAGTGGCGTCCGCTGCCGCTGCCCGCCGAGCCGGCGGCGTTCGAGGCGTACCGCGTCGAGACGCCCGCCGGGATGGAGGTGCCCGCCGCTGTCCACGCGGTGACCGAGCGCGCGCTGCACACCGTGCAGTCGTGGCTGGCCGGAGACAGGGCCGAGCCGCTCGTGGTCGTGACCCGGGGAGCCGTGGCCGTCCGACCCGATGAGGACGTCGCGCTCGCCCAGGCGCCGGTGTGGGGCCTGGTCCGCGCGGCGCAGGCCGAGCAGCCGGGGCGTCTCGTGCTCGTGGACACCGACGGGTCGGCCGAATCCGAGCGCGTCCTGGCCGCCGTGGCGGCCTCCGGCGAGCCGGAGGTGGCGCTGCGCCGGGGTGAGGCGCTGGTGCCGCGGCTGGCCAGGGCCTCGGGCGAGCACGCCGCCTGGGACGCGGCCGGCACGGTGCTGATCACCGGCGGCACCGGCGGGATCGGCGCGCTCATCGCACGCCACCTGGTCACCCGCCACGGCGTGCGGCGGCTGCTGCTGACCAGCCGCCGGGGCCCCGACGCCCCGGGCGCCGCCCGGCTCCAGGCCGACCTGGCCGAACTCGGCGCCGAGGTCACCGTCGCCGCCTGTGACGTGGCAGATCGTACGGCTCTCGCCGCGCTCCTGGCCGAGCATCCGGTCGGCGCCGTCGTGCACGCGGCCGGGGTCGTGGAACACTCGCTGGTCGAGAACGTCACCGAGCTCGGGCCGGTGCTCCGTCCCAAGGTCGACGGCGCGTGGAACCTGCACGAGCTGACCAAGGACCGGGATCTGACGGCGTTCGTCCTGCTCTCCTCCGCCGGCGGCACGGTGCTCGCCGCCGGCCAGGCCGGCTACGCCGCGGCCAACGTCTTCCTGGACGCGCTCGCCGTTCACCGCCGGGCACACGGGCTGCCCGCGAGCGCGACGGCGTTCGGCATGTGGGCGGTGGACACCGGCATGGGCGAGGTGACCGACGCCGACCTGGAGCGCATGCGGCGGCTCGGCCTGCCCGCGATCCCCCCGGAGCGGGCGCTGGCCCTGTTCGACGCCGCGCTCGGCGCCGGGCCGGTGACGCTTCCCCTCGTGATCGACGCCGCCGCGCTCTCGGCACGCGAAGACGACCTGCCCGCGCTGCTGCGCGGCTTCGCGCGGCGCGCCGTACCCGAGAGACCTTCCGCACGCGCCGAGGCGGCGGCGACCGGGCACGCCCTGCTGGAGATCGTCCGCGCGAGCGTGGCGAAGGTTCTCGGCCACCGCTCGGGCGATGAGATCGAGCCGGATCGGGCCTTCCGCGACCTGGGCTTCGACTCGCTGGCCGCGGTCGAGCTCCGCAACCTGCTCACCACCCGGCTCGGGCTCCGGCTGCCGGCCACGCTGATCTTCGACTATCCCACCTGCCGGGCCGTGGCCGAGTACATCGAGTCCAGGAACGCCGCGCCCACCGTCCGGCCGGCCGAGCAGCAACCGCGGCAGGCGCCGGCGGACCCGGACGAGCCTGTCGCGATCATCGGGATCGGCTGCCGGTTCCCCGGCGGCGTCACCTCGCCGGAGGAGCTGTGGCGCCTGGTGGCCGAAGGCCGGGACGCCGTCGGAGACTTCCCGCGCGACCGGGGCTGGGACACCGAGCGGCTCTACGATCCGCGGCCGGGCCAGCCGGGGAAGACCTACGTCCGCAACGGCGGGTTCCTCTACGACGCGGCCGAGTTCGACCCCGACGTCTTCGGGATCATGCCGCGCGAGGCGGTCGCCATGGATCCGCAGCAGCGGCTGCTGCTGGAGACGGCCTGGGAGGCGTTCGAGCGCGCCGGCATCGACCCGCGGTCCGTGCGCGGCAGCCAGACCGGCGTCTACGCCGGGATCATGTATCACGACTACGCCAGCCGGGTGCGGGACATCCCCGAGGAGCTGGCCGGATACACGGGCAACGGCAGCGCGGGAAGCATCGCCTCCGGCCGGGTCGCCTACGCGCTGGGGCTGGAGGGCCCCGCGGTGACGGTGGACACCGCGTGCTCGTCGTCGCTGGTCGCGGTGCACCTGGCCAGCCAGGCGCTGAGGCGGGGCGAGGTCAGCATGGCCCTCGCCGGCGGCGTCACCGTGATGTCCACCCCGGAGATCTTCGTCGACTTCAGTCGGCAACGCGGCCTGGCCGCCGATGGGCGGTGCAAGGCGTTCGCCGCCGCCGCCGACGGCACCGGCTGGGCCGAGGGCGCCGGGCTGCTGCTGCTCGAGCGGCTGTCGGACGCGCTGCGCCACGGTCACCCGGTGCTGGCGGTCATCCGCGGCTCGGCGATCAACCAGGACGGCGCCTCCAACGGGCTGACCGCGCCCAACGGGCCCTCCCAGGAGCGCGTGATCCGCGCCGCGCTGACGGACGCCGGGCTTTCCGCCGCGGAGGTGGACGTGGTGGAGGGGCACGGCACCGGCACGCGGCTGGGGGATCCCATCGAGGCGCAGGCGGTGCTGGCCACCTATGGCCAGGACCGGCCGGAGGGGCGGCCGGTGTGGCTGGGGTCGATCAAGTCCAACATCGGTCACGCCCAGGCGGCGGCCGGGGTCAGCAGTGTGATCAAGATGGTCATGGCCATGCGCAACGGCCTGATGCCCAAGACCCTGCACGTCGACGCGCCCTCGCCGCATGTGGACTGGTCCTCCGGCCACGTCCGCCTGCTGACCGAGCCGGTGGACTGGCCGCGCGACGGCCGCCCCCGCCGCGCGGCCGTCTCCTCCTTCGGGCTGAGCGGCACCAACGCGCACCTGATCCTGGAAGAGGCGCCCCCGGCGGAACCGGAACCGCCACGGCCGCGCGTGCCGGAGCCGGTGCCCCTGGTGATCTCGGCGGCCCGGCCGAGCAGCCTGCCCGCACAGGCGCGCCGGCTCCGCGAGTGGCTGGCACAGGAGCCCGAGGCCGACCTGGCCGACGTCGCCTACTCCCTGGCGACCTCGCGGGCCGCGTTCCCGCACCGCGCCGTGGTGCTGGCCGATTCCCGGGAGAGCGCGCTGGCCGGACTGGACGCCCTGGCGGCCGGTACCGAGTCCCCACAGGTCATCCGCGGGACCGCGAGCGCGGCCGGGCAGCTGGCCTTCGTGTTCACCGGGCAGGGCTCGCAGCGGCTGGGCATGGGCCGGCAGCTGGCCGCCCGCTTCCCCCTCTTCGCCGAGGCGCTGGAGTAGGTGCTGGGCCTCCTGGATCCTGCGGTGCGGGAGGTGATGTGGGGCGGGGATGAGCAGGCCTTGGCGCAGACCGGTATCGCCCAGCCGGCGTTGTTCGCCATCGAGGTGGCGCTGGCCCGGCTGCTGGAGGCCTGGGGGGTGCGGCCGGATGTGGTGGCCGGGCATTCGGTGGGCGAGATCGCCGCCGCCCACATCGCCGGGGTGCTGTCGCTCCCGGACGCCTGCGCCCTGGTGTCGGCGCGGGCCCGGTTGATGCAGGACCTGCCGGCCGGCGGGGCGATGGTGGCCACCCCCGCCCCCGAAGCCGAAGTGCGCGCCGTACTGGCAGACGGGGTGGACGGGGTGGCCATCGCGGCGGTCAACGGCCCGGCCTCCGTGGTGATCGCCGGACCCGAACAGGCCGTGGCGGCGGTGGCGGCCCGCTTCCCGCGCTCTCAGCGGTTGCGGGTCTCGCACGCCTTCCACTCGGCGCTGATGGAGCCGATGCTGCCTCGTTTCCGTGAGGTGCTGGAGGATCTCCGGTACGGCAGGCCGCGTATCGCGATGGTCTCCACGCTGACCGGCACGCCGGTGGACGAGCTCGGCCCCGGCTACTGGGCGCGCCAGGTGCGCGAGCCGGTGCGGTTCGCCGACGGCATGGCCGCGCTGCGGCGAGCGGGCGTCACGCGGTTCGTGGAGATCGGACCCGACAGCGTCCTGTGCGCCCTGATGCGACTGTCCGTGGACGAGCCGGACACGGTCATAGTCCCGGCTTCGACCAGGAACCGCCCCGAGCCGGAGGCGCTCCTCGCCGCGATCGCCTCCCTGCACACCGGCGGCGTGAGCCCGGACTGGCGCGCGTTCTTCGCCGACCGGCACCCGCGCCGGGTCGACCTGCCCACCTACGCCTTCGAGCGCCGGCGGTACTGGCTGGAGGCGCCAGCGGCATCCGGCGGCGACGTCGCGGGGACCGGGCAGAAGGCGGCGGGGCACCCGCTGCTGAGCGCGGTCGTCGTCGCCCCGGACGCCGACCGGGTCACCCTGACCGGACGGCTGTCGCTGGAGACGCACCCGTGGCTGGCTGACCACGACGTGCTGGGCACCGTGGTGTTCCCCGGCACCGGCTACGTCGAGCTGGCGATGCGTGCCGCAGAAGAGGTCGGGTGCGACGTGGTCGAGGAGCTCACCATCGAGGCTCTCATGCCGCTGCCGGCCCGCGGCGGCGTCGCGATCCAGGTCGTCGTCGATCCGCCGGACACGACCGGGCGCCGCTCTCTCGCGATCTACTCGCGGCCGGAGGACGCGGCGGCGGGCACGCCGTGGCAGCGCCACGCCTCGGGCACGCTGGCCACAGAGCCGGCCCCGGCCGATCCCGGCACCTCCTGGGCGAACTCCTGGGCGAAGCTGTCGTGGCCGCCCGAGGGCTGCGACGAGGTCGACATCAGCGACGTGTACGACTACCTCACCAGCCAGGGGTACGGCTACGGCCCGATGTTCCGCGGGCTGCGGGGCGTCTGGGCCCGCGGCCGGGAGACCTTCGCCGAGGTGGCGCTGCCCGACGCGGCGACCGGCGAGGCCGCCAGGTTCCGCCTGCACCCGTCCATCTTGGACGCGGCGCTGAGCGCCACCGACTTCATGGACGGCCGCAGGCCCCAGGACGTCGGCGGGACGCAGCTGCCGTTCGCGTGGACCGGGGTACGGCTGCACGCCGCCGGCGCCGCCCGCCTGCGGGTGCGGATCACCGCGGCCGATTCCAAGCCCTCCGCCGGCGGTGACCACGTGCGGCTGGAACTGGCCGATCCGTCCGGCCATCCGGTGGCGACCGTGGGGTCGCTGCTGGTCAGGCCGGTGACCGCGGAGCGGGTCAACGCGGCCGCGGCCGCCGGGGCGGCCCAGCGGGAGTCGATCTTCCGGGTGGAGTGGCAGCAGCTGCCACTCGGCGGCGCCGTCGCGGCGACCTTCGGCGACTGGGCCGTCCTCGGCGAGCGCCCGGAGGCCGTCGACGGTCTGCCCACGTATCCGGACCTGGCGGCCCTGGATTCCAGGACACCGGATCGCGGGCCCGACCTGGTGCTGTTCGCCGTGCCGTCCGGCCACGCGGACACCGTCCCGGAGAACGTGCACGCGACCGCCGAGAGCGTGCTGAGCCTGCTGCAGGCATGGCTGGCCGAGGAGCGGTTCGCGGACTCCAAACTGATGATCCTCACCAGGCACGCGGTGGCGGTCCGTCCGGAGGAGGTGCCCGACCTGGCCCAGGCCCCGGTGTGGGGGCTGGTCCGGTCGGCCATGGAGGAGAACCCCGGCCGGTTCGTGCTCGTGGACTGGGACGGCTCGCCCGCCGCCGCCCGCCTGCTGCCCGCCGTGGTGTCGAGCGGCCAGGCCGAGGCGGCGATCCGCGGCAGCGAGGTCAAGGTGGCCAAGCTGGCCCGGGTGCCGGCCACGGGCCCCGAGCGGCCGCTGCCCTGGGATGCCGACGGCCGGGTGCTGATCACAGGCGGCACGAGCGGCCTCGGCGCGATCGTGGCCAGGCACCTGGTCGCCGAACACGGAGTGCGGCGGCTGCTGCTGACGAGCAGGAGCGGCCCCGCCGCCGACGGCGCCGAAGAGCTGCGCGCCGAACTGGCCACGCTGGGCGCCGACGTGGTGATCGAGCGGTGCGACGTCGCCGACCGGGAGGACGTCAAGCGGCTGCTGGAGCGCACGCCGGTGACGGCGGTCGTCCACGCCGCAGGGGTGATGGACAACGCGCTGATCGGGTCGATGACCGCGCAGCAGCTGCACGAGGTGCTCCGCCCGAAGGTGGAGGGCGCCTGGAACCTGCACGAACTGGCCCGCGACGTGTCGGCGTTCGTGCTGTTCTCCTCCACCGCCGGGCTGGTGGTCTCGGCCGGTCAGGGCAACTACACGGCGGCCAACCGGTTCCTCGACGCGCTGGCGGCGCATCGCGCGGCGGCCGGACTGCCGGCCAGCTCGCTGGCCTTCGGCCTGTGGTCGGTGAAGACCGCGATGGGCGGCGGCGTGACCGAGGCCGACGTGCGCCAGGTACGGCAGGCCGGCATGGCCCCCCTGTCCACCAAGGAAGGGCTGGCGTTGTTCGACGAGGCGCTGGGCATCGACGCGCCGGTGCTGGTGCCGATGCGCAAGGACGAGCCGCCCGCGGCACCTTCGTCCCGGCCCACGCCCGCGACGGCGGTCCGGAACGGGACCGCCCACAACGGGGCCGCTCAGCACGGCGAGCTGCGGCTGGACGGGCTGACCCGGGTGGAGCAGGAGACGGCCGTGCTGGAGCTGGTCCGTACGCACGTCGCGGCGGTACGGCACGACGTGCCCGAGTCCATCGACCTCGACAAGGGCTTCACCGACCTGGGACTGGACTCCCTGGCCGCGGTCGAGCTGCGCAACCGCCTGCAGGCGGCCACCGGGATCAGGCTGGCCGCGACGCTCACCTTCGACTACCCCAACCCGAGGGAGCTGGCCGCCTTCCTGCTCGCCGAACTGGACCCGCCAGAGGCGGCGGACGCGACGGACGGGGCGGACGCGACGGGCGCCGTGGACGCCGACGACGCCTCGATCCGCCGGGCGATCGAGTCCATTCCGCTGTCCAAGCTCCGCGCGTCCGGCCTGCTCGACGAGCTCCTGCGGCTGGCCGGAGACGGTCCGTCCGAGAGCCGGCGGCTCGACGACCAAAGCGAATCAATCATGACCATGGCGGTCGACGACCTCGTCCGTGCCGCTTTGGGTGAGGGATAGGACATGACAACCTCCGTCGATCAGATCGTCCAGGCGCTCCGCAAGTCGATGCTGGAGAACGAGCGGCTGCGGCAGGAGAACGGCCGCCTGGCCGCCGTGGCGAGTGAGCCGATCGCGATCGTGGGCATGGCCTGCCGGTACCCGGGCGGGGTCACCTCGCCCGAGGAGCTGTGGCAGTTGCTGATGGCCGAGGGCGACGCCGTCTCGCCCTTCCCCGCCGACCGCGGCTGGGACCTGGAGGGTCTGTACGACCCCGAGCCTGGGGTGCCGGGCAAGAGCATCGCGACCGAGGGCGGCTTCCTCTACGACGCGGCCGACTTCGACGCCGACTTCTTCGGCATCTCCCCGCGCGAGGCGCTGGCCACCGATCCGCAGCAGCGGCTGCTGCTCGAGGTGGCCTGGGAGGCCATCGAGAGCGCCGGCATCGACCCGACCACGCTGCGCGGCAGCTCGACCGGGGTGTTCGCGGGCGTGATGTACCACGACTACGGCGCGGGCACCAGCGACGGCAGCCTGGTGACCGGCCGGGTGGCCTTCACGCTGGGGCTGGAGGGCCCCGCCGTGACGGTGGACACCGCCTGCTCCTCCTCCCTGGTGGCGCTCCACTGGGCGATTCAGGCGCTGCGGCGCGGGGACTGCTCGCTGGCGCTCGTGGGCGGCGTGACCGTGATGGCGACCCCCGACATGTTCGTCTACTTCAGCCACCAGCGCGGCCTGGCCCGGGACGGGCGGTGCAAGGCGTTCGCCGCCGCGGCCGACGGCGTGGGCTGCTCGGAGGGCGTGGGCCTGCTGCTGGTCGAACGGCTGTCCGACGCGGTGCGCAACGGGCACAAGGTGCTGGCGGTGATCCGCGGCAGCGCCGTGAACCAGGACGGGGCGTCGAGCGGGCTGACCGCGCCGAACGGGCCCGCGCAGCAGCGGGTGATCCGGGCCGCGCTGGCGGACGCCGGCCTGTCGGCGTCCGACGTCGACGTCGTGGAGGCGCACGGCACGGGGACCAGGCTCGGCGACCCCATCGAGGCGCAGGCACTGCTGGCCACCTACGGCCGGGACCGCCCCGCCGACCACCCGCTGTGGCTCGGCTCGGTCAAGTCGAATCTGGCGCACACCCAGGCGGCGGCGGGCGTCGCCGGCGTCATCAAGACGGTTCTGGCCATGCGGCACGGCGTCCTCCCGCGGACCTTGCATGTGGACGAGCCCACCCCCAACGTGGACTGGTCGGCGGGGAACGTCCGGCTCCTGACCGAGGCCGTCGCCTGGCCGGCCAAGGACCGGCCGCGCCGGGCGGGAGTGTCGTCGTTCGGCATCAGCGGCACCAACGCCCACGTGATCCTCGAAGAGGCGCCACCGGTCCGGGAGCCCGTCCAGGAGCCGGAGATCGAACTTCCGGTGGTGCCGTGGCTCGTGTCGGCCAAGACGCCGGAGGCGCTGTCCGCGCAGATCGAGCGGCTGTCGTCGTTCGTGGCCGAACGGCCCGAGCTGCGGCCGCTCGACGTGGCCTACTCGCTCGCCACCTCACGGGCCGCCATGGAACACCAGGCCGTGACCGTCGGTTCGGAGCGTGACGAGCTGCTCGGCGGCCTCTCCGCGGCGAGCCCGGTCCGTCGCGTGGGCGGCCTGACCGCCATGCTGTTTTCGGGTCAGGGGGCGCAGCGGCTGGGCATGGGGCGGGAGCTGGCCGCCCGGTTCCCGGTCTTCGCCCGGGCGCTGGAGGAGGTGCTCAGCCTCCTGGATCCGGCGGTGCGGGAGGTGATGTGGGGCGGTGATGAGCAGGCCTTGGCGCAGACCGGTATCGCCCAGCCGGCGTTGTTCGCCGTGGAGGTGGCGCTGGCCCGGCTGTTGGAGGCTTGGGGGGTGCGGCCGGATGTGGTGGCCGGGCATTCGGTGGGCGAGATCGCCGCCGCGCATGTGGCCGGGGTGTTGTCGCTCCCGGATGCCTGCGCGCTGGTGTCGGCGCGGGCCCGGTTGATGCAGGACCTGCCGGCCGGTGGGGCGATGGTGGCCATCCCCGCCCCCGAAGCCGAAGTGCGCGCCGTGCTGGCCGAGGGGCCGCAGGAGGTGCACGGGGTGGACATCGCGGCGGTCAACGGCCCGGCCTCCGTGGTGATCGCCGGACCCGAGCGGGCGGTGGAGGCGGTGGCGGCGCGGTTTGCGCGGGCTCGGCGGTTGCGGGTCTCGCACGCCTTCCACTCGCGGCTGATGGAGCCGATGCTGGCGGAGTTTCGGCGGGTGGCCGAGGGGCTGGCCTATCGCGCGCCGGTGGTTCCGGTGGTGTCGAATGTGACCGGGCGGCCGGAGCGGGAGTTCGGGGCGGAGTACTGGGTGCGCCACGTCCGTCAGCCGGTCCGCTTCGCCGACGGCATCGAATGGCTGAGATCCCACGGCGTCACCCGCTTCGTGGAGGTCGCCCCGGACGCCGTGCTCACCCCGCTGGTCGACGGCTGCGTGCCCCTCCAGCGCCGGGGACAGGACGAGACCGCCACCATGATCACCGGCGTCGCCCGGCTCCACGCGGCAGGCGGCAAGGTCGACTGGGAGGCGTTCTTCACCGGCACCGGCGCCACGAAGGTCGACCTGCCCACCTATGCCTTCCAGCGACGCCGCTACTGGGATCCCAGCCAGGTGTCCCCGGCCGGGACCGGCAGGGCGGAGCATCCGATCCTCGGCTCCGCCGTTCATCTCGCGACCTCCGGCGAGGTGGTCCTGACCGGCCGGCTCACCACCGCGGCGCAGCCCTGGCTGTCCGACCACAACGTCCTCGGCCACATCCTCGTGCCCGGCTCCGCGTTCGTCGAGCTGGCCGTCCACGCCGGCGACAAGACCGGCTGCGGCACGATCGACGAGCTCACGATCCGCGCCCCGCTCGTGCTGCCGGAACGAGGCGAGGTGGACGTCCAGATCGTCGTCGGCGCGCCGGACGAAAGCGGCGGGCGGCCCTTCACCATCCACTCCCGGACGGAGGACGATCTGGCCTGGACGCTCCACGCCGAGGGCCTCCTGCTCCCCGGCGTCGAGGAGCCCTCGTTCGAGCCGGGGGAGTGGCCGCCGCGAGACGCGCGGGAACTCGACGTCACGGACCTGTATGCCAGGCTGGCCGAACAGGGATACGCCTACGGCCCGGTCTTTCAGGGCATGCGCGCGGCTTGGTCACGCGGCCGGGAGATCTTCGCCGAGATCGTCCTGCCCGATCACGCCGACGTCTCGGGCTACGCCGTCCACCCCGCACTCCTCGACGCCGCGCTGCACGATCCCCGTCAGGAACAGGGCGACACCGTGCTGCCCTTCAGCTGGCGCGGCGTCACGGTCTTCTCCAGCGGCTCCCGGAGCCTGCGCGCGCACATCACGACGATCGACCCCAACACCGTGTCGCTGCGGCTGGCCGACCCCGAGGGCCGTCCGGTCGCCTCGGTCGCCGGCATGGCGGCGCGCCCGGTCTCCGCCGAAGACCTCGGCACGCCCGGCCGCGAGGCTCTGTACCGCGTCGCCTGGCAACGCCTTCCCCAGGTCCAGCCGGCGAGCGCCGACGACGGCTGGGCCGTCGTCGGCGATCTGCCGGAAGCCGCCTACCCCGACCTGCCCTCGCTCATGAGCGCGGTCGACGACGGCGTCGCGGTGCCCGACGTGGTCGTGCTGGCGGTCGGCGAGGGCGGCACGGGCGACGTGCCGGACAGGACGCGCGCACTGGTCAACCACATGCTCGGCACGTTGCAGGCGTGGCTGGCGGACGACCGGTTCGCCGGAACCCGGCTGGTGGTCGCCACCAGGGGAGCGGTGTCCACGGGACCGGACGACGGGCCGCCCGACCTGGTGACGGCCCCCGTCTGGGGCATGGTGAGATCCGCCGAGGTGGAGAACCCCGGCAGGTTCGTCCTGGCCGACCTGGACGAGACGGGCCTGCGTGTCCTGCCAGGCGCGCTCGCGCTCGGGGAGCCCGAACTGGCGGTGCGCGGGCACGACGTGCTGGTGCCGCGGCTGCTGCGGGCGGAGTCCGGTGACACCGTACGGCCGGCGCCACGGGACTCGGACGACGGCTCGCAGCCGGCGCCGTGGGACCCCGACGGCACCGTGCTGATCACCGGCGGCACCGGAAGCCTCGGCAGGCTCGTCGCCCGCCACCTGGTCACCAGGCACGGTGTGCGGCACCTGATCCTGGCCAGCCGCCGCGGCATGGACGCGGACGGCGCGCGTGAGCTGCGCGCCGAGCTGGGCGCCGAGGTCGTCGTCGCCCGCTGCGACGCGGCGGACCGGGAGGCCCTGGTGGCCCTGCTGGACACCGTCCCGGCCGAGCGTCCGCTGACCGCTGTGATCCACACGGCCGGTGTGCTCGACGACGGCGTGCTGACCGCGTTGACCCCCGAACGCATGGACACGGTGATCCGCCCCAAGGTGGACGCCGCGTGGAACCTGCACGAGCTGACCAAGGACCTGAACCTGCGCGCGTTCGTGCTGTTCAGCTCGGCGGGCGGCACGTGGTCGGTCGGCGGCCAGGCCAACTACGCCGCCGCCAACGTCTTCCTCGACGCGCTCGCCGAGCACCGCCGAGCCGCCGGGCTGCCCGCCACGTCCCTGGCGTCCGGCATGTGGGAGGACGCCACCGGCATGAGCGGCCGCCTGGACGACCTGGACGTGCAGCGGATGAACCGCGCGGGCGTCGGCATGCTCTCCGCGGCGGGAGGCCTGGCCCTGTTCGACCGGGCACTGGCCATGGACGAGGCCATGCTCGCCCCGATCATGCTTGATCTGCGTCCCCTCCGCGCCCGCCCCGACGAGGTGCCCGCCATTCTGCGTGCCCTCGTTCCAGCGCCCGCACGCCGTACGGCACAGCCCCAGACCGGACTGCTCCGGCGGCGCCTGGCCGGCGCATCGGAGAGCGAGCGCGACCGCATCCTGCTCGACCTGGTCCGCCAGCGTGTCGCCGCGGTGCTGGGGCACGCCTCGACCGACGCCGTGCCGCCCGAGCGCGCGTTCCACGAGCTGGGCTTCGACTCCCTGACCGCCCTGGAGCTGCGCAACGAGCTCAACGCCGCGACCGGCCTGCGCCTGGAGGCCACCCTGGCCTTCGACTACCCCAACGCCCTCGCGGTGGCCGAGCATCTCAAGAGCCTGCTCGCCGACGTCCGCGAGGAGCGCGAGCTCCCCACCACGGGTCCGGTGGCCGACGACGACGATCCGGTGGTGATCGTGGGGATGGCGTGCCGGTACCCGGGCGGGGTGGCCTCGCCGGAGGATCTGTGGCGGCTGGTCGCCGACGGGGTGGATGCGATCTCGCCGTTCCCGGAGGATCGGGGCTGGGATGTGGCGGGTCTGTACGATCCCGAGCCGGGTGTGCCGGGCAAGTCGTATGTGCGGCACGGCGGGTTCCTGCACGACGCGGCCGGCTTCGACGCCGACTTCTTCGGCATCTCCCCGCGCGAGGCGCTGGCCATGGATCCGCAGCAGCGGCTGCTCCTGGAAGTCACCTGGGAAGCGCTGGAACGGGCCGGGATCGACCCTGTCTCCCTCAAGGGCACCTCCACCGGCGTCTTCACCGGCGCCATGTACCACGACTACCCCGGCCACGCCGCCGCCGGCTCGATCACGTCGGGCCGGGTGGCGTATGTGCTGGGGTTGGAGGGGCCGGCGGTGACG
>NZ_KZ084325.1 GCF_002093975.1 Thermoactinospora rubra
GCTGGAGGGCGGCGCCGGGCGGCCGCCGCGGGAGGTGCGGGCCGACTACCGGCTGGTGGTCCGCGAAAGCACCGTCGGCCGCCAAGGCGCCCAGGCGGAGTCCCCGGCCCGGTGAACGGCCGGGCCGCCGGGGCTCACACGGTGACGACGACCTTGCCCGTGGCATGCCCGCCCGCCACGACGCGGACGGCGTCGGCCGCCCCGGCGAGCGGGTAGGCCGCGCCGACCACCCAGCGCCCGCCGTTCTCGCCGCCGGCGAGGACCAGGGTGCCGCGGGGCGCGAGCACGCGGCGCAGGCGCGACAGCGGCCGGCTGCCCGCGATGTCGAAGATGACGTCGTAGCGGCGTGGCTGCTCGGTGAAGTCCTCGCGGGTGTAGTCGATGACATGGTCCGCGCCGAGCGAGCGGACGAGGTCGGCCTTCCCGGGACCGCACACAGCGGTCACCTTTACATCGTAGATTTTCGCGAGCTGCACGGCGAACGTCCCCACCCCGCCGCCCGCCCCGGTGATGAGCACGTGCTGCCCGGCGAGGTCCATGCCGGGCACACGGACCCTGGGGGCGCGCAGGCCGAACCCCAGCCGCACCAGGTACGGCAGGCCGGTCAGGAGATGCACGACGCCCGCGTCGACGCCGCCCGCCTCGATGGCGATGACGGTCTGGCGGGTCACCCCGATGCGCTCGGCGAGCTCCGCCTGCGTCATCTCCCCGTGGGCGAAGCGCAGGGCCCTGATCGAGTTGGTGACCTTGGTCGGCTTCACCACGGCCAGAAGCCCTTGCGATAGGCGAAGATCTTGGCGATGGACCCGACGACCGCCGACAGGACGAAGGCCAGGTAGAGCGCGTTGGCGATCCAGAAGTGGGCGGCCCCGAGCATGGCCAGGACGAGCGCCGCGGCCGCCCCCAGGGCGACGAACGACTGCCCGGCGTGCTCGCCGAACCGGTTGATCTCCCGGTCGCGCCGGTCCTTCATCCCGGCCTCCCGACCCGTCGGCGCGGCGGCCCCGATCCCCAGCACGATGGCGGCGGCGATCGCCCCGCCGACGGTCCACAGCATCGGCGGCACGTAGGGGACCCCGGCCGGCGGCGTCGTCCCGGCCCGGCCCAGGATCAGGGCCACGTAGGCGGCGTGGGCGACGGCCGAGACCACGGCCATGATCCACGCGCGCATCTCTTCGAAGGGCATGCCGGCAATGCAAAACAGACACGACACCGTGTCTGGTTTTCTTTACATCGCCTCCTCAGCCGGCTGCCAGGCTCCACACGACGAGCGCGCCCGAGCGGTGCGAGACGGCGACCGGCAGGCCGTCCAGCCGCCCGATCGCCACGGCCGTGTCGGCGGCGCCCTCGAACGGGCCGACGAGCGTGCCCTCCTTCAGGTCCCAGGCCCGCAGCCGGTCGTCGGCGCTGTGGGCGACCACCGCCAGGGTCCTGCCGTCGATCCGGGCGGCCGCCAGGTCGTGCACGCCGCGGTCGTCGGGGCTGGCCGCCGAGAACCGCCACTTGCCCAGCCGCCTTCCGCTGCCCGGATCCCAGGTGCGCAGCGTCGCGTCGAGGTGGGTGGAGACCAGGATCGCCCGGCCGTCCAGCTCGGCCGTGGTCAGCTTCTCGATGCCGCCGATCTCGCCCGTGGTGAACTGCTTGCGCAGCTTGCCGGTGGCCGGATCCCACGCGCGCACCGTGTTGCGGCCGTCGCCGGTGAACAGTCGGTCCGGGCCGAAGGCCAGCGCGTCGACGCCCTGCCAGTGGCTGTCGTCGTCGCGGAGGATCCGCCTGCCGGTGCGGATGTCGTGCAGGGAGATCTTGCCGCGCAGGTCGTTGAGGTAGTCGTAGTCCTGGGCCAGGGCGAGGGCGCCGGCGGGCCCGACCGACACCCCGATGACGGCGAAGCCGGTCTGGTGGCGGGCCAGCTCGGCGCCGGTGCGCAGGTCCCGCAGCCGCATGTGGCCGTCGTGGTTGCCGTAGGCGAGGACCGGCACGCCGTCGAGCGTCCCGGCGGCGACGACGCCGGGGGACGCGGACTCGGTGTGCTTGTGAAGCTGCTCGCCGGTCTTCAGGTCCCACACGCCCACCCGGCCGCTGTCGTGAGCGGTCACGGCCAGCGTCCGGCCGTCGAGCTCGGTCAGGGCCAGGTCGGTGAGCTTGCCGCCCGCCTGCCCGAGGGGGATCGGCTCGCGGGCCCGCGTGCCGAAGGGCGCCGCGGGTCCCTGCGAGCGCGCGGTGGGGCTCGGCGTGGTCGCCGTGGGCGTCGCCGCCGTCGGGGTGGGCGTGGGAGTGGGGGTGGCCCGGCGCTCGCCGGGGAGGACCTGCAGGACGGCCACCGGGACGGCGACGGCCGCCGCCAGCCCTCCGCCGATCAGCAGCGCGCGGCGCGAGACCTTCCCTATTCCCTGGGGCTGCGTGGACGCCGGATCCTCCTGGCGCGGCGGCGCGGGAGGCGGCGGCGCGTGGTCGCGGTGGCCGCCGAAGGCCTCGCGGATCTGCCCGATGGCGGGCCGGGCCGCGGGGTCCTTGGCCAGGCACGCGCGCAGCAGACCCTCCAGGACGGGCGGGACGCCGCTCAGGTCCGGCTCGCGGTACAGGATCGCGTGCAGTACGGCCGGTACGGCCGAGCCGCCGAAGGCGGGATGGCCGGTCGCGGCGTAGACCATCGTGCAGGCCCAGCTGAACACGTCCGAGGCGGGCCCCACGGGGTGTCCCGCGATCTGCTCGGGCGACATGTACTGGGGCGTCCCCATCGTGCCCGTCGTCATGGCCGTCTGGTCCAGGTCGCGGGCGATGCCGAAGTCGATGACCACGGGCCCCTCGGCGGTCATCAGCACGTTGGCCGGCTTGAAGTCGCGGTGCACGATCCCGGCGCGGTGGATCGCCTCCAGCGCGGCGAGGGTCGCCACCGCCAGCCGGTCCAGGGAGCTGCCCGCGCGCGGTCCCTCCTGCCGGACCAGGGCCTGCAGCGTGACGCCGGAGACGTACTCGCTGACGATGTACGGCCGGCCGTCGGCGGTGACGCCCGCCTCCAGGACGCTCGCCGTACAGAAGGGGGCCACGCGGCGGGCGGCCTCGGCCTCGCGCAGAAAGCGCCGGTGGGCGTCGGTGTCGCCGATCAGGCGCGCGTGCAGGACCTTGACGACCACCGCGCGGCCGTCGGGGGCCTCGCCGCGGTAGACGACTCCCTGCCCGCCTTCCCCGAGCGAGCCGAGCAGGCGGTAGGAGCCCACCGAGGACGGCTCGCCCTGGCGTAAGGGTCTGAGGTGGGGGGCGGTCACCCGACGAGGGTAGCCGACGCCTCCGGCGCCGGAGCGGACGGCCGCACGGGGCGGGGCGAGGCGACGGCGGCGTGCGCGATCTCCGTGGCGTACGTCTCATGCGCCTTGATTTCCGGCCCGCTGACCTGGTCCCCCATACTTCCGGAGATATCCAGATCACGTTAGGTGCCTCTTTCACCCCGATCTAGTGACATGATTACGATCGAGCGACGAGGGGATGGTATGCGGCAGATCGGCGGACGGTACCTCCTGCACGAGGTGGCCGGTCGTGGGGGGATGGGCATTGTCTGGCGGGCGTTCGACCAGCTGCTCCACCGCGAGGTGGCGCTCAAGGAGCTGACGCTGTCGGGAGAGGTATCCTCCGTGCGCCGGCGGGTGCTCAGGGAGGCCAGGATGGCCGCCGGGCTGAGCCACCCCAACATCGTCACCGTGCACGACCTCATCGAGGAGGGCGGCCGGCTCTGGATCGTCATGGAGTACCTTGAGGGCCTGTCGCTGCACGAGCTGCTGTCCCAGGTCGGCACGCTGCCCGCCCAGTCCGTCGCGGCGATCGGACGGCACCTGCTGGCCGCGCTGCGGCACGCCCACGACTCCAGCGTGCTGCACCGCGACGTCAAGCCCGCCAACGTCATGCTCACCGGCGACCGCGTGGTGCTCACCGACTTCGGCATCGCCACCGCCGACACCGGCGCGCGCGGGGGCACCTCTCGTGGACTGCGGGGCACGCCCGCCTTCATGGCGCCCGAACGCCTCCACGGCGGGGCGGCGACCAAGGAGGCGGACATGTGGTCGTTCGGCGCGACGCTCTACAGCGCGGTCGAGGGGCAGCCGCCGTACCCGGGCAAGGACGCGCCCACGGTGGTGGCCATGGTGCACAACGGCGGGTACCCGCCGCCGCGCCGCGCGGGCGCGCTGCGCCCGGTCATCGAGGGGCTGCTGCGCCACGACCCGGCCCGCCGCCTCACCCCCGACCAGGCCGCCGCGCTGCTGGCCGACCTGCGGTCGAGCCGCTACCAGGCCGCGATCTAGAGGTTCGTTTCTTCTCTCCAGGCGCCGACCGCCCGCCGTACCCCACCTCCCCGCCGACGCGGGCTCGGAAAGGGAGGGGCAGGAAGGGGAGGTTACCTGGCGCGGCGGCGGGTCTCTTCGGCGTCCAGGGCCGCGGCCTGCTCGGGCGTCGGCGCCGAGCCGCCGAGGTGGGCGGGGAGCCACCACGCTCCCGGCTCGTGGTCGGGGTAGGTGCGCTGGGCCCGGTCGACGAGATCGGTCATGCGGGCGCGCAGCTCGGCGGTCAGCTCGGCCACGTCGCCGCCGGGCGGGGGCCGCATGGGCTCCCCCACGAGGATCGTGATCGGCACGCGCCGCAGGCCCAGCCGCCGCGGCCGGCCCTTGGTCCACAGCCGCTGCGTGCCCCACAGCGCCACCGGCACCAGCGGCACGCCGGCCTCCTGCGCCATCCGCACCGCGCCGTTCTTGATGTCCTTGACCGTGAACGAGCGGCTGATCGTGGCCTCGGCGAACACCCCGACCACCTCGCCGGCGCGCAGCATCCGCAGCGCCGTCTCGTACGACTCCGCGCCCGCCGCCCGATCGACGGGGATGTGCCGCATGCCCCGCATGAGCGGTCCGGACACCGGGTGCTCGAAGACCTGCTTCTTGGCCATGAACCGCACCCGGCGCCCCGCGGGGTGGGCGGCGTACCCGGCGAAGATGAAGTCGAGGTAGCTGATGTGGTTGCTGACCAGCACCGCGCCGCCGCGGGCGGGCACGTGCCCGGTCCCCTCCATCCGGAAGCGGTAGTCCATCACGCGGAAGACAGCCCTCGCCGCGGCGATCACGGGCGGGTACACGAGCTCGGCCATGTACTGAAGAGTAACCTACGCATCCGTAACCTTGCGACGCCGCCTCCGCGGGTAGACGTTAGGGACATGAAGAAGCTCATCAACGCGGCCGACGCCGTGGTCGAGGACGCGCTCCACGGCATGGCGGCGGCACACCACGGCCTGCGCGTGGACGTGGGGAACCGGATCGTGTACCGCGCCTCCCCCTCGCCGGGCAAGGTGGCGCTGGTCTCCGGCGGCGGTTCCGGGCACGAGCCGCTGCACGCGGGCTTCGTCGGGTACGGCATGCTCGACGCGGCCTGCCCGGGCGAGATCTTCACCTCGCCGGTCCCCGACCAGATCGCCCAGGCGACGACGGCCGTGGACACCGGCGCCGGAGTGCTGCACGTCGTCAAGAACTACACCGGCGACGTGCTGAACTTCGAGATGGCCGCGGAGCTCGCCGCCGAGGAGGGCGTGCGGGTGGCCACCGTGCTGGTCGACGACGACGTGGCGGTGGAGGACTCCCTCTACACCGCCGGCCGGCGCGGCACGGGCGCCACCGTCTTCGTGGAGAAGATGGCCGGCGCGGCGGCCGAGGCGGGCGCGCCGCTGGCCGAGGTGGCCGCCGTGGCCAAGCTGGCGAACGCGCGCAGCCGCTCCTTCGGCATCGCCCTGACCTCCTGCACCACGCCCGCCGCCGGCAAGCCCACCTTCGACCTGCCCGAGGACCAGGTCGAGCTGGGCATCGGCATCCACGGCGAGCCGGGGCGCTCCCGGGTCCCGCTGGCCACCGCGCGCGAGCTGGTGGCGCTCGCGCTGGAGGCCATCCACGCCGACCTGCCCCTGAGCGGCGACCTGCTCGTCATGGTCAACGGCATGGGCGGCACGCCGCTGGCCGAGCTCTACGTCGCCTTCGCCGAGGTCGCCGCCCAACTGCGCGGCAGGGACGCCTTCATCACCCGCTCGCTGGTCGGCAACTACGTCACCAGCCTGGACATGCAGGGCTTCTCCGTCACCGTCTGCCGCCTGAACGACGAGCTGACCCGCCTGTGGGACGCGCCCGTCCAGACGCCCGCCCTGCGCTGGGGCCGCTGATGGACGCCGCGCTGGCCCGCGCCTGGCTGGAGGAGACCGCCCGCGTGGTGGCCGCCGAGCGGGACCGGCTCACCGCCCTGGACGCCGCCATCGGCGACGCCGACCACGGCACGAACCTGGACCGCGGCTTCTCCGAGGTACGGCGCGCGATGACCGGCTCCTCCCCCGGCGAGCTGCTCGTCTCGGCCGGGTCGGCGCTGATCCGCAAGGTCGGCGGCGCCTCAGGCCCGCTGTACGGCTCGGCGTTCCGCTCCCTCGGCAAGGCGCTCGACGCGGAGCGGGACGTCACGCTGGAGGCCTTTGCGGCGGCCTTCGAGGCCGCGGTGTCGGCCGTCGAACGGCTCGGCAGGGCCGCCGAGGGCGACAAGACCATGGTCGACGCGCTGCGCCCGGCGGCCAGGGCCCTGGCGCGTGCCGTCCGGGACGGCCTCGAGCCCCGGGAGGCGCTCGACCAGGCGGCGCGGGCGGCGGAGGAGGGCGCGAAGGCCACGATCCCGCTGACGGCCCGCAAGGGCCGGGCCAGCTACCTCGGCGAGCGCAGCGCCGGGCACGAGGACCCCGGCGCGGTCTCGGCGGCGCTGATCGTCCGCGCGCTGCACACGGTGGCGACGCGGTGGTAGGCCTCGTCCTCGTCTCCCACAGCCCGGGGCTGGCCGCCGAGGCCGTCGCGCTCGCGCGGAGCATCGCGGGCGCCCAGGTGCCCCTCGCCGCCGCGGGCGGCGCCGACGACGGCGGTCTCGGCACGAGCGTGGACCGCATCGCCGCCGCCATCGCGGCGGTGGACCAGGGCGACGGCGTGCTGCTCATCCCCGACCTCGGCAGCTCGGTGCTCACCGCCCGGCTGCTGGCCGAACCCGGGAAGGTCGTGCTGGCGGACGTGCCGTTCGTGGAGGGCGCGATCGCGGCGGCGGTGACGGCCGGATGCGGCGCCTCCCTGGAGGAGGTGCTGGCCGCCGCTCAGGAGTCGCGGACCTTCCGGAAAGCGTGACATCGCTTATCCGCTCAAGGGACTCCTGCTTCTTGTATCGCGACGGAAAGGCAAGACTGCCTTTTCTTCCAGTGGACCGCGCGGTCACCCCCGATCCCGGGCAGGATGGCCCGCGCAGGGGTCGCCGTGCTTCCGGCATGGGAAGCTGGTCCGCGTGGCGTCTGACCGTGTGATGCATGTGGTGGCGGTGGCGGCCGTCCAGCGCGGGCGGCTGCTCGTCGTGAGCAAGAAGGCCGCGCCGGAGGTGTTCTACCTGCCGGGAGGGAAACCGGAAACCGGCGAGAGCCCGGAGGAGACCCTGGCGCGCGAGTTGCGGGAGGAACTCGGCGTCGCACCGCTGGAGACGAGCCTGCTCGGCGAGGTGGAGGACATGGCGGCGCTCGAGCGCGTGCCCATGCGCATGACCGTCTTCACGGCCCGGCTGGCCGGGTCCCCGAAGCCCGCCGCCGAGCTGGCCGCCCTCGCGTGGACCGACGGCTGTGACGGCTATGTGCCGCGCCTGGCTCCGGCGGTTCGCAACCATGTGGTTCCCCTTCTCCTCCAGAGGGGGGCTCTCGGCCGCCGGGGATCTATCGGCTGAACGCGGCGGAGCGGATGCCACGCCGTACCAGAGCGGGCAGGCACAGCGCCGTGCCGCAGGCCCGATCCACACCGCGGCCGACAGTCCGGCCAGCGCCGTGACGCCCGCCGCGAGCAGGGCGCCCACGGACACGGCGCCCCACAGCAGGAAGCGGTGGACCGAGCCGACCCTGCCGAGCAGCTCGGCGGGGGCGGCGGTCTGGCGCAGCGTCAGCGCGGTGGGGGTGAACGCGCCCTCGCCCACGCAGTGGGCGATGCTCCCGGCGACCAGCCCGGCCGCGCCCACCAGCGCGCCCAGGACCGGCATGGACAGGATGCCCGCCACCGACACCGCCGCGGCGCCCACCAGCGTGCGCGGCGCGCCGTACCTCTTCACCAGCCGCGCCGAGGCCAGGTTCCCGATCGGGTAGCCCACCGCAGCCGCGCCCAGCACGACGCCGATCCACTGCGGCGACAGGCCGAGCACCTCACGGCAGTACAGCACCAGGCTCGTCTCCACCATCGACAGGAACAGCACGTAGGTGGTGCCGCAGGTGATGATCGGCTCGAGCAGGCGGTGCCGCGCCACGAAACGCAGGCCCGTCGCGATGTCCCTGCGCAGCCGGCCGCGCTCGCGGGCGGCCGCCTGCCGTACCGGCTCCCTGTGCCTGATCAGCGCCAGGGACAGCACGGAGGCGGCGAAGCCGGCGACGTTGGCGGCGACGGCTCCGGCCACGCCCAGCGCGTGGATGACGGGGCCCGCCGCCATCGGGCCCACGGCGTTGGCGACCGACTCCGACAGCGACAGGCGGGTGTTGCCGGTGTGCAGCCGCTCGGGCTCGGCGATGAGGCTGGGCAGGTAGGGCGTGGCAGCCGGTCGACGATGGCCCCGGCGGGCAGGCCGAGCGGCAGGAAGGGAAGGAACAGCGCGAAGGGCAGTAGCGCGGCCTGGGCCGGGGACACGCCGAGCGTGGTCACGGCGAGCAGCGGCAGCGCGAGCTTCATGAACTGGGCGCCGAAGAGGGACAGAGGGACAGCGACTGGCCGGCCCACAGCAGGCCGAAGTCACGACGGACGCTGTCGGGACGGCCAGTATCGGGACGGCCGGTATCGGAACGGAGGACCACGACTGTGAAGCCTGCTCCACCGGGGGGAGGGCGGGCTGGCGGGATTCGGACCCTGCGGCCCACGGCCGTGACGCCCCGATGTTGATCGTTGCCGCCGTGCCCCCTAGCCTGCCTCGTGCGGATCATCGCTTCTGGCCGGTCATCACGGAGGGGGTCAGCGTATGAGGGGCAAGGCCATGCTCGCGGTGTCGATGGCGACCTTGACGGCCGCCGGGCTGGCGACAGCCCCGCCCGCCGCCGCCTCGGGCGTGACGGCCGGGGCGGCCCGCCTGCCCGCCTGCCCGCTGGTCTTCGGGCACGGCGGCTATCCCATGGGCGCCGACGCCTGGGCCAAGGACCAGGTACGCCAGCCCAACAACCCGCGAGCGGTGAACGACCAGAAGGCCTGGGGCGCCCAGGGGGTGGAAGGCGACGTCCAGCTGACCAAGCACGGGACCAAGGCGGTGATGTGGCACAACACCTCCACCAACGGCCTGACGGGCGCCAAGCGGAACATCACCGGCATCTGGTGGGCGGCCGGGGCCGACAACCTGCGGGATCGCCGCATAGCGCGGGGCCCGTACCGGGGAGAGCGGGTCCACTCGTTGCGGCAGTGGCTGGATCACGTGAGGTCCCGGGGGCTGGCCGCGCTCCTGGAGATCAAGCCGGAGGCCCGGAGCGTGCTGTCCGACCCCGCGTACGCGGCGAGGGCCTGGAAGGAGATCTCGGACCCGATCAGGGAACGCCAGGGAGCACAGAAGATCATGGTTTACTCGCAGGACCCCTGGATCCAGGGCGAGCTCGCCAAGCGCCACCCCGCACTCCTCAAGGGATCGGCCGCGCGCTGGACCGACGGCGTGGCCTGGGACGAGCCCCCTCCCGCCTGGACCGGGAACACGCGCCAGTGGCAGGCCGTGCTGAACCAGGCGCCCAGGAGCGTCATGACCAACTACACCAAGGAGTACCGCGCCTGGCTGGCGGGCAAGTGCCGGTGATCAGCGGTTGGGCGTGGCCCGCCAGGATCGGCATCGTCCCGCCGGTGATCGCGATGGCCGTGACGGTGCCCGGCATGCCGCTCGCACGCGGGTGAGCGCCGAGGCGTCAGTGGCCCTTGAAGGCTTCCTCCAGCCACCACGATCCGTGGTCGCGCGTGACCTTGGCGTGGACGAGGAGCGGCCGGTCGCGGGGACCGCCGACCCAGTCCTCGACCGCCTTGAGGTGGTCGGGCGCCGTCACCGTGACCGCGGCGCAGCCGTACCCCCGGCCGATCTCCGCGAAGTCGGTCGGCGGGAAGGTGACGAGGTCGTGCGGCTCGCCGTGGAAGTGGTGGACCTCGGCGCCGTATCCCTCGTCGTCGTACACGACGATCACCATGGGCAGGCCCAGCCGTACGACGGTCTCGAGCTCGGAGATGCCCATCAGGGCGCCGCCGTCGCCGAGGGCGGCCACCGGGAGGCGGTCGGGGCGGGCCAGCGCGGCGCCGATGGCGGTGGACAGGCCCAGGCCGATGGACTGGAAGCCCTGGGTGAAGCAGAAACCCCGTTCGTCCGGGACATCCATAAACATAGCGGGATATCCCATGAAATTTCCGGAATCGGGGCACACCACGCGCTCCCCCGGCAGCAGATCGTCCAGCGCGATGGTCAACGTCCTGGGGTCGATGCGCCCGTCCCGGCTCTCGTCCTCATACGGCACGTCCCGCCATCGCACCTCACGCGCGATGCGCTCGGCCAGCTCCGGGCTGCGGTACCCCGGCCCCTGGTCCTCCTCCCCCAGCAGCCGCGCGTCCAGCAGCGCCTGGGCGGCGGCCGAGGCCACCGCCGCGGCATCTCCCACGATCCCGAGCGCGAGCGGCACGTGCGCCCCCAGCGCGGCCGGGTCCCGGTCCACCTGGACCACGCGGGCGTACGGCCCGAAGATCGTCCCGTGCCGCGTGGTCCACATGGTCAGCGAGCACCCCCACGCGACCACCAGGTCCGCCGTGGAGATCAGCGAGGCGGCCAGCGGCGAGGCGAACCCTCCGCAGACGTCCAGGTCCCACGGGCTGCCCCGGAACAGCCCCTTCGCCACCGCCGAGGTCGCCAGCAGCGCGCCGCGGGAGTCCGCGAGATCCTCCAGCTCCCGGCGGGCGTGCAACGCGCCGCGCCCCGCGACGAACACCGGCCGCCTGGCCCGCAGCAGCAGCCGCACCAGGTCGGCGACGGCCTCGGGACGGCCCGGCCCGCCCTCGTGGCGCGAGCGGGCGGCGGCCCGCGCGCTGTCGACGATGAGGTCCAGGAACTCCTGGCGGCTGCCGCCGTCCGGCGCCCGTTCGCGCTGCACGTCCAGCGGCAGGTTGAGCAGCACGGGCCGGCTCTCGTACCAGGCCGTGCGGTAGGCCTCGATGGTCTCCTCGACCGCGGTCTCGGCGCCGCCGACCCGCATGGGCACCGCGTCCACCGCCGCGGCGAGCCCGGCCTGGTCGATGTGGAAGTTCGAGCGCGGCTCGCGCGCCTCCCCGGCCAGGACGAGCAGCGGCGTACGGCTCTTGGCCGCCTCGGCGATGCCCGTCATGGCGTTGGTCAGGCCGGGCCCCTGGTGGACGGTGAGCACGCCGAGCCCTCCGGTCATCCGGGCGAAGGCGTCGGCCATGGTGGCGGCCCCGCCCTCGTGGCGGGCGGCGACGAACCGCACGCCGCCCGCGGCCATGCCGTTGGCCAGGTGGAAGTTGCCGCTGCCGACGACGCCGAAGGCCCGTTCGACGCCGAGGCGGGCCACGACGCGGCCCACGGCCTCCGCGACGTTCATCGGTCGACCAGGGCCAGCACCCGCACCGGGCTGCCCGACCCGCCCACGATCGGCAGCGGCGGCGCGATCACCACGGCCCCGGTGGCCGGCAGGCGGTCGAGGTTGCGCAGCTGGGTCAGGCCGTACTTGTCGTGCCCGAGCAGGAAGGAGTGGCAGGGGAAGGGCGGGTCGAAGGAATGCGCGGCCCCGGCGTCGGTGCCGACGGTCTCCACGCCCACGCCCAGGATCGGCGTCTCGGCGGCCAGCCATTGGGCGCACTCGACCGAGATGCCCGGCGAGTGGCCCTCGTTGAGGAACGTCTCGGCGTCCTCGGCGCGGGCGTCCCATCCCGTCCGGTACAGCAGCCAGCCGCCCTCCGGCAGCGGCCCGTTGGCGCGCTCCCAGGCCTTGACGTGGTCGATCTGGAGCAGGAAGTCGGGGTCCTTCCCGGCCTCGGCGGCGAAGTCCAGCACGACTGCGGGCGCGATGAGCCGCGCGGGCGGCACCCGCGAGACGTCGTCGCCGTCGCGGCCGGTCACCCAGTGGATCGGCGCGTCGAAATGCGTCCCCGTGTGCTCGCCCGTGTGGATGTCGTTCCAGTACCAGGCGGGCCCCCGCTCGTCGTAGTGGCTGATCTCCTCCAGCCGGAACGGGATCGTGTTCCCGAACGGCTCGGGCAGCCGCAGGATCGGCGTCTTGTCCGACAGGGGCGCGGTGAGGTCGACGATCTCGACCGTGCCGCTTCGCAGGCTCTCGACCAGGCTTCGCAGGACCGACATGGCTGCATCCTCCTCTTCGCGTACGGCCGGCGCCAGAGGCCGCGCGAATCCGTCTCCGATCAGCCTCGCGGGGGCTACGATGGCGGCCGGCGATCTTCGAGGAGGCCGGCCCCGATGGACTTGCGGCTGCTGTGCGTCCACGCGCATCCGGACGACGAGGCGATCTGGACGGGCGGGACGCTGGCCAGGTACGCCGACGAGGGCGCCGCGACCGCCGTCGTCACGTGCAGCTGGGCAGAGGGCACCCGTCGTGCCGAGGAGCTGCGGCACTCCCTGGACATCCTCGGCGCGGGCGAGCCGCGGCTGCTCGGCTACGCCGACGCCCGCAAGCCCGAGTCCGCTCCCGGCAACCCGCGCTTGCTGGACGTGCCGCTCGACGAGGCGGTGGGACGGGTGGTCGAGCACATCAGGCAGTTCAGGCCCGACGTCGTGCTGACCTATGACGGCTACGGCTCCTACGGGCATCCGGACCACGTGCACGTGCACCGGGTAACCATGGCCGCGGTCGAGGCGGCCGGATACGACCAGCTCTACCGGGACGCGGGCGCCCCCTGGCGGCCGCGCGCAAGTGGGCGGCCATGCACGCACACGAGTCCGAGGTCGGCCGCGGCGCGTCGATGACCTTGCTCACCGCGCTGCCGGAGCCGGCCCGTGCCCAGATGCCGGCGAACGAGTGGTACCGGCGCGTCGCCTGCACCGGCCCCCTGGAGAGCGCCCTTTCCTGGGTTGACCCCGGGTACTCAGGACCGGCGTGGATCCCAGTGCGAGTACTGCTGGGCCGTATTGAGGTCCGTTCCGCGCAAGGCGGGCAGACCGCTGGAGGCGTCCAGCACCACCCGGTCGCCCAGAGCATCGGCGAGCTTCACGCGGATCCGGTCGATGTGCAGCATGTCGTTGCAGACCTGGACGTCGGCCTCCCACCGTACGTCCACGTCGACGACCACCACGCGCGGGGTCTCATGGACCCGCGCGCCGTACGTCTTGTCGCACGTGCCGTGCCCGTAGCGCAGGTCCAGCCCGTCCGGCGCGACCGTCTCGTAGGTGAACACCTCCTGGAACTCTCCCCGCCTGGCCCGCGGTGGCGCGCCCATCGCCGCCGGGTCCACGGCGACCCGCCGGAACGGCTCCGGCACGCCCTTCACGGTGAACTCCCACGTGGGCACCCGGACCTGCCCCCGGCTGGTGGGCACCGTCGCCTCGCCCATCGCGGCGCCGATCACGCGCAGCGGCCGGCACCCCTTGGCCGGGCACTCCTCGTCCACGAAGTCGTTGGGCTTGCTCAGCCGGGCGAAGGCGGTCTTGGCCGACAGGATCGGCATGGTCAGCGTGGACCCGTCGTCCCAGCGCAACCGGACCGGGGCGGGCCGCTCGGAGGGCAGGTCCGCCTCCACCTTCCAGACGCTGTTGAGCTCGCTGACCCCCACCCAGTCCGGCATCCGCCCCCAGTCGACTTCCAGGTTCAGGTTCTGCAGCGGGATGAAGCCCTCACGCCACGCCCGCTCCTCCCTCGAGCCCTCCCAGCGCTCGGCGACCTCCCTGGCGCGGGCGGTGAAGCCGTCGGGGGTCGTGGTGGCCGGGGCCGGCCCCGAGTCCGGTCTCGAGGCCGGCACGGACCCGCAGGCCGGCACCGCCATCAGCGCCGCCGCGACCGCCCCGGCGAGAAAGATCCGCATGCCAGGAAGACGTCCCGCCGGTCGCCACGGTTCGCCGGTCGCCGAGCTTCGCGGCTCACCGAGCTTCGCGGCTCACCGAGCTTCGCGGCTCACCGAGCTTCGCCGAGGCCGAGGCCGAGGCCTATGCCGGTACGGCGGGCGCCGTCAGGCGCTCGGCTGGCGGCTGAGCCCCAGATCGGTGCCCTTGGGCTCCTTGACGGCCGAGACGGCGGCCAAGGAGATCACGCACAGCACCATGATGTAGGCGCCGACGGACAGGGCCGATCCCGTGCCCTGCACCAGTGCCTGGGCGATGGTGGGTGCGAAGGCTCCGCCCAGGATGGCGCCGAGCGCGTAGCCGATGGCCGCGCCGGAGTAGCGCACCGAGGGAGGGAACATCTCGGCGTACATGGCCGACATGGGCCCGTAGGACAGGCCCAGGCCGACGGCCAGGACAAGGATCGCCGCGGTGAAGAGCCAGATGTTGCGGGTCTCCATCAGCAGGAAGAGCGGGATCATCCACACGAACATGAGGGCGTAGCCGATCTGGAAGGTGCGCACGCGGCCGATCCGGTCCGACAGCGCCCCGCCGTACATGGTGAAGACCAGCCAGCTCACCGATCCGGCGACGGTGGCGAGCAGGACGGATGGCCTGTCCAGGCCCAGCGTGGTGGTGCCGTAGCTGATGAAGTAGGCGATGAGGAGGTAGCCCGCCGCGTTGTTGGCCACGAAGATCAATGCGGTGAGCATCACGTTCTTGGTGTCGCTGCGGAACAGGTCGCGCAGCGGCGCGGAGGAGGTGCGGGTGCGCTCCTGCAGTTCCTTGAACACGGGGCTCTCCTCGACGGCCCGCCGTACCAGGTAGCCGATGACGATCAGGGTCAGGGAGAGCAGGAACGGCACCCGCCAGCCCCACGCCTGGAACTGCTCCGGCGTGGTCACCGTGCTCATGATCCACAGGACGCCGGTCGCCAGGATGAGACCGATCGGCACGCCGATCTGGGGGAAGGTGCCGAACCATCCCCGGCGGTCGCGTGGCGCGTGCTCCACCGCCAGCAGGGCGGCGCCGCCCCACTCGCCGCCCGCGGAGAAGCCCTGCAGGATGCGCAGGAGGATGAGGGCGATGGGCGCCGCCACGCCGATCTGCCCGTAGGTCGGCAGCAGGCCGATGAGCGTGGTGGCCATGCCCATGAGCAGCAGGGTCAGCACGAGCATGCGCTTGCGGCCCAGCCGGTCGCCGAACCGGCCGGCGATGATCGCGCCGAGCGGGCGGAACAGGAAGCTGATGCCGATCGTGGCCAGCGAGATGAGCGTCGCCAGGCCGGGGGCCTGCTCGTTCACCGGGGCCAGGAAGAGCGGCCCGAACACCAGACCCGCGGCCTGCGCGTAGATGAAGAAGTCGTACCACTCGATGGTGGTGCCGGCCAATGTGCTGGCGAGGACCTTACGATCTTCACGCGTCATGGATCGGGATTCACTCGTCACGCTGAACTCCGTTTCTCCCCTTGGCTCTCCCCCTGGGGGTCTGTGGCGCTCTCGGCCGGCTCGCAGGCCGGCACCTCGCGGAGGATGCCCAGCACGCAGGAGCTGGAGTCCACCACGATAGGCAGCCGGCCGCCGTCGCACCACTGCCCGCAGCCGGGGCGGCAGCCGCATCGAGCCGGCCAAGCCCAGACGGGAAACCCTCCGGGAAACCGGAGAACCTCAATTCCCTAGACGTAGGGGCCGCAGGCGCCCCACGTCGACTGGTCGGTGGCGCACGCCGCGGCGCTGTAGGGGGGAGGGGGCGTAGAGCTGGCCGAGCGCGGCCGGGGCCGGGCCGCGTGCTCCATGGGTCTCCCGCGGCGCCCGGACCGGGTCCGGTGCCGCGCGCAGTATCGGCACCGGACCCGGACGCTCCCGCGGCCCGCACGGCTCCGCCGCGATGGACCAGGAGGACGGCCTCCAGGATCGCGCCTCGCCCAGGCCGGTCGCCGGCGCCGGGCGAGGTGTCGCGCCCGCCCGCCGTACCCGCCGCAGGAAACTCCGGCGGCCGGTGCGGGTTGCAGGAAGTATGACGACAGGGGGACGTGGCGGCCACCCCTCGCGGCAACACGCCGGCCGCCGAGAACGGCAGACATGCCTCACCCGCCGCAGCGGGACGCATGTTCATGCTCAGGAACCGGGTTTCGGGGCGTCTCCCGCACGGGTCACACGCGGACCCAGTCGGCGCAGCCGCCGGTCTGGAAGGCCTTGTCGGTGGGCTCGATGGTGACCGTGGCGGGACCGGTCGGCATGCCGGCGGCGATCACGCTGGAGGTGCTCACGTCCAGGCTGCTCAGCCGGGCCCAGTAGCAGGCGGGCTGCTGCGGCGCGGGGCCGGTGGTGCGGTAGGTGCCGGGCTGGATGTCGGTGCCGACGATCAGCAGGCGGTTGCCCGCTGCCGGCGATCCACCCGTCGGCAGTCCGCCCGTCGGCGCCGCTCCGGCCGGCTGCGTCTGCGTCGGGTACGGCGTGGCCGAGGGGACGGGCTGCTCGCCCGGAGCCGTGGAGGTGCCCGGAGGCACGGACGCCTGCGGCGTCCCGGAGGTCTGCGGAAACCCCGAGGCCTCCGGCGTTCCGGAGGCCTCCGGGGACAGCTCGATGGTCATGCCGGGCTCGGGCCCGGGCTGCGCGACCGGCTCCGCCAGCCCGAACCCGGCGAACATCCCGACGAGGAACCCCAGCACTCCCGTCAGGCCCGAGACCAGGACGAGGATCGTCGGGCTGGTGGGGGGCCGTGGGTGGTCAGGCGGGGGGCCGTAGGTCACGGGCACCAGCGTGCCATACGGCACCGACCCCAGCCGGTGGACGGGTAACGGCTCGGTGGGGTTCACCGGTGCAGGTAGTCCACCAGGGACGCCTTCTCGGTCTCCAGCTCCTCGATCGCGCTCTTGACCACGTCCCCGATGCTGACGATGCCCACCATCCGCCCGTTGTCGACCACCGGGACGTGCCTGATGCGGTGCTCGGTCATCGTACGGCGAAGCTCGTCGACGTTGACATTGGGCCCGCAGGTGCGCACCTGGGAGGTCATGATCTCCGACACCGGGCCATCGAGGACCTCCGCGCCCCTGTCGTGGAGCCTGCGCACCACGTCGCGCTCGGAGACGATCCCGTCGATCGACGCGCCGTCGGCGGAGACCACCACCGCGCCGATGTTGTGCTCGGCCAGCTTGGCGAGCAGTTCCTTGACCGTGGCGTCCGGGCGCACGGTTGTCACCTGGCTCCCCTTGGCACGCAAGATCGTTCCGATCAGCATGTGCACCTCCTCGGCGGCAGTCAGGAGGGACGTCCCTTCGATGACGGGGGACATCCCCTGTAGGCGCCCAGACTAAGCGCGCGGGCCCGCAAACACATAGAGTGCATCTCGGTGACGACCCCTTTAATATGTGAAATATCACTGTAAGAGGGATGGGATGGCGGATGACGGACAAGAAGCTGAACACCGGCAGCCACGACCTGCCGATCACCGAGGAGCTGGCCGCCTTCATGACCACGGGGTGGGCCGACACCGCGCGCAGCGACCTGGCTCCCCTGCCGATCGCGCCCTGGGCCGCCAAGCGCCGGGCCGCGCTGGCCGCCCGCTTCCCCGGCGAGCGCCTGGTCGTCCCCTCCGGCACGCTGAAGGTGCGCAGCAACGACTGCGACTACCGCTTCCGCCCGCACAGCGCCTTCTCCTACCTGACCGGGCACGGCGAGCCCGACGACGTGCTGGTGATCGAGCCCTCCGGCGAGGCCGTGCTGTACCTGCGGCCCCGCTCGCCCCGCTCGGAGGGGCAGGAGTTCTACCGCGACCGCCGCTACGGCGAGTTCTGGGTGGGCCGCCGCCCCGACCTGCGCGAGGCGCGTGACCTCTACCAGCTCGAGTGCGCCCACATCGACACCCTGGACCTGTCGGCCCCCGCCCGGGTGCTGCGCGGCGTGGACCCGTCGGTGGACGCGGCCGTCCCCGCCGGCGACGGCGACGCGGAGCTGGAGGCGTTCCTGTCGGAGATGCGGCTGGTCAAGGACGAGTGGGAGGTCGGGGAGCTGCAGTTCGCCGTCGACGCCACCGTGCGCGGCTTCGAGGACGTGGTGCGCGCCATCCCGGCGGCGCTGGAGCACGCCCGCGGCGAGCGCTACCTGGAGGGCGTCTTCGGCCTGCGCTCCCGCCTGGAGGGCAACGCCGTCGGCTACGAGAGCATCGTGGCCTCCGGCGCCCACGCCTGCGTGCTGCACTGGATCCGCAACGACGGCCGGCTGTCGCGCGGCGACCTCCTCCTGCTGGACGCCGGGGTCGAGACCGACACCCTCTACACCGCCGACATCACCCGCACGCTGCCGCTGTCCGGGACCTTCTCGCCGGTGCAGCGCCAGGTGTACTCGCTGGTGCACGAGGCGCAGAGCGCGGGGATCGCCGCGCTCAGGCCGGGCGCCCGCTTCCGCGACTTCCACCTGGCCGCCATGCGCGTCATCTGCCAGGGCCTGGTGGACTGGGGCCTGCTCCAGGGCTCGGTCGACTCGCTGATGGAGACCGGCCTGTACCGCCGCTACACGCTGTGCAGCAGCGGCCACATGCTCGGGCTGGACGTGCACGACTGCGCCAGGGCCCGGGCCGAGACCTACCTCGACGGCGTGCTGGAGGAGGGCCAGGTGCTCACCGTGGAGCCCGGCCTCTACCTCCAGCCGGACGACCTGACGCTGCCGGAGGAGTTCCGCGGGATCGGGGTCCGCATCGAGGACGACCTCGTCATCACGGCCGACGGAGCGCGCCTGATGTCGTCCGCCCTCCCCCGCGACCCCGACGGCGTCGAGCGCTGGATGGCCGGCCTGCTCGGCTGACCGCGCCGGCCCGCTTCACCGGTCCGGGGCGGCGACCACGACCACGTCGCCGCCCGGCACCGTGACCGAGCCGTCGCAGGCCCGGCCGTCGAGCAGCGCCACGCCGGTCACGCCCTCGACCGTGACCGGCTCCTCGCCGTGGTTGATGAGGAACAGGTGGCGGCCCCGCCGTACCAGCTCCAGGGTGTCGGGCAGGCCGCGGGGCCGGTCCACCCCGGCGGCGTCGAGCACCTCGGCGAGCAGGCCGCGCAGGTCGCCGGGGGCGGTGGCGACGTACCAGGCGACGCCCTCCCCCAGGTCGTGCTGGGTGACGGCGGGATGGCCGGCGTCGGGCCCGCCCTCGAAGGTCCGCACGGCCCGCGCCCCGGCCGGCCGTACCCGCTCCGACCACACGCGGCCGGTCAGCCCGCCGGAGACCGGCACGCTCGCCCGCTCGGCCAGCGGATGGAACTCCTCCACCGTCAGGCCGAGCACGTCGCGGAGCGCGCCGGGGTAGGGGCCGGGGTGGATGGTGTCGTGCTCGTCGGCGATGCCCGAGAAGTACGACACCAGCAGGTGGCCGCCCGACTCGACGTGGCGGCGCAGGTTCTTGCCCGCCTCCTGGGTCAGCAGGTAGGCGCTGGGCGCCACGACCAGCTTGTAGCGGGACAGGTCGGCGCCGGGGTGGGCGAAGTCGACGGTGACGTGCTCGCGCCACAGCGCCTCGTAGTAGGCCTCGACCCGCTCGCGGAAGTCCAGGTCGACCGAGGGCCGCCAGTCCAGCTCCAGCGCCCACCAGGACTCCCAGTCCCACAGGATCGCCACCTCGGCCGCCACCCGGCCGCCGCGCACCCCGGCCAGCCTGCGCACGTCGCGGCCCAGCGCGACCACCTCGCGCCACAGCCGGGAGTCGGGGCCCGCGTGCGGCACCATCGCCGAGTGGAACTTCTCCGCGCCGAAGCGGGAGGCGCGCCACTGGAAGAACAGCACCGAATCGGAGCCGCGGGCGACGTGGGCCAGGCTGTTGCGGCGCATCTCGCCGGGCCGCTTGGCGAGGTTGCGCGGCTGCCAGTTGACCGCGCCGGTGGAGTGCTCCATCAGCATCCAGGGCGACCCGCCGGCCACCGACCTGGTCAGGTCCGCGCACATGGCCAGTTCGATGTGGTTGCCGGGCCGTTCTGCCTGCAGGTAGTGGTCGTTGGAGACGACGTCGACCTCGGCCGCCCAGCGCCAGTAGTCCATCGGCTTGCAGTTTGCGATCATGAAGTTGGTGGTGACCGGCAGGTCGCTGAAGCGGCGGATGACCTCGCGCTCGGCGCGGAACAGCTCGATGTGCGCCTCGACGCAGAAGCGCTGGAAGTCCAGCTGGAGGGCGGGGATCAGGCCGGGGGCGGGGTTGCGCGGCGCCTCGATCTCGTCCCAGGCGCCGTGGCGCAGCCCCCAGAACGTGGTGCCCCAGGCGGCGTTGAGGGCTTCGAGCGTGCCGTACCGCTCGCGCAGCCAGCGGCGGAAGTGCTCCTGGGAGACCTCGCAGTAGCAGGCGGCGTTGGCCCAGCCGTACTCGTTGTGCACGTGCCACATGACGACGGCGGGATGGGTCGCGTACCGCTCGGCCAGGCGTTCGGTGATGCGCGCCGCGGCACGGGCGTACTCCGGCGAGCTGGGGCAAAAGCCGTGCCGCGACCCGCCGGACACCACGCGGCCCTGCTGGTCGACCAGGCGGGCGCCGGGGTGGGCGCGGCGGAACCACGGCGGCGGCGAGGCGGTGGGCGTGGCCAGGTTCACCTTGATCCCGTTCTCCTGGAGCAGATCGAGGACCCGGTCCAGCCACGCGAAGTCGTAGACGCCCTCGGCGGGTTCCAGCAGCCCCCAGGCGAACACGCCCAGGCTCACCAGGTTCACCCCGGCCTCGCGCATCAGCCGCACGTCCTCGTGCCAGGTCTCCTCCGGCCACTGCTCGGGGTTGTAGTCGCCGCCGTAGGCGATCCCCTCCGGCAGAACGGGATAGCGGTGCACAGACCCCCCTTTGGTGACATATCTCTGTGAACGTGCACAGTAACAGCAGAACAGCAAAAGTCCTAGTTAACGAGACCGTAACGGCGTATTGACACACCGGTGGAGCGGCTTTCAGTCTGTGCACGTTCACAGAAGTTCTGCCTGGAGGCATGAATGCGTACCACACGCCTTGCGGTCGCCGCCGCGCTGGCCGCCGCCGTGGCCGCCGGATGCGGTTCCCCCGAACCCGCCGCGCGGCAGTCGGGCAGCCCCTCGGCCGCCTCCACGCCGGTCAAGCTCACGTACTGGACGTGGGCCCCGAACATGGACAAGATCGTCGCGGTCTGGAACCAGGCGCACCCCGACATCCAGGTGACGGTCAACAAGCAGGCCAGCGGCGACGAGGCCGCCGCCAAGTTCCTCACCGCGGCCAGGGCGGGCAACCCGCCGGACCTCATGCAGGCCGAGTACCAGCACCTGCCCTCGTTCGTGGCCGCCGACGCCGTCGCCGACCTCAAGGCCGAGACCGAGCCGATCAGGGGCGAGTTCAGCGAGGGCCTGTGGGGCCTGGTCACGCTGGGCACCGACAGCGTCTACGCGGTGCCGCAGGACAGCGGGCCGATGATGCTCTTCTACCGCAAGGACCTGTTCGACAAGTACGGCATCGCCGTACCGAAGACCTGGCAGGAGTACGCCGAGGCCGCCCGCAGGGTCCGCGAGGCCGACCCCAAGGCATACCTGGGCACCTTCTCCAGCAAGGATCCCGGCTCCTTCGCCGGGCTGGCCCAGCAGGCCGGGGCGCAGTGGTGGTCCATCAGCGGCGAGGCGTGGAAGGTGTCGATCGACGACGCCGCCACCACGAAGGTCGCCGACTACTGGGGCGACCTGGTCAAGGAAGGCGTCATCGACGACATGCCCTACTTCACCCCCGAGTGGAACAAGGCCCTCAACGACGGCAGGCTGCTGACCTGGCCGTCGGCCGTGTGGGCGCCCGGGGTGCTGGAGACCAACGCGCCCAAGGCCAAGGGCAAGTGGGCCGTCGCGCCGCTGCCGCAGTGGAGCGCGGGCGAGAACGTCACCGGCTTCTGGGGCGGCTCCTCCACCGCCGTGGCCGCCGGCTCCAAGCACAAGGAGGCCGCCGCGAAGTTCGCCGCCTGGCTCAACACCGACCCCCAGGCCGTGGACCTGCTGGTGAAGGAGGCCGCGGTCTACCCCGCCGCCACCAAGGGCGCCGCCGCGCTGACCGGCGCTCCCGGCTACTTCTCCAACCAGCCCGGCTTCTGGCGGCAGGCCTCGGCCATCGCGCAGACCGCCCGCGGCTTCACCTTCGGGCCGAACGTGAGCACCGCCTACTCGGTCTTCAAGGACGCCTTCGACAAGGCCGTCCAGGCCAAGGCCCCGTTCTCCACGGCCCTGCGGACGGTGCAGGACGCGGTCGTGGCCGACATGCGCAAGGCCGGATTCACCCTTGCGCAGTGACATGCGATCCGGCGAGAGGAGCTCCCAGACGCGGGCGGCGGCCTCCCGGCACGACACCGGCCGGCGCGGGAAGGCCGCCCCGCGGGGGACGGTCGCGCCGTACCTCTTCCTGACGCCGGCCGTCGCCCTGTTCGCCCTCTTCCTGGCCCTGCCGATCGGCTACACCGTCTACCTGAGCCTGCGCCGGACCAAGGTCTCCGGGCTCGGGCTGGGCCGGGGCGCCAGGAAGGAGGTCTTCGTCGGCCTGGACAACTACGCCGCCGCGGTGAGCGACGGGGAGCTGTGGGCGGGCTGGCTGCGCGGGCTGGCCTACGGCGCCGTCGTGCTGAGCGTCATGCTGGGGCTGGCCCTGCTGTTCGCGTTGCTGCTGGACTCGGCCCGGGTACGGCTGGCCCGCTTCAGCCGGATCGCGATCTTCCTGCCGTACGCGGTGCCGGGCGTCGTGGCCTCGCTGATGTGGGGCTTTCTGTACCTGCCGAGCACCAGCCCGCTGCCCGGCGTCGACTTCCTGGCCGCCAGCACCGTCCTGTACTCCATGGCCAACATCGCGGTCTGGGGCGGCACCGGCTTCAACATGCTCGTGCTGTACACGACGCTGCGGGCGATCCCCCAGTCGCTGTACGAGGCGGCGCGCATCGACGGCGCCTCCGAGCTGCAGATCGCCGTCCGCGTCAAGATCCCCATCCTGGCTCCTGCGATCGTCCTGACCACGGTGTTCTCGATCATCGCCACGATCCAGGTGTTCTCCGAGCCGACCACCCTCAAGCCCCTCACCGCCACGATCAGCTCGACCTGGAGCCCGCTGATGAAGATCTACCGGGACGCCTTCGTCACCGGCGACCTGTACTCGGCCGCCGCCACCTCGATCGTCGTGGCCGGCATCTCGCTGGTGCTGTCGTTCGGGTTCCTGCGCGTGGTGCGAAACCGCGCCTTCGGGGAGGCGTGATGGCGGCCCGCGGCATCGCGCCGACCGCCGTCCTGCTGCTCGGGGCGGCCTACACGCTGTTTCCCGTGAGCTGGCTGGTCGTCGCCGCCACCAAGTCGCCCGGCGAGCTGTTCTCCACCGCGACCTTCGCCGTGGGCACCGGGCTGCTGGACAACCTGTCGGAGCTGAGCGCCTACCGCGGCGGCGTGTTCTGGCTGTGGACGGTCAACACCGTGGTGTACGCCGGAGGCGGCGCGCTGCTGTCGACGATCGTGTCGGCGGTGTCGGGGTTCGCGCTGGCCAAGTACCGCTTCCGCGGCCGGAGCCTGATCTTCAACGTGCTCATCGGCGGCATCCTGGTCCCGGCCGTGGTGCTGGCCGTCCCGCAGTACCTGCTGTTCGCCAAGATCGGGCTGGCCGACACCTACTGGTCGGTCCTGCTGCCGCAGATCCTCCACCCCTACAGCATCTACCTGGCCCGCGTGTACGCCCAGGCCGCCATCCCCGACTCCCTGCTGGAGGCCGGGCGGCTCGACGGGGCCTCGGAGTGGCGGCTGCTGACCGGGATCGCGCTGCCGATGATGGCCCCCGGGCTGGTGACGGTGTTCCTGTTCCAGTTCGTCGCCATCTGGAACAACTTCCTGCTGCCCTTCATCATGCTGGGCGACGACGCCAGGTTCCCGCTCACCGTGGGCCTGTACACCCTGCTCGCGGCCGGGGCCAACCAGCCGTCCCTGTTCAACCTGATCATCACGGGCGCACTCGTGGCGCTGATCCCGCTCGTCGCGCTGTTCCTGACCATGCAGCGCTACTGGCGGACCGATCTGGCCGGCGGAGCCGTGAAAAGCTAGTGGCCGTGAAGCGACCGACGATCCACGACGTGGCGGCCCGGGCCGGCGTCTCGCGGGGCACCGTCTCCCGGGTGCTCAACGGCGACCGGTACGTGAGCACGGCGGCCCGCGTGGCCATCGAGCGGGCCATCGCCGAGACGGGGTACGTCGTCAACCGCAACGCCCGGAGCCTGGTCACCCAGCGCTCCGGATCGGTGGTCATGGTCCTGTCCGACCCGCACGAGAAGCTGTTCGAGGACCCCAACTACGCCGTGCTGATCCGCACCGCCGTCCAGCGGCTGGCCCTGCGCGACATCTCGCTGGTCATCATGATGGCCGCCGACGACGGCGACCGCCAGCGCGTGCTGCGCTACGTGCGCGGCGGGCACGCCGACGGCGTCTTCCTCGTCTCCGCCCACGCCGGCGACCCGCTGGCCGACGCGCTGGGCGGCCGGGTGCCCGTGGTGGCCCAGGGCGAGGTGCTCGGCAAGCGCGACGTCATCCCCTACGCCGCGGCCGACGAACGGCTGGGCGGCCGGCAGATGACCGAGTACCTGGTCTCCAGGGGCCGCAGGAAGATCGCCATGATCACCGGGCCGATGGACACCCCCGGCGGCATCCAGCGCCTGGAGGGCTTCACCGACGTGCTGGGCCGCAGGGCGGCCAAGAAGCTCATCGCGCACGGCGACTGGTCGCGGGCCAGCGGCGAGCGCGCGATGGCCGAGCTGCTGGCGCGCGCCCCCGACCTCGACGCCGTCTTCGTCGCCTCCGACCTCATGGCCGCCGGGGCGCTGGCCGCCCTGCGCGAGGCCGGCCGGCGGGTGCCGGACGACGTCGCCGTCGGCGGGTTCGACGACTCCTCCATCGCCGTGTCCACCCATCCGCCGCTGACCACCATCCGCCAGCCGCTGGCCCGCATCGCCGAGGAAACCGTGCGGCTGCTGCTGGAGCTCATGGACGGGGCCGGGCGGGTCGAGCCGGTCATCGTGCCGACCGAGCTGGTCGTGCGCGAATCGGCGTGACGCTTCTCGCCTCGGGGGGTGGCCGGTCAGGCGAACAGGCGGGCGGCCAGGGGGACCCAGTCCTCCGGGCCGTCCGCCTCCGCCGCGGCGGCGAACTCCCGCAGACCTCGCTGCAGCGCCGACCGCCCGGCCGGAGTCATGCGCTCCAGCACGGCCTTGAGGTGGGCGTGGCGGCGTTCGGCCAGGTCGGCGAGCAGTGCCCGGCCGGTGGCGGTGAGCGACAGCGTCAGCTCGCGCCGGTCGGTCTCGCCGAGCGAGCGGCGCACCAGCCCGGCCGCCTCCAGCCGGTCGCACAGCCGGCTGGCCGAGGACGGCGCGGCGCCGAGGTGGTCGGCCAGGCCGCTGAGGTTGACCGGCTGGTGGCTTTCGATGGTGATGAGGGCCTGCAGCTGCGTGGTGGACACGCGGCCGGCGGCCTGACGGGAGCGGGCCCAGACGGCGACCAGCGCCGCGGCGGCCTTCTCGACGGCTGCGACGTCCGCGGGCGTGGGATCGGTGATCGTCGTCTCGTTCACTGGCTCTCCTGTCGCGAAGACCTCCTAGACGACCTCCTCCGGCGCCGCGGGGAGGAGTTGGGACGCGGCGTCGGCGACCCAGTCGAGGCAGACCACCACCGCGTCGTCGATGCTCTCGGAACCGTTGCGGAAGTCGAGGAGACCGCGGATCATGGTGCGCACGGCCTCGTCGGCCGGTTGCAGCCGGGTGGCCTTGACCACGCCCTCCAGCGGGGCACCGCTGAACTCCTGTCCGCTCGCGGATCGTGAGGAGTATACGCCGTCGCTGACGATCACCAGCCGGTCGCCCGGGCGCAGCTGCATCTGCTGCTCCACGTAGGCGGTGTTGCCGAACATGCCCAGCGGCAGCTGCTTGTCCAGCTCGATGCGGGACACCTTGCCGCCGCGCATGAGCAGCAGCAGCGGCGAGCCGGCGTCGACCAGCGCCAGGTCGCCCGTCGCGGCGTCGAAGCGCAGCAGCAGGGTCGACACGTAGCGCTCCCCGCCGTACTCGGCGAAGATCGCCTCGTCGGCCAGCCCGGCCTGCTCCTCCAGCCCGGCGCCCGAGCGGCGGGCGTTGCGCAGGGCCGTGATGGCCAGGCTCGTCAGCAGCGCGGCCGATATCCCCTGGCCCATGCCGTTGGTCACCGACATCATGAGCCAGCGCGGGCCGCAGGCCCAGTCGAAGTTGTCGCCGTAGACGGCGTAGGCGGGTTCGAGCTGGCCGGCCAGGCGGTAGCCGTCCCCCTCGTGGCTGGAGCCGGGCAGCAGCTCCCACTGCATCTCGGCCGCCAGCGTGAAGCGGGCCAGGCGGCGCACCTGCTGGTAGCGGTCGGTGATCAGGTCGGCGCCGCGCAGCGCGTGGGCGAAGGCGACCGCGACCTCCTGCAGCAGCTCCAGCGCCTCGGGCGCGGACTCCTCCGGCAGCCGGACGTTGAGCACGCCGAAGCGCTCGCCGAACGCGGTGACGGGCAGGTGGAGCAGCCGCCCGCCGTCCGACAGCTGCGGCTGCTGGGCGGCGAAGGCGCGGCCGGCCTCGGTGGTGTCGATGCTCAGGCCCGGCGAGCCGGGCGAGAGCGGGTTCAGCACGGGCCGCAGCGTGGCCTTGGCGTAGTCGGCCAGCAGGACCTCGATGTCGGGATGCCCGAAATGCTCGCTCAGCGCGTCACGCAAGGCCTCGGCCACCGCGTACGGCGGAGCGTCCTGTATCGCCTGGCGCACGGCGTAGAGCCCTTCGCGGGTCACCATGGGGCTCCTCCACCCGATGCGTGGCTGGTTGCCACGGGACGGTTGCACAGTAGCAAATAAGTCAGGCACTTGCCCTGTCACCGTCGTCCGTCCCGTCGGTCTCGTCACCGGTCTCGGCCCTGGCCAGCTGGTTCAGCGCCCGGGTGAGGGCGTGGAGGGCCGTCGGGGACAGCCGGTCCAGCAGGCGCCCCAGCTCGGCCCGGCGGCGGACGCCCAGCTCCTTCAGGAAGGCGGTCCCCTGCGGGCTCAGGTGGAGGGCCACCGTACGCCGCCGGGGGTCGGCGTCCCGCGTTAAGAGCCCGGCGGCCTCCAGCCGGTCGCACAGCCGGCTCGCCGAGGACGGCAGCGTCCCCATGGCGGCGGCCAGCTCACTCAGCGTGAGCCCCGGGCGGCGGGCGGCGATCTCCAGGGCCCGCAGCTGGCTCGCCGACACGATGGGCCGCAGGTCGTCGTAGGTCCTGCACCAGATGTCCGTCAGCAGTTCCGCGGCCCGTTCCAGCGCACGCACCGCGGCGACATCACTGTGAGGCATGACTGTCCCCGTGCCCGCTTGTGGAACAGATACGCACGCGGGCCCCACGCCGACGGCCCAGCCGCTATATTTGCCATACGGCAAATAACTGTGAGGAAGCGGGGAGACACGGATGCCAGGCGACAGACAAGCGGCTCGCGAGGCGGTGATGCGGGCGATCGCCGGCAACCGCGGACGGATCGCGAGCACGTGGGTCGACACGCAGCTGGCCCGCGCGACACCCGCCATCGGCGGGGAGGAGCTGGGCGAGGAGGTCCAGGCGATCATCTCCTGCCTGCTGGAGGGGCTCGGCCGCGACCTGCCCGACGACCGCGTGGCCACCGGCCACGCCCCCCTGCGGGAGGCGGTCGCCGACCTGTCGCGGCGCTGGGCCCGGCTGGGCGCCTCCCCCACGGCCATCGCCACGGCGGTCTTCTCGCTCAAGCCGGCCATCCTCGGCTGCATGGCGCCGCAGGCCGAGGAGGCACTGCTGGTCGGCAGGCTGATCGACGCCGCCGCGCTGGTCAGCTTCCAGACCTACGTGGACAGCCGCGAGGAGATCATCCAGCGGCAGAACAGGCAGCTGCTGGAGATCTCCACCCCCGTCGTCCACCTGTGGCACAGGGTGCTGGCCGTCCCCCTCATCGGCACCCTCGACAGCGCCCGCGCGCAGATCGTGATGGAGAGCCTGCTGCAGGCCATCCAGGACCACCAGGCCGCCGTCGCGATCATCGACATCACCGGCGTGCCCACGGTCGACACCGTCGTCGCCCAGCACCTGATGCAGACGGTGACCGCCACCCGGCTGATGGGCGCCGACTGCGTCCTCAGCGGCATCAGCCCGCGCATCGCGCAGATGGTCGCCCAGCTCGGCATCGACCTGTCGGAGATCACCACACGCTCCTCCCTCGCGGACGCGCTGACCGAGGCCATGCGCCTGGTCCAGGAGGAAGGGCGGACGGAACGCACGCCGGCCGGTTGAGCGCGAGCATGACTTCCCCCGACATCCCGATCATCCGCCTGGGCGAGGTCCTGGTCGCGGGCCTCAGCCGGGAGCTGGACGACAAGACCGTCATGCTGTTCGCCGACGAACTCAGCCGGCGGATCGGCGACACCCGAGCCTCGACGGTGGTGCTGGACATCACGAAGGTCGAGGTCATCGACTCCTTCGCCGCCCGGATGCTCATGGAGATCGCCGCCATGGCGCGGCTCCTGGGCGCCCGGGTGGTGCTGGCAGGCATGCGTTACTCCGTCGCGATCACCCTCGCCGAGCTGGGGCTCGCGCTGCCCGGCGTGGAGACGGCGCTGTCGGTGGAACATGCCCTGAACAGACGGGCAGGCCCGTGACACACAGCGACCTGAGCAGCACCTCGCTCCAGACGGTGCCGATCCACACCGAGGAAGACCTGCTGACCGCGCGGCACGCGGTCAGGGCCGCGGCGCTCGCGGAGGGGCTGGGCCTGGTCGCCCAGACCAAGCTCGTCACCGCGGCCAGCGAGCTGGTGCGCAACTGCTACGTCCACGGCGGCGGCGGGGTGCTGCGCATCGAGCGGGTGCTGCCGCCGCCGCGGCGGGGGCTGCGGATCGTCGTGGCCGACCAGGGCCCGGGCATCGAGGACCCCGACGCGGCGCTGGCCGACGGCTACTCCACCGGCCCCGGGCTGGGGCACGGCCTGGGCGGCGCCCGGCGCCTGGTGGACGAGTTCGAACTGCGCAGCGAGCCGGGCAGGGGCACCACCGTCGTGATCACCCGCTGGACGGCCTGACCCATGCTGACGACCGAGGTCCGGGTGGACCACGAGAGCGCCGCCGCCGAGGCGGCCGGCCTGGCCCGGCGGGCCGCCCGGCGCCTGGGCCTGGCCGCGCCGCTGGCCGAGCGGGCCGCGGTCGCCGCCTCCGAGCTGGCCAGCAACATCGACAAGCACACCCGCGGCGGGTCGGTGTTCGTGCAGCGGGCGCCCGGCGGCGGCCTGGACCTGCTGGCGGCCGACCACGGGCCGGGCATGGCCGACGTGGCGCGCTGCCTGACCGACGGCTACAGCACCGCGGGCACGCTCGGCGGCGGGCTCGGCGCGGTGCGCCGCCTGGCCTCCGCCTTCGCCGTCTTCTCCGCCCCCGCCCACGGCACCGCGATCGCCGCCCGCTTCCGCGACGAGGCGGCCCTGGACCTGAGCCGGCTGGAGGCCGGGGCGGTGTGCCTGCCGGCGAACGGGCACCAGGAGTCGGGCGACGCCTACGAGCTGGCGGGCGGCACCCTGCTCGTCGTGGACGGCCTGGGCCACGGCGCCGAGGCGGCGCGGGCCAGCGCGTCGGCCCTGGATGCCTTCCGGGCCGACCCCGAGGCGCCGCTGACCGAACTGATCGTGCGGCTGGACCGGGCGCTGCGCTCCTCCAGGGGCGCGGCGGCGTCGCTGGTACGGCTGCGCGCCGCCGGCGTGGAGTTCTGCGGCGTGGGCAACGTCGGCGGCGCCGTCCTGCACGACGGCCGCCCGCTGGCCAGGCTCGTCCCGCGGCCGGGCACTCTCGGAGTGCGCGCCGGCGGCCCGGTCGCGCAGACGGCGCCGATGCCGCCCGGCGCCACCGTCGTCCTCCACACCGACGGCATCTCCCACTCCTGGCTGACCACCTCCGGCACCTGGCTGTTCACGCAGCCGCCGCCGCTGCTGGCGGCGCTGCTCGCCCGAGACCACCGGCGGCTGCGCGACGACGCCACGGCCGTCGCCCTGCGAGACAGGCGATCATGATGGACCCCACCTTCGAACTGCAACGCATCCGCGCCCTCGAGGACGAGCTGAGCCGGCTCAAGGACGAGCTGGCCACCACCAACCAGGGCGTGCTCGCGCTGGTCGTGGAGCTGGAGGAGCGCGACGAGCGGCTGCGGCGCGCGCACCGGCAGATCTTCCGCGAGCTGGAGGACGCGCTGCGCCCGCCGCTGCCCGACGTGGGCTACGCCCGGTTCGGCGTCTACTACGCCCCGGCCGAGGAGGCCGCGCCCACCGGGGGCGACCTCTACGACGTGCTGACGCTGCCGGGCGGGGAGCTGCAGATCGTGGTGGTCGACGTGGCCGGGCACGGCGTGGCCGGCACGCGGGGCGCGCTGACGATCATCCACACGGTCCGCACGCTGGCCCTGGAGGGCTACCCGCTGGAGTCGCTGGTGGGGCGGACGGCCGGGCTGCTGCAGTCGGCGTATCCCGACCTGGTCGGCACGCTGCTCGTGGCGCGCCTCGACCCGCGTGCGGGCGTGCTGCGGGTGGCCACCGGCGGGCACCCGCCGCCCCTGGTGATCACGCCCGACGGGAACGCCTCGTACTCGCGCCTCATGGGCCGCGGGGTCGGGTATCCCGACCCGGGCAGCCACGTGATCGCCGAACACCGCCTCACGCCCGGCACCACCGTGCTGTTCTACACCGACGGCCTGGTGGAGGCGTCGATGGACATCGTGGCCGGGATGGACCACCTCACCGAGGTGGCCGCCCGCCACCACCGGCTGCCGGTGGAGGTCTTCGCCGACGCCGCGGTGACCGCGATGCACCACCGGGTGCTGCACAGCGACGACACGCTGCTGATCGCGATGCGCTGGCACCCCGCCGGCTCCCCCGCCTGACCTTCCCGTCACGAAAGCATCACTTTTCGTAGCCGGCGCACAACATCCACGGCCGCCGTCATACGGATCCCGCAAATTCCCCGCGAAGCATCGACTTACTGGACAGCACGTCAGTAAGGTGGCGGTCCAACAGGCGGCGGTGAGCGAGGTGGCCCATGGCGGCAACACGCACACGGTCGAGGCGCCGATGGCCCTGACCGGTTTCGTAGGCCGGAAGGCCACATCCGTGCTGGGCCAGATCGGCGAGCTGTTCGTGATCGTCCTGGAGGGGCTGCGCCGTACCTGGGACGTCAAGACCTGGTTCTGGGAGTTCGTCGGCCAGTGCTGGTTCCTCGCCCGGATCACCAGCGTGCCGGTCCTGCTGGTCAGCCTGCCGCTGGGCGCGACCGTCGCCCTGCAGGTGGGCGAGCTGGCCTGGCAGCTGGGCGCGGCCAGCGCCACCGGCAGCGCCGTGTTCGTGGGCCTCATCAGGGAGGTGGCGCCGCTGGCCAGCGCCCTGCTGATCGCCGGGGCCGGCGGCAGCGCGATGACCTCCGACATCGGCGCCAGGAACATCCGCGACGAGCTGGCCGCGATGGAGGTGATGGCCGTCAACCCGATCCACCGCCTGGTCACCCCCCGCATGTGGGCGGCCAGCACGGTGGCGGTGTGCCTGTGCCCGCTGGTCATCCTGGCCGGCGCGAGCGGCGGCTACTTCTTCAACGTGGTCGTGCAGGGCGTCACCCCGGGCGCCTACTTCGACGGCGCACTGTCCCTCGTGGTCGTCAGCGACCTGTACGTGACGCTGTTCAAGGCGTGGGTGTTCGGCTTCATCGCCGCCGCCGTGGCCTGCTACAAGGGCATGACGTGCCAGACCAGCCCGGTCGGGGTAGGGCGTGCGGTCAACCAGGCGACGGTGGTCACCTTCATGCTGGTGTTCACCTTCAACTACGTGATCTCCGCCGTCTACTTCCTCGCCTACCCTCCGAAGGCGTTCTGATGGTCAGCCGTACGGCGGGCGCCAGGGCCCTGGGCGCGGGGCTGGAGGCGGCCGAGCGCTTCGCCCAGCTGGCCGACTGGCCGCTGTTCGTGTGGAAGGTGCTGTTCTACTCCGTCCGCGACGTCGTCCTGCGCCTGAAGTACTTCAAGGTCGTGCTGCGCCAGATCAGCGACGTGGTCGTCGGCGTGGGCGCCACGGTGATCGGCGGCGGCATGATCTTCGTGGTGTTCACGATGGCGTTCGTGGTCGGCGCCACCGTCGGCCTGCAGGGCTACCAGGGCCTGCAGTCGATCGGCGCGGAGTCGTTCATGGGCCTGGTCGGCAGCTTCGCCAACGTGCGCGAGATCACCCCCATCATCGCGGCGACCGCGCTGGCCGCCCAGGTCGGCTCGGCCTTCACCGCAGAGCTGGGCGCGATGCGGATCTCGGAGGAGATCGACGCGCTGGAGGTGATGGGCATCAACGCCTTCACCTACCTGATCTGCACGCGCGTGGTCGCCGCGCTGGCCGCGCTGATGCCGATCTACCTCATCGCGCTGTTCGCCAGCTTCTTCGCCACCCGCCTGATGTGCACGGCCCTGTTCGGCATGGCGCCGGGCGTCTACGACTACTACTTCTACATCGGGCTGCCGGTCAGCGACATCGTCTTCAGCGTGGCCAAGGTCGGCGTGTTCGCCTTCACGGTCATCGTGATCCACTGCTACCACGGCTTCTACGCCACCGGCGGCCCGGTGGGCGTGGGCGTGGCGGCCGGGCGCGCGATCCGCCAGTCGATCGTCACCATCGTCCTGCTCAACCTGCTGCTGTCGTGGCTGTTCTGGGGCGGCGGCGGCAGCCTGAAGCTGACGGGGTGAGAAGGTGGTCCGCGCGGAGTTCTCCCTTCCCGTACGGCTCGGCATCGCCGTGGTGGTGCTGGCGGTGTTCGCCGCGGCGACGGTCCTGGTGGTGCGGAGCGTCACCGAGGAGAGCGGCACGCGGATCGTCGCGGTGTTCGACCGGGCGGGACAGGGCCTGGACCCCAACTCCCCCGTCAAGATCCGCGGCATCACGGTGGGCGGCGTCAGCGACGTGTCGCTGGACCGCACCGGCAAGGCCGTGGTCACCATGCACGTCCAGCCCGGCGTGCGGGTGCCGCAGACCGCCACCGCGGCCATCGAGCCGGCCTCGGTGTTCGGCCCCAAGTTCGTCAACCTCAAGCTCGGCTCCGGCGAGGGCGTGGGCCCCTACCTGGCCTCCGGGGCCGTGATCCGCGACGGCGAGGAGCCGCTGGACCTGTCGGACTCCCTCGGCGACCTGTACCGCGGGGTCGACGCCGTGGACCCGCGCGAGGTCACGGTGATCGTCCACACGCTGGCCAAGGGCCTGGAGGGCGAGGGCAGGACGCTGCGCGAGCTGATCGACGACGCCGGCACGGTCGCCGGCGTCGCGCACGAGCACCGCCACCGCGCCCGGCTGTTCCTCCACGACGCCGCCCAGCTGTCGGCGGCGCTGGCCGACAAGGGCGACGACGTCACGGCCATCGCCGCCGACCTCGACACGATCACCCCGGACCTGCTGGAGCGGGCCGACAAGGTGCGGGCGCTGCTGAAGGAGATCACCGCCGTCTCCGAGCTGGGCGCGCACGGCCTGCGCAAGCACCGGCGGAACCTGCGGGCCGGCGTCCACTCCGGCGAGCGGGTGGCCGCGCTCATCTACGCCCAGCTGGGCCTGGCGGGCGACGGGGTGCGCGGCCTGACCAAGCTGGTGGAGCTGCTGAACGAGCTGATCGAGGCGCCGGGGCCGGGCAACTCCCGCCAGATCCAGACCGAGTCGTTCGTGATCGCCGACATCTGCGAGCTCATCGTGGGCGCCTGCGGGCCCACCACCGGGAGGGACCGCTGACATGGCCGTCTCCCGCGAGCGCGTCCTCCGCCGCTGGACGCTGCTGCGCTTCCTGCTGTTCCTCGCGCTCACGCTCTCGCTGATCGCGGTGATCGCCGTCCAGATCGCGCGCGTCAGCACCACCGCCGGCTACACCGTGACCGCGACCTTCGACGACGTGTCCGGCCTGCTGGAGGGCGACCAGGTCAAGATCGCCGGAGCGCCGGTCGGCCAGGTCCAGTCCATCCGGGTCGTCGACGGCCGGGCCGAGGTGGTGCTGGAGGTCGACGAGAAGGTCCGCGTCCCCGCCGACAGCCAGGCCGCCGTGCGCTGGCGCAACACCGTCGGCCAGCGCGTGGTCTACCTCCTGCCCGGCACCGCCCGGCAGATGCTGCCGCCCGGCGGGCGCATCACCCGCACCGCCTCCGTGGTGGACATCGGCGAGCTGGTCAGCGACCTCGGCCCGCTCACCAGGAGCCTGGACCCCGAGCAGATCAACCAGCTGCTCACCGCCGCCGCCAAGTCCCTCCACGGCAACGAGCGGAACCTGCCCCGCCTGCTGGACAACGTCAACGCCATCACCGGCACCGTCAACGAGCGCAAGGAGACGATCCAGGCGTTGCTGAGGGACTACGCCAAGGTCACCGAGGTGGTGGCCCGGCGCGACGAGCAGATCGCCCAGCTGGTGGACAACCTGGTCCTGCTGTCGGAGGCGTTCGCACGCAACCGCAAGCTCGTCGACGACGCGATCGTCGAGCTGTCGGCCGAGTTCGCCACGGCCAACGAGGTCATCGGCAAGAACGCCGACGAGCTGGGCGCGCTGACCGACCACCTCACCGGGCTCACCGGCGGCATCCGCCGCAACGTGGCGAGCATCGAGCGGACCGTCACCACCATCCAGCCGCTGTTCGCCCGCGCCCACTCCAGCGTCAACCGCGGCCACTTCTTCGTCGCGGCCGTGCCCTGCGTGGCGCTCGGCCCCTCGCCGTGCCCCTACCCGATGACCGAGCCGCCGCCCCTGCGCGGCGGCTACAAGGTCTCCTCGGCGCGGGACCTGCGCAGGCTCATGGTGGGAGGCGACTGAGGTGGCGCTGAAGTCCTTCCGCGACCGCAACAAGGTCCTCGTCGGCCTGACCTCCGTCGCCGTGCTCGGCACGATCCTGGTCGCCACCTTCCTCGTCGGCACCCTCGGCCTGCTGGAGGGCGGCTACACCATGAGCGGGATCTTCGCCGACTCCGGCGGGCTGAAAAGCGGCGACGACGTGCGCGTGGCCGGCGTGCGGGTCGGCGAGGTCACCGAGGTGCGGCCCGACTACCGGCAGGGCCACGTGGTGGTGACCTGGCGGGTCGACGACGAGGTACGGCTGGGCCGCCAGACCAGGGCCGACGTCACGCTCGCCAACCTGCTGGGCGGGCGCTACGTCAAGCTCAGCGGCCCGGTCAGCCGGCCGTACATGGACCAGCTGCCCGAGAGCCGGCGGGTGGTGCCGATGGAGCGCACCGGCGTGCCCACGCTGATCAACGACGCGCTCAAGGACGCCACCCGCCTGGTCCAGCGCCTGGACACCGAGGCCGTGGACGACCTGCTCACCGAGCTGGGCAAGCTCGACCTGAGCAAGCGGGGGCGCGTCACCCGGCTGCTGAAGAACGTGGGCGAGCTGTCGGACACCATCAGCAAGAGCGAGCCGCAGCTGCAGAAGCTCATCGACAACGGCAACCGGATCATGGACCTGCTGGAGAAGAAGGACAAGGAGATCAACCGGCTCGTCGACGCGATCCAGGTCATGCTGGAGGAGCTGCGCTCGCGCCGGCGGGAGCTGCGGGCGCTGCTCGGCTCCGGCAGCGAGCTGGTCGCCGGCACCACGCGGCTGATCAACCGGCACGAGAAGAGCCTCATCCAGGTCCTCGACGACAACCGCGCGATCACCACGCGGCTCAACGCCAGCCGCGAGGAGTTCAACAACGTGCTGGCGTGGGTGGGGCCGACCTTCTCCGGGCTGGCCACCATGGGCGGGCAGGGCCCGTGGATCGAGGCCATCGCCACCGGGCTGGGGCCGATCAACCCCGAGGTGCTGGCCGCGATCGCCCAGGACAGGAAGGACAAGCGATGATCCGGGCGCTGGCCGTGGCGGTCGCGGGCGTCCTGCTGGCCTCGACCGGCGGATGCGCCGTGCTGGGGGCTCCGCCGTACACGCTGACGGCCGTCTTCGCCGCAGCGCCGTCGCTGTATGAGCAGGCCAGGGTCAAGGTGATGGGGCTGGACGCCGGATCGGTGGAGCGGATCGCCATCGAGGGCGACAGGGTCCGCGTGGTGATGTCGATCGACCCCGACATCCCGCTCCCGGCCGACGTCAAGGCCGTGGTCGCGCCGCAGAACACCCTGGGCGAGCGCAACGTGGTGCTCTACCCGCCGTGGAAGCCGGGCGACAGGCGCATCGCCCCCGGCGCGGTCATCCCGCCGGACCGCACCGACCTGCCGGTGGAGATCGACGAGGCGCTGGACGCCTTCACCAAGCTCACCGACGCCCTCGACGCCGACAAGCTCGGCGACGTGGCCGGCGACCTGGCCAGCGGGCTGCGGGGCCGCGGCCGGACCGTCAACGACGCCCTCGCCGACACCGCCAGGCTCACCGACACCCTGGCCAAGCAGGACAAGCAGCTCATCGAGCTGGCCAAGGGCCTGGGCCGCATCGCCACCAGCCTCAACCGGCGCGAGTCGCAGGTGAAGTCGACCATCGACTCCTTCGCCGAGGCAGGCGCCGTCCTGGCCGAGGAGCGGCAGCGGCTGCGCGGGTTCGTCGAGAGCATGGCCGCCTTCGTGCGGCGCGGCGATGTGATCATCGAGGCGTACGGCGAGCGGCTGCCCCAGGCCGCCGGCACGCTGGCCGAGCTGGTGCTGACGGTCAGGGCCAACAGCGAGTCCACGGCCAGGGCCATCAAGGGAGCGGCCGACTTCGCCGACGTGCTGATCGACTCCTGGGACCGCAAGCACCACCTGCTGAAGATCCGGGTCGTGCTCAACGCGATGACGCGGGCCTGGCTGACGCCGCTGTTCGAGGCGCTGAACCTGGGCCCGGTGCCCTGCCTGCCCGGCGGGCTGAGCAACTGCGAGCGCAAGCGATGAGGGCCCGGGTCCTGGCCGCGGCCGTCGCGCTGGGCATGGCGGCGGCGTGCTCCCTGCAGACTCTGGGCGCCAAGACCGGCGACTACACGCTCACCGCCACCTTCGCCGACGTCCAGAGCCTGGTGCCCGGGCACAGTGTGCAGATCTCCGACGTGCGGGTGGGCACGGTGACCGGCGTCGCGCTGGACGGCTACCGCGCCAAGGTCACCATGTCGATCGAGAGCGTCGACGGCGTGCCGGTCGGCACCAGGGCCACGGTCGCCAAGACCTCCATCCTCGGCGAGAACTACATCCAGCTCACCCCGCCCAACGGCCTGAACACCGGCCCGATGCTCAAAAGCGGCGCGACGATCACCGACACGAGCGTCGAACCCGACATCGAGCAGGTCACCGAGAAGGCCGGGCCGCTCATCGAGGCGCTCGGCGCCCAGGACGTCAACGCCATCCTCGACGCCGCCTCCACCGCCTTCTCCGGCAAGGGCGACGACGTCAACCGGCTGATCAGGCAGGTCGCCGAGGTCACCGACTCCTACGCGGCCGCTCGCGGCGACCTGGCCGCCGCCATCGACGGCCTGGCCAGGCTGGGCGACGACCTGGCCGAGGGCAGCGACCGCCTGGACCGCCTGCCCGGGACGCTGGCCGCCGCCACCGCCCGCATCCACCACGGGCGCAAGCACATCAAGAAGGCCATCGTCGCGCTCACCGACCTGGCCAGGGAGGCCAACGTCACCGTCTACCCGCGCCACGCCGCCCGGCTGCGCAAGCTGCTGCGCGAGCTCGACGCGATCACCTCGGCCGTGCTGCGCGGCAAGGACGACCTCAAGCGCCTGGTCGCGACCATCCAGGAGTTCATCGACGCACCGCCCATCACGGTCAACGGCCAGGTGCTCATCTACGTGTGGCTCAAGGGCGTCATCCTGCCCGACGGCAAGACGCTGCCCAACGACCCGCAGGTGACGCGCGGCCCGCTGCCCAACCGCGTGGAGGACTTCCGCCTGCTGCTGGAGCCGCCGCGATGAGGAACCGCATCTTCGTCAACCTGGGATTCTTCGCCCTGCTCGGCGTCGTCATGACGGTCTGGGCGTTCACCACGATCATCAAGCTCGACGCCATCGAACGGCCCTACCGGGTGGACGCGGAGTTCGCCTCCTCCCCGGGCCTCATCCGCGGCTTCGACGTGGCCTACCTGGGCGTGCGCGTGGGGAAGATCGGCGACGTACGGCTGGCGCCCGGCAAGATCGTCGTGGGGCTCGACATCGACCGGGAGATCCGCCTGCCCAAGGCGGTCACCGCCGAGGTGCGGCGCAAGTCGGCCATCGGCGAGCCGTACGTCGAGCTGTTCCCGCCCAAGGACGGCGTCGGGGGGCCGCGGCTGGCGCCGGGCGACCTGATCCCGCTGAACAAGACGTCGGTGCCGCTGGAGTACAAGAAGCTCTTCCAAGGCGTGGGGAGGCTGCTCAACGCGGTGCCGCCGCGGGACGCCAAGACGATCACGCACGAGCTGGCGACGGCCCTGGACGGGCGAGCCCCAGCGATCAGGAGCATCATCGAGGACGCGCACGACGTGACCGACACGCTCGCGGACAACGCCGAGGTGCTGGACGACCTGTCGGTGCAGCTGACGCGGCTCACCCACACGCTGGCGGGCAGGAAGGACGCCATCGCGGCGGGCATCCGCGACACCGCGCTGGTCACCGGGACGGTCCGGGCCTCGCGGGCGGACGTCAACGCCTTCCTCGACCAGGGGCCGGGCGTGTTCGCCCAGATCCACGACCTCATCACGCGGTCCCGGCCGGGCTTCTCCTGCGCCCTGACGGCCGCGGGGCTGCCGCACCGGCCGGTGTTCTCGGCCGAGTCCGAGCGCAACGTCCACCACCTGCTGAGCATCGTGCCCACCGCGCTCAGCCTGGCCGACGACATCAGCGACCGGCGCGGGGGCACCGTGTACGGCAGGAACACCTTCATCTTCAGCGTGCCGGGCGGGCCGAAGCCGGCTCTGGAGTACGCGCAGCCGCTGGGGCCGCCGACGGTGCCGGCCGTGCGGTCGTGCCCGCGTGCGCGGGTGGCCGCGGCCGAGCACGACGAGGCTTCGAAGCCGGGCTTCAAGGCGCGGGCCCGCCCGTCGCCCGACGCCTCCCGGGCGGACTCGTCCCGTCCGGGCTCGTCACCGGCGGGCTCGTCACCGGCGGGCTCGTCACCGGCGGAGAAGGCCGGGCGCGGTCCCGCGCGGACTCCGGAGGCGCTGGAGAGCCCCACCGCCCCGCCCCGGAACGCGGCGGCCCCGGCTCCCCTGGACACCACGCCGCTGATCATCGCGATCTTCCTCGCGGTGGCGGCGAGCGGCGGCATAGTTGGCTGGATCGCCGTGGGCCGGGCGGCCCGCCGTCGGGAAACGGAGTGATCGCATGACGACGAAGCAGGACCTGGCCGCAGGCGAGGGCCACACCGCAGCGCCCACCGCCTCCTCCCCTACCTCCCCCCTGGCAGATCCCCAGACCGCCGCAACCGATAACGCCAAGGCCGAGGGCGGGACTGCGGGCGAGGGCCGCGCCGCGGCACCCGCCGCCACGGCCACCGAAAGTGAGGCCACCTCCACCTCCGCTCCAACGGGCGCCGCAGCGGGCACGGACGATGAGGGAGGCGGGGACGACGGCGGTGAGCGTGCGAAGCCGCGCCGGCAGCGGCTCGCGGCGGGAGCGGTGGCCGTGGTGGCGGTGGTCGCGCTGGCCGCCGCGGCCGTCCTCCAATGGCTGGCCGCCGGCCGGGCCGAGGAGGCGCGCGCCAGGCTCGAAGCCGAGCGGGCCCTGCGCGTGGAGGTGTCCGGCGCCGCCCACGCCTTCGGCCAGTCCCTCCTCTCCTACGACTACCAGGACCTCCAGACCTCCCGCTCGACGCTGATGGGCATGGCCACGGGCGACTTCCTGGCCACCTACGACGAGGCGTTCGGCGGCGCCATGGAGCAGGTGATCATCAAGCTCAAGGCGGTCGCCGAGGCGACGGTGCGCGCCGTATACCTGGCCGAGGTGGACGAGGCCACCGCCCAGGCCATCGTCGTGGTGGACCAGCAGGTCAAGACATCGGAGTCGATCCGCGTGGTGCGCGACAGCTACCTCAAGCTCACCATGGTCAAGCAGAAGGGCACCTGGAAGGTGCAGGAGGTGACCGTCCTGGGCGCGGCCAAGGAACAGGAGACCAAGCTCGGCGGCGACCAGAAGGCGGGCGAGCAGAAGGACACGGCCAAGCCGTCCGGCAAGGACGACTGATCGCCTGATCGACTACCCTGGCCGGGTGCCTGCTGATCCGATCGCGGCCGGGGCGCGCCCCGAGGAGGTGGACGCCCCGCCGAGCTGGCTGACCCCGGTGGAGCGCGAGCGCGCCGGGCGGCTGCGGCAGGAGGCCGACCGCCGCGCGTTCGTGGCCGCCCATCTCCTGGTACGGCTGTGCGCCGCGGAGTTCCTCGGCCGGCATCCCGGCACGCTGACGCTGCTGCAGCGCTGCCCCGTGCACGGGCCCGGCCACGGCGTGCCGTACCTGGAGGAGGCCCCCGGACTGGGCGTCAGCCTCAGCCACACGCGCGGCTACGTGTGCGCGGCCGTGGGCGAGGGCCGCGTCGGCGTGGACGCCGAGCGGGTGCCCGACGGCCCTTTGGACGAGGCGCTGGCCGGGATGGTCCTCGCCCCGGGCGAGCGGGTGACCGGCAACCGCGAGCTGATCCGCCTGTGGGCCCGCAAGGAGGCCCTGATCAAACGCGGCGAGCTGACCCTCGACGGCATGCGCGGCACGCCGTGGCGGCCGCGGGGTCACCTGCTGGAGTGGGAGACGCCCGACGGCGTCCTGGTGGCCGTGGTGACCGACGCCCCGGCGCGACGGCTGGGCGTCGGCGAGCTGGCCGCGTCGGCGGGGAGCGGCGGATGGCGGCGCGGACCGCTGATGTAGATTTGAGATCATGACCGCGCCCCGATGGCTGACCCCGGAAGAGCAAAGGGCGTGGCGTGCGCACCTGGCCCTGCACAAGCTGCTGATGCACCGGCTCGACCGGGAGCTGCACGAGTTCGGGCTGTCCATCAACGACTACGAGATCCTCGTCAACCTCTCGGAGAGCCCCGAGCACCGGATGCGGATGAGCGACCTGGCCGAGGCCACCATCCAGTCGCGCAGCCGCCTGTCGCACCAGATCTCCCGCATGGAGGCCAAGGGCCTGGTCAAACGGCAGGAGTGCGCCGACGACCGGCGCGGCACCTTCGCGGTGCTCACCGACGAGGGCTGGGAGACGATCGAGCGCGTGGCGCCCCACCACGTGGCCGGGGTGCGCGAGCACTTCATCGACCGGCTGACCCCCGAGCAGGTCGAGGCGATCGAGCGAGCCTACTCCCCGATCGTCACGCACCTGAAAGGCCTGCGTTGAGGCCCCGCAAAGCCTGCGTTGAGGCCCCGAAGAGTGAGCGTTGAGGCCCCGAAGAGTGAGCGTTGAGGCGAAACCGATATCGGCATGCTGTGCTGATCGCGGTCAAGCGCTCGCTAGCATCCGGGACATGCTGACAAGGCTCCTGACGGTCCTCTTCGCGCTCGCGCTGAGCGCCGCCTGCTCCGGGCAGGGCGGCGGCGGGCAGGCGACGCCCTCCGGACCCGAGCTGATGACCAAGACCGCCGAGGCGATGAAGACCGTGAAGACGGCCAGGTTCGCGATCTCGACGGAGGGCACGCCGCAGGTGCCGGTACGCAAGGGCGACGGCAGGATCCTGGCCACCGGCGACGCCGACGGGACGCTGACCGTCGACCTGTTCGGGCAGCTCACCGAGATCAGCTTCGTGCTGGTCGGCGACACCGTGCACTTCAAGGGACCGACCGGCTCCTTCCAGACGATGAGCAGGGCCTCGCTGCTGCAGGCGCTCAACGGTTATGACCCCTCGCTGCTGCTGGACCCCGCCAAGGGCGTGCCGCTGCTGCTGGCCGGCGCGGGCGATCCCAAGGTCGAGGGCGAGGAGGGCGGCGCCTACAAGGTGACCGCCAAGCTGCCGCAGCAGCAGCTCAAGACCCTGGTCCCGGGGGTGTCCCAGGACGTCACCGCGCAGATGCTCGTCGACAAGGCCTCCAGCAGGCTGACGAAGGTGACGCTGCCGCTGCAGGGCGGCTCGGTCACCGTCACGCTGAGCGACTACGACGCGCCCGTCACGATCACCCCGCCCGCCGGATGAGGCGTCGGCTGGCCCTCGGCGCGGGCGGCGCGGTCGTCCTGCTCGCCGCACTCGACGCCTACGTGGTCGTCAGCGTGCTGATCGACATCGCCAGGACCGTGCAGGTCCCGGTGAACCGGCTCGAGCGCATCACGCCCGTCGTGACGGGCTTCCTGCTGGGGTACGTGGCGGCGATGCCGCTGCTCGGCCAGTTGTCCGACCGGTACGGCAGGCGCCCCCTCATCCACGCCTGCCTGGCCGCCTTCGCCCTCGGGTCCGTCGTCACGGCGGTGGGCGGCTCGGTGGCCGTGGTGACCGTGGGGCGGACGCTCCAGGGGGTCGCGGGCGGCGCCCTGCTGCCGATCACCATGGCGCTGGCCGGCGACCTGTGGGAGGAGCGCGAGCGGCCGGTCGCGCTCGGCGCCGTGGGCGCGGCGCAGGAGCTGGGCAGCGCTCTCGGGCCGCTGTACGGCGGGGCGGTGGCGCTGCTGTTCGGCGCGTGGCAGGCCATCTTCTGGATCAACCTGCCGCTGGTGGCGGTCACGGCCGTGGCCGTCCACGTGTCGGTGCCCGGCCCCCGCGCCAAGGCGCACGCCATGCCCCTCGCGGCGCCCGTCCCCGCCGACGTGATCCCCCGCCCGCGCGTGGACGTCGTGGGCGGCCTGCTGCTGGCCCTGTCGCTGGCCCTGCTCGTGGTCGGCTTCTACAACCCCGATCCCGCCAAGGCGGTCCTGCCCCCGTGGGGCCTGCCGCTCATCGCCGCCGGGCTGGCCGTCGCCGCCGGGTTCGTCTGGTGGGAGACCCGCTCCCCCGTCCGCCTCCTGGACCTGACCGGCACGCGCAAGGGCCCGCTCCTCGCGACGCTCGGCGTGAGCTTCCTGACCGGGGCGGCGCTCCTGGTGACGATGGTGTTCGTCCAGCTCGCCGCCCAGACGCTGCTGGGCCTGGAGACGCTGCCCGCCTCCCTGGTGCTGGCCCGCTTCCTGCTGGCGCTGCCGGTCGGCGCGCTCGCGGGCGGCCTGCTGGCCCGCCGGTTCGGCGACCGGCTCGTCGCCGTCGCGGGCCTGGCCGTCGCGGCCGTCGGCTACGTGCTGATGTACCGCTGGCCGCTGGATCTGGCCGCCCACCCCATCGACATCGCCCTGCTGGTCAGCGGCCTCGGCCTGGGCCTGGTCATTGCCCCGATCTCCGCCGCCGTGCTGCGCGCCACCACCGCCGCCCAGCACGGCGTCGCCTCGGCGGCGGTGGTGGTGGCCAGGATGATGGGCATGCTGATCGGCGTGGCCGGGGTGTCCGCGTGGGGCTTCTACCGTTTCCAGTCGCTGACCGCCAACCTGAACACCCCGCTGCCCGTCGGCGTCGACGCCGCGACCTACGCCAGGCAGCTGGCCGACTACACCGCCAGGGTCAAGGCCGCCCTGCACGTGGAGTACACCGAGATGTTCCTGGTGACCGCCGTGCTGTGCGCGCTGGCCGCGCTGCTCGCCCTGCTGATGCCGGGCCGGGCCCGCTAGGGCGACAGCCGGTGCAGGTCGCGCGGGAACAGCGCGGCCTGCCGGATGTTGGCCAAGCCCATCAGCCGCGCGGTCCAGCGCTCCAGGCCGATGGCGAAGCCGCCGTGCGGCGGCATGCCGTGGGCGAAGGCCGACAGGTAGCCCTCGTACGGCCCGACCGGCTCGCCCCGCTCGGCCAGCGCCGCGAGGTAGTCCTGGTGGCGGTGCAGCCGCTGCCCGCCCGTCACCAGCTCCACGCCGCGGAACAGCAGGTCGAAGCCGTTGGAGAAGCCGGGCCTGGCCGGGTCGGGATGGGTGTAGAAGGGGCGCTTGGCCATCGGGTAGCCGGTGACGAACAGGAACTCCGAGCCGTGCTCGGCCAGCGCCCACTCCGACAGGCGCCGCTCCTGCTCCGGCGCTAGGTCCGGCTCGTCGCTCCCGGTCATCGCCCGCGCCTCGGCGAAGTGGATCGCCGGGATCTCGGCGGGCACCGAGGGGGCGGGGAGGCCGCGCCGCCGTACCGCCTCGGCCATGCCCGCCACGGCCTCGCGCAGCACGGCCATGACGTCGCGGTGGTCGCGGACGAAGCCCAGCTCGGCGTCCAGGCTGGTGTACTGGGCCAGGTGCCGGGCGGTGTCGTGCGGCTCGGCGCGGAAGACCGGGCCGACCTCGTAGACCCGCTCGAACACCCCGACCATCATCTGCTTGAAGAACTGCGGCGATTGGGCCAGGTAGGCCGGGCGGCCGAAGTAGTCGACCGTGAAGACGTCCGCGCCGGACTCGGTGGCCGAGGCGACCAGCTTGGGCGTGTGGATCTCGGTGAAGCCGAGCCCGTCGAGGGCCGCGCGGAACCCGGCGACGCTGGCGGCGGACACCTCCAGCACCCTTTTCAGCTCGGGGTGCCGCAACGCGACGGGCGCGTGGTCGAGGATGGTCGGCAGGCCTGCGCGCACCACCGGCCGGTACAGGTCGAACGGCGGCGGATGCACCGGTTCGGCCAGGACGGCGATCTCGGGCTCGGCCAGCTCGACGCCGCCCGGCGCCTGGGCGTTGGCGGTGACCGTACCGGTGACCTCGACCACGGTCTCCTCCGCCGGGAGCGGGCCGGGCGCGGTGACCGCCTGGGCCAGCCCGGCGCGGTCGCGCACGATGAGAAAGGAGACCGACTTCAGCTCGCGGCGGCGATGCACCCACCCGGCGACGGTCACCCGCCGCCCGGCGTGCGCGGCGAGCTCGGCCGACAGGACTCTGGACGGGCCCTTGGACTGCATTGCTGACGACATGCGTTTCACACCTCCTCGGACGTGACCCCTGGGAGGTGCGGGCGAGCAGGGACCCTCGCGGTGCCACCGCACCTTCACCGCCGTGCCGGCGGCCTCGTGGCGACCCGATGACGGAGGTCGGACCGGCGGGGCATTTCCTCCCCGCACTCGGGAGTGTCTTCGCCCGGGGGCGCGGGGCCGCCTTCGCAGCTCCCGGCGGCTCTCTCCGACCCGCGTGGTCCCCGGGTTACTCGTCTCCTTCAGCGTGTTGCCGGAATCGTAGACAGTCCCTCTGCGTGCGGCAACTGAGTATGGGCTACTCATGCGCCGCCGGACGCCCGGGCCGACGATGAGGGCATCGTTTCCGCCCAAGGAGCCCGAGATGCGCAAAGTCCTGGTCGGCTGCACCGCCGTGCAGCTCGCCCTGGTGATCCTGCAGTTCTACCTGTCGACGTTCGGCGGCATGGAGAGACCGAGCCCGGCGCCCGGCCAGGAGGGCGCCGCGATCACCTGGCACGCCCTGAACGGCGTGTTCGTCATCCCCGTCGTCTCGCTGATCACCACGATCGTGGCGGCCGTCGCGCGGGCCTCCGGCAGGATCATCGGGCTGTGCGCCGGTCCCCTGCTGCTCGCGCTGGTCCAGCTCTTCGTGATCTTCCCGCTGGCCGCCGCGCTCGGGGCGACCGAGGAGAGGACGACCACCGCCTCGCTGTTCGTCTTCGGCTTCCACGCCATCGTGGGAGTGGTGATGCTGTGGGCCTCCGTCATGGCCTTCCGCGGCGCGCGGGCCCTCGTCGCCGCGTCCAGGCTGACGGTCGCGGCGTGACCGGCGGCGATCGGGTGTGCCCGTGGCGGCGGGGTGTGGCCGTAGCGGCGGGGTGTGCCCGTGGCGGCGGGGTGTAGCTGTGGCGGCGGGGTGTGGCCGGTGACGGTCGGGTGTAGCCGGTGACGACGGCCCTCCTGCTCGGGCTCGACCGGGCCCTGGTCATGCTGGTGGCCGTGCTGTGGGGGCTGGCGGGCGGGCTGCTGGCGGCCGGCCGCCGGGACCGGGCGCTCTGGCTGCTGCTCGCCGCCCTGGCCGCCACCGCGCTGAGGGTGGCCGCCGTCGTGGCGCTCGCCCGGGCCGGATGGTGGTTCGCGGGCGAGAAGGCGCTGCTGGCGCTGCCGCTCCTCCTGCCGCCCGCCGCGGCCGCCGCCGTCGTCACGCTCCCGCGCCTGCTGCCCCGGAGGATCCGCGGCCTCCGGCCCGGACCTCCCCCGCGACCGGTCATCGAGACACGCGAGCCGACCAGCGCGACCTCGCACCCTGCCAAGACTCCGCACCCTGCCGAGGCTTCGCGCGTCGCCGAGCTCGTCCCTGTGCTCGCCTGCGCCTACGCCGCCGTGGCGGGCGTCTTCATGGCGTTCGCCGTCGGCTATCCGCCCGCGCCCCACCTCGCCGCCGTGACGGTCCTCGCGGTGGCGGGGGCGACGGCCGTCACCTGGTTCAGGGTGGCCGGGCCCCCCGGGTCGCGGCCCGCGCCGCCGGGACGCGGCTGGCGCGTGAGCGGCGCCGTGGTCGCCGCGCTCGCCGTGGCCTGGGCGGGCACCGCCATGTGGGCCACGCGCCCGCCCGGCGCCCTCCACCTGGCCGCCGCGCACGCCGAACCGCCGCCCCGCGGCCGGCCCGCCGCCGACCCTCGCCGCTTCACGCTCACCGCCCAGGCGGCGACGGTCACCCTGCCCTCGGGCCGCCCCTTCCCCGCGCTGACCTTCAACGCGACGGCGCCCGGCCCTCTCCTGCGGGTACGGCAGGGCGACCACGTCGAGGTCACGCTCCGCAACCGGCTGCCCGACCGGGGCGTCACGCTGCACTGGCACGGCGTCCACGTCCCCAACGGCGAGGACGGCGTCCCCGGCGTCACCCAGGACGCCGTCGCGCCGGGCGGCGAGCACGTCTACCGGTTCACCGCCCAGCAGCCCGGGACTACTGGTACCACACGCACGAGACGCCCAACACCGGCCTGCAGCGCGGGCTGTTCGGCGCGTTCGTCGTGGACGCCGCCCCGCCCGGCGGCTTCGACCGCCCCGTGCTGCTGCACACCTTCGGCGAGCTCACCTCGCTCGTCGAGGGCGGGACGCGCCAGGCGCCCGCTCCCGGCACCGCCGTACGCCTGCGTGTCGTCAACACCGACAACATCCCGCACACCCTCGCCCTGGACGGCGTGCCGTACCGGATCGCCGCCGTGGACGGGGTCGAGGTGAGCGGGCGCGAGCTGACCGCCGAGCGCCTGCCGCTGGCCGCGGGCGGCCGCTACGACCTGGCCTTCACCATGCCCGCCGGGCCGGTGCTGCTGACGGCGGGCGGGCGGCCGATGCTGGCCCTCGGCCACGGCGAGCCGCGGCGCGCCCCGGCGGGGCCGCCGCTGGACATCACCCGGTACGCCACGGGCTCCGCCGTCCCGCCCGCCTCCTTCGCCAGGCAGGAGACCTGGGTGCTGGACCGGCTGCTGGCCCTGCGCGACGGCCTGCCCCAGCTGTCGCACACCGTCGACGGGCGGGTGTGGCCGCGCGTGCCGCCCCTGGTGGTACGGCGGGGCGAATGGGTGCGCCTCACGCTGGTCAACCGCAGCGGCGACCACCATCCCATGCACCCGCACGGGCACCACGTGCTGGTGCTGTCACGCGACGGGGCGCCGGCCGGGCCACTGTGGATGGACAGCTTCGACGTCGCACCGGGCGAGGTGTGGGTGGTCGCGCTCAGGGCCGGCAACCCCGGCGTGTGGCTGTTCCACTGCCACGAGCTGCTGCACGCCGCCCAGGGGATGACGGCGCACCTGGCCTACGAGGGGTACGGCTCGCCGTACGCGATCGGCGACGCGCACGGCAACCACCCCGAGTAGTCACTTCTTGCGCTTCTCCCGGATCTTCATGGTGATGTCGATCGGCGACCCGGCGAAGCCGAACTCCTCCCGGATGCGCCGCTCGATGAAGCGCCGGTAGGTCTCCTCCAGCCACCCGGAGGTGAACAGCACGAACTTCGGCGGCTGGACGGCGGCCTGCGTGGCGAAGAGGATCTTCGGCTGCTTGCCGCCCCGCACCGGCGGCGGCGTCTGCTGCACCAGCTCGGTCAGGAAGGCGTTCAGCCGCGCCGTCGGCACCCGCGTGGACCAGGAGTCGAGCGCCTTCTCGATGGCCGGGACGAGCCGGTCCACGTGGCGGCCGGTCTTGGCGGAGATGTTGACCCGCAGCGCCCAGGGGATGCGCACCAGCTGCCGGTCGATCTCCTTGTCCAGGTAGTAGCGCCGGTCCTCGTCGACCAGGTCCCACTTGTTGAAGGCCACGACGAGCGCGCGGCCGGACTCGATGACCAGCCCCAGGATGCGCAGGTCCTGCTCGGTGAGCGGCTGGCTGGCGTCGATGAGCACCACCGCCACCTCCGAGCGCTCCAGCGCGGCGCGGGTGCGCATGGCCGCGTAGAAGTCGGCCCCCTGCAGCTCGCGGTCGCGCCGCCGGATGCCGGCGGTGTCGACGAAGCGCCAGACCTTGCCGCCCAGCTCCACCAGCTCGTCGACCGGGTCGCGGGTGGTGCCGGCCATGGGGTCGACGAGCACGCGCTCCTCGCCCGCGAGCTTGTTGAGCAGCGAGGACTTGCCGACGTTCGGCTTGCCCAGCAGCGCCACCCGGTGCGGGCCCCGCTCCTGGCCGAACGTCTCGGCCGGGGTCTCGGGCAGCGCGTCGAGGACCACGTCGAGCAGGTCGCCGCTGGCCCGGCCGTGCAGGGCCGAGACGGGGTACGGCTGGCCCAGGCCGAGCGACCACATGGCGTGGGCCTCCAGCTCCAGGGCCTGGTTGTCGACCTTGTTGACCGCCAGAATGACCGGCTTGCCGGACTGGCGCAGCACGTTGCCGACCTCGGCGTCGGCGTCGGTGACCCCGACCGTGGCGTCGACCACGAACACGATCACGTCCGCCAGCTCGACCGCGACCTGGGCCTGCTCGGCGATCCGCAGCGCCATTCCGGTGGCGTCGGGGTCCCAGCCGCCGGTGTCGACGACGGTGAACCGCCTGCCGCGCCAGTTGGCGTCGTAGGCCACGCGGTCGCGCGTCACGCCCGGCACGTCCTCCACGACCGCCTCGCGGCGGCCGATGACGCGGTTGACCAACGTCGACTTGCCGACGTTCGGCCTGCCCACGATCGCCACCACGGGCATCGGGCCCGCGTCGGCGTGCTGGTCGTCCACCTTCAGGTCGTCGAGCTCGGCCTCAATCCAGCCGGAGTCCCCCGTTGCCATGATTTTTCATCCTTTGAGTACCGCACCTGATCGTCAGGCGCGCTCGCGTGCATGGTCGCTTCGGGACGACGTGCCGAACGTGTCCCTCCGCTCCGCCACCAGCCTCAACACCTCGGCGATCACCTCATCGAGGTTCAGCGCGGTGGTGTCGAGCTCGACGGCGTCGGCCGCCATCGAGAGCGGATCCGTCTTCCGTGTCGAGTCGAGCTGGTCGCGGCGGGCCAGGGCGGCCTGCTGGGCCTCCACGGTCGTGCCGTCCAGCTCGGCGGCCCGGCGCTGGGCGCGGGCCTGCGCGCTGGCGGTGAGGTACACCTTCACCGGCGCGTCGGGGGCGACCACCGACCCGATGTCGCGGCCCTCCACCACGATGCCGCCGGAGCCGATGATCTCCCGCTGGAGCGCCACGAGCCTGCGCCGCACCTCGGGGACGGCCGACACCGCCGACACGGCCGCGGTCACCTCGGCCTCCCTGATGGGGCCCGAGACGTCGACGCCGTCGACGTGGATGGTCGGCTTGTCGGGGTCGGTGCCCGACTCGAGCACCGGCTCGCCCGCCCTCGCGGCCACCGCCCGCGGGTCGTCGACGTCGACCCCCTGCCGGAGCATCCACCAGGTCACGGCGCGATACATCGCGCCGGTGTCCAGGTAGCGCAGCCCGAGGGCGCGGGCCACGCCCCGCGACGCACTCGACTTGCCCGATCCAGAAGGCCCGTCAACGGCGACCACCAGTCCGGTCACAGAGCTCCTCCTCGACTCAACCTTAAGGAGGCTACCGCCTCCGCAGACCATCGCCGTCCCCGGCCCGGGGGCGGGACGTCCCTCCTCACGCGAACCGGTTTTCGCCGGCAAGGCGTTTCCGCCGGGGGCCGCCCGGTAGGTATCCGGGATGGAAGTGACGGTGGTGGTCGCCACGCGCGACCGTCGCGAGGCGCTGGAGAACTCGCTGCCGCGCCACGAGGGCCCGGTCATCCTGGTCGACAACGGTTCGGCCGACGGCAGCCCGGCCTTCGTCCGCGGCCGCTTCCCGCACGTGCGGGTCGTGGAGCTGCCGGCCAACCGCGGCGCTCCGGCCCGCAACGTGGGGGTGGAGCTGGCGGAGACGCCGTACGTCGCCTTCGCCGACGACGACTCCTGGTGGGCGCCGGGCGCACTGGCGAGGGCGGCCGAGCTGTTCGAGCGCCATCCCCGCATGGCCGTGCTGGCCGGGCGCGTGCTGGTGGGGCCGCAGGAGCGCGACGATCCGGTGAACGCCCTGATGGCCGGCTCGCCGCTGGGCACCGAGCCGGACCTGCCGGGCCCGAGCGTGCTGGGCTTCATGGCGTGCGGCGCGGTGGTGCGCCGGGACGCCTTCCTGGCGGCGGGCGGGTTCGACGACGTGGTGTTCTTCTACGGCGAGGAGGAACGGCTGGCGATCGACCTGGCGGCGGCCGGGTGGGGGCTGGCCTACGTGGCCGAGGTGGTCGCCCACCACCACCCCTCACCCGTGCGCGACCGTGACGGCCGCCGGGCCCTGGCGGCCAGGAACGCGCTGCTGACGGCCGTCATGCGCCGCCCCTGGCCCGTGGTGGCCCGTACGGCGCGGCGGGGCGGCCTGCGGGACGCGCTGCCCCGCCTGCCGCGCGCGCTGGCGCGCAGGCGGCGGGTCCCGGCGTGGCTGGAGGCCAGGCTGGCATGCCTGGCGGCCTCGGGGTAGGGCGGCAGTCAGATCAGCGGGTTGCGCCTGCCGCCGCTGCGGGAGACCAGCCGCGCCGGAAGCGCGACCCGCCTCAGCAGGGGGAAGGTCTTCAGCGGGCTGCCGCTGACGGTCTCCTTGTACAGGACCGCCCAGCGTCCCGTCAGGTACGCCCGGCGCGGCGTGTCGTCGGGGTTGACGAACTGGATGACGGCGTCCTTGCGGCCCAGCGAGACGGGCTGGTGGAAGTACCCGAACCGGAACGGCCGGGGCCGCCTGCCCCGCAGTTCCCTGGCGATGGACTCGGCCGCGTGCAGGGCGGTGGGGATGCCGCTCTGGCAGGTGCCGTGCATCACGCCGTAGCTTTGGCGGATGGCCGCCGCGTCGCCGACGGCGTAGACGTCGGGGTGCGAGACCGACCGCAACGCCGCGTCGACGACGATCAGGCCCCGCTCGTCCACCGCCAGGCCCGCCTCGGCGGCCAGCGGCAGCCCGCGCGTGCCGGAGGTCCACAGCGTGGCGTCCGAGGCCACCAGCTCGCCGCCGGCCAGCTCCACGGCGTCCGGGAGGACCTTGACGACCTCGACGCCGTGGCGGCTCTCCACGCCCAGCCGCTCCATGGCGGCCTCCATGTAGGCGCGGGCGCGCTCGCCCATCATCGACCCCGGCCGGGTACGGCTCAGCAGCACCACGCGCAGGTTCGGGTGCGCCTCGGCGATCTCGGTGGCCGACTCCACGCCGGTCAGGCCGCCGCCGGCCACCACCACGGTGCCGGTCCGCAGCCGCGCCAGCCGCTCGGCCAGCCGCAGCGCGCCGTCGTAGTCGTCGTAGACGTAGGCGTGGTCGGCCACGCCCGGCACGCTGTGCCTGTCGGTGACGGTGCCTGCGGCGTAGACGAGCTTGTCGTAGCCGAGCACCCGGCCGTCCTCCAGCCTCACCTCGCGGCGGCGAGGGTCGACGGCGGCGGCGCGGCCCTGCACGAACTCCACGCCGCTGCCGGCGACCACCTCCTCGATGAGGTGGTCGCCCAGCTTCTGCCCGGCGGCGGTCTGGTGCAGCCGCAGCCGCTCGGTGAAGCGGGGCGAGGGGTTGACGAGCGTGACCTGGCCCCCGTGGCGGCGGGTCCTCCTGGCGACCGACAGAGCGGCGGTCACGCCCGTGTAGCCGCCTCCCAGAACGATGATCCGAGTCATTGTCACATCCCTTTCGATCGCGGACTCACTCCATGGACGGAATGAGCGCGCGCGGATGTGACATCGGCCGGCGGCTGCGCCGGCCGGCGGTGTCTAGGGCACCTGCCAGCCGCGCTCGTGGAGCGCCTTGGTGAGCACGCCGACCGCGTCGGGCTGGACCGACAGCTCGGCCATGCCCAGCGGCAGCCCGGGGGCGTGCTCCAGGCGCACGTCCTCGACGTTGACCCCGACCTCCTCGCACACCTGGAACAGGCGGGCGAGCTGGCCGGGACGGTCGCCGATGACCACCTGGACGACGCCGTAGCGGGCGGCGGGGCCGCCGTGCTTGCCAGGGATGCGGCCGTGCCCGGCCACGCCGCGCCGCAGCAGCTCGGTCACCTGCCCGGCCGCGCTCTGGTCGCCCTCGGCCAGGTGGCGCAGCGCCTCGGCGGCCTCGGCCAGGTCGCGGGCGACGGCATCGAGCACCTCGGCGACCGGCCGGGCGTTGCCCGACAGGATGCCCAGCCACAGCCCCGGGTCGCTGCCGGCGATGCGCGTGACGTCGCGGACGCCCTGCCCCGCCAGGCCCAGCGCGACGTCGGGCGCCTCGGCCAGCCGCGCGGCCACCGCGGAGGCGGCCACGTGCGGCGCGTGGGAGACCACGGCGACCGCCCGGTCGTGCTCCTCCGCGCCCACCTCCACCGGGTTGGCCCCGCACAGCTTCACCAGGTGCAGGACCTCGTTCAGCACCTCGGGGGAGGTCTCGGGGGTGGGGCACAGCGCCCACGGGCGGCCCAGGAACAGGTCGCCGCGGGCCGCGCCGGGACCGGACTTCTCCCGCCCGGCCAGCGGGTGGGAGGCGACGTAGGCGGTCATGTCGCAGCCCAGCTCGCGCGCCCTGGCGATGGGCTCGGCCTTGACGCTGGCCACGTCGGTGTAGAAGCGGGCCACGCCCCGCGCCTGCAGGCCCTTCAGCTCGCTGGCCACGTGGGCGGGCGGCACGGCGATCACCGCCAGGTCGACCTTCTGGTCGTAGTGCCACTCCTCGCCCGCGCCCAGCTCGCGCGCCAGCCGTACCGAGGTCAGGTCGCGGTCGGCCAGCAGCACCTGCTTGTCCTGCGCGCGCAGGGCCAGCGCGATCGAGGTGCCGATCAGGCCGGTGCCGAGGATGAGGACCCTGTTCATGGGGAGACGTCCTGATTCATGGGGCCTGGGTCATGGGGCGGTAGTCATTGGGCGATGTCCTGCCGGAGCACCACCGCGCCGCGCAGGTACACGTGCTGGATCCGGCTGCGCGGCCGGTCGGTCTCGACGTGGGCCATCAGACGCACGACGCGGGGCAGCGCGCCCGGCACGTCGATCTCGGTGCAGCAGATCAGCGGCACCTCGTGGAAGCCCAGCTTGCGCGCGGCCAGCGCGGGGAACTCGGCCGTCAGGTCGGGCGTGGCGGTGAACAGCACGCTGATCACGTCGTCCGGGGTGAGGTCGTTGCGCCGCATCACCTCGCTGACCAGCTCGGTGGTGGCCTCGATGATCGCGTCGCGGTCGTTGGCCTCGACCTGGATCGCCCCGCGGATCGCCCGGACCATGCCTGTTGCCTCCCCATATGGCGGGGAGCCCGCGCGCGGGCGCGCGGGCTCCATCGTCGAAGGTCAGACTACAGCTTGACGGCCGCGTACAGGTCGCCGACCTCCTTGAGCGTCAGCGCCCTGAGCGTGCCCGGCTTGGTACGGCCCAGCTTGATCGGGCCGAACTCGATGCGGGCCAGGTCGAGGACCCGGTGGCCGACCTGCTCCAGCAGGCGGCGGACGACGTGCTTACGTCCCTCGTGCAGCACGACCTCCACCAGCGCCTGCTGGCCGTGCTCCTGCACGACCCGGAAGTCGTCGACCTTGACCAGGCCGTCTTCGAGCTCGACGCCCTGCTTGAGCCGCCGGGCCAGGTCGCGCGGGATGGGGCCGGGCACCTTGGCCCAGTACTTCTTCGGCACGCCGTAGCTGGGGTGGGTCAGCCGGTGGGCCAGCTCGCCGTCGTTGGTGAGCAGCAGCAGGCCCTCGGTCTCGGTGTCGAGCCGGCCCACGTGGAACAGCCGGGGCGCGAGCTCCTCGACGTAGTCGGCCAGGCACGGGCGGCCCTCGGGGTCCTCCATCGTGGACACCACGCCGATCGGCTTGTTGAAGGCGTAGTACACCAGGTCGGGCGCGGTCGGGATGCGCTTGCCGTCGACGTGGATGACCTGCCTGGCCGGGTCGACCTTGGCGCCGAAGCGGCGCACCACCTGGCCGTCGACCGTGACGCGGCCCTCGCCGATCAGCTCCTCGCACGCCCTGCGGCTGGCCACGCCCGCCTGGGCGAGGACCTTCTGCAGCCGCACGCCGTCGGGCACCTCGGTGGTGTCGCGCTCGTCGACGTAGTCGTCGGGGAAGAAGTCGCGGTCGCGGACGGGCTGGCGGGCCGACTTGAAGGCGTCGCGGCGGGGCGTCGCCTGACGGTCGCCGCCGATCGTCTGGACCGCCTCACGCTCACGCCGGGCCGGGCGCTCGGAGGCGCGCTCGGAGGCGCGCTCGGAGGTACGGCTGGCGCCGCCGAAGCGGCCGCGGAAGGAGCCGGGGGAAGCGGGCTCGCGCACGGGCGCGGACCTGCCACGGTCGCCGTAGTCGCGCCGGGGGCTCTCACGCCGGTCGCCGCCGAAGTCGCGCCGGTCGCGGGAGCCGCGCTCGACGTCCCGGCGGTCGCGGTAGTCGCGACCGGCGTCGCGGCCGTACTCGCGCCGGTCCTCGCGGGGACGGTCGCCGAAGTCACGCCGCCCGCCGAACTCACGCCGGTCACGGAAGTCGCGGGAGTCACGGAAATCGCGAGAATCGCGACGGTCGCGGAAGTCGCGGGAATCGCGCCGGTCGCCACCGAAGTCACGTCGGTCCTCGCGGGGACGGTCGCCGAAGTCACGCCGCCCGCCGAACTCACGCCGGTCACGGAAGTCGCGGCGGTCGCGGGGCTCGCGCCGGTCGCCGCCGAAGTCGCGGCGGTCGCGGCGGTCGCGCTCGACATCGCGCCGGTCGCGGAAGTCACGACCGGTGTCGCGGCCGTACTCGCGGCGGTCCTCGCGGGCGCCGGAGGGCCGCTGGTCCCGGTCGGCCGTGCCGTACCGGGTGCGGGATCCGCCGCGTCCGGCGCGAGCGGAGTCGCGGTCGCGGAAGTCGTCGGATCGGAAGGCGGGACGCGCGGTGCGTCCACGACCGCGTCCATCACCGGACGGGGTGCCACGCCTGTTGTTCACGTGTGGTTCTCCTATGAGTGTCGTAGCCGGCGGGCCCTGTCGTCAGGCCGGCCGGGCGTCCTCGATGCCGTCGACGTCGTCGGGCAGGAAGGGAGCGAGCTCTGGCAGCTCCTCCAGGCTCTTCAGGCCCAGTCGCTCGAGGAAGTATGAGGTTGTCCGATAGAGCACGGCCTGGCTCTCCGGGTCGGTCCCGGCCTCTTCGACCAGTCCCCTGGCGACGAGCGTGCGCATCACGCCGTCGCTGTTGACGCCGCGCACCGCGGCGACCCTCGCGCGGCTCACCGGCTGCCGGTAGGCCACGACGGCGAGGGTCTCCAGCGCGGCCTGGGTCAGCCGCGTCTGCTGGCCGTCGCGGACGAACCGTTCGACGACCGGCGCGCAGTCGGCCCGCGTATAAAACCGCCAGCCTCCTGCGACCTGTCTCAGATCGAAACCCCGTCCGGCCGCGGTGTATTCCTCCGACAGGCCGCGCAGCGCCTCGGCCACCTCGTGGGTGGGCCGCTCCAGCACCTGGGCCAGCGTCACCTCGGCCACGGGCTCGTCGACCACCATGAGGATGGCCTCCAGTGCCGCGCGCAGGCCGGGCCCCTGCTCCGCGGGCTCCTCCCAGCCGCCGGGTTCCTGCTCGGGGGAGCTCCGGGGGCCGGGCAGGTCGTCGAGGCTGTCACTCATCGGCTTTCCTCTCCGCGCTCTGTTCGTGGCCCTCTTCGTAGTCGTCGCCCACGGCCACGTCGCCGTCGTCGCTGCCGGTCCAGGTCACGTGGAGCTCACCCAGCGGCTCCAGCTGCTCGAAGGTCACCGCCGACTCCCTGAACAGCTCCAGCACCGCCAGGAAGCGGGCGATGATCTCGTAGGTGCCCGCGCAGTCGGCGGTCAGCGCGCGGAAGGTGGCCGTGCGCACGCGCCGCAGCCGGGCCACCAGGATGGCGGCCTGCTCGCGGACGCTGGCCAGCGGCTGGTAGATGTGCGCGACGTTGACGGTCGGCGGCGCCTTGGGGGTGAAGGCGCGGGCGGCGATCCTGGCCAGCTCCTCGGGCCCGATGCCCAGCACCAGCTCGGGCAGGAGGCCGGCGAAGGCGGGCTCCATCGGCACGGCGCGGGGGAAGCGCAGCGCCTCCTCCGCCATCCGCCCTGCGAAGATCTTGGCGACCTCCTTGTAGGCCTTGTACTGCAGCAGCCGCGCGAACAGCAGGTCGCGCGCCTCCAGCAGCGCCAGGTCCTCCTCGTCCTCGACCTCGCCCTGGGGCAGCAGGCGCGCGGCCTTGAGGTCGAGCAGGGTGGCGGCCACCAGCAGGAAGTGGCTGGCCTGGTCGAGGTCCCACTCGGGCCCCCGCGAGCGGATGTAGGCGATGAACTCGTCGGTGACCTGGGACAGCGAGACTTCCGTGATGTCCAGCTTGTGCTTGGAGATCAGCCCGAGCAGCAGGTCGAAGGGACCCTCGAAGACGTCCAGGTGGACCTGGAAGCCCTGCTGCTCGGCCGGTGGAGTCACCCGGCTATTGTCGCAGGCGCGCGCCAGCGCGCGAGCACCTCGCGGGCCAGCTCCCGGTAGGCGTTGGCGCCGAGCGAGGTGGGGTCGAAGCTGGTGATGGGCTCCCCGGCCACGGTCGCGTCGGGGAAGCGCACCGTCCGGTTGATCACCGTGTGGAACACCTTGTCGCCGAAGGCCTCCACCACGCGGGCGAGCACCTCGCGGCCGTGCAGGGTGCGGGCGTCGTACATGGTGGCCAGCAGGCCCTCGATCTCCAGGCCGTCGTTGAGCCGCTCCTGGACCTTGGTGATGGTGTCCATGAGCAGGGCCACGCCGCGCAGGGCGAAGAACTCGCACTCCAGCGGCACGATGACGCCGTGGGCGCAGGTCAGCGCGTTGATGGTGAGCAGGCCCAGCGACGGCTGGCAGTCGATCAGGCAGACGTCGTAGTGGGGCAGCAGCGGCTTGAGCACGCGCCCCAGCACCTGCTCGCGGGCGACCTCGGTGACGAGCTGCACCTCGGCGGCCGACAGGTCGATGTTGCACGGCAGCAGGTCCAGGCCCTCCACGCCGGTCTGCAGCAGCACGTCCTCGGCCGAGACGTCGCGCTCCATGAGCAGGTTGTAGACCGTCAGGTCGAGCTGCAGGGGGTTGATGCCCAGCCCGATCGACAGCGCGCCCTGCGGGTCGAAGTCGACCAGCAGGACCTTCAGCCCGTACTCCACGAGGGCGGCGCCGAGGTTGATGGTCGTGGTGGTCTTGCCGACCCCGCCCTTCTGGTTGACCATCGCCACGACGCGGGCGGGCCCGTGCGTCTCGGGACGGACGGGCTCGGGGAACACCGGGCGCGGCCGCCCGGTAGGCCCGAGATTGGCGCCGCGTGCGGCGGTTTCGGTCTTCGTGTCACCCCAGGGATTCTCGGGGGTCCCCGGGGTCGAACCGTTGCCATTGATGTTGGCACCAGACACAGTCACCAGCTCGAACCTCCCTGACGATCCCGAACCGGACCGTCCGGACGGACACTAAGGCGTCAAGACTTATGCGGCAAGACGGCGCGCCGCATCACCGCACGTCGAAGACTATAGATCACTGCCGGGCGCGGGGGTGCGCCGCGGCATAGACCTCGCGGAGCCTGTCGACCGTCACCAGGGTGTAGACCTGGGTGGTCGTCACCGAGGCGTGGCCGAGCAGTTCCTGAACCACCCTAACGTCGGCGCCGCCGTCGATGAGGTGAGTTGCGAACGAATGCCGCAGGACGTGGGGAGAGATGCCGGCAAGCCCGGCTCGTTCCGCCGCGGCCTGCAGCACCTCCCAGGCGCCCTGCCGGGTGAGCCGCCCGCCGCGGGCGTTGAGGAACAGCGCGGGAGAGCGGGGGGCCAGGGCGGGCCGGGCGCGCACCAGGTAGGCGTCGAGCGCCTCGCGGGCGTAGCGGCCGATCGGCACCACCCGGGTGCGGCCGCCCTTGCCGCGCAGCCGTACCTGATCCTGCTCCAGGTCGTCCACGGCCAGGCCGACGGCCTCGGAGATGCGGGCGCCGGTGCCGTACAGGGTCTCCAGCAGGGCGCGGTTGCGCAGGGTGAGCGGCGCCCCCTCGGGTCCGGAGGCGGCGATGAGCCGTTCGACCTCGGCCACCGAGATGGCCTTGGGCAGGCGGCGCAGCTGGCGCGGCGGGCGCACCTCGTGGGCCGGGTCGTGCGCGGCCACCCCCTCGCGCAGCGCGAAGCGGTGCAGGCCGCGTACGGCGGAGACGGCGCGGGCGGCGGAGCTGGCCACCAGCGCGGGGTGGCGGCCGTCGCCCTCGCGCAGCGCCGACAGGAACGCCTGCACGTCGGCCTCGCCGACCTCGTCCAGCTCCTTGCGGCCCAGGCCGCGCAGGTGCTCGACGTAGCGCTGCAGGTCCCGGCGGTAGGAGGCGAGCGTGTTCGCGGCCAGGCCCCGCTCCACCGCCAGGTGGGCGAGATAGCTGGAGAGCACCGCCTCCACGAGGTCCTCCTCCCCTCCCCCGGGGCGGGCCCCGCCCCTACGCCTCCGGTGCGTCGGCAGGCCGCAGCCCGGCGAACCCGTCCGCCTCGGCCGCGTATGCGGCGAGGATACCGGCCACGGCCGGAGAATTGTGGATCTTTCCCGAGAGTACCTTCTGCACGGCCTCATCCAGTGGAACCCACTCCACCGGCATGTCGACCTCCTCGTGCCGGTGTTCGTAGCCGCTGTCGAACGGCTCCAGGTCTCTGGCCAGGAAGATCCTGATGCGCTCGTCGGTCATGCCGGGGGAGGTCATCAGGTCCAGCAGCGTGTGCCAGGTGGCGGCGCGGTAGCCGGCCTCCTCGGCCAGCTCCCGCGCGGCGGTCTCGGCCAGCGGCTCGCCCTCGACGTCGCGGATGCCGGCCGGCAGCTCCCACAGCAGGTGGCGCACCGGGTGGCGGTACTGCCTGATCAGCAGCACGCGCCGCCGGTCGTCCAGCGCCAGGACCGCCACCGCGCCGGGGTGCTCGACGTAGTCGCGGTCGGCGACCTCATCGCGCGGCATGCGGACGCTGTCGGTGCGCACGCCGATCACGTATCCCCGGAAGTGCTCCTTGGTGGCGGCGACCGGCCACTCCTCGGGCTGGTCCTCGATGATCACTTCTGACCCGCCAGCGCCGCCGCGACCAGGCCCTTGAACAGCGGGTGCGCGCGGGTGGGGCGGGAGCGGAACTCCGGGTGGGCCTGGGTGCCGATGAAGAACGGGTGCATCTCGGGCGGCAGCTCGGTGTACTCCACCAGGCGGCCGTCGGGCGACAGGCCGGAGAACACCAGGCCGACCTTCTCCAGCTGCTCGCGGTAGGAGTTGTTGACCTCGTAGCGGTGGCGGTGGCGCTCGTCGGCCCTGGCCCTGCCGTACAGCTGCCGGGCCAGGGTGCCCTCGCCCAGGTTGGCGGTGTACAGGCCCAGGCGCATGGTGCCGCCCATGTCGCGCTCGCCGGCGACGACGTCCTCCTGGTCGGCCATGGTGGAGATGACCGGGTGCTTGGTGTCGGGGTCGAACTCGGCGCTGTTGGCGCCGTCGAGCCCGGCCAGGTGGCGGGCCGCCTCGATGACCATGCACTGCATGCCCAGGCAGATGCCCAGCAGCGGGATCCTGTTCTCGCGGGCGTGGCGGATCGCGCCCACCTTGCCCTCGATGCCGCGCACGCCGAAGCCGCCGGGCACCAGCACGCCGTCGACGCCCTCCAGCTCGCGCTCGGCGCCCTCGGGGGTCTCGCAGTCGTCGGACTTGACCCAGCGGATGTTGACGCGGGCGTCGTTGGCGAAGCCGCCGGCGCGCAGGGCCTCGGTGACGCTCAGGTAGGCGTCGGGCAGGTCGATGTACTTGCCGACCAGCGCGATGGTCACTTCCTTGCCGGGCCGGTGGACGCGGCGCAGGAGCTGGTCCCACTCCTTCCAGTCCACGTCGCGGAACGGCAGGCCCAGGCGCCGCACGACGTAGGCGTCCAGGCCCTCGGCGTGCAGGACCTTGGGGATGTCGTAGATGGAGGCGGCGTCGACGGCGCTGACCACGGCGTCCTCGTCCACGTCGCACATGAGCGAGATCTTGCGCTTGAGGCTGGTGGTGATGGGCCGGTCGCTGCGGCACACGATCGCGTCGGGCTGGATGCCGATGCTGCGCAGCGCGGCCACGCTGTGCTGGGTCGGCTTGGTCTTCAGCTCCCCGCTCGGCCCGATGTACGGCAGGAGCGACACGTGCAGGAAGAAGACGTTGTCGCGGCCGACCTCGTGGCGGATCTGGCGCACGGCCTCCAGGAACGGCAGCGACTCGATGTCGCCCACGGTGCCGCCCACCTCGGTGATGACCACGTCGACGTCGGGGCCGGCCATGCCGCGGATGCGGTCCTTGATCTCGTTGGTGATGTGCGGGATGACCTGGACGGTGTCGCCCAGGTACTCGCCGCGCCGCTCCTTGGCGATGACGCCTGCGTAGATCTGCCCTGTGGTGACGTTGGCGCTGCCGTGCAGGTCGGTGTCGAGGAAGCGCTCGTAGTGGCCGACGTCCAGGTCGGTCTCGGCGCCGTCGTCGGTGACGAACACCTCGCCGTGCTGGAAGGGGTTCATCGTGCCCGGGTCGACGTTGAGGTAGGGGTCGAGCTTCTGCATCGTGACCCGGAGACCCCGAGCCTTGAGCAGCCTGCCGAGGCTGGACGCTGTGAGCCCCTTGCCGAGACTGGAGGCGACACCGCCGGTGACGAACAGATGCTTGGTTTGCGATGCGCTGCGCAAAGGGGCTCCCGTGGCTCGAGGTGTGGCCGAAGTTTCCACGGGCTCTCAGGATATCAAAGGGTGTCCTCCACATGCGTGAACACCTGAACCAAGCGGTAACTTTGTGCCTTATGTCAGTAGTCGGCGCGCTCATTCACCGCGCATACGCATGGATCCGGAAAGCCGGGACGATCACCCCGGCCAGCCCGGCCGGCTACCGCTTCCGCCGCCTCGGCCAGGGAGCCAGCATCGCCTTCCCGCCCGGTGCGATCTTCGGCGAGCAGTGGATCGAGATCGGCGACCACACGCTGATCGGCGAGCGCGTCTCGATCTCCTGCGGCATGGTGCCGGGGCCGGACCTGGGCCCGGACCCGATCGTGCGCATCGGCTCGGGCTGCTCGATCGGCAGGGGCACGCACATCGTGGGGCACCAGTCGATCGACATCGGGGACGACGTGTTCACCGGGCCGTACGTGTACATCACCGACCAGAACCACGTCTACGACGACCCGGAGATCCCCATCGGCCGGCAGTGGCCGCGCAACAACCCGGTGTCGATCGGCAGCGGCTCGTGGCTGGGCACGGGGGCGATCATCCTGCCCGGGTCGCGGATCGGGCGCCAGTGCGTGGTGGCCGGCGGCGCGGTGGTGCGCGGGGAGTTCCCCGACCACAGCGTCATCGCGGGGGTTCCGGCCAGGGTCGTGCGGACGTACTCGCCGCAGGACGGCTGGCGCGCCCCCGGCGTCGCCGCCCTGGAACGCCCCGCCTGATCCCTACCTGATGACGCGCCCCGCCCCGGGGGGTTAACGTCACGCCATGCGGACCGCCGTCACCGAACGCTTCGGCATCGACTTCCCCCTGTTCGCCTTCAGCCACTGCCGGGACGTGGTCGCCGCCGTCACGAACGCGGGCGGGTTCGGCGTCCTGGGAGCCGTCGCCTACTCCCCCGAGCGGCTCGACGCCGAGCTGTCCTGGATCGACGCCCAGGTCGGCGGCCGGCCGTACGGCGTGGACGTGCTCGTCCCCGGCAAGCTCGACGCCGGGGCGGCACGCGGCGTGGCCGATCTGATCCCCGAACGGCACCGCGACTTCGTCGCCCACCTGCTGGCCAAGTACGGCGTGGCCGCCCCCGCAAGGCCTCTGGCTGGCGCGGCCGACGAGGTCGCCCGGCGGGTCACCGGACCCGGCGCGACGGGCCTGATCGAGGTGGCGCTGGGGCATCCGATCCGGCTCATCGCCAGCGCGCTGGGCCCGCCGCCGCCCGAGATGGTGAGGCTGGCGCGCGAGGCCGGGGTGCCGGTGGCCGCGCTGGTCGGCTCGGTCGAGCACGCCAGGCGGCAGGTCGAGGCCGGGGTGGACCTCGTCGTCGCCCAGGGCACCGAGGCGGGCGGGCACACCGGCGAGGTGTCCACGATGGTGCTGGTGCCGCAGGTCGTCGATGCCGTGGCGCCCGTCCCCGTGCTGGCGGCGGGCGGCATCGCCGACGGCCGCCAGGTGGCCGCCGCCCTGGCCCTGGGCGCGGAGGGCGTGTGGTGCGGGTCGGTGTGGCTGACCACCGAGGAGGCCGAGACCCCGCAGGCGGTCAAGCGCAAGATGCTCGCCGCCTCCTCCCTCGACACCGTGCGCTCGCGTTCGCGCACCGGCAAGCCCGCCCGCCAGCTCAGGTCCGCCTGGACCGAGGAGTGGGACGACGCCCCCGAGAGCCCCGGCCCGCTCGGCATGCCGCTGCAGCTGCTCCTGGCCGAGGGCGTGATGCCCGGCGTCGACGCGGCGGCCGACCGCGGCGAGGCGGGCGCGCTGGAGCTGGCCACCTACTACGTCGGCCAGGTGGTGGGCCAGCTGCGCCAGGTCAGGCCCGCCCGCGAGGTGGTGTACGAGATGATGAGCGGGCTCGCCGACACGGTGGACCGGCTGGCCCGGCTGTCCTCGGAGTGACCCGGTGGAGCCCATCGAGCTCGATCGCGGCGCGGGGGTTCCGGCCCACGCGCAGATCGAGCGATGGCTGCTGGACTCCATCGCGGCCGGGGAGATGGCGCCGGGCGACCGGCTGCCGGGCGAGCGGGAGCTGGCCGCGCGGCTGGGCGTGAGCCGGATGACGCTGCGGCAGGCACTGGACTCCCTCGAACGCCGCGGGGTGCTGGTGCGGCTGCCGGGCAGGGCGGGCGGGGCGTTCGTGGCCGAGCCGCGGGTGGAGTGCGACCTGACGGGCCTGGCGGGGTTCACCGAGCAGATGCGCCGGGCGCACCGCAAGGCCGAGGCCAGGGTGGTGACCGCCGCGACCATGCCCGCGCCCGCCCCGGTGGCCCGCGCGCTGGGCCTGGAGCCGCGCTCGCAGGTCCACGAGATCGTCCGGGTCCGCTCCGCCGGGGCCGGGCCGGTGGCGCTCGAGCGCTCGTTCTTCCCCGCCTCCCGCTTCCCCGACCTGCTGGAGCAGGACCTGCTCGGCTCGCTCTACGCCCTGCTGGAGATCCGGTACGGCATGCCGCCCCGCACCGCGCACGAGCACCTGGAGCCGGTCGTCGCCGGCCCGGCGGAGGCGGCCGAGCTGGAGATCGAGCCGGGCTCGCCGCTCATGCTGATTGAGCGCACGGCCTTCGCCGCCTCGGGCGTCCCGGTGGAGTTCGCCCGCGACCTGTTCCGCCCCGACCGGGTCCGCATCTCGGTGCGCAGCAGCGTCAGCCAATGATCTTGTGGAGATCGCGCTTGTGGTGGGCCGCCGCCGTCCTCTCGTCCGCGGCCGGGCTGGCGCTGTCCCTCCAGCCGCGTGAGCTGTTCATGTTCACCTACGGCTTCTGCTGGGGACACGAGGCGTCCTACGCCCTGGGCGACGTGGCGTGGCTCCTCCGGCGGGTGTTCTGGTACGGCGGGGCGCCCGCCGTACTCCTCGGCCTGCTGACGCAGTGGTGGCCGCCTCGCCCGGGGCGGATCGCCACCCGGGTCCTGGCGGCGTGCCTGCTGCTGGCCTACGGCCTCGTGCCGTTCGGCATCCTGCTGGACGTCGGGATGGACAGGAGCTGCTTCGACACGTGGGGTCGTTGGGTGGGGGTGCGGTTCTACCTGGAGGTCTACCTCGCCCCGACGCTCGCCGCCCTGTGCATGCTGGCCGCCGTCCGCGTCCCGAAGCGCCGGGCCCGGGTCCGCAGGGCGGCTCCCGCGGTGGCGGCGCTTTCCGTCCTGGCCTGGCTCCCGGTGGCGGACATGAGCATCGGCCCCATCACCGACGGCCCCTGCTCGGACACCACGGGCGAACGCGCCTACCTGTGCCAGGCCCGCGCGGAGGGACGCTTCACCGAGGTCGCCGACACCTCGCCCTGGCGTACGGCAGGGCGAGGTGCGCCGCCTACCCGGCGACCCGCGACGAGGCGTTCCTGATCGCCCCGATCTGCCCACCGGCCGCGGCCGACATCGAGCGGGAGATCGCCCGGGAGGAGGCCGAGATCGCGGCCATGGACGCGGCGGTGCAGCGGGCCTGCGACGCCCGGCGGCACCGCCCGCTGATCAAGCCGGTGCGCGCGTACCGCGACCGGGTGTGGTCCGAGGCCGACATCATCGAGGTCTGGGAGGACGGCCCGGACCAGCCCGACCTCTACGAGGACGGTGTCCACGAGCGGTTGACGGCCCACGGCCTGGTCGCCGCCATCCCCGGACACCTCGCGATATACCTGCCGGGCGAGGTCTGCCTGACCGCCGAGGCCTACCGGCGCCGCCCGCCCCTGGAGACCAAAGGCTGGGACCGGGTCGTGGAGCTGGACTACCACAGCCCGACGGGCCTCATCGAGCCGCGGCCCGCAGGCCGCGAACCGCTGCCCAACCTGGCCTTCCACGGCAAGGGCGACTACCGCGTCCGGGTCCACCACCGCGAGCCCCGCCACGCCACCGGCGACCCGCCGCACATGCTGATCATGGTCTTCCCGGTCTCCTAGGCCCGCACGCGCTCCCCTTCCGGGTCGAACAGCGGCTCGCGCGCCACCACCCCGTCCACCTCAACGCCGAACAGCTCGACCGTCACCTCCGTCCCCGGCCCGACCGGCAGGTAGGCGTACGCGATGGACGCGCCCACCGTGTGCCCGAAACCGCCCGAGGTGACCCGCCCGGCCACCTCGCCGCCGACCCGGACCGGCTCGTTGCCGAGCGCGACCATGCGCGGATCGGCCAGCGTGATGCACCGCAGCCTGCGCTCGGGGTCCGGATCGAGCGCGTCCCTGCCGAGGAAGTCCTTGTCCATCCTGACGCAGAACCCCAGCCCCGCCTCATGCGGCGTGGTCTCCGGGCCGATGTCCGCGCCCCAGACCCGGTAGCCCTTCTCCAGGCGCAGCGTGTCGATCGCGCGGTAGCCCCCGGCGACCATGCCGTACGGCCGGCCCGCCGCCCACAGCTCGCGCCACAGCGCCATGCCGTACTCCATCGGGCAGTACAGCTCCCAGCCGAGCTCGCCTGCGAACGTCACCCGCAGCGCCAGCACCGGCACGTCGCCCACGGTCAGCTCGCGGGCGGTCATGAACGGGAAAGTCAGCGGGTCGTCGGTGAGCTGGGACAGGATGTCGCGCGCCTTCGGGCCCCACAGGGCGAAGCAGGCGTGACGGCTGGTGACGTCGGCGATGCGGACGGCGGCGCCGCGGGCGCGGGCCTGCTTACGCAGCCAGCCCAGGTCGTGGGAGCCGAACGCGGTGCCGGTGACGACGAGGAAGTCGTCCTCGCCGCGCCGGGTGACGGTGAAGTCGCACTCGATGCCGCCGCGCCGGTTGAGCGCCTGGGTGTAGGTGACCGCGCCCACCTCGCGGGCCACCCGGTTGTCGCAGACCCATTCCAGCAGCTCGGCGGCGTCGGGCCCGGTGACCTCGATCTTGGCGAAGGAGGTCTCGTCGAACAGCCCGGCCGTGGTCCTGGTGGCCCGGTGCTCCACGCCGATCGCGGGCGACCAGTGGCGTCCGGCCCAGCCGTCCGGGCGCCGCCCTTCCTCGGTCTCGTTGGCGGCGTAGTAGTTCACGCGCTCCCATCCGGCCTTCTCGCCGAACACCGCGCCGTGCTCGCGGTGCCAGCCGTACACCGGGGAGACCCGCAGCGGGCGTCCGGCCTGCCGCTCGTGGCCGGGGTAGCGGATGTCGTAGTAGGTCTCGTAGTTCTCCACCACGCGCTTGCGGGTGTAGGAGGGCGAGCGGTACTGCGGGCCGAACCGGCGGATGTCCATGTGCCACAGGTCCCAGGTGGGCTCGCCCTGGACGATCCACTCGGCCATGACCAGGCCGACGCCGCCCGCCCCCGCGATGCCGTGGGCGCAGAACCCGGCGGCCACGAACAGGCCGCCCACCTCGGTCTCGCCGAGGCAGAACTCGTTGTCGGGGGTGAACGCCTCGGGACCGTTGACGAAGCTGCGGATGCCGACGTCGGCCATCACCGGCACCCTCTTGGCGGAGTTCTCGGAGATCTCGGCGAACCGGTCCCAGTCGGGGGCCAGCAGCTTGCCGTTGAAGTCGGCGGGCACCGGGTCCACCCATGGGCTGGAGGTGCGCTCGTAGCCGCCCATGACCAGGCCCCGCACGTCCTGGCGGTAGTAGACCAGCAGGTCGGGGTCGCGCAGCGTGGGCAGGCCGGACAGGTCGTGGAAGGCCTCGGTGACCACGTACTGGTGCGACATCGGCACGATGGGGACGCGCACCCCGGCCATGCGGCCGATCTCGGGGGCGAACATGCCGCCGCAGTTGACGACGATCTCGCAGTCGATGTCCCCCTGGTCGGTGCGCACCCGCCGGACCCGGCCGCGCTCGACGTCGATGCCGAGCACCCGGGTGCGGGTGCGGATGCGCGCCCCGCCCTCGCGCGCCTTGGCGGCCAGCGCGTAGCACAGCTGCGAGGGGTCGATCTGGCCGTCCGTCGGCAGGTAGCAGGCGCCCACGACGCCCGCCGGGTCCATGAGCGGGAACAACTCGACCGCCTCGGCCACGGAGATCTCCTCCAGCGGCAGGCCGAACGTGCGCGCCCAGCCGATCTGCCGCCGGATCTCCTCCATCCGCTCGGGGGTGGAGGCGAGCTTGATGCCGCCGCACTCCACCCAGCCGGGCAGCGTGCGGTACAGCTCGACGGAGTACTGGTTCATGCGCGTCAGCGTGGGGTCGGCGCGCAGCTGGCCCACCAGCCCCGCCGAGTGGAAGGTCGAGCCGCTGGTCAGCTCGCCGCGTTCGAGGAGCACGACGTCGCGCTCGCCGAGCCGGGTCAGGTGGTAGGCGATGGAGGCCCCGCCCACCCCGCCGCCGATGATCACAATTCTGGCCGAATCCGTCACAGGGGCCACCATAAATGGTCTAGACCGTTTGTGACAGACCCAATCGCCGGTCTCGTGTGCCAGTCTGGGGGCATGCTCGCCGCACTCACCGGGCTGGGCCTGTCGACCGCAGCGGGGCTCAACGCCTACATCCCGCTGCTGGTCGTCGGCGTCCTGGCCAACGTCACCGACGCCGTGCGGCTGCCCGGCGAGTACGGCTGGCTGTCCAACTGGGGCGTGCTGGCCGTCATCGCGGTGCTGCTGATCGCGGAGATGGTGCTGGACAAGATCCCGGCCGTGGACAGCGTCAACGACATGATCCAGACCGCGGTCCGCCCCGCCGCGGGCGGCGTGGTCTTCAGCGCCACGGCGGCCGCCGCCGAGCTTGACCGGTCCACCTGGATGGCCGAGCACCCGTGGGTGGGCTGGCTGGCCGGGATCGTCGTGGCGCTGGCCGTCCACGCCCTGAAGGCGGGCACCCGTCCGGTCGTCAACGCCGGCACGGCTGGCGTGGGCGCGCCCGTGGTGTCGGCCGCCGAGGACGCGGGCTCGCTCGGCATGAGCCTCGTGGCGATCTTCGCCCCGGTGCTGGTGCTCGTCGGGCTGGTGGTGCTGGCCCTGTTCGCGTGGTGGGCCGTCCGGCGAATACGGCGACGACGACGCGCCCGGCGGGTCTCCACGGCCTGATCCGCGCGTGGCGGAACCACCCGGCCACCGCCGCTCGTTTGTCCGGGCGCCGACCTATGCTCGCACCATGACCACTGAAGGACGGTGGGCCCGATCGACATCCTGACGTTCCTGCTGATCATCTTCCTGGTCTTCCTGCTCATGCTGGGCGTGGGAGTCTTCTTCCTGGTGAAGCTGGGCAGGAAGGCGGCGCTCAAGGGGCGTGAGGCCGCCGTGCGGCTGACCACGCACGTCAACGCCATGGGCACCGGGGAGGCCGCCGAGGTCGAGCGCCTGCGGCTGGAGCTGCGCCGCGAGGTCGGGCTGACCCGGCAGGCCGTGGAGGAGGCCCAGCGCCGCGGCTGGGGGCTGGGCGAGCTGCCGCACCTGCTGACCGAGCTGGTACGGCAGGCCGACATCCACGACGCGCAGCTGGGCATGTACGCGCAGCAGCGCCGGGTGTCCGCCTTCGCCGACCACGCCACGCTCGACCGGCTCCGCGAGCACCAGGCCAAGCTCACCGCCACCTGCGCCCGCATCCGCGCCGACCTGCTCCGCGCCCAGGTGCACCACGCCGGGGAGGGCATCGAGGAGATCCGCTCCCGCGCCGACCTGGAGATCGAGGCCCGCCACCGCGCGCCCGACCCGCTGGACGAGATCGACGAGCTGTACCGGCGTGCCATGCAGGAACGCCAGGACCCGCCACGCTAGTCACGCATAGTGGCATCATGAATCCGCCGCGTGACATGCGAGGAGGTCATGATGACCACTGCGTTGCCTGAGTGGTTCTACCCCGGCCCTCCCGGTGGCTGGACCGCCGACATGCTCGATCACCTTCCCCATGACGCGCCGAAGCACGTCGAGCTGATCGACGGGTCACTGATCATGAGGGCGCCGCAGACGGCTTTTCACATGCTTGTCGTCAACCGCCTCACCGACGGGCAATGGGGGCTCCGGCCCCCGCCTGAGCTCTTCGTCGTGCGCGAGATGACAGTGACGCTCGGCCGCCGCCAGCGGCCGGAGCCGGACGTCATGGTCGTCAACCGATCAGCGGTGCACAGCATGAGGATCACGTCATTCCGGCCAGAGGACGTGCACCTCGTCGTCGAAGTGGTCTCCGATGAATCGCGAGACCTGGACCAGGTGACAAAGCCCATCAAATACGCGAATGCCGCCATCAAGCACTTCTGGCGTATCGAGGAGGAGAACGGCTCACCGGTCGCATACACCTTCGAGCTCGAGCCCGTCATGAAGGTCTACGTCCCGACCGGCGTCCATCGAGGTCGCCTGCGCACGAACATCGGCTTCGACGTCGACGTCGACCTCGATGTCGCGGAGGTTATCGGTTGACCCACTCACGGTAGATGTAGGCGGCGTAGTCCTCCTCGGTGCCGCCGTCGCGCAGCAGCGCCCTGGCGGCCTGCGCCTGCCTCGTGGTCGGCAGGTGGCCCTCCAGCAGGATCGGCAGCGCCAGGCGGCGGGCGATCAGCTCGGCGGGCGATTCCCAGTGCGGGCGGCGCACCACCGCGACGTTGACGCGCAGCGCGTGCTCGTTGCCCGGCGGCACCCCCGGCCGGTCGACCTCGATCGCCGAGAAGCGGAAGCCGTTGGCCAGGTCGCACGCCGTACAGCCCACGGGGCCCCTGCTGAGGCGCTCGCCGCACTCCCGGCAGGTGAGCCGGTCGTAGGCGGCGTCGACGACACGCCACTCGTGGCGGTCGGGCTCCTCGGCCACCATCTCCGCCAGCTCGCGCTCGTCGAAGCCGGGGAAGTCGCGCTCGACGAAGGCGCGCCAGCCGGTCTCGACGATCTCGTCCACCAGCGCCGCGCACCTGGCGCACGCCGGCGCGCCCGCCGGCTCGAAGTAGCCGCAATCTCCGCACCTGCGCACGAGGCGCACCGTAGCCGCGCGAAACCGGTTGCGCCACCGCATTTCGCCCGGCACACTCGCCTGAGCTGATCGTGTAGCGCGACCCGGGAAGGAGGATGAGACCGTGACGACGACTGTCCGCGTGCCTTCACCGCGTCCTGATTCCTTCCCCGCCGGCCGGCCGCCGACCTGGCCGCCCTGACCGTCGCCGGCCGGTGGGGCCACCCTTGAGGGAGACCCATCACCGTGCCCAAGCGCGATCACTCCTCTGGCAGGTCCCGTGGCAGGCGCCGCCTCGACGCCGACGACCTCGAATGGCTCGAGCGCACACCCCGGTTCACCGCCGCCGACTTCCCCGACGACGGCCCGCCCGCCGGCGACCGCTGGTCCACCTGGGACCAGAGCACCCCGACCGAGCGCGGCCCCCGGCCCCATCCCGGATGGCTGGTGACCGAGCTGGCCGCCGTCGACACCGAGCTGGGCGTGCTCAAGACCGGCAAGGAGGCCGACGTCCACCTGATCTCCCGCGGCGTGCCCGGCACCGACCGGACGTGCCTGCTGGCCGCCAAGCGGTACCGCTCGGCCGAGAACCGGATGTTCCACCGCGACACCGGCTACCTGGAGGGCCGCCGGGTCCGCGAGAGCCGCATGAACCGCGCCATGGCCAAGCGCACGGCCTTCGGCAGGGAGCTGATCGCCGGGCAGTGGGCCCGTGCGGAGTTCGAGGCGCTGTGCCGGCTGTTCGAGCTGGGGCTGCCCGTGCCGTACCCGGTGCAGATCCTGGGCACCGAGGTGCTGCAGGAGTTCGTCGGCACCGCCGACGGGCAGGCCGCCCCTCGCCTGGCCGCCGTCTCCGAGGGCCTGGACGCGCTGTGGGAGCAGCTGGTGGAGGTCATGGTACGGCTGGCGCAGGAGGGCCTGGCGCACGGCGACCTGTCGGCCTACAACCTCCTGGTGCACGATGGCCGGCTCGTCGTCATCGACCTGCCGCAGATCGTCGACGTCATCGCGCACCCGGCCGGGCCGGAGTTCCTCGACCGGGACGCGCGCAACGTGGCCACGTGGTTCGCCGCCAAGGGGGTGCCGGGCGCGGATCCGGAGGCGCTGGCCGCGCTGCTGCGCCGCGAGGCGCGGGTCGGGTGACCGGCGCGGCCGATGAGTTTCGCCCCGCCGGATGGTCTGTCCTGTGTGACAGTCCAAGGAGGAATCCTCATGAAGAAGCACAACCTGGCCGGCGTCCTGCTCGCCAGCACCGACCCCGGGCGCCTGGACGCCTGGTACCGGGCGGCCTTCGAGCCCGACAGCCACGCCGAGGTCCAGGGCTACCGGATCCTGACCTACGGCGACTTCTCGCTCGTGATCGACAGCCGCTCCGACATCGGCGACAAGAATCCCGAGCCGGGCCGCGTCATCTTCAACTTCGACGTCGAGGACGCCCGCGCGGCCGTGGAGCGGCTGAACGGCCTGGGCACGCCGTGGCTGGCCGAGCTGGAGGACCGCGACGGCAGCCTGTTCGCCACGGCCATCGACCCGGACGGCAACTACGTGCAGCTCATCCAGCTGAGCGAAGAGGCGAGGGCGGCGATGGGAGGCTGACATGTTCCGCACCACCAAGGCCTTCAGCGGCTTCTCCGTCGACGACATCGAGGCGGCGCGGGCCTTCTACGGCCAGACGCTCGGGATCGACGTGTCGGAGGAGAACGGGATGCTGACCCTGCACATCGCGGGCGATCGCGACATCCTCGTCTATCCCAAGGCCAACCATGTCCCGGCCACGTTCACGATCCTCAACTTCCCGGTCGACGACATCGACGCGGCCGTGGACGAGCTCGTGGCGCGCGGGGTGCGCTTCGAGCGCTACGAGGGCTTCCAGCAGGACGACAAGGGCATCATGCGGGGCGCCGGGCCGCCCATCGCCTGGTTCGCCGACCCGGCGGGCAACATCCTGTCGGTCATCCAGACGTAGGGCTTGCCCGCCTTGGGGACACGTGCCGATCGCCCAGGGAGCCCTGGCTCGCGCGGCACGCCGCGGCCAGCTCGCTGGGACACGTGCCGATCGCCCAGGCAGTCCTGGCCGGGGTCCTGGCCGAGTCCTCGCCGGGTCCTGGCCGCCGGCTTCCGGCGGCCAGGACCCTGTCCGTCCAGGGGCTTTCGTCCAGGCCGGCGTCCGCGCTGTCAGCGGGTGCGCGTGATCGAGACGTGCTGTCGCGGCGAAGACGGCCTGCCCGGCGTTACTTGACGCCCGCCTCCCGCATGTCACGCAGCTCCCGCTTGAGCTCCTTGATCTCGTCACGCAGCCGGGCCGCCACCTCGAACTGCAGGTCCGCCGCCGCCTGGTGCATCTGCTCGGTCAGCGACTCGATCAGGGACTCCATCTGCGCCCGGGGCAGCTCGCCCGCGATCGCCTTGGCGTGCTGGCCGGACTGCTTGGCGACGAAGCCCGGCACCGGGGCCTTGCCGCGCGACTGCTGGCGGCCGCTGCCCATGAGCTGGTCGGTGTCGGCGTCCTCGCGGGCCAGCGAGTCGAGGATGTCCGCGATGCGCTTGCGCAGCGGCTTGGGGTCGATGCCGTTGGCCTCGTTGTAGGCGATCTGCTTGGCCCGGCGCCGGTTGGTCTCGTCGATCGCCCGCTCCATCGACGGGGTGATCGTGTCGGCGTACATGTGCACCTGGCCGGAGACGTGACGCGCGGCACGGCCGATGGTCTGGATGAGCGAGGTCTCCGAGCGCAGGAAGCCCTCCTTGTCGGCGTCGAGGATGGCCACCAGCGACACCTCGGGCAGGTCGAGGCCCTCCCGGAGCAGGTTGATGCCGACCAGCACGTCGAACTCGCCGCTGCGCAGCTCCCGCAGCAGCTCGATGCGCCGCAGCGTGTCGACCTCGCTGTGCAGATACCGCACCCGGATGCCGAGGTCGAGCAGGTAGTCGGTGAGGTCCTCTGCCATCTTCTTGGTCAGCGTGGTGACCAGGGCCCGCTCGTCGCGGTCGGCGCGGACCCGGATCTCGTGGACCAGGTCGTCGATCTGGCCCTTGGTGGGCTTGACGACGACCTCGGGGTCGACCAGGCCGGTGGGGCGGATGACCTGCTCGACGACGTCGCCCTTGACCCGGCCGAGCTCGTACGGCCCCGGCGTGGCCGACAGGTAGACCGTCTGGTCGATGCGCTCCAGGAACTCCTCCCACTTCAGCGGCCGGTTGTCCATCGCCGAGGGCAGGCGGAAGCCGTGCTCGACCAGGGTGCGCTTGCGGGAGGCGTCGCCTTCGTACATCGCGCCGATCTGCGGCACGGTCTGGTGGGACTCGTCCAGCACCAGCAGGAAGTCTTCGGGGAAGTAGTCGAGCAGCGTGTTGGGCGCGCTGCCGGGCTCGCGGCCGTCGATGTGGCGCGAGTAGTTCTCGATGCCGGAGCAGGTGCCGATCTGGCGCATCATCTCGATGTCGTAGGTGGTGCGCATGCGCAGCCGCTGCGCCTCCAGCAGCTTGCCCTGCCGCTCCAGCTCGGCCAGCCGTTCGGCCAGCTCGGCCTCGATGCCGGCGATGGCCCGCTCCATGCGCTCGGGGCCGGCGACGTAGTGGGAGGCCGGGAAGATGTAGAGCTCCTCGTCCTCGGTGATGACCTCGCCGGTCAGCGGGTGCAGGGTGGCGAGCTTCTCGATCTCGTCGCCGAACATCTCGATGCGCACGGCGAGCTCCTCATACTGCGGGATGACCTCGATCGTGTCGCCGCGCACGCGGAAGGTGCCGCGCGTGAAGGCCAGGTCGTTGCGGGTGTACTGCATGTCGACCAGGCGGCGCAGCAGCTGGTCGCGCTCGACCTCGGCGCCCACGCGCAGGCGGAGCATGCGGTCGACGTACTCCTGCGGGGTGCCCAGGCCGTAGATGCACGACACCGAGGCGACCACGACCGTGTCGCGCCGGGTGAGCAGCGAGTTGGTCGCCGAGTGGCGCAGGCGCTCGACCTCCTCGTTGATCGAGGAGTCCTTCTCGATGTAGGTGTCGCTCTGCGGGACGTACGCCTCGGGCTGGTAGTAGTCGTAGTAGGAGACGAAATACTCCACCGCGTTGCCCGGCATCATCTCCCGCAGCTCGTTGGCGAACTGCGCGGCCAGGGTCTTGTTGGGCTGCATGACCAGCGTGGGCCGCTGGAGGCGCTCGATGAGCCAGGCGATCGTGGCGGTCTTGCCGGTGCCGGTGGCGCCGAGCAGCACGACGTCCTTCTCGCCCGCCTTGATGCGGCGCTCCAGCTCCGCGATGGCCGCGGGCTGGTCGCCGGATGGCGTCATCTCGGTGACGACCTTGAACGGCGCCACCTTTCGCTGCAAGTCTGTCACCGGTCGCATAGAGCCCACTGTAGGTGCTGGCGGCGACAATTCCGCGGGCCGGCCGTACGGCGCTAGGCGGACCGCTCCCCGATGCGCGGGAACGGCGTGAGCGAGAAGACCACCTCCACCGGCACCTCGAAGTACTCGGCGATGCGCAACGCCAGGTACAGCGACGGGCTGTACTCGCCGCGCTCCAGGTATCCCACCGTCTGGTAGTGGACGCCCAGCGCTTCGGCCAGCTGCCGGCGCGTGACGCCCCGCTCCGCGCGGAGCAGGGCGATGCGGTTGTAGACGGTCTCGCTCATGACGTTTCGCTCATGACAGGGTCTCGCTCATGACAGGCCCCATCTTCTCAGCCGATGCGCTGCATCGCCCGCTCCCGCCGCGCCTGCATGGCCGAGCCGGACTCCCGGCGCGCCATCCGCCGCAGGATGGGCGGCGCGAGCAGGAACCCGGCGACGGCCCAGGCCGCCAGCACCGCCACGGCCGTGCCGGGACGCCACGAGCCGCCGATCTCCGCCGCGGCGGCCGAGTCGGGCAGCAGGCCGGAGCGGACGCCCGCCCCGAGCCAGTACAGCGGGAAGACCTGCGCGACCGCCTGCATCCAGCCGGCCAGCGCGGTGATGGGGTAGAAGATCCCGGAGATCGCGGTGAGCACGCCGCCGGTCAGCATGGTCAGCCCCGCGGCGCCCTGCGGGCTCCTGGCGAGGGAGCCGACGATGGCGCCCCACGGCTGGGTGGCGGCCATGCCCAGCAGCACGAAGCCCAGCACGGACAGCCACCCGCCCAGGCCCGCCCCCGTCAGCGAGGGCACGAGGATCAGCCCGGCCGCCACGATGAGCGCCAGGCTCAGCAGGCCGCTCAGCGACAGCCCCACCGCCCGCCCGACCAGGTAGCCGGCCATCCCGTGCGGCAACGCCTTGCAGCGCAGCAGCGTGCCGTCCTCCCGCTCGACGGCCAGGGTGCCGACGGTGGAGATCAGCCCGTTGAATCCGGCCATCATGCCGATCACGCTCGGCAGGGTGAAGGCGGCCAGCGGCAGCGAGGTGCCCTCGACCGTGCCGTCGCGCTGGAAGAACAGCACGACCACCACCGCCACGGTGAAGAAGGCGTTGAAGCCCATCTCCTGGGGGTCGCGCAGGCTGTGCCGGAACTCGATCCAGGCCCGGGACAGCCCCAGCCGGGCCGCGTGCGCCGTGGGGTTGGTCACCGCTCCTCCTTCATCACCATGGCCATGTAGGTGTCCTCCAGGGTCGCCCGCCGTACCTCCAGGTCCTGGACGGCCTCGCCGTACTGGGCGAACAGGCCGCGCACGAAACCGGTGGCGTCGTCGGTGGCGTGCACGAAGTGCTCCCCGCCGACGCTCCAGCGCACCTGCGCCTCGCGGGCGACCTGGCGGGCCAGCTGGTCGGCGCTGCCGTCGGCGACGATCGCGCCCTGGTTGAGGATGAGGATCCGGTCGGCCAGCTTCTCGGCCTCGTCCAGGTCGTGCGTGGTCAGCAGGATCGTGGTCTCCTCCAGGTCCGACAGCCGGTGCATCAGGTCGTGGAAGTCGCGCCGGGCGTGCGGGTCGAACCCGGCGGTGGGCTCGTCCAGGAACAGCAGCTCGGGGCGGCCCACGATGCCGATCGCCACGTCCAGGCGGCGGCGCTGGCCGCCCGACAGCCTGGAGATCCGCTGGTCGGCGTGCTCGCCCAGGCCGACGGCGGCCACGAGCTCGTCGGTGTCGAGGGGCCGGCGGTAGGGCTCGTAGTAGCGGCCCATGTGGTGGAGCAGGTCGCGGACCTTCCACTTGCCGTGGTCCCGCCAGGACTGCAGGACCACGCCCACGCGGGCGCGCCAGGCCTCGTCGCCGCGGGCGGGGTCGACCCCGAGCACGCTGACCTCGCCGCCGGAGCGCATGCGGAAGCCCTCGAGGATCTCGATGGTGGTGGTCTTGCCCGCGCCGTTGGGCCCGAGCAGCACGATGACCTCGCCCCGCCGTACGGTGAAGTCCACGCCCTTGAGCACGTTGGTCTGGCCGTACGTCATCCGAAGATCACGGACCTCGATCACCGCCGTGTCCAGCGATGTAGCACTCATGCTCTATTTATAGCACATCTACTACATATCGCAGAAGGTCTGTGATGCCCCGTGAATCTTCTTGCAAGCGATCAGCAAGTCTGGATAGATACGGTCGGAATCGCCCTGACGGCGATTCAGCCCCCCAAAGAGAGGCGCGATGTCACAACCGAAACAGCGACTGGCCCAAGCCGGCCAGGGCATAGTCCAGGCCGTCGCCCAGGGCGGCGACGTGCGGCAGGCCGTCGGACAGGCCATGGGCCAGGTGATGAACGAGGTCGGCGCCCTGCAGCAGGCCGGGCCCGGCTTCGCGCTCAACCCCCACGACTTCGCCGCCGCCCGCGATTCCGGCCTGTCCGTCGGCACCCTCATCGAGGCTCGGACCGTCTCGCTCAGCGAGGCGGGCGAGGTGCTCAGCCGCAGCTTCGCCAAGGACGGCATGCACGTCATCTCGCCCGTGGTGATCCCCAAGGGCAGCACCGCCAAGGTGCTCGTCCCGCTCGTCGTGCTCGTCGCGCTCGGCCTGGTCGGGGCGCTCGGCGGCGTCCTGCCGTACGTCGACGTGCTGTTCGGCCCGCACTACTGGGCGGTGCTGGTGCTGGCGGCGGCGTTCTTGTGGTGGCGGCGCAGCGTGGTCATGGTGCCCGACGGCTGCAAGGCGCTGATCACCAAGTTCGGCAAGCTCGTCCAGATCGCCGAGCCGGGCCGGGTGACGCTGTTCAACCCCTGGAAGCGCGTCAGCTACATCGTCAACACCACGCGCGAGTACCCCTTCAACGCGCCCATCCGCGAGGCGCCCACCCAGCAGGGCGTCAAGGCCAGCGTCGACCTGTTCCTGCAGTTCCGCATCGAGAACCCCGCCGAGTTCATCTTCGTGCTCGGCTCGGTCAGCGGCTTTTCCTCCAAGCTGCAGAACGCCATCAGCGAGGTGACGCGCAGCCTCATCTACGCCCAGCGCGCCGAGGAGATCTACGACCTGGTCGGCGAGAGCACCCAGGGCATGCTGGAGTCGCTCAACCAGCAGTTCCTGCCCGCCGTACGGCTCACCGACGTCAACATCACCCACGCCGAGCCCTCCAGCCAGGAGTACCGCATGGACCTGGCCGCGCCCGAGATGGTGCGCGTGGCCAAGGAGGCCTACACCTACGAGTACGAGCTGCAGCTGCGCAAGGAGCAGAACGAGGGCGACCTGGTCAAGGAGCTCGCCGGGCTGCAGGAGGAGCTCAGCGCCATCCAGGCCGAGATCGCCGCCTACCAGGCCCGCATGGACACCGCACTGGAACGCCAGACCCACCAGGCCACGGCCCTGGCCCGGCAGCGCCTGGTGGAGGCCGAGTCCACCGCCAAGGCCAACGCCGCCCTCCTGGAGGCCCAGGCGCTGGACATCCGGGCGCTGAGCGCGGCCGAGGCGCCGGAGATCCTCGACTACCGCTTCCAGCAGGACCTGCTGGACAAGCTGGAGTCCGTCGCCGCCCGCCTGCCTCAGGTGGTGCAGGTCGGCGACGAGGCCGACATCGACTTCCTGGCGCTGGCCCAGCAGCTCGTGGGCGGCAGGGGCGCCGCCCTGTTCTCCCCCGAGGACATGGCCGCCATCCGGGGGCGGCTGGACGAGATCGCCAGGCGCGTGTCGGAACGCACGCCCGAGATCGCTTCGTTGCTCAGCCGTACGGCCGAGGAGACCGGCGCCGAACCGCCGGACCCCGAGGCCACCATCGTCCACCAGCTGCCGGGAAGTGAGGCCCGATGAGCCGCGAGTTCTCCAAGATCAAGGAATCTCTCGCCTCCTGGTCGGAGATCCGGCAGCTGCTGCGGGGCGGCGAGCAGGGCCAGCTGGTCCCGGTCGTCATCCCCAAGGACCGGCGCGGCTTCGCCTGGATCGCGCTGGTGTTCCTGGCGCTGTACGCCGCCGGGTCGCTCACCCTGTACGGCATCGTCGCCGGAGTGGCGCTGCTGGCGGTCGCGCTCGTGTGGATGTGGCGCCGGGCGATCATCGAGATCGAGGAGGGCACCACCGGCGTGCGCAGCCGGTGGGGCGCCATCGTCGGCACGCTGCCGCCGGGACGCCACTACCTGTGGCTGCCGTGGGACCGGGTGGACGCGGTGGTCGACACCTCCACCGAGATCCCCTACTCCGCGCCGATCGTGGCCTGCCCCACGGCCGAGAACGTGCCGCTGAAGTCGATCGAGTTCTTCCTGAAGTTCCGCATCGTCGACCCGGTGGCGTTCGTCCGCACGATCGGGGCGGGCAACTTCGACCTGGTGCTGTCCAGCGCCGTGCAGGACGCCATCCGCCAGCGCGGCCGCCGGGTGCACACCGAGCGCGCCTACGACCTGCGCGGCTCGGACGTGGGCGACATGCAGGAGGCGCTGAACCGGCAGCTGGGCCGGTACGGCGTGCGCATCACCGGGGCCAACATCCCCGACGTGCAACTGCCCGACCAATACCAGCAGCACCTGGCCACCCGGGAGAAGGTCGCCAAGGAGCTGTCGGCCTACGAGCGCGAGTGGGAGCTGACCCGCAAGCGCCGCATCGACACGCTCAAGATGGAGATCGAGCGGGCCAAGAAGACCAGGGACGCGCGCATCGTCGAGGTCAAGGCCGCGCTCAACAAGGCGCGCAAGGACGTCGCCCGCATGCTGGAGGAGCAGGAGACCGAGGCCCAGCGGGTGCGCTGGGAGATCGAGGCGCGCGGCCGCGCCGAGCTGACCGCCGCCGAGAACGAGGCCAAGGCGCTGCGCCGGCTGGCGGAGTCCTACCGCGACAACCGCGCGGTCCTGCAGTACGAGCTGGCCCGCCGCAGGCTCGACGTGGGCGCCAAGCTGGCGGAGAATGCCCCGCAGCCCCTCGTCGTCCGCACGCGCGGCGGCTCGGAGGACTCGGCCCTGTCCACCCTGCTGCTCGCGCAGCTGCTCCCGAGGCTGTCCGCCAACGGGAACCAAGCCACCTAGGAGAAACCCATGGTCTTTCGCAAGCTGATGGCCGCGTTCGGCGCGGGCGTCGAGGTCGACACCGTCCTGCACTCCACCAGCGTCCGGCCCGGCGAGCTGCTGCGCGGCACCGTCAACTTCCGCGGCGGCGGCTCGGACTACAAGGTCGAGGGCATCTTCATCGACCTGACGGCCGTGGTGGAGGTCGAAAGCGGCGACAACGAGTACCGCAGCACCTACAGCTTCCTGCACCAGCAGGTGGCCGGGGCGTTCCAGCTGGCCGCGGGCGCCGCGCACAGCCAGCCGTTCGAGATCCCGATCCCGTGGGAGACGCCGATCAGCGCCATCGGCGGCCACCCGCTGCACGGCATGAAGCTCGGCGTGCAGACCGAGCTGGCCCTGGCCGGGGCGCTGGACAAGGGCGACCTGGACCCGCTGTTCGTCAACCCGCTGCCCGCGCAGGAGTACATCATCGCCGCGCTGGACCGCATGGGCTTCCAGTTCAAGAAGGCCGACCTGGAGCGCGGCACGCTGTACGGCTCGACGATGCCGTTCTTCCAGGAGATCGAGTACTACGCGGGCGGCCAGTGGCGCCGCTACTTCAACGAGCTGGAGCTGACCTTCATCGCCGGTCCCTCGCAGATGGACGTCATCCTGGAGGCCGACAAGCGCGGCGGCTTCCTGACCTCCGGCCAGGACGCCTACAACCGCTTCACGGTCCGCTACACCGATCCGCCCGGCTCGGCCGACCAGGCGCTGCAGCGCGGCCTGGAGGCCATGGCGCGCCACCGCGGCTGGTTCTAGCCGGCCGGTACGGCAGGCGTCGTCCCGGCGCCATCCCGATGAGCGGGGAGGGCGCCGGGACGACGAGGTTCGCGGCGATCATCCGGGGACGCGGGCCGTCAGCTCCTCCCACACCTCGCGGACGCGGGCGTCCAGCTCCTCCAGCGTGTCCTCGTTGACGATCACGATGTCGGCGACCGCCAGCCGTTCCTCGCGCGAGGCCTGGGCGGCCATGCGCGAGCGCGCCTCGGCCTCCGCCATGCCCCGGTGCTCGCGCAGCCGCCGGATCCGCGTCTCGTCGCCGGCGTCCACGACGATCACCACGTCGTACATGGGCGCCAGCTTGTTCTCGGCCAGCAGCGGCACGTCGTAGACCACGATCGCGTCGCCGGCCGCCTGGCTCTGCAGCTCGGCCACGCGCTCGCCGACCAGCGGGTGGACGATGCCGTTGAGCGTGGCGAGCTTGTCGGGGTCGTTGAACACGATCGAGCCGAGCTTCTCCCGGTTCAGCGTGCCGTCCTCGCGCAGCACCCCCTCGCCGAAGGCCGCCACGACCCTGGCCAGCCCCTCGGTGCCGGGCTCCACCACCTCGCGGGCGATCTTGTCGGCGTCGATCACGACCGCGCCCAGCTCGTCCAGCCGCCTGGACACCTCGCTCTTGCCCGACCCGATCCCGCCGGTCAGCCCCACCTTCAGCACGGTCGCCAGCATACGGCTCCTGACAGGGTCATGACCCGATCGTTACGATGGGGAGCGAGATGAGGCGATTCATCGCGGCGGTGAAGCGGGCCGCCCCGTGGGCGGCGCAGAACGCCGACGGCGCCATCGCCCTGGGCCTGGCGGTCCTCGTCGGCGTGCTGGGCATCCTGCCGGACGAGCTGTTCGGCCGCAACGGCGCACAGGTGCAGAACCAGCTGGTCAGCGCGGCCACCCTGGTGATCCTGGCGCTGGTGGCGACGGCGCTGCTGCGCGACCGCGTGCGCCAGGCGCCGGTGGAGGAGACCATCACGTCCGGGGCGTTATCCCAGCTCCCGGTACGGCTGGCGCGGCTGGAGGAGATCGAGTCGCTGGTCGACGGCACCCGCAGGGCGCTGGACCAGCTCCAGCTGGTGCGCATCCTGGCCAGCTCCAGGGAGATCGCCCAGGCCCTCGCCGAGGCCCGCCGGGAGACCTCCACGTGGAGCTTCAAGGGCGGCACCGGCACCTACATCCGGGCCGTCACGCTGCCCCAGTGCGTGGCGGCGGCGCGCCGCGACAAGCGGGACCTGACCTTCCGCATCGAGATCATCGACCCGGCGAACCCGGAGGTGTGCGAGGCCTACGCGCACTACCGCCGCTCGCTGTCGGACCAGCCCGACGGCACCGGGGAACGCTGGTCGGCCGACCGGGCGCGCAAGGAGTCCTACGCCACGATCCTGGCCGCCTTCTGGTACCGCCAGCGCTACAGCCTGCTCGACATCCGCGTCGGCCTGTCGGCCGCCATGACGACCTTCCGCTGGGACCTGTCCGACAGCCGCATGGTCATGACCGTCGAGGACCCCAACCGGGCGATGACCGCGCTGTCGGGCACCTTCTTCTACGAGAGCGCCAAGACCGAGCTTCGCCTGAGCCTGGAGCAGGCGCGGCCGGTGCCGCTGGAGGCCTACAAGACGGCCTGGCTCAGCGACGAGCCGACCGTGGAGGAGGTGCAGGAGCTGTTCGAGCGCATCGGCGTGCCGCTGCCCAAGTCCTACGACGAGCGCGACGTGGTGGCCATCGCCCGCAAGGCCCTGCGCGCCAAGGACCCCTATGACATCGGTTGACCTGAAGCGGCTGCGGCAGGTGCGGGCGGTGCGCCACCCGCTCGGCTTCGTCTGCTTCCCGCTGGCGCGCGACGGCGGCCGGGGCGTCTGCCTGCACCTGTGGTCGGGGGCGCTGGCCGCCGCCTCCGCCACCACCTCCCAGATCCACTGCCACAGCTGGGACCTGGTCAGCCACGTCCTGTACGGGCAGATGCGCAACGTCCACGTCACCGTGGAGGACGCCGGGGCCGACGCCACGCACCGCGTGTTCGAGGTGGTCAGCGGCCCCGACGGGGACCTCATCGAGCCGACGCCCCGCACCGTGCGGCACCGCACCGGCCTGGTGGAGGTCTTCGGCCCCGGCGACACCTACACGCTGGCCGCCGGGCGCTTCCACAGCAGCGTGGTCGCCGAGGACGGCGAGGCGGCCACGGTCGCCTACGGCAGCGGCACGCCCGGCGGGCGTGACCTGTCGCTGGGTCCGCTGGAGGTCGGCCGGCACCGCGTGGCGCGGCAGCCGCTGACCGCCGAGGAGACCGCGCTGGCGGTGAGCCTGATCGAAGCGCGGCTGAGCTGAGAGGTGCGCCATGGAGCTGGAGCGGGCGCGGCGGGTGGCGGTGGAGGCCGCCGAGGCGGCCGGGGCGCTGCTGCGCGCCGGGACGCGGGGTCCGCTCGGCGTGCGGGCCAAGGGCGGCTCCGGCGACGTGGTGACCGACCTGGACCTGGCCGCCGAGAAGCTGATCCTGGAACGCCTCACCGGCGCCTTCCCGGAGCACGCGGTGATCGCCGAGGAGTCGGGGCTGCTGGGCGAGTCGGCCTCGGCCGAGTGGACCTGGCTGGTGGACCCGCTCGACGGCACCAACAACGTGGCCATCGGGCTGCCCGCCTACGTGGTGGGCCTGGCGCTGTGCCGCCGGGGCCGCCCGGTGCTGGGCGTGGTGCACGACCCGGTCACCGCCCGCACCTGGTCGGCCCTGCGGGGCCGCGGCGCCTACTGCTCCACCGGAGTACGGCTGTCGCCTCCGGCCAGGCCCTGGCCGCACGGCCCGCTGCTGGCCTGGACGCAGGGCCACGCCGTGGCCCGGGACGACCCGGTCGTGCGGGCGCTCAAGGGCACGCTGGAGGTCGCGGCCCGGCGGGTGCTGCAGCTGTGGGCGCCGCTGCTGTCGTGGGTGATGCTGGCCAGGGGCGACATCGACGGGTTCATCGGCTACCGGGCCGAGGCGGTCGACCTGCCCGCCGGGGCGCTCATCGCCCAGGAGGCCGGTCTGGAGGTCAGGGCGCTGGACGGCGGGCCGTTCGAGGAGCACATCGACGGCGGGCCGGAGGACCGCAGCTTCGTGGCCGGCCACCCCGACGTCATCGGGGCGCTGCTGGAGCTCAGCCGAGCGTGAGCGCCCAGACCGCGGCCAGCGTCCCGGCCACGGCCAGGACCGCGCCGGTGGCCAGGAAGCGGCGCATCGGCACCTTCACGTCGTGGCGGCGGCAGGACTCGAACCACAGCAGCGTCGCCAGCGACGCCCACGGCGTGACGACCGGTCCCACGTTGGTGCCGATGAGTAAGGCGAGCAGCTGGTTCTGGGCGCTGCCGGGGACGACCTGCTCTAGCGCCTTGTAGGCGGGCAGGTTGTTGATCGTGTTGGACAGGGCCGCGCCCATGGCCGCCGTGCGGTAGGGGTCGCCGTCCGTGCCGAGCATCCACCTCATCAGGTCCGCCAGGCCGTACCGGGAGACCGTGGGGACGACCAGGAACAGGCCGGTCACGAAGATCAGCAGTTGCCAGGGGATCAGGCTCCAGCTCAGCCGCTTGCGGTCGCGCAGGAAGAAGGCGGCCACCACGATGGCCGCCGCGGCCGGCGCCGCGACCCCGACGGGCACGTCGGCCAGCAGGGCGGCGATGAACAGCGCGCACGCGGCCGAGGCGGCGCCGAACAGCGCCCGGTCGGCGATCGGGCCGGGCACGGGCGGCTCGTACCGCGGGGCGCCCCGGTGGCGCCGCCGCCAGTAGAAGACCCACAGCAGGGCGAGCGTCACCGCGATCGAGGCCAGCTGCGGCAGCCACATCCGCCCGGCGAACTCCAGGTTGCCCAGCCCGATCTTCTGCATGCCCAGCAGGTTGGTCAGGTTCGACACCGGCAGCAGCAGGCTCGCGGTGTTGGCCAGCCAGATGGTCGTCATGGCCAGCGGCAGGGCGGCGATGCCGGCGCGGCCGGCCAGGGCCAGCATGACCGGCGTGAGCAGCACCGCCGTGGTGTCGAGGTTGAGGAAGATCGTGACGATCGACGCGAAAGCCGTGCAGAAGAAGAACAGCGCCACGTAGTCGCCGCGGGCCGCCACCGCCATGCGCACCGCGATGGCGTCGAAGACCTGCGCCTCCTTGGTGAGCTCGGCCAGGACGATCACCCCGGCCAGGAACACCAGCAGCGGCCCGATCGCCCGCAGGCTCGCCGCCGCCTCCTCCAGCGGCAGCAGCCCCGTGGCGACGAAGACCACGCCGAGGGCGAGCAGCCCGATCCTGATCCAGTCGAGCACGCCCAGCCGCCCCAGCACAGCACGCATGGTCTCACACCTGGCCGATCTTCGGCACCACTGGGATACTGGGCCAATGGCGCGTGACGGCAGGCCTGTCGACATCTTCGTCAGCTACTCCCCCGCCGACACGGCATGGGCCACCTGGCTGGCCTGGCAGCTGGAGGAGGCCGGCTACCGCACGATGATCCAGGCGTGGGACTTCGTGCCCGGCACGAACTTCATCGACTTCATGGACCAGGGCGTGCGCGAGGCGAAGCTGGTCGTGGCGGTGCTGTCGGCCCGGTACCTCGACTCCACCTACGGCAAGATGGAGTGGCAGACCGCGCTGCGGGCCGACCCCCGCAACCCGATGGGCAAGCTGGTCCCGATCCGGCTGGAGGACGTGCCGCTGGAGGGCCGGCTGCTGTCCACGATCACCTGGGTGGACCTGGTGGGCCTCACCGACGAGGCGGAGATCCGCTCGTTAGTCCTGGCCCGCGTCCGGGAGGCGATGGCCGGACGGGCCAAGCCGCACGAGCCGCCCGCCTTCCCGGGCGGCTCGGCCGTGCCGCCGCCCGCCGCCCCGGTCGCCCTCCCGGCGCCGGCCGCCCGGCACCGCCGCGCGCCCCTGACCCGGCCGCGCTTCCCGCTGGCCGCCGACGGCCGGCGCCGGGAGGCGCTGTCGATCCTGCACGTCGGCGGGCCGCGCTTCGGGCGGGCGCTGCCGGAGGCCGGCGAGCCGTTCACGCCCGAGGACGTGCACGCCGCGATCGCCGCCGACCTGTCGGTCATGTACGACGCGGGAGCGCGCCGTCCCGACCTGCTGGTGGTCAGCGGCGACCTCACCGAGTCCGGCAGCCTGGGGCAGTTCGGCAAGGCCCTGCGGCTGCTGACCGACCTGCGGCTGCTGGTGGGGCTGGAGCCGCAGCGCGTGGTCGTCGTGCCGGGCCCGCGCGACGTCACCAAGGCCATGGCCAGCGCCTACTTCCTGACCTGCGAGGCGGCCGACGAGCAGCCCGAGCCGCCCTACTGGCCCAAATGGCAGCACTTCGCGGGCATGTTCGCCGAGCTTTACCAGGGGCTGGACGACCGGGTGTTCGACGGCGGGCAGCCGTGGACCCTGTTCGAGCTGCCCGACCTGCGGGTCGTGGTCGCCGGGCTCAACTCCACGATGGCGATGAGCCACCTGGACAAGCACGACTACGCGCTGCTCGGCGACCGGCAGTCGTCCTGGTTCGCCGAGCGGCTGCGCGCCTACGAGGAGCGCGGCTGGCTCAGGATCGGCGTCGCCGGCCACCCGCCGGCCGCGCTGGAGGACTCGGCGGCCTTCCACCGGCTGCTGAGCCGCCGCCTGAACCTCCTGCTGCACGGGCAGGGCGAGGCGGGCCCGGGCGCGGTGGCCGCCCCGCGCGCCGGAAGCGCCCAGCTCGTGGAGATCACGCCGCGCGGCCTGACCGTCTGGCCGCCCCACGGCGAGCCCAGGCGCGTCGCCCACCGGCTGCGGGCCGCCGACGCCACCTTCGCGGCCCAGCCGCCCGAGCCCGCCGAGCCCGCGCCGCGGGCCCCGCTGCCCGGCCCCGAGCCGACCCCCGCCGAACTGCTGCTGGACCGCATCACCGAGGTGTGCGAGGCCAGGCACGAACGCGCCAAGATCAGGCGGTACGGCACGCACCTGGTGATCACCTATCCGGAGGACGGCTTCGTCCGGCAGCTCATGGTCGGCGCGCTCGCGGGCGAGCCCACGGCCGAGAGCGTCACCCCCTTCCTGCGGCAGGCCCGTGCCGCCGACATCCCCGCCGAGCTGGTCTACCAGGGTCCGCCACCGGCCCGGTCGCTGCGCGAGGACCTCATGCGCCGAGGGGTGCGGCTGCGCAGCTTCACCGAGTTCCAGGGCCTGCTGGACCTGTCCGGCTACGTCGCCGAGCAGACCGCGCGGCTCAACTCCGACCGCCGCTACCCGCCCGGCCTGTACGTGCCGCAGCGCTACCGGGAGCTGGACCGGTCCGGCCACGAGGTCAAGGAGGGCCTGACCGACGAGCTGATGCGGCTGCTGGCCGCCGACCACGGCCGGTTCCTGCTGCTGCTGGGCGACTTCGGCCGGGGCAAGACCTTCGCCCTGCGGGAGCTGGCCAGGCGCATCCCGGCCGAGCTGCCCCACCTGATCCCGATCCTCATCGAGCTGCGCGCCCTGGACAAGGCGCACTCGGTCGACGGGCTGGTGGCCGCCCACCTGGCCAACCACGGCGAGGAGGTCATCGACCTCAAGGCCTTCCACTACCTGCTCCGGCAGGGCCGCATCGTGCTGCTGTTCGACGGCTTCGACGAGCTGGTCACCCGCGTCACCTACGACCGGGCCGCCGACCACCTGGCCACGCTGCTGGCCGCCGCGCAGGACAAGGCGAAGATCGTCGTGGCCAGCCGTACGCAGCACTTCAAGTCCCACAGCCAGGTGCTGACCTCCCTCGGCGAGATGGTCGGCGTGCTGCCGCAGCGGCGCGTCTTCGGCCTGGAGGACTTCTCGCCCGGGCAGATCCGCGCCTACCTCGGCAACCGCTTCGGCGACGAGCAAGAAGCCGGGGCGCGCATGGCGCTGCTGGAGGGCATCAAGGACCTGCTGGACCTGGCGCAGAACCCGCGCATGCTCAGCTTCATCGCCGACCTCGACGTCGACCGGCTCCGCGCCGTCGCCGCCACCCGCCACACCATCAGCCCGGCGCTGCTGTATGAGGAGATCCTCGGCTCCTGGCTGGCCTTCGAGGCGCAGCGGGCGCGCGTGCCGGGCGCCGCCCGCGCGCTGGACCTGGAGGAGCTGTGGCGGGCCGTGACCGCCCTGGCCGTGCGGCTGTGGGACACCGGCGAGTCGCTGCTCAGCCTGGAGGAGCTCACCGAGATCGCCGAGACCCTCACCGACCTGGCCGACGGGCAGCTCACCGGCGGCCACGCCGCCTACGCGGTGGGCTCGGGCAGCCTGCTGGTGCGCACCGAGGAGGGCATGTTCGGCTTCATCCACCTGTCGGTGATGGAGTGGCTGGTCGCCCGGCACATCGCCCGCGGCAACCTCTCCGCCCTGGCCCGCCGCCCGCTCTCGCCGCTGACCGTGGAGTTCCTGTGCGACCTGGCCGACGCCCAGGCCGTCCGCGCGTGGGTCGCCGCGGTGCTGGGCGACCCCTCGGCCGACGCCGTCGCCCGGGCGAACGCCGTCAAGATCAGCGCCCGGCTGCGCATCCCGGCCCAGGCCGACCTGCGCGGCGCCGACCTGCGCGGGGAGGACCTGTCGGGGCGCGACCTGTCGGACGCCGACCTCACCGGCGTGAACCTGACGGGCGCCACGCTCGTGGGCGCCGACCTGTCCCGGGCGATCCTGCGCGACGCCAGGCTCGTCGACGCCCGGCTGGACGAGGCCAGGCTGGCGGGCGCCGACCTGCGCGGCGCGGACTTCTCCAAGGCGCGGCTGGCCCGCGCCGACCTGTCCGACGCGGTCTTCGAGGGCAGCACGTGGAACCGGGCCGCGCTGATCGACGTGCGCGGCACGCTGCCGCCGCTGCGCGGCGCCGCGGTGGTGCCCGGCCAGCCGATCGAGACCCAGCTCGCGCCCGCCGCGCTGGGCGTGCCGTACGGCTACCACTTCCAGACCGCCCGCCTGCCCCAGCCGGTCGCCTACAGCCGCGACGGGGCGCTGCTGGCCATCGGCGGCGAGGACGGCGGCGTGGTGCTGTGCGACGGCGACAGCGGCCTGCCCATCCGCACGCTGCAGGGTCACCGCGGCCGCGTCTACGCGGTCGCGTTCTGCGACGGGCTGCTGGCCACCGGCGGCGGCGACGGCACGGTCCGGCTGTGGGACCCGGCCTGCGGCGAGCTCCGCCACGTGCTCCAGGGCCATCCCGACGGGGTGTGGCCGGTGCTGTTCAGCCCCGACGGCACGATGGTCGCGGCCGGCGGCGCCGACGGGATCGTGCGCGTCTGGGACACCCGCTCCGGATCGGTGCTGCGCGAGCTGGGCGGGCACCAGGCGCCCGTCTACACCGCGACGTTCTCCGGCGGGCTGCTCGTCACCGGCGACGGCGCCGCCCGCATCCGCCTGTGGGACCTGGGCAGCGGCGAATGCCGGCGCGTCATCGACGACCACGGCGGCGCCGTCTACCGGGTGGCCGTCCACGGCGACCTGCTGGCCGCCGGCGACCGCGACGGCGTCGTCAGGATCTGGCACCGCGCCACCGGCGAGCTGCTGCACACCATGGCCGGCCACACCGGCCGCGTCTACTGCCTGACCTTCTCCCCCGACGGCAGCCTGCTGGCCACCGGCGACACCGACGGCGCGGTACGGCTGTGGGTCCCGGCCACCGGCGAGGCGCTGGGCGTGGCCGCCACCCACCGCGGCGCCGTCTACCAGGTGGCCTTCAGCCCCTCGGGCACGAGCCTGGCCTCCGGCGACTCCGAGGGCGCCATCCAGCTGCACACCGGCGGCGAGCGGCGGGACCTGGCCGGCCACCGGGGCGCGGTGTGGCCGTTCGCGTTCCGGCCCGACGGCGGCCAGCTGGCCACCAGCAGCAACGACGGCACCACCCGGCTGTGGGACCCGGCCACCGGCCGCTGCCAGCGGGTGCTGCGCGGCCACGGCCGCCGCATCACCTCCGCCCGCTTCAGCGCCGACGGCACGATGCTGGCCACCAGCGGCAACGACGGCGTGGTCCGCATCTGGGACCCGGTCACCGGGCGGCGGCTGCGCGAGTTCCACGGCCTGGCCGACCGGCTGATCTCAGCCGTCTTCTCCCCCGTCGGCACCACCCTGGCCACCTCCAGCAACGACGGCGGCGTGCACCTGTGGAACGGCGCCACCGGCGACTACGAGCGCGAGCTGAACGCCGAGACCGAGCACGTGTGGGCCGAGGCGTTCAGCCCCGACGGCCGGCGCCTGGCCACCGCCAACGACGACGACAGCGTCCGGGTCTGGTACCGCTCGACCGGCGGCGTGGTCGCCAACCTGGCCGACCACCGGGGCCGGGTCCGCTCGATCGCGTTCAGCCCGGACGGCTCGGCCATCGCCACCGGCTGCGACGACCGGCGCGTGCGGATCTGGGACGTCGACTCCGGCGAGCTGCTGCGGACGCTGGACCGGCACACCGACCGCGTCTACGCGGTGCTGTTCGACCTCTCCGGCGAGCTGCTGGCCAGCGCCGGCAACGACGGCCTGGCCATCGTGTGGCGGGACGGCGAGCCCGTGCACGTCTTGCGCCACCCCGGGAGGCTGTGGACGGCCGCGTTCGACCCGTCCGGCACGGTGCTGGCCACCGGCGGCGACGACCTGGACGTGCGCCTGTGGGACCTGTCCAGCGGCAGGCTGCTGCACACCCTCGCCGGCCACTCCCGCCGGGTCTCCTCGGTCGCCTTCTCCCCCTCCGGCGACCTGCTGGCGACCTCGGCCGACGACGGCACGGTCATGCTGTGGACCGTGGGCGGGACGCCCGCCGTCCGGTGCACGCTGCTCGGCCTGCCGGAGGGGTGGGCGGCGCTGGCCCCCGACGGCCGCTACAAGCACGAGGGCGAGGTCGCCGGGCAGTTCTGGCACGCCGTGGGCATGTGCCGCTTCGAGGTGGGCGAGCTGGACCCCTACCTGCCGGCGGTGCGTCAGGTGCCGCTGGAGGCGCCGTTCTGACGCCTCATGTGGATCATGGTCAGGTGGTCGTCCATGCGTTCGCGGTGGGTCTCCACGTAGCCGAGCCTGCGGTACAGCCGCAGGTTGCCCTCCGACAGGTGGCCGGTGAACAGGTCGAACGCCTCGGCCTGCGGCAGGCTCTCGTGGAGGGCGGCGAGCAGGGCCGTGCCGACGCCGCGTCCCTGGACGTCGGGCGCGACGACGAGCCGGCCCACCAGGCAGGTGGTGCCCGACAGCTTGCCGCGCACCGCGCCCACGATCCGGTGCCCCTCGACCGCCTTGAGCACGGTGCCCGTCTCGATGGCGGCGCGGACCTGGTCGACCGACTCCACCAGGGGCGGGATGAACGGGTCGCCGTACAGCTGGGCCTCGGTGACGTAGGCGGCGCGGGTCAGCGTGAGGATCTCCCCGGCGTCACCGGGGCGGGCGCGTTCGATGTGCGGCACGCGGCAACCCTAGCTGGCCGCGCCCCTCGCCGACTCGCCGGCGGCCTCGCGGTGGAGGACGAAGCCCGGGTCGAAGGTCCGCATGGGCCAGTGCACGTCCGTCTGGTACTGGCTGGTCACCTCCACGTGGTGGAGCCGCGTCACCGTCCCGTTGATCTCGATCGAGCGCAGGCCGTAGGTCACCCCGGCCAGGCCCTGCCCGGCGCCCACGCTGACGAGCCGGCCGTCGGCCACCTCGGCCTGCACCGTGCCGACGCCGACGAACAGCTTCACGGCGCACTCCACCCGCAGGAAGCGGCGGCCGTTCAGCAGCGCCTCCACCGAGGGGGCGTGCTCGGAGGCGACGTCGTGCGGGAGGAGGGTGACGATCTCCCGGCCGGTGGGGTGCGTGCGCTGCCCGGCCTCGCGGAGCTCGCGATGAGAGTGCCACGCGCCCACGAGGACGTCGCCGAGGCTGACCGTGCCGAGCAGGTCCATGGCGGCCTGCGCTATCTGGCCGGCGAAGCCGTCGCCGGTCATGCTCTGCGGGACGGCCCCGGCCAGCACGCCGCCGTCCAGGAGGGCCTGCTGGAGGTGGGCGGCCGCCGTCGCCGCTCCGCCGTACAGCAGCAGGTCGGCGGCGGTGGCCGGGCTGGTGGCGAGGGTCTGGCTCATCGGCGCCTCTCTCGGACGGTCTGCCGGCCTGGATCGGGGTGGAGCACGTACCGCAGGCCGCCCGAGGGGCGCTGCCGGGACGGGGAGCGTCTTTTGGCCAGCAGGACGGCCAGGGCCCCGAGCGCCGCCAGGCCGAGCAGCGGCGTGAGGCCGGTGAGCGTCACCGTCAGGCCCTCCTCGGAGCCTGCGGAGTCCCCCGGGTCCACGAGGGCGGCGGTGTCGCCGGTGTCGCCGGTCGGAGTCTCGGCGGGCGCCGACGGCGGGGGCGTCGTCCTCCGGGGCGGCCGCCTCGGGCCCGCCGTGGCTGCCGGGAGCACCTCGAACGGCATGTCGTCGTTGACGGTGACGTCCTCGTAGCAGCTCAGCGTGACCGTCAGCGGGCCCAGGGGGAGGTCGTCGGGCACGGTGACGTCGGCGGTGAAGTCGCTTTGCGAGGCGTTGAGCGGCTCGGACTCGTGGGCGTCGCCCCAGGACAGCTGGTAGGCACCGCCGGGGGCGCCTTCGCAGAACAGGCCGGTGACGGTGAGGGCGACGGTGCGTCCCGGGCGGGCCGAGGCGGGCTGGAGGGAGGCCTGCAGGATCGACGGCGCCTGCGGTTCTTCGACGGTGTAGGTCGCGGTGGCGGTTCGCGCGCCGGAGTAGAGGCACTGGGCCCAGATCTCGTACTCGCCCGGCGTCGCCTGCGGGATCACGGCGGTGGTGGACAGGCCGTCGTCCGCCGTCTTCCGCGCGGTGTCGTCGATGGGCCCGCCGAGCCAGGCGATCCCGTACGGCCCGCCGGACGGGGACGCTCCGGGCCCGTCGTCGGCCGGGCAGGTCAGCGCCGACGTCAAGGTGACCTCGGTGCCCGCCGGGCCGCTGTCGGGGGTGATCGTCAGCGCCGGCGGCGGGTCGGCCTGCGCGGCGACCGGCCCGGCGAGGCCGGGCACCGCGATGAGCGCTGTTATGAGCACCGTCTTGAGCGCTGGCTTGAGCGCTGTCACGGCCGCCGGGATCCGGGGCGCTGACGCAAGCCGCATGCGCTGTCTCCTCTCCACCCGCGCCTGACGCTAGGGGTGGCGAGGAGACAGCGCATGAGTAAGGGGGTACTCAATCCCGCGCCGTGCGGTGACGCGACGAGGCCCCGCACCTGTGCGGGTGCGGGGCCTCGATGCCGCGTGACCGGCCTGCGGCCGGCGCGAGCCGGGCGGCTCGGCTTACCGGCAGGTCAGCTCTGGCCGCCGGCGAGCTTCTCGCGCAGGGCGGCGAGGGCCTCGTCGGAGGCCAGCGCGCCGCCGGTGCCGGTCTGGGCGGGCTGCTGCGTCTCGCCGCTGTAGGACGACGGCGCCTCCCCGGCCTCGGCCTCGGCCTTGCGGGCCTCCTCGATCTGCCGCTTGTGGGCCTCGAAGCGCTGCTGGGCCTCGGCGTACTGCCGCTCCCACTCCTCGCGCTGCTTCTCGAAGCCCTCCAGCCACTCCCCGGTCTCCGGGTCGAAGCCCTCGGGGTAGATGTAGTTGCCGTGCTCGTCGTAGGTCGCGGCCATGCCGTACAGGGTCGGGTCGAACTCGACCTCGGCGCCCGCGCCCTCGTTGGCCTGCTTGAGCGACAGGCTGATGCGACGGCGGTCGAGGTCGATGTCGATGATCTTCACGAAGATCTCGTCGCCGACCTGGACGACCTGCTCGGGGATCTCGACGTGGCGCTCGGCCAGCTCGGAGATGTGGACCAGGCCCTCGATGCCCTCCTCGACCCGGACGAACGCGCCGAACGGCACCAGCTTGGTGACGCGGCCCGGCACGACCTGGCCGATCTGGTGGGTGCGGGCGAACTGCTGCCACGGGTCTTCCTGGGTGGCCTTGAGCGACAGGGAGACGCGCTCGCGCTCCATGTCGACGTCGAGGACCTCGACGGTGACCTCCTGGCCGACCTCGACGACCTCGGAGGGGTGGTCGATGTGCTTCCAGGACAGCTCCGAGACGTGGACCAGGCCGTCGACGCCGCCGAGGTCGACGAAGGCGCCGAAGTTGACGATCGAGGAGACGACGCCCTTGCGGACCTGACCCTTCTGCAGGGTGTTGAGGAAGGTCTGACGGACTTCGGACTGGGTCTGCTCGAGCCAGGCGCGGCGGGACAAGACCACGTTGTTGCGGTTCTTGTCGAGCTCGATGATCTTGGCCTCGAGCTCCCGGCCGACATACGGCTGCAGGTCGCGGACGCGGCGCATCTCGACCAGGGACGCCGGCAGGAAGCCCCGCAGGCCGATGTCGAGGATGAGACCACCCTTGACGACCTCGATGACGGTGCCGGTGACGATGCCGTCTTCGTCCTTGATCTTCTCGATCGTGCCCCAGGCGCGCTCGTACTGCGCGCGCTTCTTGGACAGGATCAGCCGGCCTTCCTTGTCCTCCTTCTGGAGGACCAGAGCCTCGACGTGCTCGCCGACCTCGACGACCTCGGCCGGGTCGACGTCGTGCTTGATGGACAGCTCACGGGAGGGGATGACGCCCTCGGTCTTGTAGCCGATGTCGAGCAAGACCTCGTCTCGATCGACCTTGACGACGGTGCCCTCGACGATGTCGCCGTCGTTGAAGTACTTGATGGTCTCGTCGATCGCGGCGAGGAAGGCCTCCTCGGAACCGATGTCGTTGACCGCTACCTGCGGGGTGGTCGAGGTGGCCTCGGTGCTGCTCGTCATGTGTGGAATTGCTCCGAACGCGGACAGATGTCGATGTGGCGGACGCGTTGCAGGCCCTTTGTCGATGAAGCCGATTCGACCAGATCGAGCGCGAGCCCGCTCCGTCTGAGGCGCGCGCGAGCCCACAGCGCAGCGATCAGCATATGAGACCTGGGGCACGGGGTCAATCCAAGTGCCCGGCCGGGCCCCTTCGGCACGCCCGGCGGGACCCCTCAGTAGGCGACGATCCGGGGCCCGTGGCTGGGCTGAATACTACCCCGAAGTCCGCGCGGCAGGGAGATCCGTTCCGGGTCTCCGTCGGAGACATAGCGCTGGCCTGGGTGTTTGTCGAGCCATTCGAGCCAGTACTGCGAGCACCACCGGCGGCACTCGCCCTTCTTGCCGTTGCTTTGGATCCGCTGGATCGCTCCGGGGTCGAAGGACTTCGCGAAGGGCGAAACCGACGGCTCGGCCCCGGCGAGGAAGACCCCGGCGAAGTCGTAGGACGTGCCGCCCCAGGAGCCCTTGCCCGCGGCCTTCTTCTTGTGCGGCATCATCCCGAACGGCAGGGCCATCGTCTTCGACGGCGGCGCGCCCAGCTCGGCCAGCAGCCGCTCCAGCCTGGCGATCTGCTCGCGCACCCGCTTGACCGGCAAGGCCCGCAGGTTGGGGTGGCCCCAGGTGTGGTTGGCCACCTCGAAGCCGTGCTGGACCAGCCACTGCACCGCCCTGGCCTGCTGGGCGGGGTCGTCCAGGCCGAAGGGCCGCTTGTTGATCCAGAACGTGGCCACCGGCCGGAAGGAGGGGTACTTGGCCGCCACGCTCAGGATGATCTCCACCGCGGTGTCCTTGACCGGCCGGCCGGCGGCGTCCAGCGCGAAGTGCGACTCGTGGCCGTCGTCGAAGGTGAGCACCACCGGGAACTTGCCGGCCGGCACGCGGATGTCGCCGGTGGCGAACTCGCGGGCGGTGATCGGCACGTATCCCCGGCGGGCCAGCCACTCCAGCTCCCTGCGGACCTGGTCGGGTGTGCGGTCGATCGACGCCCAGCGCCTCTTGACGATCCGGTGGTACATCAGCACCGGCACCAGGCCCGCCTCGTTGGCCTTGACCTGCCTGGCGAACTCGGGCGTGGCCACCACGCCGGGCGGCGGCCGGGAGACGGTCGAGGGCTGGGCGCTCGGCTGGACGGGCGAGGGCCGGGCGGCCCTGTGGCGCGCCGGGGCCTGCGCGTCAGCGGACGGCATGAGCTGCAGGATTCCCAGAGCCAGGACGACCACGATCGCGTTGGCGATGCCGATCAAGCGGACGAGCGACGCCGTACTGCGCACAGAACTCCCAGCCCGAGGACAATTATCAGCAAATCTTCAGCGTAGTGGAATGCCCCGGCGAAGCCCGACCAGACACGCGATGGCGGCACAGCACGTCAAGTGCAGATTTCGCCGTGTTTGTCCAAATATTTCGTTACCTGTCCGGATCGCTGGCCCGCGCCGCACCGGACGGCGCGTGCGAAAGGGGTACGGCGCCCGCCGTACCCCTTATGCCGGACCGGCCGTCAGTGCCCGGCGTCCTCCCAGGTGCGGCCCACGCCCACCGACACCTCCAGCGGCACCCGCAGCGGGTAGGCGGCGGCCATCTGGTCGCACACGAGCTGCCGCAGCGTCTCCAGCTCGCCCGGCGCCACCTCGAAGACCAGCTCGTCGTGCACCTGGAGCAGCATGCGCGAGCGCAGCCCCTCCTCGCGCAGCGCCTGCCGCACGTTCAGCATGGCCACCTTGATGATGTCGGCCGCCGAGCCCTGGATGGGCGCGTTGAGCGCCATGCGCTCGGCCATCTCGCGCCGCTGCCGGTTGTCGCTGGTCAGGTCGGGCAGGTAGCGGCGGCGGCCCATGATGGTCTCGGTGTAGCCGTCGGCGCGGGCCTGGGCGACGATCGCGTGGAGGAAGTCGCGCACGCCGCCGAACTCCTGGAAGTACTCCTCCTTCAGCGCCCGCGCCTCCGCCACCGGGATGTTGAGCTGGCTGGACAGCCCGAAGTCCGACAGCCCGTAGGCCAGGCCGTAGTTCATCGCCTTGATGCGCGCCCGCAGCTCCCCGTCGACCTGCTCGGGCGGCAGGTCGAACACGCGCGAGGCGGTGGCGGCGTGGAAGTCGTGGCCGGACTCGAAGGCGGCGATGAGCGACTCGTCGCCCGACAGGTGGGCCATGATGCGCAGCTCGATCTGGCTGTAGTCGGCCGTCAGCAGCGTCTCGTAGCCCTCGCCGACCACGAAGCCCTGCCGGATGCGGCGGCCCTCGGCGGTGCGGATGGGGATGTTCTGCAGGTTGGGCTTCTCCGACGACAGCCGGCCGGTGGCGGCGATGATCTGGTTGAAGGTGGTGTGGATGCGGCCGTCGGGGGCCACCTCGGCCAGCAGCCCGGTGACGGTGACCATGAGCTTTTGCTGGTCGCGGTGGCGCAGCATGATGACGGGCAGCTCGTGGTCGGTCTGGGTGGCCAGCCACGCCAGCTGCTCGGCGTCGGTGCTGTAGCCGGTCTTGGTGCGCTTGGTCTTGGGCAGGTTGAGCTTGTTGAACAGGATCTCCTGCAGCTGCTTGGGGGAGCCCAGGTTGAACTGCTCGCCGACGACGCGGTGGGCCTCCTCCACGGCCTGCTTGACCCCGGCGGCGAACTGCGCCTCCATGGCCGACAGGTGCTCGCGGTCGACCGCGATGCCGGCCCGCTCCATCTCCGCCAGCACCCGCAGCAGCGGCAGCTCGACCTCCTCCAGCAGCTGGGCGCCGCCCCGCTTGGCCAGGAACCCCTCCAGGGCGTCGGCCAGCTCGCGCACCGCGGCCGCGCGCAGGGCCAGGTCCTTGGCCGGGGCGTCCTCGTCGTCGCCGAACAGCGCGGGCTGGGCGGTCTCGGCCTGCTCGGCGCGCAGGTCGCGGTTGACGTAGCGGCGGGCCAGCTCCTCCAGCTCGAAGGTGCGCTGGCCGGGCATGGCCAGGTAGGCCGCCAGCGCCGTGTCGCACGACAGGCCCCGCAGGTCCATGCCCATCGCCCACAGGGCCAGCAGCGGCCCCTTGGCGTCGTGCACGGCCTTGGGGGCCTCGGAGGCCAGCCAGGCCGACAGGGCCGCGAAGTCGGCCTCGGTGAGCCTGGTCGGGTCGATGTGGGCGGCCGTGCCGTCGGGCGAGGCGATCGCGATGGCGTCGATGCGGCCGGTGCCGCTGCCGTACGCGCCGCGGAAGGCCAGCCCGGCGCGGCCCCCGGGCAGCGCCGACAGCCAGCCGGCCACCTCGTCGGGGCCCAGCAGCACGGTCTGGACCTCGAAACCGTGGTCGGGGCCGGCCTCCCCCGAGCCGAGCACCTTGAAGACGCGCTCGCGCAGCTCGCCGCGGATCTGGAGGGTGTCGAAGAGCTTGTCGATCTCCTCGCGCTCCCACCGGCCCTGCGTGAGGTCCTCGACGCGGACGTCGATCGGCACGTCGCGCAGCAGCTGGGTGAGGCGGCGGTTCATCAGCACCTGGTCCAGGTGCTCGCGCAGCTTGTCGCCGACCTTGCCCTTGACCTCGTCGACCCGGTTGACCAGCTCCTCCAGGGTGCCGAAGTCGCGTATCCACTTGGCGGCGGTCTTCTCGCCCACGCCCGGGATGCTCAGGAGGTTGTCGCTGGGGTCTCCGCGCAGCGCGGCGAAGTCGGGATACTGCTGCGGGGTCAGCTCGTACTTCTCATAGACGGCCTCGGGCGTGAAACGGGTCATCTCGCTGATGCCGCGGCGGGTCATCAGCACCGTCACCCGCTCGTCGACCAGCTGGAGCACGTCGCGGTCGCCGGTCACGATGAGCACGTTCATGTCCTGCGCCGCCGCGCGGGTGGCGAGCGTGGCGATGATGTCGTCGGCCTCATACCCGGGCACCGACAGATACGGGATCTTCATGGCGTCGAGCAGCTCGAAGATCAGGCGCATCTGGTCGCGGAACTCGTCGGGCGCCGAGGACCTGTTGGCCTTGTAGTCGCCGTAGGTCTCGTGCCGGAACGTGGGCTCGGACCGGTCGAAGCAGACCGCCACGTGGGTCGGCTGCTCATCGCGCAGCATGTTGGTCAGCATCGAGGTGAAGCCGTAGACGGCGGCCGTCGGCTGCCCGTCGGTCGTCATCAGGTTGGCTTCCTTCAGCGCATAGAACGCCCGATACGCCAGGGAATGCCCGTCCAGCAACAGCAGACAGGGCCGATTGGGGGTCGCTTCACTCTTCGGCACACCCGCAGCCTAGTCTCCAACTGCGACAGAAAACCTGAGCTCGAGAGAGTGGAGGGCTCCCCTTGACGCTGATGGACGCCGCCATGGTCAACGCGATGAGCGAGGGCACGCTCGCCGCGCGCATGGGCATCGAGTTCCTGGAGGCCAGTGCCGAGCGCGTGGTCGCCCGCATGCCGGTCGAAGGCAACACCCAGCCGTACGGCCTGCTGCACGGCGGCGCCTCGGCGGTGCTGGCCGAGACGATCGGCTCGATCGGGGCGGCCATCCACGCCGGGCCCGGCCGCATCGCCGTCGGCATCGAGATCAACGCCACCCACCACCGCTCGGCCACCTCCGGCTACGTGACGGGCGTGGGCACCCGGCTGCACGGCGGGCGCACGCTGGCGACCTACCAGGTCGAGATATCCGACGAACAGGGAAGAAAGGTCTGCACCTCGCGTATCACCTGCATGTTGCGCGACAGATGAACCTCCGGCGAGTTTCGGTCACCCTTTGCACATCACCCCCGTAGGTCGCTACGGTGGATCGAAGCAGAGCCCGCGGGGGAGGCCGAGTAGATAACGTGTAGGGCCGGGGAAGCCGTACACGGTCCCAAAGGCCCCTCCCCGGGCTCGTCGGCGGACTGACCTGCGTATTCGAGCCCCCTTACCACAACCGGCGCATCCAGCCCCTTTCGCCCCGGCATCGGCCCGTCAACGCCACGCGCGAACCCCCATTTAGCCCCTGACCAGCAAACTTTTTGCTCACATCAGCGCTACACCACCATCACTAATTGGTGACGAACGGTTCGGAAACGGGCGCGGCCGGAATAGGCTCCCGCCACAGCATCCCAGTCGTGCCTGCGATGCCTGCGTGTCGAGACGGAGGGCCCACTCCCTCCTATGACCTACAAGGGAGCACCATTGCGCAGAGCCGTGATCGCGTTCACGGCCTTCCTGGGTGGCCTCATCTTCCTCCTCGCCAGTCCGGCCGGCGCCGCGGCCGACGGCGAAGGACTCAGAGGCACACTCCGACTCCAAGGCCAGCCAGTGAACGGCGTGAAGATCGTCGTGACCACCGAGGACGGACAACCCGTCAAAGAGGTCACCACAGATGCCAAGGGCCAATGGGAGGTTCCCGTCCCCAAGGCCGGAAAATACAAGGTCACGCTGGACGTCAAGACGCTTCCCCCCAACGCCCAGATCCGCGGCGGCAACCCCGTCCGCACCCCGACGGTCTACGAAGGCAACGTGTCGACCGTGCTGTTCGCGCTCGAACCCAAGGCGGCAGCCGGCCAGCAGCCCGCCGACTCCTCCGACGGCGGGCAGTTCTGGCGCAGAGCGGCCCAGCTCACCTTCGAGGGCTTCAACCTGGGCCTCATCATCGCGCTCGCGGCCCTCGGCCTGTCGCTGATCTACGGCACCACCGGCCTGACCAACTTCGCCCACGGCGAGCTGGTCACCCTCGGCGCCGTCGTGGCCTGGTTCTTCAACACCGGCATCTTCGGCCTGGCCGGCATGCCGCTCATCCCGGCCGCCATCCTGGCGGTCATCGTCTGCGGCGCGTTCGGCTACCTCCAGGACCGGCTGTTCTGGGGCAAGCTGCGCAAGCGGGGCACCGGCGTCATCGCCATGATGATCATCTCGATCGGTGTCGCCATCCTGCTGCGCAACCTCATCCAGTTCTTCTTCGGCCCGCAGACCGAGTCCTTCACCGAGTACAACGCCCAGGCGGGCATCACCGTCGGCCCGATCACCGCCGCCCCGAAGAACTTCTGGGCCATGGGCATCGAGCTGGCCGTCCTGATCATCGTCGGCCTCGCGCTGCTGAAGACCCGCACCGGCAAGGCCGCCCGCGCCGTGGCCGACAACCCGGCGCTGGCCGCCTCCTCCGGCATCAACGTCGACCGGGTCATCCGCATCATCTGGACCGTCGGCGGCGCCATCGCCGCGCTCGCCGGCGTCATGCTCGGCCTGTCGCAGTTCCTGAAGTTCACCATGGGCCAGGACATCCTGCTGCTGGTCTTCGCCGGCGTCACGCTCGGCGGCCTGGGCACCGCCTTCGGCGCCCTGGTCGGCTCCCTGGTGGTGGGCGTGTTCATCCAGGTGTCCACGCTGTGGGTGCCGCCGGAGCTGAAGTCGGTCGGCGCGCTGGCCGTCCTCATCATCGTGCTTCTCTTCCGGCCGCAGGGCATCCTCGGCCGCCGCGAGCGGATCGGCTGACGGGGGTAACTCATGGACTGGCTGACCATTCTCACCACCACCGTCCACGCCGCCATCGGCTGGGAAGCCGTCGTGTACGGCCTGGCCGCCATCGGCGTCAACATCCACTTCGGCTACACGGGCCTGCTCAACTTCGGCCAGGCGGCCTTCATGGCCGTCGCCGGCTACGGCCTGGCCGTCATGATCACCGTGTTCAACGCGCCGTTCTGGGTCGGCATCGCCGTCGGCCTGGCGGGAGCCGTACTGCTCGCGCTCGTCCTCGGCGCCCCCACGCTGCGGCTGCGCGCCGACTACCTGGCCATCGTGACCATCGCCGCCGCCGAGATCATCCGGCTCATCTTCCGCTCGGTGTACTTCAAGGACATCTTCGGCGGCTCCGACGGCCGGCGCGGCTTCAACGCCGACTTCTACGCCATGAACCCCTACCCGCCGGGGCACTACGGCATCGGCCCGTTCGGCTTCAACGAGCGCACCATGTGGCTGCTGACCGTCGGCTGGAGCGTCGTCCTGCTCAGCTGCCTGGTGGTCTACCTGCTCATGAAGAGCCCCTGGGGCCGCGTGCTCAAGGCGATCCGCGAGGACGAGGACGCCGTGCGCAGCCTCGGCAAGAACGTCTTCGCCTACAAGATGCAGTCCCTGGTCCTGGGCGGCGTCATCGGCTGCTTCGGCGGCTTCTTCTACGGCCTGTACAACGGCTCGGTCCAGCCCGACGTCTTCGGCACCGAGATGACCTTCTTCGCCTACACCATCGTCATCCTCGGCGGCGCCGCCCGCGTGTTCGGCCCCGTCGTCGGCGCGATGATCTTCTGGGTGCTGTTCGTCTTCATCGGCAACCTGCTGGCCGAACTCGTCGCCAACGGGTACATCCCCTTCATGACCAGCATCCAGGTGGGCCCCATCCGCTACGCCCTGGTTGGTCTAGGCTTCATCCTGTTGCTGGTCTACCGGCCGCAGGGCATCTTCGGTGACAAGAGGGAGATCGCCATCGATGCGCGATGACACGATGACCACCAGCCCGAAGAAGGCCGCCGCGCTGGCCGCTTTCAAGGACCTGCCGCGCGAGCCCGGCGTGCCCAAACCCGACCCGATCCTCATCGCCGACAACGTCGTGCGCCGCTTCGGCGGCCTGACCGCCGTCAACGTCGAGCACGTGGAGATCCAGCGCGGCTCCATCACCGCGCTCATCGGCCCCAACGGCGCCGGCAAGACCACCTTCTTCAACCAGCTCACCGGCTTCGACCACGCCGACTCCGGCGAGTGGACCTTCAACGGCCGCAAGATGAACGGCCTGCCCGCCCACAAGGTGGCACGCGCCGGCATGGTCCGCACCTTCCAGCTCACCAAGGCGCTGTCCAAGCTCACGGTGATGGAGAACATGCGCCTGGGCGCCCAGGGGCAGAAGGGCGAGAGCTTCTTCCGCGCCCTGGTGCCCAACCTGTGGCGCGGCCAGGAGGACGAGATCACCGCCCGCGCCGAGGAACTGCTGGAGCGCTTCAAGCTCGACGCCAAGCGCGAGGACTTCGCCGGCTCGCTGTCCGGCGGCCAGCGCAAGCTCCTGGAGATGGCCCGGGCCCTCATGGTCAAGCCCGAGCTGGTCATGCTCGACGAGCCGATGGCTGGCGTCAACCCCGCCCTCACCCAGTCCCTGCTGGGCCACGTCAAAGACCTGCGCGAGCAGGGCATGACCGTGCTGTTCGTCGAGCACGACATGGACATGGTCCGCGACATCAGCGACTGGGTGATCGTCATGGCCCAGGGCGCGATCATCGCCGAGGGGCCGCCCGACGCCATCATGTCCGACGAGCGCGTCATCGACGCCTACCTCGGCGCCCACCACGACGCGCCCCTGTCGGAGGAGGAACTGCAGGCACAGCTCCACGAGGCGGAGGCCGCCCTGGAAGCCGAGGCCGAGGAGGAGACCGCCAAATGAGCATCGCCCCCGAGTCCAAGGCCGCCGTCGTCGACCGCTCGGCCCACCTGGAGGGCGCCAAGGACGCCATCCTGCGCTGCGACGAGCTCATCGCCGGCTACGTCCCCGGCGTCAACATCCTCAACGGCTCCGACCTGTACGCCCGCGAGGGCGAGCTGATCGGCATCATCGGCCCCAACGGCGCCGGCAAGTCCACCCTGCTGAAGGCCATGTTCGGCCTGGTGACCGTGCGCAGCGGCAAGGTCACCCTCAAGGGCGAGGACATCACCAACATGAAGGCGCACGAGCTGGTCTCCCGCGGCGTCGGCTACGTGCCGCAGACCAACAACGTCTTCCCCAGCCTGACCATCGAGGAGAACCTCGAGATGGGCGCCTACCAGGTGCCCGGCAAGTTCAAGGAACGCTTCGAGTTCGTCGCCGAACTGTTCCCCGCCCTCAAGGAACGGCGCAAGCAGCGCGCCGGCTCCCTGTCGGGCGGCGAACGCCAGATGGTCGCCATGGCCAGGGCGCTGATGACCGAACCGACGGTGCTGCTGCTGGACGAGCCCTCGGCCGGCCTGTCACCCAAGCTGCAGGACCTGGTCTTCATCCAGGCCCAGCAGATCAACCAGGCCGGCGTCACCGTCATCATGGTGGAGCAGAACGCCAGGCGCTGCCTGCAGATCTGCCACCGCGGCTACGTGCTCGACCAGGGCCGCAACGCCTACTCCGGCACCGGCCGCCAGCTCGCCAACGACCCCAAGGTCATCGAGCTCTACCTCGGCACGCTCGCCCGAGCCTGACATATTTTCGGCAAAGGGGGTGTACGGCCAGGCCGTACACCCCCTTTCATTGGCATCTGTGAGAACTCTTGCGGCCTTAGCACTCGCCGTCCCCCTCGCCCTGACGGGCTGCCAGGCAGACCAGCCCAAGGACCAGCCCAAATACAGCACCGGCGGCAACACCTCCGACTCCCCCTGCGCGCGCGTCGCATCCGCCATCGGCTACGCCGAACTCATGCTGGTCCCACCCGGCCAGGAAGAACGCCAGAACTTCGAAGACGCCGTCATCAGCCGCATCGCCGAGGTCAACGGCATCACCGCCGAGTTCGCCGACCGCCTGCCCGCCCAGGCTCGCGAACCCGCCACCCAGGTCAGGCAGGCCGCGTCCGCCCTGTCCAAAGGCGACGTGCCGCACGACCGGCAGGTCCGGCTGCTCAAGCAGTACCGCGCCGCCACCGGCCGACTGCAACAGGCCTGCACCTGACCAACCCCCGCGAACCCCGCGAACACGGCGAAGGGCCCGGTCCACGAACGGACCGGGCCCTTACCGTATCGTCAGGCCGGGGAAACCTCAGCCGGCGATGTTGCCGGTGCGGTACTCCAGCGCCTTGGGACCGTAGGTGTTGTTCTCGTTGTACTCGTAGATGCCGATCGTCGCCACCGACGGGTCACCCACCTCGTTGAACTCCACCGGGCCGCTGACACCCTCGTAGTTGATGTCCTTGCCGGCCTTCAGCAGCTCCACGCAGCTCTTGAAGTCCGTGCACTTCTCGCCGTCCTTGCTGACCTCGATCAGCTTGGCCGCGATGTCGGTGCCCGCGTCGGACTTGGCGGCCTCGGCGGCCAGCGCCACCAGGTTGGCGGCGTCGTAGGACTCAGGCGCGTAGCTGAAGTCCTTCAGATCCGGGTTGATCTCCAGCAGCTTCTTCTGGAACGCCTCCGGCGAGGCCGCACCCGGCAGCGTGCCCTTGACGCCCTTCAGCGTGCCCTTGGGCATCTTGGCGTAGTTGGTGTTCGACAGGTTGCCGTCGACGTGGTACCACTTCACCTTGTCGGCGGTCAGACCCTGCTTGACCAGCTCCTGGATGACCTTCGCGGTCTCCTCGAACCCGATCTGCACCACGGCCTGCGGGTTGGCGGCCTTCACCTTGGCCACATCCGCCGAGAAGTCCGCGGCCTTCGGGTCGTAGTCCACCCGCGCGACCACCTGGCCGCCGCCGGCCTCGACGGTCTTCTGGACCTGGTCGGCCAGGCCCGTGCCGTAGGAGTCCTGCATGGCCATGATGGCCACCTGCTCGTTGCCGTCGGCCAGAACCAGGTCACCCAGCACCCGGCCCTGCAGCACGTCCGGCGGAGAGGTGCGGAAGTACAGCCCGTTGTCCTTGATCGTGCTGAACTTGTCGGAGGTGTTGGCCGGCGAGAAGTGCACCACACCGGCGCCCGTGATCTTGTCCAGCACCGACTCCGACACCGACGAGGACGCCGCGCCGACGATCACGTCGGCCTTCTGCGCCAGCAGCTTGTCCACCGACTGCGAGGCGATGTTCGTCGTCGTGTCACCCGAGTCGGTGTGGATCTTCCCCACCGGCTTGCCGAGCACGCCGCCCGCCTCGTTGATCTCCTTGACCGCGAGGTCCACACCGGCGAACTCAGGCGGGCCAAGGAAGGCGAGCGAGCCCGTCTGCGGAAGCAGAGTGCCAATGGTCAGCGTCCCGTCGCCCTTCGCGGCGGGAGCCGCCGACGTGGCGGGCGCGGCGGTGTTGGTGGCCGCAGGCGGATTGGCGGTGTCGCCGCCACCACCACACGCCGTGAGAGCGAGGCTCGTCGCAGCCGCGACGGCCAACGCGCGCCCGAGAGGGGCAATGCGGATCATGAAGTGTCTCCATCCATCCAGGCCCGGGATTCGGTCAGCACCGCCGACGCGTCCCGATCGAATGACGGAAACGTACAAAACTCCTGGTGAGCCGAACCAGATGCTTGAAAGAACTGTCGGCACTTGGATGCCGAGTCGTAATCACTCCTCAACTTACCCGCCGACCCCCGGCCCCTAATGTGCCTAACGTGAAGCGGGTTCTCCACCTCCTCCTGCCACCGGCCATCGCACTCGCGCTGACCTCCTGCTCCCGCGAGAACTCCCCCGCCGAGCCCGCCGCGCCACCCCCACCAGGCGTGTCGGTCTCCCTCGCCCAATGGCGCTCCGACGAACCCGCCCACCGCCTCCAGGTCGCCGTCCGCAATACCGGCGACACCCCCGTCTACTTTTCCGACCTCCAGCTCGTCACCGAATCATTCACCACCCTCCCGCCACAAAAGACCGAAGCCGTCATTCCCCGCACCAACCGCACCGACCTGCCCATCCCATACGGCCAAGCCAACTGCGACCCGGCCGGCGTGCCACCCCTCAAACCCGCCACCGTCGTCGCCCACCTGCGCGTCGGCGACGAACCCCTGCGCCAGGTCGCCTTCCCCCTCCCCCACCCCGACCCGCTGCTGACCCGCCTGCTGCGCGACGAATGCTCCGCCTTCCTCATCAAGCAGGCCGCCGACATCGCCTTCGCCCCCCAATGGCGCGAACAAGGCAAACAACTGCACGGCACGCTCACCGTCACCCGCCGCTCCGGCACCACCCCACTCACCCTGCAGTCCATCGACGGCACCACCCACTACATCATCAACCCCGCCTCCGGACGGCGCCGCCCCATGGCCACCCTCGACGGCACCGCCAAATCACTGGAGATCCCCGTCGTCGTCACCCCCGGCCGCTGCGACCCCCACGCCTTCGCCGAAGCCAAGAAAGCCCACCTGTTCCCGGTCCGCGCCTCACTCGGCCAAGACCAGGAACGGGTCGTCATCGTCTCGCCCGACCAGCAGGCCCAGCGGCTCATGGTCGACTACGCCCGCCGCACCTGCGGCCTAGCCTGAGATCGTGCCCCTGCGATACTCGATCGCCCGGCTGCCGTAGGTGTTGTCCTCGCCGTACTGGTAGATCCCGATCGTCGCCACCGTCGGATCGCCCACCTCGTCGAAGTCGACCTGCCCGCTGACACCCTCGTAGTCGACGTCCTTGCCCGCCCTCAGCAGCTCCACGCAGCTCTTGAAGTCCGTGCACTTCTCGCCACCCTTGCTCACCTCAACCAGCTTGGCCGCGATATCGGGACCCGCATCGGACTCGGCGGCCTCGGCGGCCAGCGCGATCAGGTTCACCGCGTCATAGGACTCAGGCGCGTAGTTGAAGTCCTTCAACCCCGCGTTCACCTTCAGCAGCTTCCCGCGGAAGGCCTCCGGCGAGGCCGCCCCCGGCAACGTGCCCTTGACGCCCTTCAGCGTGCCCTTCGGCATCCTCACGTAGTTCGTGTTGGACAGATTCCCATCCACCATGTACCACTTGTGCCGGTCGCTGGTCAGCCCCTGCTTGACCAGCTCCTGGATCACCTTCGCCGTCTCCTCGAACCCGATCAGCACGATCGCCTGCGGGCCGGCCGCCTTCACCTCGGCCACATCCGCCGAGAAGTCCGCCGCCTTCGGGTCGTAGTCCACCCGCACGACCACCTCGCCGCCGCCGGCCTGCACCGTCTTACCCACGTTGTCGGCCAGGCCCGTGCCGTACGAATCCTGCATCGCCATGATCGCCACGGTCTCGTTGCCGTCCGACAACACCACATCACCCAGCACCCGCCCCTGCAACCGATCCGGCGGCGACGTACGGAAATACAACCCGTTGTCCTTGATCGTGCTGAACTTGTCGGAGGTGTTGGCCGGCGAGAAATGCAACACCCCCGCCCCCGTGATCTTGTCCAGCACCGACTCCGACACCGACGAGGACGCCGCACCGACGACCACATCGGCCCTCTGCGCCAGCAACTTGTCCACCGCCTGCGAGGCGATGTTCGTCGTCGTGTCACCGGAATCCGTGTGGATCTTCCCCACCGGCTTGCCCAGCACGCCCCCCGCCGCGTTGATCTCCCCGACCGCCAGATCGACGGCCGCGAACATCGGCGGCCCCAAAAACGCCAGACTCCCCGACTGCGGCAGCAACGAGCCGATCGTCAGCGTGCCGTCCCCCTTCACGGCGACCGCCGCCGACGAGGCCGGCCCGGACGGACCCTGCGTGGCCGCACCCCGGCCACCGGCACCCTCCCCAGCGCCGCCCCCACCGCCGCCCCCACCGCCGCCCCCACCGCCGCACGCCACCGCGGCAAGACCCGCGGCCACCGCCACCGCCAGCAGACGAGTCGATCGGGTCGTTCGAGTCGATCGGGTCAATCGGGTCATAAGGTGTCGCCTCCATCCCTCGAGACATCCACCCGCCAGCATGACCCGCACCCACCGACAACCAAGATCATGCGAAAATCGGATACGCACTCGTGACGCCGCCCACACCACCCCCAGGCCGCCCCACCAGCGCCATCACAACTTCAGCTCCGATACGGCCCAGCCGCCCCCAACACCCCGCCCCAACCCCCGTTACACCCCAGAGCCCGATCCGTAACCTAACCGTGCTGCCGCTGCGCGTCATCGATCACCAACTGCGCCACCTCACGCATGCTCAACCGCCGATCCATCGACGCCTTCTGAATCCACCGAAACGCCTGCGGCTCCGACCACCCATGCCTGGACATCAACAAACCCTTGGCCCGCTCCACCAGCTTCCTCGTCTCCAACTGCCCAGAAAGACTCGACACCTCCCTGGCCAGCGCCACCATCTCCTCATGCCGGCTCACCGCCATCTCGATCGCCGGCACCAGATCCGCCTTCGTGAACGGCTTCACCAAATACGCCATCGCCCCCGCATCCCGCGCCCGCTCCACAAGATCACGCTGAGAGAACGCGGTCAGAATCAGACACGGCGCGACCCGATCCGCCACGATGCGCTCCGCCGCCGAGATACCATCCAAAATCGGCATCTTCACATCCAAGATGACCAGATCAGGCCGCAGCTCAGTGGCAAGCTTGACAGCGGTCTCGCCATCGGCCGCCTCACCGACCACGACGTAACCGTCCTCCTGAAGCATCTCCTTGAGATCGAGACGAATCAGCGCCTCGTCTTCCGCGATCACCACTCGCCGCTGCGTACTCACGAGCAGAAGGGTACCGAGGTCCGCTACATTAGAGCGAGGCCGGAGCCCCCAAGCCGATCCTGCGTAGCACGGGCACGGCTAAGATTTATCGGACAAAAGCCCCGATAGACCAACCGGCAGAGTCGATGCACTCAAAATGCATGTAGTGTGGGTTCGAATCCCACTCGGGGCACTTGAGCGGTCTCGTTTTGTCGGAGCCGCGTGCGACACTCTCCGCGTGTATGACTTCACGTATCGTCAGCACGCCCTCCGCCTCCTCCGCTCCGGCTTGAGCATCACCGAGGTCAGCCGCCAGCTCGGCGTAAACCGCTCGACGGTCCGCGATTGGCGTGACCATGAGGACCGCGACTCCCCCATGACAGGAGTCTGCCCTCGGTGCTGTCTGTCGCCCTCGCTGCCGTCCCCGGGGCACACCTACACGTACCTGCTCGGGCTGTATCTCGGTGACGGCTGCATCAGCCGGGTCGGCGATCCTCGCAAGGACGTCTGGTCGCTCCGCATCGCGTGTGCCGACGCCTGGCCTGGGATCCGGGCGGAGTGCGTCGCCGCCATGCAAGCCATCAGGCCCACCAACAAGGTCCGCGTCCTGCAGCGACAGGGCTACAGCGAGGTCAACTCCTTCTCGAAACACTGGCCGCATCTGTTCCCCCAGCACGGGCCTCACAAGAAGCACGAGCGGAAGATCGTCCTGGAGCCTTGGCAGCGTAGCCTCGTCAAGGCGCATCCAGGAGCGCTCGTCCGAGGACTGATGCACTCCGACGGCTACCGTGGCATGAACCGGATCCGTCATCGGGTCAACGGGGAGGACCGCTGGTACGAGTACCCCCGCTATCTCTTCAAGAACGAGTCCGCCGACATCCTCCAGCTCTGCGGTGAGGCGCTCGACATGCTCGGCGTCGCCTGGCGCTACTCCCGCCACAACACCATCTCGATTGCCAAGCGTTCGGCCGTGGAGGCGCTTGACGCCCACGTCGGCCCGAAGTACTGACCGGTTACGCATGAGTGGGATGCGCGGCGGAGTGCTGGGGCTGGGCGGCGGTCCGAGACGGCGGGCCGAGACGGCGGGGCCGGGTGGCTGCTCCTGCAGCGCGGGAGGTCCACGCCGCAGGAGCCGCCGCAGGAGCCTGGTCGTCAGGTGACGGGGATGTCGCGGCGGCGCAGGCCGTACAGGCCGGTGGCGGTCAGGACGGCGGCGAGGGCCGTGAGCCACAGCAGCGGGGCGGTGGTGACGGGTGCGGCGGGCACCTTGGGCAGGTGGGTGAACGGGGAGATGTCCATGACGCGCTCGTCCAGCTGGGCGAGGGCGCCGACCAGGTTGATCACCAGGCACAGGGCGAGTACGCCCCAGGCCGCGGCGGCCAGCCGGGGTAGCAGGCCGGTCAGGGCGACGGTGACGGCGGCCAGTACCCAGGCGGCGGGTAGCTGGACCAGTGCGGCGCCGGTGACGCGGCCGAGTTGGTGGGCGAGGTCGCCGGTGGTGAGCCCGTGGGCCAGTCCTGTGGCCGCGCCGCCGGTGGTGAGGACGGCGGCGGTGCCGAGGAGGGAGAAGGCCAGGTGGCCGGCGGCCCAGCGGGTGCGGCTGACGGAGGCGGTGAGGACGGGTTCGGCTCGCAGGCCGGTTTCCTCGGCGCGTAGGCGGAGGGTGGCCTGGACGGCGTAGCCGGCGGCGGCCAGGCCGAGGAGGGTGGCCATGCTGGCGAAGTAGGCGTCGGCGATGGCGTCGGTGCCGCCGATGCGGGCCATCATGTCGTGGAGTTGCTGGTTGTCGCCGGTGAGCCGGCTCATGCCGTCGGCGATGCCGCCGAGGACGGCGCCGATCGCGGCGAAGCCGGCGATCCAGGCGGTGAGGAGGGCTCGGTGCAGCCGCCAGGCGAGGGCCAGGGGGCTGCGCAGGGTGGGGGCGGCGGTGGCGGGGCCGAGGCGGTCGGGTAGCAGGCCGGCGCCGACGTCGCGCCGTGCGGACAGGTGGACGGCGAGGGCGGTGAGGGCTGCGGTGAGGGCGGCGGCCAGGGTGATGGTCCACCATCGGTTGTCGGCGTAGGGGCGGGTCATGGTGATCCAGCCGAGGGGTGAGGCCCAGGTCAGGGCTTCGGTGCCGAGTTCGCCGGCGACTCGTAGCAGGTAGGCGGCGCCGAGGGCGGCGATGGCGATGCCTCTGGCGGTGCCGGCGCTTTGGGTGAGTTGTGCGGCGACGCCGCCGACGGCGGCGAAGATCCATCCGGTGGCCGCGAACTGGGCGCCGAGGGCGAGGGAGCCGGTGGCGGGCAGGTTCTGGCCGATCATGACGAGGGTGGTGAGCGCGCCGCAGGCGGTGGTGGTGGTGATGGCGGCGAGCAGGGCGGCGGCCAGTCCGGCGTGCCGGCCGACGACGGTGGCGCCGATGAGCTCGCGTCTGCCTGCTTCCTCTTCGGTTCTGGTGTGGCGGATGACGGTGAGGATGGTGAGGAGGGCGATGATGACGGGGATGAATCCGGCGCGCCAGGCGGTCAGTTCGCCCAGGCCGGAGCCGTAGACGGGGCCGTAGAGGGCGGTCAGGCCGCCCATGGCGGCGCTGGCGTCGGCGTAGGACTGGCGGGCCGCGGCGGTGGGGTAGAGCTCGTTGATGGAGGCGGCGTATCCGGCGGGCAGCAGGGCGAGGGGGATGATCCACAGGGGTGCGAGGAGGCGGTCTCTGCGCAGGATGAGGAGCAGGAGTTTGAGGGCGCCGGTCATCGGGTGGCCTCGTAGTGGCGCAGGAACAGCTGTTCGAGGGTGGGTGGCTGGCTGATGAGGTTGCGCACGCCCGCTTCGCCGAGGTGGCGCAGGACGGGGGCGAGCTGGTCGGCGTCGACGTCGAAGCGGACTTTGCCGTTGTGGGCGTGCAGGTCGTGGACGCCTTTGAGGGTGGCCAGGCCGTCGATGGGGCCGGTGAGCTCGGCTTCGATGCTGGTTCTGGACAGGTGTCGCAGTTCGGTGAGGGTGCCGGTCTCGACGGTGCGGCCGGCGCGGATGATCGTGACCCTGTCGCAGAGGGCTTCGACTTCCGACAGGATGTGGCTGGACAGCAGGACGGTGCGGCCGCGGTCGCGTTCTTCCTGGATGACCTGGCGGAAGACCTCTTCCATGAGGGGGTCGAGGCCGGAGGTGGGTTCGTCGAGGATCAGCAGGTCGACGTCGGAGGCGAGGGCTGCGACGAGGGCGACTTTCTGCCGGTTGCCTTTGGAGTAGGTGCGGCCTTTCTTGCGGGGGTCGAGGTCGAAGCGGGTGAGCAGGTCGTCGCGGCGGCGGGGGTCGAGGCCGCCGCGCAGGCGGCCGAGCAGGTCGATGACCTCTCCGCCGGACAGGTTGGGCCACAGGGTGACGTCGCCGGGGACGTAGGCGAGGCGGCGGTGCAGGTCGGTGGCGTCGCGCCAGGGGTCGCCGCCGAGCAGGCGTGCGGTGCCGGAGTCGGCCTTGAGCAGGCCGAGGAGGATCCGGATCGTGGTGGTCTTGCCGGCGCCGTTGGGGCCGAGAAAGCCGTGGACCTCGCCGGTGTGGACGGTGAGGTCGAGCCCGTTGAGCGCCTGGGTGCGCCCGAAGGCTTTGGTGAGAGCGTCAGCGCGGATGGCTTCGCTCATGTCGCATGCTCCTTCAGCCGCGGGGCGGGGTTGCCCGCGGCGGGCCGTGAGTTTCTTCGTCAAGAAAGCTACGTTGCGTTTCGTGGGTCGGCAATAGATCACGGCGTATGGAAAACGTAGTTGCAACAGCTTTGACGGTGAATGCATCGCGGGGTGTTGCAATGAGCTGACGGTGGACGCACACTGGTGACGGGGCGGAAGGAGCGGTGGCATGCCGGGAGGGCGGCTCACCTTCGAGGAGCGCGGGTTGATCGCCGAGGGGTTGCGTGAGGGGCTGGGCTATGCCGAGATCGCCCGGCGGTTGCAACGGCCGACGTCGACCGTCAGCCGGGAGGTGGGGCGCAACGGCGGGCGGTCGGCGTACCGGCCGGAGCAGGCGCAGCGCGCCTCCCGGGAGCGTGCCCGGCGGGCCGGGCCGGTGGCGTCCCGGCGGTCTCCCGGGGGCGGCCCCGGCAGGGACGAGGCGGTGCGGGATTTCGAGCGGCGGTTCGCCGAGATGATGATCGAGACGGGTGCGACGTCGATGATGGCGCGGGTCCTGGTGTCGCTCCTGTTGAGCGAGGCGCGTGGGCTGACCGCCGCCGACCTGGTCGGAAGGTTGGGCGTGAGCCCGGCGTCGGTGTCGAAGATGGTGCGCTACCTGGAGCAGCTGGGCATGCTGCGGCGCGAGCGCCTGCCCGGGGAGCGGCGCGAGCGGTACGTCATCGACGAGGACATGTGGGCGCGCATGTGGCGGGCGCGGGCCGAGGCGGTCGGCCTGTGGGTGGGTCTGTGCCAGGAGGGCGTGGAGGTCGTGGGCTCCGGCACGTCCGCGGGGCGGCGGCTGGCGCTGGCCGCCGAGTTCTTCGACGCGGTACGGCGCAGCATGCTGCAGGCGTGCGAGGAGTGGGTGCGCCTGCACCCGGGCCGTTAGCGGGTCGCCGGGAGGGCGCGGCCGGCGGGCCGGTATTTTGGGCCGCGTGAGTGCTATCGATCCTTCCGCCACCGGCGCGTACGGCGTCGGCCTGGCCACCGTCGCCTCCGACGGCACCGTCCTGGACACCTGGTTCCCGAGCCCCGAGCTGGGCGAGCCGCCGGCCGCCGGCACGCGGCGCCTGCCCGCGGAGGAGGCGGGCGAGCTGGCCTCGCTCGTCGGCCCGGATCCGGCGCGCGGGGTCGAGGTGGTGGCCGTGCGCACCGGCATCGCCAAGCTGTCGGAGGCCCCGGTGGACGCGCACGACGCCTACCTGCGGCTGCATCTGCTGTCGGCCCGGCTGGTCCGCCCGCACGGGCTCAACCTGGAGGGCATCTTCGGCGTGCTGGCCAACGTGGTGTGGACCAATCACGGGCCGTGTGCGGTGGAGGGTTTCGAGCGGACCCGCGTGCGGCTGCGCGCCCGCGGCCCGGTGACGGTCTACGGAGTGGACAAGTTCCCGCGCATGGTCGACTACGTGGTGCCTTCGGGGGTGCGCATCGCCGACGCCGACCGGGTACGGCTGGGCGCCCACCTGGCGGCGGGGACCACGGTGATGCATGAGGGGTTCGTGAACTTCAACGCCGGGACGCTGGGGGCGTCCATGGTGGAGGGGCGGATCTCGGCGGGCGTCGTCGTGGGCGACGGTTCCGACGTCGGCGGCGGGGCGTCGATCATGGGCACGCTGTCGGGCGGCGGCAAGGAGGTCATCTCGGTGGGCGAGCGCTGCCTGCTGGGCGCCAACTCCGGGATCGGCATCTCGCTGGGCGACGACTGCGTGGTGGAGGCGGGCCTGTATGTCACGGCGGGGACGAAGGTCGCCCTGCCGGACGGGCGCGTGGTGAAGGGCAGGGAGCTGTCGGGCGTGAGCGGGCTGCTGCTGCGGCGCAACTCGCAGACCGGGGCGGTGGAGGCGGTGCCGCGCCGGGGTCAGGGCGTCGAGCTCAACGCGGCCCTGCACGCCAACTGAGCCGCGCCACGGGGCCCGGGGCCGCGAGCCCCGGGCCTGTGGCCGTCAGTTGGGGTGGGAGACGGCCGCGCCGATCGTGTGGACCCGCAGCGCGTTGGTGGAGCCGGGGGTGCCGGGGGGCGAGCCGGCGACGATGACGACCTTGTCGCCCTTCTCCAGCCGGCCCTGCGCCAGCAGGGACGCCTCGACCTGGCGCACCATGTCGTCGGTGTGGTGGACGAAGGGCACCTCGAAGGTCTCCACGCCCCAGGTCAGCGACAGCTGGCCGCGCACGTGGGGGGCGGAGGTGAAGGCCAGCAGCGGGATGGGCGAGCGGTAGCGGGCCAGCCGCCGCGCGGTCTCGCCGGACATGGTGAACGCGCACAGCGCCTTGGCGCCGACGATGGCGCCCACCTCGGCGGCGGCCCGCGCGATCGCGCCGCCGACGGTCTCGGGCATGCGCTCCAGCGTGTGGGTGGCCCGCAGCGACACCTTCTCCGAGGCGCGGGCGATGCGGTCCATGGTGGCGACGGCCTCGACGGGATAGTTGCCGACCGAGGTCTCCCCCGACAGCATGACCGCGTCGGCGCCGTCCATGACCGCGTTGGCCACGTCGCTGGCCTCGGCGCGGGTGGGCCGCGGGCTGTGCATCATCGAGTCGAGCATCTGGGTGGCGACGATGACGGGGCGGGCCTTCTCGCGGCACAGCTCGATGGCCCGCTTCTGGACGATCGGCACCTCTTCGAGGGGCAGCTCGACGCCCAGGTCGCCGCGGGCGACCATGATGCCGTCGAACGCCTCGACGATCTCGGGGAGCCGGTGCACCGCCTGCGGCTTTTCGATCTTGGCGAGGAGCGGGAGCCGTACGGCCTCCTGCTCCATGATGTTGCGCACCACGTCGGCGTCGGAGGGGCGGCGCACGAACGACAGCGCGATCATGTCGAAGCCGGTGCGCAGCGCCCAGCGCAGGTCGGCCTCGTCCTTGTCGGTCAGGGCGGGGGCGCTGACGTTGACGCCGGGCAGGTTGAGGCCCTTGTTGTCGGAGATCATGCCGCCGATGACGACGCGGGTGGTGACGCGGGGGCCGTCGACGCGGGTGACCTCCAGCACGAGGCGGCCGTCGTCGACGAGGATGGTGTCGCCCGGGCGCACGTCGCCCGGCAGGCCCTTGTAGGTGGTGGAGACCTGTTCGCGGTCGCCCGGCACGTCCTCGGTGGTGATGGTGAAGACGTCGCCGAAGCCCAGCCGTACGGGGCCGTCCTCGAAGGTGCCGACGCGGATCTTGGGGCCCTGCAGGTCGGCCAGGACGCCCACGCCCCTGCCGAGCTCGGCGGCCGCCTCCCTGACCCGGTCGTAGACCTCTTTGTGGACCTCGTGGGTGCCGTGGCTGAGGTTGAAGCGGGCTACGTCCATCCCCGCGGAGATCAGCTCGCGAAGCCGCTCGGGCGAGGAGGTGGCGGGGCCGAGGGTGCAGACGATTTTCGCGCGACGAGTCACAGCTCCTACCTTAATTGGTACAGACCACTCGGCCATCACCGTCTGCGCAGAACGTAGCCGGTCCAGGAGGTGAACACGAGGGCCGCGACGGCCCATCGGACCAGGTTGGTGTGTTCTTCCGGGTAGATGACGCCCTCGATGTAGTGGTCGATGAATCCCGTCGGCGGCAGCCCGGCCTGCCCGGCGCCCCGCCGTCCCCAGTCCTCCACGACCGTCAGCGGGCACTCGATCCCGGTCAGCACCGACAGCAGGCCCCAGGCGGCCACGGCCGCGTGGAGCCAGATGGTGCGCGGCCACCGCCAGGCCAGGAACCCGCCCACCGCCATGTAGACGAGGAAGACGAAGTGCACGACCATCGCCGTCTCGCCGATGAGGCGGTACATCATAGTTTGACGGTAGCCGCCTTGAAGGCGTCGACGATGCCCCTGCCGTAGAAACCGTTGTGTTTCCTGTCGCCCCGGCACTCGCTCGAGGAGGGGCAGCCCTTGGGGGTGGCCGTGGCGTACAGCAGCCGCTCGACCTCGGCGGGCGCCAGGTGCAGGCCGCCGGGCCCGGGCTTGCCGAAGCGGCTGATGAGGATGGCGGCCACGCCGGCGGCGTGCGGCGCGGCCATGGAGGTGCCCTCCATGTACTGGTAGTAGGCGCAGGTGCCGCCGCGGCAGTCGCGGACGATCTGGCTGGTGGCGGGCTCGCCGGAGGGGCGGATCTTCCGCTTCCGGCGCAGCACGTCCTCGGGCGCGGCGGCCAGGATGGCCCCGCCCACGGCCATGCCCTCGCCGTCGGTGACGTCGCCGCCGGGCGCGGCCAGGTCGGTCTGCTCCAGGCCGTAGTTGGAGTAGCCGGCCAGGCTACCGGAGGGGCCGACGGCCGCGACGGAGACGACGCCCTTGGACTCGGCCGGGACGTTGAGGCAGGAGTTGTCGAGCTTGCGGCTCTTGGCGGCGACGCCGCGCGGGTAGTTGGGGCTGACGTGGTCGGTCACGGGGTGGCCGAGGTCCAGGCTGTCGTTGCCGAGGGCGGTGATGAGCGTGACGCCCTTGCTCCTGGCGTAGTCGATGGCCCGTTGCATGCCGGTGATGACCGCCCGTTGCTCCTGCCGCTCGCGGGGGTTGTCGGCCGGGTTGTCGGCGCAGTTGAACATCCACGGGTCGACGTAGTAGCTCATGTTCACCACGTCCACGCCGATGTCGGCGGCGTAGGTGAGGGCCTGGAGGCTGGGCTTGAGGAAGAACAGGCCGGAGTCCTGGCCGGCGCGCAGGTTGACGATCTGCACGCCGGGGGCGACGCCCGCGATGCCCAAGCCGTTGACCGGGGCGGCGATGGTGCTGGCGACGTGGGTGCCGTGGCCGTCGTCGTCCACGTCGGCGGGGTCCTTGCAGCCCTTGTGCTCGCACGGGCCGTCGACGACCTGACCGCGGGGGTCCTTGGGGATGTCGGTGACGAAGTTGCGCGACAGCTCGCGGTTGAAGTTGGGCGCGATGTCGGGGTGGTCGCCGTCCACGCCGGTGTCGATGACGCCGACGAGGACCTGCTTGGTGCCGGGGGCCAGCGCGTGGGCGCGGTCGGCGCCGATCATCCGCATGTCCCACTGCCGGTGGGCCAGCGGCTCGCCCGAGGCGCCGGGCTTGGCGTCGCCGGGCTTGCCGGCCAGGGTGGCGGCGTCGGGCAGGGCGTCGAGCGTGCGGGCCGAGGCGTAGCCGATCGGGCGGTCGGAGGACACGCCCGCGATCGCCGGGCTGGCGCCGAGCGCCTCGGCGAAGCCGTCCCGGCGGCCGGCGGCCACGATGTAGCCGAGCTTGGGCTCGGTCGCGACGGCGGTGCCGCCCGCGGCCCGCACGGCCTTCAGGGCGTCGGCGCGTGCTCCGGCGGCGTAGAAGACGAGGTACTCGGCCGCCGCCGGGGGCGTGGCGGGCGCGCACGACAGGAGGGCGGCGCCGACGGCCATCGCTGCGAGTCCCCGGCCCAGCCGTCCCATTGATCCCCCTTCGCGGTGACGCCCTTAGGCCGGGCATCTTCCCCCGCTATGGGGATAAAAGCAAACAAGCGCCGAGATTTCGGCACATATCAGCTTTTGGTACGGCGGGGCCGTGGACGCCCCGCCCCACGCGAAGCGGCCGGCGCCCCGGGGCGGGACACCGGCCGCTCGCGCCCGCGTTCGGCGTGCTCAGACCAGCGGCCTGGCCGTCGGCAGGATGGGGTACGGCAGAGCCGTCTCCCCGGTTAGGTAGCGGTCCACGCCGGAGGCGGCGGCCCGCCCCTCGGCGATCGCCCAGACGATGAGCGACTGGCCGCGCCCCATGTCGCCCGCGGTGAAGACGCCCTCGACGTTGGTCATGTACGTCTTGTCGCGGGCGACGTTGCCACGCGCGTCGTATTCGACGCCGAGGTCGGTCAGCAGCGGGCCCTTCTCCGGCCCGAGGAAGCCCATGGCCAGGGTGACGAGCTCGGCCGGGATCTCGCGCTCGGTGCCGGGGATCGGGCGGAAGCCGGTCTCCGGGCCTTCGACGTCGACCACGCGCAGTGCCCGGACATGTCCGGACTCGTCGCCGACGAACTCGAGGGTGGACACGGCGTAGACGCGCTGCCCGCCCTGCTTCTCCAGCTCCTCGTGCGCGGACTCGACCTTGAACAGGGTCGGGTACGTCGGCCAGGGCTGGTGGCCGGGCCGCGTCCGCGGCGGCTTCGGCATGATCTCCAGCTGGGTGACCGAGGCCGCGCCCTGCCGGATGGCCGTGCCGATGCAGTCGGCACCGGTGTCGCCGCCGCCGATCACCACCACGTGCTTGCCGCGGGCGTTGATCGGCGAGTCGGACAGGTCGCGGTTGGCCGGCGGCAGGTACTCCATCGCCTGGTAGACGCCCTTGAGCGAGCGCCCGGCGATGGGCAGGTCGCGCCAGGCCGTGGCGCCGCCCGCCAGCACGATCGCGTCGAACTCCGCCCGCAGCCGGGCCGCGGTGACGTCGACGCCGACGTTGACGCCGGTGCGGAACTCGGTGCCCTCGGCCCGCATCTGCTCCAGCCGCCGGTCCAGGTGGCGCTTTTCCATCTTGAACTCGGGGATGCCGTAGCGCAGCAGCCCGCCGACCTTGTCGGCCCGCTCGAAGACGACCACGTCGTGCCCCGCGCGGGTGAGCTGCTGGGCGGCGGCCAGGCCGGCCGGGCCCGAGCCGACGACGGCGACCTTCTTGCCGGTCTTCTTCGCCGGGATCTGCGGGGTGACCCAGCCCTCGGCGAAGGCCCGGTCGATGATCTCGACCTCGACCCGCTTGATCGCCACCGGGTCGGAGTTGATGCCGAGCACGCACGCCGCCTCGCACGGAGCCGGGCAGAGCCTGCCGGTGAACTCCGGGAAGTTGTTGGTGGCGTGCAGCCGCTCGATCGCCTCCCGCCAGTCGTCGCGGTAGACCAGGTCGTTCCACTCGGGGATGAGGTTGCCCAGCGGGCAGCCGTTGTGGCAGAACGGGATGCCGCAGTCCATGCAGCGGGCGGCCTGCTTGGTCAGCTTCTCCTGGGAGAAGCCCTCGTAGACCTCGCGCCAGTCCTGGATGCGGACCTCGACGGGGCGGCGCGCCGGCAGCTCCCGCTCGTGCGTGAGGAAACCCTTCGGGTCGGCCATCGGTTACGCCTCCCTCTCGATCGTCTCGGTGATGTACGGCACGGCGGTGATGTCAGGCATGGCGCTCACCCCTGCACCGCGGCCGCCATCACGGCCTCGTCGACGTCGCGGCCCTCCAGGCGGGCGGCCTCGGCGGCCCGCAGCACCCGCTTGTAGTCCGTCGGCATGATCTTGGCGAACCGGGCCAGCGCCGCGTCCCAGTCGGCCAGCAGCTCCTTGGCGGCCGGCGAGCCGGTCTCGGCGAAGTGCTTCTCGACGGTCTCGCGCAGGAACTCGGCGTCGTCCTCGGTCAGCGCCTCGATGGCGACCATCTCGCGGTTGACCCGCTCGGGCACCAGGTCCAGCACGTAAGCGATGCCGCCGCTCATGCCGGCCGCGAAGTTGCGCCCGGTCGGGCCCAGGACGACGGCGCGGCCGCCGGTCATGTACTCGCAGCCGTGGTCGCCCACGCCCTCCACCACCGCGGTGGCGCCGGAGTTGCGCACGCAGAACCGCTCGCCGACCACGCCGCGGATGAACACCTCGCCGGAGGTGGCGCCGTACAGGGCGACGTTGCCGGCGATGATGTGCCCGTCCAGCGGGGCCGACTCGTGCGGCCGGACCACGATCCGCCCGCCCGACAGGCCCTTGCCGACGTAGTCGTTGGCGTCGCCGGTCAGGCGCAGCGTGATGCCGCGCGGCACGAAGGCGCCGAAGGAGTTGCCGGCCGAGCCGGTGAAGCCGATGTCGATGGTGTTGTCGGGCAGGCCGGCTCCGCCGTACCGCCTGGTCACCTCGTAGCCGAGCATCGTGCCGACCGTGCGGTTGACGTTGCGGATGGGCAGCTCCAGCGTGACGGGCGTGCCGTCGCTCAGCGCGCCCTCGGCCAGCTGGATGAGCGTGTTGTCCAGGGCGTGCTCCAGCCCGTGGTCCTGCTCGACGACCTTGCGCAGCGGCGTGCCCGCCGGCAGCGACGGCTGGTGCAGGATCGGCGACAGGTCCAGGCCGCCGGCCTTCCAGTGGTTCTCGGCGGCGGTCACGTCCAGCAGCTCGGCGTGGCCGATCGCCTCGTCCAGGGAGCGGAAGCCCAGCTCGGCCAGGTACTCGCGGATCTCCTCGGCGATGAACTCGAAGAAGTTGACCACGAACTCGGGCTTGCCGGTGAAGCGCTTGCGCAGCTCGGGGTTCTGGGTGGCGACGCCGACCGGGCAGGTGTCCAGGTGGCACACGCGCATCATCACGCAGCCGGACACCACCAGCGGGGCGGTGGCGAAGCCGTACTCCTCGGCGCCCAGCAGCGCCGCGATGATCACGTCGCGGCCGGTCTTGAGCTGGCCGTCGACCTGGACGACGATGCGGTCGCGCAGGCCGTTGAGCAGCAGCGTCTGCTGGGTCTCGGCCAGGCCGAGCTCCCAGGGCGCGCCGGCGTGCTTGAGCGAGGTCAGCGGCGAGGCGCCGGTGCCGCCGTCGTGGCCGGAGATGAGCACGACGTCGGCGTGGGCCTTGGACACGCCCGCCGCGACCGTGCCGACCCCGACCTCGGCGACCAGCTTGACGTGCACCCTGGCCCGGGGGTTGGAGTTCTTCAGGTCGTGGATGAGCTGCGCCAGGTCCTCGATGGAGTAGATGTCGTGGTGCGGCGGCGGCGAGATCAGGCCCACGCCCGGTGTGGAGTGCCGGGTCTTGGCGACCCACGGGTAGACCTTGTGGCCGGGCAGCTGGCCGCCCTCGCCGGGCTTGGCGCCCTGGGCCATCTTGATCTGCAGGTCGTCGGCGTTGACCAGGTACTCGGAGGTGACGCCGAACCGGCCGGAGGCGACCTGCTTGATCGCCGAGCGGCGCTCGGGGTCGTACAGGCGCTCGGGGTCCTCGCCGCCCTCGCCGGTGTTGGACTTGCCGCCCAGCCGGTTCATGGCGATGGCCAGGGTCTCGTGCGCCTCGGCCGAGATCGAGCCGTAGGACATCGCGCCGGTGGAGAACCGCTTGACGATCTCGCTGACCGGCTCGACCTCCTCGATCGGCACCGGGGGCCGCACGCCCGTCTTGAGCTTGAACAGCCCGCGCAGCGTCATGAGCCTCTCGGACTGGGAGTCCACCAGGCTGGTGTACTCCTTGAAGATCTCATAACGGCGGCTGCGGGTGGCGTGCTGCAGCTTGAAGACCGTCTCGGGGTTGAACAGGTGCGGCTCGCCCTCGCGGCGCCACTGGTACTCGCCGCCGACCTCCAGCCGGCGGTGCGGGTTCTCCACCCGCGGGTAGGCCTTGCGGTGCCGCTCGGCCGACTCGCGGGCCAGCTCCTCGAAGCCGACGCCGCCCAGGCGCGAGGTGGTGCCGGCGAAGCAGGTGTCGATGACCTCCTCGCCCAGGCCCAGCGCCTCGAAGATCTGCGCGCCGGTGTAGGAGGCGACCGTCGACACACCCATCTTGGACATGATCTTGATGACGCCCTTGCCGTACGCCTTGATCAGGTTGCGCACGCCCTTGGGGCCGAAGCCCATGTCCTCGATGGTCTCGATGGCCAGGTAGGGGTTGACCGCGCCGGCGCCGTAGCCGATGAGCAGCGCCATGTGGTGGCACTCGCGCGCCTCGCCGGTCTCGATGACCAGGCCCACGCGGGTGCGGGTCTTCTCGCGGATGAGGTGGTGGTGCACCGCGCCGGTCAGCATCAGCGACGGGATCGGCGCCAGCGCCTCGCTCGAGCCGCGGTCGGACAGCACGAGGATGCGCGCACCGTTCCTGATGGCCTGCGAGGCCTCGGCGCAGATCTCCTCCAGGCGCCTGCGCAGCGCCGCGCCGCCGCCCGCGACCTCGTACAGGCCGCTGATCACGTGCGGGTGGAAGCCCGGCAGGTCGCCCTCGTCGTTGATGTGGATGATCTTGGCGAGCTCGTCGTTGTCGATCACCGGGTACGGCAGGACGAGCTGGCGGCAGGAGGCGGGGCCGGGGTCCAGCAGGTTGCCCTCGGGGCCCAGCACGCTGGCCAGGCTGGTGACCAGCTCCTCGCGGATGGCGTCCAGCGGCGGGTTGGTGACCTGGGCGAACAGCTGGCTGAAGTAGTCGAACAGCAGCCGCGGCTTCTCGCTCAGCACCGCCACGGGCGTGTCGGTGCCCATCGAGCCGATCGGCTCCTGCCCGGTCTTGGCCATCGGCGCGAGGATGATGCGCAGCTCCTCCTCGGTGTAGCCGAAGGTCTGCTGCCGCTTGATCAGCGCCTCGTGCGTGGGGATCTCGCGCTGGCGCGCCGGCAGCTCCTCGAAGCGGACCAGGCCGGCGTGCAGCCAGTCCTCGTACGGCTGGGCCGCCGCGAGCTCGGCCTTGATCTCGTCATCCTCGATGATCTTGCCGCGCTCGGTGTCGATGAGGAACATCTTGCCCGGCTGCAGGCGGCCCTTGCGCACGACCTTCTCCGGCGCGATGTCGAGCACGCCCGCCTCGGAGGCCAGCACGACCAGGCCGTCCTCGGTCACCCAGAAGCGGCCGGGGCGCAGGCCGTTGCGGTCGAGCACGGCGCCGGCGAGCGTGCCGTCGGTGAAGGTGATCGAGGCCGGGCCGTCCCAGGCCTCCATCATCGAGGCGTGGAACTCGTAGAACGCGCGCCGCTTGGGATCCATCTCGGTGTGGTTCTCCCACGCCTCGGGGATCATCATCAGCACGGCGTGCGGCAGCGACCGGCCGCCCAGGTGCAGCAGTTCCAGCACCTCGTCGAAGCTGGCGGTGTCGCTGGCGTCGGGGTCGCAGATCGGGAACAGCCGCGCGAAGTCGCCCGGGATCAGGTCGGAGGCCAGCATGGCCTCGCGGGCGCGCATCCAGTTGCGGTTGCCCTTGACCGTGTTGATCTCGCCGTTGTGGGCGATGTACCGGTAGGGGTGCGCCAGCGGCCAGCTGGGGAAGGTGTTGGTGGAAAAGCGCGAGTGCACCAGCGCGATCGCCGTCTCGAACCGCTCGTCGCCCAGGTCGGGGAAGAACGGCTCCAGCTGCGTGGTGGTCAGCATGCCCTTGTAGACGAGCGTGCGCGACGACAGCGAGGGGAAGTACACATCCGCCTCGTGCTCGGCCCGCTTGCGCAGGCAGAACGCCAGCCGGTCCAGCTCCAGGCCGCTCTCGCCGCCCGGGCTGGTCACGAACAGCTGGGCGAAGTGCGGCATGACGGCGCGGGCGCTCGGGCCGGGCAGCTCCCGGTCGACCGGGACCTCGCGCCAGCCCAGGACGGTCAGGCCCTCCTCGGCCGCGATCTCCTCGATCATGCCCACCGCCGTGCGGCGCGCCTCCTCGTCCACCGGGAGGAACGCCATGCCGACCGCGTAATGGCCGGGCTCGGGCAACGGGAAGTCGACCTGCGCGCGGAGGAAGGCGTCGGGCACCTGCGTCAGGATGCCGGCACCGTCTCCGGTGTCCGGCTCGCTACCCTTGGCCCCCCGATGGTCGAGATTGCACAGGGCCGTCAACGCCTTGACCACGATGTCGTGACCGCGGCGCCCGGCCACATCGGCCACCATGGCGACACCGCAGGCGTCGTGCTCGTTGGCGGGGTGGTAAAGGCCCTGGGGCTCGGGGAACCCATGGCGGGCAGCAGGCATGAAAACCCTCCCGTCGTCTTCGTCTGTCTCAACTGCTTCAGCCAGGCGAGGGACGACGTTGGCCCTGCTGCTCTGTGGTTGTGCGATAGAGGTTACCAGCACCTTGTCGCAATGGTGCCCACCACGTCCACATCGCGAACATTCATCCCCCGGCAACCTCCCGTAGGGTGACCGCATGGATCGTGGGGGGCTGGAGAAGCTGCTGGAGGAGCTCGGGCCGGACAGCAGGCGGCTGCGGCACGCCCTCATGCTGCTGTGCGAGGGCCGCTGGTGGAGCCTGGCCGACCTGGTCAGGCACGCCGCCACCTCCCGGCGGGCCCTGGAGGCGCTGCTGCGCGAGGTGGAGCTGGAACGGTGGGGCGACCGCTTCCGCGTCCCGCCCGCCTGCGCGCCCGGCTACCGGGACCTGCTCCCGCTCACCCCACCGCCCGCCGACCCCGTCGAGCACCTGCTCCCCCGCCACGGCGAGGTCCTGGCGCGGCTGGAGGAGCTCGTGGCGAAGGCGCCGCGCGCCCGCAGGCAGCTCGACCACGTGGCGGCCACGCCGGAGACCGTGCTGCGGCGGGCGCTGCTGCTGGGGGCGCGGTTCTGGCTGCCGGGGAGCCGGCTGCTGTGCGTGGGCGACCACGACCTGACCTCGCTGGCGGTCAAGCTCGTCCATCCCGAGGTCGACGTCACCGTGGTCGACGTCGACGACCGGATCCTGGCCTACCTGGACGAGCAGGACCTCGGCGTGCGGACGCGGTGGGCGGACCTGCGGCTGGGGCTGCCGCCGTCGGCGCGCGGGCACGACCTGGCCTTCACCGACCCGCCGTACACGCCGGAGGGCGTCGGGCTGTTCGTGGCCAGGGCCGTGGAGGGGATCGCCGACGAGGGGCGGGTGCTGCTGGCGTACGGCGCGAGCGAGCGCACCCCCATGCTGGCGCTGAAGGTGCAAAGCAGCCTGTCGGACCTCAACCTCGCTTATGAGGCGATCTATCCCGACTTCAACCGCTATTTCGGGGCGGAGGCCATCGGGTCGGCCGCCGACCTCTACGTCCTGCGCCCCACCTCCAAGACCCGCCCGGCCGTGGCGGCCCGCGTCGAGACGTACGGCACGGCCATCTACACCCACGGGCCGCAGTCGGTCGAGGCGGCGGCCACGGGGCCTGTCGCGGTGCCCGCGGAGTTCGGCGAGGCGGCCTGGGACGTGCTGGTGGGCGAGTGGCCCAGGCAGCTCGGCGCGCCCCGCGTCAAGCCGGCCACCTGGCTGGCCAGGCCGTACCAGGGCAGGCAGGAGCGCGTGGCCGTCGCCCTGCCGCCGGGGATGGAGGCGGCCCTCCCGCGGGTGCTGCTGGCCGCGGGCGCGGAGCACGTGCGGGTGTGGCTGGCCGAGCCGCCGCGGGAGCTGGAGCGGCTGCGGCGGGCGCTGTCGCCGGTCTTCCGGCTGGAGGCCAGGGGGTCCGTCGTGGACGCGTTCCGCAAGCCGGGGCCCGCGTCCGATCCGGCGGAGGAGGTCGCGCGCCGCATCCTGGCCCGCGGGCACGGGAAGATGGCCAACGCCTGGCGGGAGGGGATCATCGCGGCGTCCGGGGAGCGGCGGCTCACCAAGAACGAGGCGCGCGCCGTCCTGCGCGAGGTGGCGCCGTGGGTGGCGGACCTGACACCGGTGGAGGCGCCGCTGCACCGGCTGGAGGAGCTGCCCGCGGCCGTGCGGGCGTCCCTGCGGACCGGCCGCGCGGGGCCGGGCTAGAGAGCGGCGACCACGCGGGCCTGGATGGCCTTGGCGGCCAGCCCGTCGAGGTGGACGTGCGGGTCGGACAGGTCGGGCGAGCCGGAGACCGGGCCGATCCAGCTGACGGTGACGTAGTGGCCCAGCGCGCGGACCTGGGCGCGGCTGCGGGCGGCGTCGAACGGCGCCGCCTGGCGGACGAAGCCGTCCCGGCCCAGCGCCGCCACCAGCGCGTCGGCGGCGCGGCCGTCGGGCATGTTGAACACCACGAACTGCCCGGCCACCGGGCCGCCGCCGTAGACGGCGCGCAGCGCCTGCGTGCAGCCCGGGGCGCTCACGCCGTCGAGCACCTCGGCGCAGTCGGCGAACTCGGCGGTCTCCCCTCTGACCAGCGAGCCGACCCGGGCCTGGCCGAAGACCTCGGCCACGGTCAGCGGCCGGGGATCGGCGGCACGGGTGTCGATCGGGGAGTACATCGCCGAGGTGGGCTCCCCGGCGAAGGCGGCGGGACGGGGCGGGCCGGACCGGCCGAACGCCAGCCAGGCGACACCGGCCGCCACTGCGACCGCGGCGAGCAGCAGGGCGACGACCAGGCGGCGGGACATCAGCCCGTCGGCCCCGCGACGGCCACGACCCGGCGGTAGAGGGGCTTCTCCAGCGTGCGCAGGGCCAGCGCGAGCGAGACGAAGTCGTCCTTGGGCCCGGGCTCGGCCCCGTCGGCCCTGGCCACCCACACCAGGCCGACGTAGTGGCCCATGGCGTACGCGCTGGCCTGGGTGTAGCCGCGCTGGGGCATGGCCGCCTCCCCGGCGGGCAGCGGCCGCACCCAGCCGTCCCGGTACAGCGTCTTCAGCGCGGTCACCAGCCCGTCGGCGGCGCGGACGTCGCGCAGGTTGAGCAGGGTGTACTGGGCCACGTAGCGGCGGCTGGCGCTGACGTACAGGCCGCGGGCGACCTGGGTGCAGCCCGCCTTGGCCACCTCCTCGACCAGGTGCCGGCCCCACAGCGCGGCCGCGCAGTCGGCCTCCACGGCCTTGCCGGCCAGCTTGAGCGTCACCTTCTTGTCGACCGTCAGCGTCTTGGCGCCGAACAGCTCCCCAGCGGTGAGCGGCCGGGAGTCCTTGCCGCGCTCGGCGATGGGCGCGAACTCCTTGGGCGAGGTCCAGCCCTGGAAGTCCGAGGGCCAGTCCTGGGACGGCGCGGCCTGCGCGGACAGGGTGGCGGGCTCGGGCCGGGCGCCGCCCAGCGAGGCGATCAGCGCCACGCCGGTCGCGGCGGCGGCCAGCACGCCGACGACCGAGGCGATGATCACCAGCAGGCGCTGCTGCTCGGGCCGCAGGCCCCAGTCGGTGAGCAGGGGGAACTGCCAGTCGGACTTGGGAGCGCGGCGGCGCCGGCGCGTGACGCCGGGGGGCTTGCCGGGCGCGACGGTCCGTCCGGCCTTGGCGGCCCTCACAGCGCCGTCGTCCCGATCAGGCTGCCCAGCCCGAAGGTGAGCCCGGCGGCCAGCACGCCGACGAGGAGCTGGCGCAGCCCCGAGTACCACCAGCTGCGCGCCGTCACCGCCGACACCAGGGCGCCGGCGCCGAACAGCGCCAGGCACGAGACCACGGCCGACACCCACAGGCTGCGCACCCCCAGCAGGTACGGCAGGAGCGGCAGCAGCGCCCCCGCGGCGAAGGACAGGAACGACGAGACGGCGGCCAGGCGGGGCGAGGGCAGGTCGGAGGGGACCACGCCCAGCTCCGCCTGCGCGTGGACCTCCAGCGCCTGCTCGGGGTTGCGGGACAGCTGCCGGGCCACCTCGGCGGCCAGCGCCGGCTCCACGCCCTTGTCCACGTAGGACTGGGCGAGCTCGGCCTGCTCGGCCTCGGGGTGGCGCTCGATCTCGCGCCGCTCCACCGCCAGCTCGGCCAGCGCGAGCTCACGCTGGCTGGCGACCGAGACGTACTCGCCCCCGGCCATGGAGAAGGCTCCTGCGGCCAGGCCCGCGATGCCGGCCAGGACGATGACCCTGGTGTCGCCGGTGCCGCCCGCCACGCCCGCGATGAGCGCGAAGTTCGACACCAGGCCGTCCATCGCCCCGAACACCGAGGGCCGCAGCCAGCCGCCGGTGACGTCGCGGTGCTGGTGGTGGATCTCCGCGCGACTGCTCATCGCGCGTTCCTCTCCTCCTCCACGGCCTCGTCCCCGGCCTTGGCCGTGTCCGCCCCGTCGTCCGTGGCGTCGTCCGCGTCAGCCTTGTCGGTCGTGGCGGACTTATCCGCCGTGTCACCCGTGTCGGCCTTATCCGTCGTGTCGCCCGTGTCGTCCCGCGGCTCGTCCGCCGTGGCCTCGGGGTCGACGATCTCCGGCGTGGTCTTGCCCCGGGCCCTGAAGAAGTACACGAGCGCGCCGACGAACAGCAGCAGCGCGGTGTACTGGTTGAGCCGCAGCCCGAGGAACGTCACCGCGTGGTCGACGCCGCCCACCGGGTCGATGCGCAGCCCCTCGATCCAGAACCGCCCGAGGGTGTAGCCGGCGACGTAGAGGGCGAAGAGCCTGGCGTGGCGCAGCTCGAACCTCTTGCCCGCCCACAGCAGCAGCAGGCCGAGGGCGACGTTCCACAGCGACTCGTACAGGAACGTCGGGTGGTAGAGCACCCCCGGCTCGCCGCCGTGCGCGGTGTCGATCTCCAGGCCCCACGGCAGCGTGGTCGGCGAGCCGTACAGCTCCTGGTTGAACCAGTTGCCCCAGCGGCCGATGGCCTGGGCGAAGGCGATGCCGGGGGCGACGGTGTCGGCCACGGCGCTCAGCGAGATGCCCCGTTTGCGGCACGACAGCCACACGCCGAACGCGCCGAGCGCGATCGCCCCCCAGATGCCCAGCCCGCCTTCCCAGATGAACAGCGCCTCGTAGGGCTCCTTCTGGGCCCGGCTGCCGAAGTAGATCTGCCAGTCGGTGATCACGTGGTAGAGCCGGCCGCCGATCAGGCCCCAGATCACGGCGGGGACCGCGATGTCGACGATCGTGCCGGGCCGGCCGCCGCGGGCACGCCAGCGGCGCTCCCCCAGCCACACGGCCACGACGACGCCGAGCACGATGCAGATCGCGTAGGCCCGCAGCGGGATCGGGCCCAGGTACCAGACTCCCTGGGAGGGGCTGGGAATCGAGACTAGGGGCATGTCAGCTGAGAGTAGCGGACCCGGGGCTACTTGGCGGCATCCTCGACGGCCTGGCGCAGGCCCACGGGGCTGAGCTGCTCGCCCTCCAGGGCCTGCCCGTCGAGCTTGACGGTGGGCGTGCCCTCGATGGCGGCCTCCTTCATGGTCTTGCCGGAGTAGGCCAGGTGCGCCTGGGCGTGCTGCTGGGAGGTGACGCACTGCTCGAAGCCGGGCGCGGTCACGCCGGCCTCCTTACCCCAGGCGACCAGGTCGGCCATCTGGAAGCCCACGTCGCCCTCGCGCGGCTGCTCCTGGAAGAGCTTGTCGTGCAGGCGCATCCACGGCTCCCCGCCGGGCACGCAGCGCAGGGCGGCGGCGGCCCGCACGGAGTTGCTCTTGAGCGGCTCCTGACCGAAGATCGTGATCGGGTGGTAGACGACCTTGGCCTTGCCCTCGAAGGCGAGGTTCTTCAGCGTAGGCCCGCTGAGCTCCTCGAACTGCTGGCAGCCGGGGCACTGGAAGTCCTCGTAGACGTCGATGACGGGCTTGGCCACGCCCTGCTTGGCCATCGCCACCGAGCCGTCGGGCTGGACGGTGATGGGCGCCAGCGGGCCGGCCGCGGGCTGCTCGGACCGGCTCTGGCTGTAGGTGTAGAACCAGCCGCCGCCGATGGCGGCCAGGGCCACGACGCCCACGGCCGCGTAGGTCAGCATCCTGCGGCGCTTCTCGGCGGCCCGCGCGGCCTGCTGCTGCTCCTTGATGCGCTCGCGCACCGACTTCTCGCGCCCGGCCTTGCCCATCACCCTTCTCCTTCCGAACCACCCGAACCACCCGTCAGGCCGAGCGCCCCGTCCAGCGCCAGGCGTCCCGGCGCGAAGCGCACGGTCCACGCGGCGCACAGCGCCAGGCCGAAGTCGCGCAGGATGTCGACCAGATAGGTCGGCTCCTGCCCGGCCGCCAGCTGGCCGCCGCCGCCGAAGCAGCCGCAGTCGATCCTGAGGCCGTTGGCCCACGCCCAGGCGATGCCGAAGACGAAGGCCGCCATGAGCAGCCCGCCGATCACTCCGGCCACCCTGGTCAGCAGGCCCAGCACCAGCAGCACGCCCACAACGATCTCCACGACCGGCAGGGCGTGCCCGACCATGGTGGCCGCCGAGTCGGGCAGCAGCTGGTAGGCCTTGACCGCCGTCACGGACTGGATCTGGTCGCGGAACTTGGGCACGCCCGCGACGATCAGCACGATGCCCAGGACCAGCCGGGCGGCGGTTGTCACCCAGGGTATCGCTCCCGCGACGTTACGCGACCATTCCACCGCGTGCACTCCTTGGAGGTTTCAGTTGGCCGGAGGGATGCGTAACGCTACCCCGCAGTATCCGACCACGCCCCGGATAAGCCTCAGTTAAGCGTGAGCCCACGATAGTGCTGCGCGCGGAACTCGCTGGGCGGCAGCCCGACGCGCCGGGTGAAAATTCTCGTGAAGTAGGCCGCGTCGTCGTAGCCGACGCGCCGGGCGACGGCCGCCACCGGCAGCCCGGAGGTGGCCAGCAGGTCCTTGGCGCGGTTGAGCCGTACGGTCAGCAGGTAGTCCTTGGGGCTGGAGCCGGTCAGGCGGCGCACCACCTGCCGCAGCTCGGCCGGCGGCATGCCCAGGCGCCTGGCGTGCTCGGTCACCGACAGCGGCAGGCAGGCGTCGCGTGCCAGCCGGGCCAGCACGGGCTCGCCGCCGGGGTGCTCGTCGGCGCGGCAGCGCCGCAGCGCCACGAGCACGTCGTGGACGATGGCGGAGGTCTCCACCTCCAGGTAGGGGCTGCCCAGGCGGCACGCCCGCGCGATGCGGCCGATGGCCTGGACCGGAAGGTCGGCGGTGGTCAGCGGGGTGACCGGGGCGGCGGGGTCGAGGAAGCCGAGGCCCTGGTAGGCGGCCACGGCCGGGCCGGTGAAGTCGACGAACCACTCGGTCCAGCCCGGGTCGTAGGGGGCGTAGTGGTGCGGCACCCCGGGAAACAGCCACAGCACCGCGGGGGCGGCGACCTCGAGGAGCGGGCCGGCGCCGTGGCGGAACCAGCCCTTGCCCTCGGTCACCACCACGGCGACGTGGTTGCGCATGGTGCGGGGGCCCACCGTGGGCAGGTGCCCCTCCTGGTGGCCGACGCCCAGGCACACCAGGCCGAGCCGGCGGTGGGCGTCGCTCGGCGTGAGGTAGTGCATCCACTGCCGGAACCCCGCGCCCATCCGTCCAAGAACTCCCCACGCTTGTCCATGGCCCCGGACCGGCCGGGGGCTCCATGCTGGAGCCGAAGAATCCTACTTTAAAGACATACATACCTTTAAGGACGCGAATGCGAAGTTTTATCATTGATGGCCGGGTTTTCCGGCTCGACGGCCGGGAGTTCCGGGTGCTGTCGGGCGCCCTGCACTACTTCCGCGTCGTGCCGGGGCACTGGCGGCACCGCCTGCGCATGCTGCGCGCGATGGGGCTCAACACGGTCGAGACCTACGTCCCGTGGAACCTCCACGAGCCCGGTCCCGGCCGGTTCACGCGGGTGGAGGAGCTGGGCGCCTTCCTCGACGCCGCCGCCGAGGAGGGCCTGCTGGCCATCGTGCGGCCCGGGCCGTACATCTGCGCCGAGTGGGACAACGGCGGCCTGCCCGCCTGGCTGACGGCCCGGCCCGGCGTGCGGGTGCGCACCAGCGACCCCCGCTACCTGGCCCACGTCGACCGCTACCTGGCCGAGGTGATCCCGCGGGTCGCCGAGCGGCAGGTCACCCGCGGCGGCAACGTGATCATGGTGCAGGTGGAGAACGAGTACGGCTCCTTCGGCACCGACCGGGACTACCTGCGGCATCTGGCCGACCGGCTGACCGGGCACGGCGTCGAGGTGCCGCTGTTCACCTCCGACGGGCCGGAGGACTGGTACCTGACCGGCGGCACGCTGCCGGGCGTGCCGGCGACGGTGAACTTCGGCTCCGACCCCGAGCGGGCCTTCGCCACGCTGCGCGAGCACCGCCCCGGCGACCCGCTGTTCTGCATGGAGTTCTGGTGCGGCTGGTTCGACCACTGGGGCCAGGAGCACGTCACACGCGACCCCGAGGAGGCGGCCGCGACGCTGGAGCGGCTGCTGGCCACCGGCGCGTCGGTCAACGTCTACATGGCGCACGGCGGCACCAGCTTCGGCACCTGGGCGGGCGCCAACCGGACCGGCGAGCTGCACGACGGCCCCTACCGGCCCACGGTCGGCTCCTACGACTACGACGCCCCCATCGACGAGCGCGGCGCGCCCACGGCGAAGTTCTGGCTGTTCCGCGAGGTGCTCGCCCGCCACACGGGCGAGCTGCCCGAGGTGCCGCCCACGCCGCCCGCTCTGCCGCCGTCATCGGTGCCGCTGACCGAGTCGGTACGGCTGGCCGACAGCGGCCTGGGCGCAGAGTCGACGTCGCCGACGCCGCCCTCCTTCGAGGACCTCGGCATGGCCCACGGCCTGGTCCGCTACCGCGTCGAGGTGCCGGGGCCGCGCGGGCCGCGCCCCCTGACCGTGGACGGCCTGCGCGACCGGGCCCACGTGAGCGTGGACGGCGAGCCGGTGGCGGTGCTGGAGCGTGACGGGGAGCGGCCCGGCCTGGCGGTGGCGGGTCCCGCCACGGTGGAGCTGCTGGTGGAGTCGATGGGGCGGACGAACTTCGGGCCCCGCCTGGGCGAGCGCAAGGGCGTGGACGGGGTGCTGCACGGCCGGCAGTACCTGCACGGCTTCTCCGTCACGGCCTACCCGCTGGAGGACGTCTCCGGCGTGCGCTTCGAGCCCGGCACGGCAGCCGCGCCGCCCGCCTTCTTCCGCGGCGTCCTGGAGGCGGGCGAGCCCGCCGACGCCTTCGTGGCGCTGCCCGGCTGGGGCAAGGGGTATGTGTGGGTGAACGGCTTCTGCCTGGGCCGCTACTGGGAGCGCGGCCCGCAGCGCGCGCTGTACCTGCCCGCTCCCCTGCTGCGGGCGGGCGGCAACGAGATCGTCGTGCTGGAGCTGGACCGGGTGGGCGGGCCGGCCGTGGAGATCCGGCCCGAGCCCTGAGCCGGCCCGCGAGTCAGCCCTGAGTCAGCCCTGAGTCAGCAGGTCAGGCGCGCCTCCCCCCAGTCGGCGTGGTCGTTGCCGTTGCCGTCGCCGCCGTTGTCCACCACCAGGTCCAGGTAGCGGACCCCGTCGAGCCGGGCCGTCAGCGGATGGGCGGGATCGGCGTTGCGCAGCACCGGGCTGGCGGCCAGCACCTGCTCGCCGGACTTCACGCTGAACCGGACCGAGCCGCGCGTGCCCTGGGAGTTGTCCACGCCGACCTGGGCCGTGAAGGCCGTGCAGCGCCCGCCCAGGTATTGACGCGCTCTCCGGCATGAACGCCGAAGATTCAGCCTGTGCCGCACGGGCGGCACTTCTGTGGCTTCCTGCTTCGCCGACCTGCGCCACCGAAGTGGTCTTACCAGATCTCCACAGGCTTTCGAGCCTTGCGGCTCCGTTCCCGCCCGTCCGGCGGTACCCAACGCGGTCAATCTAGCAGACGCCGATCCGCCACGGCGGCGAATCGGCTTTTCCTACCCGCTACGAGGAAGAAGCCGCTTCACCCTGACCGGAAGGCCGGAGCACTGCGGACGAATCCGGTAGGGCGCGTCCGCCGGCGGGGTGACCTGCCAGCGGCTGGTGAGCGTGCCGCCGGGCTCGACGACGCCGCTCCCCTGGCCGGTGACCGTCCACCCGGCGGGCGCGGCCAGCGTGAGGCTCACCTCGGCGGCCTGGTCCTCCAGGTTGGTGAACACCGTGGTCACCTCGCCCGCCGCCCCCTGCTCGAAGGCGGGCGAGGCGGGCTTGACCTCGACGGTGGCGCACGCACCCGCCTCCGGGGCCGGGCCGAGGTCCTCGACCGCGAAGTCGTCCAGGACGAAGTCGGCGCCCGGCTGCTCGGGGCGCAGCGAGCGCAGGCCCACCCACACGTCGCCGCAGCCGGCCACCACCCGTTCGGTGAAGCGCGCGGTGGAGCGCCGCTCCGGGACGGGCGTGAGGCGGGTCTGCACGCTGCGGCCCGCCTTGTCGTAGCCGGTGACCCAGGCGTAGGTGCCGGCCAGGGCGTTCTGGTAGGAGAAGGACACCTCGTAGGCGCGGCCGGTCTCGAACCGCGCCGTCCACGGCACCGTCCGGTAGACCAGGCCCTGCCGTTCCTCGTGGGACTTCAGCGACCACCGGCCGGCCAGCACGTCGTCGACGGCCTTGCCCTGCCAGCCCTTCTGCGTGTACGGCTCGTGCCGCTCCGACAGGTGGGTGCGCGCGTCCAGCGAGCCGCCCGCGTCGCCCTTGACGAACGGCCCCCAGCCGGGCTCGGGCGCCTCGAAGGTCCACCTGTCGCCCCGCGGAACGGACGGGATCACCCGCACGTCGTCCACGCGGACCTCGCCCTCGGCCCCGGCCGCCGCGATGCGCAGCGGCTCCCGCGCCCCGCGGGCGGTGAACGTCACCGACACGCGCTGGAAGTAGGTGTCGCGCTTCTCGTCGGCGGCGATGTGGTTCCTGGCCGTGGAGCGGTGCAGGGTGACCGACCGGTCGCCGGCCCGCAGCACGGTCTCGCGGCTGCGGCCGGGCTCGATCTCGACGAACGCCGAGGCGGTGTAGGTCCGGCCCGGGCGCAGGCCGGCGATCCGCTGCTCCAGCGCGGCGGGCGCGCCGCCGCCCAGCACGGCGACGCGGTGGCCCAGCTCGGTCGTGCGCACGCTCACCGGGCCGGTGGCCTGCCAGCCGTCCAGCTCGCCGTTGAAGCCGGGGTCGCTCAGGCCGGTGCCCTCGCCCCAGCCGGGCCTGGCCGGCCTGGCCCGGGTGTCCAGGACGTACGGCACGCCGGGCACGGCGTCGAGCGTGATCCGGCCGCCCGCGGGCCTGACCTCGCCGGCCCGCACGCGGCCCTGGCCGGTGAGCCGGTAGACGGTCAGCGGGCGGCCGTCCGGCCGGGCGATCTGCCAGGTGGTCCGGCCGCCCCGGGCGTTGTAGTGGTAGAGCTTGCCGTCCCAGGGCAGCAGGTAGGCCGTGCCGTCCAGCACCTTGGCGGAGCCTGCGAAGATCTCGCGCCTGCCGTCGGCGAAGCTCGCCCGCAGGCCGCCGGTGAAGACGATCTCGTCGGCGCCCCAGCGCGTGATCCGCTCGCGCTGCAGGAACTTGGCCGGCAGGTTGTGCTCCCAGATGTTGCGGTAGAAGGCGCTCCAGTCGTTCTCGGCCGTCCAGCCCTCGAACTCCACGATGCGCGCGTTGCCGAGGATCGGGTGGGCGTTCCAGACGTCCTTCTCGTGGTTGCGGATGAAGCGGATGATCTGGGAGTTCAGCCCCTTGTTGGTGACCCCGCCGTAGTTGAGGTCGCCCGCCCAGTGGGCCCACAGGCTGGCGCGTTCGAGCTTGTCGGACCACTCGGTGGCCACCTGCCAGCCCTGGGCGCGCAGCTCGGCGATCGTCCGGTCGGCCACCCAGCCGAAGGGGCGGAAGACGTCCACGTACAGCAGTTGCAGGTTGGGGTCGGTCTCGGCCCGCAGGCGGCGCAGGCGCCCGGCGAGGGTGCCGGAGGCCAGGTCGCGGCGCTGGTCGATGCGGTAGGACTGGTCCAGCCAGTTCCAGCCCTTGGCCGCCAGGTCGACCGGGGTCTGGCCGAAGGTCCTGGCCTCGGGGTAGGCCTCGGTGGCGTTGACGTGCGCGCCGAAGGCGGCGTTCCACTTCCTGCCGGCCTTGAGCAGGGTGTTGAGATCGGCCAGGCCGCCCGCGCGGGTGTTGTGGTTGCCGCCGTAGTCGGGGTGGGCGCTGTCGTGGCCCTCCGACTGGTAGCCCTTGAGCAGCACCAGCTGGCCGAGCCCGTCGGTGGCCAGGGAGATGCGCTTGACGTCGTCGAGCGTGCGCAGGAACGGGTGGGTGGCCTGGCTGCCGAAGTTGAAGGGGATGTGGATCACCACGCGGTCGCGGGTCCGCTCGGCGCCCAGCGGCTCGACCATGATGTCGCGGAACGCGATCGCGCCGTCCTGCCAGTCCACCGCGCCGTCGCCGTTGGCGTCGGGGGTGACGACGACCTTGGCCAGGGCAGGTCCTCGGTGAACGGCGAGCCGGTCGCCCGGTGGGTCCACTGGCCGCTCCACACGCCCACCTCGATGCCGCCGCCGGGCAGCTCGCGCGCCTGGTGCCACAGCCGGGCGGCGTCCTTGTCGGTGGGGCCCGCGGGCAGGTCGTAGGTGGAGTTGGTCTCGACGGCGGCGGCCAGGCGGGAGGTGGACACGATGCCGTACGTCGCGCCGACGGGGGCGGGGTCGGCGGGCGTCCGGTCGGTCAGGGCGGTGAAGACGTCGGCGGTGCGGGTGGAGTTGGGGTCCAGGCGGGTGAAGGCGGTGGCGGCACCGGGCTGGTCGCTGGAGACGGAGACCAGGTCGTGGCCGGGCAGGTCGACGGTCTGGACGCGGAAGGCCTCGGTGTCGCGGACGGCTTCGATGGAGAACCCGGTCACGCGGCCTTTGACCCAGATGGCGGCGTCGAGCTCCACCCCCGGTAATTGTTGAAATTTCAGGACATATCGGGCCGTGCTGGTGTCGTGGCCGCGCGCCGTGACGGTCGTCTCGTACGGCTGGCCGTTCAGCACCACGGCGGGCACGGCCCGCGCTCCCCCGAGATGGGCGCCACCGGCCCGGTCGGTGTAGCGCAGCACTCGCGGGAAGGCGGGATCGACCTCGACGATCAGCTGATCGGAGGTGAGCTTGAGCGGCTCGCCGACCGGCCGCGGGGTGGGGGGAAGGTTCTGGACCGTGGGCCGGGGGCGGCCCGCGGCCGGCTCGTCGGGGTTGTTGAGCCGGTAGGTCGGGGCCGGGGTGGGGGTGGGATCGGGCGGGGGCGGTTCGGCGTGGGCGGGGGCGGCCAAGGCGGCCAGCACGAGTAAGCCCGCCATGAGTCCGCGCATGGATCTCCTTGGGGGTGCCGGGGTACGCCCCAGGCTGACCCGCCCTCCGACACGAAGCAACCCCGTCCGGCAAATCCGCTATGCCGCCCCGTCTCCTGCCCAGGCCGTACACCCCGAAAAGCGCGACAGCGCGCACCGGCGGCCACCCGGCGCTACTACCCCCGGGTCGCCGGTGCGAGAAGCGAGAAAGCTCGGGTCGGCGAGCACCCACCCACCCACACTGCGGGTCCTCAGCCGGAGAGGCGCGAAAGCTCGGGTCGGCGAGCACCCACCCACCCACATCCCCGGTCCTCAGCCCGAGAGGTGGGAAGGAGCGGGTCGGCGGGGACCCGGCGCCTGGAGCGGCGCCCCTCCCCCGCCCTCAAGCGCGAGCGGCGTCAGCGCCGCCGTACGCCCTCGGCCAGCTCGGCGGCCAGGGAGCGGACGGCGGTCAGCCCGGAGGCCTCGTCGGGCGCGTCCAGCAGCAGGCGGATGAACGCCGAGCCGACGATGACGCCGTCGGCGTAGGCCGCCACCTCGGCCGCCTGCCGGCCGTTGCTGATGCCCAGGCCCACGCACACCGGCAGCGACGTGGCCTCGCGGGTGCGGCGGACCAGCCCCTCGGCCGCCGCGTTGACGGTCTCCCGCGCGCCTGTGATGCCCATGAGCGAGGCGGCGTAGACGAACCCGGTGCAGCAGTTCACCACGGCCTTGATGCGCTCCTGCGTGGAGCTGGGCGCCACGAGGAACACCGTGTCGATGCCCGCCGCCGCCGAGGCCTCGCGCCAGGTGTCGGCCTCCTCCGGCGTCAGGTCCGGCGTGATCGTGCCCGCGCCGCCCGCCGAGGCCAGCTCGCGCGCGAAGCGCTCGGCGCCGTAGCGGTCGATCGGGTTCCAGTAGGTCATCACCAGGGTGGCGGCGCCGGTGCGCGCGACCCCCTCGACGGTGCGCAGCACGTCGGCGATGCGCGTGCCGTTGGTCAGCGCCCGGTGGACGGCGTCCTGGATGGTGGGCCCGTCCATGAGGGGGTCGGAGTACGGCAGGCCGATCTCGATGACGTCACAGCCCGCCTCCACCATGGCGGTGGCCGCCGCGACGGCGCCGTCCTTGGTCGGGAATCCGGCGGGCAGGTAGCCCACCAGCGCGGCGCGGTTGTCGGCCTTGGCCCGGTCGAAGACCGTCTGGAGAGTCGTCATGATCACAGTCCGAAGTATTTCATCGCGGTGCCCATGTCCTTGTCGCCGCGGCCGGAGAGGTTGACCAGGATGGTCGCCTCGGGCCCGAGCTCGCGGCCCAGCCGCAGCGCCCCGGCCAGGGCGTGGGAGGACTCCAGGGCCGGAATGATGCCCTCGGTCCTGGCCAGCAGCGAGAAGGCCGCCATGGCCTCGTCGTCGGTGACGCCGTGGTAGGTGGCGCGCCCGCTGTCCTTCAGCCAGGCGTGTTCGGGGCCGACGCCGGGGTAGTCGAGGCCCGCGGAGATCGAGTGCGACTCGATCGTCTGGCCCTCCTCGTCCTGCAGCACGTAGGTGCGCGCGCCGTGGAGCACGCCGACCGAGCCGGCGGTCAGCGTGAGGGCGTGCTCGCCGCTGTCCAGGCCGTGCCCGGCGGCCTCGTAGCCGTGGAGCTGGACGCCCTCGTCGCCGATGAAAGCGTGGAAGATGCCGATGGCGTTGCTGCCGCCGCCCACGGCCGCGCACACCGCGTCGGGCAGGCGCCCGGTCAGCTCCAGCATCTGCCGGCGGGCCTCGACGCCGATGATGCGGGCGAAGTCGCGGACGATCTCCGGGAACGGGTGCGGCCCCGCGACGGTGCCGAACAGGTAGTGGGTGGTGTCGACGTTGGTGACCCAGTCGCGGAAGGCCTCGTTGATGGCGTCCTTGAGGGTCTTGCTGCCGTTGTGGACGGGCACCACCCTCGCGCCGAGCAGCTTCATGCGGGCGACGTTCAGGGCCTGCCGCTCGCAGTCGACGGCGCCCATGTAGATGACGCACTCCAGGCCCATCAGGGCGGCCGCGGTGGCGGTGGCCACGCCGTGCTGGCCGGCGCCGGTCTCGGCGATGACGCGCTTCTTGCCCAGGCGCTTGGTCAGCAGCGCCTGCCCCAGCACGTTGTTGATCTTGTGGGCGCCGGTGTGGGTGAGGTCCTCGCGCTTGAGGACGATCCGCGCGCCCCCGGCCTGCTCGCTGAAGCGCGGCACCTCGGTCAGGGTGGTGGGCCGGCCCGCGTAGGTGCGCAGCAAGTGGTCGAACTCGCGCACGAAGGCCGGGTCGCTCTTGGCCTTCTCGTACTCGGCGGCGACCTCGTCCAGGGCGGGGATCAGCGCCTCGGGCACGAAGCGCCCGCCGAAGAGCCCGAACTTGCCCCGCGGGTCGGGGTCGTCGCCTCGCGGGCCGTGGCCCGCGAGGTCCGCGGGCGTGAGGATGTTTGCCACTGTCAACCTTCTGATCCGTGATCGGGACGGGTCGCCGGGTGGGCGCCCGCGGTCACGAGCGCCTCCACGGCCTTGCGCGGGTCCTTGCCGGTCACCAGGCTCTCACCCACCAGGACGGCGTCGGCGCCGGCGCGCGCGTAGGCCAGCAGGTCGTGCGGTCCGCGCACCCCCGACTCGGCGACGCGCAGCACGCCGTCGGGGATCTTCGGCGCGATCTTGGCGAAGACGTCGCGGTCCACCTCGAGCGTCTTGAGGTTGCGCGCGTTCACACCGATGATCCTGGCGCCCGCCGCCACCGCGCGTTCGAGCTCCTCCTCGGTGTGCACCTCCACCAGCGGGGTCAGCCCGATCGACTCGGCCCGCTCGATGAGCGAGACCAGCGCCTCCTGCTCCAGGCAGACCACCATGAGCAGCGCCATGTCGGCGCCATAGGCCCTGGCCTCCCACAGCTGGTAGGAGGTCAGGATGAAGTCCTTGCGCAGCACGGGGACGTCGACCCGGGCGCGCACCGCGGCCAGGTCCTCCAGGCTGCCGCCGAAGCGGCGGCGCTCGGTCAGCACGCTGATGACGTGCGCCCCGCCGGCCTCGTAGTCCGCGGCCAGCGCCGCGGGGTCGGCGATCGCCGCCAGCGCGCCCTTGGACGGGCTGGAACGCTTGACCTCGGCGATGACCGACACCCTGTCGCCGCCGAGGGCGGCGTAGACGTCTTTGGGCGAGGGAGCCCGCTCGGCACGCTCCTTGAGCTCGTCGAGCGAGGTCGCCTTCTGGCGTTCGGCGAGATCCTCCCGCACGCCGGCGAGGATGTCGTCGAGGACGCCTAGCCCTTCGGTCCGCTCACTCACGCGCTTGGGATCCCTCCGGTCGACTTCGTGGGGACTGGGCGGATGGCCCCGCCTCGAGTGCGATGGTATCCGTCCGCCGGCGGCCGGCGAGCCGCCGGGGGCCGCCTAGGGTGCCAGGAAGGCGCCGAAGGGCAGGTTCCTGGCCACCCAGTAGACCGCGATCACCGCGATGAACCCCCACAGCAGCCGGGGAGCGGGCACGGGGCGGGGCGGCCGGCCGCGCCAGCGGGCCACGAGCCAGCGGGCCCACCAGAACACCATGACCGGGACCATGGCCACGAACAGCGGGTTCATGTCCAGCGCGGCGCCGACGTCGAGGTGGGCCAGGCCGTGGACGGCGCGGAGCGTGCCGCAGCCCGGGCAGTACAGGCCGGTCAGCCACAGGAAGGGACAGGTCGGGTAGTGGCCGGGCTCGTTGGGGTCGACCACGCCGACGAAGGCGACGCCGGCCGCCGTGGCGGCGGCCACGCCGAGGGGCGCCAGCACGGACCGCAGGGTCCGCGCCGCCGTCTCCTGTGCTGCCATGGGGCCAGGCTATCCCTCGCGGCCCGGCCTAGTAGCTCGACGCGGCGCCGAAGCCCAGGATCGCCACGCCCCACACGACGTACAACAGGAGGAAGACCAGCGCCAAGCCCACCATGATGTAAGACGTCACCAGGCCGGCGATGGCCATGCCCCTGCCCTCCTCGCCGGTGCGCTTGATCTGGCTGAGCGCGATGTGCCCGAGGATGACGCCCACGATCGAGGACACGCCGCAGAGCGCCAGGCCCGCGATGCCGAGGACGAGCGAGGCGATGGCCATGCCGTTGGTCTTGGTGCCCTGCGGGGCGCCGTAGCCGCCCGGCTGGCCGTAGCCGCCGGGAGGAGGCGAGTAGCCGCCGTAGGGCTGGTCCCCGTAGCTCTGCGGGCCGCTGCCGTACGGCTGGCCGTACCCCTGCTGCGGGCCGCTGCCATAGCCCTGCGGGCCGCTGCCGTACCCCTGGGGCCCGCTGCCGTAGCCCGGCTGGCCCGGCTGGCCGTAACCGCCCTGCCCGTAGCTGCCCTGCTGCCCGTAACCGCCCTGGCCGTATCCCGGCTGGTCTCCCGGGTACGGCTGGCCGTACCCGCCGGGCTGTCCGGCGTTGTAGCCCCCGCTGCCGTCCTGCGGCCCGTATGTCATGCTTGTCCACTCCTCTGATCCGGCGGTCCCGCCGAAGCTTAGCGACAAACCATCCTCGACACGGAGGAACGACTCCATAACCGCCCGGGTCAGGGGCGGTCGGTGGGGTCCTCGCCCCGGTCGAGCGCCTCCCACAGGGAGGTGTCGCGCTCGCGAGGGGCCCGCCTGCCGTACCGGTCGGACATGCCCGCCCAGCGGCCGCCGCGGACGACGGCGAGCAGCCCGCCGGCCAGCGTGAGGACGCCGCCGACGACCGCGACGGCGGGCCAGACGGTGGTCTGCCACGCGGGGGCGGCGACCAGCTGCTCGGACAGCTCGGCGCGGACGCGGCCGGCGGAGGTGGCGCTCCACGCGGCCAGGACGGCGGCCAGGCCGCACAGGGCGACGACCGCGGCCACCAGGCGGCGGCCCAGCCCGCGGGTGGCCAGGACCGCCACGACGCCCGCCAGCCCGGCCAGCGCCACGGGCGTCAGCGCGGGGCTCAGCTCGGCGCCCGTCGCGGCCGCCGGGGTGCCGCCGGTGGCCACGGCCCACTCGCGGCCGGCCGCCAGCAGCGCCAGGCCGCAGCCGAGGGCGGTGCCGGCCAGCCACAGCCACAGCTCGCGCCGCCCGGTCACGGCCCGATCAGCCCGGCGTCGAAGCAGGTGCGGTCGCCCGTGTGGCAGGCCCCGCCGGTCTGGTCGACCTTGACCAGGACGGTGTCGCCGTCGCAGTCCAGCGACACGGACTTGACGTGCTGGACGTTGCCCGAGGTGGCGCCCTTGACCCAGTACTCGCGGCGGCTGCGCGACCAGTAGGTGCCCAGGCCCGTCGTCAGCGTGCGATGCAGCGCCTCGTCGTCCATCCACGCCAGCATGAGCACCTCGCCGGTGTCGTACTGCTGCACGATGGCGGGCACGAGCCCGTCGGGGGTGCGCTTCAGCCGTGCTGCGATCGCGGGATCCAGGGCCATGCGGCCATTCAACCAGCTCCCCCGCCCGCTCCCCGAACCGCTCCGGACTCGCTGGAGGCTCAGGTGCGGGCGGCGCTGACCCAGGAGGCGTGAAGGTCGGCGTAGACGCCGTCCTGGCGCACCAGCTCGGCGTGGGGGCCGCGCTGCACCAGGCGGCCGGCGTCGAAGACCAGCACCTCGTCGGCGTTCTCCGCCGTGGACAGGCGGTGCGCGATGGTGATCGCCGTACGGCCGCGCGTGACGCCCTCCAGGGCGCGCGCCAGCCGTACCTCGGTGGCGGGGTCGACGGCGGAGGTGGCCTCGTCCAGCAGGAGCAGGTCCGGGTCGGCGAGGTAGGCCCGGGCGAGGGCGACGAGCTGGCGCTCCCCTGCCGACAGCGACTCGCCGCGCTGGCCCACCTTGGTCTCCAGCCCGTCGGGCAGCCCCTCCAGCCAGTCGGCCAGCCCCAGCTCGGTCAGCGCGAGCGTGATCTCCTCGTCGGTGGCGCCGGGCTTGCCGTACCGGATGTTGTCGGCGAGGGTGCCGTCGAACAGGAACCCGTCCTGCGGCACCATGACGATCCGCTCGCGCAGCGAGGAGAAGCACACCCGGCGCAGGTCGACCCCGTCGACGGTGACGCGGCCCGACACGGGGTCCATGAGCCGGGTCAGCAGCTTGGCGAAGGTGGTCTTGCCCGAGCCGGTCTCGCCGACGACGGCGACGCGCGTGCGCGGCGGGACGGTCACCGTCACCTCCTTCAGCACCGGCTCGCCGCCGGGGTAGGCGAAGGTGACGTCCTCGAAGGCCACCGAGATGGGCCCGCGCGGCAGTTCCACGCCGTCCTGGCCCGGGTCGGCCACGTCCGGCGGGGTGTCCAGCACGCCCAGCACGCGCCGCCAGCCCGCGACGGCGTTCTGGGCCTCGTTGAGCACCTCGGTGGCGATCTGCAGCGGCGAGACGAACAGCGTGATGAGGAACAGGAAGGCCACCAGCCGCCCGGCGGTGATGTGGCCACCCAGGCCGAGGTGGACGCCCAGCAGCACGATCCCGGAGATCGCGACCGCGGCCACGACCTCGGTCAGCGGGAAGACGGTCGCGACGATCTTCTGGGCGCGTATCTGGGCCCTGCGGTTGGCCTCGATGGCGGCGTCGATGCGCTCGCCGGTGCGGCGCTCGGAGCCGTAGGCGCGGATGACGGCCGCGCCCACGACGGACTCGCTGACGGCGGCCAGCATGTCGCCGGTGCGCTCGCGGACGGTGGTGTAGGCCGACGACAGCCACCGCTGGAAGCGCGGCAGCGCGATCACCAGCGGCAGGAAGCAACCCCACACCAGCAGCGTGAGCTGCCAGGAGTAGACGAGCATCAGCACGGTGGCGACGAGCACCTGGCCGCACGCCACGATGATCATCAGCCCGCCCCACTGCATGAAGGTGCTGATCTGGTCGACGTCGCCGGTGACGCGGGAGACCAGGGCGCCGCGGCGCTCGGTGTTCTGGGTCAGCACCGACAGGTCGTGGACGTGGCGGAAGCCGCGCACCCGCAGCGTGGCCAGGGAGGACTCGGTGGCCCGGTACAGGCGCACGTTCATGGCGTAGCCGGCCAGCATGGTCACCAGCACCGCGACGGCGCACAGGCCCACGGCCCTGGAGATGTAGGCGAGGTCGGGCGTGGCCGACTGCAGGCCCGTGTCGATGGTCTGCTGCACGGCGATGGGGACGATGATCTTGCCGGCGGTGGCGGCCACGGCGAGCGCCAGCGTGCCGAGCAGGCCCTTGCGGAACTCGGGCGTGAGCGCCAGCCCGCGGCGGACGGTCCCCAGCGCCGAGCCCTCGGCGTTCCTGGAGATCCTGGTGCCTTCGACGACCTGGCTCACGCGCTGACCCCTTCTCCCGCCTCGACGGCGGCTCGTTCGGCTTCCTCACGCTCGTAGGCGGTGACCAGGTTGCGGTAGCCCTGGCACCGGGCGAGCAGCTGCTCGTGGGTTCCGCGGTCCACGACGCGGCCGTGTTCGAGGTAGATCACCTCGTCGGCCAGGGCGATCGTGGCCATGCGGTAGGCGACGAGCACCACCGTGGCGCTCTCGCCGCGCAGCCCCTGCAGGATGCGCGCCTCCACCTGCGGGTCCACCGAGGAGGTGGCGTCGTCGAGGATGAGCAGGCGCGGGCGGCGGACCACGGCCCTGGCCAGCGCCAGCCGCTGGCGCTGGCCGCCGGACAGGGTCGCGCCGCGCTCCCCCACCCGGGTGTCCAGCCCCTGGGGCAGGCGGCTGACGAAGCCGTCGGCCTGGGCCAGCCGCAGCGCGGCCCACACCTCCTGGTCGTCGACGGGCAGGCCGAGGGTGACGTTGCCGCGCACGGTGTCGTCGAACAGGAACGTCTGCTGCGGCACCAGCGCGACCGACTCGGCGATGCCGCCGTAAGCGATTTCACGCAGGTCGACGCCGTCCAGCCGCACCTGGCCCGCGAGCGGGTCGACCAGCCGGACGAGGGTCTGCACCAGCGTGGACTTGCCCGAGCCGGTGGGGCCGACGAGGGCGACCGTACGGCCGGCCGGGACCTCGAAGCCGACCTCGCGCAGCACCAGGCGTTCTGGGTCCTCCCCGTAGGCGTAGGACAGCTCCTTGACCTCCAGGGCGGCGGCGCCGTCGCCCTGGAGGCGGGCCTGGCCGTACTCCATGGAGCCGGTGGCCTCCAGCACCTGGCGGACCCGGCGCCAGCCCACGACGCTGCGCGGCAGCTCGGCCAGCACCCACCCCAGCGCCCGGATCGGGAAGGCCAGCAGGGTGAACAGGTAGGCCACCTGCACCAGCTCGCCGGAGGAGATCGAGCCGCCGGCCAGGCGGTGCGCGCCGACCGCCAGCACGACCAGCACGCCCAGCGTGGGCAGGGCCTCCAGCAGCGGGTCGAACAGGCCGCGCACCCGGCCCACGGCGATGTTGGCGTCGCGCAGCTCGTGGGCGCGCCGGCGGAAGCGCTCGGTCTCCTCCTCCTCGCGGCCCAGGGTCTTGACCACCAGCGCGCCGTCGAAGCTCTCGTGGGCGATCTCGCTGACCTCGGCGCGCAGCTGCTGGGCGCGGGTGGCCAGGGGGCTGAGCCGCCGCTGGTAGACGAGGTTGAGGACGGCGATCGCCGGGAAGATCAGGAAGCCGACGAGCGCGAGCACCGGGTCGGTGACGACCATCGCCACGGCGGCGACCAGCAGCATGACGATCACGCCGACGGCCATCGGCAGCGGCGCGAGCGGCGCCCAGGCGGCCTCGGCGTCGGAGCTGGCGTTGGACAGCAGCTGCCCGGTCGGGTGACGGTGGTGCCAGGCCAGCGGCAGCCGCAGGTACTGCCTGGTGACCTCGCGGCGGGAGCGGGCCTGCATGTTGTACTGCATGGTGCCCGCCCAGATGCGCCGCCCGGCGATGCCGATCGCCTTGAGCAGCGCGGTGCCGAGGATGAGCAGCACGCCCGTCCACAGCGCGCCGGCGGCGGCGCGGCCCTGGGCGAAGGCGGGCAGCACCGCGTTCTCCGCCGCCCAGCCCAGCGCCCAGGCCGAGGCGACGGTCATGCCGCCGTAGACGGCGCTGGAGAGCACGGCGGCGGTGAAGACAGCCCATTCGGCGCGGATCGCCACTCCGAGGACGGAAAGCCCTTCGCGCATGACGGCAGAGGTGACTTTGGTCGCCACTCGGGGGGATCCTTCCGGACGGGAACGTTTTCTCCTTATGTGACTATCACGGCTGATCGACTGGATATTCCCCGGGATAGGGTGGGGCCGTGTCCCACGCACGCGCCGAACGCTCCGCCCTGTGTGATCTGCTCGACCGCCTGGGCCCCGACGCGCCCACGCTGTGCGCCGGGTGGACCACCTACGACCTGGCCGCCCACCTGGTGCTGCGGGAGCGCAGGCTCGACGCGGCCGGCGGCATCGCCCTGCGGCCCCTGGCCGGCTACACCGCCTCGGTCCAGCGCGGGCTGAAGGAGAAGCACTCCTACGCCGAGCTGGTGGCGATGGCGCGCCGCCCCGGCGGGCCGTACGGCCTGCTGCCGTTCCTGGACGAGCAGGTCAATACCCTCGAGTACTTCGTCCACCACGAGGACGTGCGCCGCGCCCAGGAGCCGTGGGAGCCGCGCGCGCTGCCCGAGAGCCTGGAGCGCGCCCTGGCGTGGCGGCTGCGCGCCGCGGCCCGGCTGACGCTGCGCCGCTCGCCGGTGCCCGTGGTGCTGCGCGGCCCGGGCGGCGCGACGCTGAAGGCGGGACCCTCCGATGGGCCGGCGGTGGAGGTGGCCGGCAGGCCGGGCGAGCTGGTGCTGTTCTGCTTCGGCCGGCAAAGGCACGCCGAGGTGGAGCTCACCGGCGCTCCCGACGCGGTGGAGCGCCTGGCCAACGCCTCCCTGGGGGTCTAGCGGGCCGGCGGCTCCACGTGGCCGCCCAGCAGTTCGTGCGACAGGTGCGCCTGGACCATGCGCCGCAGCGCCGCGATGAGCGTGTCGCCCAGCGCGGTGCCGATGACCACGACCTCGACCACGCGCTCGCGGTCCGACAGGTCGCCCAGCGCGGCCAGGTCGGCCTGGGCGATGCGCTCGGCGGCCTCGGCGTAGCCGTCGAGCACGTCGATCATGTCCTGCCGGCCGATCTCGGCCAGCAGTGACAGCACCCCGACCGCGGTGCGGAAACTGGGATGGTCCGGCTCCCAGTGCCAGCCCCGCCTGGCGGCCAGGTCGGCGATGCGGCGCTGGGCCTCCTCCACGTGCGGCCCCGGGCGCGGCTCGGTGTGCTCGGTCACGGTCCGCTGGGCGGCGCCGAGCAGGCGGTGCAGCTCGGTCGCCGGGTTGTCCAGCTCGTGCATCAGGCCGCGGATGGCCGCGATCGACAGCCCGCCGTAGTCGGCCAGGGCCCGCACGAGCTTGATCTTGCGCACGTGGCCCTGGTCGTAGTCGGCCTGGTTGCGGCCGGTGGGCCGGCCGGGCGGCACGAGACCCTCCCGCATGTAGTACTTGATCGTCGGCACGGGCACGCCCGCCGCCTCGCTGAGCTCCGCCATCCGCACGGTTTTCCCATCCCCTCTTGCAGCGGACATCATAGCTATGGATAGTGGTAAGTAGCACTATCCACTCCCCATGAAGGGAGGACCGATGCTCCGCCGGCACCGGCCCCTCATGCTCTTCACGGCCGCGATGGTCGCCGCCACGCTGATCACGGGCGTGCTGTACGCGGTCGACCCGCGCACGCTCGACGGCATGCCCCTGTGGGCCAAGCCGCTGAAGTTCGCCGTCTCCTTCGCGCTGTACGGCTTCGTGTGGGCCTGGCTGCTGTCGCTGCCCCACAAGGCCAGGCGCACGAGCTGGTGGGCGGGCACCGCCCTGGTCGTCGCCGGCGTGATCGAGTTCGGCATCATCGCCCTGCAGGCCACCCGGCACACCCGCAGCCACTTCAACGACGACACGCCGTTCGACGACACGCTGTTCACGATCATGGGCGTCACGATCGTCGTGCTCATGATCGGGAACATCGTCGGCGCGGTCACCGTGCTCCTAGCCCGCCAGGCCGACCGCGTGACCGCCTCGGCCATCCGGCTGGGGCTGGTCATCGGCACCGCGGGCCTGCTGCTCGGCGCCCTGATGTTCATCCCCTGGCCGGGACGCCCGGTCTTCGGGGACTTCGCCGGCGCCCACAGCGTCGGCGTGCCGGACGGCGGCCCCGGCCTGCCCCTGCTCGGCTGGAGCACCACCGGCGGCGACCTGCGCATCCCCCACTTCGTCGGCATGCACGCACTGCAGCTGTTCCCCCTGCTGGCCATCGGCCTGGCCGCCGCCGCGCGCCGCCTGCCCGCCCTGGCCCCGCAGGAGGTACGGCTGCGCCTGATCCGGATCGCCGGCTTCGCCTACGCGGGACTGCTCGCCCTGGTCACCTGGCAGGCCATGCGCGGCCAGCCGCTCATCCGTCCCGACGGGCTCACGCTGGCCGCCCTCGGCCTGCTGACCGTCCTCACTCTCGGCGCGGCCCTCGCCGTCGTCGCCAGGTCCCAGCCCAAGCCCGAGACCGGCTCGCCGTCCGAGCCGCAGACCATGGAGGCCGTGTGATGACCTCGACGCTGTTCAACCTCAGCTTCTTCCTGGCCGCGCCGTTCTGGGCGCTGATGATCCTCGCCCCCACCTGGCGGGTCACCCGCCGCGTGGCCGCCTCCCCGCTCATCGTGCTGCCCGCGGTGGCCGTCGAGCTGGTCCTGCTGGTGCCGATGCTGGCCGAGTTCTGGCCCGTCGTCACCCGGCCCACGCTCGCCGGGCTGCAGCAGCTCGTGACCAGCCCCGAAGCGCTCACCGCGCTGTGGGCGCAGATCATCGCCTGGGACCTGTTCGTGGGCCGGTGGATCTACCTCGACAGCCGCGAGCGCGGCATCCATCCGCTCGTCATGGCGCCCGTGCTGGTCTTCACCATCGTGCTCTCGCCGCTCGCCCTGCCCCTGTATCTGCTGATCCGCCTGCCGTACCAGACCGAATCCCGGCGGAGCGACACGCCGGAGCCGGCGCTTGGCCGTAGCATGGCGTAGGGATGCACCTCCCCCGATAAGATCAAAGACATCGTCAAGAAGGTCCCTGGGTATAAGACGGCTGGGAACGGACTGCAGGAGGCCCCCCATGCAGGTCAAGAAGGTCCTCACCTACGTTGCCGTGGCGTTCGCGGTCTTCTACCTGTTCACCCGGCCCACCGAGGCGGCCGCGGCCGTGAGTGGCGTCTTCGAGGGGATCATGCAGGGAGCCGACCGACTCGCCGTCTTCTTTACCAACGTTCTGTCCTGATACTTTTCTGCGCTGGCGGTTCGTGTTACGCAGGCTAGATGAGAGATCGCCAGGGCGTCGCCAAGACCCAGCCGCCCGACCCCGCCGTCCAGCGCATCCTTGAGCGCGCCGAGATCGAGGGGATCGAGCTCATCCGCTTCCTCTACGTCGACCACGGCGGGGTCGTGCGCGGCAAGGCCGTCTCCCGGTCCCGGCTGGCCGAACGGCTCGGCACGGGGATCGGCCACACGGTGGCCATGATGGCGATGAACATGCTCGACCAGCTCCAGGAGGTCGAGAGGATGGGACCGGTCGGCGAGGTGCGCATCGTGCCCGACCCCGCCACCTACGTCCCGCTCCCCTACGCGCCGGGGGCCGCCGCCATGCTGTCGGACCTGCGCCGGCAGGACGACTCGCCGTGGGAGGCCTGCCCGCGCACCTTCCTCAAGGACGCGGTCGCCGAGCTGGCCGCCGAGGGCTACACGCTCGTGGCGGCCTTCGAGCCGGAGTTCACCCTCGGCCGGCGCCTGCCCGACCCCGCGGGCGGGCCCGACCGGCTGGTGCCGCTCGACGACAGCCTCTGCTACGCCGCCACGGGCTTCGACACCGCCCACGACTACACCATGAAGCTCATCCGCGCCCTGGAGAGCCAGGGGCTGCGGGTCGAGCACTACCACCCCGAGCTCGGCGCCGGGCAGCAGGAGCTGTCCATCCGGCACGCGCCCGCGCTGCGGGCCGCCGACAACCACGTGCTGCTGCGCGAGAGCGTCCGCGGCGTGGCCCTGCGCATGGCCATGTGGGCCTCGCTGGCCCCCAAGCCCATCGCCGACCAGGCGGGCAACGGCGCGCACCTGCACATGTCGCTGTGGCGGGAGTCGCGCAACGTCTTCGCCGGCGACTCCCCCGAACGCGGCTGGTTCATCGGCGGCCTGCTCGCCCACCTGCCCGCCCTGGTCGCCCTCACCTGCGGCAGCGTCAACAGCTTCCGCCGCCTGGCGCCCCGCATGTGGTCCAGCGCGTACGTCTGCCACGGCCCCGACAACCGCGAGGCGGCCGTGCGGATCTGCTCACCCCTCGGCGAGACCGGCGAGCCCAACCTCGAGCTCAAGCCGTCGGACTCCTCGGCCAACCCCTACCTGGCGCTGGGCGCGGTCATCCACGCCGGGCTCGACGGCATCCGCCGCAAGCTCGACCCCGGCGAACCCGCCGAGGCCGACCCCGACACCGTGCCCGGCCGCTACCCGCGCCTGCCCGGCAGCCTGGCGGAGGCCCTCGACGCGCTGGAGGCCGACGAGCTGCTCATGGAGGCCCTCGGGCCGCTGCGCCGCAGCGCCTACCTGGCCGTCAAGCGCTCGGAGGCGGCGGCGTTCAAGGAGCGCGACGTCGCCTACGAGCTGTTCAACCACCTGCGGGCCTTCTAACGCACCGGATACCCGGCGGCGCGCAGCGTCGACTTCACCTCGCCGATCTTCAGCGTGCCGAAGTGGAAGACCGACGCTGCCAAGACCGCGTCGGCGCCGGCCTCGATCGCGGGCGGGAAGTGTTCCAGCCGCCCCGCCCCGCCGCTGGCGATGACCGGCACCCGCACCACGGCCCGCACCGCCCGGATCAGCTCCAGGTCGTAGCCGTCGAGCGTGCCGTCGCCGTCCATCGAGTTGAGCAGGATCTCCCCCGCCCCCAGTTCCTCGCCGCGGGCCGCCCACTCCACCGCGTCGATGCCGGTTCCCCGGCGTCCGCCGTGCGTGGTCACCTCGAACCCGCTCGGCGTCCCCGGAGCCCGCCGCGCGTCCACCGACAGCACCACGCACTGCGCGCCGAACCGGCGGGAGGCCTCCGTCAGCAGCTCGGGACGCGCGATCGCCGCGGTGTTCAGCGACACCTTGTCCGCCCCCGCCCGCAGCAGCCGGTCCACGTCCTCCACCGACCGCACCCCGCCGCCCACCGTGAGCGGGATGAACACCTGCTCGGCCGTGCGGCGCACCACGTCGTACATCGTCTCCCGCTCGCCGGCGGAGGCGGTGATGTCGAGGAAGGTCAGCTCGTCGGCGCCCTCCTCGTCATACCGCCTGGCCAGCTCGACGGGGTCGCCCGCGTCGCGCAGGTTCTCGAAGTTCACGCCCTTGACCACGCGGCCCGCGTCCACGTCCAGACACGGGATCACCCGCACCGCGACTGTCATGCCCTGTACGCCTCGATCTCTATCTCCACCAGCATCCGCGGGTCCACCAGCCCCGCCACGCGCAGCCCCGTGCACGCCGGGCGGACCTTGCCGAAGACCTCGAAGAAGGCCCGGCCGAACTCGTCGTAGTGCCGGTCGTCCACCACGTAGTACCGCACCATCACCACGTCCTCGCGGGTCAGGCCGGCCGCCTCCACCGCGTCCAGCGCGATGGTCATCGCCGTCAGGCTCTGCTGGTAGGCGTCGCCGACGTGCCGCACCTCGCCCTCCACGGTGGCGGTGCAGCCCGAAACGATTACACGGGAACCGGCGATGACGGCCCTGGCGTAACCGTACCGCTCCTCCCAGATACCACCGGAGAAGACCCGGTTCCCCGCGCGCCTCATACCGCCCCCAGCGCTTCCTGAAGCGTGAAAGCATGAGCGTAGAGCGCCTTGCCGACGATGGCACCCTCGAGACCGGCAGGATGCAGTGACGCCAGCGCCACCAGATCCTCCAGCGACGACACACCCCCGCTGGCCACCACCGGCTTGCCGGTGCGGGCGCACAGCTCCCGGTAGAGCTCCAGGTTCGGCCCGGCGAGCATGCCGTCCCGGGTGACGTCGGTGACCACGTACCGCGGGCAGCCCTCGGCCTCCAGGCGATCCACCAGCTCCCACAGGTCGCCGCGCTCCTCGGTCCAGCCGCGCGTGGCGACCTTGGTGCCGCGCACGTCGATGCTGATCGCGATGCGCTCGCCGTGCTCGGCGATGACCTTGCGGCACCAGTCGGGGTTCTCGATGGCGGCGGTGCCGATGTTCACCCTCGCGCACCCGGTGCCCAGCGCCCTGGCCAGGCTCTCGTCGTCCCTGATGCCGCCGGTGAGCTCGACCTTGACGCCCACCTCCCGCACGATCCGGCCCGTGATCTCGTGGTTGGAGCCGCGCCCGAACGCGGCGTCCAGGTCGACCAGGTGGATCCACTCCGCGCCGGCCTCCTGCCAGGCCAGCGCGGCGGCGAGCGGATCGCCGTAGCCGGTCTCGGTCCCGGCCTCGCCCTGCGTCAGGCGCACGGCCTGGCCGCCCGCCACGTCCACGGCGGGCAGCACGATGAACGACATCTAACTCCTCCGGTCGAATGCGAGGGTCACGATCACGGGGACGAACAGCAGCGACAGCACCAGCACCGCCAGGCTCACGCCCCAGGACGCCCACAGCAGCCAGGCCAGCACCTGCACCAGCGCGAACGCCGCCGCCACCAGCGCGTTGCGCACGCGGCGCCGCCGGGCCAGCAGGCCGCGCTGGCGGGCCACGCGCACAGTCGCCGGGCGCAGCCGCGCCAGCATGCGCCTCCTGCGGGCCCGGCGCGCCATGCGGGCCTCGTTGAGCCGGGCGGCCCGCGCACGCTCGGCTTCCCGTACGGCGCGGCGCCGCGCCCGCTCCTTGCTCATGCGCGGCTCACCCGGCCGCTCACAGGGTGCCGAGCCAGTTGCGCAGCAGCGCCGCCCCGGCGTCGCCCGACTTCTCGGGGTGGAACTGGGTGCCCATCAGCGGCCCGTTCTCCACCGCCGCGACGAACGGCACGCCGTGCTCGGCCCAGGTCACCAGCGGTTCGGCGAACCCCGGCCCGGCGTGCAGCTCCCAGTGGCGCACGCCGTAGGAGTGGACGAAGTAGAAGCGCGTGTCAGGGTCCATCCCGGCGAACAGCACGCTGCCCTCGGGCGCCGTGACCGTGTTCCACCCCATGTGGGGCAGCACGGGGGCGTCGAGCAGCTCGACCGTGCCCGGCCACTCGCCGCAGCCCGGCGTCTCCGCGCCGTGCTCCACGCCGCGCTCGAAGAGGATCTGCATGCCCACGCACACGCCGAGCACCGGCCGCCCGGCGGCCAGCCGCCTGCCGATGATCCGGTCGCCGAAGACCCCCTTCAGCCCGGTGACGCACGCCTCGAAGGCGCCCACCCCAGGCACGAACAGCCCGTCGCAATTCAGCGCGGCGTCGTAGTCGGAGGTCACCGTTACGCCGGCGCCGGCCCTGGCCAGCGCCCGCTCGGCCGAGCGCAGGTTGCCCGAGCCGTAGTCGAGGACGACGACGTTCTTGCTCACCACCACAACACCGCCCCGGTGATCGCCAGGGCAGCGCCGATCCCGCAGATCAGCGCGCCCACTCTCATGCCCTGCTTGACGAAGGAGACCACGCCCCCGACGAGGAACAGCCCGACGAAGACGAGGGCCAGCGCCGCCCAGTTGTCCGGCAACAGGCTCATCTCACAGGACGCCCTTGGTGCTCGGCACGCCCGTGGCGCGCGGGTCGGGCTCGCACGCCTCCCGCAGTGCCCTGGCCAGCGCCTTGAACTGCGCCTCGACGATGTGGTGGGCGTTCCTGCCGTACGGCACGCGCACGTGCAGGCACACCGCCGCCTGGGCGACGAACGACTCCAGGATGTGGCGCGTCATGGTGGTGTCGTAGTCCGGCCCGATCATCGGCGCCATCCCGGCCGGCTCCTCGTGCACCAGGTACGGCCGGCCCGACACGTCGACCGTCACCTGCGCCAGCGACTCGTCCAGCGGGCAGGCGGCGTTGCCGTACCGCCTGATGCCCGACTTGTCGCCCAGCGCCTCCTTGAAGGCCGCGCCCAGCGCCAGAGCGGTGTCCTCGATGGTGTGGTGGGAGTCGATGTGCAGGTCGCCCTCGGTCTTGACCGTCAGGTCGAACAGGCCGTGCTTGCCCAGCTGGGCCAGCATGTGGTCGAAGAAGCCCACCCCGGTCGAGACGTCCACCGTCCCTGTGCCGTCGAGGTTCACCTCGACCAGGACCGAGGTCTCCTTCGTGACGCGCTCGACGCGCCCCTTGCGGCTCACAGCACAGCCTCCATCGCCTCGCGGAATGCCGACATCTCCTGACCCGTCCCGATCGACACCCGCAGCCACTCCGGCGGGCCCACCTCGCGGATCAGCACCCCCTGCGCCAGCAGGGCCTCCCACACCCGCCGCCGGTCGGGGAAACGGCCAAACAGCACGAAGTTCGCATCCGAGTCGGCCACCTCCAGCCCCTTGGCGCGCAGCCAGCTCACCGTGGCGTCGCGCTCCTCACGCAGCCGCGCCACCGTGCCCAGCAGCTCCTCCCGGTGCCGCAGCGCCGTACGCGCCGCCACCTGGGTCAGCGTCGACAGGTGGTACGGCAGGCGCACCAGCAGCAACGCCTCGACGACCGCCGGATGCGCCGCCAGGTAGCCCAGGCGGGTCCCGGCCATGGCGAACGCCTTGGACATCGTCCTGGTCACGATCAGCCGCGGGAACTCCGGCAGCAGCGTCAGCGCCGACGGCGTGCCCGCCCTGGCGAACTCCGCATACGCCTCGTCGACCACCACCATGCCCGGCGCGGCCTCGGCCACCCGCCGGATGGTCTGCAGCGGCAGCGCCGTCCCCGTCGGGTTGTTGGGCGAGGTCAGGAACACGATGTCGGGCCGGTGCTCCTCCACCGCCGCCACCGCCTTGCCCGCATCCAGCGAGAAGTCCGCCTCCCGCGCCCCGGAGATCCACTCGGTGCCAGCGCCGGTGGTGATGATCGGATGCATCGAGTAGGACGGCTCGAACCCCAGCGCCGTGCGCCCGTGGCCGCCGAAGGCCTGCAGGATCTGCTGCAGCACCTCGTTGGAGCCGTTGGCCGCCCACACCCGGGTGTGGTCCAGCCCGTGCCCCAGGTAGGCGGCCAGCTCCGAGCGCAGCGCGACCGCGTCGCGGTCGGGATAGCGGTTGAGCTCCACCGCGTGCTCGCGCACCGCCCGGGCCAGGTCCTCGGCCAGCTCCGGCGAGGGCGGGTAGGGGTTCTCGTTGGTGTTGAGCCGCACCGGGACGTCGATCTGCGGCGCGCCGTACGGCGTCTTGCCGCGAAGGTCGTCGCGCAGGGGCAGGTCTTGCAGGTTCACGTGGCTTCTTTCTGGCTCAGGAGGCGGGCTCGGACGGGACCTGGCCGCCATGCGGCACCTCCCACCCGAAGCGGGCCCTGATCGCCGCGCCGTGCGCGGGCAGGTCCTCGGCGTCGGCCAGCACCACCACGTGCCCGGCCACCTCGGCCAGCGCCTCGCGGCTGTAGTCGACCACGTGGATGCCGCGCAGGAACGTCTGGACCGACAGGCCGCCGGAGTGGCAGGCGCAGCCGCCGGTCGGCAGCACGTGGTTGGACCCCGCCAGGTAGTCGCCCAGCGAGACGGGAGCGTAGGCGCCCACGAAGATCGCCCCCGCGTTGCGGACGCGCGCGGCCACGGCGTGGGCGTCGGCCGTGTGGATCTCCAGGTGCTCGGCGGCGTAGGCGTCGACCACGCGCAGGCCGTCGTCCAGATCGCGGACCAGCACGATGCCCGACTGCCTGCCACGCAGCGCCTCGGCGATGCGCTCGCCGTGCTTGGTCGCCGCCACCTGGGCGGGCAGCTCGCGCTCGACCGCCTCGGCCAGCTCCTCGCTGTCGGTCACCAGCACCGCGGCGGCGATGACGTCGTGCTCGGCCTGGCTGATCAGGTCGGCCGCCACGCAGACCGGGTCGGCGGTGCGGTCGGCCAGGATCGCGATCTCGGTCGGGCCGGCCTCGGAGTCGATGCCGATGCGGCCCTTGAGCAGCCGCTTGGCGGCGGCCACCCAGATGTTGCCCGGCCCGGTCACCATCGTGGCCGGCGGGCACTCCTCGGTGCCGTAGGCGAACATGGCCACGGCCTGCGCGCCGCCCACCGCGTAGACCTCCTCCACGCCCAGCAGCGCGCACGCCGCCAGGATCGTGGGGTGCGGCAGGCCGCCGAACTCCCGCTGCGCCGGGCTCGTCACCGCCAGCGAGGGCACCCCGGCCTCCTGGGCCGGGACGACGTTCATCACCACGCTGGAGGGATAGACCGCGCGCCCGCCCGGCACATACAGCCCCACCCGGTCGACCGGCACCCAGCGCTCGGTCACCGTGCCGCCGGGCGCCACCCGGGTGGTGACGTCGGCGCGCCGCTGGTCGCGGTGCACCAGCCGGGTCCGCCGGACGGCCTCCTCCAGCGCCGCCCTGACCCTCGGGTCGAGCTCGGCCAGGGCCCTGTCCAGCGCCTCGGCCGGCACGCGGGTCGAGGCCAGCTCCACGCCGTCGAACCTCGCCGTCAGCTCCCGTACGGCCGCCACGCCGCGATGGCGCACGGCCTCGCAGATGGGCCGCACCTTCTCCAGGGCGGCCTCCACGTCGAGGTCGGCGCGGGGCAGCACGTCGCGCAGGTCCGCGGGGAGACCGTCGCGAAGGTCGATACGGGAAATCACCCGTCCAGTCTACGGAGCGCTCACACCGAATCCCATTCCGTCCACCATGCGGACATCGCAATGATCAGGGATACGATCGGCCATCGTGAGCAAGGCGAAGAAGGGCGGGCAGGGCACTCCGGCCACGATGGCGCTGGCCAAGGCGGGAGTGGAGTTCCGGCTGCACCCCTACGAGCACGACGCCGGCGCCCAGGCCTACGGCGAGGAGGCGGCCGACGCGCTCGGCGTGCCCTACGACAGGATCTTCAAGACTCTCGTCGCCGAGGTCGAGGGCGGCCTGGCGGTCGCGGTGGTGCCGGTGGCGGCCAAGCTCGACCTCAAGGCGTTCGCGGCGGCGCTGAAGAGCAAGCGGGCGGCGATGGCCGACGCGGCGAAGGTGGAGCGGGTCACCGGCTACGTGGTGGGCGGCATCAGCCCGCTCGGCCAGCGCAGGCTCCTGCCCACGGTGGTGGACTCCTCGGCGCTGGGGTTCGAGACGATCTACTTCTCGGCAGGCCGGCGGGGGCTGCAGATCGAGACCGCGCCGCGGAACCTCGTGGACCTCACCCAGGCGATCACGGCGCCCATTGCCAAGACAAGCTGACACCTTTACATTGTAGATTCACTTGGTTCGCGGGATAATCCTCAGGTGACGGAACTCCACTACCTGACCGCGACCGAGATGGCCCGCCTGGTCCGCACCCGCCAGGTGAGCGCGGCGGAGCTGGTCCAGGCCCACCTCGACCGCATCGAGCAGGTCAACCCCAAGGTGAACGCGATCGTCACGCTCGCCGCCGAGCGCGCCCTCGACGACGCGCGACGCGCCGACGCGCGCACCCCCGAAGGGCCGCTCCACGGGATCCCGGTCGCGCACAAGGACCTGGTGGACACCGCCGGCATCAGGACGACCTACGGCTCGCCGCTGTACGCCGACCACGTCCCCGACCGGGACGACCTCATCGTCCGGCGGCTGCGCCGGGCCGGGGCGATCACGATCGGCAAGACCAACACGCCCGAGTTCGGCACCGGCTCCCACACCGTCAACGAGGTCTTCGGCGCCACCCGCAACCCCTACGACCTGTCCAGGAGCGCGGGCGGCAGCAGCGGCGGCGCGGCGGCCGCGCTGGCGTGCGGCATGACGCCCCTGGCCGACGGCTCGGACATGGGCGGCTCCCTGCGCAACCCCGCCTCCTTCTGCAACGTGGTCGGCCTGCGCCCCACCCCCGGCCGGGTGCCCGACATCGCCGAGAGGTCCGCCTGGTTCACCCTCGCCACCCTCGGCCCCATGGCCAGGACCGTGGAGGACGTCACGCTCATGCTCCAGGTGATCTCCGGCTTCCACCCGGGCTCGCCGTACGCGATCACCGAGCCGTTCGCGCCGGACCCGGAGATCTCGGTGCAGGGGCTCAAGGTGGCCTGGAGCCCCGACCTGGGCGGGCTGCCGGTGGACCCGGCCACCGCTCGCGTGACGGCGACCGCCCCGCACGTCTTCGAACGGCTCGGCGCCGACGTCGAGCAGGTCGAGCTCGACCTGTCCGACGCCGAGGACGCCTTCCGGATCTACCGGGCGTGGAACTACGCGCTCAGCTACGGCGACCTGCCCAAGGCCGGGCCCAACGTGGCCTGGAACGTCGAGCAGGGCAGGAAGGTGACCGGCGAGGACCTGGCCAGGGCCGAGCAGCTGCGCACCCGGCTGTACCACCGCATGGCGGCCTTCTTCGAGGAGTACGACGTGCTCATCGCCCCGGTCAGCCAGGTGCCGCCGTTCCCGGTCGGCCAGCCGTACGTCACCGAGATCGACGGCCACGCGATGCCCGACTACCTGGCGTGGATGCGCTCGGCGTACTGGATCAGCGTGCTGCACGCCCCGGCCGCGTCGGTCCCGGCGGGCTTCACCGACGACGGCCTGCCCGTGGGCGTGCAGATCGTCGGCCGGCCCTTCGCCGACGCCACCGTCCTGCGCTTCGCGCGCGCCTTCGAGCAGGTCACGGGGTACGGCTCGCGCCGCCCCACGCTTTAGGGCCCCTCCGGCGGCCGGTCGGAGATCCCGTACGGCCGGCGCAGCGGCGAGCGGCGGTAGGCGGCCACGCCCTCCAGCACCCCGAAGGCGGCCACCGCCAGGAAGGCCCAGCTCACCAGCACACCGGGCGCGGTCAGCACCAGCGCCCCCGGCACCACCTGGGCGCCGGGCGCCGCGGCGGCCACGGTGACGGAGCCGACGGTGAAGCGGGTGCCCACGCCGTAGGCGACGAACGCGCCCGCCAGCCCGCCGACGCACAGGCCCAGCACGGCTGCCACGCCCCGCCGGCGCGCCAGCAGCCACACCGCCACCCCGCCGGCCAGCCCGAGCCCGCCGGTGATGACGGCGAACCAGCCGTCGGCGGCGATCAGCGCCTGCGTCATCGGGTCGGCCAGCACCAGGCCGCTGCCGGTGCGCACGTACGGCGCGCGCGGCGCGGCCCACGACCAGGCCAGCCCGGCGGGGACCCCCAGGACGGCCCCCAGGACGGAGAGGGCGGCCACGGTGACCGCGAAGGCCCGCACTTCCCGCAGCACGCCACGCTCCCCACGAAACGCCTCAACCAGCCGCATATCCGCTCGATCGTAACCTGTGTGGGACGCTAGGCACGTGAGTGATGAAGAGGTCTGGCTGATCGAACCCTCCGGTCCGCTGCGGGGGGACGTCGTCGTGCGCGGGTCGAAGAACGCGGTCTCCAAGCACATGGTGGCGGCCATGCTGGGCGGCGGCGAGAGCACCATCCACAACGCCCCCGAGGTGGGCGAGGTGGGCATCACGGCGGACATGCTCAGGGCCCTCGGCATGCACGTCGAGATCGCCAGAGGGGAGATCCACATCGAGCGCGGGCAGGAGATCCGGCCGCGGGTGCCCGCCAAGTACACCGGGCTCAACCGCATTCCCATCCTCATGCTCGGGCCGTTGCTGCACCTGGCCGGGGAGGCGTACGTGCCCCTGGTCGGCGGCGACCCCATCGGGCGGCGCCCGATCGACTTCCACGTGGAGGCGTTGCGGCAGATGGGCGCCGAGGTCGAGGTGACCGACGGCGGCGTGTACGCCAGGGCCAAGCGGCTGACCGGGGCCCGGCTGCAGCTGCCCTACCCCAGCGTGGGCGCCACCGAGACGGTGCTGCTGTCGGCCGTGCTGGCCGAGGGCAAGACGGTGCTGAAGAACGCAGCCACCGAGCCGGAGGTGGTGGAGCTGGCGCTGTTCCTGCAGCGGATGGGCGCGATGATCGAGCTGTCACCGGACCGGCGGATCGTCATCGAGGGCGTGGAGCAGCTGCACGGCGCGCAGACGTGGCTGGCCGGCGACCGCATCGAGGCCTTCTCCTACCTGGCGGCCGGGCTGGTGACGGGCGGGGAGGTGCGGGTGCACGGCTGCGCCCAGGACCGCCTGGTCACCGCGATCACCACGCTGGCCAGGATGGGCGCCCAGTTCGAGATCAACGACGAGTACCTGTGCGCCACCGCGCCGCCGGAGGGCCTGCGAGCCGCGGCGGTGCAGACCGACACCCATCCCGGCTTCATGACCGACTGGCAGACGCCGCTGATGGTGCTGTTCACCCAGAGTCACGGCATGTCGGTCCTCCACGAGACCGTCTTCGAAAACCGCCTGGTCTACGTGCCGGCGCTGCAGAAAATGGGCTGCGAGATCGAGGTGTTCGACCAGTGCCTGGGCGGGCCCGCCTGCCGCTACCACGACACCAACGCCAAGCACTCGGCGGTGGTGCGCGGGGTGTCCAAGCTGCGCGGGGCCGACGTGACGCTCCCCGACATCCGGGCCGGGTTCTCCGCCGTGCTGGCCGCCGCCGTCGCCGACGGCACCTCCACGCTGCGGGGCGTGCACCACATCGAGCGGGGCTACCACCGGCCGTTCGAGCAGTTCGTCTCCCTTGGGCTGAACATCAGTAAAGGATCAGCAGGCAAGGTTTGACCGCGGCGCCGCGGCCGCAGATCACTTTGCGTGACTGTGGCCGGAGTGAGGGCCGTCTGCCTGCGGACGCTCGCGCTGGGCACGGCGGGAGCCATGAGCGGCGTGCTGGCCGCCGGCCTCGTCGCCCCGGCGCTCGGCGGCGCGGGCGTCGCGGTCAAGAACGTGGCCGACGCCTTCGTGGAGCTGCCGCCCGCGCCGCGCGAGGAGCCGCTGACCCAGGTCACCCGCCTGCTGGACCGCCACGGCCGGCCGTTCGCCCAGTTCTACCGGGAGAACCGCGTCATCGTGCCGCTGGCGCGGATGCACCCCTACGTGCGCAAGGCGATCGTGGCGATCGAGGACGCCCGCTTCTACGAGCACGGCGGCCTGGACGTCAGGGGCACGCTGCGGGCCGCGCTGGCCAACCAGCAGGCCGGCGGCGTCCGGCAGGGCGGCTCCTCCCTCACCCAGCAGCTGGTCAAGAACATCCTGGTGAAGAACGCCGACACCGAGGCCGAGCGGCGCGAGGCGACGCAGCGCAGCCTCGCCAGGAAGATCACCGAGGCGCGTTACGCCATGGCGCTGGAGCACAAGTACAGCAAGGACGAGATCCTCGAGCGCTATCTCAACATCGCCTACTTCGGCGCGGGCGCCCACGGCGTGGAGGCGGCGGCCCGGCGCTTCTTCTCCACCGGCGCCGCCGAGCTGACCCTCGCCCAGGCCGCGACCCTGGCGGGGGCGGTGCGCTCGCCGTACCTGACCGACCCCTCGCTCGGGGCCCGGCAGCGGGAGCGGCTGCTGGAGCGGCGCGACCTCGTGCTGGACCGGATGGCCCGGCTCGGCATGGTGCCCGCGGCCGCGGCGGAGGCCGCCCGGAGGTCCCCGCTCGGGCTGCGCATGCAGGCGCAGCCGGGCGGCTGCGAGGCCAGCCGGTATCCCTACTTCTGCCTCTACGTCCAGCGCGAGCTGCTGACCAACCCGGCCTTCGGCAACACCGCCCGGGAGCGGCGCAGCCGCCTGGCCAGGGGCGGGCTGGTGCTGCGCACCACGCTGGACCCCGCCGCCCAGCGCGCCGCCGAGAGCGCCATCGCCGCCCGCGTGCGGCCCGCCGACACCGAGGTGGCCGCCGCGGCGATGGTCGAGCCGGGCACCGGCCGGATCCGGGCGATGGCCGCCAGCAAGAAGTTCGGCCGCAACCCCGGCAACCGCGACAACGGGCCGCGCACCACCTACAACCTGCCGGCCGACGTCGCCCACGGCGGCGGCCAGGGCTTCCAGGCCGGCTCGACCTTCAAGGTCTACACGCTGGCCACGGCGCTGCAGCAGGGCTGGCGGTTCAACCAGGGCTTCGACACGCCGGGCTCGTTCGTGCCCGCCCAGGGGTACCGCGACTGCCGCGGCAGGCCGGTCAACGCGCCCCGCGTCCGGATCCACAACGCCTCCGGCGAGGGCAAGGGCGGCCCCCACAGCCTGTCCACCGGCACCTGGAAGTCGGTGAACATCTTCTACATGATGCTGGAGCGCAAGGTCGGGCTGTGCAACGTGGTGCGGACGGCCAAGGCGCTGGGCGTCGTCAGGGCCGACGGCGGCCCGCTGCGCGAGGTGCCGACGTTCACGCTCGGCGTCAACGAGATGGACCCGGTGACGGTCGCCGCCTCCTTCGCCGCCTTCGGCGCCCGCGGCCGGTACTGCCGGCCCCAGGCCATCGTCGAGATCGCCGACCGGGCGGGGCGGCGCACCCGGGTGCGGCCCGCCTGCGCGCAGGCCATCGAGCGCGAGGTGGCCGACGCCGTCAGCCACGTGCTGCGCGGGGTGTTCACCAAGGGCACCATGCGCGGCCAGGGCATCGGCCGCCCGGCGGCGGGCAAGACCGGCACCAACAACGGCTACACCTCCGCCTGGTTCGCCGGCTACACCCCCGACCTGGCCGCCGCGGTGAGCGTCGGCGACATCCGCGGCTCCTACCGCTACCCGCTGCGCGGGGTGACCATCGGCGGCCGGTACTACGGCTCGGTCCAGGGCGCGTCGCTGCCGGGGCCGATCTGGGTCGACTCCATGCGGGCCGCGCTGCGCGACACGCCGCCGACCCCCTTTGTCCGGCCCGACATGGGCCGCTTCGGCGGCGGCCACACCCCCGGGCTGGACCGGCGCCAGGACCGCTACAAGGACCGGCTGAGCCGCTTCCTGCGGCACTGGCACCGGCAGGGCGACCACCCGCGGCTGCACCGCAAGCGGCTGCTGTGGTGGCTCGGGCACCACCGGGACCCCCGCGACTAGGGCCGCTTTTGGGCCCCATGCCGGGATTGACCGGATGTGGTGGGAGGTGCATAACTTCGGCAGGAGGTTGCCGAGCCGTACGGAGCCGTTCATGGTCGAGATGGTCGGACGACACGCGGAGCTTCAGACGCTGATCGGCTCGATGACCCGCGCGCCGGCCGTCACCCTGGTGGAGGGCGAGGCCGGCATCGGCAAGACGCGGCTGGTCCGCGCCGCGGCCAAGGCGGTGGGCGCCGGCCGTACGGTCCTGCTGGGACAGTGCCACCAGCTGCGCGAGCCGTTCCCCTACGGGCCGGTGTTCGAGGCGCTGCGCGAGCTGGACGGGCGGCTGCCGCCCCCGGCCGAGCTCAGCCCGGTCACCGGCGCGCTGCGCGGCCACCTGCCCGAGCTGGCCGGCCACCTGCCGCCCGCGCCGGAGCCGCTGACCGACCCGGCCGCCGACCGGCACCGGCTCTTCCGCGCCGTCCACGAGCTGCTGGCCGCCGCCGGCCCGGCCGTGCTGATCGTCGAGGACCTGCACTGGGCCGACGACGGCACCCTGGACCTGCTGCGCTTCCTCACCCGGCGGCCGCCCGAGGGCCTGGCGACGGTCCTCACCTGCCGCCCGGCCCGCCACCGGCCGGCGGCCGGGCTCCCCCTCGGCTACGCCAGCGTCGTGATCTCGCTGGCGCCCCTGGACGAGCGCGACGTCGCGGAGCTGGCCGCGCGGCTGCTGGGCCGGCGGGACCTCGCGCCGCGGCTCGCCGCCCGGCTGCACGAGCGCACCGCCGGGATCCCCTTCCTGGTGGAGGAGGTCGTGCGCGCCCTCGGCCGGGACGGCCGGCCGGAGGCGCTGGAGCGGACCGGGGTGCCGCTGCCGCTGCGCGAGGCGATGGCCGAGCAGCTGGCCAGGCTCTCCCCCGCCGCCCTGCGGGTGGCGCACGCCGCCGCGGTGCTGCGGCTGCCCGCCACCGAGCCCGCGCTGGCCGCCGTCGCCGGATCGGCCGACGGGCTGGAGGAGGCCCTGCGCGTGGGCGTCCTGACCGAGCGCCCCGACGGCCGGTACGGCTTCCGCCACGCCCTGGCCCAGCAGGCCGTCTACGACTCCATCCCCGGCCCAGAACGCAGGCGCGCCCACGAGCGGGCCGCCGGCGTCCTGGCCGAGGCCGACCCGCCGCCGCTGGTGCAGCTCACCTTCCACGCCCGGCGGGCGGGACTGATCGAGTCCTGGCTGCGGTACGGCACGCAGGCCGCGCACCGGGCGGCGGCGCTCGGCGACCTCCCGCTGGCCGTCGAGGTGCTCGACGACATGCTGGCCGACCCGGAGTTACCCGCATCCGAGCGCGGGCCGCTGGTGCTGGCGCTCAGCCGCCTGGCGCTGACCGGGCTGTTCTACCCGCGCGTGCTGCGCCTGCTGCGGCACCTGCTGTCGGACGAGCAGCTGTCGCGGGAGCTGCGCGGCGAGGCGAGGCTGACGCTCGGCCTGCTGCTGCAGGGCCAGGTCGGCGACGTGGCCGCGGGGCGGCAGGCGATGCTGACGGCCGTGGAGGAGCTGGGCGACCGTCCCGGCCTGGCCGCCCGCGGCCTGGCGTGCCTGGCGATGCCGGGCTGGGGCCGCGAGTCGCTGGCCGGGCACGAGGAGTACATGGCGCGGGCGGAGGCGCTGGTGGCCGGCGCCGAGGCGCCGGAGCTGGCCGCCGCCGTCCAGGCCAACCGCGCCGCCATCGCCATGGCGGTCGGCGCGCCTGAGGTGTTCGAGCTGGCCCGCGCCCTGCCCGCGACCCACCCCTCGGCGGCCGTGCGCCGCGAGGTGGCCCGCGGCTACTGCAACCTCTACGACCTGGGCGTCACCCTCGGCGTGTACGGCGAGGCCGAGCGCTTCGGCCGCCAGGGACGGGCGCTGGCCGAGGAGTCGGGCGCCCTGTTCCCCGTCTTCCTGACGCAGGGGGCGGCGCTGCGGCTGGACTGGCTGACCGGCCGCTGGGACGGGCTGGCCGGGCGAGCCTTGGCGCTGGTGGAGGCCGCGGCCGACGCGCCGCTGGCGGCCGTGGAGGCCCACCTGGTACTGGGACTGCTCGCCGTCGCCACCGGCGAGTGGGCCGAGGCGGAGACACGGCTGCGCGCGGCCGGGGTGGACGAGCCCGACGACCGCTACCTGCCCGTCGTCCTGGCCGCCTGGGCCGGGCTGGTGGAGCTGCTGCTGGCCCGCGGCCAGGCCGCGCCGGCCGCCAAGGAGGCCCGCAGGGCCGTCGCCCGGCTGCGCGAGAAGACGGTCTGGGCCTGGGGCGACCAGCTCGTGCCCGGCGCGGTGTCCGCCCTGGCGGCGGTCGGGCGCCTGGAGGAGGCCGACGCGCTCGTCGGCGAGTTCGCCGCCGGGCTGGAGGGCCGGCTGGCGCCTTCCGCCCTGGCCGGGCTCGACCTGGCCGAAGGCACGCTGGAGGCGGCCCGGGGCCGCCAGGCCGAGGCCGCCAAGTGCTTCGACAGGGCGCGCGAGGCCCTGGAGGCGCTGCCCCAGCCGTACAACGCCGCCCGGGCCGCCGCCGCGCACGCCACCGCCCGGCTGGCCCTGGGGGACCGTACGGCCGCCGCCGAGGGCATGGCGCAGGCCGCCGAGCGGTTCGCCGCGCTGGGCGCCACCCGGGAGGCGGCCCGCTGCCGGCACGCCCTGCGCGAGTGGGGGCTGGCCACGCCGGTGCCGCGCCGCAGCAGGGACGGCGTGCTGTCGGCCCGCGAGCTGGAGGTGGCCCGCCTGGTGGCGCAGGGGCGGACCAACAGGGAGATCGCCGAGGTGCTGTTCCTGTCGCGGCGCACGGTCGAGACGCACGTGGCCACCGTGCTGCGCAAGCTCGGCGTGCCCTCCCGCGCGCACATCGTGGCCGCGCTGCCGGAGCAGCGCGGCCACGCTCGCCAGGGTCGCCCGTCAGGCTCCTAGACGTAAGGCTCCTAGACGGTGACGCTCCAGCCGGTGACGCTCTAGACGGTGACGCTCCACCAGTCCAGGACGCCGGTGTCGTTGGCGTAGACGTCCTCGACGTACAGCGCCCAGGTGCCGGCCGCCTGCTGGTTCACTGGGACGTTCCACGTCCGGGTGCCGAAGACGCTGCACGAGCTGCCGCCCGCCGCCCTGACCTGGTACCAGGTGCCGTTCGGGCCGCGCAGCCAGATGTCGAGGTCCTCGATGCAGGTGTGGTTGCTGGTCACCGTCACCTTGACCGGCGAGACCGCCGGACCGGTCGCGGTGGAGGTGATCGGCGACTGGATCCAGCTGTAGTCGTCGATCCGGTAGTCGGTGTCGTTGCGGAAGGTGCGTCCCGGGCTGGTGGACTGCACCGTCAGCGCGAACACCGTGGTGTGCGCGCCGGTCTCGCCGGTGCCCGTGACCGTCACCTGGTAGGTGCCCGCCGGGGTCGAACCCGAGGTGGCGATGGTCAGCGTCGAGGAGTTGCCCGAGGTCACGCCGGCCGGGTTGAACGTGGCCGTCGCGCCGGTGGGCAGGCCGGAGGCGCTGAGATTCACCGTCTGCGGGGTGCCCGCGGTCGTCTGGGTGACGATCTGGGTGGTGGCCTGCTGGCCCGCGGTCACGGTGCCGGAGGACGGGTTGGCCGCGAGGGAGAAGTCACGCGAGGAGCTGCTGCCCACCGCGAGCTTCCAGATCGCGTACGCCGAGGCGTCGGCCGCCCGGTCCAGGATCGTGTCGCTGATGTTGGAGGTGGTGTCGCACGAGCGGTGGTAGCACGGGTCGTAGGCGCGCCCCGCCGTACCTCCCCACTTGGCCGCCTGGGCGGCGGTCTTGGTGTAGCTGGCGCCCGCGGCCACGCCGGAGGTCGGGATGCCCGCGGCGCGGAAGGAGGCGTCGTCGGAGCGGCCCGCGCCCTCGGTGTTCTCCTCCGGCTGGAGGTTCAGCGCGTCGTAGAACGCCTTCAGGTGCTGGGCGGCCGTGCTGTTGATGTTGTTGATGAAGTAGCCGCCGTTGGGCGAGCCGACCATGTCGTAGTTGTGGTAGACCTGGATCGCGTTGCGCTCGGCCTGCGACAGGGAGGCGACGTAGCCCTCGGACCCGTTGAGGCCCTGCTCCTCGTCGCTCCACCAGCCGAACCTGACGTGCTTGGCCATGGCCGGGTTCTTGGCCGCCAGCGTCAGGGCGACCTCCAGCAGCGCCGCCGAGCCGGAGGCGTTGTCGTTGATGCCCGGTCCGGCCGAGACGCTGTCGAGGTGGGCGCCGGCCATGACGACCTGGCCCGGGTCACCGCCCGGCCAGTCGGCGATCAGGTTGGGGCCCGCGCCGGAGCTGCAGGTGGAGCCGCAGTTCTGGCGCCGCACGGTGTAGCCGGCGGCCTGCAGCTTCTGCTCGATGTAGGAGACCGACGCGGTGTAGCCGGGTCCGGTCGACCTGCGGTTGCCGCCGTTGTTGGTGGCGATGGTCTGGAACTGCTGCAGGTGCGCCTTGACGCTTGCCAGGCTGATGTCCGGCGGGTCGGACGGGCCGGGGCCGCCGCCGCCCACGGTGAGCGTGAAGGTGGCGGTGTGCGTGGCCGTCTGGCCGGTGCCGGTCACGGTGACCGTGTAGGTGCCGCGCGGCGTGGAGGCCGAGGTGGCGATCGTGAGCGTCGAGGAGTTGCCCGAGGTCACGCCGGCGGGGTTGAACGTGGCCGTCGCGCCGCCGGGCAGGCCGGAGGCGCTCAGGCTCACCGTCTGCGGGTTGCCGGCCGTGGTCTGGGTGCCCACCGTGGTCGTCGCCGGCTGGCCCGGCTCCACCGTGCCCGAGGTGGGGCTGACGGACATCGAGAAGTCCTGCGTCGGCGTGCTGCAGGCCGGCTCGCCGGACTGCGCCGGGACGCTCACCGCGTTCCAGGCGGCCTTGGTGGTGGCGCACTCGACGCCGGTGGCGCCGTACAGCTCCACCGCGGCGGCCAGGCTCGCGGTCCGCACGTTCACGTAGCGCCAGGTGGAGGTCTTCCGCGCCAGCGCGCCCATGAAGATCTTGCCGGCCTTCTCGATGCCGATGCCGGTCACCGAGGACGGGCCGCCCGTGCAGATGGGGCTGGAGGGCTTGCCGCCGCCCGGGTTGGACCCCTCGGCCAGCAGGTAGAACCAGTGGTTGAGCGGGCCGGCCGCCGCGTGCACCTCTGTGCTGGGGATGGAGCTGGAGTAGCAGTTCGGGTCGCCGGCCCGGCTCGGGTTGTACATGTAGCGGATCGGGCCGTCGCCGACGAGGTTGACCTCCTCGCCGACCTCGTAGTCCGGCGGGTCGCCCGGGTTGGCGGCGTAGTGCTCGGTGAGCGCGCCGAAGATGTCGCCGGTGCCCTCGTTGATGCCGCCGTTCTCGTTGCCCGAGCCCGCGCCGCCCGGCGTGGTCTGGAAGATGGCGTGGCCGAACTCGTGCGCCACCACGTCGATCGGCGTGGCCTGCCGCTGGTTGTCCTGCGAGTGGCCGAAGTTGGTGTAGCTGCCGTTCCAGTAGGCGTTGACGGCGTTCAGGCCCACCCTGGCCGGGAAGCCGCGGCCCTGGCCGTCGATGCCGTTGCGGCCCAGCCACTCGCGCAGCATGTTCCACTGGCGCTGCACGCCGTACAGGGCGTCCACGCAGGCGGTCTCCAGGTTGGTGCCCGAGCCGTTGCCCCAGGCGTCGTCCGTGCCGGTGTACGGCTGGCCGTTCTGCCCGCCGCACTGGATGCCGGGGCGGGAGGTGTCGACCATGCGGTAGGTGCCGGCGGACTGGCTGGTGTCGATGGTGACGTTCCCGTTGTAGTAGCCCTGGCCGGTGCCCGCCCGGACCTCGTCGTAGGAGTCGGCGACCGCGCCGGTCCTGGCGTCGACGAAGACGTGCTTCTTGCTGGGGTTGCCGTCGGCCAGGCCGGAGACCACCACCTCCCAGGCGAGCCTGGGCCGCCCGCCCCAGGCCAGGACCACCAGGCGCGGGGGCTCCGCGCCGTCGGCCTGGCTCAGCTGGGACCTGGCCGTCTCGGTGGCCCGCTCGGCGCTCACCCGGGCGCGGGTGCTCAGGCCCGCCGGCGCGGGGCCGGAGGCCGCGGCGGTGTCGCGCACGTGCCCCTGGGAGTCGGTCACCACGACCGCGTCGCCGCCCACCACCGGCAGGCCCTTGTAGGTGCGGTCGTAGGAGACGTAGAACATGCCGCCGGCGCCCGGTGTGACGGACTTGCGCCAGAAGGTCTCGTCGGGGCCCTTGCGGAGGTCGTCCAGGCCGCTGGAGACCGCCTGGTCGGCCGCCTGGGCGGCGAGGGCGGCCGGGTCGCCCGAGGCCGCCTGCGACGGCTGGGGGTCGCCCGGTGGGACGGCCGCCGCCGGGGCCGGTAAGAGGGGTAACAGGGTGAGGGTGGCCGCGGTGCTCATGGCCGCGACAGCCGCGAGGAGGGATCTGCGTCTCACTCGCCAGCTCCTTTCGCTGTCCTCCCGCACCAGTCCGCCTGGTGGGCGGGCGGGCGCGGGAGTTTTGGGGGGTGTCGAGAGGATCTCGTGGCGGGTTGACAGTAGGACCTCACTGACAGGCAGAACATCCGTAGGGGTATCGGTAGGGGTACGGAATAACGGGATTCGGGGGCCATCGCCCCGCCGTACCGGAGGACTCCCGGCGGGCCTCGTGCGGGGCGGATCGACGCCGATACCATGGCGCGGGACGGTGATCGCATGGCGTTGCTGATCCGCGCATCCGACGTGCCCGCCGCGTCGCGCCACGACGCCTGGCGCGCCGTCGTCTGCGACACCCTGGGCCCGCTCGACCTGCGCATCGACCCCGGCACGCCGCTGCGGGGGCAGATCGAGGCCGGCCGGCTGGGCGCGGTGAGCGTCGGCCGGGTCCGCACCAGCACCCCGCACAGCGTGCACCGCACGCCCGGGCTCATCCGGCGCGACAGCCCGGAGCTGTACCGGATCGTGCTCGCGGTGTCCGGCAGCCCGCTGCTCGCGCAGGACGGGCGCGAGACCCAGCTCAAGCCCGGCGAGTTCGCGCTCTACGACTTCACCCGGCCCTACGACCTGGCCTACGACGCGCCCGTGCACCTGGCCGTGTTCGGCTTCCCGCGCGACGCGCTGGCCCTCCCCCTCGACCGGGTCCGCGGCCTGACCGCCGTGCCGATCGCCCCCGGCGCGGGAACGGCCGCCCTGGCCGCCCCGCTCCTGCGCCGCGTGGCCGGCGACCTGGAGACCTACCAGCCCGCCAGCGCCGCCCGCCTGTCCGGCGTCGTCATGGACCTGATCACCGCGGCAATCGCCGAGCGCGCCGAGCAGGCCGAGGCGGTCTCCGAGGACAGCCGCCGCCAGGTCCTGCTCCTGCGCGTCCACGCCTTCATCGAGCAGCACCTGGGCGACGCCGGCCTCGATCCGGGCGTCGTGGCGGACGCGCACCACATCTCGGTGCGGTACCTGCACCGGCTCTTCGAGGGCGAGCAGACCACCGTCGCCGCCTGGATCCGCGCCCGCCGCCTCGAACGCTGCCGCCAGGACCTGGCCGACCCGGCGCTGCGCACCGTCCCCGTCAGCTCCGTCGCCGCCCGCTGGGGCCTGCCCGACGCCGCCCACTTCTCGCGCCTGTTCCGGCAGGCGTACGGCATGCCGCCCGCCGAGTACCGCCGCGCACACGCCCGCTGAAGGAGTGCGCGCATCGTCAAGCGGCCCGGCACGGGGATGCAAGACCCGCGGGTGGCCTGTCGCGCACACTCAAGGAGTCGCGAACGACCACCCCGGATCTGAAGGAGACCACGATGTCGCACACGCTCTTCGTCAACCTGCCCACCAAGGACCTGGAGCGGGCGAAGGCCTTCTTCGCCGAGCTGGGGCTGCAGTCCTTCGGCATGACCGACGACATGGCCTCGATCATCATCAACGACCGCACCCAGGTGATGCTGCTGGCGGAGCCGACGTTCGCCGGATACGCGCGCAACGCCGTCGCCGACCCCACGGCGGCGACGCAGGTGATCCTGGTCATCGCGGCCGACGACCGAGAGGGCGTCGACCGGCTGGCGGACAAGGCGCTCGCGGCGGGCGCGAAGCCGGTCGGGGAGCCGCGCGAGGCGGACGGCCGCTACCAGCGCGGGTTCACCGACCTGGACGGGCACCACTGGGAGGTGCTGTGCCTGGTGCAGCCGTCATGACCGCGCCCTTGAAGGCCGGCCCGGCGGCGAGCGGCGCGGTCGCCTCGGCGGTTCCGGACGCCGTCCACCGGGTCCTCCCCGGCCAGACCCACAACGTCAGCCCGGACGCCCTGGCGCCGGAGCTTTTAGAGTTCTTCGCCGCCCACTGGGAGTCGTGAGCTTCCGGCCTGCGGTGGTGCGGGCACGGATCGCTCCTTCGCGGGCGACCGGCGGCATCCGCGCCGGCCGGTCACCCGCCCAGGCAGGCGGGCCCGAGCAGCTGCTTCAGGTCGCCCATCAGCGCCGGGGAAGGCGTGACCCGGTAGCGGTCCTCCACCCGCATGACCGTCGTCTTCGGCCCGTTGTGCACCTGGAGATGCACCTCCGAGGTGCCCGGGTGGGTGGTGAGGATCTCCTTCAGCCGGGAGACGACCGGCGGCGTGCACCGCTGCAACGGCAGCGAGACCACCAGGGGCCCGCCCGCCTCGACGGTCAGATCGGGCGCCGTGACCTCCATGGCGATGATCTTGGCGACCTCCTCCCGCTTGTCGATGCGTCCCTTGACGAAGACGATCGCGTCCTCCGCCAGGATGGTGGAGCACAGCTGGTAGGTGGACGGGAAGATCATGACCTCGATGGCGCCCTCGAGGTCCTCCAGCTGGGTAAGCACCCAGGTGTCGCCCTTCTTGGTGACCTTGCGCTGCAGGCCCGACAGGATGCCGCCCACGGTGACGATCTGGCCGTCGACGCGCGTCTCGTCCTGGAGCGCGGCGATCGAGCAGTCGGCTCCGGCCGACAGGATGTGCTCGACGCCCAGCAGCGGGTGGTCGGAGACGTACAGGCCCAGCATCTCCCGCTCGAACTGCAGCAGCGTGCTCTTGTCCCACTCGCCGACCGGGATCTGCACGTCGAATGTCTGGTCCTCGCCGCCCTCGACGGCGCCGAAGAGCGAGTCTTGCCCGATGGCCTCGTTCTTCTTGATGTCGATGATCGCGTCGACGGCCTGCTCGTGCACCATGACCAGGCCCTTGCGGACGTGGCCGAGCGAGTCGAAGGCGCCCGCCTTGATCAGCGACTCGATGACGCGCTTGTTGCAGACGATCGCCGGGACCTTGCGCAGGAAGTCCTTGAAGTCGGAGAAGCGGCCCTTCTCCTTGCGCGCGGTGATGATGCCGTCGACGACGTTGCCGCCGACGTTGCGGATGGCCGACAGGCCGAAGCGGATGTCGGAGCCGCGCGGAGTGAAGTCGAAGTCGGAGTCGTTGACGTCGGGCGGCAGGACCTTGATGCCCATCCGGCGGCACTCGTTGAGATACAGCGCCGACTTGTCCTTGTCGTCCTTGACCGAGGTCAGCAGGGCGGCCATGTACTCGGCCGGGTAGTTGGCCTTCAGGTAGGCGGTCCAGTAGGCGACCAGGCCGTATCCGGCGGTGTGGGCCTTGTTGAAGGCGTAGTCGGAGAAGGGCAGCAGGATGTCCCACAGGGCCTTGACGGCCGCGTCGGAGAAGCCGTTGTCCTTCATGCCCTTTTCGAAGAACTCGAACTGCTTGTCCAGCTCGGCCTTCTTCTTCTTGCCCATCGCGCGCCGCAGCAGGTCGGCGCCGCCGAGGGTGTAGTTGGCCACCTTCTGGGCGATGGCCATGACCTGCTCCTGATAGACGATCAGGCCGTAGGTCGTGTCGAGGATCTCCTTGAGCGGCTCCTCCAGCTCCGGGTGGATCGGGGTGATCTCCTGCTGGCCGTTCTTGCGCAGCGCGTAGTTGGTGTGCGAGTTGGCGCCCATCGGGCCCGGCCGATACAGCGCCAGGGCCGCGGAGATGTCCTCGAAGTTGTCGGGGCGCATCATGCGCATGAGCGTGCGCATGCCGCCGCCGTCGAGCTGGAACACGCCCAGGGTGTCGCCGCGGGCCAGCAGCTCGTAGGTCTTCTTGTCGTCCAGCGGCAGGGCCAGCAGGTCGATCTTCTGGCCCGTGTTGAGCTCGATCATCTTCAGGCAGTCGTCGATGATCGTGAGGTTGCGCAGGCCCAGGAAGTCCATCTTCAGCAGGCCGAGCGCCTCGCAGGTCGGGTAGTCGAACTGCGTGATGATCGCGCCGTCGGAGTCGCGGCGCATGATCGGGATGTAGTCGGTCAGCGGCTCGGCGGACATGATGACGCCCGCGGCGTGCACGCCGGTCTGCCGGATCAGGCCCTCCAGGCCGCGCCCGAGGTCGATCGTGGCCTTGACGTCGACGTCCTCTTCGTACAGCTTGCGCAGCTCGCCCGCCTCGTTGTAGCGCGGGTGCTCGGGGTCGAAGATGCCCGACAGCGGGATGTCCTTGCCCATCACGGCGGGCGGGAACGCCTTGGAGATGCGGTCGCCCAGGGCGTACGGGTATCCCAGCACGCGCCCGGCGTCCTTGACGGCGGCCTTGGCCTTGATGGTGCCGAACGTGGCGATCATGGCGACCTTGTCGGCGCCCCACTTCTCGGTCACGTAGCGGATCACGTCGGCGCGCCGGCGCTCGTCGAAGTCGATGTCGATGTCGGGCATCGAGACGCGCTCGGGGTTGAGGAAGCGCTCGAAGATCAGGCCGTGGGGGATCGGGTCGAGGTCGGTGATGCCCAGCGCGTAGGCCACCAGCGAGCCGGCCGCCGAGCCACGGCCCGGCCCGACGCGGATGCCGTTGTTCTTGGCCCACATGATGAAGTCGGACACGACCAGGAAGTAGCTGGGGAAGCCCATCTGGACGATGACCGCGATCTCGTTCTCGACCCAGGCGCGGTGCTCCTCGTCCACCCCGTCGGGGAAGCGCCGCCGCATGCCCTCCCACACCTGCCGGCGGAAGTACTCCTCCTCCGTCATCCCCTCGGGGACGGGGAAGGTCGGCATGAGGTTCTTGTGCTCGAAGAAGCCGGCCGGGTCGACCTTCTCGGCGACCAGCAGCGTGTTGCGGCAGCCCTCCTGCCACAGGTCGGAGGAGTCGATGCCGCGCATCTCGTCGGCGGTCTTGATGTAGTAGCCGGTGCCGTCGAAGCGGAAGCGGTCGGGGTCGGACAGCTGCTTGCCGGTCTGAATGCACAGCAGGGCGTCGTGGGAGGCGGCGTCGGACTCGTAGGTGTAGTGCGAGTCGTTGGTGACCAGCGGCGGGATGCCCAGCTCCTTGCTGATGCGGGTCAGCCCGTCGCGGACCCGGCGCTCGATGTCGAGCCCGTGGTCCATGATCTCCAGGAAGTAGTTGTCCTTGCCGAAGATCTCCTGGTATCTCGCCGCGGCCTTGACCGCCTCGTCGTACTGCCCCAGCCGCAGCCTGGTCTGCACCTCGCCCGACGGGCAGCCCGTGGTGGCCATGAGGCCCTCGGCGTGCTCGGCGAGGATCTCGGCGTCCATGCGTGGCCACTTGCGCACGAAGCCCTCGGTGTAGGCGCGCGAGGACAGCTTCATCAGGTTGTGCAGGCCGGTCTTGTTGCGCGCCCAGATCGTCATGTGGGTGTAGTAGCCGCCGGCGGAGACGTCGTCGCTCTTCTGGTGCGGCTCGCCCCACAGCACCGGCCTCTTGTTGTGCCGGGTCTCGGGCGCGACGTAGGCCTCGCAGTTGTGCAGAATGAAGTCGGAGATGTAGGAGTTGTCCTCCTCCACCTCGAAGTTGAAGACCTCGCAGTCAAGTTCGACCCGCTCGACATCCGCGACCGGCCGGTAAATGTAACGCTCGTCGCCGAGTGTCCGGGAGTAGGCGCGCTCGGGCTGGTAGGCCACCTGGTACCAGCGGTACTCGCGCTCGGAGTCGCCTTGCGGGAAGCGCCCCTTCTCTGTCCCGCTTGAGACGACTGCCCAATGACCGAGATCAGCCAAAAGGGTGCGGATGCCCCACGCGAGCGAACGCGAGGCGACCTTCACGTCCCGGCGACCGGAGGGATTGGACACGCGGAGGGGATTGCGCCCGTCTCCGTCAAGGAAGCCCTCCAGGAACGCCGACCTGAATTCCACGGGCCCGTTCAGGACGCAAGACGGCACCTGCTTGTCGCGGGCTCCCGCGCCGACAAGCGACTTGAGCAGGTGGGCCAGCGGGACGTTGCACGCACGGAGCTCCTGGCTCCCCTTTGCGGCTCGCACCTCGGTCTGCACGGCCACGCCGTACTCGCCCAGAATCTGGCGCAGCCGCTCGGCCAGGGTGGTCTCGGTGAGGTTCAGGGTGAACCTGATGCCGCCGTTGAGCTGGCCGCCGACAGTCTGGAGATGGCCTTCGGCCGCGAAGACGCCGAGGAGATAGCCGAAGTCGTGGTCGAGTGGCATCCGGCGGGGTAGCCTCGCCCATCGTTCGTCTGCGCGGCATTTGGCTGCGTAGGAGCGGACGATCCCTCCCTCCGCGCTCTCGGCGAAGGACTCGGGCAAGTGCTCAAGAAGGTCGAGCTCGACGACCTCGGTCGCGAGCCGGGGCAGGCACACCCACGAGTTCCAGCTCTTCGCTCCACCGCGCGCGTTTCGCCTGCCGTACGCGATATCTCCCGGTTTGCGCCAGTCAACAAGCCCGTCGGGAGTGCGGACCAAGACCGGGTGCTCTTCGGTCAGCGTGAGCGTGCGCCCGTAGCGCCCGGCCAGGCTGATGGTGTAAGCCGTGCCTTGATACGGCCTGCGCATGGTGCGCAGGACCTTGCGGAACCGGCCGCGGTGGGTGAGCACCAGATCGCCCACCTCGACGTCCTCGACGTTCTTCACGCCCGCGGCGGTGACGATCTCCTGCCCCGGCAGCAGACAGCCGATGATCGGTTTGACCCCGGCCGCCGTCGCCTGCTTGTAGAAGTCGTAGGCGCCGTGCATGTTGCCGTGGTCGGTGATCGCGATGGCCGGCATGCCGAGCTCGGCCACGACCTTGAACATCTGCTTGAGCCGAGCCGCCCCGTCCAGCATCGAATACTCGGTGTGCACGTGGAGGTGGACGAACGAGTCGCTGGACGTCATGGAGCGGCGACCTCCTCGATCAGGCGGGGAACTGCAGGCTTGAGCCTAGTCCTCCGCACCGACACTCCGGCGCACCGACGCCGTTCGTTGACGATCTGTATGGCGGCTGTCCGGCACGCCGTACAGATCGCCGGATCCTCCGGTGCGGACAGGGTGACCTGACCGTGGAGATCGGGACGAGCCTCCCAGAAGTGGGTATCCTCCCGCACGGACGCGGCACCGAGTCGGGGAGGGCAACGCTGGACGGGGCTCGCGGGGCGCGCAGGCGGACGTTCGAGGCGGTCGTGGCCGGCGCGCTGGGGGTGGTGCTGGCCCTGGCGGGGCTGGGCCTGGGCCTGTTCGACACGGTGGCCTGCAAGGCGATGGACGTGGCCTGCGAGGAGCGCGGCACGCCGCCGCCGCTGCCCAGGTGGCGCGAGCTGACCCCGATGGAGGCGGCCCTGCGCGGCGCCTACGTGGCGCTGGGCGACTCCTACTCCTCCGGCGAGGGCGTCTACGACGAGAAGGACCCGCCCGTCGACCGCGGCGCGGGCCTGTGCCACCGCTCGCGGGGCTCCTACGTGCCGCTCGTGGCGAAGGCGTTCCGCTTCAGCGGCGGCTGGGGGTTCTGGGCGTGCGCGGGCGCCACGACCGAGCAGCTGCTCAGGGGCCAGCACGGGCACCGGCCGCAGATCGACCGGGTCCCCTCCCATGCCAGCCTCGTGACGGTCAGCGTCGGCGGCAACGACGCCGGGTTCGCCGAGGTCCTCAAGGCGTGCATCGTCCGCTTCCCGTGGACGAGCGCGTGCACCGACCAGGAGCCCCAGGTCCTTGGGCGCATCGAGCGGCTCGGCGCGAGCCTGCGGGAGGTCCTGCTGTCCATCAGGGCCAGGGCGCCGCAGGCGCGGATCATCGTGCTGGGCTATCCCCGGCTGTTCCCCGAGCGGCCCGCCGGCGACGTCGACAACCTCTACCCGGGCGACCAGCGCTGGCTCAACCAGGTGGCGCGACGGCTCAACGACGAGCTGGCCGCCGTGGTGGCCCGGGTCGACCGCGCCATCACGGCCGTGGGCGGGCCGGGCAGCGCGGAGTTCGTCGACGCCTACGACGCCTTCGACGGCCACGAGATCGGCACGGCGCAGCCGTACGCCAACGGCCTGGACGTCGACGTCGAGCGGCTGAAGGTCCTCCCGCGCAGCTACCACCCGACGGAGGCGGGCTACCGGCGCTTCGGCGAGCTGGTCACCGCGCAGATCGCCAGGGGCCCGGACCGGCCGTTGCGCAACCTGGTCCAGGAGGCGCCGGCCACGCGGTGAGCGTCAGCGGCGGCGCTCCTCGGCCAGGCGCAGCCCGGCCTCGATGACGGCGTTCATGATCGGGGCGAGCCCGGCCTCGCCCAGGGAGGGGGCGCGGGTGGCCATCGCCTCGACGAGCCGGCGCTCCCGCTCGGGGTCCCGCCCGGCGAAGCCGCCGACCGGCTTGAGCGCCTGGATGCGCACGGCCAGCTCGGCCCGCCGTTCCAGCAGGGTCGCCAGGGCGGCGTCGACGCGGTCGACGGCCTGGCGGCACTCGGCGAGCGTGCCGGGGCGTTCGGGGCGAACCAGGGCGCCGATGAGCGTGGCGGCCTCGCGGGCGGCCAGCACGTCGGCGTCGGCGGCCTCCGGGGCCAGCAGCAGCCCGTCGGCTCCGGCGGCGACGGCGGCCCCCGCCAGCCTGGCGCGGCCCGAGACTTCGGCCAGCACCGGCCGTCCCGACCGCTCTCGCACGGCCCGCAGCAGGCCCAGGTCCAGCGCGTCGTTCTCGCACAGGATCAGCTGGTCGTTGCCCTCGGCCACGCAGGCGTCGGCCACGCCGAGCCATTCGTCCATGGTGGCGCCCGTGCCGCGCTGGAGCACCAGCGGCAGCCCGAGCCGGGCCGCCGCCCGCACCCGCGCCTGGTCGTCCGCCCAGGTGGCGCCCACGATCACACCCGCCGCCCGCGCCGGGATCTCACCACCGCCCGGCTCGACGAGCAGCGGCCGGTCCCCGGGCCCGGCGCCGGTCTCGCCCGCTCTCACCCACGCCGCGTCCCCGCGCTCGCCGCCGAGGACCACCGCGGGCCCCTCGCCGATCCGCAGGCCGCCCAGCGCCACGACACGGCGCTCCAGGGTCGCTGACATCGGCCGCTCCCTTCCCTCGCCCGGCCCCGCGCCCGGAGCCGGCCCTGACGACAAGCATTGACGGCAACAAAAAGGGCAGAGACGCGAGTGGTCCCTGCCTGATGCCGGCTCCAGGTGGTCGCTAGCGCACGACCGGCTCTCCCGGAACCGGCCTGGTAAACGCATAACGACAGGTCATGGTCCATGACCCTACACCGATCCCGCCACTGGGCGGACAGGGTTCTCACATAGCGGACGGCTCGGCGCGCCGGTCGCCGATCACGGATCGCTATGGGAGGATTTCTTGGCCTAGAAAGGGGTTTGTGGCCGTTGAGACACGACGCGGGACGCCGGATCGCCGGTCGATACCACCTCCTGGAGCCCATCGGCAGGGGCGGCATGGGCGTCGTCTGGCGAGCGCACGACGAGCTCCTCGACCGCACCGTCGCGGTCAAGGAAGTCAGGTACAGCTCGGCCCTGGGCGAGGAGGTGCAGCTGCTCAACCGGCGCACCATGCGCGAGGCCAGGGCGGCGGCCAGGTTCGAGCATCCCAACGTCATCGTCGTCTACGACGTGATCGAGGAGGACGACCAGCCGTGGATCGTCATGCAGCTGGTCCCCTCCAAGTCCCTGGGGGCGGTGATCAAACAGGACGGCCCGTTACCACCCGGCCGCGTCGCGGAGATCGGCCTGGCCGTCCTGGAGGCCCTGCACAGCGCCCATGAGGCGGGCGTCCTGCACCGCGACGTGAAGCCGGAGAACGTGCTGCTCGCCGACGACGGCCGCGTCGTGCTCACCGACTTCGGCATCGCCACGCTCGAGACCGAGACGCAGCTGACCATGACCGGCCTGGCCGGGACGCCGGCGTTCATCGCGCCGGAACGGCTGCGCGGCCTGCCCGCCCGCCGCGAGTCGGACCTGTGGGCGCTCGGCGCCACGCTCCACACCGCGGTCGAGGGCCGCGCCCCGCACGAGCGCGGCATGGTCATGGCCACCATGAACGCGGTGCTCAACGAGGATCCCGACCCCGCGCCGCACGCGGGGCCGCTGGCGCCGGTCATCGCCGGGCTGCTGGCCAAGGAGCCCGAGCACCGGCTGACCTACGCCGAGGCGGCCAGGATGCTGCGCGAGATCATCCGGCAGACGCGGGCCGCCGAGGACGGGCCGGACGTCGACGACACCCCGACCGACCCGACGCTGCGTGCCGTACCCGCCGAGGATCCCCGCCCGGCCGCCCGGCCCGAGCGCAGGCCGCGGCTGTGGCGCCGCCCCGCCGCGCCCGCCACGCCTGCCGTGCCCCCAGTGCCCCCTGCGTCGTCCCCTGCGTCCGCCCAGGGGGGCGCGGCGACCCCGCCCGAGACGGGCGCGCGGCTGAGCCCGGACGCCGGAGCCGCCCGCCAGGACAGCCCGCGCCAGGGCGAGCCCGGCGAGACGCCCGAGTCGCCCAAGACACCCGAGACGCCCAAGGCGACGGCCGCCGAGTCCCCCCGGCCGTCGGGCGCGGGCACGCCGCGCACCGTCCCGAGCCCGTCCGCCACGGCCCGGCAGACCGAGCCCTCCACCGAGGGAGAGCCCGCGCCGCGCCGCGTGCTGCCGATGGCCGTCGCCGTGGCCACGGCCATCGCCGTGGTCGCCGGCGTGGGCGGCTGGCTGGGCCTGCGCTCGGCCGCCCAGCAGGAGCGGCCCCAGGACCGCCCCACCGCCACGGGCGCGGCCTCCAGCCCGGCCGCGAGCCAGGCGCCTGCGACCCCGTCCGCCCAGCCCACCACGCCGAGCCCTTCGGCCTCCCCCTCTCCGTCCCCGACGCCGTCGCCGTCGCAGCAGGCCGGCGCCCTGCCGGAGGGCTGGAAGATGTACAAGGACGAGGAGCTGGGCTTCTCCGTCGGCCTGCCGAAGGGCTGGAAGCCGTACAAGCGCAACGGCCCCCAGGTCTACTTCCGCGGCCCCGGCACCGCGCCGAACGCCTTCCTCATGATCGAGGACGGCGGGAAGGCGAAGTCCGACCCCTACGAGGACTGGATCAGGCAGGAGCCCGTACTCAAGCACAACTTCGGCGGCTACAAGAAGCTCCACATCAAGCGGGTCGACTACATGAAGGACGCCGCCGACTGGGAGTTCACCTGGAAGACCAACTCGGGCAAGTGCCGGGTGCGCAACCGCGGCTTCGTCACCGACAACGGCCGCGCCTACGCCCTCTACTGGCACAACCTCGACAGCCGCTGGAAGAAGGACCTGCACTTCTTCGACTCCTTCGCCGCCACGTTCAAACCCGCCGACTAGGTAGGCTGGCTGGGATGGACAGGCTGGTCGCCGGGCGCTACCGGCTGCTCGAGCCCATCGGCGAGGGCGGGATGGGCGTGGTCTGGCGGGCCCACGACGGCGTGCTCGACCGCGAGGTGGCCGTCAAGGAGGTCCGCTACACCGGCGTGGGCGACCGCAAGCGCGCCGAGCTCAACCGGCGCACGATCCGGGAGGCGCGGGCCGCCGGACGGCTGGACCATCCCTCGGTGGTGGTCGTCCACGACGTCGTCGAGGAGGACGGCCGGCCGTGGATCGTCATGCAGCTGGTCCGCTCCCGGTCGCTGGCCGAGGCGATCAGGCGGCGCGGCCCCCTGCCGGTGCCCGAGGTGGCCAGGATCGGGGTGTGCGTGCTGCAGGCGCTGCGCCGCGCCCACCAGGCCGGCGTGCTGCACCGCGACGTGAAGCCGGAGAACGTGCTGCTGGCCGAGGACGGCCGCGTCGTGCTCACCGACTTCGGCATCGCCTCGATGGAGGCGGAGGCGGGCCTGACCGCCAGCGGCAACCTCGTCGGCACCCCGGCGTTCACGCCGCCGGAACGGCTCAACGGGCTGCCCGCGACCCCGGCCTCCGACCTGTGGTCGCTCGGCGCGACGCTGTACACCGCCGCCGAGGGCGCCCCGCCGTTCCGCCGCGAGTCGTGGGCCTCGACGGTGGCCGCCGTGCTGCGCGACGACGTGGAGCCGCCCAGGCTGGCCGGGCCGCTCGCGCCGGTCATCATGGGCCTGCTCCAGCGCGATCCGGCCGCCCGCATGGGCGCCGCCCAAGCCGAGGCCGCGCTGTCGGCTCTCCAGTCCGGCCAGGGGTACGGCACGCCGCCCCCGGCCCCCGTGCCGCCGAGCAGTCCCGACAGGACCCTCCCCGAGGTGCGGCCGGCCCGGAGACGGCTGTGGATCATCCCTGCGGTCCTCGTGGTGGCGCTGGCCGCCGCCGGGACGGCGTGGTGGGCGACCGGCCGCCGGACCACGGCCGTCGCCACCCCGTCGGCCACCTCCCCTCCCGCCGCGACCCCGAGCACCGGGACCCCGAGCACCGGGACCCCGAGCACCACCCAGCCGGTCCCCAAGCCCGTGCCCGCCGGGTGGCGGCTGGTGCGCCACGCCGAGGGCGGCTTCTCCATCGCGGTCCCCCGCGGTTGGAGCGTCACCAGGCACCCCACCCGGGCCAGGGTCACCATCAGCGGCGCGGACTCGCCCGGCGTGCTGATCGTGGAGTGGACCACGCCCGAGAAGGACTACCCCGACCAGGTCGCGCACTTGGAGGACCTGGAGGCCCAGATCCTCGGCCGCGGCGAGTTCGAGTCCTACCGGAGGCTGGGCATCCGCCCGGTGACCTACCAGGGCAGGCCGGCGGCCGACTGGGAGTTCCGCCGCATGCGCGGCGGCCAGATGATCCATGTCCTGATACGCGGCATGGAAACCCCCGACGGCCGTATCTTCGCGCTGGCCTGGGAGGCGCCCGAGCAGGCGTGGAAGCGCGAGAAGCGCCGGCTCGACACCTTCCTGGAGACCTTCCGCCTGTCATGAGCGAGCAGGCGCGGTTCTGGCGGCACCCGGCGGTTCCCGAGGTGGACCTGCTGGCGGCCCGCTACGTCACGCACCGCTTCGCGCGCCACGCCCACGAGGAGTACGCCATCGGCGTCATCCTCAGCGGCGTGGAGGAGTTCGGCTACCTCGACACGACCTACCGGGCCGGGCCCGGCCAGCTCATCCTGGTCAACCCCGACCACCAGCACACCGGCCACGCGGGCGCGCCCGGCGGCTGGTCCTACCGGATGCTCTACCCCACGGTCGAGGCGCTGACGGGCGGGGAGCCGCCCGGCGGGGTCCAGCCGTACTTCCCCGAGCCGGTGGTCGACGACCCCGCCCTCGCCGCGCTGGCGCGCCAGGCGCACCTGGCCGCCGAGCTGGGCGACGGCCTGGCCGCCTCCACGCTCGTGCGCCGCTTCTTCGGCGGGCTGCTGACCCGGCACGCCACGCCCCGTCCCGCCCTGGAGGTCGCCGACGGCCCGCATGCCGTACGGCAGGCGCTGGAGCTGCTGGCCGAGCGGCTGGTGGACCCGCCGACGCTGGAGGAGCTGGCGCGGGAGGTGCGGTCGCGGCCGTTCCCGCTGCTGCGGGCCTTCAAGGCGGCCACCGGCCTGCCGCCGCACGCCTACCTGACCACGCTGCGGGTACGGCAGGCCCGCAGGCTGCTGAAGTCGGGCCTGCCGGCCGCGGAGGTGGCCGCTGCCGTGGGCTTCACCGACCAGGCGCACCTGACCAGGCACTTCAAGCGGATCGTGGGCGTGCCGCCGGCCGCCTACCAGCGGGCCGCAGGATCGTACAAGACCACCGGGCGGCACGGCGCCTAGCGTCGTCCCCATGAAAGAGACATCCAGCGCGATTCGCGACGGATTGGGCGTGGGGATCGCCGTGGGGCTGTCCGGCGTGGCCTTCGGCGCGGCGGCCGTCACGGCGGGGCTGACCGTGGCGCAGGCGTGCGTGCTGAGCCTGCTCGCCTTCACCGGGGCCTCGCAGTTCGCCCTGGTGGGCGCGGCGGCCGGCGGCGGCAGCCTGCTCGCGGCCGCCGCGGGCGCCGTGCTGCTCGGGGGCCGCAACAGCCTCTACGGCCTGCGCCTGGCCGACTTGCTGAAGGTGCGCGGCGCCAGGAGGCTCGTGGCCGCGCACGGCGTGATCGACGAGTCCACGGCGGTGGCCATGGCCCAGCCCACGCCGGAGGCGGCCAGGGTCGGGTTCGTCACCACCGCCGCCACGATCTACGTGATGTGGAACCTGAGCACCCTGCTGGGCGCGCTGGGCACCGCCTTCCTGGGCGACCCGGCGGTCCTGGGAATCGACGTGGTGGGGCCCGCGGCGTTCCTGGCGATCCTGTGGCCGCGGCTGGCGGCGAGCGGGGAGCTGCGGCGGCTGGCGCTGGCCGGGGCCGGGCTGGCGCTGCTCGGCTCGCTGGTCTTGCCGGCCGGCGTGCCCGTGCTGCTGTCGGCGGTCGCGGTGCTTCCGGCGGTGCTGCGATGACGCTGTGGTGGTCGATCGCCCTGGTCTGCGCGGGGTGTTACGCATTGAAGCTGGCGGGTCTGGCCGCGCCGCGCCGGGTGCTGGAGCATCCCCGGGTGCGCCGCTTCGCCGAGCTGGTGCCGGTGGCGCTGCTGGCCGCGTTGATCGCGGTCCAGATGTTCACGCACGAGGGACGGCTCACCTTCGACGCTGCCAGGACGGCCGGGCTGGCCGCCGCGGTGGCCGCCCTGCTGCTGCGCGCGCCCTTCCTCGTCATTCTTCTCGTCGCAGCCGCCGTCACCGCGCTTGTTCGGGGATTCGTGGGGTAGCTCGCCCTACATGTCCGATTCTGCGGGGATCGTTGGCGGACGTTATCGTCTGGTTCGGCCCATCGGCCGCGGCGGAATGGGAAAGGTCTGGCAGGCCCACGACGAGGTCCTGGACAGGGACGTCGCCGTGAAGGAGATCCTGCCGCCTCCGGATCTGGCCGACGGCGACGTGGACGCCTTCACCGCGCGCACGTTGCGCGAGGCCCGAGCGGCCGGGCGCGTCGCCCATCCGGGCGTGGCGGCCGTCTACGACGTCCTGCAGGAGGACGGGCGTCCCTGGATCGTCATGCAGTTCGTCCCGGCGCGCTCGCTCAGCTCCGCCGTACCGCTGCCGCCGGTGCGGGTCGCGGAGATCGGCGTGCAGTTGCTGGAGGCGCTGCGCGCGGCGCACGCGGCGGGCGTGCTGCACCGGGACGTCAAGCCGGACAACGTCCTGCTCGCCGAGGACGGCCGGGCCGTGCTCACCGACTTCGGCATCGCCACGACCGACGACGAGGTCACCGTGACCAGGACCGGCGTCCTGGTCGGCACCCCGGCCTTCATCGCGCCGGAGCGGGCGCTGGGCGCGCCGGCCACCCCGGCCTCCGACATGTGGTCGCTGGGCGTCACGCTCTACGTGGCCGTCGAGGGCCGTCAGCCCTTTCAGCGGGACAACGTGCTGGCCACGCTGGCCGCCGTGATCCACGCCGAACCCGCGCCGATGAGCCGCGCCGGACCGCTGGCGCCCGTCATCACCGGGTTGCTGCAAAAGCATCCCGACGAGCGGATGACGCTGGACGAGGCCGAGTCGCGGCTCATGGCCATCGCCGCGGGGCTGCCGCCGGAGTCGACGGCTCCCGTCGCCGTGCCGGCGGCGGGGCCGGTCCTGGCCGCGACAGGGCTGGACGTGCCCGCGCCGCATCCCTCGCCCGAGGCCGGCGGCACCGGACGCGGGGCGGCCCTGGCCTCGCCCACCTCCTCCACGCGGCTCGCGCCCGCCCACGGCCGCCTGGTGTCGGCCGCCGTGGGGGCGATGGTCCTCGTGGCGCTGGTGGCGGCGGGGACGGCGTGGCTGACCAAGGAGCTGACGGCCGACCAGCCGCCGCCGATGCCCACGATCGTCAGCTCCGTCGCGCCCCCCGGCACCGGTCCGGTACGGCAGGCGACCCCCTCGGGCGCCACGCCGACCGGCTCCGCGCCCTCGGCCATCGCCCCGGTGCCCACCCCGACGCCGAAGGCGTCGAAGCAGGCCGGGACCAAGCAGCCCTCCGGCAGCCCCCAGCCCAGCCGCTCGGCCACCGGCAGGCAGTCCTCCCCCGCGTCGACCCCCGGCCAGGTCGAGCCGTCGGGCGCGCAGGGCGAGGACGGAGGCGACGGGGACGGCGCGGACAGAGCGGAGGACGGCCAGGGCGGCAAGCAGGGCAAGGAGATCAAGGGGAAGAAGGGCGGCAAGAAGGACCGCGGCTGAGCAGCCGCGCGGCCCCGCTCACGCTCCGGCCGCCGAGGGCGCCCCTGCCAGGTGGGGACGGCCGCCGCTGACCGGGACCTCCTGCCGCGTGGGGACGCTCAGGACTCGGCGCGGACGGTCTCCAGCGCCTTGCGCAGGTCGTCGGGGTAGCCGGCGCTGAAGGACATCCACTCGCCGGTCGTGGGGTGCTCCAGGCCCAGCGACACCGCGTGCAGCCACTGCCGGGTCAGGCCCAGGCGCGCGGCCAGCGTGGGGTCGGCTCCGTAGAGGAGGTCGCCGACGCACGGGTGGCGCAGCGCCGCCATGTGCACGCGGATCTGGTGGGTGCGGCCGGTCTCGAGCTTGATGTCCAGCAGCGAGGCGGCGCGGAAGGCCTCGACGGTGTCGTAGTGGGTGATCGACGGCTTGCCTCCCGCGACCACGGCCCAGCGGCCGTCACCGGCGGGATGCCGGTCGATGGGCGCGTCGACCGTGCCGCGCAGGGGGTCGGGATGCCCCTGGACCAGCGCGTGGTAGCGCTTGTCGACCGTGCGCTCCTTGAAGGCCCGCTTGAGCCGCGAGTAGGCCACCTCGCTCTTGGCCACGACCATGACGCCGGTGGTGTTGGCGTCCAGCCGGTGGACGATCCCCTGGCGCTCGGCGGCGCCGCTGGTGGCGATCCGGTGGCCGGCCCCCATCAGCCCGCCGAGCACGGTGGGCCCGGTCCAGCCCACGGTCGGGTGGGCGGCCACCCCGATGGGCTTGTCGACCACGACGATGTCGTCGTCCTCGTACAGGATCGTCATGCCGGGCACCGGCTCGGCCACCGGCATGGGCGTGGTGACCGGCGGCGGCAGCGTCACCTCCAGCCAGGCGCCCGCGCGCACCCGCTCCGACTTGGCCGCCTCCTTGCCGTCGACCAGCACGTCGCCTGCCGCGATCAGCTCGGCGGCGCGGGTGCGCGACAGCCCGAACAGCCGCGACAGGGCGGCGTCGAGCCGCTCGCCCTCCAGCCCGTCGGGCACCGGGAGGCTCCTGAAGTCACTCACGGCTTGCCCTCCCGGTGGCCGTCGATCTGGTAGCCGCGCCAGGCCAGGAAGACCGCCAGCACGCCGCCGCAGACGATGGCCGAGTCGGCGATGTTGAAGACCGGGAAGTAGTCGATGACCGGGAAGTTGCCCGGCAGCACCTCGATGAAGTCCACCACGTGGCCCTGCAGACCGCCGGGGTGGCGGAAGAGCCGGTCGGTGAGGTTGCCCAGCGCGCCGCCCAGCAGCAGCCCCAGCGTGATCGCCCAGGGCAGGCTGCGCAGCTTGCGCGCCGTACGGATGATGGCCACCACCACGACCGCGGCGATCAGGGTGAAGACGATCGTCATGCCGGTGCCGATGCTGAAGGCCGCACCGGGATTGAACACCAGCCGGAACCGCAGCACGCCCGGGATCACCTCGACGGGCGCGCCCGCGGGGGGCAGGGCGCGCAGCGCCATCGTCTTGGTGGCCAGATCGGCGGCGTAGACCACGACCGCCAGCACCGCCAGCAAGACGACCAGGCGGCGCCTGGCCCCGCCCCCTAGCGGCGCTCCTCCTTCTGCTTGCACTTCACGCACAGCGTCGCCCTTGGGAACGCCTGCAGGCGTTCCTTGCCGATCGGCTTGTGGCACGATTCGCACACTCCATAGGTCCCCGCGTCGATCCTGGCGATCGCGCGTTCGTTCTGAGCGACCAGGTCGCGTGCATTCAGGGTAAGGGCGATCTCGCGCTCTCGCTCATAGGTCTTGGCGCCGGCGTCGGCCTGGTCGTCTCCCGCGCCCCTGATGACGTCGCCCGAGGCTATCTCGGCCTCGTGGCGCATGATGTCGCGGTTGAGCTCGGCTATCTCCTGCTCGAGCGCGGCCCGGACCTCAGCCAGCTCCTCCGGTGACCACATCGACTGGGCGGTGGTGGTCTGCGTGACTGCCGTCATGGCTCCTCCATGCTGATCAAGGTCCTCAACGGTGCGGGAAGCTTAGGCGGCCGATAACGGCCTGGCAAACGACCCGCCGGACGGATTACGTCACCCGTACTATCCCGCGCTGCCGCTTCAACTCCTCCGGTGGCACTTCCATTCCCAGCTTTTTGTCGCGACTTGCGGCTCGGCTGTCCCACATGCCCCAATTCCGGGAAGCCTTGCGCCTCGCTCTGCGTTATGGTGTGAACCTGCAAGGCGTTGATGGGGCCCTGATCGGCGCGACCGCGCCCAGGGGTATCACCCCGGAGCCGCCGGAAGAACGGCTCGCCCAGCTCAGTAGAACCGGCAGCAGACCAAATGAAGAGGGTCTCCCCCCGCGGGAGGCCAAGGAGGGTGGTACCGCGGAGCCGCCTGGCTTCGTCCCTTCACGCGCGTTCATGCCCGTCTCTCGGCATCGCTTGGAGGTCCCACCCGAGATGTCCCACTATTTCCGCTCTCTCCCCGCGCAGGTCGACCTGCCCGCGCTCGAACGTGAGGTCTTGGAGCGATGGCGGGACGGCAAGATCTTCGAGCGGTCGATCGAGCAGAACGAGGGCAACCCGACCTGGGTGTTCTACGACGGCCCGCCCACGGCCAACGGCATCCCCGGCGTCCACCACACCGAGGCCAGGGTCTTCAAGGACCTGTTCCCCCGCTACAAGACCATGCGGGGCTACAACGTGCCGCGCAAGCCCGGCTGGGACTGCCACGGCCTGCCCGTCGAGGTGGCCGTGGAGAAGGAGCTCGGCCTGTCCGGCAAGAAGGACATCGAGACGTACGGCATCGCCGAGTTCAACGCCCGCTGCCGCGAGTCGGTCATGCGCCACGTCGACGCCTTCGAGCAGCTCACCCACCGCCTCGGGCAGTGGATCGACCTGTCGCAGGCCTACAAGACCATGGACGCCTCCTACGTCGAGTCCGTCTGGTGGTCGCTGAAGGTCATCTGGGACAAGGGCCTGCTGTTCCGCGACTTCCGCATCACGCCGTACTGCCCGCGCTGCGGCACCGGCCTGTCGGACCACGAGCTGGGCCAGCCCGGCGGGTACGAGGACATCACCAGCCCGTCGGTCTACGTCCGCATGCCCGTCACCGCCGGCCCGCTGGCCGAGCTGGACGCCTCGCTGCTGATCTGGACCACCACGCCGTGGACGCTGGTGTCCAACACGGCGGTGGCCGTCCACCCCGAGGTCACCTATGTCGCGGCGCGCACGGCCGACGGCGAGGTGCTCGTGGTGGCCGAGCCGCTGCTGACGCAGGTGCTCGGCGAGGACGTCACCGAGGTCGCCCGCTTCTCCGGCCGCGAGCTGGAGCGCACGCCGTACTCCCGGCCCTTCGACCTGGTCGCCTTCCCCGAGCCCAGCGAGGGGAACGATGGGAACAGTCCGGGCGCGCACTACGTCGTGCTGGGCGACTACGTCACCGTCGAGGACGGCACCGGCCTGGTCCACCAGGCCCCGGCCTTCGGCGCCGACGACATGGCCGTGTGCAAGGCGTACGGCATGCCGGTCGTCAACCCGATCGGGCCCGACGGGCGCTTCCTCGACGACGTGCCGATGGTCGGCGGCAAGTTCTTCAAGGACGCCGACGAGGCGCTGACCGAGGACCTGCGCGCCCGCGGCCTGCTGCTTCGCGGCGGGCACTTCGAGCACGCCTACCCGCACTGCTGGCGCTGCCACACGCCGCTGCTGTACTACGCGCTGCCCGCCTGGTACATCCGCACCACCGCGATCAAGGACGTCATGCTCGCGGAGAACGAGAAGACCAACTGGTACCCCGAGAGCGTCAAGTGGGGCCGGTTCGGCGAGTGGCTGCGCAACAACGTCGACTGGTCGCTGTCGCGCTCGCGCTACTGGGGCACGCCGCTGCCGCTGTGGGTGTGCTCGGCGGACGAGTCGCACGTCACCTGCGTGGGCTCGCTGGCCGAGCTGGGCACCCTCGCGGGTGAGGACCTGTCGGGGCTGGACCCGCACCGGCCGTTCGTGGACGAGGTGACCTTCCCCTGCCCCGACTGCGGCGCCGACGCGCGGCGCGTGCCCGACGTCATCGACGCCTGGTACGACTCCGGCGCCATGCCGTTCGCCCAGTGGGGGGCGCGGGGCAAGCCGGAGAACCTCTACCCCGCGCAGTTCATCTGCGAGGGCATCGACCAGACGCGCGGATGGTTCTACTCGCTCATGGCCGTCGGCACGCTGGTCTTCGGTCAGTCCTCCTACGAGAACGTGCTCTGCCAGGGCCTGATCCTGGCCGAGGACGGCCGCAAGATGAGCAAGCACCTGGGCAACGTGCTGGAGCCGATCCCGCTGATGGACCAGCACGGCGCCGACGCGCTGCGCTGGTTCATGGCCTGCTCCGGCTCGCCCTGGCACGCCCGCCGCGTGGGCCACGCCGCGCTGGAGGAGATCGTCCGCAAGGTCCTGCTGACCTACTGGAACACCGCCTCGTTCTTCACGCTCTACGCCAACGCAGAGTCGTGGTCGCCGTCCATGCTGGCCGACGCCCCCGCTCCGGCGCAGCGGCCGCTGATCGACCGGTGGGCGCTGGCCGAGCTGCACCGGACCGTGAAGGAGGTGACCGGGGCGCTCGACGCCTACGACACCACGCGGGCGGGCCGCCTGCTCACCGAGTTCCTGGACGACCTGTCCAACTGGTACGTGCGCCGCTCGCGCCGCCGCTTCTGGCAGGGCTCGCCGGAGGCGCTGGCCACGCTGTACGAGTGCCTGGAGACGGTGACGCGGATGATGGCGCCCATCACGCCGTTCGTCACCGACTACGTGTGGGACGTGCTGCGCGGCGCCGACGCTCCGTCCTCGGTCCACCTGGCCTCCTGGCCCACGGCCGACGAGGGGCTGCTGAACCCGGCGCTGTCGGAGCAGATGGCCCTGGTGCGGCGCCTGGTGGAGCTGGGCCGCTCGGCCCGCGCCGCCTCCGGCGTCAAGACCCGCCAGCCGCTGGCCCGCGCCCTGGTCGGCGCCCCGGGCTGGGCCGCGCTGCCGGACGAGCTGCGCGCACTCATCGCCGACGAGCTGAACGTGCAGGTTCTGGCCGACCTGTCCGGCTTCGACGCCGACCTGGTGTCCTTCACGGTCAAGCCCAACTTCCGCTCGCTGGGCAAGCGGTTCGGCTCCCAGACCAAGCTGGTGGCCGCCGCGATCTCCGCCGCCGACCCGGCGCAGGTGGCCGGGACGCTGCGCGCGGGCTCGCCGGTGACGCTCGAGGTGGCCGAGCTGGGGCCGGTGACGCTGGGGGCCGACGACGTCGTCGTCACCGAGCAGCCGAAGGCGGGCTGGGCGGTCGAGACGGGCGCGGTCGACACGGGCACCGGGGAGACCGTGGCGCTGGACCTGACGATCACCGACGAGCTGCGCCGGGCCGGCCTGCTGCGCGAGGTCATCCGCCTGGTGCAGGAGGCCCGCAAGACCACGGGGCTGTCCATCACCGACAGGATCGACCTGTGGTGGTCGGCGTCGTCGGACGACGTGGCGAAGGCGCTGCGGTCGGGCGCGTCGTCGGTGGCGGAGGAGGTGCTGGCCGCCTCGGTGACCGAGGGAACCGTCGAAGGGGTCACCTCGCACACCGACGCCGACCTCGGGCTCACCTTCCAGCTGCGGCGCGCCTAGCCGTACCGCGACGGGGGCGGGTCGGTGTCCTCACCGGCCCGCTTTCCGTTTGCGGAGAAGTCGCGGAGAGGGACCGCGGGGAGGGACGCACGGATCAGCCGTCGGCGTCGCGGCACACCGAGCAGCCGGTCAGCCCGGCGGCCTCGGCCTCGTCGACGGTCATGGTCTCCACGCCGGACTCGCCCGCGCCCCTGACGAGGGGGCAGGAGCCGGTGTGGTAGCGGCGGGTGCCGACGATGACCTTCACGGTGTCGCGTGATTCGCCGGAGTCTTGCTCATCCGAGGCTTCCTCGGGGGCTTCGGCGGGCGCGTCGGCTTCCTCCCGGACGCTCCGGGACGCGCCGGCTTCGGGGTCCTTCGGGGCCGTGGCGCCGGATTCCGGCGCGCGCGTGCCGGCCTTGGACGTGCTGGCCTTCGAAGCGTCCTGCGCGGCGTCCTCGCCGTCTTCCTCGCCTCGGGCCTGCTCCTCGGAGGCCTCGTCCTTGGGGGGCTGCGCGCTTCCGGGTTCCGCGCTTCCGGGTTCCGCGCTCGCGGGGACGGCGACCTTGGGCCACACCGCCGTGGCGGCGGCGGACTCCTCGGCGGGCCCCTCGGGGGACTTCTCGGAGGACTTCTCGGAGGACTTCGCAGCGGACTTCGTGGGGGACTCTGCGGGGGCCTGTGCGACGGGCTTGGCACCGCCCTCGGCGGCTTCCGCCCGGGACGTCTCAGCGCTTTCCGGCTTGCCGGAGGTCTCCGCCTCGTCGCGCTCCTCGCCCCGCGGCGACGCGGCGCTCTCCGTTGAGCGCTCGGCCGCGTACGGGTCCTTGCGCGCGGCCGGGGCGAACCATCCGACGGCCCGGTCCTCCTCTTGGGGGGTCTCTTGGGGGGTGGAGGCCTGCGGCCGCGGCGTGCGCAGCTCACGGGTCGGCGTGGAGGACTCGGCCGGCTCTGGGTCGGCGACAGGGGGTAGCTGCCGTCCGCCGAGCGCGGCGTCGGGTAGGCACGCGGTGCAGGGCGTGAAGCCCTCCTCCCGCGCCTCCTCGTAGGTCAGCTCCTCGTGGTCCCGTCCGATCAGCTGACGGCATCCCGCTACGTGGTAGCGCTTGCGCCCGGGGATCACCAGGACGATCGCGTCCGGGGCGATCCCGCCCGCCGGGGGTCGGCGAGGGGGGGCCGGGGCGGGCACAGTCGCCGTCTGCTGCAGCGCGCGCGGCGCGATGACCGGCGGCGCTCCCATCGGGCTGGCCTGGGTCCGAACGGGCGGCACCGGCGCCGGCGCCGACGGAGGAACGGCCTCCTTCGCCGGCTCCCCAGCATCCCGCCCGCTGGGGAACAGCTCGTGACGCCGCAGAAACGCCCCGATCACGAGGAAGAGCGCGGAAAGCACGCAGGTCACGATCGACCACATGATCACGTGGGGCAGGTTCAGGACGAAGCCCGCGATCAGCAACACGATGGCCGCGAGCACCAATCCAGCACTGATGAGGATCACAGGGGGGACTCTCTTGGAGTGAACGGGTCAGCGACCCGTTACCTTACCTGCGGTCGTTGTGCCCGCCGTCACCGCCGGGAAAGGCGCCCTGGTGCTGCGGGGCCTCGCCGCCGAACGCAGCCGGGCCGCCTCCGGGCAGGGCCTGCCCGCCCTGCGGTACGGCATGCGACATGGCGGGCGCGCCGGGGGCGTTGGACACGGGCGCGAAGCCGGGTCCCTCGTGGCCGGCGGCGTTCAGCTCGGCGAGCTGCTGCTCCAGGTAGAGCTTCAGGCGGCTGCGGTACTCGCGTTCGAAGCTGCGCAGCTCCTCGACCTTGCGCTCGAGCTCGTCGCGGGTCTGGACGAGCGAGCCCATGGCCTGGCGGTGACGCTCCTGGGCGTCGCGCTCGAGCGTCTCGGCGCGGGCGCGGGCGTCGCCGATGACCTGCTCGGCCTGGCGGCGGGCCTTGGTGAGGATGTCGTCGGCCTCGCGGCGGGCGCGGGTGACGGTCTCGTCCGCCTCACGGCGCGCGTCGGCGATGGCCTGGTCGGCCGTCTGCTGCGCCAGGGCCAGCACGCGGGCCGCGGTGTCCATGTTGTCCTCGGCGGGCGGCATGCCCATGGCCACGGGGACGGGCTGCGGCTGCTGCGGCTCGGGCCGCGGCGCCTCCGGCTGGGGCGGCGGCGGGGGCATCATGGGCTGCTCCTGCTGCACCGGGGCGGAGGCCATCGGCATCTGCATGCCTCCGGGCACCTTGCCGCGCAGGCACTCGGCCAGCTTCGCGCGGAGCTCTTCGTTCTCCTGGATCAGGCGGTCCAGCTCAGCCTCGACCTCGTCGAGGAAGGCGTCCACCTCCTCCTCGTCGTAGCCCGGCCGGAGCCGGGTGGTACTGAACTGCTTGTTCCGCACATCAGCGGGCGTCAGCGGCATTTTCTGGTCTCCTTGGCGCGCTCGGTTGAGTCTGTTCCGGAGGGAGCATGACCCGGATCACTTCAGCGCGGACACGTGTCGGATCTCGACCGGGGGCCTCACCCGTTGCTCAGGGCCCCACCAGCTGGACCAGCTGGATCAGGATCAGGACCACGATGAACAACACCGTGAAGCTTAGGTCAAAGGCCACCGTACCCAACCGGAGGGGCGGAATGAAACGGCGAAGGAACTTCAGCGGCGGGTCGGTGGCGGTGTACGTGGCCTCGGCGAGGACCAGCACGACCCCCGACGGACGCCACGACCGGGCGAACGCCTGCACCGTCTCGAAGATCATTCTGCCGATGAGCAGCACGAGATAGAGCGACAGGACGACGACCAAGATCTGACTGATTACGCCCACGGTCTGGTCGCGCCTCCTCTTCCGTACCGCCCCCTCTGGCCGGGGGTTGATGACATACCCCAGACTCTAACTCTGGTTGAAGAATCCGCGTTCCGCGATTCGTGCCTTGTCCTCGGCGGTCACCTCGACATTGGCTGGGGACAACAGGAACACCTTGTTGGTAACACGTTCAATCGTGCCATGTAGGCCAAAGACCAGACCTGCCGCGAAATCAACGAGCCGTTTGGCATCACTGTCAACCATCTCGGTGAGGTTCATGATGACCGGCGTGCCTTCGCGAAAGTGCTCGCCGATCGTCCGCGCCTCGTTGTAGGTGCGTGGATGGAGGGTGGTGATGCGGGCCAGGTCCGTCGTACGCCGCTCCAGGACCGTCGTCGCCGGCCTGGGAGCGGGGACGCCGGAATCGGAGTCATCCTCGCGTTCCTGGCTCGCCACCGCCCGATCCTCGCCCGTGCGAGGCGGTTCGTCCTCGTAGGCATAGTCGTAGGTCTCGTACCTCTCGTAGCGGTCGTCCTCCACGAGACCGAGGTAGATCGCCATTTTGCGCATCGCGCCGGCCATCGCTACATCGCCCTCCTGCCGTTGGTCCCGAGGCGGTGTCCACGGGCCGGTCCGCGCGGCCTCGCACCCCGTGGCCCACGCCGGGTCCACGCGGTGTCCGGCTCTGCCGGCCGTCCCATACCCGTACCCCCCTTGGAGCCCACCGCTTGAGCAGGCCTCAAGGCCCACTTGAAGGGACATTACCTGACGAAGAGCTTGCGAGGACCGAGCAACGCCGTACCGACTCGCACATGTGTCGCGCCGTGGGCGATGGCCTCGTCCAGATCGCCGCTCATGCCCGCCGAGACGATCGTCGCGCCCGGGTGGCTCGCCTGGACGGCGCGCGCCAGCTCGGCCAGGCGGGCGAACGCCTTGCCCGGCTCCTCCCCCAGCGGCGCGACGGCCATCACGCCGGCCAGCCGCAGCCCCGGGCTCCCGGCGATCTCGTCGGCCAGCCGGGGCACGTCGACCGGCCTCGCGCCGCCCCTGGCCGGATCGTCGTCCAGCGCCACCTGCACCAGGCAGCCGACCTCGCGCCCCGCGCGCTCGGCGGCCCGGCTCAGCGCCTGTACCAGGCGGGACCGGTCGACCGAGTGGACCAGGTGGGCGTAGCCCGCGACGGAGCGGACCTTGTTGGTCTGCAGCTGGCCGACGAAGTGCCAGGTCAGCGGCAGGTCGGCGCACTCTCGCGCCTTGACGGAGGCCTCCTGGTCGCGGTTCTCGCCGATGTCGCGCACGCCGAGCCGGGCCAGGATCCGGATGTCGGAGGAGGGGTAGGTCTTGGTGACGGCGACCAGGGTCACCTCGCCGCGCTCGCGCCCCGCCGCACGGCACGCCCGCGCGATGCGGGCCTCGACCTCGGCCAGCCCCGCCGCGATCTCCTGCTCCCGGCTCACGTCGCCTCCTCGCCGTATCGCCATCCGGGTGTCGGGCCATACGGTACGGCAGGCGCACCCATCCCCGGATGCCGCACTCCCCCATGGGAGGCCCTTCACGCCTGCCGTACCGTCGCCGGCGGGCGATGCCCCGCATGCGCCGTTCCCATGGCCGGGCTCACCCGGACACACCGTCCGGCGCGCTGGACCACGGTCGCCCGGCGGCTGGGCTCCAGGCCCGCGACCCACCCCGCGCTTCCAGGCCGGCGCCCCACAAGACACGCGCATCCATGATCGGGCGGGCGACCATCCCACCCTCGAGACCGACGTCCCGCAGGACAGGTACGCCCTGGCCCGGTTTCCCGTCTCCTGCGGCGTCCACGCCTGGAACGGCGGGGCTGTCACACTCCAGGTCCCTCATGCGGCGTGCGTCCTGGACGGCGAAGCCCTTCACGTCTCCAGGGCCTCACCCCTACGGCGTTCGCCCTCGGAAGGGCGTAACCGCCGCACCGCAGGTTCACCGCCCCGTTGGGCGCTCGCGTCCGGGGCGGCGGCAAGGGGCGCCGGTGAGGCTCGGCACCCCCAAGGACCCCGGCCCTACTTGAGGAAGTCCGGGACGTCCAGTTCCTCTTCCTGGTCCTCGAACACGACCGGCCGGCGCTTGCCCTGGTCGGGCATGCGGGAGGTGATCGGCGTGGGAGGCGTCGCCGGCTCGGGGGTCGGCTTCGGGATCGAGATGGGCCCCGGAGCGGCCTCCGCCTCCCCCTGCACCGGCTCGGGCGCCGGGATGGGCGTCACGGGCGCCGGGGCGGGCGAGGGCGCAGGAGCCGGGGCCGGCGTGCTGTCCACGGGCCGGACCGGCTCCAGGCGCGGCTCGCCGGCCGCGGGCTCGGACCGGTAGTCGCCGCGCGGTTCCGGGCGAGCCGCCTCGGCCCGCCCGGACTCGGCGCGGAAGCCGCCGCGCGGGGGCTCGGACCGGAAGTCGGCCCGCGGCTCGGACCGGAAGTCCGCCCGCGGCGGCTCGGCGCGAAGGTCGCCCCGGCCCGTGTCGGCGCGCGGCTCCGGGCGGGGCGGTTCGGCCTTGACGGTCGGCCGGGACGACGGCGGGGCGGCCGCGCGGGCCTGGGGACGCGGCGGGTCCTTGGGCGCGGGCTTGAGCTCGTCGAAGCCGGCCGCGATGACCGTGACGCGCACCTCGTCGCCGAGGGCGTCGTCGATGACCGTGCCGAAGATGATGTTCGCGTCCGGCGCCGCCGCGTTGGACACCAGCTGGGCCGCCTCGTTGATCTCGAACAGGCCGAGGTCCGAGCCGCCCGCGATGGACAGCAGCACGCCGTGGGCGCCGTCGATCGAGGCCTCCAGCAGCGGGCTGGAGACGGCCATCTCGGCGGCGGCCACCGACCGGTCGTCGCCGCGCGCGTGGCCGATGCCCATGAGGGCCGAGCCCGCGCCGGACATGACGGACTTGACGTCGGCGAAGTCGAGGTTGATCAGACCCGGTGTGGTGATCAGGTCGGTGATGCCCTGGACACCGGACAGCAGCACCTGGTCGGCGGCCTTGAAGGCGTCCAGCACGCTGACCTGCCGGTCGGAGATCGACAGCAGCCTGTCGTTGGGGATCACGATGAGCGTGTCGACCTCGTCGCGCAGGGTCTCGATGCCGGCCTCGGCCTGCATCGCCCTGCGCCGGCCCTCGAAGCTGAAGGGCCTGGTCACCACGCCTATGGTCAGCGCGCCCAGCGAACGCGCGATGTTGGCCACGACGGGCGCGCCGCCCGTGCCGGTGCCGCCGCCCTCGCCCGCCGTGACGAAGACCATGTCGGCCCCCTTGAGGACCTCCTCGATCTCCTCACGGTGGTCCTCGGCCGCCTTGCGGCCAACCTCGGGGTTGGCCCCGGCGCCCAGGCCGCGGGTCAGCTCCCGGCCCACGTCCAGCTTGACATCGGCGTCACTCATCAGCAGCGCCTGGGCGTCGGTGTTGATGGCGATGAACTCGACGCCCTTGAGTCCCTCCTCGATCATCCGGTTGACGGCGTTGACTCCGCCGCCGCCGATGCCGACGACCTTGATGACCGCGAGGTAGTTCTGCGGTGCTGCCACGACGAGGGGCCTTTCCGCTCGTTGACTTGCCATTATGGGTGCGGGGCCAGCCCGCGCTTCAAACTCTCAACCTCAAGTTGAGATTCACACTTATGTCAACCTGAGGGTCGATACGGACAGTAGGAGTTTCGCTCCGGGCGGGTCAACTAACCCCGCCCCAACCGGTCCGGCGTGTCGCGGCTGTCCTATTTCACCGTGACCACGTCGGGCGAACTCACGTCGTAGACGCTTCCCTCGCGCGTCAGGAGCTCCTCCAGGACCCTGGACTTCTGCTCGGCCCGGTCGGCGGCGCCCCAGACGACCACGCGCCCGTCCGTGAGGGTGAGCGAGACCCCGTCCGCCGAGGTCGCACGTATCTGCTCGACCCGGCGCGACAGGCCGGCCGGCAGGCTGCCCGCCACCTGCAGCGCCGCCTTGGTCGCCGGATCGCCTGGACCTGGCCGGTCGAGCCTGAGGACCGGCAGGCTGGGCGGGGCGACGTCCTTGATCTCCGTCACCACTCCATCCTTGTCGATCAGCGCGGCCTTGCCGTTCACCGGAACCACCGCGACCGGCTCCCGCTCGACCACCTCGATGGTCAGGGTACCGGGCCAGGACCGGCCCACCCTGGCGGTGGCGATCTTCCGGATCTCCAGCAGGCGGCTCTCCACGGCCGCCAGGTCCACGGTCGCCAGAGGCTCCAGCTCCGCCACCCCGGCCCGCTTTTTGATCTCTTCTGAGGGGATTGTGATATTTCCCACGATATGTACGGATCTTACGCCGAGGACGGGCGACAGGAACACGAGCCAGGCGGCCGTGCCGACCACTCCCGCGGTCAGCAGGACGATGAACGCCCTCCGCGCCTTCACGCAGTCCCCCTCGTCACCTACGCGCTGTCCGTGATCACGCTACCGCGCCCGCGGCCGGATCCGGTCCGGCCCCGGGTACGGCTCCCGCGCCGCCGGGCCCTACGCCTGCCCGCCGAGCTCCCTGACGATGAGCGGCCCGAGCTCCGTCACGTCGCCCGCGCCCATCGTGAGCACGATGTCCCCCGGCCGGGCCAGCGAGGCCACGAGCGCGGGCACCTTGCGCTTGTCGGGCGCGTAGGTCACCCGCTCGTGCGGGACCCGCGAGGCCACCATCGCGCCCGACACACCGGGCTCGGGATCCTCCCGCGCGCCGTACACGTCGAGCACGACCGCGTGGTCGGCCAGGCCCAGCGCCGCGCCGAACTCGGCGGCGAAGAAGCGCGTGCGCGAGTACAGGTGCGGCTGGAAGACGGCGAGGACGCGGCCAGAGCCCGAGTAGGAGGCCACCACGTCCCGCGCGGCGCGCAGGTCGGCGGCCAGCTCGGTCGGGTGGTGCGCGTAGCTGTCGAACACCGCCACCCCGCCGGCCTCGCCCTTGGCCTCGAAGCGCCGCTTGGCGCCCGTGAAGGCCGCCAGACCCGCCCTGACGTCCTCGAAGGGCAGGCCGAGGGACTCGGCCACGGCCAGCGCCGCCGTGGCGTTGAGCGCGTTGTGGGCGCCGGGGACGGCCAGCCGTACCCGGCCGCGCCCCTGGACGGTGAAGACCACCCCGAAGCCCTCGGGGCGGACGTCCAGCACGCGGTAGTCGGCGTCCTCGGCCGTGCCGTACGTCACCACGGGCACCGGCGAGCGGGCGGCCAGCGCCCTGGCGCCCGGGTCGTCGGCGCACAGCACCAGCAGGCGGCTCACGCGCTCGGCGAAGCGGGCGAAGCCGGCGTGGACGGCCTGCGGGTCGCCGTAGTTGTCGAGGTGGTCGGCCTCCACGTTGGTGACCACGGCGACGTCGGGCGCCAGCATGAGGAAGGAGCCGTCGCTCTCGTCGGCCTCGGCCACGAACACCCCGCCGGAGCCCTCGTCGGCGCCCAGGCCGGTGGTGACGAGCTGGCCGCCGACGCAGTAGGAGGGGTCGGCGCCGCACTTCTGCAGCGTCACGGTGAGCATCGAGGTGGTCGTCGTCTTGCCGTGGGTGCCGGCGACGGCCACCGCGGTCTTGCCGGCCATCACCGAGGCCAGCGCGGCGGCCCGGGGGATGACCCGCAGCCCCTGCCGCAGCGCCTCCCCCAGCTCGGGGTTGGAGTCGCGGATGGCGGTGGAGACGACGACGGTGTCGACGTTCCTGATGTGGGAGGCGGCGTGGCCGATGTGGACGGTCGCGCCCAGCTCGCGCAGCTCGGTCACCAGGTCGGAGCTGCGCGCGTCGCTGCCGGAGACCTTCACGCCCCGCTTGAGCAGGATGCGCGCGATCCCGGACATGCCCGCGCCGCCGATGCCGATGAAGTGGACCCGGCCGAGCTGCTCGGCCGAGACCGGGTCCACCGGCTTGACCAGACTCATAGCGACAGCACCTTCCTGGCGAGCACGGCGTCGGCGTCCTTGCGCCCCATGGCCGCGGCGGCCTCCGACATGGCGGCGACCCTCTCGGGGTCGTTCAGGATGGGCAGCACGTTCTCGATGATCCAATCGGGTGACAGGTCCGCGTCGTCGACGACGAGGCCGCCGCCGCCGCGGGCGATCGTCTCGGCGTTGACCCGCTGCTCGCCGTTGCCGTGCGGCAGCGGCACGTACGCCGCCGGCAGCCCCACGGCGGTCAGCTCGGCGCAGGTCAGCGCCCCGGCGCGGCACAGGGCCAGGTCGGCGGCGGCGTAGGCGAACTCCATGCGGTCGATGTAGGGCAGCACCACGTACTGCGGATCGCCCGGGGGCGGCTCCTCCTCGACGGCGTTCTTGGGCCCGACCAGGTGCAGCACCTGCACCCCCGCGGCGCGCAGCCGGGGCGCCGCCGCCAGCGCGGCCTCGTTGAGCGACCTGGCCCCCTGGGAGCCGCCGAAGACCAGCAGCGTGGGCCGGTCGGTCTGCAGGCCGAACCACGAGCGCGCCCTGTCGCCGGCCGAGAAGCGGTCGAGCGTGGCGATCTCGCGGCGCAGCGGCGTGCCGATGTACTCGGCCTTGGCCAGCGTGCAGTCGGGATGCCCGGTGTAGACGTGGTCGGCGAACCTGGCGCCCAGCCGGTTGGCCAGCCCGGGGCGCGGGTTGGCCTCGTGCACGACGATGGGGATGCCGCGCCGCCGGGCCGCGAGGTAGGCGGGCGCCGCCACATAGCCGCCGAAGCCGACCAGCACCTGCGCCCGCGCCTTGTCCATGACCGCCGCGGCGGCGTTGACCGCTCCGGTCAGCCGCCCCGGCATCGTCAGCAGCGCGGGCGTCAGCGTGCGCGGCAGCGGCACGGCCGGGATGAGCTGCAGGTCATACCCCCTGGCGGGGATCAGTCTGGTCTCCAGGCCCCGCTCGGTGCCCAGGCAGGTGACCTCCGTCGCGGGGTCCAGCCTGCGCAGGGCGTCGGCGAGGGCGAGCGCGGGCTCGATGTGGCCGGCCGTCCCGCCACCCGCGAGCACCACCCTCATGTCAGGCCCCTCCTCGTCTGCCTCCCAGGCCAAGCCAGCTTAGAGCCCGCTGGACCGGTCCGGGGCCACGAGCGGCCAGGGCCTCGCGCGCGCCGGGCTCTCGTCTGGCGAACGACAACAACATCCCAAGCGCGGCCATAGTCGGCAACAGGGCGGATCCGCCGTAGGAGACCAGCGGCAACGGGATGCCGGTGATGGGCAGCACGCCGATCACCGCGCCCATGTTGACGATGGCCTGGCCGGCGATCCAGGCGACGACGGCGCAGGAGGCCAGCCGGACGAAGGCGTCGTTGGCGCGGTAGGCCACGCGCAGCCCCGCGTAGCCGAGCAGGCCGAACAGCGCCACCACGACGAGCGTGCCCATCAGGCCGAGCTCCTCGCCGAGGATGGAGAAGATGAAGTCGCTCTCGCCGTGCGGCAGCCACTTCCACTTCTGGCGGCTCGCCCCCAGGCCCAGGCCGAACCAGCCGCCCGAGCCCATCGCGATCTGCCCCTGCACCGCCTGGAAGCCGCCGTCCTGGGGATCGCCCCACGGATCCAGGAAGGAGGCGATGCGGTCCACGCGGTAGGGCTCGAGGATGATCATCGTGACGGCGGCGATCGCGGCCAGCGCCAGAATGCCGCCGAACAGTATGAGAGGCGCGCCCACCACCCACAGCAGCGCCAGGAAGATCATGAACAGCACCAGCGTGGTGCCCAGGTCGCGCCCCAGCATGACCAGCACGGCCAGGACGGCCACGCCGGGCATGAGCGGCAGCAGCAGCTGCCGCCACTCGATGCGGCCCATCCGGGCGCGGCGCGCCAGCAGGTCGGCGCCCCACAGGGCCAGGGCCAGCTTGGCGGGCTCCGACGGCTGGACGGTCAGGTCGCCGATGTAGATCCACCGCTGGGCGCCCTGCTCGGCCGAGCCGATGAACACCACCAGGACCAGCGCCAGGATCGACACCGCCATCAGCGGATAGCCCGCCCACCGGAAGAACTTCTGCGGCAGGCGCGAGCACACCCACATCAGTGGCACGCCCAGCGTCGCCGACAGCGACTGCTTGATGAACCAGGAGAACGGGCTGCCGGTCTTCTGCAACGCCTCGATGCTGGAGGCGGACAGCACCATCATCAGGCCGAGCGCGAGCAGCAGGGCGCTGCACCCCAGGATCAGGTAGTAGCTCGTCAGGGGCTTGTCCAGCAACTCCCTGAGCGTGCCGAACCGCTCCTCGGCCCGGGTGGGCCCCTTGGCGGGCCGCTCGGTCGCGGCCGTCACGAGGCCTGCCGCTTCAGGGTCCGTACGGCTCGCGCGAAGGCCTCCCCCCGCGCCGGATAGTTCTCGAACATGTCGAGCGAGGCCCCCGCGGGGGCCAGCAGCACGGTGTCCCCCGGGGAGGCGAGCCTGGCGGCTTCGGTGACGACACGGTCCATCACCCCAGTGTCCCGCTCGGCGATGTCCACCACCGGGACATTCGGCGCGTGTCGCGCCAGCGCCTCGGCGATCCTGGCCCGGTCGGCGCCGATGAGCACGGCGCCGCGCAGCCTCGGCGCGGCCTGCCGGACCAGGTCCTCCACGTCCGCGCCCTTCAGCTGGCCGCCGGCGACCCACACGATCGACGGGTAGGCGGCCAGCGCGGCGGCGGCGGCGTGGGGGTTGGTGGCCTTGGAGTCGTCGACGTAGTCCACCCCGCCCACGCGGTCGACGTGGGCCATCCGGTGGGGGTCGGGGCGGAAGTCCAGCAGGCCCTGCCGTACGGCGTGCGGGGGCACCCCGAGGGAGCGGGCCAGGGCGGCGGCGGCCAGGGCGTTGGCGACGTTGTGCGGGGCGAGGGGGCGCACGTCGGCCAGCGTGGCGAGCTCTTCGGCCCGCCGCAGGGGGTCCTCGACGAAGGCGCGGTCGACCAGGAGGTCCTCCACCACGCCGAGCTGCCCGGGCCTGGGGACGCCGAGCGTGAACCCGGCGACCCGGGGCCCGCCCGCCGCGTCGTCATCGAGGTACGGCGAGGCCGCCTGGACGGTCCGCGGGTCGTCGGCGTTGTAGACGACGACGCCCGCCCGCTCGTAGATCTTGGCCTTGGCGGCGGCGTACGCCTCCATGGAGCCGTGCCAGTCCAGGTGGTCGGGGGCGATGTTGAGGATCGCGGCGGCGTGCGGCGCCAGCGTGCTCGACCAGTGCAGCTGGAAGCTCGACAGCTCCACGGCCAGCACGTCGTACGGCTCGGCGACGGCCTCGACGACCGGGACGCCGACGTTGCCCACGGCGGCCGCCTTGCGCCCGGCGGCCAGCAGCATCGAGGTGAGCATGCGCACGACCGTGGTCTTGCCGTTGGTGCCGGTCAGCGCCAGCCACGGCGCCGGCTGCGGGCCGCGCAGCCGCCAGGCCAGCTCCACCTCGCCGACCACCTCCACGCCCGCGGCCAGCGCCGCCGAGATCAGCGGGTGGTGCGGCGCCCAGCCGGTGGTGACCAGGCGCACGGTGCCCTCGGGCAGCTCGGCCGTCCCGAAGCGCACCTCGACGCCGTGCCGGGCCAGCTCCTCGGCGGCGGCCCGCTGGCGCTCGCCCTCGGCGGCCTCCACGACCACGACCCGCTCGCCGCGCTCGGCCAGCACCCGCGCCGCCGCCGTGCCCGACACGCCCAGCCCCGCGACGCAGACGACCCCTGTCATGCCTTGGGCATCCATTCCACGTAGAACAGGCCGAGCCCGACCGCCGCGCACAGCCCGGCGATCAGCCAGAAGCGGACCACGATCGTCGTCTCCGCCCAGCCCTTGAGCTCGAAGTGGTGCTGCAGCGGCGCCATGCGGAAGACCCGTCTGCCGGTCATCTTGAAGAACCCGACCTGGATGATCACCGACATCGTGATGATGACGCACAGCCCGGCGAGGATGATCAGCAGGAGCTGGGTGCGGGTGGCGATGGCCAGGCCGGCCAGGACGCCGCCCAGCGCGAGCGAGCCCGTGTCGCCCATGAAGATCTTGGCGGGCGGGGCGTTCCACCACAGGAAGCCCACCAGCGCGCCCAGGACCGCCGCGGCGACCACCGCCAGGTCGAGCGGGTCGCGCACCCAGTAGCAGTTGGGGCCGAGCTGGTCGATGCAGTTGTTGCGCAGCTGCCAGTTGCCGATCAGCACGTACGCGCCGAGCACGACGCCGGCCGCGCCGCTGGCCAGCCCGTCCAGCCCGTCGGTCAGGTTCACGGCGTTGGAGAACCCGACAATCATGATCAGCACCCAGATGGTGAAGCCGACGATGCCGATCGACGGGCCGAAGTCGCGCAGGAACGACAGCCTGGGCTCGGCCGGGGTGATGCCGTAGGCGTTGGGCTGGCCGACCACCAGCACGGCGAACACCGCGCCGACGATGAGCTGGCCGAGGGCCTTGGCGCCGCTGCGCAGGCCGAGGCTGCGCTGCTTGTAGATCTTGATGAAGTCGTCGAGGAAGCCGACCGCGCCCAGGCCCGTCATCAGGAACAGCACCAGGCCGCCGGAGATGGTCGGCGGCTCCAGCGTCGCCAGGTGGGAGGCGCCGTAGGCGAGCAGGGCAGCGATCACGAAGACCGTGCCGCCCATCGTCGGCGTGCCCTTCTTGCCCAGGTGCGACTGGACGCCGTCCTCGCGGACCTGCTGGCCGATGGATCTGCGGGTGAACAGCCGGATGGCCAGGGGCGTGCCGAGCATCGACAGGATCAGGCCGACGGCTCCCGCGATGATGATGTTGGTCACTGGCCGGCACCCCCGTGGTGGCGGGCCGGCTCGAGGAGAAGTTCGGCGGTGCGTTCCAGGCCCATGGCGCGCGGGCCCTTGATGAGGACGGCGTCGCCGGGCCGCAGCCAGGCGGCGAGCTGGGCGGCCGCCTGCTCGGCGTCGGCGACGTGCACGATCTCAGTCCTGGATGTGTAGTCCGGCAGCGCCACGGGTTGGTCCGGTACGGCGGGCGCGCCGCCGGCGGCGCGGGCGCCCTCGAGCACCGGCTGGGCGTCGGGGCCCGCGACCACCAGCCCGGCCAGGCCCGAGGAGCCGGCCAGGTGGCCCAGCTCCTCGTTGAGCCGGTCGCCGTCCTCGCCCAGCTCGCGCAGGGCGGCGATGACGGCGAAGCGGCGGCGGTCCTTGGCCAGCACGCCGAAGGTGTGGAAGGCGGCGCGCATGGAGTCGGGGTTGGCGTTGTAGGCGTCGTTGAGGACGGTCACGCCGTCGGGCCGCTCGGTGACCTCCATGCGCCAGCGGCTGCGCGGCTCGGCGGCCGACAGCTCGCGGGCGATGGTGGCGACGGGCAGGCCCAGCTCCCAGGCGACCGCGGCGGCGGCCAGCGCGTTGGACACCGCGTGCTCGCCGTACAGCCGCAGGGTCACGGGCGCGTCGCCGGAGGGGGTCACCAGCGTGAACGCGGCACGGCCGCGCTGGTCGAGCACGACGCCCTCGGCCCGCACGACGGCGGTCTCGCCGCGCCCGAAGAAGGTGACCCGCGCCTGGGTGCGCTCGGCCATCTGGCGCACCAGCGGGTCGTCGGCGTTGAGCACGGCCACGCCGTCGGCGGGCAGCGCCTCCACCAGCTCGCCCTTGGCCTTGGCGATGGCCTCCTTGCCGCCGAAGACGCCCAGGTGCGCGGTGCCGACGTTGAGCACCACGCCGATCTTCGGCGGCGCGATGCGAGCCAGGTCGGCGATGTGGCCGGCGTGGCGGGCGGCGAGCTCCAGCACGAGGTAGCGGGTGTCGGCGTCGGCGCGCAGCACGGTCAGGGGATGGCCGATCTCGTTGTTGTAGCTGCCGACGGGGGCGACGGTGGGGCCGATCAGCTCGGTCAGCCGGGCGATGAGGTCCTTGGTGGTGGTCTTGCCCGCCGAGCCGGTGACGCCGACGACGAGGGCCGACGGCAGCGCGGCGCACACGGCCCTGGCCAGGTCGGCCAGGGCCGCCACCGGGTCGGGCACGATCACCGAGGGGGCGTCGACCGGCCGGGTGCCCATCACGGCCACCGCGCCGGACTGGACGGCCTGCGCGGCGAAGTCGTGCCCGTCGACGCGGGCGCCCCTGATGGCCACGAAGAGGGATCCCGGTTCCACGGCTCGCGAGTCGGTCACGACGGGGCCGCGCACGACGGCGCGGGGGTCCGCCGTTCCTGACAGGGCGCCGGAGGTGATCTCGGCGATCCTCGCCAGAGGCATCGGGATCATGGGACCTTCCTGCTTTCTATCGCTTCGGCGACGACCTGCCGATCGTCGAACGGGATCACCTCGCCGGAGACGTACTGACCCTGTTCGTGGCCCTTGCCCGCCACGACGACGACGTCGCCGCGCCCGGCTCCGGCGATCGCCAGGCCGATGGCCGCCCTGCGGTCGGGCTCCACGACGACGTGGGCCCGCTCCTCGCGCGGCACTCGCAACGCTCCGTCCATCATGGCGACCAGGATGGCCAGGGGGTCCTCCGAGCGGGGGTTGTCGCTGGTGAAGATGGCCACGTCGGCCAGCCGCGCCGCCGCCTCGCCCATCAGCGGCCGCTTGCCGGCGTCGCGGTCGCCGCCGCAGCCGAGCACGACGATGAGCCGGCCGGCGGTCACCTGGCGCAGGGCGGTGAGGACCGACTCCACGGCGCCGGGCTTGTGGGAGTAGTCGACGATCGCCTGGAACTCGTCGGAGGGCGAGGTCACCCTCTCCATGCGGCCGGGGACGCCGGTCAGGCCGCCGACGCCGTGGACGGCCGTCTGCAGCGGCACGCCCGCCTCGACGAGGGCCACGACGGCGCCCAGGGCGTTGGCCACGTTGAAGGGGCCCGGCAGGGACAGCTGGACGTCGGCCTCGACGCCGCCCGGGCCGAGCACGCGGAAGGCGCTGCCGTCGGCGCCCAGCCGCAGGTCGGCGACCCGCCAGTCGGCGGCGGGGTCGCCCTGCGCCGACACCGTGGTCATCGGGATCTTGGCGACCTCCAGCAGCTCGCGCCCGTAGCGGTCGTCGACGTTGGTCACCCCGACCCGGCTGAACTCCGGCTGGAAGAGCTTGGCTTTGGCGGCGAAGTAATCCTCCATGTCGCGGTGGAAGTCGAGGTGGTCCTGCGACAGGTTGGTGAACAGGGCCACGTCGTAGAACAGGCCGTCGACCCGGCCCAGGGCCAGGGCGTGGCTGGAGACCTCCATGGCCGCCGCGGTCACGCCGCGCTCGCGCATGAGGGCGAACAGGCCGTGCAGCTCGGAGGCCTCCGGCGTGGTGAGCCGGGGCGCGAGGACGAGGTCGGCCACGTGGATCTCCACGCCGCCGATGAGGCCGGTGACGTGGCCGGCGGCCCGCAGGCCGGCCTCCAGCATGAACGTCGAGGTGCTCTTCCCGCTCGTGCCGGTCACGCCGATGACGGCGATGTCGTGGGACGGCCGGCCGTACACCCAGGAGGCGACCTGGCCGAGGACGGCGCGCGGGTCGGGGACGACCAGCACGGGCAGCCCCGTCCGCGCGGCGGCGTCGTGGCCTGTGGGGTCGGTGAGGATGGCGACGGCTCCCCGCGCCATCGCCTCGTCGCAGTACAGGGCGCCGTGGGTGGTGGCGCCGGGGAGGGCGACGTACAGGTCGCCGCGCTGGACCTGGCGGGAGTCGATGCTGACGCCGGTGAGCGCGGCGTGCGGGGACCTGGTCGTGCCCGCGTCGAGCATGGTCGCCAGCCCGCTGAGCGGGCGGGGCGCGCTGCTCACGGGGCGCATGGTCGCCTGGCTCGCGGCCGTTGGGCGGGCCGCGGGCCCGGCGACGTGGGGATCGTTCGGGGAGAGCACGGCGAGAGCGTACCTTCCCCTGTCACCCTGCGGCGCGTGTCGCGCCGCTCGGCGGGATCTTCTTGCTCTTGATCGCGAACGTCATCACGTCCTTGAACACCGGGGCGGCGATCTGCCCCCCGAAATGGCCCTGTTTGGGATTCTGCAGCACGGCCAGCACGACCAGCCGGGGGGCGTCGGCGGGGCTGAATCCGACGAAGGAGGCCGTGTAACCGTGGTAGCGCCCCAACTGGGGATCGTAGCGGTTCGCGGTGCCCGTCTTGCCCGCCACCCGGTATCCGGGGATGGCGGCGGCCTGGCCGGTGCCCTCCGCGCTCACCGCGCCCTCGAGCATGGCGGTGATGGCCTTGGCGGTGCTCTCGCTGATCACGCGGGTCTGCCTGCCGGGGGCGGCGGGGACGAACCTGCCGGTCCCGTCGGTGGCTCCCGCGACGATCTGCGGCTCGACGCGCACGCCGCCGTTGGCGATCGTCTGGTAGACGCTGGCCATCTGCAGCGCGGTCACCGACACGCCCTGCCCGTAGGCGACCGTGCAGCTCTGGCTGCCGGACCACTGGCGGTAGTCGGGCAGCAGGCCCGCCTCGGCGCCCGGCACGCCGCCGCCCGGCCGGGCGCCGAAGCCGAAGGCCCTGAGCATCGCGTGCAGCCGCTGGCTGCCGACCTTCTTGGCGGCCTGGACGGTGGCGGTGTTGCTGGACTGCTCCATCGCCTCCTGGAAGGTCATCTTCTCGGTGGGGTGCGGGTGGGCGTCGCTGAGCATCCGGTCGGCGCACCTGATCCGGTACGGCACGCTGAAGACGGTGTCGGGGCGCACCACGCCGGCCTCGATCGCCGCGGCGGCGGTGATGACCTTGTTGGTGCTGCCGGGCTCGAACACCTCGGCGGCGGCGCGGTTGACGTACTGCTCCTCGGGCGCCTTGCGCCAGTTGTTCAGGTCCAGCTCGGGGCTGTTGGCCATGGCGATGATCTGGGCGGTCTCGACGTCCATCACGATGACCGTGCCGCTGTCGGCGCCGGTGGCGGCGACCTGCTCGGCGACGGCCTTCTGCGCGGCCCACTGGATGTCGCGGTCGATGGTCAGCCGCACGTCGCGGCCGTCGGCGGGGGCCTTGCGCTGGCTGCGCGTCATGGGGATGCGCTCCCCGTCGCGGCCGATCTCCACCCGCTGCTCGCCGTCGCGCCCGGCCAGCAGGGCGTTCTTGGCCTGCTCGATGCCGGTCAGCCCGACGCCGTCGTCGCCGACGAAGCCGATCACCGAGCCGGCCAGGTCGCCGGCCGGGTAGACGCGCTTGTACTGCTTCTTGGTGGTGACGGCGGGCAGGGGCGGTTTGGCCTTCAGGACGCGGTCGGCCACGAGGGGGTCGACGTCCTTGGCGATGAGCTGGTAGCGGCTGTCGGTGCGGGCGAGCTTGGCGGCGATCTCCTGCTCGGGCTTGCCCAGCTCCTTGGCGAGGGTGGCGGCGACCTGGGCGCGCTTGTCCGCGGGCACCTTGGAGGGGTCGACGGCGATCTCGCGCGCCTCGACGGTGAGGGCCAGGGGGTGGCCGTTGACGTCGGTGACGGCGCCGCGCTTGGCGGGGATCTCCTCGGTGCGCACGCGCTGGTCGGCGGCGGCGGCCTCGTAGACCTTGGAGTCCAGGCCCTGCATCTGGATCAGGCGGCCGGCGAAGATCGACAGCACGAACGTCATGCCGATGAGGCCGATCTTGATGCGCCTGCGGGGGTTGCCCAGGCGCAGCACGAGGGGGGGCTTGGGGGGCTGGGGCGGCCTCGGGGGCGGCGGCTTGCGCCCGCCCCCGGGCGGGAACCGGCCGCCGGGGTCGCGGCGCAGGGCCGCGCCGCGCGGGCGCACGCGCTCCCCTTCGCGTTCGCGCCGGACTCGCTCGCCCTCCGGCCGAAGGCCCTCGCGACGGGCGCGCTCGCCCTCCGGCCGGGCGCGCTCGCCGTCGGGGCGGGGGCGTCGCCGTCCCTCGTCGGCGGGGTTGCGCTGGTCCCTGCCCCGGGGGGCGTCGAAGCGCGGCAGCTCGAAGGGATCCGGCGGCGCGGGACGGCGGCGCGGCGAGTCGTCGGGACCGGGACGGCCCGTCCCCTCCTCCCGCGCGGGGCGGCCCTGGCGGCCGGGGCCCGGGGGCACACGACGAGAGGCGCCTGACCCTCCCTGAGAGCCGGCGCCGCCTGTGCCGCGGCCGGGGCCCTGGCCCCGGCCGCCCGTTCCTCTCACCGGTTCGCGCCGCCCTGGGGCAGCACGTTGATCGACTTGTCGGGGGTCATGCCCTGGCCCTCGGCGAACCGGGCCAGCTGCTCCGGCTGGTCGAGCCTGAGGTTCTCGGTCTTGGCCCGCTCCGACTCCCGCTTCGCGTGGGCGATCTGCTCGCGCAGCTCGCCGGCCTTGATGGAGTCCTGGGCGAGCACGGTGTTGAGCAGCAGCAGGCTCACCAGGCCGCCGCACATCAGGCCGACGACGAGCAGCACGAAGGGCGCCCGCTGCTTGCGCCGCGGCAGCCGTACGCGATCGGCGGGCACGCGCCGGGCCTGGGCCGCCGGGCGGGCGGCGGGGGCGGTGGGGGCGGGCCGCGTCTGGCGCGGCGAGCGGGTGCGGGGCACGGCGCCGCGGACGGGGGTCTCCCGCCTGGTCTGCTCAGTCCTCGTCTCAGTCCTCGTCAAGTCGGATCCTCTCTGCCGCCCGTAGCCGGGCTGAGGCGGCGCGCGGGTTGCGCGCCACCTCTTCGTCCGTGGGGAGCTCGGCCCCCCTCGTCAGAAGGCGGAACCGGGGCTGGTGGGCCTCCAGCGGGACCGGCAGCCCGGGCGGGCTGGTGTCCCTGGTTCGCGCCGCGAGGACCTGCTTGGCCAGCCGGTCCTCCAGGGAGTGGTAGGAGAGCACGACCACCCTCCCACCCAGCGCCAGCGCGTCGAGGGCGGCGGGGAGCGCCGCCTCCAGAGCGCTCAGCTCCGCGTTCACCTCGATGCGCAACGCCTGGAAAGTCCTCTTCGCGGGGTTGCCGCCGGTGCGCCGGGCCGCCGCCGGGATGGCGGCGCGCACGATGTCGGCGAGCCTCTTGGTCGACGTTATGGGGTCCTTGGCCCTCTCCCGCACGATTAAGGACGCGACACGCGGCGCGAATCGTTCCTCGCCGTAGTCACGCAGGACGCGCGTCAGCTCCGCGGCCGAGTAGGTGTTGACCACGTGCTCGGCGGTGAGGTCCTGCGTGGGGTCCATCCGCATGTCGAGGGGGGCGTCGTAGGAGTAGGCGAACCCGCGCTCGGCCTCGTCCAGCTGCGGCGAGGAGACGCCCAGGTCGAACAGCACGCCGTCGACCCGGGGCCGGCCCGCCCGGCGCAGCACCTCGGGCAGCTCGGCCGACGTCGCGTGGACCAGCGTGATCCGCTCGGCGTACGGCTCGAGCCGCCGCGTGGAGAAGTCGATCGCGAAAGGGTCGCGGTCGATCCCGATGAGGTGGAGGGTGGGGTGCGCGGCGAGCAGGGCCTCGGAATGGCCGCCCAGGCCGAGGTTCGCGTCGACGACGACCGGCTCGGCGCCGGTGAGCGCCGGGGCCAGCAGCTCCAGCACTCGCTCGAGCATCACGGGCACGTGAACGGCTTCGATCATCACTCCCACCCCCCTCTCGCGTCTGGCTCGCGGACTGACGCGCCCGGCGTCCGCCGGTCGATGGCCCCCACCCCCGTGCCGCCCGGCCAGGTCCCCATCCGCACCCTGCCTCGCCTCGCGCCACCTGACACCGGGGAAGGTGCATCAGCTGGCGCGGGGCCATGGTTGCGGCTGGAGACCTCGCCGAACGACATCACCGGCGTGCGCGCCTTGTGGGGTCGAAGCCCCTCAAAGGCCGTGACCTCTACAAGATCCCTGGCAACACCTCCTCCGACAGGTCGGCGAACGCCTGCTCCTGCTCGTTGAGGTAGGTGTCCCAGGCCCGGGAGTCCCAGATCTCCAGCCGGGTGTTGGCCCCGATGACCACGCAGTCACGTTCCAGGCCGGCGTACTGCCGCAACGCCTGAGGAATGGTGATGCGCCCCTGCTTGTCCGGGATCTCGTCGGAAGCGCTGGCGAACAGGACGCGGCTGTAGTCGCGGACCGCCTTGGCGGTCACCGGGGCAGTGCGGAGAGCTTCGGTAATGCGCTGGAACTCCTCTACGGGAAAGACGTAGAGGCATCGCTCCTGGCCCTTGGTGATCACAAGACCCTCCGCCAGCTCCTCGCGGTACTTAGCCGGCAGGAACAGCCGTCCCTTCTCGTCCAGACGCGGATGATGGGTGCCGAGGAACAACCGGCCCCACCTCCCGTGCCTAGTGAATGGTCGACGCTGGTGTGCGCCGACCCTCCACTGCGCACCACCATACTCCACTTCTCTCCACCGTCAACTGATTCCAACCCTGCAACATGACACTTCTCGTTGCATTTCTCCTGGTCAATGCGGTGGTGCGGAGGAGGGTGGCGCGGGGCGGCCCGCTGCCGTGGCGGGCGTGTCGCGACGCCCCAATCGGCGCCGTCTCGGGGCCGTTTCCCGGCCGGCTCGGGGGCCGCCGGACAGGCGCGGGGACGCCGGTGGAGGAAAGTGGAGCCGCCGGTGGGGCCCCGGTGGCGGGCTGTCACCGGATTGGCACGACTATGCGACGAGAACCGGACGAGGCGACTGAACACTGTGAGTGTTCTGTCGGAATTTCGGCAAAAGTCGCCTGTGAACCCCCAGCGTCGTAGGGTCGGTACACAGAATGGAAAACAATCGTGTGGCTCCCGCAATATCACCCGCGCGCGGGAGAGCCTTAGCACCTCTCATGGAGGCCTGGTGGCAGTAACCCATGACGTCACCCCCGACAACCCGCCCCGGCTCGAGGAGCTGGTGCCCACCGCGCACCGGATACGGGAGGCCATCGAATCGGTCATCGAGGGCAAGAGCGAGGCCGTCCGCATCACCGTGACCGTGCTGCTGGCCGAGGGGCACCTGCTGATCGAGGACGTTCCGGGGGTGGGCAAGACGATGCTCGCCAAGGCCCTGGCGCGCTCCATCGACTGCCCGGTGCGGCGCGTGCAGTTCACGCCCGACCTGCTGCCCAGCGACATCACCGGGGTCAGCGCCTACAACCAGCAGACCCGCGAGTTCGAGTTCAAGCCGGGGCCCGTCTTCGCGAACATCGTGGTGGGCGACGAGATCAACCGGGCCTCGCCCAAGACCCAGTCGGCCCTGCTGGAGTGCATGGAGGAGCGCCAGGTCACCGTCGACGGCGTGACGTACGAGCTGGAAGCCCCCTTCATGGTCATCGCCACCCAGAACCCCATCGAGATGGAGGGCACCTACCCGCTGCCGGAGGCCCAGCGCGACCGCTTCACCGCGCGGATCGCCATGGGCTACCCCGAGCCCACGGCCGAGCTGGAGATGCTCGACGTGCACGGCAGCACCTCCCCGCTGGACAAGCTCCAGCCGGTCGCCACCGCCGACGAGGTGCGGGCGCTGATCCGGGCGGTGCGCGGCGTCTACGTCTCCCAGGCCGTCAAGAAGTACGCCATCGACCTGGTGGTGGCCACCCGCCACTCCCCCGACCTGCGCCTGGGCGCCTCCCCGCGCTCCACGCTGCAGCTGATCAGGTCCGCCAGGGCGCACGCCGCGCTGTCCGGGCGCGACTACGTCATCCCGGACGACCTGCAGGACCTGGCCGTCCCGGTGCTGGCGCACCGCCTGCTGCCCAGCGTGGAGGCGCACGGCCAGCGCCGCCTGCCCGAGCAGGTCATCGCGGAGCTGGTCAGGCGGGTGCCGGTGCCGGAGACGCGGTCCCGATGAGGAGGGCCCGATGAGGAGGGCGAGACGGTGAGGGCCGGACTGCGGGCGCTGACCACTCGCGGCAGGTCGTTCCTGGCCTCGGGGGCGGCCGCCATGGCCATGGCGCTGCTGCTGGGCGAGCACGACCTGCTGCGGGTGGGCGTCTTCGTCGCCTCGCTGCCGCTGCTGGCCGCCATGGTGGTGGCCCGCACGCGCTACCGGCTCAGCTGCGCCCGCCGCCTGTCGCCCGGCCGGATCGAGGCCGGCGGCGAGGCCACGGTGACCCTGCGCCTGGAGAACGTCACCCGGCTGCCCACCGGGCTGCTGCTCATCGAGGACACCGTTCCCTACGCGCTGGGCGTGCGCCCCCGGTTCGTGCTGGACCGGGTGGAGGCGCGCGGCATCCGGGAGATCGACTACAAGGTCCGCTCCGACCTGCGGGGGCGCTTCACCATCGGGCCGCTGGCGGTGCGCATCACCGACCCGTTCGGCCTGGTGGAGCTGACCCGCTCGTTCACCATCGCCGACACCCTGGTCGTCACGCCGCAGGTCGTGCCGCTGCCCCACGTGAGGCTGTCGGGCGAGTGGAGCGGCGGCGGCGACAGCCGTACCCGCTCGGTGGCGGCGGCCGGGGACGACGACGTGGCCCCCCGCGAGTACCGGCAGGGCGACGACCTGCGGCGGGTGCACTGGCGCTCGACCGCGCGGTACGGCGAGCTGATGGTGCGGCGCGAGGAGCAGCAGTGGCAGAGCCGCGGCGCGCTGCTGCTGGACACCCGCCGGGTCGGCCACTCGGGCGAGGGGCCGCGCTCCTCCTTCGAGGTGGCGGTCTCGGCCGCCGCGTCGATCGGCGTGCACCTGGCGCGCGAGGGGCTGGGCCTGCGGCTGGTGACCGACATGGGCGCCGAGCCCCTGGCCGAGGGCTCCTCGCAGGCGTTGCTCGACACGCTGGCGGTCGTCAAGCCCAGCGTCGCCTACTCGCTGGAGATCGGCGTGGCCGCGCTGCGGCAGGACGGCGGCGACGGCCTCATCGTGGCCGTCCTCGGCGACCTGGACCCGGAGGAGGCCAAGGCACTGGCCAGGCTCAGACGCGCGGGCGTGACCGCCGTGGCGGTCCTGCTCGACGTGGAGTCCTGGGACGGCATGGCCAACCCCGACCGCGAGGCCGTGCAAGGAGTGCTGGCCGGGTACGGCTGGCGCATCGTCCGGCTGCCGTCGGGCACGTCCCTGGCGTCGGTCTGGCAGGACGCGGGCGCCAAGGGCAGGTTCGCGCTCCAGCAGGGCGCTATGGGAAGCGCGGCGGGAGGCGTCGTGGGAGGTGCGGCATGAGGCTGTCGCTCGCGTCGGCCGTGGCCACGTTCTGCGTGGCGCTGGTGCTGTACCCGCTGCTGAACGGCGGCGGCTGGTTCTGGGGCTCGCTCGGCGCGGTGCTGGTCGTCCTCGGCGCCGGCGCGCTGTCGGGCCGGCTGGCCCTGCCCGCCTGGGCCGCGACGCTGGTGAGCCTGGTGGCGACGCTGCTCTACCTGACCGCGGTCTTCACGGGGACCAAGGCGTGGGCCCTGGTCGTGCCCACCAAGGAGTCGGTGCTCGCCCTGGGCAAGCTGCTGGCCACCGGATGGGCCGACATCCAGCGCTTCGCCGCGCCCGTGCCGGCCAACGCGGGCGTGTCGCTGCTGACGACCGCGGGCGTCGCGCTCATCGCCATCACGGTGGACCTGCTGGCCGCGCGGCTGCGCCGTACCGCGGTGGCGGGCCTGCCGCTGCTCGCGCTCATCGCGGTGCCGGCCACGATCCTGCCCGACCCGATGAGCTGGCCCGCCTTCATCCTGGCCGCGCTGGGGTTCGTCGCCCTGCTGATCGCCGACGGGCGCGAGCGGATCAGCCGCTGGGGCCGGGCCGTGCTGGTGCGGCGCACCAGGAATGCCACCGGCGGCCCCCGCGAGACGACCGACACGCGCGGCCTGCGGCTGTCGGGCAAGCGGATCGGCTTCGCCGCGATCGCGCTGGCCATCCTGGTCCCGGCGCTGCTGCCGAGCATGGAGCCGGTCTCGTGGTTCACCTTCGGCGTGGGCGGCAGCGGCAAGGGCGGCAAGGGCAACTCCATCAGCATCCCCGACCCGGTCGTGGCGCTGAAGGGGCAGCTCACGCTCCCCGAGAAGCGGACCGTCCTGACCTACGCCAACAACGACAACCAGCCGCGCTACCTGAAGATCTACTCGCTGAACCTCTTCAACGGCGACCGGTTCGAGCTGGAGCCGCCCAGGGGCGCGCCGGAGAACCGCGTGGAGAACGGCCCGCTGCCGCGCGCGCCGGGCCTGGGCGAGTCCATCCCGGTCACGGCGGTCACCACGCGGATCAGGATCAGCGAGGAGGTCGAGCGCCTGGCCTTCCTACCCCTGCCGTACCCGCCGTCGGTGGTGCGGGCGGAGGGCGACTGGCGGGCCGACGTCGAGTCGCTCATGGTCTTCTCCACCCGCGAGGACGCCTCGGGCATGGAGTACGAGGTGGTGAGCACCGAGCCCGCCCCCAAGCCGGAGCAGCTGGACGCCAGCCCGCCGGTGCAGCGGACCGAGGCCAACGAGCGCCTCCTGCGCCTGCCGGAGGACCTGCCCGAGGAGATCCGCGAGCTGGCCGACAAGATCACGGCGAAGGCCGAGACCCCCTACCAGAAGGCCGTGCGGATCCAGGAGCACTTCCGCGACAGCAGGAACGGCTACACCTACAGCCTGCAGACCCAGGGGCAGTCGGCCGACGCGCTGCTGGACTTCCTCATCTACAGCAAGACGGGGTACTGCGAGCAGTACGCCGCGGCGATGGCGGTGCTGGCCAGGGCCGCGGGCATCCCGGCGCGGGTCGCGATCGGCTACACCGGCGGCACGAAGGTCGACGACGGCTTCGCGGTCGCCACCTCCGACATGCACGCCTGGCCTGAGCTGTACTTCGAGGGCATCGGCTGGCTGGCCTTCGAGCCCACCCCGACGGCCAACGCGCCGCTGGGCCAGGGCACGGCCCGCGTCCCGCCGTACTCGCTGCCTCAGGTGCAGGACAGCGGCGACGAGTCCGCCGGCACCGCGACCGGCACCCCCGGCTCCGGCGAGGTGCCCACGGGCGGCACCAGCCGCAGCCGCAACATCCGCGAGCTGGAGGAGGACCGGCTGGCGGGGCTGGGCGGCGTGCCGGTGGAGGAGTCGGTCTCGCCGGTCCTGGGGATCGGGATCGGCGTGCTCGTCCTGCTGCTGCTCCTGCTCGTCCCGGCCGGGGTCCGGCTGGTCACCCGCAGCCGGCGGGTGCGGTCGCTGGGCTGGAAGGTCTCCGGGCCGCAGGACGACGTGACGGCCAGGGCGGCGCGGGTCAGCGTGCCGGTCGCCGCCGCGTGGGCGGAGCTGGACGACGTGCTGGACGACTACGGGATGGCCAGGCAGCCCAGCGAGACGCCGCGGGCGCTGGCCAGGCGGCTGACCGAGCAGCAGGAGTTCGACGCCGGCACGGCCGCCGCGATCTCGGCCCTGTCGCAGGCCGTCGAGCGGGTGCTGTTCGCCCGGGACCCGGGCGAGGTGGGACCGCTGGGCAAGGAGCTCAAGCTCGTGCGCCGGGCGCTGGCCAGGACGGTGAGCCGCCGCACCCGGCTGCGGGCCGCCCTGCTGCCGCCGTCGACCATGCGCCGGCTGCGCCGGCTGGGCGAGGGCCTCCTGGACGGCTTCGACCGGCTGGAGACCATCAGGCTCCGCCGGTCGACGCGGACTCAGGCGCCCTCGGGATCGGAAGGCACGCGGAAGGAACTCGTGAGCAAGTAGGCCCTGGTGCGGCCGTTGCCCTCGGGGAGCGGCCGCACGCGGGGGTCAGCGCTCGTCGTGGCGACGGCGCCAGCGCTCCTCCATGCGCTCCATGAAGGAGCCACGGCTCGTGCGACGCGCTCCCTTGCCCTGCGCAGCGCCGGGCCCGGGGGCGGCGTCGCCGATTCCACTCATGCGCTTCCAGCTCGACAGGCCCCACAGACACGCGGCGAGCATGACCACGAAACCGCCGACGCCGAGCGGGATCGACTGCATGACCACGCCCACCATCATCACGACGATGCCGAGAGCAAAGCCGATGCTGGCCTTGATCAGACGCCGCTTGTAGTGGTTGCGTGGGTCGCTGATCCTGACGGTGTTGGCCCACTTCGGGTCCTCGGCGTAGAGGGCCTGCTCGATCTGGTCGAGCAAGCGCTGCTCGTGCTCAGAGAGCGGCACGGCGCCTCCCAAGGACGGCCCCATTTCGGGGAAGACGGCAACGGACGACACGGGGTGTCCGAACCTCGCGGTCGGTTATCCCCAGAATACGAGGCTGCAGACGCGGGCGAAAGAAAACGGCCAACGCAGTCCAAACCGGAGGGGATACCGCGATCATTCCCTCACCTCTCCGTCAGCCTCGCCTGCTCCCATTTCATCAAGCCGCCCCCGCACCAGCGAAGCCGGGACCACCGCATCGGGACCGAACCGCTGGATGGCGCGATCCATGGCCCGCTCCGCCTCGCGCCAGCCGCTGTCGCGCTCCCCCAGGCTGAGCTGGTGCGCGGCGGTCTCGGCCGGGGACAGCTGCTCCATGCGCACGCCCACCAGCCGCAGCCGCACCCGCTCCAGCCCGGCGGCGGCGAACAGCGAGCAAGCCGTGGCGTAGATCACCTGTGCGACGTCCGTCGGCTCCCTCAACGTCCGCGACCGCGTGATCGTGGAGAAGTCGGCTCGACGCAGCTTCACGCTTACTGTTCTGCCCACATAGCCGCTTTTACGCATCCGGGCGGCCACCCGCTCCGACAGGCGCAGCAGCTCACGCCTGATCGTCTCGGGGTCGTCGACGTCGGCGGCGAAGGTCTCCTCGTTGCCGATGCTCTTGTCGGGCGCGTGGGGGGTCACCGGCCGCTCGTCGCGCCCCCAGGCCAGCGCGGCCAGGTGGCCGCCCACGGCCTGCCCCAGCTCGCGCCGCAGGGTGGCGACCGGCACCCTGGCCAGGTCGCCCACGGTCCTGATGCCCAGCCGGGTCAGCGCCTGCTCGGTGCGCTCGCCGACGCCCCACAGCGCCGACACCGGCAGCGGGTGGAGGAAGGCGACCACCCCGGCCGCGGGGACCACGAGCAGCCCGTCGGGCTTGCACTGCCGGGAGGCCAGCTTGGCGACGAACTTGCTCGGCGCCACCCCCACCGAGCAGGTGATGCCGTAGCGCTCGCGGACCTGCTCCTTGATCATCCGGGCGACCGCGGCCGGCGGGCCGAGCCTCCTGCGCGCCCCGCCCACGTCGAGGAAGGCCTCGTCGGAGGCGATCGGCTCGACCAGCGGGGTGACCGCGTGGAAGATCTCCATCACGCCCCGGGAGACCTCGCCGTACTTGCCGTGGCTGGGCGGGATGACCGTGGCGTGCGGGCACAGCCGGCGCGCCCTGCTCATCGGCATGGCCGAGTGCACGCCGTACGCCCTGGCCTCGTAGGTGGCGCTGAGCACCACCCCGCGGCCGGAGGGCGAGCCGACGATCACCGGCCGCCCCCTCAGCTCGGGCCGTTCGAGCAGTTCCACGCTGGCGAAGAAGGCGTCCATGTCGACGTGGAGGATCGGGCAGCCCTCATCGTCGGCCCCGCTCGCCGGGACGGGACCGACCCCCGTGATCTGCTTCCTCGACACGATTCGATTCTATGTTCGACTCGCGAGGACGTGGAGCTGGGTGGCGATGTCGCGCAGGACCGGGTGCGTGGCCGCGGCCTGCTCCAGGGCGATGAGCGCCTCGACCGCGCCCGGCTCGCCGTCGACCAGGCGGCTGGGCACCAGGTCGGCGAACACCCGCACGCCGTGGATCTCGCCCACGCGCAAGCCGGCGCCCCTCAGCAGCTCGCCCAGCTCCTCGGCGGTGAAGCGGCGCGGGGTGGGGTCCTTCTCGCCCCAGCGGCCGGTGTCGAGCACGGCCCGCGCCTCGTCGAAGTGGCCGGCCAGCGCCCGGTGGATCGCCGAGGCCACGGGGTTGGCGGCCAGGACGCTGACCACGCCGCCCTCGCGCAGCACCCCGCGCACCGCCTTCAGGGCGCTCGCCGGGTCCTCGACGTACTCCAGCACGCTGTGGCACAGCACCAGATCGGCGCCGTCGCGCGGGAGCAGCTCGCCCAGGTCGGCGGCGTCGCCCTGCAGCGCGCGCACCTCCACGCCCGACTCGGCGGCCCGGCGCTCCAGCGCGAACAGCGAGTCGGGGCTCGGGTCCACGACCGTCACCGCGTGCCCCAGCTCCGCCAGGGGTACGGCGAAGCCGCCCGTCCCGCCCCCGGCGTCGACGATGTCCAGCCGCTCGCGCCCCCCGGCGGCGGCCCGCTCGGCGAGCACCGCGCGCAGCGCGTCCCACACCACCGCGGTCCGCGCCGCCGGAGCTCTCGTGACGCCTTGCAAGGTGCGCCTCCTCGTGTGTGTCGCGTGTCCCGGGCCCAGCCTATGACGTCGGCGGGCGCCGGGGAGGCGTCACGGGCCGGGCAGGCTCCTGGGGGCGCGCAGCCGCCAGGAGTCGGCGAGCAGCTCCCGCAGCTCCTCGGCGTCCACCTCCGGCAGCCGCACCAGCACCACCGCGTGCCCGTCGTAGTGATCGGTGGTGAAGAACGCCCCCGGATCGGCGGCGACCAGCTCGCGCTTGTGCTCCTCGGAGGGCACGTGGACCACGAGGACGTCGCCCTCCTCGCGGATCCTGGCGAACCACTTGCCGCGCACGTAGAAGGCGGGCGTGCCGTACATCGGCTTCTCGGCCGTCTCGGGCAGGGCGAGCGCGATCGCGCGCACGTCGTCCTCGGTCGTCATGCGACCGATCGTGCCAGCGGCCCCGCTACAGCGCCAGCGTCGGCTTCAGCGACTTGAAGCGGGCCAGCAGGCCGTTGACGAACTGCGGGGAGTCGTCGGTCGACAGGTCGCCGGCCAGGTGCACCCACTCGCTGATGACCACGCCCTCCGGCACGTCGGGCATCCACAGCAGCTCGAAGGTGCCCGCGCGCAGCAGGTTGCGGTCCACCGCGGGCATGCGATCGAGGGTCCAGCCCTCGGCGTAGGTGGTGATCAGCTCGTCGATGCGGGCGCGGTGCTTGACCACGCCCTCGACGATCGCCGTGGTGTAGGCGTTGACCGGCGGCTCGTTGCGCTCGACGCGCTCGGCGAGGACCTGCAGGGGGTCGGCGCCGCGGAGCTCGGCTTCGTAGAGGATGTCAAGCGCACGCCTGCGCGCCTTGCCGCGTGCGGACACCGTCAGGCCCGGCCGAGGTACTCGCCGCTGCGGGTGTCGACCTTGACCTTCTCGCCCGTCGTGATGAACAGCGGCACCTTGATCTCGGCGCCGGTCTCCAGCGTGGCGGGCTTGGTGCCGCCGGTGGAGCGGTCGCCCTGCACGCCCGGCTCGGTGTGGGCGATGACCAGCTCGACGGCGGCCGGCAGGTCGACGTAGAGGGGGTTGCCGCCCTCGAACGCCACGGTGGCCGTGGTGTTCTCCAGCATGTAGTTGGCCGCGTCGCCGACGACCGCGCTGGGCACGTGGACCATGTCGTAGGTCTCGGTGTCCATGAAGACGAAGTCCTCGCCGTCCTTGTAGCTGAACTGCATCTCGCGCTTGTCGACGTTGGCCACCTCGACCTTCACGCCGGCGTTGAAGGTCTTGTCGACGACCTTGCCCGAGAGGACGTTCTTGAGCTTGGTGCGCACGAACGCGCCACCCTTGCCCGGCTTGACGTGCTGGAACTCCACGACGGACCACAGTTCGCCGCCGTCGAGCCTCAGCACCATGCCGTTCTTCAGGTCGTTGGTCGTCGCCACAAGTTTCTCCTGCGTGCGGCCGCTCACTACGGGACGAGCAGCTCTCCGGTCGTCTGGTGAAGAGTCCCGCCGCCTTGCGAGGCGCTTCGGATGCGCGAGTGGGCGGAACTCGATCCTCTAGTCTACCGGTCCCGCGGGGGGCCAGGAACGGGGCGCCCCGCGTGATCAGCTGTTCCAGCGCTGCTGCATGTCGGCCAGCGGCCCGGTGGTGGGCGCCTCGCCCTTGGCCTGCGCCTTGGCGAGGTCGTCCATGAACTCCTGGACCGCCTCCACGACCTTGTCGGGCCGGCCGCGCTGGAGCCGCTCGGCGGCCTTGGCGATGGACTTGCGGGCGTCCTTGGCCGCGTCGGGCGAGATGTCGCCGATCCGCTCGTGGATGCCCACGGCCTCCTCGAGCCTGAACAGGTAGGTCCGCCACCCGCCCGGCGGCGTGGAGCGGGAGCTGTCGGACCGGCCGGGGCCGAGGGTCACCACGTCGCCGGTCGGGGTGAGGGTGGGCGCCGGGTCGGCGGACGGCGTCCTCGTGGGCGGCGGCGTGGGCGTGGGCGTCGTGGCCGCGGGCTCGGCGGCCGTGGGCTCGGCGGCCGTGGGCGTGGGGGTGGCGGCGGCCGTGGGGCGCCCGTCGGAGCGGGGCCACAGGACGAAGGCCGCGGTCACCGCGGCGATCACCGCGAGCGCGACGACCAGCTGGACGATCATGCGCCGGTCCGGCCGGTCGTGCGCCGGCTCGTCCACGAGGGTGTCGCCGGGGCCCGGCATGTAGACGGCCGTGTCGCCAGGGCCGGGTGTGTAGACCGCGGTGTCGCCCGGCGACGGCGGGTTTCCGGCCGCCCCGTCCCGCGGTGCCGGGCCGGCGGCGGGCGCCCAGGCTCCGGTCTCGACCAGGCCGCCGGTCGCGAGCGCCTGCCGTACGGCTGACGCGGACGGCCGGGCGGCGGGGTCCTTGGCCAGCAGCGCCATGACCAGCCGCGCCAGATCGGCGGGCGCCTCGGGACCCAGCGGGGCGGGCTCGGCACCGCGGTGCCGTTCGGCCAGGTCCTCGCCGGTGTGGGGCGGGCGCCCGGCGAGCAGCTCGTAGCCGACGCAGCCCAGCGCGTACAGGTCGGCCGCCGTGCTCGCCGCGCCGCCCTCCAGCTGTTCGGGTGCGCGGTAGGGGGTCACGGGCAGGGCGCGCGCCCCCGGCGGCGGCAGCCCGTCGCCCAGCAGCCCGAACCCGGCCAGCTTGACCACCCCGGTGCCGGCCCGGCACAGGTCCCGGGCCTTCAGGTCGCCGTGCGCCAGCCCGGCGCGGTGCAGCGCGTCCAGCCCGGCCGCCGCCTGGCCCAGCACGCGGCGGACCTCCGCGGCGGGCAGCGGTCCGGCGCCCTCCAGGGTCCCGCCCGCCAGGTGCTCCATGACGAGGTACGGCACGCCGTCGTGCTCGCCCACGTCCAGGACGGTCACCACGTTGGGGTGCAGCACGCCGGCCAGCGCCTGGGCGCGGCGGGTGAAGCGGCCGCGGGTGACGGCGTCGGCCTCGGCCCGCAGCAGCTTGACCGCCACGGTCCAGTCGGCCTGCCGGTCGTGGGCGCGCCACACCTCGCAGTCCGGCCCCTGGGCGATGAGCTCGTCGAGGCGGTAGCGCCCGGCCAGCAGTTCTTCCGGCATTTCCCCACCAGTCACTCAAGGATCGGCAAGCAACACCTTAAGGGCATGTTTCCGTAGCGGGACACATGACCGATTTAGTCCTAGCGTGAGGTGATGACCACCCTGCGAACTCCGGTGTGCGATCTGCTGGGCATCGAGGTGCCCATCGTGTGCGCCCCCTTCGGCCCGCTGGAGGAGGTCGAGCTGGCCGCGGCCGTCTGCGCCGCGGGCGGCATGGGCAGCTTGGGGACGGCGGTCCGGCCGCTGCCCGAGCTGCGCGAGCAGTGGCGGCGGCTGCGCGAGCTGACCGACCGGCCCTTCGCGATCAACCACACGTCGCGGCCCCTGAACGAGGAGGCGTTCGAGGCCACGCTCGACTTCGCGCCCGCGGCCGTCTCCTTCCACCTGAGCGTGCCCGCCGACCACATCAAGCGGGCCCACGACCGGGGAGTCGCCTGGATCCAGCAGGTGATGACCCTGCGCCAGGCCGAGGAGGCCGTCGCGGCGGGGGCCGACGTGATCGTCGCGCAGGGCGGGGAGGCGGGCGGGCACGGCGGCTGGGTCGGCACGATGGTGCTGGTGCCGCAGGTCGTGGACGTGGCCGGGCGGGTGCCCGTGCTGGCCGCGGGCGGCATCGCCGACGGGCGCGGGCTGGCGGCCGCGCTCACCCTGGGCGCTCAGGGAGCACTCGTCGGGACCAGGTTCCTGGCCTCGGAGGAGATGCGGATCGCCGAGGAGTGGAAGCGAATGATCGTCTCGGCCGGCGCCGAGGACGCCGTCAAGGTCGTCAACAGCGGCCGCGTCCTGCCGCCCTACACGCTCCCCGTCCCGCCCAACGAGCCCCGGGCCCTGCGCACCGCGCTCGTCGAGCAGCTGGCCCGGGACCCGGAGTCGATCGACCCGGCCGAGGCCGGGCCCCGGATCGTCGCGGCGGTGCTGGAGGGCCGGGGCCACGAGTACCTGCCGTTCTGTGGGCAGTCCGCGGGCCTGGTGCGCGAGATCCTGCCGGCGGAGGAGATCGTCCGCCGCATGGTCGAGGAGGCGGTGGAGGCCCTGTCCGCCGCCGGCCGCGCGGTGGTCGCCTGACGCGCCCGGGCGGGCCCGCCTGGTGACGGGCCACCCGGGTGCCGGGAAGGAGCCGCTATGCCAGCGCCGGCTCGGGCCTGCGGGCGGGCGCGTCGTCCAGGGACTGCGGCGGCGCGTTGAACACGGCGTCGTCCAGCCGCCCCTCGGACCTGGCCACGAGCACCGGTACTGTCAGTTGTCCGGCGACGTTGGTCGCGGTCCTGATCATGTCGAGGATCGGGTCGATGGCCAGCAGCAGGCCCACGCCCTCCAGCGGCAGGCCGAGCGTGCTCAGCGTGAGCGTCAGCATGACGATCGCGCCCGTCAGGCCCGCGGTGGCGGCCGAGCCGACCACGGAGACGAAGGCGATCAGCAGGTAGTCGCCGAGGCCGAGCGGGACGCCGTAGACCTGCGCCACGAAGATCGCGGCCAGGGCCGGGTAGACCGAGGCGCAGCCGTCCATCTTGGTCGTCGCCCCAAGCGGCACGGCGAAGGAGGCGTAGTCGCGGTCGACGCCGTTGCGCTCGGTCGTCACCCGCTGGGTCAGCGGCAGCGTGCCGACCGAGGAGCGCGAGACGAAGGCCAGCTCGATGGCGGGCCAGGCGTTGCGGAAGAACCGCACGGGGCTGACGCGCCCCACCACCGCGAGCAGCGTCGGGTAGATCACCAGCAGCACGACGAGGCAGCCGATGTAGACGCCCACGCTGAACTTGGCGAGCGGCGCGAGCAGGTCCCAGCCGTAGGTGGCCACCGCCTTGCCGATGAGGCCGGCCGTCCCGATGGGGGCCAGGCGGATCACCCACCACAGGGCCTTCTGCACCAGCTCCAGCACCGAGCGGCTCAGGGAGAGGAACGGCTCGGCCTTCTCGCCGACCGCCATGGCCGCCGCGCCCACGACGACGCCCAGGAACACGATCTGGAGGACTTCCAGCTCGGTGAAGGCCGTGACGACGTTGGCAGGGACGATGCCGGTGAGGAAGTCGGCCCAGCCGCCGACGGTCTCGGGCGCCTTGGCGGCGCCGGTGTCGAGGGTGACGCCCCGGCCGGGGTCGAGCAGCAGGCCGAGGCCGATCGCGAAGGTGACCGACACCAGCGCGGTGGCCGCGAACCACAGCAGGGTCTTGCCGGCCAGCCGGGCCGCGCCGCTGACGTTGCGCAGGTTGGCCACGCTGACCACGACGGCGGTGAAGACCAGCGGCGGGACGGCGAGCTTGAGCAGCTGGACGAAGATGCTGCCGGCCTGGGTGAGCGTGGCCGACAGCCACGACAGGTCCCACAGGCGGGCGGCGAAGCCGAGGGCCACGCCGGCGGCGAGGCCCAGCAGCAATTGCAGGGAGAAGCTAAATCTCTTCACGACAAACACGACAAAGACGCCTTCGGATGACGAGGGAGGGTGAGGTGACTGGAAGAGATTCAGCGACAGAGGGTGGCGCCGGTCGCCCGGCACAGGTCGATGTGCAGCCGCCCGACGAGCCGCACAGGTGTCACGGAGTACCTCACGGGCAGCTACAACACGCCCCCGATAGGCGGCTATTTCGTGAATCGGGTCACATGGTCAGCTCGCGGACCTTCTCGATGAGCCGCACGCGCTGCTCGTGGGTGGGCGCCAGCGGGGTGACGTTGAGCGTGGTCACGCCGGACTCGCGCATGGCCTGGAGGCGGTCGCGGACGAACCCCTCCGAGCCGATCAGCGACATGCCCTCGATGAGCTCGCGCGGCACCAGGGCGGCGGCCTCGTCCTTCCGGCCCGCCAGGTACAGCTCCTGGATCTGCTCGGCCTCCTTCTCGAAGCCGTAGCGGCGGGCCAGGTCGTTGTAGAAGTTCTTGCCCTTGGCGCCCATGCCGCCGATGTAGAGCGCGGCCATCGGCCGGCCCAGCTCGACGTACTGCTCCACGTCGTCGCCGATGGCCAGGAACGCCTGCCCGACGATGTCCAGCTCGCCGAGCTCGGGCGCGCGCCGGGCCTTGCCGGCGGCCAGCGAGGGGCCCCACACGTCGGCGGCCTTCTCCGGCAGGTAGAAGATCGGCTGCCAGGCCTCGGCGATCTCGGCGGCCAGCTCGACGTTCTTGGGTCCGATGGCGGCGATGAGGACCGGGATGCGCTCGCGGACGGGGTGGTTGATCAGCTTGAGCGGCTTGCCCAGGCCGGTGCCCTGCTCGGGCGGGAGCGGCAGCGTGTAGTGCTTGCCCTGGTAGGCCAGGCGCTCGCGCCGCCAGACCTGGCGGCAGATCTCGATGACCTCCCGGGTACGGCCCAGCGGCGCGGTGTACGGCACGCCGTGGAAGCCCTCGATCACCTGCGGCCCGGAGGCACCCAGGCCGAGGGTGAAGCGGCCGTCGGAGACGTAGTCCAGCCCGGCGGCGGTCATGGCCAGCAGCGCCGGGGTGCGCGTGTAGATCGGCAGGATGCCGGAGGCGATCTGGAGGCGCTCGGTCCTGGCCGCGATGTAGCCCAGCTGGCTGACCGCGTCGAAGCTGTAGGCCTCGGCGACGAAAACGATGTCGAGCCCCGCCTTCTCGTAGTCGGCCAGCTCGGCGACGGCCTCCTTGAAGCCGCCGGAGTAACTGAGCGCCATCCCGATCCGCATGCCGTAGCCCTCCAAACAGACGAAAGTTCGGTCCCTAGCGTAGCCCATCGCCGCTAACGTAAGCCGCGTGCTGAAACGGGGTGTGATCGTCGTCTCCGTCCTGCTCGCCGCCGGTCTGGCGGGGCACAGCCTGATCCCTCCCCTGGGCGGGGTGACCACGGTGGCCGAGAGCCTGCTGCCCTGGTTCGGCTGGGCGGTGCCGGTGCTGCTGCTGGCGGCGTTGCTGGCGCGTTCCAAGGGCGCGGCACTGGCCGCGCTGCTGCCGGGCCTGGTGTGGGCGGTCATGTTCGGGCCGGTCGCGCTGGCCAGCCCGCCGGGCGGCAGGAGCGACCTCAAGGTCGGCACCGTCAACGTCGGCGTGCGCAACAACGCCTCCGGCCATGCCGTACGCGCCATCGCCCAGGACCTCGACGTGCTCGCCGCGCAGGAGCTCACGCCGGGCGGCCCGGCCGCCAAGCAGCTCAACCAGATGTTCGAGCACTCCTACACGGTCTCCACCGTGGGCCTGTGGAGCCGCTTCCCGATCACCGACCGCAAGCCCATCGACCCCGGCCTGGGCTGGAAGCGCGCCCTGCGCGCCGTCCTGAAGACCCCCAAGGGCGAGGTCACCGTCTACGTCGTGCACCTGGGCTCGGCCCGCCCCGGGGACACCGCGCTGCGCGACAGGTCGCTGTCCGCCGTGCGCAAGCTGGTCGACGCCGACCCCAGCGAGCGGATCCTGCTGCTGGGCGACCTCAACACCGCCTCCACCGACCGGGGGCTGCGCGGGCTGGCCCCGCCCCTGCTCGACGCGCAGCGCGAGGCGGGCGACGGGTTCGGCTTCACCTGGCCCTCGTCGTTCCCGGTCACCCGGCCCGACCACATCCTCTACCGGGGCATGACGGCCACGAGCGCCACGGTCGCGCCCGCCACCGGCAGCGACCACCGCGCCGCCGTGGCCGCGCTGCGGCTGTGATCAGCGGGAGGGGTGGAGGTGGGTCAGGTCCTCCGGGACGTCGATGTCGCGCGGGTCGCCCGGCACCTCCACCTCGGTCACCAGCTCGGGGCGGGCCTGGAAGAACGCCCTCGCGCCCACGTCCCCCACGGCGTGCCGCGCGACCTCCTCGAAGTGCTCGCGGGCGATCAGCACCGGGTTGCGGCGGCGCCCGCCGTACGTCGCCACGGCCACGCTCGCGCCGCTGTCGATGAGCATCCGCACGGCGCGCGGCTGCACGAACGGCTGGTCCACCAGGGCGACGACCACGGCCTGCGCGTGGGGCGGCAGCGCGGCCAGGCCCACCCGCAGCGAGGAGCCCATGCCCGTGCGCCAGTCGGGGTTGGGGACCACGATCGCGCCGCTCACCTGCGGCATGGCCGCGCCCAGCACCACCACCACCGGATGGCAGCCGCCCTCCTCCAGGACGCGCACGCCCCGGTCGACCAGCCGCTCGCCCTCGTGCTCCAGCACCGCCTTGGGCGTGCCCAGGCGGGTCCCCGCTCCAGCGGCCAGCAGCAGCCCGGCCACGCTCGATCGCTTCATGCCTTTACTGCTCCCATCGTGAACCCGGTGATAAACCGGTCGAGGAACAGGTTGAACACCAGCGCGATCGGGACGGCGACCAGCACCGAGGCCGCCTGGAGCGACTGCCAGTAGAAGACGTCGCCGCGGATCAGCTCGGTGGGCACGCCGGTGCTGACGACCTTCTCGGCGGTGGGCGAGACGAACGCGAGCGCGTAGATGAACTCGCTGGCCGTCAGCGTGAAGGCGAAGACCACCACGGCCACGATCCCGGGGAAAGCCAGCGGGATCACCGTGCGCACGAACGCGCCGAGCCGGCTGTGCCCGTCGACCATGGCCTGCTCCTCGACGTCCTTGGGGATGGCCTTGAGGAAGCCCATGAGCAGCCAGACCGACACCGGGATCGTCATCGTCGGATACACCAGCACCAGCGACCAGGTGGAGTCCTGCAGGCCCAGGGCGACGACCATCCGGGACAGGCTCAGGAACAGCAGCGACGGCGGGATGAGGTAGATCATGAAGATGGTCACGGCCATCCATCCCGCCCACGGCCGCTCCAGCCGGGCCAGGGCGTAGGCGGCGGGCAGCGCGAAGGCGAGCGTGATGAGCACCACGAGGCCGCCCACCCACAGCGTGTTCCACACGAACGTCAGGTAGGCGGTGTCGGTGAACAGGTAGCGCACGTGGTCGGCCGTGGGCGCCGGGTCGAACCAGAACGGGTTGTGCGTGGTGTCGACCAGGTCCCTGTTGAGCTTGAACATCGTGATCATGCTCCACAGGAACGGCCCTGCGCACAGCAGGGCGCACAGGACGGCGGCCGCGTAGAGAGCCAGGCGTCTCATGTGACCTCCATCCGGCGTACGGCGCGCAGGATCGCGATCGCGGCGGCCAGCAGCAGCGGGAAGAGGAACAGCGCGATCGAGGCGCCCTGGGCCACGTCGCCGCCGCTGATGCCGCGGATGTAGGCCCAGCTCGCCAGGACCTCCGAGGAGTGGGTGGCGCCGCCCCTGGTGAGCACGTACACGACCGTCATATCGGTAAATGTCAGGATCGCGCCGAAGAGGGCCGCCACGGCGATCACCGGAAGCGTCAGCGGGATGGTCACCTCGAACATCCGCCGCCAGAACCCCGCCCCGTCCATCCTGGCCGCCTCCTCGATCTCCCTCGGGATGGCGACCAGGCCGGCCATGACGATGACGGCGGCGAGCGGGGTCAGGCGCCAGACGTGGACGGCGATCACGGAGACCATCTCCAGGGTCGGCTCGCCGAGCCAGTTGAGGTTGCCCTCGATGAGGCCGATCCTGCGCAGCACCCAGTCGATCGGGGAGTAGATGGAGTCCAGCAGCCACAGCCAGGCGACCGCGCTCAGCGCGACGGGGGTGGTCCACGGCAGCAGGACGAGGAAGCGGATCAGCCACTTGCCCCTGAAGTCGGCGACGAGGATGTTGGCCAGGATCTTGCCGAAGACGACGATGAGCAGCATCGAGACGGCGGTGAACAGGAAGGTGTTGCCCAGGGCGCGCCAGAACACCGGGTCGTCGAAGTTCCTGGCGAAGTTGGCCCACCCGGCCCAGTCGAAGCTCGGGTCGCCCACGGTGACGTCGGAGAACGCCAGCGCGACGGCCAGCGCGAACGGCACGGCCACGAGGGCCAGGATGTAGATCACCGACGGCAGCATGAACAGCCAGGCGAGCGCGCCCTCCCGGTCGGCCAGGGTGCGCCTGGCTCCCCCGGTCATGGCGGGTCCGTCCGGCGGCCCGTGGCGGCGTCGAAGTAGCGCAGCTTCTCGCCCCGGATGGAGAAGTCGTAGGTGCGCCCCGGCTCGATGGGGGTCAGGACGGTGGCGGGCAGGCGCGCGATGACGCGGGTCGGCTCCCCCAGGCCGGTGGCGGTGCCGTACACGTGCCGGTCCCCCGACAGGTACTCGATCCGGTCGACGTCGAGCTTGAGCGTCACCCGGTCCTCGGCGCCGAGCTCCAAGGGCAGCAGGTGCTCGGGGCGGAAGCCGACCAGGCGGCCGTCGCGCGGCACGAGGTTCATGGGCGGCGAGCCGATGAAGGTGGCCACGAAGGTGTCGGCCGGGTCGTCGTAGACCTCGATGGGCCGCCCGATCTGCCGGAGCGTGCCGGACTCCAGGACCGCGATGCGGTCGCCCAGCCCCATGGCCTCGGTCTGGTCGTGGGTGACGTAGATGGTGGTCGTCCCGATCTCCTGCTGGAAGCGCTTGAGCTCGTCGCGGGCCGAGGCGCGCAGCTTGGCGTCGAGGTTGGACAGCGGCTCGTCGAGCAGGAACACGCGCGGCTGGCGGACCAGGGCGCGGGCGAGCGCGACCCGCTGCCGCTCCCCGCCCGACAGCTGCCGCGGCTTGCGGTCCAGCAGGTGCTCGATGCCGAGGAGCCCGGCCGCCCAGCGGGCGCGTTCCTCGCGCGCCCGCTTGTCCATCCCCTCGGCCTTGAGCGGGAAGACGATGTTGGCCAGGACCGTCTTGTGCGGGTACAGCGCGTAGGACTGGAACACCATGGCGATCTTGCGGGCGCGCGGCGGCAGGTCGTTGACCACCTGGTCGCCGATGAGCACCTGGCCCGAGGTCGGCTGCTCCAGCCCCGCGATGGTGCGCAGCAGGGTGGTCTTGCCGCAGCCGCTGGGCCCGAGCAGCACCAGGTACTCGCCGTCGGCGCTGCGCAGCGAGACCCCGTCCACCGCGCGCACCTTGTCGTAGTGCTTGACGAGGTCGCGCACTTCGACTGTACTCATGGCTCCGCTCCGCTCCGCGGCTCGGGCGCGCTCATCCGGCCACCAGGCCGCGCCGGCGCCAGTTGTCGAAGATGCGGCGGACCTCGCGGTCGGCGTCCTGGACGGCCCTGGCCGGGGTCGCCTCGCCACGCGCCGCCCGCGCCATCATGTTGGGCAGCACGAACGTGCCCAGCACCTCCCCGACGGCCGGGTTGGCCGGGCCCGGGTAGCCGATGTTGACGCTCCAGTCGACGGCCGTCTTGAGCAGCGACAGCTTGTTCGCCGGCTTCGCGCCGAACGGGTCGTTGTCGAGCCAGCCGTTCAGCTGCGGCACCAGCGACGGCCAGGCCGGCAGGTCATACAGCCGCGAGTGGTAGGTCACGGCCGCGAAGTTGGCCGTGTAGTGCAGCAGGAACTCCTTGGCCGCGTCCACGTTGCGGGCGTGCCGCGGGATGATCCAGTTGTACATGACGTGCTGGGCGGCCAGCGCCTTGGCGGGGCCGCGCAACGCCGGGACGAAGAAGATGTCGTCGGCCACCGCCGGGTTGGCGCTCTGGGCGGTGCGCCAGGCGGAGATCGAGTTGAGGATGTAGGACAGCTTCCCCGCGACCAGGCCCTGGTTGTTGGACGCGGCGTTCCAGGAGAAGATCTCGTTCGTCATGGTCTCCTTGAACAGGCGGACCATGTACTCCACCGCCGCCACCGCGGCGTCGGACCTGAGCGTCACCTCCTCCTGCTCGTTCTGCTCGGCGGCGCCGAAGGACCACAGGCAGGCGCGGGCGGCCATGTTGGAGTCGACCTCCTGGGCCATGCCCAGGCCCATCTGGACGTTCTTGCGCCTCTTGATCTCCGCGCCGCCCCGCAGCAGGTCGTCCCAGGTGGCCGGGCCGTTGGGGAAGCCGGCCTCGCTCCACAGGGACTTGCGGTAGTCGCCGGGGTCGGGGGACCAGCCGGGCGAGAAGGCGTAGAACTTCTCGGTGTTGGGGTTGAAGGAGGACTTGCGGCACAGGTCCAGCTGCTTGCCCCAGCGGTTGTCGGCCTCCTTCACCACGTCGGTCAGGTCGTGCACGCCGGGCTCGTACTGCGAGAGCGTGGTGATGTTCTGCAGCAGGTCGTGTCCCTGGCCGGCCTGCATCTCCGCGGCGATGCGGGCGGGCAGGTCGTTGACGGAGATCTGGTCGACGCGGACGTTGACGCCCGCGCGGCGGCCCCAGTCCTGGACGAACCCCTTGAACCAGGCGTCGTGGCTGGGGACGAAGTGCGACCACATCAGGATGGTGAGGTCGCCGGAGAGCTTGGAGGTGGGAGGAGCGTAGGTGACCTGGGGACCCCCGGCGGCCTGGCCGGTCGGCCGGGGCCCCTCGGTCTCGCTGGCGCAGGCGGCCAGCGTCACGGCGGCCGCACCGCCCAGAAATCCTCGCCTGGTCAACTCGGAGGACATCTTTCGACGGTAATCCTCCGGCGACTGTTTGTGTATACGCCGGGTCCGGGACCCGGTCAGGGCTCGCCGTGGATGCGTCCGTCGGTGTCGGTCAGCGGCCGGCCGCTGCCGCCCCAGCGCGTCTGGATGAGCTCGGCGGCGATCGACACGGCCGTCTCCTCGGGGGTGCGGGCGCCGAGGTCCAGCCCGATGGGCGAGCGCAGGCGGGACAGCTCCTCCTCGCTCAGCCCGGCCTCGCGCAGGCGCTTGAGCCGGTCCTCGTGGGTGCGGCGCGAGCCCATGGCGCCCACGTAGCCGGCCGGGGTCCGCAGGGCGACCTCCAGCAGCGGCACGTCGAACTTGGGGTCGTGGGTGAGCACGCAGATCGCGGTCCGCTCGTCCACCTTGACCGACGACAGGTAGTCGTGCGGCCACTTCACCACGACCTCGTCGGCGTCGGGGAAGCGCTTGGCGGTGGCGAAGACCGGCCGGGCGTCGCAGACGGTGACGTGGTAGCCGAGGAACTTGCCGATCCGCGCGACCGCGGCGGCGAAGTCGATCGCGCCGAACACCAGCATCCTGGGCGGCGGAGCGAAGGACTGGACGAAAACGGCCAGCTCGTCCAGGCGGCGCTCGCCCTGCGGGCCGTACCGCCGGACGCCGGTCAGGCCCTGGGCCAGCATGCCGCGCACGTCGTCGTCGACCGCGTCGTCGAGCCGCGGCACGCCGAGGGAGCCGCCGGCGCGGTCGGGCCAGACGACGCGGCGCGCGCCGACCCTGCCGGGGCCGGAGATGATCGTGGCGACGGCGACGGGCTCGTGCCGCCGTACCGACTCGTAGATGTCCCCCATTTCCGGATATGTCTCGATCGAGACGGGTTCGACGAAGACGTCGATGATGCCGCCGCAGGTCAGGCCCACCGCGAACGCCTCGTCGTCGCTCACGCCGTACCGCTGGAGCACCGGCTCGTCGATCTCGGCGGCCAGCTCGAACACCGCGCCCTCGACGCATCCGCCGGAGACGCTGCCGACCACCTCGTCCCCGCGCACCGCCATGGCCGCGCCCGGGGGCCGCGGCGCGCTCTTGAAGGTGCTCACCACCGTGGCCAGGCCGAAGCGCAGTCCGGACCGCCACCACCGCATGATGTCGGGCAGCACGTCACGCATGGGCGAGCCTTTCGCTGAGGTCCTCGTAGGCGGCCAGGCTGTGCCCGGCCACCAGCTCGTCGATGTACGGCAGAGCCGCTCGCATGCCCCCGGTCAGCGGCTGGAAGCCCTCGTGTCCCTTGTGCGGGTTGACCCAGATGACCTTGTGCGCCTGCCGGGACAGCCGGGCCATCTGCTCCCCCAGCAGCGACGGGTCGCCGCGCTCCCACCCGTCGGAGGCGATAACCACGATCGCGCCGCGGGCGCTGTGCCGCCGCAGGAAGTCCCGCAGCTCCTCCCCCAGCCTGGTGCCGCCGCTCCAGTCGGGGATGGCCCTGGACACCTCGGCCATCGCGGTGCCCGGGTCGCGGTGGCGCAGCTCGGCGGTGACGGGGGTGAGCCTGGTGCCCACCGAGTACACCCTGGTCGCCCTTGGCTCGCTCCTGACCAGCGCGTGGGCGAAGCGCAGCAGCGTCTCGGCGTAGCCGGTCATGGACCCGCTGATGTCGGCCAGCAGCACGACCCTGCGCGGGCGGGTACCGTGCACGCGGTGCAGCAGCCGCGCGACCTCGCCGCGCTTGAGCGCCGCCCGGATGGTCCGCTGCCGGTCCAGCCGGCCGCGGCGGGCCGCGCGGAACCTCCTGGAGCGGCGCCGCGCCCGCCGCCCGGCCAGCAGCGCGAGCATCCGGTGCACCTCGGCCCGCTCCGCGTCGGTCAGCCGGGTGACGTCGCGGTGCCGCAGCACCTCGGCCCGGCTCGCGCTGACGCGCAGCACGCGCCCCTCGCCCTCGCCGGTCCCCTCCTCGGCCGCCGCCACGCCCCGGGTGACCGTCCTGGCCGCCGTACGGCTCGCGCGCAGCCCGCCGAAGTAGGCGGCGAAGCAGCGGTCGTAGCGGGGCAGGTCGTCGGGCGAGGCGCACATGGTCAGGCGGCCCGCCCAGTAGACCTCCTCGCGGTCGGTGACGTCGAGGTGCTCCAGGGCGCGCAGGAGGTTCTGCGTGCGTTCGTGGTCGGCCGCCACCCCCGCCGCCCGCAGCGTGCGAGCGAAGCCGATCATGGTGGCGGCCAGGCTCACAGCAGCCGCCTCTCCAGCACGGTCTGGACGTCCTCGCGGTACTTCAGCGCCGCGCCCAGCGTGACGGCGGCCAGGTCGGGATCGAGCTCGCGGGCGCCGAGCGTCATCAGCGCCTCGGCCCAGTCGATGGTCTCGGCGATCCCCGGCGGCTTGACCAGCTCGGCGGCGCGCAGCCGCTCGGCCGCCCTGGCGACCTGCGTGGCCAGCTCCTCGGTGCAGCCGGGCAGGCGGCGCAGCAGGATGGCCACCTCACGGTCGAAGTCGGGGTGCTCCAGCCAGTGATACAGGCAGCGCCGCTTGAGCGCGTCGTGGACCTCGCGCGTGCGGTTGGAGGTGACGACCACCACCGGCGGCGTCTCGGCGCGGATCGTGCCCAGCTCGGGGATGGAGATGGTGAAGTCCGACAGCACCTCCAGCAGGAACGCCTCGAACTCGTCGTCGGCCCGGTCGACCTCGTCGACCAGCAGCACGCTCGGCTGGGTCTCCAGCGCCTTCAGCAGCGGCCGGGCGATGAGGAAGCGCCGGTCGTAGACCTCGCCCTCCAGCTTGGCCACGTCGGTGACGCCCGCCGCCTCGGCCGCCTTCAGGTGCAGCAGCTGGCGGGCGAAGTCCCAGTCATACAGGGCCTGGGCCGAGTCGATGCCCTCATAGCACTGCAGCCGGATGAGGGGCGCCTCGAGCAGCTCGGCCAGGACCTTGGCCAGCTCGGTCTTGCCGACCCCGGCCTCCCCTTCCAGGAACAGCGGCCGTCCCATCCGCAGCGCGAGGAAGGCGGCCGTGGCCAGGCCCTCGTCGGCCAGGTAGGCGTGCCGGTCGAGCAGCTCGATGAGCTTGCTGGGCGATTCGATGTCGACCGCCCTGAGCGTGCGCGCCTGCGCTGTTTCACTGGGCACGCTTTCAGCTTACGGCCCCTCGGCGGCCTCGCCGCGGCTGTGGATCAGGGCTTCCAGCTCGGCGGTGGCCCTGCGGGCCCGGGCCTTCTCCGAGCCCTGGATGCCCATCGCGCCGACGGTCGTGCCGTCGGAGAAGTCGATCCTGGGCCAGGGCTCGCCCGGGACAAGGGAGACGTCGATCACCTCGGCCCAGGTCCGCCGGTGGGTGCGCAGGGGGTTGACGACGGTGATGCCCTGCTCGTCGGCCTCCACGCGCACCCTTCCCAGCAGGTGGAGCACCCAGGCGACGAGCCCGGCGAAGACGACCAGCGCGATCCGGTCCGACAGCGCGAACGGCTCGGCGATGAGGACGGCCATCACCACCGCGCCGAGCACGATGAGCACGGCGAAGCCGTACGCGACGATCCTGCCACGGCGGGGACGCCAGACCACGGGCAGGTCGGGCGGGGTCACGTGCTCGGCCACGGCTAGTAAACCTACAGGCTCCGCAGCACCAGGGCGGTCTCCAGGGCGGCCACGGCGGACTCGTACCCCTTGTCCTCCACGCTGCCGGGCAGTCCGGCGCGCGCCAGCGCCTGCTCCAGCGTGTCGCAGGTGAGCACGCCGTTGCCGACCGGCGTCTCCTCATCCAGCGACACGCGGGTGAGCCCGGCCGTGACGGACTCGCAGACGTAGTCGAAGTGCGCCGTCTCGCCCCTGATCACCGCGCCCAGCGCCACCACGGCGTCGTGCCGGCGGGCCAGGCGCTGGGCGACCACGGGGATCTCCAGCGACCCGGCCACGCGCACGACGGCCGCCTGCGCGCCGCTGTCCTCGCAGGCCCGCAGGGCCCGCGCCACCAGCTGGTCGGTGATCTGGGCGTGCCAGCTGGCGGCGACGATGCCCACGCTCAGCCCCTCGGCCGCCACGGGAGCTGCCGCGGGCCTGCCCTGTCCGCTCATGTGTAGTGCCCCAACCTGTCGCGCTTGGCCTGCAGGTACTTCTCGTTGTGGGGGTTGGCCGCCACCGGCATCGGCTCGCGTCCCAGCACCTTGACCCCGTAGCCGTCCATGCCGCGGACCTTGGCCGGGTTGTTGGTCAGCAGCCGGACCGACTTGACGCCCAGGTCGGCCAGGATCTGCCCGGCGTTGGAGAACTCCCGCGCGTCCACCGGCAGCCCCAGCTCCAGGTTGGCGTCGACGGTGTCGACGCCGTTGTCCTGCAGCCCGTACGCCTTGAGCTTGGCCAGCAGGCCGATGCCGCGGCCCTCGTGCCCGCGCACGTAGACGACCACGCCCCGGCCCTCGGCGGCGATGGCGGCCATCGCGGTGTCCAGCTGGACGCCGCAGTCGCAGCGCAGCGAGCCGAACACGTCGCCGGTCAGGCACTCGGAGTGGGCGCGGACCAGGACGTTCTCGCCGCCCTCGACGTCGCCCAGGACCAGCGCGAGGTGCTCGCCGCCGTCCAGGGCGCTGGCGTAGCCGTAGGCCTGCCACATGCCGTGCCTGTTGGGCAGGCGGGTGGTGGCCACGCGGGTGACCATGCTCTCGGTGCGGCGGCGGTAGTCGGCCAGCTGCTCGATGGAGATCAGCGCCAGGCCGTGGGCGTCGGCGAACTGCCTGAGCTCCGGCAGGCGGGCCATGGTGCCGTCGTCGTTGACGATCTCGGCGAGCACGCCTGCGGGGCGCAGCCCGGCCATCCGCGCCAGGTCGACCGCGGCCTCGGTGTGGCCGCGCCGTACCAGCACCCCGCCCGGGTGGTAGCGCAGCGGGAAGATGTGGCCGGGGCGGACCAGCTCCTGCGGCTCGGTGGCGGAGTCGGCGAGCGTGCGGATGGTCTTGGCGCGGTCGGCGGCCGAGATGCCGGTGGTGATCCCGTCGCGGGCGTCGACGCTGACCGTGTAGGCGGTGCGCAGCCGTTCGCGGTTGTCGTGGACCATGAGCGGCAGGCCGAGCCGGTCCAGCTCCTTGCCCTCCATCGGCACGCAGATCACGCCGCTGGTGTGGCGGATGGTGAAGGCCAGCAGCTCGGGGGTGGCCTTGGCGGCGGCGAAGATCAGGTCGCCCTCGTTCTCGCGGTTCTCGTCGTCGACGACCACCACCGGTCGGCCGTCGCGGATGTCGGCGACGGCCCGTTCGACCGGGTCGAAGCGGATCGGGTCAAGCATGGGCCACCGCCGGGCGCCGCGACTGCTTGAGCCAGTTGACGAAGCCGATCACGGCCAGGACGAAGAAGACGACGTAGACCGAGCCGTTGAAGTAGATGCCGCCCCGGAAGGCGACCGGCACGCCGACGAGGTCCACGAGGATCCAGATGATCCAGAACTCGACCAGCGCCCTGCTCATCGCCCAGGTCGCCACCGCGCCGCCGACGAAGATGTAGGCGTCGGCCGCGATCAGGAAGTACTTCTCCGGCGGCTGCGCGTGCTCGCCCCACGACCAGCCGGTCAGGTAGAAGAAGACCCAGAAGGCCGCGGTGCCCAGCACGATCGCGGCCAGCATGCCCAGCCGCTCGCGGGCGGTGCCCTGGCGGATGACGAGCTCGCCCTCCTCGCGGATGCCGCGCTGCCACTTCCAGAAGCCGTAGACGGCCAGGAGGGCCATCATCGCGTTCTTCAGGATGCTGCCGGCGGCCGGGATGGTGGCGTACGCCATGATCAGCAGCACGGCGGCGGCGAACTGGATGGGCCAGTTCCAGATGGACTTGCGCATGGCGAGCAGGACCGGGATGAGCGCGGCGATGCTGCCCACGAAGTCGGTCCACAGCACGTGCAGGCCAAGCAGCTGGAATCCCGCCTCGGCCCAGTTCATCGCGCCACCAGCTTCTCGACGTACTTGGCGATCACGTCGACCTCGAGGTTGACGCGGTCGCCGACCCGCTTGCCGCCGAGCGTGGTCAACTCCAGCGTGGTGGGGATGAGGCTGACCCCGAAGCCGTCCTCGTCCACCGTGGTCACCGTGAGGCTGACGCCGTCGACGGCGATCGAGCCCTTCTCGGCCACGTAGCGGTTCAGCTCACGCGGCAGCGAGATGCGCACGTCGTCCCACCGCTCGCCCTTCACGCGCTCGACGATCGTGCCGGTGCCGTCGACGTGGCCCTGCACGATGTGGCCGCCCAGCCGCTGGTCGGCCCGTACGGCTCGCTCCAGGTTCACCCTCGCGCCGGGCTCCAGCCGCGCCAGCGCGGTGCGCTCCAGCGTCTCCCGCATCACGTCGGCCGTGAACACCTCGTCCTCGACGTCCACGACGGTCAGGCACACGCCGTCGACGGCGATGGAGTCGCCGTGCCGGGCGTCCTGGGTCACCGTCTTGCCGCGCACCGCGAGCCGGGCCGAGTCGCCCAGCGTTTCGAGGGCGACGACCTCGCCCGTTTCCTCGACTATCCCGGTGAACATCACCGCTCCTTAGCACTCGTGGGGGTGCCGGCCCCGCGCGGGCGCGGGGTCCGGGCCGATGGTCGTTGTCGTTGAGGAACCCGTCCGACGCCTCGGGGCTTCCTGGGAGGGGCCGTCGGGGTACGGCGGGCACCGTGGCGAACACCGTGGCGGGCACGGGTGCCCGGCGGCGGGGACGGGTTTCTCGTACGGCGAGCACAGGCGGGCACGCGGCCCGGAGAGCCGTAGGACGCGGGGAGCTCCCTGAAGCGGTCAGGACGCGGGGAGTCGCATGACGCGGGGAGGGCCCGGCGGCGGGACGCGGCCGCGCCGCGAGGGCGCGGCGGCGCCGAGCGGGCGCCGGTGGTCTCGTCCACCCCCTGGACCTCCTGCTTCGCAAGGAGCTGCCCCGGGGGTCTTGCCGCGATGCGTCAGCATCGACGAAGGCGCCCGGCCGCCTGGCCGGACACCCGCGTGCTTCCTCCCATCCGGACTTTCACCGTCGGTCCCGGAATTCCACCGGGTCAACCGGCCGATGGCTTCGGCCGGGTCGCGGACTGTCACCGCCGGTTCGGACTTTCACCGACCCCGGAGCACGCTAGCTCGAAATGACTCCTCCAAGTGTGCCATGCCGGAAACGGCGGGCGCGAGGCACCCCCATCATGTCAACCAAGCGATCGCTTGGTCAAACTCACGCGGCCATGAGGCTCCGCGCCCGCCGGGCGTCCGGCCCGTAGCGCACCTGCGCGGGCACCAGGCCCAGGCTGGTGTGCAGGGTCTTGAGCGTGGCGGTGGCCCACAGGTCGCCCACCGGGGTGGCGGGCAGCCCGTACAGCCGCCTCGCCCAGCGCGGCAGGGTGGCGAAGGCGAGCAGGGTGAGCGCGGGCAGCACGGGACGCAGCGGGGCGAGCTTGAGGGGCAGCGGGGCGCTGAACGACAGCCGCAGCGGGTGGGCCGCCTCCGGCACGAACCGCAGGCCCGGACGCTGGGCGGCGATGTAGTCACGCAGCTCGGCGACGCTGCCGGGCACCTCGTCGGCGCTCAGGCCCACGACCTCGGCGGCGCGCCGCCACTCGGCGACGAACCGGTCGGCCTCCTCGTCGCTCAGGCGCACCCCGGCGCGGCGGGCGACCGACAGGTAGGAGTCCACCTCGCCGACGTGCACCCAGCGCAGGGCCTCGGGGTCGTCGAGGTGGTAGCGCTCGCCGGTGTCGGGGTCGAGCGCGGTCAGGGTGGCGTGGATGCGGCGCACCCTGCGCCCGGCCCGTTCCACCTCTTCGAGCGTCCCGTAGGTCCTGACGCGGACGAACTCGCTCGTGCGCATGAACCGCGACCAGGCTTCGCGGGGGTCCATGAGGGCGGAGTTCTGCAGCACGCCGCGCATGGCGCGGGGGTGCAGGCCCTGCATCAGCAGGGCTCGGAAGCCGCCGACCAGCAGGATCGGCTCGCCCATCACGCGCCAGGTCACCGACTGGGGGCCGAAGAGACCGTGGTCCATGCTCCCACCTCCTGTAAGTGGATGGTTACCCACGCTGGCGCGGACCTACACGGCCCTCCGACGGTCGGCGACGGACACAGGGCAGCGGGCAAAAGTAATGGGCATAACTACGCATTGCCGCTCCGCTCTCCGCGCTGGGAGCCTTAACCCGGAACCGACCTCGGCGGGTGGCAATGATCATCGAGTTCGCGATCGCGGTGGCTCAAGGCGTCGTCTCATCCATCATCGTCGACTTGATGCGGGGCAAGCGGGACACCGCACGGAAACAGGAGATCGAGGCCGCCGCCGCCTCGATCGCCCGCGAACGCGCATCGTTGAGCACCGAGCAACTGGATGAGGTCGTCCGGAAGGTGATGGACGAGATCGCGGAGATCGTCAAGCGCAACCCCGACCTCACCGTCGGGCCGCTCGGCGGCGTCAAGCTCGCCAGGCAGGTGGCCAAGAAGAACACGCCCGACGTGCGGGAGCAGTTGCTCGTCGAACAGCTCGCCCGGCTCAACGACATCGTCGCCCAGCGCAGGGCGTCCCTCGGCCTCCCGCTGGGCCCACCGCGGCCCCCGGCGGAGAATCCGGCCGATGCCGTCCAGTACGAGCGAATCGAGGGCACCGGCCCGGACTCGGAGCTGTGGCGGGCGGAGCTGGAGGCGATGAAGCGGCGCGTCCACGAGCGGCGTGTCAACCCGCCGGAGCCGAGCAGGCACAGGACGGGCGATGAGTGACACGAAGATCTCGCACAGATTCCGCCGCGAAGTCATCCTGCACCTGTACAAGAACCTCATGCCCGTCCCGGACCCGTCAACGCCGCTGATCCTCGGCATTCACGGTCCGTCCGGCGAGGGCAAGACCTACCAGTGCGAAAGACTCATCGAGCAGCTCGGGATCGAGCCGGTGCTCGTCTCGGGCGGCGAGCTGGAGAGTGTGGAGGCGGGCGAGCCAGCCAGGCTGGTCAGGGACAAGTACCTGAAATGCGCCAGGATCAGGGCGAACGGCGGCCGCGGTTTCCACCCGGCGGTGCTGATCTTCAACGACATCGACGCCGCCATCGGCAACTGGGGCGACATGGTCCAGTACACCGTGAATCGGCAGAACATCTTCGGTGAGCTGATGCATCTGGCCGATTTCCCACACGACGTCGACGGCCAGCGGGTACGGCGTGTGCCGATCATTCTCACGGCCAACGACTTCACCAAGCTCTACGGCCCGCTGATTCGGCCGGGGCGCATGCGGTCGTTTCCGTGGGTGCCCTCTCGCGAGGAGAAGGCCGCGGTCCTGGCGAGCATCTTCCCCGAGCTGGAAGGCGGCCATCCGGCGCTGCTGGAGGAGTTCCCCGGCATGCCGATCGCGTTCTTCGCGGCCATCAGGAACGACCTGGCCGACAACCTGTTATGGGAACACATCGCCGCCATCGGGCCGCTGGAGGCGATGAAGCGGATCTCCGACGGGCTCCAGCCCAGGATTCCCCGGAACGTCACCCTGGCGGACATCATCGCCACCGGCCACGCCATCCGGGAAGCCAGCAGTCACGTCAACCACCTGTGGAGCAACCCGTGGCATTCACCTACGCCAGATCCCGAACGGAGACGACCTCCTTCACCCTGACGCGGATGGACGCGCTGATCTCCCAGGTGCGCATCGCCCTTCGCCGCACCTACATCGCCTCCTCCACCATCGAGAAGGTGTCCAGGGGGATACGGAACCAGTGGATCGAGAAGATCACCATCTGCGGCGAGGACACGAGCGGCCTCATCTGGTGCCAGCTCGCGCTCCGCATCGACTGGGCCAGGCACCAGCTCCACATGACCGCGGGCAGGACGACGATCACCTATGACGAGCGGTGGACCGACGGCACCTCGATAGAGCTCGACGAGGCCCTCAGCCTTTACGACCGCTACATACGGAGCAAGGGATCCGCGCTCACCTCGCGCGTGTACGTCTACTACATCTCCGGCATCACGCCGACGCAACGGGCCGACATTCAGCGGGCGCTCGGGTTCGTCACCGCGCAGCCCCGGAAATGGGCCGGCGAGCAGTCGGGGACCACCATGATGATCCCCGAGCTCGACGAGATAACGGTGGACTTCGGCATGGTCATCTAGTCTCCGCGAGGGCGCGGAGGCGGTCGACGGCTTCGGCGGGGTCGGCGGCGCCGTACACGGCGTTGCCCGCGACGAAGACGTCGGCGCCCGCCTCGGCGCAGCGCTTGATGGTGTCCTCGGCGACGCCGCCGTCGACCTGCAGCCACACCTGGCCGCCGTGCCGGTCGATGAGCCGGCGGGCGCGCCGGATCTTCGGCAGCACCATGTCGAGGAAGCGCTGCCCTCCGAAGCCCGGCTCGACCGTCATGAGCAGCAGCATGTCGATCTCCCCGAGCAGGTCCTCGTACGGCTCCACCGCCGTACCCGGATTCAGCGCGAGCCCCGCCCGCGCCCCCGCCGAGCGGATCTGCCGCAGGGTCCGCACCGGCGCCTTGGCCGCCTCGGCGTGGATGGTCACGCTGCCCGCGCCCGCCTCGGCGTACGCGGGCGCCCACCGGTCGGGGTCCTCGATCATCAGGTGGCAGTCGAGGGGCGTGGTGGTGGCCTTGAGCAGCGCCTCCACGACGGGCAGGCCGAGGGTGAGGTTCGGCACGAAGTGGTAGTCCATGACGTCGACGTGCAGCCAGTCGGCGTTGGGCACCCGCGCGGCCTCGTCGGCGAGCCTGGCGAAGTCGGCGGACAGGATGCTGGGTGAGATCTGTACGGCCATGATGGCACCGAGTCTAGGACGCGGCGGCCTCGACCTTCGCGCGGCGGCCGCTCATCCCGCCTTACGCAGCAGGGCCAGGAACATCGCGTCGGTGCCGTGGCGGTGCGGCCAGAACTGGGCGTGCGGGCCGTCGCCGAGGCCGTCCACCTCGGGCAGGAAGGCGCGTGCGTCGAGTTGCTCCAGCTCCGGATGGCGTTTGAGCGCGTCGGCGACGACCACCTGGGTCTCGGCCAGGTGCGGCGAGCAGGTGACGTACGCCACGACGCCGCCGGGACGCAGGGCGTCGATCGCGCTGTCGAGCAGGCGCCGCTGGAGCGCGGTCAGCTCGGGGACGCCGGCCGCGCCGCGCCGCCATCTGGCCTCGGGCCTGCGGCGCAGGGCGCCCAGTCCGGTGCAGGGCGCGTCGAGCATGATCCGGTCGAAGGCGCCCGGGCGCCAGGCCGGCTCGGTGCCGTCCGCGGTGATCACGGCCGCGTCGGCGGTGGCCTGGCGGACCAGGCGGGCGCGGTGGTGCTGCACGTCGGCCGCCAGCAGCCGGGCGCCGCCGGGGAAGGCCACGGGGGCCGGCGAGCCCTCGGCTGCCGGGGAGCCCGGGCCCGCCGGGTCGCCGTGCGTCGCGATGGCGTCGAGCAGGCCCGCCTTGCCGCCGGGACCGGCGCACATGTCCAGCCAGACCTCCCGCTCGCGGCCGTCGAGCGGCACGCGCGTGAGGGCGAGGGCGACGAGCTGGCTGGCCTCGTCCTGGACGGCGGCGCGATACTCGGCCACCGCCGGGATCCTCCCCGGGTCGCCCTCCGGCAGGTAGGCGGCGTACGGCGACAGGCGCGCCCGCCGCGCCCCGGCCTCCAGCAGCTCCTCCACCGAGGCGCGGCCCGGCCGGGCGACCAGCGTGACCGCCGGGCGGGCGTTGTCGGCCTCCAGCAGGGCGGGCAGTTCCCGCTCCCCCACCGCGTCGCGGAGGGCCGAGACGATCCAGCGCGGATGGCTGTGCACGACCGCCAGGTGGCCGACCGGGTCCTCCTCCGCGGAGGGGGCGACGATGGCCGTCCACTCCTCCAGGGTCCGCGCGCCGACCTTGCGCAGCACCGCGTTGACGAACTTCGCCGCGCCCGGGCCGATGCGCAGCCGCGCCAGGTCGACGGTGGTGCCGACGGCGGCGTGCGGCGGGATGCGCATGCGCAGCAGCTGGTGGGCGCCCAGGCGGAGGGCGTCGAGCACGTCGGGGTCGGGGCGGCGGTCCACGCACACGTCGATGATCGCGTCGTAGGTACCCTGGCCGCGCAGCGTGCCGTACGCGAGCTCGGTGGCCAGGGCGGCGTCGCGGCCCGTCAGCCCACGCTCGCGCAGCAGGCGGGGCAGGAGCAGGTTGGCGTAGGCGTCGCGCTCGCCGACCGCCCTCATCAGGTCGTAGGCGGCGTTGCGGGCCTCGTCGCGGGGCGGCTTTCCGGTACGGCCCGCGTGCCCGCGCGACCCGCCACGGCCCCGCCCGCGAGAGCCGGAGTCGCCCCGTCCGCGAGAGCCGCCCCGCCCTCGCCCGCCGGTGCCCGAGTCGTCGCGTGCCGCCATCAGGCGAGCCGGTCCTCGGGCGCCGGCCGCACGCCGCGGGCCCACTCCACCGCGGTCATCACCCGCTTGCCCTGCGGCTGCACCTCGCCCAGCTCCACGGGGTGCGTCCCCGTGCCGACCAGGACCGCCTTCTTGCCGGCCGAGATCTCGCCCGGCTTGAGCCGCTCGGCGCCGGGCGCGAGCCGTACCGGGCCCAGCTTGACCCGCTGGCCGCGGAACTCGCTCCACGCGCCCGGGCTGGGGGTGCAGGCCCGGATGAGCCGGTCGATGCGCATCGCGGGCGCGGCCCAGTCGACGCGGGCGTCGTCGACCGTGAGCTTGGGGGCGTAGGAGACGCCCTCCGGCGGCTGCGGCCGGGCCTCCAGGGTGCCGTCCTCGATCCCGTCGAGGGTGGCGACCAGCAACTCCGCCCCCGCCTCGGCAAGCCGTTCCAGCAGGGCGCCGCTGGTGTCGTGCGGCTGGATCCGCTCGGTGAGCACCCCGTAGACGGGCCCGGCGTCGAGCTCCTTGACGATCTGGAACGTGCACGCCCCGGTGATCTCGTCGCCGTGGAGGACGGCGTGCTGCACCGGAGCCGCCCCGCGCCACGCGGGCAGCAGGGAGAAGTGCAGGTTGACCCATCCGTGCCGGGGGATGTCGAGCGCGGCCTGGGGCAGCAGCGCGCCGTAGGCCACGACCGGGCAGCAGTCGGGCGCCAGCTCCCGCAGCCGCTCCAGGAAGGCGGGGTCGGAGGCCTTGGCGGGGCGCAGGATCTCGATGCCGGACTCCTCGGCCAGCTGCGCCACGGGCGAGGGATGCACCTTGCGCCCGCGGCCGGACTGCGCGTCGGGCCTGGTGACCACGGCGACGACCTCGTGGCGGGGCGAGCCGATGAGCGCGCGCAGCGACGGCAGCGCGGTCTGCGGCGTGCCGGCGAAGACCAGGCGCATGGCTAGAGCGCCTTCCCGCGGGTCGCGTGGGGCGAGAACTTGACGGTGGGCGGCTGCAATCCGCTCCACTCGGCCTCGCGGATGGCCTTCATCGCGAGCTTGCGCTGCTTGGGGTCCATCCGGTCGATGAACAGGATGCCGTCGAGGTGGTCGGTCTCGTGCTGGAAGCAGCGGGCCATCAGGTCGGTGCCCTCGAGCACGATCGGCTCGCCGTACATGTTGAAGCCCTTGGCGACGGCCCGGACGGCGCGCGGGGTCGGGAAGCTCAGGCCGGGGAAGGACAGGCAGCCCTCCTCGCCCTCCTCGTCCTTGTCCTCCGACAGGTCCAGGTCGGGGTTGACCAGGTGGCCCAGCTGGTCGTCGACGTAGTAGGTGAACACCCGCAGCCCCACGCCGATCTGCGGCGCCGCCAGGCCCGCGCCCGGCGCGTCGAGCATCGTGTCGGTGAGGTCCTTCACCAGCTTGCGGAGCTCCTTGTCGAAGTCGACGACCGGCGCCGCCGGGGTGCGCAGCACCGGATCTCCGAACAACCTGATCTTCTGGATCGCCAAGTGACCTCTCCGTTTCCTCGCGGGATCACTCCAGTTTAAGGGCGCTCAGCGATCGGGCCCGCATCGCCGCCTTGCGCGCCAGCTTGGCCACCGCGGGGTCGTCGTGGTGGGAGGCGAGCAGGTCCAGGACGGCCAGGCCGTCGGGGTGGTCCGCCTCCGGCAGCCGCGTCACGAGCCCGGCCAGGTCCTCGTCCAGGCCGCCGAGCGTGGCCGGGGCGTCGGACAGGTACAGCAGGGCCGCGAGCGTGTCGACGGCCAGCCAGGTGTGGTCCTCGGGCGCCAGCGGCGGGGCGTCCAGGTCGCGGATGTGCAGCCAGGACGCGGCGTAGCGCCACAGTGACGGCTCCCGGAGCGCGGCGCGCAGCGCGGGCTCGGCCTCGGGGCCCAGCTCGTCCAGGATCGTGCGGACCACTCCACGCTCGCCCGGGTTGCCCCGGGCGGCGATCGCGACCAGGGCCTCGGCCGCGTCGATCGGCGGGCGGCGCTCCAGCCAGGTGCCGATCGCGCTGGGGGTGACCTCGCCGGCCACCATGGCGGCCACCAGCCGCGGGGCGTCGAGCTCGGCGAACACCTCCACCTGGGCGACCGTGGGCACGTCGTGGCCCTCGCGGCGCAGGTCCTGCCGCACGCCCCACACCCCCAGCGGCGTGAGCCTGACTCGCCCGGCCCCGCTGGGCTCCACCAGGCCGCAGTACGCCAGCAGGTCCAGGGCCGCCTGGAGCTCGTGAAGAACCGACCTGCCGGGGTAGGGCCCGCAGGCGACCTCGTGGGACTGCAGGATGCCGCGCGCCAGGGCGGCGACCGACACGCCGGCGCGGACCGAGTAGACGGTGGCGAGGGTCTCGACCAGGTGCTCGTCGATGAGCGCCGAGCCGGTCAGCCCGTCTTCCGCGCGGTCCAGGACGTCCATGACCACGCCGTCCCAGAACTCCAGCGTGGCGCCGTCGCCCCGGTCCAGGGTGAACGGGCCGGGAGCCGCGTGGCCGCGGGCGATCGTCAGCAGGCGGCCGTTGACCGCCACGATCCAGGCCAGGCGCAGCCTGGAGGGGGTGATGTCCAGCTCCAGTCCGGCCCGTGTGGCGTCGGCCTCCGTGAGGTGCCCGCCGGAGATGACCGGCCGCACACCGGTCCAGGCGGCCAGCCGTACGGCGTCGCGCACCAGCGGCACCGCCGCCACCTGCGCGGCCAGCTCGGCGTCGGTCGCGATGTCCACCGGGGGGAAGCTCAGGCGCCGGCACGCCGGGCAGCCGCACCCGGTGGTGGCGGGCCGGTCCGGCCTGGTCGCCGCCGGCCATCCGGCCCCGGCCGCGACCTTGAAGGCGGACAGGTCGAAGACGTTGTTTGCCACTCAGGCAACTTACTGCACACCAGTAACACGGTTAGCCCGTTCGGCACCGCCGGCGGGAGCGCCGCTTCAGCCGATCGCCCGGGAGCGGGCCTTGAGCGCCGCCTTCCGCGCGGCCTTGGCCAGCTTGCCGTCGGGCAGGGCGCGCCCCAGCAGCTCCAGCACCTCGACCACGTCGGGATGGTCGACCCGCCACATCTCCTCGATCATGTGCGCGGGCGGCCCGGAGGCGGCGATGTTCTCGGCGAACATCTCCGGATCCTCCTGCGCCGCCGGCATCGCCAGCGCGAGCATGTCCACGCTCACCCACAGCAGCTCCTCGCGCGTGAGCGGCGGCGCCGGCAGCCCCCTGGCCGACAGCCAGTGGATGGCGTGCGGCCGCAGCTCCGGGTCGTCCAGGCAGGCGCGCACCGCCGGCTCGGCCTCCGGCCCCAGCCGGTCGACGATCGTGATCGCGATGCCCCGCGCCACGGCCGGCGCCCCCGAGGCCGTGCCCAGCAGCTCCGCCGCGGCCTCCGCCGGGGTCCGCCCCTCGAGCCAGCGCCGGATGTCCTCCTCGGCCAGCTCGGTCGGGATGCCCTGGAGCAGCCCCTCGATCAGCCCCATCGCGTCGGCGTCGGCCAGATCGGGCGCCTCCGGGGAGTCGACGCCGCGCTCGAGGTAGTACTCGCGCAGGCCCCACACCGCCAGCGGCGTGAGCGCCACGGTCCCGCCGGGCTCCCCCGGCTCCCCCGACACCTCCACCAGCCCGCACCGCGCCAGGCCGTCGAGCGCCCGCCCGACGTCGACCCGGTCCTCCACGACCTCCTCGACGTACTCCGCCACCAGCGACGCCGGCACCGGCAGCTGCAGCCGATACAGCATGTCGAACAGGTCGTGCAGCTCCGCGTCCAGCGCGCGCGACCCGGTGACCGCCCCGCCGGTGTCACGCTCCATCACCTGCTCCACCAGCAGCGTCCACCGGTCGAGCGGGTCGCCGCCGGGCGGCAGGCCGAGCGGGGTGTCCGGGTCGTTGAGCAGGGGGACGGCACGCGCGGCCGCCTCCAGCTCCTCCCGTGGCGCCAGCCGTACGGCGGGCAGCGGCGACGGCTCGCCCGACGGGATCGAGACCGGCTGCTCCAGCGCCTCCGGCCCGATGGAGCTGAACAGGCTCTTGGTCACCCCGAAGTTGGCCGGGTCGGCCAGCGCGGCGGGCATCTTCTCGGCGATGTCGGCCAGCCGCTCCCGCATCGCGTCGGCCCTGGCCTGGTCGATCTCGCCCCTGGCGAGCAGGAAGTCCACCAGGGTGTGCGCCGCGGCCACGGTCTCCGCCGCGCTCTCCGGCGGCGTGATGACCTTGCGCGGGTAGATCGACAGCAGCAGCTCGTCGAAGGTCGACGGGGTGAAGTCGCCCAGCCGCTCGACGCTCAGGTAGTCGCTGGCGTAGTCGCACAGCAGCCGGACCTCGTCGGCATCCACCTCGACATGCTGCTCGCGCCCCCACGCTCGCAGGTCGTCGATGGCTCGGTTCACCCATTCGATGGACACAGGGAGACGCTACCAATGTCGGACCCACCCCTTGGACCTTCGAGCGCCGCCACACCGTCTGACCTGCGAATTCACGCCTGCGGGCGACGTCTCGTCTTGGTAACGGGGACGCTCCTACGGTTTGTCAGACCAGGTCGAGGGGGTCGACGCTCACCCTGACCACCTCGGGGGCCTTGCGCGCCGCCCGCACGCCGCCGGCCGCCTTCAGCGCCGCCGCCAGGGCCGGCCCCTCCTGCCGGGGCACGCGGATCATGGCGCGTTCGCGGCCGGCGTCGTCGACCGGGACCGGGCCGAGCACCTGGGCGTCGCGCGGCAGCCGTACCTCCTCCAGCATCTGCCGGACCGCCGCGGCGGCGCCGGTCAGGGTGGCCATCCGCACGGCGGGCGGGAAGCCCAGCTCGGCCCGTTCGGCCAGCTCGCGTTCGGCGTGCGTCACCGGGTCCCAGCGGACCAGCGCCTGCACGGCCGGGAGGGCCGCGTCGGCCAGCACGACCAGCTCGGCCCTCGGGCGCAGCAGCGCCGCCGCGTTCATCCACCGGCGCACCGTCTCCTCGGCCGCCCGCAGGTCCGCCCGGCCCAGCAGGGCCCAGCCGTCGAGCAGCACGGCCGCGGCATACCCGCCCTCTGGCACCGGCTCGGCCCCCGGCGTGGCCACGACGAGGGCGCGCTGCGGCCCGACCGTCGCGAGCACGCCGTCCCGTCCGGACGTCTTGACCGGCACCGACGGGAACGCCCTGCCGAGCTCCTCGGCCGTGCGCCGGGCTCCGATGACCACCGCGCGCAGGCCCGCGCCGCCGCACCTCGGGCACCGCCAGGCCGCGTCCACGCGGCCGCACCAGCGGCAGTACGGCGCCGCGTGCCCCGCCCTGAGCGCCAGCGGCCCGTGGCAGCCCGGCCCCTCCTGGCCGTACGGCAGGCCCTGCTGGAGGGGCGGCTCGCCGGCCTGCTGGAGGTACGGCACGCGCGTCGGCGGCTGGGAGCAGCGCGCGGGCGCCCGGCAGTGCCGGCAGGCGATCACCGGGACGTATCCCCGCCTGGGCACCTGGATCAGCACGGGCCCGTGCTCCAGGCCCTCCTTCAGCGCCCGCCAGGCCAGGCTCGGCAGCCGCGCCGCCCTGGCCGCCTCGTCCTTGGCCAGCTCGGCGTCCTCACCCGCCGGACGCACCAGCGGCGCCACGGCCCTGACGGTCTGCCTGGCCGCCAGGAGGGGACGCGCCCAGCCGGTGGCGATGAGCTGGGTGGCCTCGGCGGTGCGGGCGTATCCGCCGATCAGCATCGCCGCTCCCGCCCGGTGCGCGCGCAGGGCCAGGACCTCGCGGGCGTGGGGGTAGGGCGCGAGCCGCTCGGCGTGCAGGTCGTCGCCGTCGTCCCAGATCACCGCGAGGCCGAGGTCCCGCACCGGGGCGAACATCGCGGCCCGGGTGCCGACCACGGCCCTGACCTCGCCTCTGAGCACCTTCAGCCAGCGGCGGTAGCGCTCGGCGGGCCCCAGCCCGGCGGTCAGCGCGACGTGCCTGCCGGGGCCGAGGATCTCGGCGAAGGCCTGGTCGGCCAGGGCGACGTCCTTGCCGTCCGGCACGACCACCACGGCGCCGCGCCCGCCCGCCAGCGTCGCGCCCACCGCCTCGGCGATCGGCTCGGCCCACCCTCTGCCCGGCAGGGCGCCCCACACGGCTCTGGGCGCGCGTCCGCGCCGGAGGGCGTCGAGGAAGGAGGCGCTCATGGGATAGTCGGCCCAGTGGGCGGCACTGGGCGGCGGGCTCTCCGCGCCGGGCGACGGGCTCTCCGCGCCCTCCCCGCTGCTCTCCCCGCTCTCTCCGCCGCGGCCCTCGCCGTTGTCCTTGCTGCTGTTCCCGTCTCTGTCCCCGCCGCTGTCTTCGCTGTTGTCCTCGCTGCTGCCCTCGCCGCCGCTCTTCCCGCGATCTCCGTCACGGCCCTTGTCGCGGCCCTCGCGACCGTCCCCGCCGTTGTCCTTGTCGCGGCCCTCGTCGCCGTCTTCGCCGCTGCTCCTGCTGCTCTCCCCGCCGCCGACCTCGCCGCCGGCCTTGTCTTTCCCCTTGCCGCCGTCCTCGCCGACGGTCGCGGATTCGGCCTCCACCCTGGCGTGCCTGGGTGGGATCGCCAAGCGCAGGACGTCGGCGAGCGTGCCCGCGTAACGGTCGGCCACCGCGCGGGCCAGCCCCGCGATCTCCGGAGTGAGCACCGGCTCGGGCGAGATCACCCGCTCCAGCGGGACGAGCCTGCCCTCGTGCCCGGTGTCGTCGGCCCGGTCCAGCAGGAAGCCGTCGACGAGCTTGCCGGCGAACCGCACCCGCACCCGCACGCCCGGCTGGGCGGCCTCGTGCAGGGACTCGGGCACGAGGTAGTCGAACGGCCGGTCCAGGTGAGGAAGCGGGGTGTCGACCGCCACCCGTGCGACGGGCCGGGACGGAGCCGGGACCGGCGCACCCTTGGCAGGCTTCGCCGCCGCCCCCACCGCCTCCAGCGGGAGCAGGGCGTCGTCGGTCTCAGGCACGAACCACAGGTCTACCAGATGCCGCCGACGGCGGCGGACGCTTGCCCGCGCCTGTGGACGACTTGGCCGGCAGCGTGACCGGGCGGCGGCGCGAGTCGGCCGGCACGTGGCTCGGCCGGTCACTGGCCAGGTCGGTCGTGGAATCGGGTCGGCGGCGCGACCCGGTCAAGGGCACGCGAACGAAACGGACGCCACGCACCCGCAGGGGAACGCGGCGCCCGCCTCCGGACGTCTCCCTTCTGGGAGGTCCCTCCCGGAGATCTTGGAGATCTTGGAGATCTCAGAGACCGGCTGCCTGGCGCAGGGCCTCGGCCCGGTCGGTCGACTCCCAGGAGAAGCCCTCCCGCCCGAAGTGCCCGTAGGCGGCGGTCTCGGAGTAGATCGGCCGCAGCAGGTCGAGGTCGCGGATGATCGCCGCCGGGCGCAGGTCGAACACCTGGAGCACCGCGTCCTGGATGCGCTCCACCGGCACCTGCTCGGTCCCGAAGGTCTCCACGAACAGGCCCACCGGGTGGGCCTTGCCGATGGCGTAAGCCACCTGCACCTCGCAGCGGTCGGCCAGCCCGGCGGCCACCACGTTCTTGGCCACCCACCGCATCGCGTACGCGGCCGACCGGTCGACCTTCGAGGGGTCCTTGCCGGAGAAGGCGCCGCCGCCGTGGCGGGCCATGCCGCCGTAGGTGTCGATGATGATCTTGCGGCCCGTCAGCCCCGCGTCGCCCATGGGACCGCCGATCTCGAAGCGGCCCGTCGGGTTGACCAGCAGCCGGTAGCCCTCGGTCTGGATGTCGAGGCCCTTGAGCACGTGCTCGACGACGTGCTCGTGGATGTCGGGCGTGAGCATCTCCTTGAGGTCGATCTCCGCCGCGTGCTGGGTGGAGACGACGACCGTGTCGAGACGCACCGGCTTGTCGCCGTCGTATTCGATGGTGACCTGGGTCTTGCCGTCCGGGCGCAGGTAGGGCACCACGCCGGACTTGCGCACCTCGGCGAGCCGCTTGGCCAGCCGGTGGGCCAGCATGATCGGCAGCGGCATCAGCTCGGGGGTCTCGCGGCAGGCGTAGCCGAACATCAGCCCCTGGTCGCCCGCGCCCTGCCGGTCGAGCTCGTCGCCGATGCCCTCCTCACGGTGCTCGTAGGCGTCGTCGACGCCCTGGGCGATGTCGGGCGACTGCGCGCCGATGGACACCGACACGCCGCAGGAGGCTCCGTCGAAACCCTTGTGGGAGGCGTCGTAGCCGATCTCCAGGATCTTCTCCCGGATCAGCGAGGGGATGTCGACGTAGGTCTCCGTCGTCACCTCGCCCGCGACGTGGACCTGGCCGGTGGTGATCAACGTCTCGACGGCGACCCGGCTCTTGGGGTCGTCCTTGAGCATGGCGTCGAGAATCGCGTCACTGATCTGGTCGGCGATCTTGTCCGGGTGGCCCTCGGTGACCGACTCGGAGGTGAAAAGGCGACGGGACAACTCAGTGGCTCCTCATGCAGCGGCTGCTGACGGTGTGTGCCTGTGCGGGATGAACGCGGAAGGCTTCGCCGAGTGTAGCCTTACCCGGGTCGCTGTCGCGAAATCGCCCGGGCCCGGCTCCGCCCGCGGGCATCACAGGTCGGGCAGCGGGTCGGGCGGCAGGGTCTCGGGGGCGAACACCTCGGCGTCGGCGGCGTTGACCACGGCCGCGTACTCCTCGTCGAACTCCAGGACCAGCGACCCGAGTTCGATCAGCGGCCCGGTGCCGTACAGGATCGGCCCGAGCCTGGTGGCCCGGGGATGGCTCGCGTAGACCGACGTCGGGCGGTCGCTCCTGAGCGTCCGGGTGGCGAGCACGTGGACGGCGCGGTCGGTGACGACCACGAGGAAGCCCGCCATGCCGGGCGGTCCCGTCGAGAGCGCCGGAAAGACGTAACGGATGTCCTCCTGGCCCAACAGCGTCCTGCATCGCTCTCTCACCGTGGAACTCACCGGCATGCGTCCCCCTTCGGGCCAAGTATCCGGAGGTGGGCGAAACGCCGCAACAGGTGATCGGATAAGGCGTATGTCCACATGTCCGGCGAGGACGCCCGGTCTGTCCGGGAGGAGGGCGATCGGCCCAGCCGCCCCCGGAGAGCTCGCGACCGGCCGTCCCGGAGCCGGACGCGGGTCAGGCCAGCCTGGCCGCCACCAGGTCCCACACCGCGTCGGCCACGTCGTCCTTGGGCCCGCGCGGGATCTCCACCGGCTCGCCGCCCGCGACGAGCACCGTCGCCGCGTTGTCCGGCGTGCCGAACGCCAGCCCCCGGCCGACCTGGTTGACCACGAGCAGGTCGCACCCCTTGGCCGCGAGCTTGGCCTGGCCGTTGGCCAGCACGTCGTCCGTCTCCGCCGCGAACCCCACGATCACCCTCGGGTACGGCACAGCCCGCGGCGCCTGCCTGCGGCGCTCGCCGAGCTCGGCCAGGATGTCGGGATTCTTCACCAGCTGGATGGGCTCGGGATCGCCGGACGACTTCTTGATCTTCGACTCCCGCGCCTGGGCGGGACGGAAGTCCGCCACGGCGGCGGCCATGACCACCACGTCGGCGCCCGCCGAGGCCGACAGCACCGCCTCGCGCAGCTCCAGCGCCGACTCGACCCGCACCACCTTGGCCCCGGCCGGGTCGGGCAGGGCGACGTTCGCCGCCACGAGCACGACCTCCGCCCCGCGGGCCACAGCCGTCCGGGCCAGGGCGTAGCCCTGCAGTCCCGAGGAGCGGTTGCCGATGAAGCGCACCGGGTCGATGGCCTCGCGCGTGCCGCCCGCCGAGACGACGACGGTGCGCCCCGCCAGGTCGCGGGGGCGGCCGCGCAGGACGCGCCGGCACACCTCGAAGATCTCGGCCGGGTCGGGCAGCCGCCCGGGGCCGGTGTCGGCGCCGGTCAGGCGGCCCACGGCTGGGTCGATCACGATGGAGCCGCGCTCGCGCAGCGTCGCGACGTTGGCGCGGGTGGCGGGGTGCTCCCACATCTCGGTGTGCATCGCCGGCGCGAACACGACCGGGCAGCGCGCGGTGAGCAGCGTGTTGGTGAGCAGGTCGCCCGCCAGGCCGTGGGCGGCCTTGGCCAGGATGTCGGCCGTCGCCGGGGCGACCACGACGAGGTCGGCCTCCTGGCCGATCCGCACGTGCGGCACCTCGTGGACGGACTCCCACACGTCGGCGGCCACGGGATGGCCGGACAGCGCCGCCCAGGTCGGCTCGCCGACGAAGCGCAGGGCGTCGCGGGTGGGCACGACACGCACGTCGTGCCCGGACTCGGTGAAGAGCCTCAGCAGCTCGCACGCCTTGTAGGCGGCGATGCCCGCTCCGACGCCCAGCACGACACGCGGGCGGCCCCTGCCGGCGGGCGTGTCGACTGGCGGGGTCACGTCGAGCCTGTCCAGCGATGCGTCGCCGAGGCTCAGGCCTGGCCCTCGATCGGCTCGGCGGTCAGCAGGCCCTCCGCGATCTCGCGCAGCGCGATGGACAGCGGCTTTTCCTGGGCGTGCGTCTCCACCAGCGGGCCGACGTACTCCAGAAGGCCCTCGCCGAGCTGGGAGTAGTAGGCGTTGATCTGGCGCGCCCGCTTGGCGCCCATGATCACCAGGGAGTATTTGCTGTCGACGATGTCGAGCAGCGTGTCGATGGGCGGGTTGGTGATCCCCTCGGCCACGGGGGCAGTGCCTGCCACGTCTGTCAGACCTCTCGGTTGGAAACTGGGGTGACCTTCTGAGGGTCGGTCATCAAGGCTATCAGCCTGTGGCACACATCGTGGACGTCGGTGTTGACCAGCGTCGTGTCGAACTCGGGCTCGGCCGCCATCTCGATCCGCCCGGCCTCCAGGCGGCGTGCGATGACGTCCTCCGGCTCGGTGCCCCGGCCACGCAGCCGCTTCTCCAGCTCCTCCCACGAGGGCGGGGCCAGGAAGACCAGCAGCGCCTCGGGCATGCTCCGCCGTACCTGGCGGGCGCCCTGCAGGTCGATCTCCAGCAGGGTGGGGACGCCGCGCGCGAGCCGGTCGAGGACCGGTTGGCGCGGCGTGCCGTAGCGGTTGCCCGCGAACTCGGCCCACTCCAGCAGCTCGCCACGGTCGACCAGCCGCTGGAACTCCTCGTCGTCGACGAAGAAGTACTCCACCCCGTGGGTCTCGCCCGGCCGGGGCTTCCTGGTCGTCACCGAGACCGACAGCCACACCTCGGGGTGGTGGCGCCGGAGCTCGGCGACGACCGTGGACTTGCCGACGCCCGACGGCCCGGACAGCACCGTCAGACGACGCTTCGAAGGCGGGAAGTCACCGACCTCCATCTGTCCCGCTGTGCCGGACCAGGACCTGTCGGTCACTTCCCTACCCCCTGAGACTGCGCGGACGTGTGGATCCGAGATTAGCTCTCGGAACCGCCGAACTCGCGCTCGAGGGCTGCCCTCTGGTTGGCGCCGAGACCGCGCACGCGGCGCGACTCGGCGATCTGCAGCCGCTCCATCAGCTGCCTGGCGCGGACCTTGCCGACGCCGGGAAGCGACTCCAGCAGAGCCGACACCTTCATCTTGCCGATGACGTCGTCGGTCTGCCCTTTCTTCAACACCTCGGCCAGAGCAATCCTGCCGTGCTTGAGATCGTTCTTGACCTCGGCACGCTCTTTTCGGGCCTTGGCAGCCTTCTCCAGAGCTGCCGCGCGTTGCTCGGGGGTCAGGGGAGGAAGAGCCACGCCGGGTCACCTCGAATTTCTGTCGATGTACTCGGTCGGGAAGGGAAACTAGCTGGTCAACGTGTCGTTAGCAACGTCAAGCGGCGTTTCTCTCATCACAAAATCAACTTCGTCACGGTGAGTGCCCGCATTATTACCGTGGGTCTATCGAATCGCCCTCACTTCCCGTTCTCCGCGCGGCATCCGGCGGCCGGGCGACCCTCAATTCGCGATGGGCGATTTTTCCGAAACATATTGGGACATAGGCCCGAATCCCGCGGCGCGCCGGGCGTCCGGCTCCGCCAAAGAAGGCACGCCAAAGAAACACCGGGGCCTAATATCCCGATATATACGGACAAACTAGGCATATCCGGACATGGCGGACTCCCCCGGGAGTGGGGTGCCGACCCCTCTCGCGGGGGAGGCGGCGGGACCCGCCACGGCCGGACGATCGGCCGCATGGGACTCCAGCAGATCCTGCCACGGTGGCACTTCCGCGAAGTGCACCGGACACCGGTCTACGCTTCTCGCGAACAGGTCTTCCGCGCCATCGAGGACCTCACCTGGGCCGAGGTGCCGGTCTTCCGCGCGCTGATGGCGCTGCGCTTCCCCGGGTCCCGGCGGCGGCCGTCCTCGGCCCGGGTGCTGGACGGCCTGCTGGGCGACGGCTTCGCGGTGCTCGACCGCGACGCGGACGAGATCGTGGTGGGGACGGTCGCCCGGCTGCCCGGCGGCCGCCGGGTGGCGCTGCCCGCCGGCTCCCCCGGTACGGCGATGCGCGACCTCACCGCGCCGGACCTCGTCAAGATCGCCATGAGCTTCCGCCTGGCCGGCGCCGAGCTGGTCACCGAGACGCGGGTGCTGGCCACCAGTGCCCGCGCCAGGCTGCTGTTCCGCCCCTACTGGCTGGTCGTCCGCCTGCCCAGCGGCCTGATCCGGCGCGTGTGGCTGGCGGCCGTCCGCCGCCGCGCCGAGGCGGCATGCTCCGGGCGCCCGCCCGCGTGAGCTTCCCGGCGCGACGAGCGCCGCCCGAGACGAACCCGTCCCCCGGCGCCCCTGACGGCCCGGTGTCCGCGCTAGCCGGAGCGGGCCGCCAGGCGGCGCAGCGAGGCCGCGATGGCCGCGGCGGCCGCCCCGGGATCCGGCGCGGCGGTGATGGGCCGGCCGATCACCAGCAGGTCGGCCCCGTCCGCCAGGGCCTGCTCGGGCGTCGACACCCGGGCCTGGTCCTGCGAGTCCGCCCCGGCCGGCCGTACTCCCGGCGTGATGAGCGTGATGTCCGGCCCGACCTCGGCCCGCACGGAGGCGACCTCGTGCGGCGAGCACACCAGCGCCGTGGCGCCCGCGGAGACGGCCAGCGTGGCCAGGCGGCGCGCCACGTCGGCGGGCGGTCCGGAAAAGCCCACCAGGTCCAGGTCGGCCGCCGACAGCGACGTGAGCACGGTCACCGCGGCGATCTTGGTGTGCGGGGCGGCGTCGACCGCGGCGCGGATCATCGCGGCCCCGCCCGCCGCGTGGACGGTGAGGATCGAGGGGCGCAGCCGCTGGACCGAGCGGGCGGCCCCCGCGACGGTGTTGGGGATGTCGTGCAGCTTGAGGTCCAGGAAGATCTGCACGCCGCTGGCGCCCCTGAGGGAGGCGATGATGTCGGGCCCGTAGCGAAGGTAGAGCTCCAGCCCCACCTTGACCGTGCTGACGTGGGGGGTGACCAGCGCGGCCCAGCGTGCGGCGGTCTCCAGGTCGGGCGCGTCCAGGGCGACGGCGATGGGTGCGGGCGTCACGGTGTGTTCTCCTCGAGCGGGATCCGGGGGGAGCTTCCCGGCGGTCGGTGGGCCAGGCCGACGGCGTCGGCCAGCCGCTGGAATCCGCGGGCCTGCAGCAGGTCCTCGAGCTCCCGCTCGATGCGCAGGCACGCATACGGGTCGTGGAACAGGGCGGTGCCGACGCCGACCGCGCACGCCCCCGCCAGGATGAGCTGGAGGGCGTCCGAACCGCTGAGCACGCCGCCGACGCCGATCAGGGGGACGCCGGGCAGCGCCTCGTGGACCTGCCACACGCAGCGTACGGCCAGCGGCAGGATGGCCGGGCCGGACAGCCCTCCGGTGACCGCGGCCAGCGCCGGCCGCAGGGTGAGGGTGTCGATGCTCATGCCGAGCGGATTGTTGATCATGCACAGGGCGTCGGCTCCGGCGTCGACGCACGCGCGGGCGACGGCGACGATGTCGGCCACGTCGGGCGACAGCTTGGCGATCACGGGGACGTCGCCGCGCAGGATCGACCGGACCGACGCGACCACCTCGGCGGCGGCGCCGCCCTCGCGGGCGAAGACGCGGCCGCGGTCCTCAAGGTTGGGGCAGGCCAGGTTGACCTCGACGGCCGTGACCCCGGGGGCGTCGGTGAGGCGGCGGGCCAGCGCGGAGTACTCCGCCACGGTGCCGCCGCCGATGGACACGATGGTGCGGATGCCGCGCTGCGCCAGCCAGGTCAGGTCGCGCTCGAGAAAGGCGTCGATGCCCGGCCCCTGCAGGCCGACGGCGTTGAGCAGGCCCGAGGGCGTCTCGGTCATGCGCGGGGTGGGCCGGCCCGCCCGGGGCGCCATCGTGACCGAGGGCGTGACGAGCGCGCCGAGCCGGTGCAGGTCGAAGAACTGGGCCAGCTCCCGCCCCGATCCCGCGCACCCGGCCGCGGTGAGCACGGGCGTGGCCAGCTCCACGTGCGCCAGGAAGGTCCGCATGTCAACCGGCACGCCCGCCACCTCCCCGAGCCTCGCCCGGCCCCAGAGGCTCAACCGGCATGGCGGGCACCTCCGCCCGGCGCCCCGATCGCGTCGAACGGGATGGTGCCCACGTCCTCGAACCGCACCCGCTCCCCCCGGAAGACCGGCCCCTCGACGCAGGCCCGCACCATCCGCGTGGTCCCGTCCTCGCCGATGACCGGCAGCACGCACGTCATGCAGATCCCGACCCCGCAGGCCATCGCCTCCTCGACGACCACCTGGACCGGGATGTCGAACTTCATGGCCACCGCCGTGACCTCACGCAGGGTGTCCATGGGGCCGCAGGCGTAGACGGCGTCCGCCCGCGTGTCGGCGATCACCGAGGGGAGCGCGTCGGCGACCCTGCCGCGCAGCCCCAGCGACCCGTCCTCCGTGGTGAGCGTGGTGGTCTGCGCGACCCGCCGCGCCCGCATGGCGCCGAAGACCCGCTCGGCGCCGGCCCCGCCCAGGACGAAGTCCACCCGGCAGCCGCGCGCCAGCAGCGTGTCCGCCAGCGGGAACAGCACGGCCGAGCCGTACTCGGCGCCGACGAGCACGCACGCGACCGGGTCGCGGGGCACCGGGAAGGGCCGCCCCAGCGGCCCCACCAGGTCCAGCGGGTCGCGGGCGCGCCGGTCGGCCAGCCAGCGCGTGCCGGGACCGCGCACGGTGAAGACCAGCTCCACCGTGCCGCCGTAGTCGGGTTTGACGTCGTGCACGAACAGCGCCCTGCGCGTGAGCATGGAGGTGGACGGCCCGCCCACGGCCACGGTCACGAAGTGGCCGGGCCGTGTGCGCTCGGCGATGCCGGGGGCCACGACGGTCAGCGCATGGAAAGCGTCGACACGGCGCGTGGTCAGCACCGTGCCGGTGACCTGCACCGGTGTCGTGGCCAGCGGCCCATCACCCTTTCCATGGGTCGAGTCCGCCTCACCTGGCGCCCGGGTCAGCGTCGCTGAGCCCAGGCGTCCGGTTCGGCTTTCTCTCCGCGCAATGCGCGTGCGTGCTCCTGGAGAGACCGTACGCCCACATCGCCCCGCACGATGGCCTGGATGCCCGCCGCGGCGGCGGCCAGTCCCTGGGCCGTGGTGATGCAGGGGATGCCGCGCAGCACGGCGGCGGTGCGGATGTCGTAGCCGTCCAGGCGCGGCCCGGACTGGCCGGGGCTGCCGAACGGCGTGTTGACGATCAGGTCGACCTCGCCGTCGAGGATGCGCTGCACGATCGTGGGCTCACCTCCCGGGCCGGTCCCCTCGCTCTGCTTTCGCACGATCTTGGCATGGACGCCGTGCCGGCGCAGCACCTCGGCCGTGCCCTCCGTGGCCAGGATCTCGAATCCCAGGTCGGCCAGCGCCTTCACCGGGAAGATCATGTGGCGCTTGTCCCGGTTGGCCACCGAGACGAACGCCCGGCCCTTGGTGGGCAGCTCGCCGTAGGCCGCCGCCTGCGACTTGGCGTAGGCGATGCCGAAGAACTCGTCGATGCCCATGACCTCGCCGGTCGAGCGCATCTCCGGGCCCAGCACGGTGTCGACGCCGCGGAAGCGGTTGAACGGCAGCACCGCCTCCTTGACCGCGATCGGGGCGTCCATCGGCAGCGTGCCGCCGTCGCCCTCGGCGGGCAGGATGCCCTCACGCCGCAGCTCCCGGATCGTCGCCCCGAGCATGACGCGGGCCGCCGCCTTGGCCAGCGGCACCGCGGTCGCCTTGGAGACGAACGGCACGGTACGGCTGGCGCGCGGGTTGGCCTCCAGCACGTAAAGGACGCCCGCGGACATGGCGTACTGGACGTTCAGCAGGCCGCGCACGCCCACGCCCCGCGCGATGGCCTCGGTGGCCGCGCGGATGCGCTTGATGTCGGCCCCGCCCAGCGTGATCGGCGGCAGCGCGCACGCCGAGTCGCCGGAGTGGATGCCGGCCTCCTCGATGTGCTCCATGACGCCGCCGAGGTACAGCTCCTCACCGTCGAACAGGGCGTCGACGTCGATCTCGACCGCCTCGTCCAGGAAGCGGTCGATGAGCACCGGATGGCCGCCCTCCTGGCGCGCCATGTAGGTGGACAGCGTCTCGTCGTCGTAGACGATCGCCATGCCCGCGCCGCCGAGCACGTAGCTGGGCCGTACCAGCACCGGGTAGCCGATCTCCCCGGCCACCTCCAGCGCCCCGGCCACCGTGGTGGCGGTGCCGTGCCTGGGCGCGGGCAGCCCGGCCTCGGCCAGCACGCGCCCGAAGGCGCCGCGCTCCTCGGCCAGGTGGATCGACTCGGGCGAGGTGCCGACGATCGGCACGCCCGCGTCCTTGAGCGCCTGCGCCAGGCCCAGCGGCGTCTGCCCGCCCAGCTGCACGATCACGCCGACGACCGGGCCGGTCTGCTGCTCGGCGTGGACCACCTCCAGCACGTCCTCCAGGGTGAGCGGCTCGAAGTACAGCCGGTCGGAGGTGTCGTAGTCGGTGGAGACGGTCTCGGGGTTGCAGTTGACCATGACGGTCTCGAACCCGGCGCGCGACAGCTCGAAGGAGGCGTGCACGCAGGCGTAGTCGAACTCGATGCCCTGCCCGATGCGGTTGGGCCCGCTGCCCAGGATGATGACCTTGGGCCGCTCGCCCTGCGGGACCTCGCTCTCCTCGTCGTAGGTGGAGTAGAGGTACGGCGTGCGGGCGGCGAACTCGGCGGCGCAGGTGTCGACCGTGTGGTAGACGGGCCGGATGCCGAGCGCGTGGCGCAGGTCGCGCACCCGCGACTCGTCCATGCCGCGGATCTCGCCGATCTGCGCGTCGGAGAAGCCGTGCCGCTTGGCCCGCGCGATCACCTCGGCGGTCAGCTCGGGCGCCTCGCGGATCGCCCGAGCCTCCTCCTCCAGCAGGAACAGCTGGTCCAGGAACCACGGGTCGACGCTGGTGGCGTCATACAGCTCCTCGGCCGTGGCGCCCGCCCTGATGGCCTGCTGCATGGTGCGCAGCCGCCCGTCGTGGGGGGTACGGCAGGCCGCCAGCAGGTCGTCCTTGTGGCCCACCGGACCGGCCCAGGTGAAGGCGGAGCCCTTCTTCTCCAGCGAGCGCAGCGCCTTCTGCAGCGCCTCGGTGAAGCAGCGGCCGATGGCCATGGCCTCGCCCACCGACTTCATGTGGGTGGTGAGGGTCTGGTCGGCCCCGGCGAACTTCTCGAAGGCGAAGCGCGGCACCTTGACCACGATGTAGTCGAGCGTCGGCTCGAAGGACGCCGGCGTCTCGGCGGTGATGTCGTTGGGGATCTCGTCGAGCGTGTAGCCGATGGCCAGCTTGGCGGCGATCTTGGCGATCGGGAAGCCGGTCGCCTTGGACGCCAGCGCACTCGACCGGGACACCCGCGGGTTCATCTCGATGACGATCATGCGCCCGGTCCGCGGGTCGACCGCGAACTGGATGTTGCACCCGCCGGTGTCGACGCCGACCTCGCGGATGACCGCGATGGCCACGTCGCGCATGTTCTGGTACTCGCGGTCGGTGAGGGTCAGCGCGGGCGCGACGGTGACGCTGTCGCCGGTGTGGACGCCCATCGGGTCGATGTTCTCGATGGAGCACACGATGACGACGTTGTCGTTCTTGTCGCGCATGACCTCCAGCTCGTACTCCTTCCAGCCGAGGATGGACTCCTCCAGGAGCACCTCGGTGGTCGGGGAGGCGTCGAGCCCGGCCCCGGCGATGCGGCGCAGGTCGTCCTCGTCGTAGGCGAAGCCCGAGCCCAGGCCGCCCATGGTGAAGGAGGGCCGGACCACCAGCGGGTAGCCCAGCTCCCCCGCCGCCCGCAGGCACTCCTCCATGGAGTGGCAGATGACGCTGCGCGCGGAGTCTGCGTTGAGCCCGTGCTCGCGGGCGACCTTGGCGACGATCTCCTTGAAGCGCTCGCGGTTCTCCCCCGCCTGGATGGCGTCGAAGTCGGCGCCGATCAGCTCGACGCCGTACCGCTCCAGCACCCCGGCCTCGTGCAGGGCGACGGCCGTGTTGAGCGCGGTCTGCCCGCCGAGGGTGGGCAGCAGCGCGTCGGGCCGCTCCTTGGCGATGATCTTCTCGACGTACTCGGGGGTGATCGGCTCGACGTAGGTGGCGTCGGCGAACTCCGGGTCCGTCATGATCGTGGCCGGGTTGCTGTTGACCAGGATCACCCGGAACCCCTCGGCCTTGAGCACGCGGCAGGCCTGGGTGCCGGAGTAGTCGAACTCGCAGGCCTGCCCGATGACGATCGGCCCGGAGCCGATCACGAGGATCGACCTGATGTCTTCACGCTTGGGCACGGGACATGACCTCGCAGAACTCGTCGAACACGGGGTTGGGGGCACAGTGGCGGCGTCATGACGCCGCCTCCATGAGTTCGCAGAACTCATCGAACAGGTAGGCGGCGTCGTGCGGACCGGCGGCGGCCTCGGGGTGGTACTGCACGCTGAAGGCCGGCCTGTCCAGCAGCCGCAGCCCCTCCACGCAGCCGTCGTTGAGGTTGACGTGCGAGACCTCCGCCCTGCCGTACGGCGTGTCGAACGGCCCGTCCAGCGGGGCGCGGACGGCGAAGCCGTGATTGTGCGCGGAGATCTCCACCTTTCCGGTGCGCCGGTCCTGGACCGGCTGGTTGACGCCGCGGTGCCCGTAGCGCAGCTTGTAGGTGGACAGGCCCAGGGCCCGCCCGAAGATCTGGTTGCCGAAGCAGATGCCGAAGAACGGGATCCCCGCCTCCAGCACCTTGCGCAGCGCGGTGACGTCGGCGGTGGCGGGGTCGCCGGGGCCGTTGGAGAAGAACACCCCGTCCGGCTCGACCGCCAGGATGTCCTCGAACGTCGCCGTGGCCGGCAGCACGTGCACCTCGCAGCCCCGCTCGGCCAGCCGCTGCGGGGTCATGCCCTTGATGCCCAGGTCCACGGCGGCCACGGTGAAGCGCTTGCCGCCGATGGCCTTCACGACGTACGGCTCGGCCGTCGAGACCTCCTCGGCGAGCGCCGAGCCCTCCATCTTGGGCGCCTGCCGTACCCGCTCGACCAGCTCCTCCACCGGCCGCAACGGGGAGCTGAAGATCCCGGCGCGCATGGCGCCGCGCTCGCGCAGGTGGCGGGTCAGCGCGCGGGTGCCGGGCAGGGCGATGCCGACCACGCCCTGCTGCTTGAGGTAGTCCTCCAGCGAGCCGGTGGCGCGCCAGCTGGACACCACGCGGGACGGCTCGCGGACCACGTAGCCGGCCACCCACACGCGCCTGGACTCGGGGTCCTCGTCGTTGACGCCGGTGTTGCCGATGTGCGGCGCGGTCATGGCGACGATCTGGCGGTGGTAGGAGGGGTCGGTGAGGGTCTCCTGGTAGCCGGTCATGCCGGTGTTGAACACCATCTCGCCGAAGGTCTCGCCCTCGGCGCCGTAGGGGGTCCCCCGGAAGACGCGGCCGTCTTCCAGGACGAGCATCGCGTTACTCACACCAGCTTCCCTTCGAGGACGGTGGGCCTGCCGCGCAGGAACGTGGCCACCACCCGGCCGGGCAGCGTCATGCCCGTGTAGGGGGTGTTGCGGCTCTTGGAGGCGAACCCCGACGGGTCGACCTCGGCGCGGTGGTCAGGGTCGTAGAGCGTGATGTTGGCCGGGGCGCCGACCTGGAGCGGCTGGCCGTGGCCGGGCAGGCGGCCGATGCGGGCCGGGGCGAGCGACATGCGCTCGGCCACGCCGGCCCAGTCCAGCAGCCCGGTGTCGACCATGGCCTCCTGGACCACGCTGAGCGCGGTCTCCAGGCCGATCATGCCCATGGCGGCCGCGGACCACTCGGTCTCCTTGTCCTCGACCGGGTGGGGCGCGTGGTCGGTGGCCACGGCGTCGATGGTGCCGTCGGCCAGGGCCTCGCGCAGTGCCGCGACGTCCTCGTGGGTGCGCAGCGGGGGGTTGACCTTGTAGATCGGGTTGTAGGCGCCCACCGGGGACTCCTCCACCAGCTCGTCGGTGAGCAGCAGGTGGTGGGGGGTGACCTCGGCGGTGACGTTCCAGCCCTTCGACTTGGCCCAGCGGATGATCTCCACCGAGCCGGCCGTGGAGACGTGGCACACGTGCAGCCGGGAGCCGACGTGCGCGGCCAGCAGGCAGTCGCGGGCGATGATCGCCTCCTCGGCGACCGCGGGCCAGCCCGCCAGCCCCAGCCTGCCGGAGACCACGCCCTCGTTCATCTGGGCGCCCTGCGTGAGGCGGGGCTCCTGGGCGTGCTGGGCGACGACGCCGTCGAACGCCTTGACGTACTCCAGGGCGCGGCGCATGAGCACCGCGTCGTCGACGCAGCGGCCGTCGTCGGAGAAGACGCGCACGCGGGCGGCGGAGTCGGCCATCGCGCCGAGCTCGGCCAGCTGGCGGCCCTCCAATCCGACGGTGACCGCGCCGACGGGCTGCACGTCGCAGTGGCCGTACTCGCGGCCCAGCCGCCAGACCTGCTCCACCACGCCGGCGGTGTCGGCGACGGGCGAGGTGTTGGCCATGGCGTGGACGGCCGTGTAGCCGCCGCGGGCCGCGGCCTGGGTGCCCGACAGGACGGTCTCGGCGTCCTCGCGGCCGGGCTCGCGCAGGTGGGTGTGCAGGTCGACGAGGCCGGGCAGGGCGATCGCGCCGCCTCCGTCGACGGCCTGGCCGGCGCTTTCCAGCCCCGTACCGATCTCGGCGATGATCCCGTCTCTGACGAGGATGTCGACGGGGTCGCCCCCGAGGATCCTGACGTTGCGGATGAGCATCAGATCTCTCCCCCGAGCAGCAGGTACAGCACGGCCATGCGGATGGTGACGCCGTTGGCGACCTGCTCGACGATGGTCGAGCGCGGCGAGTCGGCCACCTCGGCGGCGATCTCCATGCCCCGGTTCATCGGCCCGGGGTGCATGACGATCGCCTCTTCCGGCATCCGCGCGAAGCGGTCGCGGTCCAGGCCGTAGCGGCGGGAGTACTCGCGCTCGCTCGGGAAGTACGCCGCGTTCATCCGCTCCTTCTGCACGCGCAGCATCATGACGACGTCGGACTTGGGCAGCACCGCGTCCAGGTCGTAGGACACCTGGCAGGGCCAGGTGTCGACCGCGACGGGCAGCAGGGTGGGCGGGGCGACCAAGGTGACCTCCGCGCCCAGCGTGTTCAGCAGCAGCACGTTGGACCGCGCGACGCGGCTGTGCAGCACGTCGCCCACGATCGTGACGCGCCGGCCCTCCAGCGAGCCCAGGCGGCGGCGCATGGAGAAGGCGTCGAGCAGCGCCTGCGTGGGGTGCTCGTGGGTGCCGTCGCCGGCGTTGACGACGCTGCCGCGCACCCAGGTGGCCAGGCGGTACGGCGCGCCGGAGGCCGAGTGGCGGATGACCACCGCGTCGGCGCCCATGGCCTCCAGCGTGAGCGCGGTGTCCTTCAGCGACTCGCCCTTGGAGACGCTGGAGCCCTTGGCCGAGAAGTTGATCACGTCGGCCGACAGGCGCTTGGCGGCGGCCTCGAAGGAGATGCGGGTGCGCGTGGAGTCCTCGAAGAAGAGGTTGACCACCGTGCGCCCGCGCAGGGTCGGGAGCTTCTTGATGGAGCGTTCCGAGACCTTCCCCAGCTCCTCGGCGGTGTCAAGAATGAGCAGCGCGTCGTCCTTGGACAGGTCGGCCGCGGAGATCAGATGCTTGTTCACTTGATCAGCTCCACCGCGTCACGGCCGTCGATCTCGGTGAGCAGCACCTTGACCTTCTCGCTCTTGGCGGTCGGCAGGTTCTTGCCCACGTAGTCGGCGCGGATGGGCAGCTCGCGGTGGCCGCGGTCGACCAGGACGGCGAGCTGGACGGCGCGCGGGCGGCCCAGGTCGTTGAGCGCGTCGAGCGCGGCGCGGATGGTGCGGCCGGAGTAGAGCACGTCGTCGACGAGCACGACGAGCTTGTCGTCGACGCCGTCGGCGGGCAGCTCGGTGCGGCCGAGCGCGCGGGCGGGCCCCGAGCGCAGGTCGTCGCGGTACATGGTGACGTCGAGCGAGCCGGAGGCCACCTTGACGTCCTCGACCTGCGCGATGCGCTCGCCCAGACGCTTGGCGAGGGTCGCGCCGCGGGTGGGGATGCCGAGGAGGATGACGTCGCGGGCGCCTTTGGTGCGCTCGAGGATCTCGTGCGCGATGCGGGTGAGCGCCCGATGGATGTCCGGGCCTTCGAGAACGGCCCTGGAATCGGACATGACGAAGTTCACCACCTTTCCCGCCTCACGGGACGGGTCTTAAAGGGTGTTGGCCAGGCCCACAGTACCAGGCGCCACCTGGTGCGATGCCGTAAGGGTGCGGGCGCTTCACAGCAGGTCACCGGGGTACGAGTCTGCTTTGGACCAAGGCGAGAGGACGACGATGACCTTCCACGTTGACTCGGAAGTGGGCAGGCTCCGCCAGGTGCTGCTGCACGAGCCGGACCTCGCGCTCAAGCGCCTGACCCCCACGAACATGGCCTCCTTCCTCTTCGACGACGTGCTGTGGGTGCAGCGCGCGCGGGAGGAGCACCAGGAGTGGCAGACGGTGCTGCGCGACCTCGGCGTCACCGTCCACATGCTCTCCGGCCTGCTCAGCGAGACCGTCGACATCCCCGAGGCGCGCAAGCACATCCTGGACGGCATCATCGACGACCGCTGGTTCGGCCCCATGGCCGCCGACGCCATCCGCAACGCGCTGGACTCGATGGACTCCGCGACGCTCCAGCCGTACCTGACCGGGGGCATCACCAAGCGGGAGCTGCAGGAGCTGGGCTGCGATCCCAAGTCGGTGGCCTTCCACGCCCTGGAGCCGGACGACTTCGTGCTGCCGCCGCTGCCCAACCACCTGTTCACGCGCGACCCGTCCTGCTGGGTCTACAACGGCGTGTCCATCAACGCCATGCGCAAGAAGGCGCGGCTGCGCGAGACCGTCAACATGGAGGCCGTCTACCGCCACCACCCGCTGTTCGCCTCCGGGTACGGCAGGCCGGACGAGGGCGGCTACCACGTCTGGATGCCGGGCCAGGCCACCGCCCCCGCCACGATCGAGGGCGGCGACGTGCTGGTCATCGGCAACGGCGCGGTGCTGATCGGGATGAGCGAGCGCACCCAGCCGCAGGCGGTGGAGATGCTCGCGCACAACCTGTTCGCCGCCGGGGCCGCCGAGCGGATCGTCGCCCTGAACATGCCGAAGGCCCGCGCCTTCATGCACCTGGACACGGTCATGACCAACGTGGACGTGGGGGTGTTCACCAAGTACGCCGGGCTCGGCATGCTGCCCTCCTACACCATCGAGCCGGGCGACACCGACAAGGAGCTGAAGGTCACCGACCACCCGCCGGAGGACATGCACCGGGCCATCGCGCACGCGATCGGGCTGGACGACATCAAGGTCCTGACCCCCACGCAGGACGTCTACGCCGCCGAGCGGGAGCAGTGGGACGACGGCTGCAACGTGCTGGCCGTCCGGCCCGGCGTGGTGGTGGCCTACGAGCGCAACACCACGACCAACAACCACCTCCGGGCCCACGGTATCGAAGTGATCACGATTCGGGGCTCGGAGCTCGGCCGCGGCAGGGGCGGGCCGCGGTGCATGAGCTGCCCTCTGGAGCGCGACGCGGCGTGAAGGCGGGGCCGGCCGGCGCGCCCGCGGCGCCGGCCGGCAATGACGACATAGCGCTACAGACGGAGCTGGTGGGGCTTATGAGGCAGTTCCCACCGGACCGGATTCGGCATCTTTTTTCCAATCAGCTTGACCTTCGGCCATGGGACCTTTACCGTCACTGTGCGTAACCACCCCTCGCGGCGTTTCTGGGTCAACCAGGGCCATGGCTGCCGACGGTGCCTCGCGGCATCACACCCCCCGGCGGCTGGGGCATAGGCCGCAAGGGAGGACAATGCACAATACTGAGAGCACTACATAGAGAAGCCGGGGGGCCACACGATGCCGTCTGAGTACGCAAAGTCGCTGGGTGCTCGACTCCGCGCCATCCGCACCCAGCAGGGCCTGTCCCTGCACGGAGTCGAAGAGAAGTCGCGTGGCCGCTGGAAGGCCGTGGTCGTGGGTTCCTACGAGCGCGGCGACCGTGCGGTCACCGTGCAGAAGCTGGCCGAGCTGGCGGACTTCTACGGCGTTCCCGTCTCCGAGCTGCTGCCTGGCGGCACCGCGCCGAGCCCGCTCGGGCCGACGCCCAAGCTGGTCATCGACCTGGAGCGGCTGGCCCAGCTGCCCAAGGAGAAGGCCGGGGCGCTGGCGCGCTACGCGGCCACGATCCAGAGCCAGCGTGGCGACTACAACGGCAAGGTGTTGTCCATCCGCCAGGAGGACCTGCGCTCCCTTGCCGTCATCTACGACAAGTCGCCCAGCGAGCTGACCGAAGAGCTGATCAGCTGGGGTGTGCTGGACGCCGAGGCCCGCCGGGCCGTCGAGTCGTTCTGAGACCGGCCACCTCCGGCATCGGCTGCTTGCGGGAACGCGCCCGGCCGGCCCCGCCCCGTCTCAGGGTCCGGCCGGGATGTCTCCCCGGCGAAGAGAGAAAGGGCGCGTCCGCCCCAGGACGCGCCCTTTTCGATGCTTCGCGGCTTTCCCGGCGTCCTTGAGGGCGGAAACTCGCTTCAGGACCGGCGTGACGGCACAGCGAAGAGCCGGCGGGCGTCACTGGCCGCCGGCTCGCTCACCCGGCTCCCTCATCCGGCAAGGGGAATGCCGAGCGGTAGAAGAGGCTGGGCGGGAACGCCCAGGATCTCCTCCACTCGCGCCACAAAAGTCTCCGCCTCGGCCACGAGCTCCTCGGCGTCGGCCGCCGTCACATTCCGGACCATGCCCGCTTCCGCGGCGGCTCGCTTGGCGGCGCTCACGGCGAAATAGGCGGCCCACTCGGCCAGCTGCGGCTCGGCCTCGGGCAACAGCTCCCACGCGCTGCGCAGGCGGCGCCTGCGGCCCTGCACGGGCTGGGGCCGCGCGGCCAGGATCGCCGCCGCGGCACGCAGCGCCGCGAGGTGCGCTGCCACATATCGGGAAGCGGGGGTGCGGGCGGTCGCCGCCTCCGCCAGGCATGAACGTGCGTCATTGAGGTGCGCCCGGACCGCGGGCGAAAGCCTGGGCCCGTTCGCGTCGCTTCGGCGAGCGGTCATCTGCCAGCCTCCTTGAGGTTTCGCCGGTGAAGCCCACAATCGCAGACCGCACCGACATTTCCGCCGGGCGGCCGGACGAGGAGCTTCCCCTCTCCCCGTCCGGCCGGGACGCGCCCACTCGTCTCCGCCGACGACGAGGACGCGCCCCTTGCCCGGGTGAGCCTGGCCGTGGCCGCCGCTTGGGGGAAGCGACGGCACGACCAGGCTCTCGGACGTGAGCCGCGAGTCCCACATCACTACGTCGAACATAATTTCGATCACGTGTGGTGTCAACCGAATCGCCGAACACGGGTTCGATCAAGGCAGTCAGATCTCCCCTCCGCGTCCGGCCGTTCGCCCTGGTGGTGCGACGTCCGCGGAAACGACGAAGGGAGCGGGCCGCCCGGGCGGCCCGCTCCCCTCTCATCCGCCGGCGTGCGGCCGGTCAGCGCTTGAACTTGCCCCTCACGTGCACGGGCACGCCCGTGCCCAGCATGTCCGGCAGCACCTCGGCGACGTTCATCGGCAGCCGCACGCACCCGTGCGAGGCCGGGTAGAGCGGCACCGACAGCGCGCCGTGCAGCGCGATGCCGCCGTTGAAGAAGATCGGGTTGTACAGCTGGCCCAGGTAGGACTTGTGCCAGCCGTCCCTGCGCCAGGTGGTCTTGTAGTCGCCCGTGGGCGTCCTGGCCGAGCCGCAGAACCGCTGGCTCTTGCCCTGCCAGACGGTCGTCTCGCAGTACGGGATCCCGCTGCCCGAGGAGACGTGGGAGATCAGCTTCTGCCGGCCGTCCACGTACAGGACCATGATCTGCCTGGTCAGGTTGACCTCGACCCTGGTCGGCTTGCCCTTGGGCACGAGCACCGACGGCGTCCTGGGACTCTCCAGCGCCGCCCACGTGCGCTTGCCGATGGTGCTGGTCGGCTTGATGCCGTTGACCTTCTGGAAGGCCCACACGGCCATGAGCGTCGTCCCGCCGTACCGGCCGTCGACCTTGCCGGGCATGTAGCCGAGCTCCTTCAGGCGGGTCTGCAGCCACTTGACGGCCGCGCCCTTGGCGCCCAGCTTCAGTGTCTTCCTCGGCGCCGCGACGGGGTCGGCAGCGCCGATCGCCCCCGCGGCCGCCGGGGTCGCCCAGGCCTGCGCCTGGGCCGCGAGGGGACGCGCGACCGGCTGGGCGCCCGTCGCGGCCTGCGCGCAGCCCGAAGCGAGCAGCGCGCCGGTCGCCAGGAGCGCGACAGCCAATCCCCTCTGGCCAATGCCCACTGGTATCACCCCAAAAAGCGTTAACAATCAGATCAAGTGACACTAGCGCACCCCTTGGGCGGGGTAATCCGCCGGTCAAGCTGTTTAGAGTGGCCGCATGCCGGAAAAGTTGCACCCCAACGCCCAGCGTGTGGCCGAGGCCCTGCGGGAACTCGGCGCCGCGGGAGAGATCGTGGTCCTGCCGGAGCCCGCTCCCACGGCCGCCGCCGCCGCGGCCCAGCTGGGCTGCGAGGTCGGCGCGATCGCCAACAGCCTGATCTTCGAGGCGGACGGGGAGCCGCTGCTCGTGCTGACCAGCGGCGCGCACCGGGTGAACGTCGAGCTGATCGCCCGCGTCGCCGGGGTCGCCAAGGTCCGGCGGGCCTCGCCGGAGTTCGTCCGCGCGGCCACGGGGCAGCCCATCGGCGGGGTGGCGCCCACCGGCCATCCGGCCCCGGTGCGGACGCTGGTGGACAAGTGGCTGGCCAAGCACGACGTCGTGTGGGCCGCCGGCGGTCATCCCCACACGGTCTTCCCGACCTCCTTCGAGGAGCTGGTGCGCATCACCGAAGGGACCCCGGTGGACGTCGAATGATCGAGCTGAGCGGCGCGGGCCCGGCGGAGTTCGCCGATCGCCTGGACGAGGTGATCGACATCTACGCCGCGGCCATGCGACCGCCTGTGGAACAGCTGCCCGGCAGAAAGGCGATCATGCGTGGCCACGCGGCCTATCCGGCCTTCCGGTGCCTGTTCGCCGAGCTGTACGGCAGGGCCGTCGGGTTCGCCTACGGCTTCCACGGCGCTCCCGGGCAGTGGTGGCACGACGTGGTGCACAGGGCGCTGGCGGACAAGGCGGGCGGTCAGGTGGCCGACGCCTGGCTCGGCGACGCCTTCGAGCTGGCCGAGATCCACGTGCTCCCCGACTACCAGGGCAAGGGCATCGGCCGGACGCTGCTCGTCGAGCTGTGCCGGGAGCGGCGGGAAAGGTCGGTGGTGCTGTCGACGCACGACCAGCCCACGGTCGCGCGCCATCTGTACCGGTCGATGGGCTTCATCGACCTGCTCACCCAGTTCGTCTTCCCGGGCGGCCGGGAGCTGTACGCGATCGCGGGCGCGCCGCTCCCCCTGCGCGAGCCGCGCGAGCCCTGAGCCGCGCCCGCCCGGCGATCAGGCCGATGTTCAGGCCGACAGCGCCTCGGCCGGCCGGATCCGCTCGAACACCTCGGCCGCCGCACTGGAGCGGTTGAAGGTGATGAAGTGGATGCCGGGAGCGCCCTCGTCCAGCAGCCGCCGGCACAGCTCCGCGCCGTGGTCGATGCCCAGCCTGCGCACCGCGGCCGGGTCGTCTTTGACCCGCTCGAAGCGCTCGGCCACCTCCGGCGGGAACGGAGCGCCCGACAGCTGCTCCGAGCGCGCGATCGTGCTCATCTGGGTGACCGGCATGATGCACGGGATGATCGGCGTGTCGCAGCCCTGGGCCGCCACGCGGTCGCGCAGCCGCAGGTAGTCGTCGGCGCGGAAGAACATCTGCGTGATCGCGTAGTCGGCGCCCGCCCGGCACTTCTGGACGAAGTACTTGGTGTCGGACTCGATGTCCGGCGAGCGTGGATGCTTGTAGGGGAAGGCGGCCACGCCCACACAGAAGTCGCCCGACTGACGGATCAGCCGGACGAGCTCCTCGGCGTACAGCACCCCCTCCGGATGCGGGACCCATTCGCCCGTCGGATCGCCCGGGGGGTCGCCGCGCACGGCCAGGATGTTGCGCACCCCGGCGTCGGCGAAGCGGCCGATCAGGTGCCGCAGCTCCCGCACCGAGTGGTTGACCGCGGTGAAGTGCGCCACCGGGGTCAGGGTGGTCTCGTGCGCCACCCGCTCGACGATGTCGACCGTGCGGTCGCGGGTCGAGCCGCCCGCGCCGTACGTCACCGACACGAACGTGGGCCGCAGCGCCTCCAGCTCCCTGATGGCCCGCCACAGCTGCCGCTCCCCCTCGTCGGTCTTCGGCGGGAAGAACTCGAAGGAGAACGTCCGCCGCCCGGAGGCGAGAAACTCGCGCACCGTCGGCACGCGAGTGGGAAGGACGGAGGGGCGACCCAGAGCCATGGGTCAAGAGTACCGACCCCCGCGGGGACAGGCAGCGCACCGGGCAGCCACTACTCTCAAGTCATGACCGAGCGGAGCCAGGGCGTGAGGGGACTCGACCAGCTCACCATGGAGCACAGCATGACCACCAGCACCGCCGGGATGGACGCCCTCCGCATCGCGGTCGACCGCGCGCTGAGGGAGTTCGTCGACCGGCAGCGCGCCGTCCTCGACGGGCCGGAGTTCGATCCGATCTTCCAGGCCGCCGAGGAGCTGCTGGCCGGGGGCAAGCGGCTGCGCCCCGCCTTCTGCTATTGGGGCTGGCGCGGCGCGGGCGGCGGCGAGAGCCAGGCCATGGTCGCCGCCGCGGCCTCGCTGGAGCTGCTGCAGGCCAGCGCCCTGGTCCACGACGACGTGATGGACAAGAGCGACCTGCGCCGCGGCATGCCCGCCGCGCACCGCCGCTTCCAGGCGCTGCACGAGCGCAACGGCTGGCAGGGCTCGGCCGAGCAGTTCGGCGAGGGGGCGGCCATCCTGCTGGGGAACCTGCTGCTGCTGTGGTCGGGCCAGATGTGGAGCGGCAGCGGCCTGCCGGAGGAGGCGCTCAGGGCGGCCCAGCCGGTCCACGACCACATGCGCGCCGAGCTCATGCTGGGGCAGTACCTGGACCTGCTGGAGCAGGCGGGCGGCGAGAACACCTTCGAGTCGGCGCTGCGTGTGGCCCTCTACAAGAGCGGCCGCTACTCGGTGGAGCAGCCGCTCAGGCTCGGCCTGGTGCTCGGCCGCGCGGCCCTGGAGCCGTGGATGGACGAGCTGTGCGAGGCGTACGGCAGGCGCGTGGGCATCGCGTTCCAGCTGCGCGACGACATCCTCGGGGTGTTCGGCGACCCGGCGCAGACCGGCAAGCCGGCGGGCGACGACCTGCGCGAGGGCAAGCGGACCATGCTGGTGGCCCGCACGCTGGCCGCCGCGTCGCCCGCGGAGGCCCGGACCGTGCGGCGGCTGCTGGGCGACCCGCGGCTGGACGAGGCCGGCGTGGCCACGCTGCGCGAGATCATCGAGGACACGGGCGCGCTGCAGGAGTGCGAGGACCTGATCGCCCAGTACCTGGAGGAGGCCCTCGCCTCGCTCGACGGCGCGCCGCTCACGGCGGAGGCCCGGCTGGCGCTCGCGGAGCTGGCCGTGGCCGCCACCTCCCGCAAGACCTGAGCCGATTTATCGCGACTTATCGCGCTTTATCAGGTCGGGCGGGAGCTCAGGCGCTCGCCAGGCGCTTGGCGAACTCGGCCGCCGCCGCCCCCGGGTCGTCCGCCTCGGTGATCGCCCTGACCACCACCACGCGGCGCACGCCGTACGACATGACCTCGTCCAGGTTGGCCAGGTCGATGCCGCCGATGCCGAACCACGGCCGGTCGGTGCGGAGCGAGGCGGCGTGCCTGAGCAGCGGCGGGCCGGGCGCGGGCCGTCCGGGCTTGGTGGGCGTGGGCCAGATCGGGCCGCAGCAGAAGTAGTCCACGCCCTCCTCCACCGCGGCGGCCGACGCCTCCTGCGGCGAGTGGGTGGAGCGCCCGATCAGGATGTCCTCCCCCAGGATCTCGCGGGCGACCGGCACGGGCAGGTCGTCCTGGCCGAGGTGGAGGACGTCGGGGCGGGCGGCGTAGGCGACGTCGGCCCGGTCGTTGACCGCCAGCAGCCTGCCGTGGCGGTCGCACGCGTCGCGGAAGACCTCCAGCAGCGCGAGCTCCTCCCGCGCCTCCAGCCCCTTCTCCCGGAGCTGGACGATGTCGACGCCGCCGGCCAGGACCGCGTCGAGGAAGTCCGCCAGGTCACCTTTGTCCCGGCGGCCGTCGGTGCAGAGGTAGAGCCGTGCCTGTCTCAGCGCGTCAGAACGCGAGGGCCTGGGCACGCCGCTTGACCTCCGTGTGACGACCGGCCCTGATGGCCTCGATGGGCGAGCCGGGCAGCGAGTCGTCGGGGGTGAACAGCCAGCGCAGCGCCTCGACCTCGTCGAATCCCGCGTCGAGCAGCACCGTGATCGTGCCGGGGAGGCCCTTGACCACTTCCTTGCCGTGGAGGAACACGGCGGGCACCTGCGGTCCGCCGCCGCCCCTGCGCACGCCCAGCAGCTTGTGGTCCTTCAGCAGCTGCTTGGCCCGCGCGGGGGTGATCTCGAGACGTTCGGCCACCTCGGGAAGGGTGAGCCACTCGCTGACGAGCTGCTCGGTCTCCCGGTCGATCTGTGCAACAGTGAGCGTCACGACACCACAACTACCACACGGTGTCCTTGCTCAAACTACACAGTCTCGTAGAGGTACTTGTGGATTCGCCAGGCGTGAGATATCGACGGCGCGCCCGCCCTCGATGACCCTGCGGCCCTGGACGAGGTCGCGCGGCCGGTCCACGGTCAGCAGCGCGGCCAGCCTGTCGTCGCCGGTCAGCCAGCAGAGGGTCTGCTCGCCGCGCTCCACGAGGCGGGCGCCGCGGTGGTGGCCCGCGTACTGCACCATGCGGCCGAACTGCTCCGACCAGAAGTACGGCACCGGATCGTAGACGGCCTCCTGGCCCAGCAGGGTCGCGGCGGCCACCTCGGGCGCGTTGAGCGCGGTGTCCCAGTGCTCCACGCGCAGGCGGGTCCGGTAACGGCGCGACCACCAGGCGGCGCAGTCGCCGACGGCCACGACGTTCGGCATCGAGGTGCGCAGGCACTCGTCGGTCACCACGCCGTTGTGCAGGTCGATGTCCGCGTCGGCCAGCCACTCGATCGCCGGGCGCACGCCGATGCCGGTCACCACCACGTCCGCCTCGACGAACTCCCCGCCGACCAGGTGGACCCCGCCCTCGTCCACCTCGCTCACCATGGTGTCCAGGCGCAGATCGATGCCGTCGTACCAGGGCAGCATGCGGGCTCCGACCTCGGCGCCCAGCGCATGGCTGAGCGGCGCGGGACCGGCCTCGATCACGCTCACCCGGCATCCGGCCCGCCGGGCGGCGGTCGCCACCTCCGCGCCGATCCAGCCCGCCCCGATGACCGCCACGCGGGCGCCGGGGACGAGGAGGGCGCGCAGGAGCAGGGCGTCGTCGATGGTGCGCAGCACGTGCTGCGGGCCCTCGCCGGGCAGGCGGATCGGCTCGGCGCCCGTGGCGATGGCCAGGCCGTCGAAGGGCAGCTCGCCCTCGGTGGTCTCCACGACGCCCTCGCGCAGCGCCTTGGCCGCGACGCCCGGGCGGAAGTCCACGCCCAGGCCCTCCAGGTCGGTGTCGACCGCCGAGGAGTCCGCCTCGCCCAGCAGGACCGCCTTGGACAGCGGCGGGCGGTCGTAGGGACGGTGCCGCTCCTCGCCGACCAGCGTGATCCGGCCCTCGTACCCACGTGCGCGCAGAGCCTCCACGGTGCGCACACCGGCCAGGCCGGCGCCTACCACCACGATGTGATTCACGGCTCCGAGCCTATGGGTAGGCTGGGACGGGAAGACGCGCGGGAGTCCGGCCGCACCGGGCTGAGAGGAAGGCTGATGAGGGCCTTCGACCGCAAGCCACCTGATCCGGATCATGCCGGCGAAGGGAGCGGACATGGACGTGATCGTGGGCGGGGGGATCGCCGGGCTGGCGATCGCCTGGCGCCTGGCCCGCTCCGGGCGGCCCGTCACGGTCGTGGACCCCGCCCCCTGCTCGGGTGCCTCGCACGCGGCGGCGGGCATGCTGGCCCCGGTGAGCGAGGTGACCTACACCGAGGAGCCCCTGCTGCGGCTCGGCATCGCCTCGCTGCGCATGTGGCCGGCCTTCGCGGCGGAGCTGGCGGCGGACGCGGGAGCCGCGTCCGGCGAGCCGGGCGCGCTCGTCGACCTGCGCGAGGACGGCACGCTCGACGTCGCCTTCAGCGCCGACGACCTGGCCGTCCTCGACGAGCTCGCCGGCTTCATGGACAAGCTCGGCCTGCGCGTCGAGCGGCTGACCGGGCGCGAGTGCCGGCGGCTGGAGCCCATGCTCTCCCCCGCCGTGCGGGGCGGCCTGCTGGCCCCCGACGACGCCTGGGTCGACCCCCGCCGCGTCACCAGGGCCCTGCGCGCCGCTCTCGACAGGCGCGGCTTCGCCCTGATCCCCGCCCGCGTGACCGGGCTGCTCCGCGAGGCAGGCGCCGTCCGAGGGGTACGGCTGGCCGAGCCGTACGCCCGGGATCTCCACGCCGACCGCGTCGTCCTCGCCGCCGGGGCGTGGAGCGGCGAGCTGGCCGACGTGCCGGTGCGCCCGGTCAAGGGGCAGATCATCCGCCTGCGCTCCCCCCAGCCGCTGCTGACCAGGTGCGTGCGCGGCATGGTGCACGGCTCGCACGTGTACCTGGTGCCGCGCGGCGACGGCGAACTCGTGGTCGGCGCGACGCAGGAGGAGCTGGGCTTCGACACCAGGGTCACCGCGGGCGGCGTGTACGAGCTGCTGCGGGACGCCCACGAGCTGGTGCCGGGCGTGACCGAGCTGGAGCTGGCCGAGACGATCGCCGGGCTGCGGCCCGGCACGCCGGACAACCTCCCGCTGATCGGCCCGAGCGGCACGCCGGGCCTGGTCCTGGCCACCGGCCACCACCGCGGCGGCGTCCTGCTGGCCCCCCTCACCGCGGCCATCGTCCTGGGCGAGCAGAGCGAGCTGGCCGCGTTGTGCTCACCGGAAAGGTTCCGATGAAGATAACGATCAACGGCACCCCTCGCGAGGTGCCCGACGGTATGACCGTGGCGCAGGCCGTGCGGATCCTGACCGCCCAGACGACGGGCGTGGCCGTGGCCGTCAACGACGAGGTGGTACGGCGGGGCGCATGGGACAGCACGACGCTCGGCGAGAGCGACCGTGTGGAGGTGCTGACGGCGGTGCAGGGTGGATGAGCAGGGGCGGGTGAGCGACGTGGACGAGCTCGTCATCGCCGGGGAGAAGTTCTCCTCCCGGCTCATCATGGGCACCGGCGGCGCGCCCTCGCTGGAGGTGCTCGACCAGGCGCTGGCCGCCTCCGGCACCGAGCTGACCACGGTCGCGATGCGCCGCCTGGACCCCTCCGCCCGCGGCTCGGTCCTCGACGTGCTGCGCAGGCGCGGCATCAAGGTGCTGCCCAACACCGCGGGCTGCTTCACGGCGGGCGAGGCGGTGCTGACCGCCCGGCTGGCGCGGGAGGCGCTGGAGACCAATTGGGTCAAGCTGGAGGTCATCGCCGACGAGCGGACGCTGCTGCCCGACCCGATCGAGACCTTCGACGCGGCCGAGCGGCTGGTGGCCGACGGCTTCGTGGTCCTGCCGTACATCGGCGACGACCCCGCGCTGGCCCGCCGCCTGGAGCAGGCGGGGTGCGCGGCCGTCATGCCGCTGGGCTCGCCGATCGGGTCGGGGCTGGGCATCCGCAACCCGCACAGCATCGAGCTCATCGTCGAGGCGGCGAACGTGCCGGTGATCCTCGACGCGGGCGTCGGCACGGCCAGCGACGCGGCACTGGCGATGGAGCTGGGCTGCGACGCCGTGCTGCTGGCGACGGCGGTGACGCGGGCGCAGCGGCCGGAGCTGATGGCCGCCGCGATGGCCGACGCCGTGCGGGCGGGGCGCCTGGCGCGCCTGGCGGGCCGCATCCCCCGGCGCCGCTACGCCCAGGCCTCCTCGCCCGGCACGCCGCTCGGCGACTACTACTCCGTCGGCTGAGGCGACCTTCACCGGGGAGGCTCATGGCAGGGCACGCCGCGCGGCTGCGGCCCAGCGATCTGGCGCGTGAGCACGGCCTGTCCGCGCAGGCCGTGCGCAACTACGAGGAGGAGGGCATCCTGCCTCCCGCCCCGCGCGGCCCCCAGGGATACCGCCGGTACTCCCCGCTCCACGCCCAGGCGCTGCGCGCCTTCCTGGCTCTGCGGCCGGGCTGCGGGCACCAGGCCGCGGCCGCTGTCCTGCGGGCGGCCAACGCCCGCGACGAGGAGGCGGTCTTCCGCCTCCTCGGCCACTGCCACGCCGAACTGCTCCAGGAGCGCCGCACCCTCGACGAGGTCTCCGGAGCGCTCACCGAACTGGCGGGCACCCCGCCGGCTGCGCAGGCGGTCCGCGGGCCCGTCACCGTCGGCGTCCTGGCCCGCCGGCTGGACCTGCACCCGGCCACGCTGCGCAAATGGGAGAGGGCGGGCATCCTGCGGCCGGAGCGCGACCCGGCGACCGGCTACCGCCGCTACCCGCCCGACTCGGTGCGCGACGCCCACCTGGCCCGCCAGCTCCGGCGCGGCGGCTACCCGCTCGGCCACATCGCCCGTGTCATCGCCCAGGTACGGCAGGCCGGCGGCGTCGTCCCGCTCGAGGAGACGCTCGACGTCTGGCGGGGGAGGCTCCGGGGGCGCAGCCGGGCGCTGCTCGAAGGCTCGGCCCAGCTCGCCGCCTACCTCGGCCTTCTCGACGACTATCCCGGCGGCCTTCTCGACGGCCATCCCGGCGAGCGCCGTCAAAGGTGACCATCAAAACGGCATCGGTTTCGGATGCCCGGCCACTCCGGGTGGCAAATCGCCCGTAAACTCGGGGCGTGGACACGACGACTGCGGACCCCCTCGTCGGGCGGCTACTCGACGGGCGTTACCGCGTCGAGTCCCGGATCGCCCGTGGTGGCATGGCCTCGGTCTACCTCGCTCTGGACGTCCGGCTCGACCGCACGGTCGCCGTGAAGGTGATGCACCGCTCGCTCGCCGAGGACCCCGCGTTCGTGCGGCGGTTCATCGGCGAGGCCAAGTCTGTGGCGAGCCTGTCGCATCCCAACATCGTGCACGTCTTCGACCAGGGCACCGACGGCGACGTGGTGTACCTGTCGATGGAGTACGTGCCGGGCCGCACGCTGCGCGACGTCCTGCGCGAGCGGGGCAGGCTGAGCGCGCGCGAGGCGCTGGAGATCATGATTCCCGTCCTCGCCGCGCTGGGCGCCGCCCACCAGGCGGGCATGGCGCACCGCGACGTCAAGCCGGAGAACGTGCTGCTGACCGACGACGGCCGCGTCAAGGTCGTCGACTTCGGCCTGGCCCGGGCGATCGAGGCCACCAACCAGACGCGCACCGGCGTGATGATCGGCACGATCGGCTACATGGCGCCCGAGCAGGTGACCACGGGCGGGGCGGACGTGCGCAGCGACGTCTACGCCTCGGGCATCATGCTGTTCGAGCTGGTGACCGGGCGGCAGCCGTACGACGGGCAGACGCCGATGGCGGTGGCCTACAAGCACGTGCACGAGACCGTGCCGCCGCCCTCCTCGCTGGTGCCGGAGACCTCGCCGCTGATCGACACGCTGGTCGCCACCGCGACGGCCCACGATCCGGCCGCGCGCTACCAGGACGCCTCGGCGATGCTGGTGGCGGCGGTCGACGCGCACCGGCTGCTGCCGCGCCTGTCGACGCCGCCGACCGGGTCCGGCGCCCACCTGCTCACGCCCCCGCCCATGGCCTCCGGGCCGCATGCCGTACCGCCCGGGCCCGTACCGCCCGCGACCGTGCCGCCCGCGCCCCAGCGCACGCTCATCCAGCCGCGTGCCGACGTCCTGACCGCCCCGCCCGCCCGGCGCAGCTGGCGGCCCCATTGGTTCCTCGTGGGACTGGCCGCCCTCATGGTGGTCGCCATCGGGCTGACCGCGTGGTTCGTCAGCCGGCCCACCATGATCACGCTGCCCGACCTGACGTCGCTGAACCTGGTGTCGGCGCAGCAGAAGGCGGCCTCCCTGGGCCTTGACGTCAAGGTCCTCGACGGCAGGCACGACGACAAGGTCCCCGAGGGGCGCGTGCTGTCGATGAACCCGCCGGCCGGGACGGAGGTGGAGGAGAAGTCCACGGTCCAGCTGGTGCCGTCGCTGGGTCCCAAGCTCGTGATGGTCCCCGGCGTGCGCGACATGACCGAGGAGCAGGCCCGCGTGCTCATCACGCAGGCCGGGCTGAAGGTCGGCAAGGTCAGGCGGATGGAGAACCCCGACGTCCAGCGCGGCCTGGTGATGGAGACGCGGCCGCCGGCGGGCGAGCGGGTCAAGGAGGGCACGGCGGTCGAGCTGCGCATCAGCGCGGGGCTGACGATGCCGGACGTGGGCGGCATGTCCAGAGACGAGGCCAAGGCCCACCTGGAGTCCCTCGGCCTGCAGGTCCAGGTCCACGAGGTCAACGACGACAACGAACCCTGCACGGTCATCGCCCAGGTGCCCAAGGCCAAGACCGAGATCGACAAGGGCCAGGCGGTCCAGATCACGGTCGTGAACTGCGGGTTCAGCTTCGTCTGGCCGTGGGGCGACCACGAGGCCCGTGACGACTCCCAGGTCGTGGTCGTGCCCTCGGTGCTGGGCAAGCAGGTCGGCGACGCCAAGCGGGAGCTGGAGCAGCTCGGGTTCAAGGTGCGGGTACGGCGGGCCGCCGGCACCGGCGTGGTGGCCTACCAGCACCCGAGGGACACCGAGCGGCCCGCCGGGTGGACCGTGACCATCTGGCACTGACCCGGCTGGCGCTGACCACCTGGTGCGGTCAGGCGGGGTGGCCGAGGAGGCGCACGCGTGCCAGCCCGCCGTCCGGGTAGATGTCCACGCGCACGTGGGTCACCGGCGGCGCGTCGTGGAGGCGGAAGCGGTGCGGCGTGTCGGGCTGGACCCTGGTCTTGGGCAGCAGCTCGACCTCGCGGTCGCCGTCGAGGCCGGTGAGCGAGATCCAGCCGGGCGCGTTGAACAGCAGGTTCGTGGTGTCGATCTCGGCCAGCTTGATGACGCCGCGGGCGGTCAGGCGGATGAGCAGCCACTCGTTGCCCTCGGCCCGCCGCCGCGCGGTCTCCCAGCCCTCGGCCTGGTGGCGGGCCAGGCCGGGCGCGATGGCGTTGTCAGGGGCCGAGTAGAACTCGTTGGACGCGGTCGCGGTGGCGCCGTTGGCCAGGGCGGCCAGGTCCAGGCCCAGCCCCTCGTAGACCGACAGGTCGGCGCGGACCTCGCCGTGGACGCGCAGCCGGGCCACCCCGCCGTCGGGGAAGATGTTGAGCCGCACGTGGGTGTAGCGGGTCTCGTCGGCGACCTCGAAGTGGTGCTCGGCGTCGCCCTTCAGCTCGCTCTTGGGCACGATCTCCACCCACTCCGCCTGCCGCAGCTCCTCGACCGAGGGGTAGCCGTCGACCGCGGCGGCCTCGACGGAGGCGTGGGGCGGGTAGTTGCCCTTGAACCAGGCCGTGTCGACGACGACGCCGCGGATGACGCCGGGCAGGCCGAGCCGGACGATGGCCCAGTCGTGGCCGGGCTCGCGGCGGCGCCTGGTCTCCCAGCCGTCGTACACCTGGCCCTTGTTGCCGAACGTCTCCGCCTTGAACCCGGGACGTCCCGGACGGATGAGGCTCTCCTTCTCGGCGAAGGACTCGTCGCTGGCCGCCACGACCGAGCCGCCGTAGGAGCGCAGCGCCAGGTCGGGCAGGGCGGTGAAGGATGGCATTCAGGTGCTCGCTTTCTCCAGGAAGGTGCCGTGCGGCACGCCGTCGACTTCGCGGCCGCGCAGCCATGTGGCGGTGACGAGGCCCTTGAGCGTGCGGCCGTGGTACGGCGTGACCGGGTTCTTGTGGTGCAGGCGCGCGGCCTCGACCGGGAAGTCGGCGCGCGGGTCGAAGGCGACCAGGTCGGCGTCGTTGCCGGGGGCGATGGCGCCCTTGCCGGGGATGCGGGCCAGGGCGGCGGGCGCCTGGGCCATCCAGCGGGCCACGTCGGCCAGGCCGTGGCCGCGTGCCGACGCCTCGGTCCACACGGCGGGCAGGCCCAGCTGGAGCGAGGCGATGCCGCCCCAGGCGCGGGCGAAGTCGGGGACCTTCAGGTCGGCGGTCGAGGGCGAGTGGTCGGAGACCACGCAGTCGAGGATCCCGGTGGCCAGGCCGTTCCAGAGGCGGTCGCGGTTGGCGGCGTCGCGGATGGGCGGGCAGCACTTGAACTCGGTGCGGCCCTCGGGGACCTGCTCGGCGGCCAGGGTGAGGTAGTGGGGGCAGGTCTCGGCGGTGATCCGGACCCCTTCCCGCTTGGCGTGTTCCAGGGGCTGCAGGCACTCGGCGCTCGACACGTGGAGGATGTGGACGCGGGCGCCGGTCTCGCGGGCGAGGCCGATCACCTGCTCGACGGCTCGGCGCTCGGACTCGCCGGGGCGCGAGTCCAGAAATTCGCGATATGTCGGGCCGGACGGCTCGCGCAGCAGCGCCGGGTCCTCCGCGTGGACGATCATGAGCCCGTCGAACCCGGCGATCACCTCCAGCGCCTGCCGTACCTCCTCCAGGGTCAGCGGCGGGAACTCCTCCACGCCGGAGGGGGACAGGAAGCACTTGAAGCCGAAGACGCCCTGCTCGTGGAGCTTGACGAGGTCGCCGAGGTTGCCGGGGATCGCGCCGCCCCAGAAGCCGACGTCGACGAGGCACTGGCCTTCGGCGGCGCGCCGCTTGGCCTGGAGGGCCTCGACGTCGACCGTGGGCGGGACGGAGTTGAGGGGCATGTCGACGATCGTCGTCACGCCCCCGGCCGCCGCCGCCCTGGTGGCCGAGGCGAAGCCCTCCCAGTGGGTCCGGCCGGGCTCGTTGACGTGCACGTGGGTGTCGACCAGGCCGGGTAGGAGCGCGGTCTCGCCCAGGTCGGCCACCTCGCGCGCGTGGACGGGGGCGTCGTGGGGGAGGATGTCGTGGATCTTTCCGTCGCGCACGGCCACCGCCGCGGGCCGCTCCCCCTCGGGCGTGACCGCCCTGCGGGACCGCACCACCAGGTCGTAGTCGCTCATATCACCCATCCTGCTCTCACGTCGTGGCTGGCCTGGTCATAGCCCGTTTCCCGCCGCCGTGTGAGCGGGCCCGGGGAGGAGTGAGGGAGGCGTGGGAGGGTGTCACGGGTGCCTCACAGGCGGTCGGCGGCGATGCGGGCCGCGAGGCGTTCCAGCAGCGGGCCCGCCTCGGCCATGCAGCGGGCGGGGTCGGGTTCGATGTCGGTGAGCGCGTAGGCGGCCTCGATACCGGCCGCCCGCAGGTCCTCGTCCGGCAGCGACCGCCGGCCGCAGACGGCGACGACGGGCACGCCCGCCGTGGCCGCCGCGGCGGCCACGCCCACGGGGGCCTTGCCGCGTAGCGACTGCTCGTCCAGCGACCCCTCCCCCGTGACGACGAGCCGCGCGCCCCGCACGTGCTCCGCGAATCCCAGCAGGTCCAGCAGGTACTCGATCCCCGGCCGGATCTCCGCCCCCAGGAAGGCCAGCGCCGCGAAGCCCACTCCCCCGGCCGCCCCGGCCCCCGGAGCGCCCGCCACGCCCATGGGCCGGGGCGTCCCGTCGTGCTCGACCGCCCCCACCAGGCCATGCGTGTGCGTGGCCACCGCCGCGAACCGGGCGAGCGCGGCGTCCAGCAGCGCGACGTCCTCCGGCGTGGCCCCCTTCTGCGGGCCGTAGACGGCGGCGGCGCCGTTGGGGCCGAGCAGCGGGTTGTCGACGTCGCTGGCGACGATCACCTCGATGCCCGACAAATCAGGAAAGCCGGTCAGGTCGATCCGCTCCAGCGACCGCAGGGCCGCCCCGCCGAAGCCGAGGTCGGCACCGGAAGCGTCGAGCAGCCGCGCCCCCAGCGCCTGGACCATGCCCGCGCCCCCGTCGGTGCAGGCGCTCCCGCCCAGCCCGAGCACGATCCGCCGCGCCCCGCGGCGCAGGGCGTCGGCGACGAGCTCGCCGGTGCCGTAGCTGGTCGCGGTGAGCGGCTCCAGCCCGCCCGGGAGCCGCCGCAACCCCGAGGCCTCCGCCAGCTCGACCACCGCCGTCGGCACGCCGTCGTCGCGCCAGCCGTACGACGCCTGGACGGGCAGCCCCGCCGGCCCGGTCACCTCGGCGAAGACGCGCGTGAACCCGCAGGCCACGACGGCGTCCACGGTGCCGTCGCCGCCGTCGGCGACCGGCAGCTCGACGGTCGGCACGCCCAGCCCCGCCGACACGTGCCGGGCCACCTCGGCGGCCGTCAGCGACCCCTTGAACTTGTCCGGCGCGACCAGGACGTGCTCCACCACTGCGAACTCCCAGATCCGTGACTACGATGCGCGTACGCGCCTTCCTGCCCGGTGCGAGCGGGCAGGAAGGCGTGCCCCATTGTGACGCGCCATCACGAACCGGCGGGGAGCGGCTCGAACTCCCGCACCGCGTCGATGGACGACAGGCTGTGCGGGGTGTTCGCCTCGCGCTCGATCATGATCTCCACCAGCACCGGGCGGGAGATGCGCTCGGCCTCCTTGACCGCCCACTCCAGCGCGGGCCGGATCTCGGCGGGCTCGAAGACGCGCCGACCGGCGCAGCCGTACGCTTCCATGATCTTGACGTTGTCGGAGCCGTACTCGTCGTAGTGGATGTCCACCTCGTAGTTCATTCCGTAGGGGATCTCCGCCTGGCGGATCAGCCCGAGGTACTCGTTGTTGAGCATGACGAGCACGAAGGGCACGTTGTACTGCGCGGCCACGGCCAGCTCCTCGACGAGGAACTGGAAGCCGTAGTCGCCGACGACGCCCACGACCTGCGCGTCCGGGCGGGCCTTCTTGACGCCGATCGCCGCCGGGATCTCCCAGCCGAGCGGCCCGGCCTGGCCGCAGACCTGGTAGCGGCGCGGCTTGTAGGCCTTGTGGTGCTGGCCGCCCCAGATCTGGTAGAGCCCGATGGCGGTGACGAAGTAGGTGTCCTCGTCGAAGAACTCGTTGATCTCCTTGTAGACGCGCGGCGCCTTGATGGGCACGTCGTCGAAGTCCTCGCGCCGGGTGAGCGTCCGCTTGAGCTCCTGCACCCGCGCCACCCACGGCCCGGGAGTACGGCGGAGCCCGCGCTCCCGCGCGATCCGCAGCATGGCCTGGAGGAACAGCTTGGTGTCCGACACCACGCCCAGGTCGGGCCCGAAGACCTTGCCGATCTGGGTCGGCTCGATGTCGACGTGGATGAACTTCCGCTCCCCCCGGTAGACGTCGAGCGTGCCGGTGTGCCGGTCGCCGAAGCGGGCGCCCAGGGCCAGCACCAGGTCCGACTCCAGGAACGAGGCGTTGCCGTACCGCTGGGAGGTCTGGATGCCGGTCATGCCGCAGTACAGCGGGTGGTCCTCGGCGATGGCGCCCTTGCCCATGAGCGTGGCCTGCACGGGCACCTGGAGCAGCTCGGCCAGCTCGGCGAGCTCCCCGGCGGCCTCGCCGATGATGACGCCGCCGCCGGCCAGGATGAGCGGGCGCTCGGCGGCCAGCAGCATGTCCAGGGCCCGCTCGACGCGCGGCAGGTGGGGCTCCACCTTGGCCACGGGCAGCGGCGCGTCGATCGCCGGGTCGTACTCGATCTCCTGCCTGGCCACGTCGATCGGGATGTCGATCAGCACCGGGCCGGGACGGCCGGACCGGGCGACGCGGAAGGCCTCGCGGAAGATCCACGGCGCCTGCGCGGCCTCCTTGAGCTGCACCGCCCACTTGGTGACCGGCTTGGCGATCTCCACGATGTCGACCGCCTGGAAGGCCTCCTGGTGCAGCTTGGCGGTGGCGGCCTGGCCGGTGACGCAGATCATCGGGATGGAGTCGGCCAGCGCCGTGTACAGGCCGGTGATCATGTTGGTCCCGGCCGGGCCGCTGGTGCCGATGGCCACGCCGACGCGGCCGTTGGTGCGGGCCCAGCCGTCGGCCATGTGGGTGGCGCCCTCCTCGTGGCGGACGATCAGGTGCTCGATGCCGCCGAGCTCCTCCATCGCCTTGTACAGGGGCAGGATCGCCGCGCCCGGGCAGCCGAAGGCGACGTCCACGCCTTCGGAGCGCAGGACGTGGACGACCGCGTTCATCGCCGGCATCTTCATCGTGACAGCCCTTCGACGACCTTCAGCAGTGCGGAGTGATCGAGCGAGCCGTACCCCTGGGCACGGGCGGCGGCGATCAGCTGGGCGGTCAGCGCGCCCATCGGGACGAACACCTCGGCGGTGCGAGCGGCGTCGAGGATGATCCCCATGTCCTTGTGGTGCAGGTCGATGCGGAAGCCGGGCGTGAAGTCCCTGGCCAGCATCGACCTGCGCTTGAGCTCCAGGATGCGGCTGCCGGCCAGGCCGCCGGCGAGCACGTCCAGGCCCGCCTCGGCGTCCACGCCCGCCGCCTCCATGAGCACGATGGCCTCGGCGAGGAGCGCGTAGGTGCCGCCGACGACGAGCTGGTTGGCGGCCTTGACGAACTGCCCGGCGCCGGGGCCGCCGACGAGCCGGTAGGTCTTGCCGACCGCCTCGAAGATCGGCAGCGCGGCCTGGAAGTCCTCCTCCGAGCCGCCGACCATGATGGACAGCACGCCGTCGACCGCGCCCTTCTCGCCGCCGGAGACCGGGGCGTCGAGGGTGCGCTTCCGCTGCTCGGCGAGCCTGCGGGAGGTCTGCGGGGTGATGGTGGAGAAGTCGATGTAGAGCGCGTCGGCCGGGGCGTTGGCCACGATGTCCGGGAAGACGGCCTCGACCTGCGGGTCGGCGGGGAGCATCGTGATGACGACCTCCGCGTCGCGCACGGCGTCCGCCACGCTGGTGGCGAACCGGCCGCCGAAGGCGACCTCCTTGAGGTCGTAGCCCTTGACCTCGTGCCCGGCCCTGACCAGGTGCCCGGCCATGGGACGGCCCATGATGCCGAGGCCGATGAAACCAATCCTCACTGATCGAACTCCTCTTTCCCGGTCGTGGTCGCAAGCTCCCACGACGACATCCAGTCGAAGTCGAGGTCGGGATCCTTGTATTCGAGGCCCACCCAGCCGTCGTAGCCCTTCAGCAGCTCGGCCAGCGGCAGCTCGCCCGTGCCCGGACGGCCCCGGCCGGGGTTGTCGGCGATCTGCACGTGCCCCACCCGGGGGTCGCGCAGCGCCGCCTCCAGGTCCTCGCCCATCCGGGCCAGGTGGTACAGGTCGCACAGGAAGCGGACGTTCGGCTCGCCGACGGCGTCGACGACCTCCAGCGCGGCCCGGGCCGACACCAGCGGATAGGACGGCGACTCGTAGCCGTTGAGTGCCTCCACCAGCACCACCGCGCCGATGGAGGCGGCCTTGCGCGCGGCCAGCCGGAGGTTCTCCAGCGCCAGCTCGTCCTGCTGGCGCGGCTCGACCCCCTCGGCGCGGTTGCCGTAGAGGGCGTTGAGCGCCTTGCAGCCCAGCCGTCCGGCGATGCCGACGGCCACGTCGATGTTGTCGCGCAGCCGCGTGACGTCGGCCGGGCGGGAGAACAGCCCGCGCCCGCCCTCGGGGATGTCGTCGGCGAAGTTCAGCCCGACCAGCCGCACCCCCGCGTCCTCGACGGCGGCGACGAACGCATCCACCTCCTTGTCCCCGGGTACGGCCGCCGCGAACGGCCACCAGAACTCCACCCCGTCGAACCCGGCGCTCCTGACGGCCTCGGGCCGCTGGAGCACGGGCAGGTGCGTGAACAGGATCGAGCAGTTGACGTCGAATCTCATCGGATCCACTTTCCGTGTTCGGTGATGTCGACCAGCTCGGCGTGCGAGGTGACCGGGCGGCGCAGCAGCATCGCCAGCGACGAGCGGCCGTCGGCCAGCTCGATGACGCCCAGCTCCAGCTCGGGCGGCTCGGCGGGCAGCAGCCGGTCGCGCAGGACGTCCATGGGGACGTCGTAGAGCTCTCCCGCGATCGCGCCGCCGCCGTGCGCGACGGGCGCCAGGGCGGGGAAGCGGCCGCCGACGGAGTAGAAGCGGTACTTGGGCGCCGTGGTGGTCTCCGCCACGAGCGGGGCGCCGTCGAGCAGGTGGTGGAGCGGACCACCACGCATGGCGCCGCCGTTGAGGAACATCAGTGCCATCGCAGGTCCTCTGTCGAAGGGGAGGCCCGTAGGTCTGCCTGGCGCGGCAGCGCGGTACCTGCTGGCTCGTGACACTCAGTACACACAGCCCGGCTCCGGCGGGTCTAGCGGCAGGACCTCCGAAACTCGGCGTGCCAAGATGAAGGTCGCCTTGTGTGTTAGTCCAAGCCGGTCTGGGAGGAATCGTGCGGATCACGGTCGCGGAACGGCGCGCCCGGCTGGGCGTGCGGCACCGGCTGGCCAAGCCCGCCGCCACGGTGGAGGAGGCCGTCCGGTCGGTGGTGGTGCTGCACGCCACCGATCCGGCGACCGTGTTCCTGAGCGCCGCCGGGCGGACGGAGTCGGCCGGTCCCGAGCCGGTGGAGCGCGCCCTGTTCGAGGACCGCACGCTGGTGCGCATGCACGGCATGCGGCGCACGCTCTTCGTGGTCCCGGCCGAGCTGGTGCCCGTGGTGCAGCGCTCCTCGACGGCGGCGATAGCCGTACGGGAGAGAAGGAACCTGCTCAAGCAGATGTCCCAGGGCGGGCTGTCGTGGACGGCCGAGCAGCTGGCCGAGGTGGAGGCGAGCGTGCTGCGGGTGCTCGCCGAGCGCGGCGAGCTCGGCACGGCCGATCTGGCGGCGGCAGAGCCCCGCCTGAACGAGCGCATGCGCTTCGCCGTGGGCAAGAGCTACGAGGCCACGCAGACCGTCGGCTCGCGGCTGCTGCCGCTCATGGCCATGGACGGCGCTCTGGTACGGCGGGGCCGCGCGGGAGGCACGTGGGTGAGCGCGCTGCACACGTGGGCGGTCACCCCGGCGGAGCTGACCAGGCCGGAGCTGACGGCGCCCGAGGCACAGGCGGAACTGGTGCGGCTGTGGCTGGCGGCCTTCGGGCCCGGCACCGAGGCCGACGTCAAGTGGTGGACCGGCTGGACGCTCGGCGAGGTGCGCAGGGCGCTGGCCGCCGTGGGCGCGGTGCCCGTCGAGCTGGAGGAGGGCACCGGCTACGTGCTGCCGGACGACCTGGAGCCGGTGGACGGGCCGGAGCCGTGGGCGGCCCTGCTGCCCGCGCTCGATCCCACGCCGATGGGCTGGCAGCAGCGCGACTGGTACCTTCCGGAGGAGCACCGGGCCGCGCTGTTCGACCGCAGCGGCAACATCGGGCCGACCGTGTGGTGGAACGGGCGGATCGTCGGCGGCTGGGCGACCAGGCCGGGCGGCGAGATCGTCTGGGAGCTGCTGGAGGACGTCGGCGCCGAGGCCCGCACCCTGATCGAGGCCGAGGCGGCGGCGCTGGCCAAGTGGCTGGGCGGAACGAAGATCACACCGCGGTTCCGCACTCCCCTGGAGCGTAGGCTGTCCCATGTGGATCGATGAGGAGACCGAGGCGCAGCCGCGCGTGCCGCTGAGCAGGCGCCGGGTCCTGCGCACCGCCGTCGCGATCGCCGACGAGCACGGCGTGGAGTCGCTCACCATGCGCCGGCTGGCGGCCGAGCTCGGGGTCGAGCCCATGTCGCTCTACCACCACGTGGCCAACAAGGAGGCGATCCTCGACGGCCTCATCGAGGTGGTGGTCGGCGAGATCCTGGCCGCCGTCGAGGAGGCCGCGGGTCCCGACCCGGCCGACGACTGGCGGGGCGCGCTGCGCACGCGCATCCTGACCGCCCGCCAGGTGCTGCTGCGCCACCGCTGGGCGCCCGCGGTCTTCCAGACCCGCACCTCCATCGCCCTGCCGACGGTCGCCTATTACGACGGCGTGCTCGGCATCCTGCGGGCGGGCGGCTTCTCCTGGGACCTCGCCCACCACGCGCTGCACGCGCTGGGCAGCCGCGCGCTCGGCTTCGCGCAGGAGCTGTTCCAGCCGGACGAGGCGGGCGGCGACGATCCCGAGATGATGGCGCAGATGGCCGAGCGGTTCCCCAACCTCGCCGGAATGATGGCGGCGATCGTCCACGACGACCCGGACACCACGCTGAGCTGGTGTGACGATCAGGCCGAGTTCGAGTTCGGGCTGGATGTGCTCCTCGACGGCCTCGAGCGCCGCCGCACCGCCTGAGAATCCTCTCAGCTTCCCCTCTTGACTTCCTTACGCCGTATGGCAGCCTTATGGCGTATGGGAACCTTACAGCGTATGAAGGCGTGGACGTGGGACCGCTACGGCCCTCCCGACGTCATGGAGCTGCGCGACCTCGCCGCGCCCGAGCCCGGGGACGGCGAGGTGCTGGTGCGCGTCCGGGCGGCCTCGGTCAACCCCTACGACTGGCGCCACCTGCGCTCCGACCCGCAGATCGTCCGGCTCTACGCCGGATTCAGACGGCCTAAGCCCGGGTCGATCCTCGGCGCCGACCTGGCGGGCGTGGTCGAGCGCGTCGGCCCGGGCGTGAGCGCCTTCCGGCCGGGCGACGAGGTCTTCGGCGAGACCAAGCTGGGCGCCTTCGCCGAGCTGGCCTGCGTGCCCGCCGAGCGCCTGGCCGCCAAGCCCGGCACGCTCTCCTTCGAGGAGGCGGCGGCGGTTCCCATGGCCGGGCAGACCGCGCTGAAGGCGCTGGCCGGGCTGCGGACCGGGCAGCGGGTGCTGATCAACGGGGCCGCGGGCGGCATCGGCACCTTCGCCGTGCAGATCGCCAATGCCTACGGCGCCGAGGTCACCGCGGTGTGCAGCGGGCGCAACGCGCAGCTGGTCCGCTCGCTGGGCGCCGATCACGTCGTGGACTACACGCGCGAGGACTTCACCCGCTCGGGCCGACGCCACGACCTGCTCGTGGATCTCATCGGCAACCACTCGCTGCGGGAGATGCGCCGGGTCGTCGTGCCCGGGGGCACCCTGGCGCTGGTCGGCGGGATGGACGCGGGCGGGCGGCTGCTCGGCCCCATTCCCCAGATCGTGCTCGGCGGCTTGCTGAGCCGCTTCGTCAGCCAGCGGATCGTGGGCGTGAGCTGGACGCCCACCGGGGAGGCGCTGCGGAGGCTGGCGGCGCTCATCGAGGCGGGGCGAGTGCGGCCCGTGCTCGACCGCACCTACAAGTTCGCCGAGGCGCCGCAGGCGCTGCGGTACGTAGAGAGCCGCCACGCGCGCGGCAAGGTCGTCATCGGGGGGATCGCATGAAGGTCTGCATCATCGGCGCGTCGGGCAAGCTGGGGCGCTACATGATCCAGCACTGCCTGGACCGGGGGTACGAGGTGGTCGGGGTCTGCCGCCCGGAGAGCGTGGGCAAGCTGGCGGACTACCGCAACCTCATCACGATCATGCCGGGCCGTACCGACGACCGCGCCGTCATCGAGCGGGCCGTCGCCGGGTGCGACGGGGTGCTGACCGTGCTCGTGCCGTGGGGGGTGCATCACTACAGCACCGGCACCGCCCAGGCGGTGCTGGACTTCGCCGAGCCGGGCGCGCGGCTGGTCTTCTCCTGCGGATGGCACATCACGCGGGACGGGCAGGACGTGTACTCGTGGAAGATCCGGCTGATCGTCAAGCTGCTCATGCCGCTGGTCAAGCTGGCCCGGATCGCCGACCTCGACGACCAGGTCGAGGCCTGCCGGCGGATCTTCGCCAGCGACACCCGCTGGACCGTCGTGCGCGGCAGCGACCTGGAGGAGGGCGAGAGCGAGGGGCTGCCGGTCTGGAGCCGGCGCGTGGGCGACCCGATCCTGGCCGGCAACATGACCAGGCGGATCGATTACGCGCTGTTCATGGTGGCCGCGCTCACGGACGACTCGCTGGTGCGCGAGGCTCCGGCGATCGTGGGCTGCCGGACGCCGTCGGCGCTGGCCCACGCCTGACCTCCGCGGCCGAGGGTCCCACCGGCGCGCGCGGCTGCGGAAGCATCGCCAAGGTCCGCGCCTACCGCCGGCGCGAGTCAGCCCGCCGGGAAGCCCCGCCGGTCAGCCTGCCATGCGCATCCGGGCGGTGGTTCTGGCGTGGATGGGGCCTGAGGTTGCCGACAGCGGCAGGCCGGAGCCGCCCCGGCGCAGCGCCACGAACTCCGCGGCGATGGACAGGGCGGTCTCCTCGGGGGTGCGGGCGCCCAGGTCCAGGCCGATGGGCGAACGGAGCCTGGCCAGTTCGGCCTCGTCCAGCCCGGTGGCCCGCAGCCGCCGCATCCGGTCCTCGTGGGTACGGCGGGAGCCCATCGCCCCGACGTAGCACGCCGGGGAGCGCAGCGCGCGGGCCAGGACCGGGATGTCGAACTTGGCGTCGTGGGTCAGCACGGCGATCACCGTGCGGGCGTCGACGCGGGTGCGTTCCAGGTAACGGTGCGGCCAGTCCACGACCACCTCGTGGGCGTCGGGAAAGCGGGCGGCGGTGGCGAAGACCGGGCGGGCGTCGCACACGGTGACGTGGTAGCCGAGGAAACGGCCCGCCCGGGCCAGGGCGGCGGCGAAGTCGATCGCGCCGAACACCAGCAGCCGGGGTGGCGGGGTGTGCGTCTCGACGAACACCTCGGCGCGCCGCTCGTCGCAGCCCAGCTCGCGCGGCCCGGTCCGCCCGGCCTCCAGCATGGCCCTGGCCTCGGCCACGACCACGGGGTCCAACTCGTCCTCGCCCAGGCTCCCGGCGTGCCGGTCCGCCCAGACGGCCACGACCCCGGTCCGGGAGCCGGAAGAGCTCAGGGAGCCAGGAGAGCCCGGCGAACCCGGCTCTCCTGGCAGGACGCGGGCGAGGGCGACCGGCTCCCCGGCGAGCACCGCCTCCAGGTAGGCGTCCACCACGGCGGCCTGCCGTACCTGGACCGGCCAGACGAGCACCTCGACGACCCCGCCGCAGGTCAGCCCCACGGCGAAGGCGTCGGTGTCGCTGTAGCCGAAGGTCTGCCTGACCGGCCGCCCGCCCTGGAGCGCCTGGAGGCACAGCTCGTAGACCGCGCCCTCGACGCAGCCGCCGGACACGCTGCCGACGGCGGTGCCGTCCTCGGCCACGGCCAGGGCCGCGCCCGCCTCCCGGGGGGCGCTGCCGCTGACGGCGGTCACCGACGCGACCGCGAAGCGGCGCCCCTCGGCCAGCCAGCCGCGCAGCTCACCGGCGATCTCGCGCATGCCGTACCTCCGGAAAAGACACCTAGCCGAGCAGGTTCTCGATGAACTCGATGCCGAAGTAGCCGGCGAAGATCGCGCTGATCACCCACAGCAGCCAGTGGATCTCGCGGGCCTTCCCGGAGGCCGCCTTGATCAGCGTGTAGGCGACGATCCCGGCGCCCACGCCGTTGGTGATCGAGTAGGTGAACGGCATCAGCGCGATGGTGAGGAAGGCCGGGACGGCGACCTGGAGGTCGTCCCAGGAGATCTTCCGGGCGGCCGTCATCATGAGCGCGCCGACCAGCACCAGCGCCGGGGCCGCCGCCTGGGCGGGCACCACGGCCGCCAGCGGCGTCAGGAACATGGCGGCGGCGAACAGCGCGCCGGTCACGAGGCTGGCGAGGCCGGTGCGAGCGCCCTCCCCCACCCCCGCGGCCGACTCGACGACGACCGTGTTGGCCGACGCGCCGGTGCCGCCGCCGATGACGGCGCCGAGGCCGTCGATGGTGAGGATCCTGCCGATGCCCCTGACGCGGCCCTGCTCGTCGGTCAGGCCCGCCTCCTCGCCCACGCCCAGGATGGTGCCCATCGCGTCGAAGAAGCCCGACAGCACCAGCGTGAACAGCACCACCGTGGCCGTCAGCACGCCCGCCGAGGCGAAGCCGCCGAACAGGTCCACGTTCAGCAGCAGGCCGAAGTCGGGACTGGCGACGACCTGCTCGGGCAACTGCGGCGTGACCACGCCCCACTTGAGCCCGCCGACCATCGAGTTGACGACGACGGCCAGCGCCGTGGCGGCGATGATGCTGATGAGGATCGCGCCGGGCACGCGCCGGACGTACAGCGCCAGCATGAGCAGCAGCCCGGCGCAGAACACCGCGACCGGCCAGCCGGACAGGTGCCCGCCGGCGCCGAGCGTGACCGGGGTGCCCTCGCCCCGGCCGACGAACCCGGCGTCCACCAGGCCGATGAGCGCGATGAACATGCCGATGCCGACCCCGATCGCGTGCTTGATCGGCGTGGGGATGGCATCCATGATCAGCTGGCGGATGCCGGTGAGCGCGAAGACGACGATGACCACGCCTTCCAGCACGACCAGCCCCATCGCCTGGTCCCAGGTCATGTGCGGGGCGGCCTGGAAGGCCACGACGGGCGCCACGCCCAGCCCCGAGGCCAGGGCGAAGGGGGCGTTGCCCACCAGGCCCATGAGGATCGTGGTCAGCGCCGCCGACAGGGCGACGGCGGTGGTGAGCTGCGGGACGGACAGCGAGGCGCCGGTCACGTCCTTGGCGCCGCTGAGGATGATCGGGATGAGCAGGATGATGTAGGCGACGGCGACGAACGTCGTGACGCCGCCGCGCACCTCCCTGCCGACGGTGGTCCCCCGGCCGGTGAGGTCGAAGAACCGGTCGAGCGGCGACTGGCCGGTCTCTGGTCTGGGCTGCTTGAGCTGGGTCATGGCCGGGCCCTCCTCGGGCGTGGTCGACCTGCGGAGGGACCCTCCTGGGTCCCTCCGCGCGGGTGCGGTTGTGGAGTCTGTCCCGCTGAACGGGGGGTGCGGGCTGCCCCTGTTGATCAACTCACCCGGAGTGGTGTCACTCCGCTACGGCGCCGCCGGGCTGGTGATGTGCTCCGGCCGCACCGGCACTCGGTTGAGATCGAGCCCCGTCGCGTCGCGGATGGCCGCGACGATGGCGGGGGTGGAGGAGAGCGTGGGTGGCTCTCCCACGCCGCGCAGGCCGTATGGGGCCCGCGGGTCGGCGTTCTCGAGGATCTCCAGCCGCATGGGCGGCATGTCGAGGACCGTGGGGATGAGGTAGTCGGTGAAGGACGGGTTGCGCACCTTGCCGCCGGTGACGACGATCTCCTCCATGACGGCCAGGCCCAGGCCCTGGGCGCTGCCGCCGTGGATCTGGCCCTCGACCGACACGCGGTTGATGACCTTGCCGACGTCCTGGACGGCGGCGAGCTCGACGACCTTCACCAGGCCCAGCTCGACGTCCACGTCGACCACCGCGCGGTGGACGCACATGGCGAGCTGGGTGTGCGTGCTGCCCTGCCCGGTCACCGGGTCCATGCCGGTGGTCGGGTGGTGGTGGAACTCGCGGGTCTCCTCGATGACCTCCTCGCCGAGGACGTCCTCGATGGAGGCCAGGACTCCGGCTGAGGCGGAGACCACCTTGCCGCCTTCGAGCGACAAATCCGGATATGTACGGCCGAGCCGTACCGGGACCAGCTCGAAGACCCGCTCGCGGACCGCCTCGCAGGCGACCTTCACCGCGCCGCCGGTCATGTAGGACTGACGCGAGGCGGAGCTGGATCCCGCGTCGCCCACCCGGTTGTCGGCCGGGTGGATGACGACCCGGTCGACGCCCAGCTCGGTGCGGGCGATCTGGGCCTCGATGGTGACCAGGCCCTGGCCCACCTCGGCCGCCGCCGTGTGGACGAGCGCGGTCGCCTCGCCGCCGATGACCTCCAGGCGCACGCGGGCGGTGGAGTAGTCGTCGAAGCCCTCGGAGAAGCAGATGTTCTTGATGCCCACGCCGTACCCGATGCCGCGCCGTACGCCCTCGCCGTGGGTGGTCTGCGAGGCGCCGCCGGGCAGGTTGCGCAGGTCGGTGGGGTCCAGCGGCGGCGGGAGGGGCAGCTCGCGCGCCGTCTGGAGCATCTCGGCCATGGGCAGCGGGGCCTCGATGACCTGGCCGGTGGCCAGCTTGGAGCCCTGCTTGCAGGCGTTGATCTGGCGGATGGTCACCGGGTCCAGCCCGCAGGCGGCGGCCAGCTTGTCCATCATCGACTCGTAGGCGAAGCACGCCTGCACCGCGCCGAAGCCGCGCATCGCGCCGCAGGGCGGGTTGTTGGTGTAGACGCCGTAAGCGTCGATCTTGATGTTCGGGATCTCGTAGGGGCCGACGCCGAGCGACGCGGCGTTGCCGACGACGTTGAGCGTCGCGGAGGTGTAGGCGCCGCCGTCCAGGATGATCTCGACGTCGGCGTAGAGGATCTTCCCGTCGCGGGTCGCGCCGTACTCGTAGCGCATCTGCGCCGGATGCCGGTGCACGTGCCCGAAGAACGACTCGTGCCGGTTGTAGACCATCTTGACCGGGCGGCCGGTGCGCAGCGCCAGCATCGCGGCGTGGATCTGCATCGACAGGTCCTCGCGCCCGCCGAACGCGCCGCCGACGCCCGACAGCGTCATGCGGATCTTCTCCTCGGGCAGGCCGAGGCAGGGCGCGATCTGCTTGAGGTCGTTGTGCATCCACTGGGTGGCGACGTACAGGTCCACGCCGCCGTCCTCGGCCGGTACGGCCAGGCCGGACTCCGGGCCGAGGAAGGCCTGGTCCTGGATGCCGACCTCGTAGACGCCGGTGACGACGACCTCGGCCTCCTGCTTGGCCCTGGCCACGTCGCCGACCCGCACGGGCTGGTGCCGGGCCGGGTTCTTGCGCTCCTGGACCTGCGGGTAGGCAGGGTCGAAGGCGGCCCGGCGGGCGTCGACCAGCGGCTCCAGCACCTCCCACTCGATCCTGATCTTGTCCATGGCGCGGCGGGCGGTCTCGGGGTGGTCGGCGGCCACGAGCGCGATCGGCTCGCCCTGGTGGCGGACCTCGCCGATGGCCAGCACCGGCTGGTCCCAGGTGTGGTCCAGGCCGTAGTGCTTGCGGCCCGGCACGTCCTCGTGGGTGAGGACGGCGTGCACGCCGGGGTGGGCGAGCGCCTCGGCGATGTCGATCGAGACGATCCTGGCGCGCGGGTGGGGGCTGCGCAGGGTGGCTCCCCACAGCATGCCGTCCATCCACAGGTCCGAGGAGTAGGCGAACTCGCCCTTGACCTTGAGCGTCCCGTCGGGCCGCAGGGGGCTGTCGCCCACCCGTCCGGTGCCGGGCGCGGCGATGTCGCGCGGCGCCCGCAAGGGAATCGTCACTGATGAACCTCCTTGGCGACGACGAAGCCCTGGTCCCGGGCCAGGCGCATGAGGCGGCGGTGCGCGTCGGCGCCCGCCCTGCCCACGGCGTCCTGCGGCACGGTCTTCAGCTCGCCGTCCTCGACGATCGTCTCGCCGCCCACGAGCACGCGGGCGATCGGCGGCTGCGGGCCGAACACCAGCGCGCAGACCGGGTCGGCGACGGCCGAGGCGAACGGCGTGCCGGTGCGCCACAGCACGATGTCGGCGAGCTTGCCCACCTCCAGGGTGCCCAGCTCGTCGTGGCGGCCGAGGTTGCGCGCGCCGCCGAGGGTGGCCAGCTTCAGCGCCTGGCGGGCGGTCAGCGCGGTCGGGCCGTACTTGGCCCGCTGGAACAGCAGCGCCTGGCGCATCTCGCCGGACAGCGTGGTCAGCTCGGAGGAGGCGTTGCCGTCCACGCCCAGGCCCACGTTCGCGCCGCGCCGCAACATCTCCGACACCCGGGCGATGCCCGCGCCGAGGCGGCCGTTGGAGCTGGGGCAGTGCGCCGAGCCGGTGCCGGTGGCGGCGAACTTGTCGATGTCGGCGTCGGACAGGTGCACGGTGTGGGCGAACCACACGTCGGGGCCGAGCCAGCCGAGCTTCTCCATGTAGTCGACGGGCCGCATGCCCATCTGGGCCAGGCAGTGCTCGTCCTCGTCGAGCGTCTCGGCCAGGTGGGTGTGCAGGCGCACGCCCTTGGCGCGGGCCAGCGTCGCCGCCTCGGTCATCAGCTCGGCGCTGACCGAGAACGGCGAGCAGGGCGCGACCGCGACGCGCAGCTTGGAGGAGAAGGACGGGTCGTGGTAGGCGTCGATCGCCTCGGCGGTGGCGGCCAGGATGTCGTCCAGCCGCTCGACCACGACGTCCGGCGGCAGGCCGCCTTGCGACTGCCCGCGGTCCATCGAGCCGCGCGCCGGGTGGAAGCGGATGCCGATCTCCCGGGCCGCCTCCACCTCGGCGGCGAACAGGTCGCCGCGGCCCTTGGGGAAGACGTAGTGGTGGTCGCTGGAGGTCGTGCAGCCGCTCAGCGCGAGCCAGCCGAGCCCGGCGGAGGCGGCGCCGTGCACCACTTCGGCGTCCATGGCCGCCCACACCTGGTAGAGCGCGACCAGCCACTCGAACAGCGTCGCGTCCTGGGCCAGGCCCTGGGAGGCCCACTGGTAGAGGTGGTGGTGGGTGTTGACCAGGCCGGGCGTGGCCAGGCAGCCGGAGCCGTCGATCCGCTCCTCGTCGCGTACGGCCGGCGCCTGGCTCATGGGGCCGAGCGCGGCGATCCGGTCCCCCTCGATCCGGATATATCCGGACTCGATCTCCTCGCCTCTGACGGGCGCGATGTGGACGTTCTCGATGATTGTCGACGTGGGGATCATCGGTCCGCGGCCTTCCGCGCCGCGGCCAGCCGTACCGCGTCGAGGATCTTCTCGTAGCCGGTGCAGCGGCACAGGTTGCCCGCGAGCGCCTCGCGGATCTCGGCGTCGGAGGGCTGCTCGACCCGCTCGATCAGGTCGTGCGCCTGGACGACCAGCCCGGGCGTGCAGAACCCGCACTGCACCGCGCCGCACTCCACGAACGCCTCCTGCACCGGGTCCAGCCGGTCGCCGTCGGCCAGGCCCTCCACGGTGCGCACCTCGCGCCCCTCGGCCTGCCCGGCGGCCACCAGGCAGGCGCACACCGGCGTGCCGTCGAGGTAGACGGTGCAGGAGCCGCACTCCCCCTGCTCGCAGGCGTTCTTCGAGCCGGGCAGGCCCATGCGCTCGCGCAGGACGTACAGCAGGCTCTCGCCCTCCCACACGTCGTCGACGGTCTCCCGGCGGCCGTTCACGGTGAAGCTGACCCGCATCAGGCTGCCCTCCTCCTCAGGTAGTCGTTCCAGGCCCAGGTGAGGGTCCTGCGGGCCATCACGGAGATGGCGTGTCTGCGGTAGTCGGCGGTGCCGCGCACGTCGTCGATCGGCGAGGCCGCCTGGGCGGCCAGCTCCTCGAAGCGCCTGACCACCGCGGGGTCCAGCGGCGCGTCCCAGTCCAGCTCGGCGGCCAGGAATTCCTCGGCGGCCGGCGCCCGGCGCGGGGTGGGGGCGGCCGAGCCGATGCCCGTGCCGACCCGCCGCTCCTCGGGGTGCAGCGCGATGGCGAAGGAGCACACCGCGATGACCATGGCGTTGCGGGTGCCGACCTTGGAGAAGTACTGCGGGCCGCTCGCGGGCTTGGTCCAGAACGCCCTGATGAGCTCGTCGGGCTCCAGGGCCGATTTCTTGACGCCCACGTAGAACTCGTGGGCGGGGATCATGCGCACGCCCCGGTCGCGCGACTCCACCTCGATCATCGCCCCGGCCGCCAGCAGCGGCGGGTGGCTGTCCCCGGCGGGCGAGGCCGCGCCCAGGTTGCCGCCGACCGTGCCGCGGTTGCGGATCTGCGGCGAGCCGACGGTCCTGGCCGCCTGGGCGAGCCCCGGCAGCGCCTCGCCGAGCTCCTCGATGATCCTGACGTACGGCACGCCGGCCCCGACCCGGTAGACGCCGTCGACCTGCTCCCAGGTGAACAGCTCCGGCACCCGGCCCAGGTCAAGCAGCGCCGGCGGCCGGTGCACGTCGAAGTTGATCTCGACCATCACGTCGGTGCCGCCCTGGATGGGCATCGCCTCCGGCTGGTCCGCCTTGGCGGCCAGCGCCTCCTCCCACGTCGTGGGGCGCAAGAAGTCCATGATCACTACTCCCAGGCGAAGGCCGCGTCGGGGGCGTCCTCGCGCAGCACCGTGCCCTCGATCAGGCCGTAGGGGCGGTCGGCGGCGTAGAACACCTCGCCCGCGTTGTCCAGGCCGAAGGGCCGCAGATCCACCAGGAAGTGATGCTTGTTGGGCATCGCCATCCGGATCTCGCAGACCTCCGGGCAGGCGTCGAGCACCCGCCTGCCCATGGCGTACAGCGTCTGCTGCAGGGACAGGCTGTGGGTGTCGGCGAAGGCCTCCAGCAGGCTCTCGCGCACCCGCTCGTAGGATTTGCCGAAGCCCGGCCCGTCGCCGGCGTGCCGCCACTGGGCGGTGACGGCCGTGGCCAGGATGCGGTCGGTGGTCGGCTGGAGCGTGGTGTACTCGTCGACGATGTAGCCGTGGAACTCCGACCCCGTGGAGTTGAGCACCACCAGGTCCTTCAGCCCGCTCACCACCGTGGCGCGGCCGTCGCGGTCGTAGTGGACGACGCAGGTGCGCACCTCGCGCCCGGCGCGCACGAAGGAGTGGCCGGTGACCGGGATGCGGTCCCAGGCGTACTCCTCGATCGCCACGCGGGCGTGGTGGATGGTGGGCTGGCTGTCGACGAAGTGGCGGGCCAGCAGCAGGGCGAAGTCCTCGATCTGGTCGACGCCGTGCTTGCCGGCGAAGGCGTAGACCGTGTTCTTCTGCGTGTCGGTGGGCAGCACGGCCGAGTTGTCGCCGGTCAGGTGCACGGCCTCCATGTCGCCCGACAGCGCCGAGCTGACGTTGAGGTCCTTGATGTGGTGGACGCCGCCGTCCCTGACGACGCGGACGACCCTCGTCTCCGCCTTGCCGTACCGATTCGGGCCAAGGATGACTGACATGTGCGGTTAGCTCCCTCGGTAGGTGGAGTAGGCGTAGGGGCTGAGCAGCAGCGGCACGTGGTAGTGCTCGGCGGGGTCGGTGACCGTGAAGGTGATCACGACCTCCGGGTAGAACGTCTCCTCCAGGTAGGAGCCGGTGTCGAACACCACGCGGTGCACGCCCGCGCCGGGGTTCCAGCCCTTGATCCGCCCGTCGGCGTCGGTGCGGCCCTCGGCCACCACCTCGCCCTGGTGCTCCAGCCGTACGTGGACGCCCGCGGCGGGACGTCCCGTCACCGCGTTCAGCACGTGCGTCGAGAAGCTCATGCGCCGCCCCCCAGCAGCTTGGCCATCCGCAGGCGGGTGATCTTGGCGAGCTCGTCGCGCACCACCGCGCGCTCGGCCTCCTCGTCGTTGCCCAGCCGCTCCCGGAGCCGGGCGAGCATCTCCTCGCCGGTCAGCCCGGTCGCGCAGATCAGGTAGACGTGCCCGAACCTGGCCTCATAAGCCCGGTTGCCCTCGGCGAGCTCGGCTCTCACGTGGTCCTGCACGCCGGACTGTTCCTGCCGCGACCAGGAGGACTCCCGGTCGGCTCCGGCCCTGCGCTCGCCGATCCGGGGGTGGGCGCCGAGGGCCTCCAGCACGTCCGGCCAGTCCAGCTCCCGCACGGCGGAGTCGGCCGCGGCGGTCAGCTGGGCCAGATCGCGGTAGGGGCGCAGCGCGGCCACGTGCCTGGCGAAGGCGCGGGACGCGCAGCAGGTCAGCAGCTCTCGCTCCGCGTCCGCCGCGCTCAGCGCGTTGAAGGCGGCGAGCCCCTCAAGGGTGGTCGCGTTCGACATGCCAGCAGTACACCTGCCGTCCCGCCGCCCGGTCCAGCAGCAAGAAATCCGAAGTGAACGAGGGGTGACCGCGAGGTTTTCGTGTCATGCTCCAAGTTCAACCCATACCGGCCGGTGAGTTACCTTCCTCACATGCGACTCACCGCATTGCTCGACATGCCCGAGCTGGGGCTGTCGCCGGTCGTGTGGCGGGAGGACCTGGATCGCCCGATCCGCTGGGTCGTCACCACCGACCTGCTCGACCCCGGCCGCTACCTGTCCGGCGGTGAGCTCGTGCTGACCGGCCTCATCTGGCGCAACTCCCCGGACGACAGCGAGACCTTCGTCGCCGCCCTGGCCCGCGCCGGAGTGGCGGCCGTGGGCGCGGGCGACCCGCGCGGCAGCGACCTGCCCGACGACCTGGTCCAGGCCTGCGCCAGGAATCGCATCCCGCTCTTCCACGTCTCACCGTCCGTCGGCTTCGCCGAGGTGACCGAGCACATCGTGCGGCGGCTGTCGGGGGCGCGGGCCTCCGACGTCAAGGCGGTCCTGGACCGGCACCGCCAGCTGGTCTCCGGCGGCGGCCTGGACCCGGTGCTGGAGATGATCGGCCGGGACCTGGGCATGCGCTGCTGGGTGCTGACGCCGCTGGGCCGCGTGGTGTCCGGATCGCACCCGCTGGAGGAGGAGGCCGCCGCCGTGCTGGCGCGGACGTTCCTCACCGCCAAGCGGCTGCCGTGCGCCCGCGGCGACTACTCGCTGTTCCCGGTCGACGAGGAGACCACCTCGCGGGTGGCCGACTGGTTCGTGGCCTTCGAGGGCTGCTACACCGACTGGCCTGAGGAACGGCAGGCGCTGGCCGGGGAGCTGGCCGCCGTGGCGGCCCTGGAGCGCGTGCGGCAGGACGACCGGCACAGCCCCGAGGGCCGCATCGCGCAGGAACTCGTCCGCCTGGTGCTCAGCGACGGCAAACCCAGCGACATCCTGCCCCGCCTGGAGGTCACCGGGCTGGCCGGGGCCGAGCGCTTCGTCGCCGTCGCCGCCACCGCCCACGGCGGCCTGCGCCCGGGCGAGCTGCGCTCGGTGGTCAGGGAGATCCTGTACGGCAGCGCCGCGCCGCCCGTCATCGGCGTCCAGCACGAGGAGGCGATCGCGCTCGTCCCGGCCGCCGACACGGACCTGACGGCGAAGATCCGGCAGGCGGTCCACGCCCTGGCGCCGGGCCTCGGCGGCGCGCGGCTGACCGTCGGGGTCAGCGGGGCGGCGCCGGTGGAGGGGTTGCGCGGCGCGGTGGAGGAGGCCCGCTACGCCCGCCGGATGGCCGAGGGCCGCTCGGAGCCCGACGCGGTCGTGGGGCACGAGGAGCTGGCGACCCACGTGCTGCTGCTGGCGTCCGTGCCCGACGACGTGCGGCGCATGTTCCGCGTGCGGCTGCTGGACCCGCTGCGCTCCTACGACCAGGTGCACCGCGCGGAGCTGGTGCGCACGCTGGAGGCGTTCCTGCTGTGCTCGGGGTCGTGGACCAAGACCGCCGAGCTGCTGCACGTCCACGTCAACACGCTGCGCTACCGGGTGCAGCGCATCCAGGACCTCACCGGCCGGGACCTGTCGCGCCTGGAGGACCGGGTGGACTTCTTCCTGGCCCTGCGTCTGGGCTGACCGGCCGGACCGGCGTACGGTTGTGATCATGCGGTTACTGGTCTGCTGCCTCCTGGCGGCGTCTCTGCTCCTGTCGGCCTGCGGGCGGGGCGAGCCCACCCATCCGCAGCTGCGCGCCGAGCTGCTGCGCATGCTCCAGGAGGACCAGAAGTACCGCACGATGGACGCCTCCCAGGAGGACTGGGACCGCGTGGAGAAGGCCAACACCGACCGCATGGAGCAGATCCTGAGCCGGTACGGCTGGCCGGGCTTCTCCATGGTCGGCAAGGACGGCGCCACCGCCGCCTGGGCGCTGGTCCAGCACGCCGACCGCCGGCTGGACCTGCAGCGCAGGGGCCTGGAGCTGATGCGCGAGGCGGTCGAGGAGGGTGAGGCCGACCCCGGCGAGATGGCCTACCTGGTCGACCGGGTGCGGGTGGCGGAGGGCAAGCCCCAGGTGTACGGCACGCAGTGGGAGACCACGCCCGAGGGGAAGTGGCGGCCCAGGGTCGGCATCGAGAACGAGGCCGAGGTCGATAAGCGCCGGGCCGAGGTGGGGCTCAAGCCGCTCAAGGACTATCTCAAGGAGCTGCAGTCGGCTCCGGGCTGACCTCCGGGCACGTCAGCACGGCCCTTGCGGCAGCTCGGGAAGGGCCAGCCCGCACGCCTTGCCCGCCATCGCGCGGGCCCACCGCACGACCTGGCGGCGGCCCTGGGCCTCGCTGTTCACCGCGGCGTCGCTGAGCTGGTAGACCATCACCGCGCTCCCCCGGCGGGCCAGCACGTAGTGCTCCCATCCCGTCCAGCTCTTGACGTCGCGGACGTAGGCCTCCGATCGCACGAGCACCGCGTCGTCGCCCACCCGCACCTCGGCGGCCTTGTAGCGGAAGGCCGGGTAGCTCTCCGCGCGCTTGCTCTTGGGCACCTTGAAGACAGCGCACCGCTTGAGGTCGGCGCGGACCCGCCGGACCGCGGCGGCCGCCTGCCGGCTGTCGGGGTAGACGACCAGTTGCTCGCCGTACCAGGAAGGGGCGGAGCTCGACATGTCCACCTGCCGGGCGGCGATCCGCCCGTCGGCGGGGGTGCGCTTGCGCTCGCACGGGTTCAGCAGCAGCGGCCTGCGCAGCGAGTTACTGATCTTCGACCAGGTCTCCTGGTTGTCCACCTGGCGCGCCTCGCGCTCCAGCAGCAGGAAGTTCTGGGGAATCGCCAGCAGGGCGGCCATCAGCAAGATCATGAAAGGTCAGACGCGGGGAGGCGGCCAGAAGTTCGGGCCTAAACTGAGGGCCATCATGAGCTCACAATCCCTCATCGGCGGGCACGTGTCCGTCGCGGGCGGCCTGGCCACGGGCGGCCTGAAGTACATGGCCGACATCGGCGCCGAGATGATGCAGGTGTTCGTCACCAACCCGCGCGCCTGGGCGCTCACGGAGGGCAAGCCGGAGGAGGACGCCAAGCTCGCCGAGTCGGGGGTGGAGTGCTTCATCCACATCCCGTATCTGGTGAACTTCGGCTCCCCCAACCCCGACACGCTGGCCGCCTCCGTCGAGCTGACCCGCTACACCCTCCGGCGCGGCGTCCAGACGGGCGCCAAGGGCGTGGTCCTGCACACCGGCTCGGCGGTGAGCCAGCCGCGGGAGGCGGCCATGGCCCAGGTGCGCGAGCACATGCTGCCGCTGCTGGAGGAACTGCCCGACGACGGCCCCGACCTGCTGCTGGAGCCGATGGCCGGGCAGGGGGCGATGCTGTGCGCCACCGTCGAGGACCTGGAGCCCTACCTGGCGGCGCTCGACTGGCACCCCAAGGCGGGGGTCTGCTTCGACACCTGCCACGCCTTCGCCGCCGGGCACGACCTGGCCGCCGAGGGCGGCGTCGCGGAGACGCTGGAGGCTCTGCACAAGGTCGCCCCCGGACGGCTCAAGCTGATCCACGCCAACGACTCCAAGGACGGGTGCGGCTCCAAGAAGGACCGCCACGAGAAGATCGGCCAGGGGCACATCGGGCTGGACCCGTTCCGCGAGCTGTTCCGCCACCCCGTGGCGGCGGGTGTGCCGGTGTGCATCGAGATCCCCGGCAAGCCGGCCGACTACAAGGCCGACATCGAGCTGCTGAAGAAGCTCCGCGACGAGGCACGCCCCTGAGAGTGCGTTCAGGGTGACGTGGCTGAGTTCGGTCTCGGCGACCAGAGACTGCGAGTCAGCCCGGCGTGCAGTTCAGCGAGAGGCCGGGGCGTGGCTGCCCAGGGCTTGAAGGGTTGCGGTGGCTTCGGCCGCGCGGTCCGGGATCAGGGCCAGGGTGCACGCTCGCTCGAAGACCGCGTCGATGCGTTCCCACCGCGCCGCGGCGGCGTTCAGCGCGGCGGCGTCCTCGGCGCCGGCCCGGGCCAGGCAGGCGGCGGCCCAGTCGTTCTGCGCCGCGCAGGGCGCCGCTTCGGCGAGGCGAGCCCGGCGGTCCGGCAGCCCGACGGCGACGGCGAGCTCGGCTCCTGCGGCCCGCGCGTAGGCCGCCCACCACGGTTCGGCGAAGTCGGCGAACGCCCGCTCGACCAAGGACTCGGCATCGTCGAAGCGGCCGGTGTGCACGGCGGTCCTGGCGTCGACGAACGCCATGCACGCCGCGAGCTCGGGCGAGTCGGCCGGGTCTGAGCAGCCGGCCATCTCGGTGGCGCGAGCTCGCCACAGCTCGAACCGGTCGGATCGCCGCAGTCCATGCACTAGGGCGGCCATGGCCACCGCGGACGCCATCCAGGTCATCCGCGGGGAGCCGTCGCCGCGCCAGCCGTTCCACATGGTCTCCGCGTGCGCGAGGGCCTCGTCGAAGCGGCCGCTCAACGCCAGGACCCGGATGCGCCGCGGCGCCGCGATGTACGGGTGAGCGCCGATGGGGTCCTCCGTCCGGGACCGCCGCTGGATGGTCAGCGCCGCCGGCAGGTCGCCGGTGGCGATCGCGGCGGTGCCGGCCGCGTGGAAGGCGTCGATGATCTCCGCTGCGGACGCGGGGTCGTCGGCGGGCAGCGCGGTGATGAGCTTGAGTCGCTCGCCGCCGATCCGGTGCGCCTCCCGCGTGTCGCCCGCCTGGGCGGTCGCGGTGGCCAGAGCGTCGAGGGCGCCGAGCAGCAGCACGTCGTCGCCGGTGGCGCGGGCGGCGGCGACGGCCTGGCGGGCGAGGCCGGCTCCGCCCTCGTGCCAGGCGCGCGCGGTCAGGAGCAGTGCCGAGGCGTGCGGGTCGGTCGCCGGGGGCGCCTCCGCCAGCAGGGCGGCCTGGCTTCGGCGGGTCTCCTCGGCGTCCGGCCGATACCGCACCGCGATGATCACCGCGTGTGCCAGCGCGGACGCGAGCAGATCGGGCCGCGGCGGACGCGCCCGGCGGGCGAGGTCGGCGGCCTCCATCATCAGCGCGTAGGCGGCTTCCCCGTCGGCCACGGCCACCGCGGCCTGGGCGGCGTCCCGGAGGTCCCGCCACGCCTCGGCCACGTCGCCCGCGTGCCGGGCGGCCGCCGTGTAGTGACCCCTCGCCTCCGCGAACGCGCCTCTGCCGAACGTCAGCCGGGCCAGTGACCGGGCGAGGCGGTGCGCGGCACCCGCCGGCTCGGCCTGATCGTCCGCCTCCGCCAGCGTCGCGCGCAGTTCTCCGGCCACCCGGTCGAATTCGGGGCCCGTGACCGGCCGCTCTTGGAGGCGGGGCGCCGTGTCCGCGGCCCACGACAACCGGGCCGCGCGCGTCCCGGCCGGCTCCGCCGACAGGGCGAGCTGCTCGGCGGCGTAGGCCCGTACGGTGTCCAGCAGCCGCCAGCGCTCGCCGTGGCGGGCCACCATGCTCTTGTCGGCGAGCCGCCCCACCACGTCGGCCACCTCCGCGAGCGGCATCCCCGGGCAGACCGCCGCGGCCGCGTCCAGGTCGAAGGCGCCGGAGAAGACCGACAGCCGCCGGAACACGGCCCGCTCCTCGTCGTCCAGCAGCTCGTGGCTCCAGTCGAGCACCGATCGCAGCGACCGGTGTCGCGCATCCGGTCCGCGACCGCCTGACAGCAGCCGCGCCCGGTCCTCGATCGCGGACAGCAGGCCCGCCGCGCCCAGCGACCCGGCGCGGGCGGCCGCCAGCTCGATGGCCAGCGGCATGCCGTCGAGCCTGGCGCACAGGTCGTCGATGAGCGCGGGCGGGGCGTCGAAGGCCGCGTCGATCGCACGCGCGCGGTCGAGGAACAGCCGGCGCGCATCGGTGTGTAGCGGAAGGGCGGAGACCGGGATGACCCGTTCCCCCATGACACCCAGCCGTTCCCGGCTGGTGGCCAGTACCCGTACTCCGGGGCAGCCGGACAGGACACGGTCGATCAGCGCGCCGGTCTCGTCGATCACGTGCTCGCAGTTGTCCATGACGAGCAGCGCCCGTCCGGGAGCCAGATGTTCGATCACGGTGTGCTCGAGCGGCCTGGGCGGGCGCTCCGACACGCCGAGCGCGGCCGCCACCGCCTGGACGACGTGCCCCGCGCGGGCCGGGACCAGGTCGACGAAGGCACCGCCGTCCGGATACTCGCCGGCCACCACCGCCGCCAGCCGCGTCTTGCCCATTCCCCCGGGGCCGAGCAGCGTCACCAACCGCGAGTCCGCCAGCGCGAGGAGGGCGGCCTCCCGCTCGGCGCCTCTGCCGACGAAACTCGTGCGGCCCACGGGCAGACGGCTGATCTCGCCCGGCCGGACGGTTCGAAGAGCGGCGTGCGCCGCCAGCGCCCGCCGGTCGGCGACGCCGTACTTGCGCAGCAGGGAGGCCACGTGACTTTCCACGGTCCGCACCGAAAGCCGCAGGCGCCCGGCGATCTGCGCATTGGACAGGTGCTCACCGACAGCTGCCAGGACCTCGGCCTCCCTCGGGGAGATCTCACCGTCCATCACCCCAGAATGGCGCATCCGCGGGATGGGCGGTAGGAGGTCGGCGGTCTCTCGGTGGTGCCTCGGTGGCGGTTCGGTGGCGGTTCGGTGGGCGCCACGGATGAGTGCTGCCGCCTGGCGGCGCAGGCTTGGGGACATCGACGTCACAACGACGACCCGGAGGTCACCGATGACTACCACGATCACCCCCACCCGGACCCGCGCCCGCCGCAAGGCCAAGACGATCGCTCTGTGGGCGGGGCAAGCGGTACTCGCCGTCCAGTTCGCGATGGGCGGCGCGGTCAAGCTCGCCGGCGACCCGGCGATGGTGGACATGTTCGAGGCCATCGGCGCCGGCCAGTGGTTCCGCTACCTGGTGGGAGCACTGGAAGTCGCCGCCGCGATCGGCCTGCTCGTGCCGCGCCTGTGCCGGATGGCCGCACTGGGCCTGGTCGGCCTGATGGCCGGCGCGGCCGTCACGAACATCGCGATCCTGCACACGCAGCCGTGGCTGCCCCTCGCCCTCGGTACGGTGGCCGCGCTGATCGTGTGGGGCAGGCGGCGATGAGCAGCCTCGCGGACACCGTACGGGCGATCATCGACGCCAACCGTTACCTCACGCTCGGCACGGCCGACCAGACGGGAACCCCCTGGGTCACCCCGGTCTTCTTCGCGCACGACGGCTACCGGGACTTCCTGTGGATCTCCACGCCCGGGGCGGCCCACTCACGCAACATCGCCGAGCGCCCCGAGATCAGCATCGTGGTCTTCGACTCCCAGGTGAAGCCCGGCGCCGGGCAGGCGGTGTACATGGCGGCGACCGCCGCCGAGGAGAGCGACCTCGACCGGTGGCTCCCGGTCTATCCAGGAGACCCGGGACGCGGCGGCTGGGCTGTCCCGCCCGACCGGCTGCGCCCGCCCGCGCCGTACCGCCTCTATCGGGCGCGCGTCACCCGGCACTGGACGTTGTGCCCGCACGAGTCCGGCACTCCCTGTGCCCCGCACGGGCAGACCTTCGACCACCGCACCCACGTGTCGCTGCCCCCTGCCGCCCGCATCGGCTGAGCTGCGGCAGCAGGCAGGACATGAGCAAGATCAAACCCTCGGTACGCCCAGGAGAAGTGATGAGCAAAGTAGTGATGCACAACGTCGTGTCGGTGGACGGCTTCATCGCCGACCCCGACGACCAGGTCGGCCCGCTGTTCGACTGGTACGCCAACGGCGACGTCCCACTCGACGAACGCGGCACGGCGAAGGTCTCGCAGGCCTCGGCCGAGTACGTCCGGCCGACGTGGGCGGGAATCGGGGCGATGGTCATAGGACGCCGCCTGTTCGACATCACCGACGGCTGGCAAGGCAAGCCGCCTGCGGGCGACCACGTGGTCGTGGTGTCGCACCGGCCCAGGCCCGACGGGTGGCATCCTGAGGCGTCGTACCACTTCGTCGACGACGTGGCACAGGCGATCGCAAAGGCCAAGGAGCTCGCGGGGCGGCGCACCGTCGCCGTGGCGGCCGGCGACGTCGGCGGGCAGGCGTTCGCCCTCGGCCTGGTGGACGAGGTGGCGATGGACGTCGTGCCGGTGGTCTTCGGCTTGGGCAAGCGGTATTTCGGGTCGGTCGACGGCCGGCATCTGCTGGAGGACCCGCACGTGGTGATCCAGGGCGACCGGGTGCTGCACCTGCTGTATCGAGTCCGCCGTTAGCGCCGCGTGACGGCTGCCCGTCCACCGGCCCTCTCAACCGAGATCTTGTCGAGGAACCGTTCGTCTCTCGGCAAGATCTCCTTCCGTCCCCACATCACCGCGGGGCCGGGACCCACGTTCGCACCGCCGGCGGGTTCAGCTTGCCGGCTGGGCCTTCGTCTCGCGAGCCGAGGAAGGCCGTCCAGCGCGGTTCCCGAGCCCGCCGGGTGCGGCTCCGAGAAGGATCGGGCTCGACCCGTTCCGCGAGCTGTTCCGCCACCCCGTGGCGGCGGGCGTGCCGGTGTGCATCGAGATCCCCGGCAAGCCGGCCGACTACAAGGCCGACATCGAACTGCTGAAGAAGCCCCGCTCCGAAGCACGCCCCTGAAATTGCAACCGAGACACTCCCCTGAGAGTCACCCCTGAGGGTTGCCTCGGGCGCCCCGCGCCCGAGGCCGCGAGGGGCGAGCCTTGAAGGCGCCCCGAGCACCCCCCGGCTCCGGCGGGGCCGTAAACAGAGCGCCCCGAGCACGCCCCGCCTCCGGCGGGGCCATAGGTAGGGATGTCCGCCCCGCGATCCGGCCGCCCCCGTGAGGCCGGATCACGGTCCTCTCCGCGGCCCGGCGGACATCCCTCCATCGGAGCGGCCGGCGGGCCCTACCCCCCGGTCAAGGGCCCGACAGCCGTGGCGACCCGATGGGTCACCGGCGCTCCCGTCGCGGTGGGCCGTCTCGCGAGCCTGCGGCTCGCCCCCTCCACGCGGCGGCTTGGCTTTCCGATGCCGTAGACCCTACGGTCGCGATCTTGTGCCTGAAACCTTCTTCGCCCGCCGCTCGCCTAACGGTGCGTAGTCGTAGCCATACGGAGGGTATCAGAGCGACGAGCGGTCGTCTCAGCGCGGCGAGCGGTCCTCCGGCAGGTGCATCCTGAGCATCATGGCGTCCACGCCCGGCGGTACACGATCGGGCGTGACCAGCGACATCAGCACCATCGCGAGGAACGCAGGCGGGACGGCGAAGGCCGCGGGGCACGCGGACGCGAGCCCCAAGTTCACACCCACCAGGTCGGCGCAGACCAGGCCCGCGGTCAGACCGCCTCCCACGACCACGCCCGCCGCGACGCCCGCGTCGGTCAGGCGGCGCCACCAGATGCCCAGCACGAGCATCGGGCAGAACGTCGCGGCCGAGAGGCTGAAGGCCGCCAGCACCAGCGGCACGGAGCCGCCGTGGTCGGTCGCCCCGCAGACGGCGAGCGTGAGCGCGGCCACGCCGGCGACCGAGGCGCGGAAGGACTCGACGCTGGCCCGCGTCACACACGAGGAGACGGCTCCCGCGACGGAGGCCAGCGTCCCGCAGGAGGTCGACAGGAACGCCGCGAACGCCCCGGCGCCCAGCAGGCCCGTGAGCAGGTCGCCCACCGGCCCGGGCAGCATCGCCGAGGGCAGCAGCAGCACCACCTCGTCGGGGTGCGCGTGCGGGACGTGGATCCGCCCGAGGAGCCCGTACAGGGGCGGCAGCAGGAAGAACACCGCCAGCAGCGCCTGGGCGGCCACCAGGGAGCGGCGGGCGCCGCGCCCGTCGGGGCTGGCGTAGACGCGCACCACGACGTGCGGCAGCCCCATGGCGCCCAGGGCGCAGGCCAGCAGGACGGCCAGCACGCCCGGCAGCGAGGTGTCGCCCGCGCCGGCCAGGATCTCCGGACGGACCGGGCCCGGCGCCGGGGCGGCCTGCCGCGAGGGCCCGTCCGGCACGGCGCCCCAGTGCCACGCGGCCCACAGCGCCAGCGCGACCCCGGAGAAGACGGCCAGCTTCATCCAGAACTGCGTGGCCTGCACGCTGGTGACGCTGCCGGCGCCGCCCGCCAGCGCCACCGCGACGGACGGCACGGCCACGGCCGCCCAGCCCGCCCATTCCGGCAGCCCGGTGAGCAGCCCGACGACCAGCCCGGCGGCGTGGAACTGCGCGACCAGGTACACCACCCCGACCGCGAGGACGACGCAGGTCGTCATGCGCCGCACCGCGCCGGAGCCCAGCCGCCACCGGGCAAAGTCGGGCAGCGTGTAGGCGCCCGAGCGGCGCAGCGGGGCGACCACCAGCGCCAGCAGCACCACGAACCCGGCCGCGGCGCCCGCCGGATACCACAGCATCTGCGGGCCGTGCGTGGCGATCATCCCGGCCAGCCCGAGGCAGGCCGCCGCGGAGGTGAACTCGGAGCTGATCGCCGCGCCGTTGCGCAACGGCGGCACGGTGCGGGCGGCGACATAGAAGTCGGCGACGGTGGCGTAGCGGCGGGGCCGTACCGTGCCGACCATCACGGACACGACGAGGACGACGGCGATCCCGGTCAGCGCGGCGGCGAGCATCGCTCCAGCCGCTCGGCGCGGTTGAGGTGGAGGACGGCGAGCGCCACCCAGATCGGATGGGCGGCCAGCGACAGCCACACGCTGCCCGGGCCGAGCAGCGCGACGAGGACGGGCAGGCCGACCAGCGCGCCGAAGACCGCGGCGAGCGTGGGCAGGGACGCCCGCAGCTGCCCGGCGAGCACGGCGGTCACGTCCGCGTGCCGCGTCTCCTCCAGACCCGGGACGCCGGGGGCGGCCTCAAGGGCGCGGGCAAGGGCGTGATCCGGGCCGTTCCCCCACTCTCGGCCGGGGGGACGGCCGAGGGTGGCCTGGCGGCGCACGACCGCCACCCGGCGCGCGGTCACCGCGCGAGCCCCGCGCGGGGCTGGTGGACGAGCTGCTCGCGGACCTGCCGGCTGTGGCGGCGGCTCACGGTGAGCGTCTCCGTCCCCACGGTCAGCAGCACCCTGCCCTGGTCGAAGCGCAGCTCGCTGACGTGGCGGGTGGAGACGAGCGTGCTGCGGTGCACCCGCATGAACCCGGCGGCGGCCCAGCGCCGCTCCAGGGCGGCCAGCGACATGCGCACCAGGTAGCTGCCGTCGACCGTGTGCAGGCGCACGTAGTCGCCCTTGGCCTCGGCGAACCACACCGCCTGCTGCGGCACGAACCTGATCCGCCCGCCCAGCTCGACCGGGATGACGTCGCCCGGCTCGCCTTCGCCGGCGGGCTCGGCGGCGGCCTGGACGCGGCGCACCGCCTCGGCCAGCCGTTCGGCCCGCACGGGCTTGAGCAGGTAGTCGACGGCGGCCAGCTCGAAGGCCTGCACCGCGCGGTCGTCGTGGGCGGTGACGAAGACGAGCTTGGGCGGGTCGGGGAAGCCGCCGACGAGCCTGGCCAGGTCCAGGCCGTCGAGGCCGGGCATGCGCACGTCCAGGAAGATCGCGTCCAGCCGCTCGCCCGTGCCGATCATCCGCATCATGTCCCGCAGGGCCGCGACCGCGTCGGACGCGGTGAGGACCTGCTCCACCCGGGTGTCCCGGCGCAGGAGGTAGGCCAGCTCCTCCAGCGCGGGCTCCTCGTCGTCGACGGCCAGCACACGCAGCATGGGTACACGCTGCCGGAAGCTCGACGTGGCCACAAGCGTTCCGCCAACGGACCGTCAAGAATTGACTACAAAGAGCTATGGCGCGGACTTGGGGATGCGCAGAAGGATCCTGGTTCCCGCGCCGACCGCCGTCTCCACCGCCAGCCCGTAGCGCTCGCCGTAGATGTGCCGCAGCCGCACGTCGACGTTGGCCAGCCCGATGCCGCCCCCGTCGCCGTCCAGCAGCCGCCCGGCGCGTTCGGGGTCCATCCCGGCGCCGTCGTCCTCCACGGTGATGTGGGCCTCCGGGCCCGCGTCGCACGCCACCACGCGGATCTCGCCGCCGTCACGGCCGTCCATGCCGTGCTTGATGGCGTTCTCCACCAGCGGCTGCAGGCACAGGAAGGGCACCGGCACGGGCAGCACCTCGGGCGAGACCTGCACCGAGAAGCGCAGCCGGTCGCCGAATCTGGCGCGCTCCAGCAGCAGGTACCGGTCCACGCAGGTCAGCTCCTCCGACAGGGTCGTGAAGTCGCGCGCCCGGCGCAGGACGTACCGGGCGAAGTCGGCGAAGTCCAGCAGCAGCTCGCGGGCGCGCGCCGGGTCGGTGCGGACGAAGGAGGCGATGGTGGTCAGCGCGTTGTAGATGAAGTGCGGGGAGATCTCCGCGCGCAGCGCCCGCATCTCGGCCTCGGCCGCGCGCCGCCGCGCGGCGTCCAGCTCGGCCAGCTCCAGCTGGGTGGAGATCCACCTGGCGGCCTCGGCGGCGGAGCGCACCAGGGCCGTGCCCACCTCGGCGTCGTAGGCCGCCAGCGCGCCGACGACCCTGCCGCCGACGCGGAGCGGGACCGCCACCGCGGCGAGCGGCTCGCCCGCCACCACGTGCGGCCGCCCCGAGGCCAGGGCCGGGCGCACGTGGGCCAACACCTCCTGGCCGCAGGGCCCCTCCCACGCCAGCGGCACGTCGGTCGAGGTCAGCGCCACGGCCCGCGCGCCCAGCAGCGGCCTCAGCCGGCGTACGGCCCGGCGGGCGGACTCCCGGCTCAGCCCGCCGCGCAGGGGCGAGCCGGCCAGCGCCGCCGCGCGCAGCACGGCGTAGACGGATCCCCTCTCCCCCCTCGCGTACGGCCGGGCAGCCCGGCCCCGCCCCACGGCCAGGCCCACGAGGAAGGCCAGCAGGGCGATCACCACCCATGCGGCGGTCGACATGCGGGCAACCGTAGCCGGACACGGGCCGCGACGGGACCGAAACGGCGAGTTACGGCGGTCCCTCGCCCGGCTCCTCCTGGTAGGAGTAGCGCTGCTCGCGCCAGGGGTCGGCCACGTTGTGGTAGCCGCGCTCCTCCCAGAAGCCCCTGCGGTCCTCCAGCATGTACTCCACGCCGCGCACCCACTTGACGCTCTTCCAGGCGTACAGGTGCGGCACCACGATCCGCAGGGGGTAGCCGCGCTCGGGCGACAGGGGCTTGTCGTCCAGGTCCGTCGCGAACAGGGTGCCGGGCGCGGTGAAGTCGCTCATCCGCAGGTTGGCGCTGTAGCCGTACTCGGCCCAGATCATCACGTGCCGCACGCCGGGATCGGGCGGGGCCAGCTCCATGAGCGTGGCCGGGCTCACGCCGCGCCACTCGTTGCCCATGATGGAGAACCTGGTGACGCAGTGGAAGTCGGCGATCACGGTCGTGCGCGGCAACCGCTCGATGTCGGCCCAGGTGAAACGGTGTTCCTGGCCGGAGGCGGTGGCGCCGAAGATCCGGAAGTCCCAGCGGTCGGGCTTGAACTCGGGCACCCTGCCGTAGTGAATGATCGGCCTGCCGCGAGGGATGTACTGCCCCGGGGGCAAGCGTGGTTCATCTCCCATGGCCTCACTCACCCTCGCCATCCTGCCATCGCGCCCCCGCGCCGGTTCCGGCGGGCTGGCTTTGTGATCGACGCTCGCGTGTGGTTATCATTGCGGCCTATGCGCACCGCGTTCCTGTTTTGGTATGGCGACGGACCCAGGGGGACCGATCGCCATGAGGCGCTGCGCTAGCAGACAGGCGTCGGGAAGGCCCCGGGTCCATCGAGGACCCGGGGCCTTTTCGTTTTCCTGGCCAGTTTTCCGATCGAGTGCCGAGGAGATGAAGATGGTCATCGTCATGGGCCCGCAGGCCACCGGTGAGGACGTCGAGGCGATCGTCGCGATCGTCCAGGCGGCAGGGGTCGAGGCGTTCGTCAGCCGGGGGGTGCAGCGCACGATCATCGGGCTGGTGGGCGACGTCGAGCAGCTGGACGCGCCCAACCTGCGCAGCATGCCGGGCGTGGCCGACGTGATGCGGATCAGCACGCCGTACAAGCTGGTGAGCAGGGACAACCACCCCGAGCGGTCGACGGTGCGCGTCGGCGGCGTGCCGATCGGGCCCGGCACGGTGACGCTCATCGCGGGCCCCTGTGCCGTGGAGACGCCCGAGCAGACGCTGGAGGCGGCCCGGATGGCCAAGGCCGCCGGGGCGACGCTGCTGCGCGGCGGCGCGTTCAAGCCCCGCACCTCGCCGTACGCCTTCCAGGGGCTCGGCGAGGCGGGCCTGCGCATCCTGGCCGAGGTCCGCGAGGAGACGGGGCTGCCCATCGTGACCGAGGTCGTCGACGCGCACGACGTCGAGCTGGTCGCCTCCTACGCGGACATGCTGCAGGTCGGCACCCGCAACGCGCAGAACTTCGCGCTGCTGCAGGCCGTCGGCCAGGCGGGCAGGCCGGTCATGCTCAAGCGCGGGATGAGCGCGACCATCGAGGAGTGGCTCATGGCGGCCGAGTACATCGCGCAGCGCGGGAACCTCGACATCGTGCTGTGCGAGCGCGGGATCCGCACCTTCGAGACGGCCACGCGCAACACGCTGGACGTCTCCGCCGTGCCGGTCGCCCAGCGGCTGTCGCACCTGCCGGTGATCGTCGACCCGTCGCACTCCGGCGGGCGGCGCGACCTGGTGCTGCCGCTCACCCGCGCGGCCGTCGCCGTCGGCGCGGACGGCGTCATCATCGACGTGCACCCCAACCCGGCGCAGGCGCTCTGCGACGGCCCCCAGGCGCTCGTCGACGGCGACCTGGAGGAGCTGGCCCACCTGCTGCGCACCCTCCCGCCCGTGCTCGGCAGGGCCCTCGTGGGCGACGTCCTCACCGTCTGAGCGCCGTCCGGCGGTGGTGGTACGGCGGGCGCCCGGGGTGGGCGCCCGCCNGCCAACGGGATCACTCGGTCAGATCGTGTACTCCTGCACCGAGTCGGCGAGCCGGACGGCCAGTTCCTCGGCGTCCAGCCGCCGCTCGATCGCCTTGAGGTCCTCGATCTTGGCCCGCGTCTCCGCCCGCCTGGGCGCCAGCAGCGTGCAGCAGTCCTCGTCCGGCAGCTCGGAGATCTCCAGGGTGCCGATCTTCCGGGCCTCGGCCATGATCTCCGTCTTGTCCCAGCCCACCAGCGGGCGCAGGATCGGCAGGTCGACGGCGTTGTCCTGGGCGGTGATGTTGGCCAGCGTCTGCGACGACACCTGGCCCAGCGCGTCGCCCGTGATCAGGGCCTCGGCGCGGATGCGGTGCGCGACCTCCTCGGCGGTCTTGAGCATGAGCCGCCGCTGCGCGATGACCGCCAGCCGGTCCTGCCCGGAGGTCCTGATCGACTGCTGCGCCTTGCCGAAGGGCACCACCCACAGCCGCGACTTGCCCTGGAACCGGTCCAGGCGCCTGGCCAGGGCATACGCCTTGTAGATCGACTCTGAGGTGGTGAACGGGATGCCCGAGAAGTGCAGGAAGTCGACGTGCAGCCCGCGCCGCATCATCCGGTAGGCCGCCACGGGCGAGTCGATGCCGCCCGACATCAGCGCCAGCGCCCGCCCGCTGCTGCCCACGGGCAGCCCGCCCAGGCCCGGCAGCCCGTCGGTGTAGACGAACACCTCGTCGCGGTCGACCTCGATGGAGACGGTCAGCTCGGCGCCCGTCAGGTCGACCGGCAGGCCGTACCTCTCGTTGATCTCCCCGCCGACCAGCCGGTCGATCTCGTTGGAGCGCAGCGGGAAGCGCTTGTCGCGGCGGCGCGAGCGCACGCGGAAGGTGGCGCCGCGCCGGGCCTGCTCGGTGTCGCCGACCAGCTCCATCGCCGCCTTGAGGACCGCGTCGGGGTCCTTGGCGACCCGCCAGGCCCGGTGCACCCAGGTCAGGCCGGGCACCTCGGTGACGCGCCGGGCGATGGCCTCGGCCGTCTCCACGCTCGTGCCCTCGGGCAGGAAGATCGCGATGACGCCGTGCCGTACGCGGATGTCCAGCTTGACGTCGAACTCCTTGAGGGCGCCGCGGATGTTGCCCACCAGCCGCCGCTCGAACAGCTCTCTGTTCTTGCCTTTGAGCACGAGTTCGCCCAGCTTGAGCAGCACGCAGGGCTCGCCCAGGGCGGACATCGTCATGGTGGGACCTCCATCGGGACGTGCGGCAGGTTGTCGGGCAACCGTGGGGCAACTGTGGGGCAACGCCGTCTGTTGGCAACGCCGCGACCCACCGAGTTTAGTCCTCGTCCGGCCCTGGCTTGGAGCCTTGGGGGCGGAAGACGGCGCTCTCCGCAAAGCGGACTTTCCGCCCATCCCATTCAGTGAATTTATTTCGCATTTCACAGGATAGTCGAATTATCCATTCATAAACACCTTGGGAGCGCTATCAATACGTGAAAGCCCGCTTATTTCCGAGGCAATTGTGACAGATATTCATCATTTCGCGTACGGCGCGTTCACCCCGGTCCTGGCCTACGTCATGTCGTGCCTGGGATCGATGCTCGGCCTGCGGCTCACCGCCCAGGCGCACCGCAGCTCCGGCGGCACGCGGCTGCGCTGGCTGGCCGGGGCGGCGGTGTCCATCGGCGGCACCGGCATCTGGGTCATGCATTTCATCGCCATGCTCGGTTTCGACGTGCCCGGCACGGCGATCCGCTACGACGTCGGACTGACGGCGGCCTCGGCGGTCGTGGCCGTCGTCGTCGTGGCCGCCGGCCTGCTCGTCGTCTCCTCCGGCCGCGGCACCGTGCTGCCGCTGCTCGGGGGCGGGCTGCTGACCGGCCTGGGCGTGGCGGCCATGCACTACATGGGCATGTACGCGATGAACCTCTCCGGCCGCGTCCACTACGACCGGGCGACCGTGGCGCTGTCGGTGGCGATCGCCGTCGTGGCGGCGACCGTGGCGCTGTGGTTCACGCTGCGGATCAAACGGCCCGTCTGGATCACCGTCGCCGCGCTGATCATGGGCGTGGCGGTGTCGGGCATGCACTACACCGGCATGTTCGCGATGACCGTCGATCTGGATCCGCGGCCCCGGTTCGTGCCGGGCGCCGAGGCGCTGGACTTCCTCGTCCCCCTCATGACGCTGGTGAGCGTCCTGACGCTGACCATGTTCCTGATGGTCATCCTGTCGCCGTCGGAACAGGAGGAGCGCGAGGACGCCGAACTGCTCGCCCTGCTGGAGAGCCGGCGCCGGGCGTGAGGAGCGGGCACGGCTCGCGCCGTGGTGGGCCGCCGAGTTGGTTGTCGGCGCGAGCCGTACCCGCGACAAGGAGGTCTGCGCTGACCCCGCTATGCGAGCAACCTACGGCGGCCCGCTTGCAGGGCGCTGTCAGGCTCCTGAACGGCGCGTCAACGGCACCGCATCAGCCGAAGAAGACCTCGGCCTCCTCGTAGCGCGAGACCGGCACGGTCTTCAGCTCCGCCGTGGCCTCGTCCAGCCCGACCCGGACGATCTCCGTGCCGCGCAGGGCGACCATGGTGCCGAAGGCGCCGTCGTGGACCGCGTCGATGGCCTGCAGGCCGAAGCGCGTGGCCAGGACCCGGTCGAACGCGGTCGGGGTGCCGCCGCGCTGGATGTGGCCGAGCACGGTGGTGCGGGCCTCCTTGCCGGTGCGCTTCTCGATCTCCTTGGCCAGCACCTCGCCGATACCGCCGAGCCGGACGTGGCCGAAGGCGTCCAGCTCGCCGGTCTGCACCGCCATCTGCCCCTCGATCGGGTGGGCGCCCTCGGCGACGACGATGATCGGCGAGTAGCGGGTGCGGAAGCGCGACTCGACGTACTCGCAGACCTTGTCGATGTCGAAGGGCTTCTCCGGGATGAGGATGACGTTCGCGCCGCCGGCCATGCCCGCGTGCAGGGCGATCCAGCCCGCGTGGCGTCCCATGACCTCGCAGATGAGGGCCCGGTGGTGGGACTCGGCGGTGGTGTGGAGGCGGTCGATGGCCTCCATCGCGATGTTGACGGCGGTGTCGAAGCCGAAGGTGTAGTCGGTGCCGGCCAGGTCGTTGTCGATCGTCTTGGGCACGCCCACGACCCTGACGCCACGGTCGGACAGCTGGCGCGCGACGCCCAGGGTGTCCTCGCCGCCGATCGCGATCAGCGCGTCGACGCCGCCCGAGGCCAGGTTGTCCTTGATCCTGTCGACGCCGCCCTCGATCTTCATGGGGTTGGTCCGCGAGGAGCCGAGGATGGTGCCGCCACGCGGCAGGATGCCGCGGACCGCCTGGATGTCCAGGGGCATGGTGTCGCCCTCGAGGGGGCCGCGCCAGCCGTCGCGGAATCCGACGAACTCATGACCGTAAACGCTCACGCCCTTGCGGACGACGGCCCTGATCACAGCATTGAGACCGGGGCAGTCGCCACCTCCGGTGAGCACTCCAATTCGCATGGCGGGTTCCTCCCGATGGGGTTCACGACCAGAATCGCATTGTGCCCGGGGGATCGGGCAGTGGTCTAGACCAACGTAGTGACAGAAGGGCGAGTCCGTGAGCGTTTTGGCCATCGACGCGGGGACGACCGGCGTCACCGCGCTGCTCGTGAACGAGGAGGGCGCGGTCGTCTCCCGGGGGTATGAGGAGTTCGCCCAGCACTTCCCCCGGCCCGGCTGGGTGGAGCACGCCCCGGAGTCGATCTGGCAGGCGACGCTCGCGGCGTGCCGGACCGCCCTGGCGAGCGCCGCCGATGTGCCCGTGTGCGTCGGCATCACCAACCAGCGGGAGACCGCGGTGCTCTGGGACCGCCGCACGCTGGCCGCGCCGCGCCGGGCGATCGTGTGGCAGGACCGCCGCACCGCGGGCATCTGCGAGGAGCTGCGCCCGCACGAGGCGCGGGTGTCGGAGCTGACCGGGCTGCGGCTGGACCCGTACTTCACCGCCACGAAGTTCACCTGGCTGGCCCGGCACGAGCCGGACCTGTGGAGCCGGGTCGCCGCGGGCGAGACGGCGCTCGGCACGGTCGACTCCTACCTCGTCGCCCGCATGACGGCGGGCGCGCGGCACGTGACCGACCCGTCCAACGCCTCGCGGACCCTGCTGTACGGCCTGCGGTCCGGGACCTGGGAGCCGGAGCTGTGCGAGCTGTTCGGCGTGCCGCGGCAGGCTCTGCCGGAGATCCAGCCGAACTACGGCCTGTTCGGCCACACCGAGCCCGAGGCCTTCCTGGGCTTGCGGGTGCCGATCACGGGGATGGCGGGCGACCAGCAGGCCGCGCTGTTCGGGCAGACCTGCTTCCAGCCGGGCGACGTCAAGTGCACCTACGGGACGGGCTCGTTCATCCTGGTCAACACCGGCTCCGAGCCGGTGAGGTCGGACGCGGGGCTGCTGACCACCGTGGCCTGGCAGGCGCCCTCCGGCGAGCTGACCTACGCGCTGGAGGGGTCGATCTTCGTGACCGGCGCGGCGGTGCAGTGGCTGCGCGACGGGCTCGGGCTGATCGGCAGCGCGCCGGAGTCGCAGGCGGTGGCCGGGACCGTGCCCGACAGCGGCGGCGTGGTGTTCGTGCCCGCGCTGACCGGCCTGGGCGCCCCGCACTGGGATCCGCAGGCGCGGGGCCTGATCAGCGGGATCACGCGGGGCACGACCCGGGCCCATCTGGTGCGCGCCACGCTGGAGGCGATCGCCTTCGAGGTGCGCGACGTCGCGGAGGTCATGCCGCGGATCTCGGTGCTGAAGGCCGACGGCGGGGCCAGCGCCAACGACCTGCTCATGCAGATCCAGGCCGACCAGCTCGGCGTCGCGGTCGAGCGGCCGGTCGTCCAGGAGACCACGGCGCTGGGCGCGGCCTTCCTGGCCGGGCTCGGCCACGGCGTGTGGGCCTCGACGGAGCAGCTGCGCAAGACATGGCAGCTCGACCGCCGCTTCGAGCCCGGCGACCGGGACGACGCGGCCTACGAGCGCTGGAGGCATGCCGTACGGCTGGCGTCCACCCACTCATGACACCCTAGGCGTCAACTTCGGGTTGACCGCAAGCATGCGTCAACCTATCGTTGACGCATGGACAACACCGTGCGTCTCGACGACCTCATCAACGCGATCAAGAGCCGTGCCGACGACCCCCTGACGCAGCTGTCCGACGCGGTCACCCTCGGCGAGTACCTGGGCGAGGTGGCCGACCACCTGATCGGCCACTTCGTCGACCAGGCCCGGCGCGCGGGCGCCTCCTGGACGGAGATCGGCCGCAGCATGGGCGTCACCAAGCAGGCCGCGCAGAAGCGCTTCGTCCCCAAGGAGCCCATGCTCATCGACGACCTGAAGAACTACCAGCGCTTCACCCACAGGGCCCGCCACGTGGTGGTCCAGTCACAGGCCGAAGCCCGCCAGACCCGCCACGACCACATCGAGCCCGACCACCTCGCCCTGGGACTGCTGTGCGAGCCGGAGAGCCTGGCCGTCAAGGCGATGCAGGCCCTCGGCGCCACGCCCACGGCGATCAGGAAGGCGATCGCCGAGGGGCTGGGCACCGGCTCGGCCGACACCGCCGAGGGCGAGGGCCTGCCCTTCAGCGCCGAGTGCAAGAAGGCGCTGGAGCTCACCCTGCGCGAGGCGCTGCGGCTCGGCCACAACTACATCGGCACCGAGCACATCCTGCTGGGCGTCCTCGCGGCGGGCGAGAGCCGGGTCGTCAGAGCGCTGGCCGGGCTCAACGTCACCCACGAGGCCGCCGAGCGGGAGATCAAGCGTCTGCTCGAGAATCTCTGACCGGCCCCTCGGAGAAGCGCCGCAGCACGTTGGTGGTCACCTGGCGGGTGAAGTCCGCCGCCTCGTCGGTCACGCCGTGCCCGCACAGGCTGCCGCGCATGGCGCACACCCACCGCAGGGTGCCGGTGGCGAACACTCCCGCGCCGCTGGGCGCGACGTAGTAGGTGGTGTGGGCGACGGCCGACTTCTCGTTGCAACGCACCGGGGACTCGGCGAGGATCTGCACGTTCTTGGGGGACCCCCGCATCACGGTGTCGACCTCGTGGCCCGCCAGACCGGGGAAGCTGGTGCCGGTGGTTCCCCGGAAGACCCAGTGCCGGGGCTGGGTGACGAGGTAGGTGCCCTCGGCGGGGTAGCAGGCGTACATCTGCCCGACCAGCGAGCTCTCCGGCTTGCCGACGTCCCGCCAGCGGCGGCAGCGCACCTTCTTGTCGCATTCGATCACGCGCCCGCGCAGGCCGATGCGCCAGTAGACGGCGTTGGCGCCCAGGAAGGCCAGGTTGGTGCCGCGGTCGCGGGCCTGTTCGACGACCTGGCGCATCTGCGGCGACCAGTACTCGTCGTGTCCCAGCGACACCAGCGCCCGCGCGCCGTCGAGTGCGCCGGGCACCAGGTCCAGGTCCGTCAGGTACGCCAAGGGCACGCCGCTGCGCTCGGCCGTCTCGATGACGTCCTTCTCGAACAGCAGGAACTTGCGGGCTCCGGTGCCGTCGTAGGGCCGGTCGAAGGTGACCGCCCACGATCTGTCCTTGTAGCCGCCGGGCCCGCGGTACAGGCTGCGCCCGCCCCAGGCGTTGTACGCCTGCCACGTGGTCACCGCGTTGAGGATCACCACCTTGCCCCGGGTCGAGCGCGACCGCACGGTGACGGGCACGTACCTCTGGCCCAGAGGGGAGTCGAGCCTGATGAGGTAGGCGCCCTCCGGCCAGCCCGAGGTGCTGACGATGAGCGAGTTCTTCCAGTGGGCCGCGCTCGCCATCCTCTTGGTCGTGCTGATCGTGCGCGGCCTGGGCTGCAGGAGGCCGCGCACCCTCCCGGAGGTCCACACCCGGCGGACCTGGCCGCCCATGCGGAAGGCCGTGGCGGTGAAGTACGGCGCCGCCGTGGAGACGCGCAGGTAGAAGCGCTCGCCGGGCAGCACGCTGACGCGGGTGGCGTAGCCCTCGATGCCGCCGCTCCTGGTCAGCTGCCAGTCGGCCGCGGCCTCGACGGCCGGCTCCTGCGTGGCGTCCGGGGTGGGCAGGGCCAGCCCCGGCTCGCTGGCCGGCGCCTCCAGGCCGAACTCCGGCTTGGGCGGTCGCGGGCTCGGCCGGGCGGACAGGGCCGACTCGGCGGACCGGCCACGGGGCGGTGGCGAGGCGTCGGTGGCGTGGGAGGCGTTGCAGCCTGCCAGGAGCAGGACCATGGCTATCGCTGTGATACGCACAGCGAGTCATCGTTACGAAGAGTCACCGCCCGTGTCCGCCGCTTGAGTGACACCTTACGACTTCAGGACGCAAGCAGGGCTCTCGGCGTCGATCACGTGCTCCGCCTTCCCGGGGATCCCGTCCTCCAGCGGCAGGACGGCGACGCCGCCCGAGTGCTGGTTGGCCACCAGCAGCCGGTCGCCGGCCAGGGCGAAGTGACGCGGCCAGCGCCCGCCGCAGGGCACCTCGGCGACCTTCTCCAGGGACCCGGCGCGAAGCACCGAGATCGTGTCGGGACCGCGGTTGGCCACGTAGACCAGGCCGCCGGAGACCTCCAGGTGGGAGGGGTGGTTCGGCTGCCCCTCCGACGCCCGCGCGCGGGCGGTCTCCAGCCAGGAGGCGTCGTAGGCGCGGACCGTGCCGTCCAGCTCTCCGGCGACGTGCCAGGTTGTCCCGTCGAAGGCGAAGTGCCGCGGCCCGAAGCCGGGGGCCAGCCGTACCGGCTCCAGGGCCCGCCCGTCGAGGCCGTAGCGGCGGATCTCGTCGGTGCCGAGGTCGGAGACGTGGAGCACGTCGTCGTGGAAGACCGCCTGGTGGGCGTGGGAGCGCTCCTGCCGGTCGGCCACCGGCCCGCTGCCCTCATGGCGCAGCAGGATCGGCTCGCCGTCGAAGCCGCCGCGCTCGTCCAGGCGGTGCAGGCTCACCGTGCCGTCGCCGTAGTTGGCCACCGCGAGCAGCCGGCCGGACGGATGGACGGCCAGGTGGCAGGGCAGCGAGCCGCCGCTGGACCGCTCCCCCGCCGGCGTGAGCCCGGCCGCCGACCGGGTGAAGGCGCCCAGCCTGCCCTCCTCGTGCTCCCCCACGGCGTACAGGACGGGCAGCGAGGGGTGGGCCGCCAGGAACGACGGCGCGGCGAAGGGGGTGTGCCCGACGGGCCGGAGGTCTTCGCCGAGGGTGGTGATGCCGGCGCCGTAGCCGCCGAGGAAGAGCTGCTTCACAACGGGCATCCTCTCATGCTTGACTATGTCAATGAATTCGTTGACGGAGGCAAGGGTCTCTGAGATCCGCGCGTTCAACCGCTTCTACACCAAGGTCATCGGGGTGGTCCGGGACGGCATGATGGACTCGCCGTACTCGCTCACCGAGGCCCGGGTGATCTACGAGCTGGCCCAGGCCGGCCAGATGGAGACCGCCGAGCTGCGGCGGCTGCTCGGCCTGGACGCCGGGTACCTCAGCCGGATCATGGCCCGCCTGGAGTCCGACGGGCTGGTCGCCAGGGAGCGCTCGGCGGCCGACGGGCGCAGGCAGGTCGTCCGGCTGACCGAGGCCGGCACGGAGGTCTTCCGCCACCTGGACCGGCGCTCTGCCGAGGAGGTCAAGGGGTTGCTCGCGCCGCTGACCGAGGAGCAGCAGCAGCGCCTGGTGGGCAGCATGCGGTCCATCCGCGAGCTGCTGGAGCCCTCCGGGGAGCGCAAGCCGTACGTCATCCGGCCGCCGCGGACCGGCGACCTCGGCTGGGTGGTCTGGCGGCACGGCGTGCTGTACTCCAGGGAGTACGGCTGGGGCCCGGCCTTCGAGCAGACCGTGGCCCGCATCTGCGCCGACCTCGACTTCGGCAGGGACGCCGGGTGGATCGCCGAGATCGACGGCTCGCCGGTCGGGTGCGTCTTCTGCGTCCATCGCGACGACCAGACCGCCCAGCTGCGGATGCTGCTGGTCGAGCCGTCCGCCCGGGGGCTGGGCATCGGCGGGCGGCTCGTGGAGGAGTGCCTGCGGCACGCGCGGGAGCGCGGCTACAAGCGGATCATGCTGTGGACCCGCGGCTGCCTGGCCAGCGCCCGCAGGATCTACCAGGCCAACGGGTTCGCGCTGGAGTCGGAGGAGCCCGGCGTCGAGAACGGCGTGCCGGTCACCGAGCAGATCTGGGCGCGGGAACTCTAGCGGGCCGCCGGTCGGGCGGCCCGGCCAGCCGCCCGCCGAACCGCTCTGACACGCCGAAGCCCGGGAACCTGCGTCCCGGGCTTGCGGCGTCGCCGACGTCCGGCGCGGCCTCAGCGCTGCGCCTGGAACATCCAGTGCTGCTTCTCCAGGTCACGGGCGACGTCGATGAGCAGGTCCTGGGTCACGGGATCGGGCTCGGCGGTCGCCTCGATGCGCTCGCGCATCCGCTTGATGACGCCTTCGAGCAGATCGGTGAAGGTCGCCACCACCTTGCCCGTCTCGATCCACCCGGCCTCGGGCTGCTGGATCTTCGTCGTCGAGGCCACTGTCGAGGAGCGGCCGTCCGGGTTCACGCCCAGCGCCACGGCGCGCTCGGCGACCGTGTCGGTGTGCGCCCTGGCGATGGCGACGAGCTCGTCCAGCTGCAGGTGCAGCGAGCGGAACTGGGAGCCGACGACGTTCCAGTGCGCCTGCTTGGCCACGAGCGTCAGGTCGACGAGGTCCACCAACGCGCCCTGCAGCGCCTCGGCGACGACGGTCTTGGCCTGGCCGGACAGCGATCCGGTGATGGGTGCCATGAGCTTGTCCCTCCGTCGTTCGGCAGTGTTGGCTCTCTTAGAAGAACCCCCGTTACCTGCCCCTTTCTTCCCTGATGTCCGTATTTCAGTCCTTTCGCTACCCCTCCCCTCCTACATTGACACTGCAATTGTGACAGTGTCATAGTGGGGGCATGGCGGAGACCTGGACGATCGGCGAGCTGGCGCGGCGGGCGGCGGATGCGCTCGGCCCCGCGGCGCAGCCCGTCAACGGCCGGGTCCGCGAGGTGCCCGGCGAGCGGCTGATCCGCTGGTACACCACGATCGGCCTCGTGGATCCCCCGCTGACCCGGCGCGGCAGGATCGCCAGGTACGGCAGGCGCCACCTCCTCCAGCTGGTCGCCGTCAAGCGGCTCCAGGCCGAGGGCCGGTCCATCGCCGAGATCCAGGCCGCGCTGGCGGGGGCGACCGACGCCGTCCTGGAGCGGATCGCGGGGGTGCCGGACGCCGCTGTCGACGGCGAGGCCCGGCCGCACCAGGGCGAGGCCCCACTGCGGCAGGCGGCCCCGGCCCGCACCCGCTTCTGGGCCCGGCCGCCCGTCCCCGCGGCCGAGCCGCCCGCCCCCGCGGCCGAGTCATCCGTCCCCACCACGACCAGCCCGCCCAGCCGTACCGCCGGCGAGGCCGGACCGCTCGCCACGCTTCCCGCCCTCCGGCTGGCCCCAGGCGTCACCCTGCTGCTCGACGGCGCTCGCCGTACCCCATCGACCCAGGACATCGAGGCAGTCCTCGCCGCGGCCGGGCCGCTCGTGGAGGTGCTCGAGGCAAGGAGGCTCCTATGAAGATCACGTCGCTCGACCCCGCCGGCTGCCGCCCCCTGGAGGACGCCGGGCTGGGCGCGCTGGAGACCGAGCGCGGCAACCTCCCGCTGGAGAGCCTGGACGTCGCGGCCGACATCTCGGGCCTCATCGCGGGCGTCAAGGTGGCGCAGACCTTCCGCAACCCGTTCGACGTGCCGCTGGAGGCCACCTACGTGTTCCCGCTGCCCGACCGGGCGGCGGTCACGGGGTTCCGCATGGAGGCCGACGACCGCGTGGTCGAGGGCGTGCTCAAGGAGCGGGCCGAGGCCAGGGCCGACTACGACCAGGCCCTGCGCGAGGGCAGGAGGGCCGCGATCGCCGAGGAGGACAGGTCCGACGTCTTCACGATCCGCGTGGGCAACATCGTCCCCGGCGAGCGCGTCACCGTACGGCTGACGCTCAGCCAGCCCCTGCCGTACGAGGACGGCGCGGCCACCTTCCGCTTCCCCCTGGTCGTGGCGCCCCGCTACATCCCCGGCACGCCCCTGGACGGCCCGCAGGCCGGCTCGGGCACGGCTCCCGACACCGACGCCACCCCCGACGCCTCCCGCATCACTCCCCCGGTGCTGCTGCCCGGCTTCCCCAACCCGGTACGGCTCTCGCTGGCCGCCACCGTCGACCCGGCCGGGCTGGAGCTGCGGGAGCTGGCCTCCAGCCTGCACGTGGTGGAGCAGGACGGCATGACCGTGCGGGTACGGCCGGGCGAGCGGCTGGACCGCGACTTCATCCTGCGCCTGGCCTTCGACGCCTCCACCTCGCTCCAGCTCGACGGCGAGGGGGTCTTCGCGCTGACCGTGGTGCCGCCGGAGCTGCCCACGGCCCGGACGCCCCGCGACGTGGCGCTGGTCCTGGACCGCTCGGGCAGCATGGGCGGCTGGAAGATGGTCGCCGCCAGGCGGGCGGCCGCGCGGATCGTCGACACCCTCACCGCCGGGGACAGGTTCGCGGTGCTGACCTTCGACACCAGCGTGGAGAGCGCCTTCGAGGGGCTCGTGGAGGCCACCGACCGCAACCGCTACCGCGCCGTGGAGCACCTGGCCCGGGTGGACGCGCGCGGCGGCACCGAGCTGCTGGAGCCGCTGCGCCGCGCGATCTCCCTGCTCGGCGACCCGGCCAGGGAACGGGTCCTGGTGCTCGTCACCGACGGCCAGGTGGGCAACGAGGACCAGATCCTCGAGCGCGTCGGCGGCGCCCTGTCGGCCATGCGCGTGCACGTGGTCGGCATCGACCGAGCCGTCAACGCCGGGTTCCTGGGACGGCTGGCCGGGCTGGGCGCGGGCCGCTGCGAGCTGGTGGAGTCCGAGGACCGGCTGGACGCCGCGATGGAGCAGATCCACCGCAGGATCGGCGCGCCGCTGGTGACGGATCTGTCGCTGAAGGGGCTGGAGGCCCACGACGTCACCCACCTGGGGTCGATCTTCCCCGGGGTGCCGCTGCGGGTGTTCGGCCGCTACCGGGAGGCCGGGCCGGTCACCGTACGCGGGCTGGCCTCGGGCGCGCCGTGGGAGCAGACCGTCGAGCCGACGACGGCGGCCAGCCCGGCGCTGAAGGCGGTGTGGGCCCGCGCCCGCCTGCGCGAGCTGGAGGACCGCTACGCGATGGGCGAGCACGAGCTGGAGGCGCGGATCGTCGAGACGTCGCTGGCCACGGGCGTGCTGTGCCGGTTCACGGCCTACGTGGCGGTCGACTCTCGGGTCGTGGCCGAGGGCGGGCCGGGGCACCACGTGATCCAGCCCGTCGAGCTGCCCAGCGGCTGGCAGCCGCCGCTGCCGCCGCCCGCCGTGCCGATGATGGCGGCGGGCGCGGCCATGCCCATGGGCTTCCAGGAGCAGGCGGCCACGTTCGCCGGGGCCGCCGCGCCACCGGCCATGGCCGCCTTCCGCGGGCCGGGCTTCGCCAAGGCGGCCCCGCAGGGCAAGGCGCGCCCACGTGACGAGTTCGTGGCCGAGCAGCTGGCGACCGAGCTGGAACGGCTGCGCACCCCCACCCCCGACGGCGCCTCCGGCCGCGCGGCCTACCTCACCGACCTGGCCAGCCGCCTGGCCGCGCTGGCCGCCCACCTGGGCGGGCACGCCGAGCTGGAGGCCCTCGCCAGGGAGCTGGAGCGAGCCGAGCAGCCGGACGCCGACGTCGAAGCGCTGTGGCGGCGCGCGGTGGAGGTGCTCACCCGGCTCGCGGGCGGCGGCCGGGAACAGGGCGGCCAGAAGCAGGGACGGCGCGGCGCGTTCTGGAAGCGGACCTGACGCCGGAGCGGAGCGCCGCGTCGACGTCGCCTGCACGCCGGGCGTCGGCCTGCGCTACCCAATTCATCCGCAGTGCTCCGGCCTTTAGGCCGGGGTGAAGCGGACTCTCCCGCGTAGCGGGGCAGGGAAAAGCCGATCCGCCGTCAAGGCGGATCGGCGTCATCCGGCGGAATTGGGATGGGTTTGCTGACCGGCCCACCACTGGTAGGGGACCAGGACCGCGTACGGCGTGCCGTTTCGTTCGACGATGGTGACCTCGCCGAGGTAGTGGGCGGCATTGACCCGATCACCGAGTCGTTCCCTGGTTTCTCGAATACCCATGCGAATATCCATAGATCGAATGGTACACTTGTTACCGTGCAGCATCCGGCAGGACGCTCGGGAACGGGGCTTGCCGTACATCTCGGACGCCGAGCTGTCCAAGCGGGTCATCACCGAGGCGAAGCAGACACCGCAGCGGGCCTGGCTGGGCGAGGTGTCCTCCGTGGTGCTCCAGCAGGCGCTGGCAGACCTGAATGCCGCCTACCGGAACTTCTTCGCCTCGATCACCGGCAAGCGCAAGGGGGCGAAGGTCGCCCCGCCGAAGTTCCGGTCCCGCAAGGACAGGCGGCAGGCCATCCGCTTCATCCACAACGCCCGGTTCCAGATCACGGTAGGCGGGAAGCTGCGCCTGCCGAAGATCGGCGACGTGAAGGTGCGCTGGTCCCGGCGACCGCCGTCGGAGCCGTCCAGCGTGACGGTCGTCAAGGACGCATCCGGCCGGCACTTCGCGTCGTTCGTGGTCGAGGTCGGCGAGCAGTCGCTGCCGGAGACGACCGCCGAGGTCGGCATCGACCTGGGCTTGACCCACTTCGCGGTGCTGTCGGACGGCCGGAAGATCGACAACCCTCGGTTCCTGCGCCGCGCCGAACGCCGGTTGAAGAAAGCCCAGCAGGCGCTGTCCCGCAAGGAGAAGGGGTCGAACAACCGGGCCAAGGCGCGAGCCAAGGTCGCCAAGGCACACGCCCGGATGGCCGATGCGCGCCGGGACTTCACGCACAAGCTCTCCACCCGCATCATCCGCGAGAGCATCCAAGCGGTGATAGTGGAGGACCTGTCCGTGAAGGGCCTGGCCCGCACGAAGTTCGCCAAGTCCGTCCACGACGCCGGGTGGGGCCAGTTCACGGCGATGCTCGCCTACAAGGCCGCCCGGCACGGCCGGACCTTCACCAAGATCGACCGCTGGTTCCCCAGCTCGAAGCTGTGCTCGGCGTGCGGTGCCGTTGCCGAGTCGATGCCGCTGAACGTCCGGACGTGGGCCTGCTCATGCGGGGCGGGCCACGACCGGGACGTCAACGCCGCGATCAACATCCTCGCCGCCGGGCAGGCGGAGAGGCTAAACGCCTGCAGAGGGACCGTAAGACCCTCCGCCTGACGGAGGGCAGAACCCGATGAAACAGGAAGCCGCAGAAGCGCCGCACACGCGGCGCAGGCTGAATCCCCGGCCTTCAGACCGGGGAGCGCGTCAAGAGTAGAGGGGACGCCACTCCCTGAGCTGGACGATCTCGTAGGCGCCCACGGCCGTGTAGGGGTCGCGCGCCAGGATGCCGTGGACCTCCGCCTCGTCGGCGACGTCGTAGACGTGCAGGGCGCCGCCGTCGTCGGCCCACGGCCCGGCGGTCACCAGCTTGCCCTGGGCCTTCAGCCTGCCCAGGTGCTCGCGGTGGGCCGGGCGGGCCGCCAGCCGCCGCGGGTCGTCGGTGAAGGCGATCTGCAGGACGAACATGGTCATGCCCGGCACGCTAGGCACCTGCCGCGGATCATGCTGTATCACCGGATACATGACGCACGCGCTGGCCGGTCTGCCGATGTTCCGCGGGGTGCGGCTGGACGACGTCCCGGCGAGCCGGCGACGCCATCCGGCCGGCCGGGTGCTGTGCACGCAGGGCGATCCGGCCGACCAGCTCATCGTCCTGCTCGAAGGGCGGGTCAAGGCCGCGAGGCTCACCGCCGAGGGCCGCGAGCTGGTGCTCGGGATCTACGATCCGCCGGTCGCCTTCGACAAGACGGCGCTGCTGACCGGCGACCGCCATCGCGCCACGCTCACCGCGGTGACACCGGTGGAGGTGGCGTCGGTGCCGCGCGAGGCGGTGCTGCGGCTGATCGCCACCGAGCCCGCCGTGTCGGCCAGGCTCCTGGTGACCCTCGCCCGCGCCGTGCGCGACCTCGACGAGCGGCTGGCCGACGTCGCCCTGTCGGACGTCCCGACCCGCGTGGCCCGTTGGCTGGTACGGCATGCCGTACCCTCCGGCCGGATCCCGCTGCCCGGCGGCCAGGCCGGGCTGGGGGCGCAGATCGGCGCGACGCGGGTGAGCGTGAACCGGGCCCTGCGCGGTCTGGAGCGGCGCGGCCTGATCGCCATCGGCGACCGGGAGGTGACGGTCAGGGACCTGGCGGCGCTGTCCGGCCTGGCCGGGGTCTAGCCTGGTCGGGTGGAGACGCTCGTCCTCGACGGTGGCCTGGCCACCCACCTGGAGACGCTCGGCGCCGACCTCGGCGACGAGCTGTGGTCGGCGCGGCTGCTGCTGGAGGACCCGGCGCTGATCCGCCGCGTCCACGCCGACTACTTCGCCGCCGGGGCCGAGGTGGCCACGACCGCGAGCTACCAGGCGTCGCTGCCCGGGTTCATGCGGCGCGGGCTGAGCGTGGCCGAGGCCGAGCGGCTGATCCGGCTGTCGGTGGAGCTGGCGCGGCAGGCGCGGGACGAGCACGGGTCAGGACTGGTGGCGGCCTCGGTCGGCCCCTACGGGGCGTACCTGGCCGACGGGTCGGAGTACACCGGCGCCTACGACCTGGACGAGGACGGCCTGCTGGCCTGGCACCGGCCCCGCTGGGAGATCCTCGCCGGCGCCGGGGCCGACCTGCTGGCCGTCGAGACCATCCCCTCCTACCCCGAGGCGCGGGCGCTGGCCAGGCTGCTGGCCGACTCGCCCGGCGTGCGGGCCTGGGTGAGCTTCTCCTGCCGCGACGACGAGCACATCAACGACGGGACGCCGCTGGCGGAGGCGGCCAAGCTGTTCGACGGCCTGCCGCAGGTCGTGGCCGTGGGAGTCAACTGCACCGCGCCGCGGTTCGTCCCGGGCCTGGTCGCCCGGCTCCACGCCAAGCCGGCCGTCGCCTACCCCAACTCCGGGGAGACCTGGAACGCCACGCTGCGACGCTGGGTGGGGCTGGCCGACCCGGTGGAGTACGGCCAGGCCGCCGCCACGTGGGGGGCCGAGCTGGTGGGCGGCTGCTGCCGCACGACGCCGGAGCACATCAGGCAGATCCGGCTGCACCTGACCTGACGCCCGCCGCCGTCACTCCTTGACGGCGCTCTCCTTGGCGTCCTTGGCGTCCTTGGCGGCGCGCCTGGCGCGCTCCATCTCCACCTTCGCGCTGGTCGCGTACTTGTCCACGTACTCCTGCCCCGACAGCTCCATCAGCGCGTACATGATCTCGTCGGTCACCGCGCGCAGGACGAGCCGGTCGTCCTCCATCCCGTAGTAGCGCGAGAAGTCCAGCGGCTTGCCGAACCGCACGCCCGGCCGGATGCCCAGCTTCGGCAGCGGGCGCCCCGGCGGCATCATCTCGAAGGTGTTGACCATCGCCCACGGGATGACGGGCGCACGGGACATCAGCGCGAGCCGCGCGACGCCGGTCTTGCCCTTGTACAGCCGCCCGTCGGGCGAGCGGGTCCCCTCCGGGTAGATGCCCAGGATCTGCCCCTCCTTGAGGATGCGCAGGCCCGTGCGGAGCGCCGCCTCGCTGGCCTTGCCGCCGGAGCGGTCGATGGGGACGGTGCCGACGCCGCTGAAGAACATGCGGGTGAGGAAGCCCTTGATCCCGCGGCCGGTGAAGTAGTCGGACTTGCCCAGCGAGATGACCTTGCGCTTGAGGTGCAGGGGGCCGAAGAAGTGGTCGGCGAAGGACAGGTGGTTGCCCGCGAGGATGCAGGGGCCCTCCCGCGGCACGTTCTCGACGCCCTCGGCCCAGGGGCGGAACACCAGATGGAGGATGGGGCCCAAGATCGCCTTGACCACCCAGTAGAACACCCGGACACCTCCCCATGTCGTTGTGCAGGGTCATCTTCCCATCAGATCGGGCACGCACCTACACCTTGCTCTCGCCCTACCGTGCCGGATCGTGTAACTATCGGGAAATTCGGGATGATTTCGTGGGAGCGAGGGTGTTATGCCGGTCATGCCAGGCGCGGAGCCGTACGCCCACGAGGGCGGCGAGATCGGGGTGCTGCTGTGCCACGGGTTCACCGGAACCCCGCAGTCGCTGCGGCCCTGGGCGCGGTACCTCGCCGGGCACGGGCTGAGCGTGTCGCTGCCGCGGCTGCCCGGGCACGGGACCACCTGGCAGGAGATGAACCGCACCCGCTGGGAGGACTGGTACGCCGAGCTGGAGAACGCCTACCAGGACTTACGCGGGCGCTGCGCCGAGGTGTTCGTGGCCGGGCTGTCGCTGGGCGGCTGCCTGGCGCTGCGGCTGGCCGAGGTGCACGGCGCGGCGGTCGCAGGGGTGATCGTGGTCAACCCGTCGATCGCCAACGACGTGCCGCTGCTCAGGCTGGCCCCGGTGCTGAAGTGGTTCGTCAGGTCGGTGCCCGGCGTGGCGGGCGACGTGAAGAAGCCGGGCGTGGCAGAGCTCGCCTACCCGCGCACCCCCGTGAGCGCGGCGGCGTCGCTGCCGCGCCTGTGGTCGCTGGTGCAGGCGGACCTGGACAGGGTCACCCAGCCGGTCCTCGTCTACCACAGCGCCGACGACCACGTGGTCAAGCCGACGAGCGTGGCCATGATCCGACAGGTCCTGTCCCATGCGGTGATCGAGGAGCTGACCGATAGCTACCATGTTGCGACCCTGGACAACGATGCGGACAGGATCTTTGCCGGGAGCCTCGACTTCATCCGGACACATGCATCGGTACCCTTGCAGAGGGACTGAACGCACCCAGGGGAAGGCGCGTAGTGACGCCCCAGAGTGACGAGGACGAGGTCTGGCGTCAGATCGTCGCCTCCTTCAACGAGACAGCCGAGCGCGACTCGGCCGACCAGCCGTGGCCGGACAGCGAGAACCTCCCGCCCGAGCCCGCCCGCCGCGTGGTCAAGCCCTCACAGCCCGAGCTCGGCGAGGCCGCCGACCACGCCGACCACGCCGACCACGCCGATCACGCCGATCACGCCGGGGAGCCCGCGGGCGAGCCGGCGGCGGCCGAGGACGAGGACCACTACACGCCGCCGCCCCCGCCGCCCCTGCCCAAGATCGACCTGGCCACCAAGGTCGCCTGGGTCGCGCTGTTCGGCGGCCCGGCGTACCTGCTGATCGCCGCGATGGCCAACTGGGAGATGGAGGGCTGGGCGCTGTTCACCGCGGTCGCGGCGTTCATCGGCGGCTTCGTGGCGCTCGTGCTGCGCATGGGCGACGGCCCGCCCAACGACTCCGGCTGGGACGACGGCGCGGTCGTGTGAGACCGGCCGGCGGTCGCGCGAGGCCGCTCAGGAGACCTGGGGCCGCGGCCCGAAGGCCTCCACGATGCCGGTGTAGCGGTCGGCCGTGTCGACCGCGTGCCCGACCGCCCAGACCTGGCCCTTGCCCGGCAGGTACGTCACCGCCTGCAGCCGCACGGTCTCCCGCCCGCCGGACGGCGCGCCCCTGATGATCGTGCCCACGCCCTTCTCCAGCCGCAGCAGGAACGGCTCGCCGGGACGGGCGGGATCGAAGCCGGAGATCCAGTACCTGCCGTGCCCGTCGCCCGCCACGCCGTACAGCCGGGCCTCGGTCCGCGGCAGCGCCTGGCGGCTCCAGCGCTTGCCGTCCCAGGTGAGCACCAGCGGCTCGACCTTCCCGGCCGGGGTGTAGACGCCGCCGACGGCCACCGCGTGACGCGAGCCGTCGGCGCGCACGTCGCGCAGGTACCCGCCCGGGATGTCCGGCAGCCGCATCGGTTTCCACGTGCCGCCCGAGTGCCGCACCACAAGGGGCCGGGTGCCCGTGTCGCCCACGGCGAAGGCGCCCGAGACGGCGTAGAGCGCGCCGGGCGTGGAGGAGACCTGCGTGGTCCAGGACGAGCCGTCCTTGATCAGGACCATCCACATGTCGCGGCGGCTGCCCACGACCACCACGCGGCCCCCCTTGGCGTAGACGCCGCCGAGCCGGTCTCTGGCCGCCAGTTCCCTCACCGTCACCCGGTCCAGGCCGCTCGCGTCGCCCCTGGCGAGGTACGGCAGGCCGTCCAGCCCGTCGCCGATCGCCCAGACCTCGCGCGGTCCCGCCACGGCCACGCCGCGCAGCACGCTGGCCCCGGTGGTGTCGCGCAACGGCACCTCGGCCCATGTCGTGCCGTTCCAGTGGCGGATGGCCGCCCGGTTGCGCCAGACGTCCCAGATCTGCTGGTGGCCGACCGCCCACACCTCTCCGGTGGGCAGCGCCTGCACGTCGGACAGCGCGCCGTCGGCCTCCAGGCTCACGCTGGTGGACCGTTGCCAGGCCTCGATCGTGCCGGGCCGGGGATCGGCGTGCGCGGCAGGGCCCGCAGCCATCGACGCAGCCATCGACAGGGAGAGCGCGCACGCCGCCACCACACGCCGCCATGAGCGACGGGTCATGTGCAAATCGTACGGGGTGCCGGACCGCGACTCGCCGGGAGGTGCAATCCGTTATGCGGCTGTTTGCTGCCGTCACGGCTCCGGCGCGACCGCCGCCCGGCGGAGCCGGGCCACGACGGGAAGGTGGTCGCTCGCGGCGGCCAGGTCCGCGCGCGGGGCGGGGACGACGCCGCACGAGTCCACCTCCAGCCCGGCGCCCGCGAAGACCGCGTCGATGCGCGCCGTCGGGTTGCGCGCCGGGAAGGTGGGCGCGTCGCCGAGAGGGGCCCGCGCGTAGCAGTCGGCCAGCCTGGCGGCCAGGTAGCGCCACGTCGGCTCGTGGTCGCGCTCGTTGAGGTCGCCGGCGAGCACCGGGATCGCCGCGAAGCGCGCCGCCACCCGCTCCAGTAACGCCACGATCTCGGTCGCGTGGTAGAGCCGGTGGGCGGGGACGAGATCCAGGTGGATGGAGCCGGCCGCCAGCCGCAGGCCCTCCAGCTCCACCACGGCCGTCGCGAGCCCGCGGACCTCGCGCGGGAAGAAGACCCGCAGCAGGTGGGCCTCCGCGTGCACGACCTTCACCGTGGGCTTGACGTAGACGGCCAGACCGGCCAGCCCGCATCCGGCGGCCACGCGCGTGCCGGTCAGCTCGGCCAGCTCCCGGCGCCTGCGCCCGCACCAGAGGGCGCGCGGCGCCTCCTGGACGCACAGGACGTCGGCGTCCATCGCCGCGATGACCCGGACAAGAGCCGGCACGTCATCGCGCATCCCTCGGATGTTGTACGTCCCTACCCTCACAGTGTCGATTGTGCGGCGACATGGACGTTTCGCCCACAGTGCGGGCAGGGGACGCTAGCGCTGGCGGGCGAGGTCGGCGGCGCCCACCAGGCCCGCGGAGGCGCCCAGCCGGGCCAGGCGGATCTCCGCGACCGGGCGGTGGCCCCGGCCGGTGAGGCGCTGCGCGAAGGCCGCGCGGGTCCGGTCCAGGAACAGGTCGGCCGCTCGCGAGACGCCGCCGCCGACGATGAAGCAGCCCGGGTCGAGGACCGCGGCCAGGTCGGCCATGCCCTGGCCGAGCCAGTCGGCGATGTGCTCGAAGGCCTCGGCGCAGGCCGGGTCGCCGCGGCGGGCCGCCTCGGTGACCTCCTCGCCCTCGATGGTGCCCCCGGCCAGGCCCAGCAGGATCGCGGCCCGCTCCGGCTCCTCGGCGGCGATCTCCCGTGCCCGGGTGACCAGGGCATTGCCGCTGGCGTACTGCTCCCAGCAGCCGAGGTTGCCGCAGCCGCAGCGCCTGCCGCCGGGGACGACCTGCATGTGGCCCAGCTCGGCGCCCATGCCCCACCGCCCGCGGTACAGCTGCCCGTCGAAGACCAGGCCGCCGCCGATCCCCGTGCCGACCGTGATGCACACGACGTGGGTCTGGTCGCGTCCCGCGCCGAACCGGGTCTCCGCCCAGGCCATGGCGTTGGCGTCGTTCTCCACGACCACGGGCAGCCCGACCAGCTCGGTGATCTTCTTCTGCAGCGGCTCCTCGCGCCAGGCGAGGTTCGGCGCGAAGCGCACGATCGACCGTGTCTCGTCGACGAAGCCCGCCGCGCCGACCCCGACCGCCTCGACGTCGCGCCCGTCGGCCAGCTCCCGCACGACGTCGGCCACGGTCTCGGCGACCAGGTCGGGCCGGTCGGCGGGCGTGGGGCGCAGCGCCTGCGCGAGGATGCGGCCCTCCTCGTCCACCACGCCCGCGGCGACCTTCGTGCCGCCGATGTCCACGCCGATCGTGAGCATGCTCGAAACCCTTTCAGCCCAGGTCGATGTGCTCGACATTCTGCCCGGCCGGCTCGGGCTCCCGCCGCCGGGGGGCGGGACGGCTCAGCGCCTCCAGCGCCTGGCGGAAGGCGGCGAACAGCTCGCCTCCCGCGGCCATGAGGTGGCCGGCCACGTCGCCGCCGGCCTCCCGCTGGGCGGCCAGGGCCCGGCAGAAGGGGCAGGCCCGGCAGATGTACTCGTCCTGCTCGGAGACCGCCTCGCTCCACACGTCACGCTCCCGGCGGCCGCCGCCGCCGATGGAGTTGAGCATGCTCCTGCCCATCTGGCGGGTGGCCCGCCCCTGGATCGCCTCGAACAGCTTGCGGGCCTCCTCGGCCACGGTCCCGATCGGATCGCTCCCGCTGGTCTCACTCATGCTCGAACCGTACCTCCAGCACGCCGTCGCGGAGCGTCGCGGCCGAGATCTTCCTGCGGGCGAGCCCGGCGGGCAGGGCCAGGATCCTGCGGTACGGCCCGGCCGTCACGATCAGCTCCTCGCCTTTGCGCGCCAGGTCGACCTGCTCCTTGCTGGCCCCGGGCAGGGACAGGCGCAGGAGCGGGCCCTCGATCGTGAGCGGCGGGTCGACCCCGGGCGGCGCGAAGGGGTCGGCCTCGCCGTACAGGGCGGCTCCGACCTCGGCGAGCGCGTCGAGGCCGACCGGCTCGGCGGGCAGGTAGGGCACGATGTGGACGGGCAGCGGGGCGAAGGACTGCTCGGCCTCGGCCAGCAGCCTGGACTGCGCCGCCACCCATTGGGCGCGCCAGGCGTCGGCGCCGTCGGCCGGGAAGACGCGGTTGGCGATGACCGCGTCGACGCGGTAGCCGTACAGGTTGAGCGAGGTCAGGGTGCGGCGCGCCTCGGCCAGCACGACGGCCTCGGGGGTCAGGACCAGGCGGACGGAGGCGCCGGGGCCGGTGAGCAGCTCGCGGAGTTCGAGCAGGCCGCGGTGGAAGCGCTCGCCGGCGTTCATGACCTCCTCGCCGGGCGCGCTGACGCGGGCGACGCGCTGCACGAACGGCGCGGCCACCTTCATGAGGCGGCGGCCCACCGGCATGAGCTTGGTGACGTGCCAGTCCAGCGCCTCGGGCAGGGCCAGCAGGCGCAGCGTCTCGGCGGTGGGCGCGCAGTCGACGACGATGACGTCCCAGCTGTCGGATCGGGCGTGCTCGCGCAGCTCCAGCAGGGCGATGACCTCCTCGGCGCCGGGCAGGACGGTGATCTCCTCGGAGGTGATCTCGTCCAGGCCGAGCTCGCCGAGCACGTCCTTGGCGTAGCGCTGCAGCTCGCCCCAGTGGCGCTCCAGCGACCGCTGCGTGTCGACCTGGTGCAGGCGCAGGCCGGGGGCGATCTCGCCGGGCTCGGCCGCCAGGGCGTCGGCCAGCGAGTGCGCGGTGTCGGTGGAGACCACCAGGGTCTTCAGTCCGCGCCGGGCGGCCAGCGTGGCCGTCGCCGCGGCGGCGGTGGTCTTGCCGACCCCGCCCTTGCCGGTGAACAGCAGGAGCCTCATCGGCCTTCCACGCGCTTCTTCAGGCCCTTCAAGGCGGTGTCGACGATGACCTTCTCCGCCTTGCGCCTGATCATGCCGATCATGGGGACCTTGAGGTCGACGGCCAGCTCGTAGGTCACGTGGGTGGCGCCGTCCTGCGGCACGAGCCGGTAGCTCCCGGTCAGCCCGGAGACCATCGTGCCGGGCTCGTGCATCCGCCAGCTGACGAGCTCCTCGCCGCTCCAGTCGTAGGCGAGGGTGTAGGAGTCGCTGATGACCCCCGCGTCCAGGACGAACCGGACGGTGGCCGGCCTGCCGTCCTCGCGCGTGGACAGGATCTCCGCGCTCTTCACCTGGCCGGCCCACTGGGGGTAGGAGGGGAAGTCGGCGATGACCGCCATCACGCTCGCCGGGTCGGCGTCGACGGTGATGCTCGAGGAAGTGCGATCAGCCATGCGACAACCGTACCGGTCCGCTCACCACTCCAGGATGTACGGAACTCCCTTGCCGCGGAAGTGTCCGACGTTGACGCACTCGGTGCGGCCGATGCGCATGCGTGGATAGAGCGGCTGGTGGACGTGCCCGAACAGGGCGTAGCGGGGCTGGGTCCGCCTGATCAGCTCCAGCGTGGCCTCGCTGCCGCGCTCCAGGCGCCGGGCGACGGTGTCGTACAGCAGCTCGGGCACGGCGGGCGGGATGTGCGTGCACAGCACGTCCACCTCGCCCAGGGCCGCCACCTTGGCGTTGAAGTCGGCCTCGTCCAGCTCGTGCGGCGTGCGGTACTCGGTGCGCAGCCCGCCGCCGACGAAGCCGAACCGCCAGCCGCCCAGCTCGACCGTCTGGCCGTCGAGCACGTGGTGTCCCGGTTTGAGGTGCTCGGCCCACAGCCGCGGCACGTCCACGTTGCCGTAGGTGAGGTAGGCCGGGGTGGGCATGGCCTCGAAGAGGGTCCGGTACTGCTCGCGCACGTTGCGCTCGATGTGCTCGCGCGGGTCGCCGCCCAGGCTCGCCCACAGCCGCGCCGAGAAGGCCCTGGCCTCCTCGAACCGCCGGGCGGTGCGCAGCGCGATGAACTCGGCGGCCCGCTCGGCGCCGAACAAGTCGGCGAAGATGCCCTGCGCGTGGTCGTCGTAGTCGATGAACAGGATCAGGTCGCCCAGGCAGATGAGCGCGTCGGCGCCGTCGCCCGCCCGGGCCAGCGCGTCGGCCCTGCCGTGGACGTCGCTGACCACGTGAACCCGCATGGCCGTCATCCTACGAAGGGGCTGCTAGCGTGTGGACCGCGTTTCATCGAGGAGTGTTTCCGTGCGTGAGTACAGCGTCCCGGTCCTGGTGGATGTGCCCCCTTCGGCGACCCTGGCCGACACCGTGGTCCGGCGTGCCGAGCAGACCCCCGACGCCGTGGTGATGCGGCGCAAAGACGGCGAGCGGTGGCTGCCGGTGACCGCGCGGGAGTTCCGCGACCAGGTGGCGGCCCTGGCCAGGGGGCTGGTGGCGGCGGGCGTCGAGCCGGGCGACCGGGTGGCGCTGATGTCCCGCACCCGCTACGAGTGGACCCTGGTCGACTACGCGATCTGGCTGGCGGGCGCGGTGACCGTGCCCGTCTACGAGACCTCCTCGGTCGAGCAGGTCCGCTGGATCCTGTCCGACAGCGGGGCCAAGGCGGCCTTCGTCGAGCTCGACGCCCACGAGGCGACGGTGCGCGAGGCCGCGCCCGGCCTGAAGCTGGTGTGGCGGGTCGACCAGGACCTCGACCCCGGCGAGGTCGGCGAGGCGGCGCTGGAGGGACTGCGCCGCCCCGGCCTGGCGACCATCGTCTACACCTCCGGGACCACCGGCCGGCCCAAAGGCTGCCGCATCACCCACGACAACCTGCTGTTCACCGCGCGCAACGTGGCCCAGGGCCCGCTGGAACCGCTGCTGAGCCGCAGCGACGCCTCGGCGCTGCTGTTCCTGCCGCTGGCGCACATCTTCGCCCGGCTGATCCAGGTCGTGTTCGTGGAGACGGGCGCGGTGCTGGGCCACACGCCGAACATGAAGAACGTCGCGCCCGACCTGGCCTCCTTCCAGCCGACGTTCCTGCTGGGCGTGCCGCGCGTGTTCGAGAAGGTCTACAACGGCGCCGAGCAGAAGGCGATCGCCTCCGGCAAGGGCAAGATCTTCGCCATGGCCGCCGACGCCGCCGTGGCCTGGAGCCGCGACCCCTCCCGCGCCCGGCTGCGGCACTGGCTGTTCGACAGGCTCGTGTACGGCAGGCTGCGCGAGGCCACCGGCGGGCGGCTGACCGCGGCCGTCAGCGGCGGCTCGGCGCTGGGCGAGCGGCTGGGCCACTTCTTCCGCGGCGCGGGCATCGAGGTGTTCGAGGGCTACGGCCTGACCGAGACCACCGCCCCCACGTCCGTGAACCCGCCCGGCGCCAACAAGGTCGGCACGGTCGGCAAGCCGCTGCCCGGCGTCACCGTGCGGATCGCCGACGACGGGGAGGTCCTCGTCAAGGGCCGTCACGTGTTCGACGGCTACTGGAACAACCCGGAGGCCACCGCCGAGGCGATCGACGCGGACGGCTGGTACCACACCGGCGACGTCGGCGAGCTGGACGAGGAGGGCTACCTGCGCATCACCGGGCGCAAGAAGGAGATCCTGGTGACCGCGGCGGGCAAGAACGTCGCCCCCGGGCCGCTGGAGGACGCCATCCGCGCCCACCCGCTGGTCTCCCAGGCGATGGTCGTGGGCGAGAACCGCCCGTTCGTGGCCGCGCTCGTCACCCTCGACCAGGAGGCGCTGGAGGGGACGCGGCTGAGCGAGGAGCAGATCCGGGCGGAGGTCCAGGCCGCCGTCGACGCGGCGAACCGGTCGGTGTCGCGCGCGGAGCAGATCCGCAAGTTCGCCATCCTCGACCGCGACCTGACCGAGGAGTCAGGACATCTCACGCCGACGCTGAAGATCAAGCGAAATGTCGTCATGCGTGACTTCGCCGACGAGATCGAGGCGCTTTACTCCTGAGATTTTTGTGATTAATGCCATAAAAGTGACTTGACGGCTGCTGTGAGGCCGCGAATGTGAGCAAGGCCACATTCGCGGCTTCTTGTTTGCCTATGAGCAGGTAGATTCTTTTTTGACAAACCGCCCGGAGAATCCTGACTCTTGACCGTGGCGTTGCCGTTTCGAGATCCCCGGGCTAGCTTCGGGCCTCGCGGCGTTCAAGCCATGGCGCCGCCGTTCGAGGCATCGGCCCCCATGACGGCCGATCTGGACAGATAGCCATCCGCTTGCCGAATCCGTGCAGACAGGAGGCACGGAGCCGGGGACCCACCTTTCTCGGGGTGAATCGGCGCGGCCCGCTGAACAGCGGGGCGCCGAAGGGCGACTTCCACGCCCTAACCCGTCAGCTAACCCGGTAGGCGTTCGTGGAAGTCCCAAGGAGACACACTGTCTACCCGCCGTATCCCCCTTTTGTCGTGCCTTGCCCTGGGTGGCGTCGCCGTGAGCACCGGCCTGGTGCTCCCCGCCTCCCACGCCGCCCCGGCTCAGGCCGCGACGGTCACCGTCAAGAGCACCGTCACCAGCACGAGCACCGTCAAGACCGCCCCCGCCGCCCGCACGGCCAGGCTGAGCAAGGCCGCGTTGCAGCAGCTCAGGGCGAGCAAGGCGGTCGCCGTCGCCAAGGCGCAGGTCGGTGACCCCTACCGCTACGGCGGCACGGGTCCCGGCTCCTTCGACTGCTCGGGCCTGGTGCAGTACGCCTGGCGTAAGGCCGGCGTGAGGATCCCCCGCGTGACGCACAGCCAGTACGCGCGCATCAGGAAGAAGGTGTCCTTCAGCCAGCTCAAGCCGGGCGACCTGGTGTTCTTCAGCGGTCGCGGCCATGTGGGCATGTACGTCGGCAAGGGCCGCTTCGTGCACTCGCCCCGCACCGGCAAGACCGTGCGGATCGAGCCGCTGAGCGGCTGGCGCAAGCGCGCCTTCGCCGGCGCGGTCCGGCCCGGCGCGTGACCGTGCGGTCGCGCTCGTCCACAAGCGGCAGAAGGCCCCGCCCCATCCCGGGCGGGGCCTTCGCGTGCCGTCAGACCTGCACGCTCTCCAGGACGCCCAGCGCGTCGGGCACCAGCACGGCCGCCGAGAAGTAGGTGGTCACCAGGTAGGAGACGACCGCCTTGTCGTCGATCCCGGCGAACCGCACCGACACGCCGGGCTCGTACTCGTCCACCAGGCCGGTACGGCGCAGCCCGACCACGCCCTGCCTGTCCGCCCCGGTCCGCATCACGAGGATCGAGGTGAGCCCCCGGCGGCTGACGGGGATCTTGTCGCACGGCAGGATCGGGACGCCGCGCCAGGCCATGATCCCCCGCTCCGCGACGCCGGGGCTCACGCCGCGCCGGTTGCACTCGCGGCCGAACGCGGCGATCGCCCGGGGGTGGGCCAGGAAGAAGTGAGAGCTGCGGCGGCGGCTGAGCAGCTCGTCCAGGTCGTCGGGGGTGGGCGGCCCGGCGCGGGTGTGGACGCGCTGCTTGAAGTCGGCGTTGTGGAGCAGGCCGAAGTCGCGGTTGTTGACCAGCTCGTGTTCCTGCCGCTCGCGCAGCGCGTGGGTGGTCAGCCGCAGCTGCTGCTCGGTCTGGTTCATCGGCTCGTTGTACAGATCGGCAACGCGGGTGTGCACCTGCAGGATGGTCTGGGCGACGCTCAGCTCGTACTCCCGCGGCGCGGCGTCGTAGTCGACGAACGTGCCCGGCAGCGTCGGCTCGCCGCTGTGCCCGGCCGCCAGCTCGATCGCCGCCTCGCCGTACCTGTTGACCGCCCTGCCGTCCGCGCGCCCGTCGGTGCGCCGGTCCAGGTGGGCCCGCAGCGCCGGGGAGCGGGACACGACGTCCTCCAGGTCGGCGCGCGAGAGGGTCAGCACCGTGCAGGAGGTGACGGCCCGGGCGTAGACGTCCGGCTCCCCGTCGAGACGGTCTGTGGCGAGGTGGTCGCCGTCGGCCAGCACGCCGAGCGAGCGGGGCCTGCCGTACTCGCCGGGGCGCAGCTTGTCGAGCTTGCCGTGGGCCACCAGCAGGACGGCGGCCTCGGGGGCCCGCTCCCCCGGTTCGAGCTCGTGCTGGACGAACCGGTCGGCGAGCGCCTGGAGCGTGCCGGGGTCGTCGAAGCCGCGCAGCCAGGCCAGCTCGCCCAGCTCGGCCGGGATGACGCGGACGTCGGCGCCGGTGGCGACGAAGGTCACCCGGCCGTCGCCGACCGCGTAGGTCAGGCGCCGGTTCACCCGGTAGGCGCCGCCGGACACCTCCACCCAGGGCAGGACGCGAAGCAGGTGCCGGGGGGTGATCTCCCGCATCTGCGGCGGTGTCTTGGTGGTGGTCGCCAGTTGCCGCGCCGCCGCGGTCGACAGGCTCAGCCGATCGGCCATCGGGCGCCTCCCACCAGGCTCACGATCTTGGTGGTGGCCGTGCCGAGGCCGCGCGGCAGCGGGTCCCACTCGGCGTACTGCCGGTAGCGGCCGGTGCGCAGGTGCCAGTTCATCACCCCGGCCATCCAGTCCTTCATCTCCTGGACGTGGTCGGCGACCGCGCGGCGGACTTCGTCGTCCGCCCCGGCGTCGTCCAGCAGCGCGGGCAGGTCGGCGGCCTCGACGTGCAGGAACTGCTTCATCCGCGAGTTCATCAGGGCGGCCACGACCTCGACGGCCCGCGGCAGGTCACAGCCGAGGAAGGTCTCCATGACCAGCACGCCGTTGGCGGTCTCGCCGTGGACCTGGATCTCCTTCTGGTAGGAGACGATGTCGTTGAGCAGGCAGAGGTAGTCCTGCGCGGCGTGGGTCATGCTCCACAGCGGCCGGGCCCGGTAGAGCTCGTCCGGGATGTGCCTGCCGGGCCTCAGCCGCGCCAGCGACATCGTCATGTCCGACCCGAAGGTCAGGCGGCGCATCTCGATGTAGTCCACCGGGTCGGCCACGCGGCGCTGCGCCTGGTTGGCCAGCTCCCACTCCCAGCTGACGACCATGCGCTCCACGGCGGCGCGGAAGGCCGCGCGTGAGGCCGGGGGCATCGGCTCGGCCGTACGGGACCACAGGTCGGCCAGGCCGAGCTCCAGCGGGTTGGCCGGGGTGGCCGCCGGCGCCAGGTCCAGCGGCATGAACAGCGACAGCCGCCGGTTCTGCGCCTTGGCCGCCGCGAGGTCGGGCCCGAAGGCCAGTGGATAGTAGTCGTCGCCGTAGGTGCCCCAGGTGAGCCAGTTCGCCGACAGGATCAGCTCCTCCGGCGAGGCGTCCGGGTCGATGCCGGCCGAGCAGAGCGCGAAGTCGTGGAGGCGGATCTGCCGGTCGGTCCAGACGCTCGTGAAGCCCATCCTGTGGGCCCACTCGATCTCCGCCGCCCTGGCCTGCTCCAGGTGGGGGTTCTGCCCGACCTGGAACGGCATGTGCAGCTCGGGCAGCCGCACCGGGCCCACGGTCCGGTACGGCACCGCCGTGTGGTTGCGCAGTCCGCCGGGACCGGTCAGGTGCCAGGCCGAGACGGCCGGCCAGCTGCCCGTGCCGGGCTTGACGTACCGGTTGGAGCGCATGTGCCACTCGTGGCCGCCGGCCTGCCAGTCCTGCAGGCCCTTGGCGTACCGCAGGACGCGCTCCTGCTCGGCCGGGTCCACGGCGTGGTCGGCGAACAGCTGGGGCAGCTCGGTGAGCACGGTGTGCTCGAACTGGTGCAGCCGCGAGGTGAGCAGGTCGTTGGTGAGCTCGGCGGCCCGCTGGGTGTCGCAGCCGAAGAAGCGCTCGCACACCAGGACGCAGTTGGACAGCTCGCCCTCCTCGGCCACCTCGCGGTGGTAGGAGAACAGGTCGTTGCGCAGGTGGACCGCGTCGGCGAAGCTCTCGGTGAGCACCCGCAGCGGCCGGGTGCCGGCCAGCCTCGGCGGGACCTCCGCGCCCGTGGCGTGCTCCACCAGGCAGGCCGACCAGGGCGCGCCGCCCACCTTGCGGCGCTCCTCGATGTACTCCAGCGGGTTGGACACCAGGCCCGCGTCGATGTGGAACAGCTCCCACATCGACTCCTGCAGCAGGTCCCGCGTCACCTCCGCGAACCGCTCGCGCCACCCGGCCGACCGGGCGGGCACGGTGCGGGCCCACAGGTCGGCCAGGCCCCGCTCGACCGGGTTGGCCGGCTCGGGCGGGTCGCCGGCCATGAAGGCGTCGAGCCGGTCGAGGTAGACCTGCGCGCCGGCCAGGTCGCGGGTGCGTTTGAAGGTCTCCAGGAAGTGGTCGTCGAAGTAGAACACCCACACGTACCAGTCGGTGATCAGGTTGAGCGCCTCCGCGTCGCAGTCGGGGTGGGTGTAGGCGCACATGAGGCCGTAGTCCATGCCCTCGAAGGGCTCCTCGGTCCAGACCGTGCCGTCGATCATGCCCATGTCGCGGGCCCACTGCCGGGTGTGGGCGCGCGCGGTCTCGACGTTGGGGTTCAGCCTGGCCGGATACGGCAGGTAGAAGTCGACGGTGAACACTCAGCCGACCTCGACGCTCTCCAGCAGGGCCAGGGCGTCGGGGACCAGGACGGCCGCCGAGAAGTAGGTGGTCACCAGGTAGGAGATGACCGCCTTGTCGTTGATGCCCATGAAGCGGACCGACAGGCCGGGCTCGTACTCGTCGGCCAGGCCGGTGCGGAACAGCCCGATGACGCCCTGGCTCTGCTCGCCGACGCGCATGGCCATGAAGGTGCTGATGCCGCGGTCGGTGACGGGGATCTTGTTGCAGGGCAGGATCGGCACGCCGCGCCAGGCGGGCGCCTTCTGGCCGTTGACCTCCACGCTCTGCGGGTACAGGCCGCGGCTGTTGCACTGGCGGCCGAAGGCGGCGATGGCGCGCGGGTGGCCGAGGATGACCGCGGGCTCCTTCCACACCAGGGCGAGCAGGTCGTCCATGTCGTCGGGGGTCGGCGGGCCGCTGCGGGTGTGGACGCGCTGCTTGAAGTCGGCGTTGTGGAGCAGGCCGAAGACGCGGTTGTTGACCAGCTCGTGTTCCTGCCGCTCTCGCAGCGCGTGGATGGTCAGGCGCAGCTGCTGCTCGGTCTGGTTCATCGGCTCGTTGTACAGGTCGGCAACGCGGGTGTGGACCCGCAGGATGGTCTGGGCGACGCTCAGCTCGTACTCCCGCGGCGCGGCGTCGTAGTCGACGAACGTGCCCGGCAGCGTCGGCTCGCCGCTGTGGCCGGAGGCCAGGTCGATCGCCGCCTCGCCGAAGTCGTTGGTGGGCCTGGGCGGATCCGTGCGGTGCCGCTCCAGCCGTTCCCGCAGGCTCCGCTCGCGGCCGGCCAGCTCGCGCAGCGCCTCGCGGGGCAGGGCGAGCAGGGTCGTGGCGGTCAGCGCCTTGACCGTGTAGTCCCACACGAGGCCGTCCTCGGTCATGGCCCGGTCGCCGAAGTACTCGCCGTCGGCCAGGACGCCCAGCTCGATGTGGTTGCCGTAGGCGCCCTCGCCCAGCTTGACGACCTTGCCGTGGGCCACGAGGAACAGGTCGGTGACGGGCGAGCCCGCCTCGACGACGACCTCGTCCGGCCCGACCTCGCGCTGGACGAACCGCCCGGCCAGCTCGTCCAGGACGCCGGAGTCGTCGTAGCCGCGCAGCGCGGGCAGCTCGCACAGCTCGGCCGGGATGACGCGGACGTCGGCGCCGGTGTTGACGAAGGTCAGCCGCCCGTCGCCGATCGCGTAGCTGAGCCGCCGGTTCACCCGGTAGGTCCCGCCGACCACCTGCACCCAGGGCAGGACCTTGAGCAGGTGGCGGGAGGTGATCTCCTGCATCTGCGGCGGCGTCTTGGTGGTGGTCGCGAGGTTGCGCGCCGCCGCGGTGGACAGGCTGAGCCGGCCGTTGGCGGTGTTGTCGGCGGTGTCGCCGGCGGCGTTGGTCACGGTCGTCTCGGTCATGGCAGAGCACACCCACCTAACTGGGATCGGGAAGGGATACCGCGGGGAGTCAGCGCGTGCGGTTGGCGATGCCGTCGGCGAGCCGGGTCAGCGCCTGCCGCGCCTCGGGCGTGATGGGGGCGGTCCGCAGCACCTCGAGCGCCTGGCGGACCCGGTCGGCGATCATCGTCTCGACGTGGGCGACCGCGCCGGTGTCCAGGAGGATCTGCCGGATCGTCTCGGCGGCCCGTTCGGTCAGCCCGGCGCTGCCGTACCACAGCCGCAGGTGGCGGGCGGCGGCCGGGGAGGCGTGCTGCCAGGCGTGCGCGATCAGCAGGGTGTGCCTGCCCTCGCGCAGGTCGTCCAGCGCGGACTTGCCGGTCTCGGCGGGGTCGCCGAAGACGCCCAGCAGGTCGTCGCGCAGCTGGAACGCCTCGCCCAGGGGCAGGCCGAGCCGGGAGTAGGCGGCCAGCAGCTCGGGGCCGGCCCCCGCCAGCTCGCCGCCGATCTGCAGCGGGCGCTCGACGGTGTACTTGGCGGTCTTGTACCGGATGGCCGTCAGCGCGCGCTCGGGCGCGTCGCCGGCCCTGGCCAGCACGTCGAGGAACTGGCCGGCGATGACCTCGGTGCGCATCCGGTCGAAGCGGCGGCGGGCGGCGCGCAGCCGCACCGGGTCGGCCCCGCACCCGGCGAACACCTCGTCGGACCAGGCCAGCGCCAGCACGCCGAGCAGGATCGCCGCCGACTGGCCCAGCGCGCGGTGCACGGTCGGCCGGCCGCGCCGCAGGTCGCTGCCGTCCATGATGTCGTCGTGGATCAGCAGCCCGGCGTGGCACAGCTCCAGCGCGGCGGCCACCGAGACGATGGGACGGTCCCGGCAGGAAGCGCCTTCGCGCCCGCCCAAGCTGTGCCCGCCCGCGCCGCGCCAGCCCCAGAAGCACAGGACCGGCCGGAGCCGCTTGCCGCCGTCGAGGACGAAGTCGCGCAGCACCGTGAAGGCGGCGGTCACCTCCGGGTCGCCCACGGGCGCCGAGTGCTCGGCGAAGAAGGCGGTCAGGGCGTCGTGCACCTGGCTGCGCAGCCAGTCCGTCTGGTTCTGGTACGGCATCGTCTCTGTGGCCACCCGAAGACCTTCCCTCGTCGCCCGGCCCGCTTGCCACGCTAAGTAATGACCAGATAACACCGAGTCAAACATCACATCAAGAGGAAGCGGTCCGTACCCTGGAGGACATGTCCGCCCGGGTGACCCGCCGAGCCGCGCTGTGCGCGCTGCTGGCCGCGGCCACGTGCGCGGGCGGGGCTCCGGCCGGGCTGGCGCGGGTGACCGGCTCGGCCGTGCCGGGGCTGCCGAGGGCGGATCTGGTACGGCACGCGCGCACGGCCGCCGCGCGCGTGGAGGCGGTGCTGGGGCGGGCGGTCGAGCCCGTCGTGGTGGTGCCGGGCTCGGCGGCTGAGGCGGCGCGGCTGGCCGGGGCCGGCTCGGTCGACGGGATGGCCGCGCTGGCCCACGCCGGGCGCGTGATCGTCGTGCCGGAGGCGTTCTCGCTCCTCACGGCGGTCGGGCGGGACGTCGTGCTGACCCACGAGCTGACGCACGTCGTCGCCGGGACCGCGGGGGTGCCGGTGTGGCTGCGTGAGGGGTTCGCGGACTACGTGGCCTACCGGGACGCGGGTCTGCCGGTCGCGACGGCCGCCGCCGAGCTGGCCGGCGAGGTGCGGGCCGGCCGCCTGCCCGCGGCGCTGCCCGGCCCCGAGGCGTTCGCGCCGGGGTCGCGGCGGCTGGCGCAGGCCTACCAGGAGGCCTGGCTGGCCTGCCGCCTCATCGCGGCCCGGTTCGGCGAGGACCGGCTGGTGAGGCTCTACCGTGATGCCGTGGAGGGCGCCGCCGCCCCGGCGTTGCCCGCCGCCTTCACGGCGTGGTGGCGCCGGTACGTCCTGCAGGAGCTGGAGGGGGAGACGGATGAGTGACCGGCCGGAGGACCAGGAGGCCACCGCGATGCCGTACGCCGGCTCGCCCGCCGGTCCCCCTCCGGGCGGCCCGCCCGCCCCCTCTTCCCCCCTCATGCCTGCACCGCGGCGGGACGGGAGGGCGCCGGCGGCGAGGACGTCCAACGGCGAGCATGCGCACCCCCGAATCCGGCGCGAAGCGGGCGTCGCCATGGCCGTCCTGGGCGCCGCCGTCCTGGCCGTCGTCGCCCTCACCACGCCGTGGTCCCTCCAGCCCGAGCTCGTCCGCCCCGATCCCGCCCGCGACTTCTCCCCCGCCCAGATCGCCCGCTCGCAGGCCTTCGACGCCGCCGTCAGCACGCCCGGCTACCTCTCCCTGGGCCTGACGATCCTGTTCGCCGGCCTCCTCGTCGCCACCCCCTTCGGCGCCCGCGTCGCCGATCGCCTGCGCGGCCCCTGGTGGCTGCGCATCCCCCTGACGGTCCTCGCGCTCACCGCGATCGTCGAGCTGATCAGGTGGCCTCTCGGCATGTGGTACGAGACCCGGCTGCGCGAGTATGGCCTGTCCACCCAGGACTGGGCGAGCTGGACCGCCGACCGCCTGAAGTCCATCGGCGTGAGCGCGTTCGTCACCGCGCTGCTGATCCTCGCCCTGGTCGCCCTGGCCCGCCGCCTGGCCCGCTGGTGGATTCCCGCCGCGGCGGGCGCGTTCGCGTTCACGGTGGCCGCGTCCTTCGTCTACCCGCTGGTCTTCGAGCCGCTGTTCAACGACTTCCAGCCCATGCCGTCCAGCCAGCTGCGCACCAACCTGATGGCCCTGGCGCACCGCGACGGCGTGCCCGTGGACGACGTGCTCATCGCCGACGCCTCGCGCCGCACGACCGCCCTGAACGCCTACGTCTCCGGCTTCGGCGCCACCCGCAGGATCGTCGTCTACGACACGCTGCTCAAGGCCCCGCTGAAGGAGGTCGAGCTGGTCGTGGCGCACGAGCTCGGCCACGCCAAGGCCGGCGACGTGCTGCACGGCACGCTGGTCGGCGGGCTGGGCGCCGCCTTCGGGGCGACGGCGCTGTTCGTGGTCTTCGGGCCGGTACGGCGGCGCGCCGGGGTGGCCTCGATCGCCGATCCGCGTGCCGTGGGCGCCGTCATGGGCCTGATGACGCTCGCCACCGTGCTGTCCGGGCCCGCGCAGAACCTGGTGAGCCGCCACATCGAGGCACGGGCCGACCTGAGCGCGCTGAACCTGACGCGAGATCCGGGCACGTTCGTGGCCATGCAGAAACGCCTGGCAGTCACTAATATTTCCGATTTGTCGCCAGATGTCGTGGAGTATGCCCTCTACGCCTCCCATCCCACGGCGCCCGAGCGCATCGCGATGGCGCGCACGTGGGCCCGGCTGAACCACGTCCCGGAGCCATGACCGTCCCGCCATGACAGTCCTGATCGTCACCAACGACTTCCCGCCGCGCCCCGGCGGCATCCAGTCGTTCGTGCATGGCCTGGCGCTGCGCACCCCGGGCGTGGTCGTCTACGCCTCCTCCTGGCGCGGCTGCCGGGAGTTCGACCGGCGCCAGCCGTACCCGGTGATCCGCCACCCGGGCTCGATCATGCTGCCCACGCGCGCGGTCGCGCGGCGGGCCGCCGCCCTGGTGGCCGAGCACGGCGCGCGCACCGTCGTGTTCGGCGCCGCCGCCCCCCTCGGGCTGCTGGCGCCCGGCCTGCGGGCGGCCGGCGCCGAGCGTGTGGTCATGCTGACGCACGGGCACGAGGCCTCCTGGGCGGCCTGGCCCGGGTCGCGCGCGCTCCTGCGCCGGATCGGCGCGCACGCCGATGTCGTGACCTACCTGGGGGACTACACGCATGCCCGGCTGCGCGCCGCCGTCGCCGAGGACAAGCTGGTACGGCTCGCGCCGGGCGTGGACCCCGAGACGTTCCGGCCCGGCCTGGACGGCTCGCCGGTGCGCCGGGCGCTGGGCCTGGGCGACCGGCCGGTGGTGCTGTGCGTGTCCAGGCTGGTGCCGCGCAAGGGGCAGGACCAGCTCATCCGGGCCTGGCCCCGCGTGCTGCGGGCCGTGCCCGGCGCCGTGCTCGTGCTGGTGGGCGGCGGGCCGTACCGCAGGCGGCTGGAACGGCTGGCCGCCGGGCTGGGCGACTCGGTGCGCTTCGCGGGGACCGTGGCGGCCGAGGAGCTGCCCGGCTACTACGCGGCGGCCGACGTCTTCGCGATGCCGTGCCGTACCAGGCTGGGCGGCGTCGACGTGGAAGGGCTCGGGATCGTGTTCCTGGAGGCCTCGGCCTGCGGGCTGCCGGTGGTGGCCGGGGCGTCCGGCGGGGCCCCGGACGCGGTGCGGCACGGCGAGACGGGGCTCGTGGTGGACGGCCGGTCCGTCGCGGAGGTGGCCGGGGCGGTGATCGACCTGCTCACCGACCGGGCGCGGGCCGCGAAGCTGGGCACGCTCGGCCGCGAGTGGATCGTCCGGGAGTGGGCGTGGGACTCGGTCGCCGCACGGTTCCACGACCTGGTGACGTCATGAAGGCTTGATTTGACGTCATTGTGATGCCATGATGGCGTCATGGAGTTGACGACGTACATCGACGGCCTCCGGCGGGAGCTCAGCGCCGCCGCCGAGATCGCCGGCCCGGAGGCGGGCGCCGCGGCGGACCGGCTGACGTCCGCGCTCGAGGCGGCGGTCCGGCTGACCCTGCTCGAGGTGCTCTCCGACGCGGCCGACGAGGTGACCAGGCAGATCGAGCCGGGCGTCGTCGAGGTCCGCATCAGGGGCAGGGAGCCGCAGCTCGTGGTCACCGCGCCCCCGGCCGGTCACAGCGGCTTCCCGTCCGGCTTCCCGCCTGGCGTGCCGCTGCCCCCCGAGCCGCCAGCGCCGCCTTCGCCTCCCGGCGAGGGCGAGCCCGGCACGGCCAGGATGACGCTGCGCCTGCCCGAGTCGCTCAAGGCCCGCATCGAGCAGGCCGCGAGCAACGCGGGCATGTCGGTCAACGCCTGGCTCGTGCGCGCCCTCACCTTCGCCGTCTCCGAGCAGCCGCCGCCCGGCATGCCGCCGGGCAAGCGCCTGACCGGCTGGGCCCGCTGACCATTCGCACAAAGGAGCCAGACATCATGCCGACCTTCCCCACCCCCGGACCGATCACCCTGCAGGTCTCCTTCGCCGCGGGCGACCTCGAGGTCGTCGCGGGCGACCGCGCCGACACCGACGTCCAGGTACGGCCCAGCCGCGGCGCCGACGAGGACTACGCCCGGTCGGTCCAGGTCGAGCACGCCGGCGACACCGTCGTGATCAAAGCCCCCGAGCCGGCGGCCTTCCGCCTGCGCAGCCCGTCCCTGCGCATCGTCGTCGGCCTGCCCTCGGGCTCGGCCGTCCACGCCACCACGGCCTCGGCGGACGTCTCCCTGCGCGGGCCGCTGGGCGGCGTGCAGGTGCAGACCGCCTCCGGCGACGTGTCGGTGGAGCAGGCCGGGGAGACGGCCGTCAAGACGGCCTCCGGCGACATCTCGATCGCACGTGTGGCATCACTTCGCATCAAGACGGCGTCAGGTGACGTCAAGTGCGGCACCGTCGAGGGCGATGCCGCCGTCACGTCCAGCTCGGGATCCGTGCGGATCGGCGCCGTCCACGGCACCACGGAGATCGAGACCACCAGCGGCGACGCCGAGCTGGAGCAACCCGGGGCCGAGGTGAGCGCGCGGTCCGCCTCGGGCGACCTCACCCTGCGCGGCGTGCGTCAGGGCCGCGTGGTCGCGCGCAGCGCGTCCGGCGACGTCACCATCGCCGTCGCCCATGGCACCGCCGCCTGGCTCGACGTGTCGTCCCTGTCCGGGCGGGTGAACTCCCAGCTGGACCGGACCGAGGCGCCGTCCGGCGGCGAGCCCACCGCCGAGGTCAGCGCTCGCACCACGAGCGGCGACATCTCCATCGTCCGGGCGGGAGCCGCGCGATGACAGACGAGCCCCTCTTCCGGCACGCCGTCCTCATTCACGTCGAGCACATGCGGCAGGCGGCCGAATCGCGTCTCGCGGCTCAGGCCCGGCGCTCTTCCAGGCGTTCCTCCCCGCCGCTCGTCACGCGCCGCCCCGGCTTCCGCCGCCGCCTGGCCACCGCCCTCCACCACCTCGCCGACACCATCGACACCCCGCCCTCCCGCCCGCTGGCGACCTGAGCCACGGCTTCGCGGGCCGGCGCCGAGCCCGTCCACGACCGCGTCCGGGGTAGGTGCTCTCTCGATCCACCCGGCAGGACAACGCCATCCCGGCCATCTCGCATCGGCGCAGTGGTGGCAGATGCCGACCCGCCCAGGCCGGGCGACCAGGCCGACCCCGTTGCTTCCCGACTCAGGCGGGACACCCGTCGTTTCGAGCCCCAAGCAGGACACTCCGCCGCTTCGGACCGCAGGCGGGACAGGCGCCCGCCCGTCCCAGGCGGATGAGCGGCCTGGCCAACCCGTAGGGCGGCGTAGCCGCACGCGCCCATCGTCCCGCAGCCAGCGCGAGAGGGCAGCGAGGAGGCGCTGCGAGACGCCGCCAAGGACATGGGGGACGCATCCGATCCGGGGCCCTGCGGGAAACACGGCCTCCTTCCATCGCGCCCCTCGAAGCCCTACGAGCCGCCTGGGGTTCTGCCGGAAGCACCTGGGGGTCCTATGGAAGCACCCGGAGACTGCCTGGAGCCTGCGGGAAGCACCCGGGGATCGCCTGGAGGTCATGCGAGAAGCGTCTGGAGGTCGCCTGGGCCCGCAGGAAGCGTCCGGGATCGCCTGGAGGCCCTGCGGAAAGCACCCGGGGTTGCCTGGGGCCTGCGGAAGCCCGTGGAAACCATTCCCGGAGGCCCCAGGGAAGTCCCCTGCCGGACTCCACCAGCCGTCAGGTCACGTACCGCTTCCCTTTTCCTGAGGTCCCGGGGAAATCCTCCAGAGGGTTTCGGAAAGCCGGGGAAGACGCTCCGGAGGCTTGAGGGAGTCCTCGGGAGGGAAGCCCGGTCAGGAGGACGCCATGCGGTAGATCCCGTAGCCGAAGCCCTCCAGGCGGAGCCGCTCGCCCGACCACTCGACGCCGCCGCCCATCACCAGCTCACCCCCGTCCCCCGGCGCCGAGGCCGCCGCCGGAGCCGCGCCCGGGTTGACGGCCACCAGGAAGGAGCCCCTGCGGTACACGAACGGATATCCCGCGTTGAGCACCTCCACCTCTCCCCCGGTCCCCAGGTCCGGATGCGTCCGGCGCAGCTCGATCAGCGAGCGCACCAGCGACAGCAGCGAGCCGGGGTCGGCGCGCTGGTCGGCCACGTTGGGCCGCTCCGGGTCGGGGTCGGCCGGCAGGTAGGTGATCTGCGGGTCGGACTTGTCCCACTGCATGGGGGTACGGGAGCCCGCCCGGTTGTAGCCCTCGGCCAGCAGGCTGCCCTCGACGTCGGGCAGATCAGGGATGTACCGCATGCCGATCTCGTCCCCGTAGTAGATCGCCGGCAGCGTCGGCCACGTCAGCAGGAAGGCGAAGGCCGCACGCAGCTGCTCGCCGGTGCGCGCGCCGCAGGCCAGGCGCGGCCAGTCGTGGTTGGAGGTGGGCAGCGCGATGTGCCCGGTCCCCGCGATGGCGTCCTTGGCCTCCTTCCACTCGGCCAGGAAGTCCGCCGGGGATCCGGCTCCGGACGGGTCGAAGAAGCACGCCTCGACGGGCGTCCACGTGGTGGCCACGGTCCCGTTGTCCCACAGCGACCGGAAGGCCAGCCCCGAGAAGTGCAGGAAGAAGTCGGCGTGGAAGCCGCCGGGCACGGCGGTCTTGGGGTCGCCCCACTCGCTCAGCAGGACCGCCCCGGGGTGCTCCCGGTCCAGCCACCCGCGCAGCTCCCGCCACAGTTTGGCTGTCTCGACGTGCCCGGGATCGTCCTTCACCAGCGAGGAGGCCATGTCGACGCGGAAGCCGGCCACGCCCTGGCGCAGCCAGTAGTCCATGATGTCGCGCAGCGCCCGCCGGTTCTGCTGCGGCCCCTCGGCGTCGACGGGTTGCCGCCAGGGCTCGTCGGCGGACGGGCGCGCGTAGCCGTAGTTGAGCGCCGGCTGGAAGGGGAAGAAGTTGGGCCGGTAGGAGCCCGGCCGGGCGCCGGGCGAGGGGACGAAGCCCTCCACCATCTGGTCGGACCAGATGTAGCGGTGGTCGCCGGGGTCGTCGGCCGAGGCGAGGAACCAGGGATGCCGGTCGGAGGTGTGCCCGGCGACGAGGTCGAGGAGGATGCGGATGCCGCGCCGCCCGGCCGCCTCCACCAGGGAGGCTAGGTCGTCGCGCGTGCCGTACCGGGGATCGATGCGGTAGTAGTCGCTGACGTCGTAGCCCGCGTCGCGCATCGGGGAGGCGAAGCAGGGGGTGATCCACACGGTGTCGACGCCGAGCCAGGACAGGTACTCCAGGCGTTCCTCCAGGCCACGCAGGTCGCCGATGCCGTCGCCGTTGCCGTCGGCGAAGCTCTGCGGGTAGACCTGGTAGACAACGGCGTGGGCGAGCCAGTCGGTGGTGATATCGCGGCGCATGGGGAAATTGTGGATTATTTCCGGCCGTAACGCGCAAGCCGGTGCCGGCAAAGGCACCATCCATAAGACGGGATCCATAAGACGGCACCCACAAGATGGCCCAGACGAGACCGGGCCCGAGCGTGCCGCTACGGGCGCACGGCCCCCATGAGCGGCCGACCGTAGTCCGACAGGCTGACGACCTTGACCACGTCACCCGTCTGCGGCGCGTGGACGATCTTCCCGTCGCCCGCGTACAGGCTGACGTGCCCCAGCCCCTCGCTGAAGATCAGGTCGCCCGGCTGCAGGTCGTCCAGCGACACCTTGCGGTCGGCGCCCCAGCTCCACTGCTGCCAGGTGGTGCGCGGCAGCTCCACGCCGCCCGCCCGCCAGGCGGCCTGGGTCAGGCCGGAGCAGTCCCAGCCGTCCGGGCCCGTGCCGCCGTACCGGTACGGCTTGCCGACCTGGGCGAAGGCGAAGGACAGCGCGGCCGCGGCGTTGCCGGTGGCGGGACCGGTGTACTTGATGCCCGTGCTGTCGGGATTGCCCGTGCGGTAGGCGCCGAGCCGGACGAGCAGCGCCTTCTGCTGCTTGATCAGCTTTTCGATCTCCGCCTTCTCCCGCGCCACGGCGTCGCGGTGCGCGTTGGCGGCCTTCAGCGCCGCCTGGGCCTCGTCGCGCTGGGCGGCCAGCCCCTTGTTCTCCTCGACGAAGCGCGCCAGGCGCTGGGCCCGCTCGGCTGCGATCTGGTCGGCCAGGGCGAGCCTGGACAGCAGCGAGGAGGGGTCGGTGTCGGCCACGAGGGCGGGCCAGGAGACGATGTCGGCGCCCGCCCGGTAGCGGTCCACCGCCATGGAGACGACCTGGCCGCGCAGGTCCGAGACGCCGGCGAGCTTGGCCTGGTAGCGCTGGTTGAGCTTGCCGTAGAGGTTCCTGTACTTCTTGTACTCCTCGTTGGCGGTGTTGTAGCGGTCGACGATCTTGTCGGCCTTGTCGTTCAGCTTCTCCAGCCTGGCCTTGGCCTGCTTGATCGTGGGCTTCGGGTCCGCGAGCGCACCTCCGGGGTGCGCGAGCAGAGCCCCGATCGCGAGTGTGGCGGCCAGGGGTCCGCGGCCAAGCCTCACAGCGTCGCCTCCCAGTGAATCACCTGGGGCGAAATAGTACAGAAGTTAAAGGTGTGACTAAGCCAAGTTGACGGTTTCGATGCATTCGCCCGTCCCGCACCCTAGGCGCGGCCGAGCCTGCGCAGCAGCAAGGCAGACGGAACCGGTCTGGCACCCATCTTCCGCACCGAGTCGGCGACCTCGCGGTCGGAGGACACCACGGCGACGGCCCGGCCGGGCGGCTCGGCGCGGACCAGCTGCCTGATCAGGTCGTCGGCGCTCTCGCCTGGCGGGCTGAACAGCACGCGGACCCCGCGCGGGGCGTTGACCTGGACCGGCGCGTTGAGCTCGGCGCCGTCGAAGACCACGGTCACCTCGACGCGGGTCTGCGCCACCAGCCCGGCCAGCGCGGTCATGAGGCGCGAGCGCTGGTCGGCCAGCGTGAGCGTGCCGTACCCGGTCTTGGTCACGTTGTAGCCGTCGATGACCAGGTGCACCTGCGGGACGGCGAGCAGCTGGTCGAGCAGCTGCGGGTCGTCGTCGGCCAGGGCGCGGGCGGGCACGCGCATGCCGGGCGCGCCCGGGGTGACGGCCGCGACGGAGTCGGCGGGCCGGTGGATCGTGGTGGGCAGCGCCAGCTCGCGGCGCAGCCCGGCCGAGGCGTCCTGGAGCGCGTCGAGCAGCACCCGGATGCGCGCCTCCTCGATGCTGCGGCCCTCGCGGGCCGCCCGCCGCGAGGCTTCGAGCTGCTTTTCCACATCGGCCAGGCGCTCGCGCAGCCGGCGCAGCTCGGCCTCCCCGGTGGCGCCCGCGCTGGCGGCGGCCGCCCTGGCCTCGTGGACCTCCTGCTCCAGCTCGGCGGTGCGCCGCTCGGCGGCTTTGAGCCGCTCGCGGGCGTCGTGGAGCTTGCGCCGCAGGTCGGAGTTCTCCGCGCGGGCCGCCTTGAGCTGCTCGCGCAGCCGGTCGGCCTCCTCCTTGGCGGCGCTCTTCTGCGCCGCGAGCTGCTCGCGCAGCCGGGCCACGGTCTGCTCCTGCGCCGAGCCCTCGGCGACGGCGGCGGCCCGCTCGATCTCCCCGCGGGCCGCCTCGATCATGTCCTGCCAGCCCGGCGGTCTGATGAGGTAGGCCGCGGCGGCCACCAGCACCGGGTCGGCCGCGGGCGGCACGGCGCCGTCGGCGAGGCTGGCGGCCAGCTCGGGCCAGCCCTTCTCCACCGCCTCGGCGACCAGCTCGCGGAACTCCTTGTCGCTCTCCAGCTGCGCCGCGATGGGCGCGGCGCCGAGCTTGGCGCGCTTGCGCGGGTCGAACTTGGCGATGCCGCGCAGCGGCGGCGGCACCGAGGCAGCGGGCAGCGACCCGAGCACCTGGGCGGCCAGGTCGACGACGTTGAGTCGTACTTGCTCGGGAAGCGGACGAGACAGGCCTTCTCCGGCTGAGCTCATCCTGCTGCCTCCGTCGCCTGCTGGTCATGCTTCTTACCGTTCCTGACCTCAAGGGTACGGCTGCCGCCCGCGTGGGCCGGTCGGCCCTCGTGCGCGAAGGCCCCGCCGTACGGCCGATCCTTGCGCACCAGGGAGTCGCCACGTGTCTGGACAAGCGCTTGGTTGGTATGTAGGACTGGTCCATGTCCGAGCAGATGCGCACCTCCACGCGGGATCTGGCCGATCTCCACGACCGCCTGCGCGGCTGGCTGGCCGGCCGCATGGGCGTCCCGGTGACGGTCTCGGAGCTCGAACGGCCCGGCGGCAACGGGATGTCGAGCGAGACGCTGTTCTTCACGGCCGCCTGGCCGGGCGCGACGCGACGGTGCGTGGCGCGCCTGGCCCCGGCCCGGGAGGCGGTCCCGGTCTTCCCGAGCTACGACCTGGGCGCGCAGTTCGCGGTCATGCGGGTGGCGAGCCGGCACGTCCCGGCGCCGAGGGCGCTGTGGTACGAGCCGGACGACGCCTTCCTCGGGGCGCCCTTCATCGTCATGGAGCGCGTGGACGGCCTGGTGCCCCCGGACGTCATGCCGTACACGATGGAGGGCTGGCTGCTGGAGGCGGCGCCGGCGGACCGGCGGCGGCTGCAGGACGCGACGGTCGGCGTGCTGGCGGCGCTGCATTCGGCCGACCCCCGGCACGAGGCGCTGGCGTGTCTGGGGCCCGGCGGGCTGCGGGCCCACGTGGACGCCGCGCGGGAGTACTACGAGTGGGCGCACGGGTCCCTGCGGATCCCGGTGCTGGAGCGGGCCTTCGCGTGGCTGGAGGCGCACTGGCCGGCCGAGCCGGGCCCGGACGTGCTCAACTGGGGGGACGCGCGCATCGGGAACGTGATCTACCGGGACTTCGCGCCGGTGGCGGTGCTGGACTGGGAGATGGCCGCCCTCGGTCCGCGGGAGGTCGACCTGGGGTGGATGGTCTTCCTGCACCGGTTCTTCCAGGACATCGCCGTGGCGCTGGGGCTGCCCGGGTTGCCGGAGTTCATGCGGCGCGAGGACGTCTGCCGGACATATCACCAGATTTCCGGTTATGAGCCTCGTGACATGGGCTTCTACGAGATGTATGCCGCCCTCCGCCACGGCGTCATCATGGCGAGGGTCTGGCACCGGCGCATCCACTTCGGCGAACAGCCCATGCCGGACGACCCCGACGACCTCGTCATGCACCGGGCGGCCATCGAGGAGCTGCTCGCCGGGTAGCGCCGCCCCGCCTCATCCCTCCGTGCCGTCGTGGACACCGCCGTCGTAGACGCTGTCGTAGACCAGCAGCGCGATCTGGACCCGGTTGTTGAGCCCCAGCTTGGTGAGGATGCGCGACACGTGTGCCTTCACCGTCGCCACGCTCATGTACAGCTCTCTTCCGATCTCCGCGTTGGACTTGCCCTGCCCCACGGCCATGGCCACCTCGCGCTCGCGCTCGCTCAGCCGGTCCAGCAGCGCGCGGGCGCGGGCGCGCCGGTCGGCGGCGGCGCCGTCGGCGACGTGGGCGATGAGCTGCCGCGTCACCTGGGGTGACAGGATCGGCTCCCCCGCGGCCACCCGGCGCACGGCCTCCACCAGGTCACGCGGCGGGATGTCCTTGAGCAGGAACCCCGCCGCGCCCGCCCGCAGGGCGCGCAGGACCTGCGCGTCGGCGTGGAAGGTGGTGAGCACGATCACCTCGGGCGGGCTGGCCCCGGCGCGCAGCGCCTCGGTGGCGGTCAGCCCGTCGACGGTCGGCATGCGGATGTCCATGAGCACGACGTCGGGCCGGTGCGCGGCCACGAGCTTGGGGACCTCGGACCCGTCGCCGGCCTCGCCGACGATCTCGATGTCCTCCGCCCCGGAGAGGATCATGGACAGTCCGGCGCGGACGAGGGCGTCGTCGTCGACGATGAGCAGGCGGATCATGCGCTCCACGGTAGCCATGCCTCCAGGAGGAAGTCGCCGCGGGCCGTGTGCCCGTGGGTGAGCCGCCCGCCGAGCAGCTCGGCGCGCTCGGTCAGGCCGATCAGTCCCGAGCCGGAGCCGGGCAGGCCGCGGCCGACCCGGGCCGGCACCGGGTTGCGCACCCGGACGGTCAACCCCTCTCCGGGCCCGCCGGCGATCTCCACGGTGACCGGCGCTCCCGGGGCGTGCTTGCGCGCGTTGGTGAGGGCCTCCTGCACGATCCGGTAGACGCTGCGGCCGAGCCCCTCCGGCACCGAGGAGGCCTCCAGCGCCAGCCGTACGTCCATGCCCGCCTGGCGGCACTCCTCCACCAGGCCCGCCACGTCGTCCAGGGTGGGCTGGGGCCGTTCCGGCGTGGCCTGCGTGTCCTCGGGGCGCCGCAGCAGGCCGATCACCTCCCGCAGGTCCTGCAGCGCCCGGTGGGCGCTGTCCCGGATGGCCGCCGCCGCGCGCGCGATCTCCGCGGGCGGCGCGTCTGGGCGGAACTCCAGCGCCCCGGCGTGCAGGCTGAGGATGGACAGCCGGTGGGCCAGCACGTCGTGCATCTCGCGGGCGATGCGCTCACGTTCCAACCGTCTGGCCTGCTGGGCGGCCTCGTCGGCCTCGCGGCGCAGGGACCGCATGAGCTGCTGCCTGGTCTGCCGCACCAGGATGCCCCACGTGTAGAACAGCAGCGCGATCACCACGCCCAGCACGATCGTGCCTTCGAACTTCAGGTCCTTGTCGGGATGGATGATCGCGTAGGGGATCACCGACACCAGGTTGTAGGCGAGCAGCCATGCCGACACCTTGACCGGCCGGTGCACGGTGGCGGTGAACAGCGCCACCACCGACGCGCCTCCCGCGAGCACGAAGTACGACGACACCGTGGTCAGCACCCCGCTGAGCGCCACCGGCCAGCGCCGCCGCAGCCACAGGGCGGCGCAGCTGAGCGCCCCCACCACCTGCTCGGCCAGCAGCCGTTCCTCCGGCAGGTGGCTCACCTCCGGGATGGTGACCAGGGCGAGCCCGGCCGCCAGCAGGAACATGACCGTGTCGACCACCCAGTCCCGCATGGACCGCTTGACGGGGCGGCCCTCCTGGCCGTCGCCGAGCAGGACCGAAGGCAGCGCCCACCGATACTCCCTCACGTTTCCCGAGGCTAGAGCCTGGACGAGGGCGGGAAACAGTCGACCAAAGTCGGTGCCGTGCTCGACCGGAGTGCGTCGCCGCCGGGACCCTGGCCGCGCGAGGCTGGTGGCATGCGGATCTTCCTGTGGCTCGCCGCGCTGCTGTGCCTGGTCCAGGGCGTGGGCGCGGTCGTCGACAACGTCTGGGGCGAGGGCGGGAGCTGGTTCCTGGTGAACCGCCTGCCGTTCCTGGAGGGGTATGAGGTCTACGCCGGGATCGTCGTGGGCGTCCTCGGGCTGGCGCTGGGCGCGTTGGCCAGGTCCGGCGCGGAGCGTGGGAAGTGACCGCTCTCCGCCCGCCGCGCCACCGGCCCGACCCCCGCGCCGTGTGGTGGTGGACGCTCCAGTGGCTGGTCTTCGCGGCCGTCCTGGCGGTCGTGGCGGGGGCGCTGTGGGTGCTGCTGGACCCGTGGTGGCCGGCCGCCGCGGGCGGCGCCCTGACGGCCCTCGTCCTGGTGGCGGCCGTGGTCGCCCCGAGGGCGCAGTACCGCTTCCAGCGCTGGGAGGTGACCGACCAGGCCGTCTACACCCGCAAGGGCTGGCTGTGGCACACCTGGCGCGTGGCCCCCATGTCGCGCGTCCAGACCGTCGACACCGAGCAGGGGCCGCTGCAGCGCGCCTTCGGCCTGGCCAACGTCAAGGTGACCACCGCCTCGGCGCAGGGCGCCGTCATGATCGAGGCGCTGGACCACGGGCTCGCGGCCGAGCTGGCGGACAAGCTCACGGCGATCACCCACGCCACGCCGGGTGATGCCACATGACGTCGTGGCAGACCCTGAGCAGGCGCAGCCTGGGCGTCACGGCGGTGAAGTCGGCGGGCATCGCGGCGCCGGCGGGCGTCGTGGTGGCGCGCGTGGCCTCCGGCCTGGACTGGCCGGTCGAGGGGGTCGTCGCCGCCTGCGCCGCGGCGGCCGTGCTGGTCGTCGCCGGCGCGCTCGTGCTGGACGTCCTCTGGCTGCGCGCCACGCGCTGGCGCCTGACCGGCGAGCGGCTGGAGCTGCGCTCGGGCATCCTCCATCGCAAGCACCGTTCCGTGCCGCGCGAGCGGATCCGCAGCGTCGACCTCAAGGCCGACCCGGTGCTGCGCCTGTTCGGCCTGGCCGCGGTGAAGGTCGGCACCGGGGAGCACGCCTCCGGCGAGCACGACGAGCTCACCCTGGACCCGCTGGCCAGGCAGGACGCCGAGAAGCTGCGCCGTACCCTGCTGAGCCTGGCCGGCGGGCAGCCGCCCGAGGGCAGCCTGGCGGAGCTCGACTGGGCCTGGCTGCGCTACGCGCCGCTCACCGTGTGGACGGTCGCGGGCGGCGCGCTGGTGGCCGGCGCAGCCTACAAGCCGCTGGACGCCCTCGGGCTCAACCCCGTCAAGAACGGCCTCGCCGACGCCCTGTGGGAGTGGATCACCGAGCGGCCCTGGCAGGCGGTGCCCCTGCTGCTGGGACTCAACGTGCTGGTCGGGCTCGTCGGCGCGGTGGCGGTGTTCGCCGAGTACTGGGGGCGCTACCGGCTGGAGCGCGAGCCCGGACGGCTGCGCCTCACCAGGGGCCTGCTCACCACGCGCTCCCTGACGCTGGCCGAGCGGCGGCTGCGGGGGGTGGAGCTCGTCGAGGGCCTGCTGCTGCGGCTGGGCGGCGGGGCACGGGTCAAGGCCGTCGCCACCGGGCTGCGCAAGAAGGACGACGAGGACGTCGACGACGTCTCCGCCCTGACGCCGCCCATGCCGCGCGAGCTCGCCGTCGAGGTCGCCGAACGGATCTGCGGCGCCCCGCTGCCCGCCCTGCGGCCCCGTCCCGCCGCCGCCAGGGCCAGGCGGCTGCGGCGGGCGCCGGCCGAGATCGCCGTGGTGGCCGCCGTCGCCGCGGCGCTGGACCTGCTGTGGCTGCCGTCCTGGATCTGGCTGGTCGCCGCCCTGGACGTGCCGTTCTCGCTGGGGTACGCGCTGGCCGAGTACCGCGCCCTCGCGCACGGGCTGGGCGAGCGCCACCTCGTGACCCGGTACGGCGTGGCCGCCCGCCGCACCGTGGCGCTGGACCGCGACGGCGTCATCGGCTGGACGGTCACCCAGTCGCCCTTCCAGCGGCGGCTCGGCCTCATCACCGTCACCGCGACCACCGCCGCCGGGGCCGGGCACTACGACGTGGTGGACGTCGGCGCGGAGGAGGGGCTCGAGCTGGCGGCGCGAGCCGTACCAGGTCTGCTCGGCCCCTTCCTCACGACGCGATAACGGATGGATCACACCGGGCCCGTGGAAGATCACGCCGGCGGCGGTTCTCCGCGTTTCCCGGTGGTTCCCGCAACGGCCCGGCAACGCTTTGGGGGCGGTCGTTGCGGACGGGGCGGGCGCGCGCCGACGATCGGCGCGTGCCCCCAGCCCTGTCGTGTGACGCCCTGGCCTGCCGCGTGGGCGGGCGAGACATCATCGTCGCCTTCTCCCTGGAGGTGGCGCCGGGCGAGCGGGTGGCCCTCATGGGGCCGTCCGGGAGCGGCAAGACGACCCTGCTGACGACGCTGGCCGGGTTGCTGCCGCCCGCCGCCGGGCGCGTGCTCGTGGGCGGGGGGCCCGTGGGCGAGCGCCGCGACCGGGTCGCGCTGGTGTTCCAGTCCTACGGCCTGCTGTCGCTGCTGACCGCCGCCGAGAACGTCGAGGTCGCCCTGCGCGCCGCCGGGTGCTCCCCGGCCGAGGCCATGGGGCGCGCCGCCGCCGTCCTCAGGCGCCTGAAGGTGGACGCCTTCGCCGATCACCTGGTCGAGGAGCTGTCCGGGGGCCAGCAGCAGCGGGTGGCCGTGGCCAGGGCCCTCGCGCTGCGGCCGGAGGTGCTGCTGGCCGACGAGCCCACGGCCGAGCAGGACCCCGGTCACCGCGAGATCGTGCTGGAGGAGCTGATGGGCGTGGCCGCCACGCTGATCGTGGCCACCCACGACCCGGACGTCGCCAAGCTGTGCGACCGCATCGTGGAGCTCCGGCCATGAGCCGCGAAGGGCGCGACCCGCTCTGGACTGAGGAGGGGCTCGGGCGCTCCGGCGCCCGAGCCACGACGAGGGAAGAGCGGGTCTGTGGGCGCCCGGAGCCGCCGAACGGAGTGAGGCCATGAACGCCGTGCGGTGCGAGGGGGTCGTGCAGATCTACAAGGCGCAGGACGTCGAGGTCGTCGCCCTGCGCGACGTCGACCTGGTGGTCGACGAGGGCGAGACGGTGGCGCTGCTGGGGCCGTCGGGGGCGGGCAAGACCACGCTGCTGTGGCTGCTGGCCGGGCTGCTGCGGCCCAGCGCGGGCCGGGTGCGCGTGGCCGGCGCCGACCTGGCCGCGCTCGACCAGCGAGGGCTGGACCGGCTGCGCGCCACCCAGCTGGGCGTGCTGCTGCAGAACCCCTCCCGCAACCTCCTGCCCTACCTCGACGCCGGGCAGAACGTCGCCTTCGCCCAGCGCGGCGCCCGCCGCGACCGGCGGCGGGCGCGCGAGTTGCTGGACCGCGTGGGCCTGGCCGCCCGGACCGTGGCGGGGCGCATGTCCGGCGGCGAGCAGCAGCGCCTGGCCATGGCCGTGGCGCTGGCCAACCGGCCCCGCCTGCTGCTGGCCGACGAGCCGACCAGCCAGCTGGACGCCGCCAACGCCCAGGCCGTGATCGAGCTGATCCGGCAGGCGGCCCGCGAGGAGGGCACCACGGCGGTGGTGGTGACCCACGACGTGGCGGTGAGCGAGGCGCTGGGCCGTACGGTGACCATCAGGGACGGCCGGGTGGGCGCGGAGGGCCTGCGCGGCGAGGAGTTCGTCGTGGTCGGCCGCGAGGGGACCGTCCAGATCCCGCCGGAGTACCACCATCTGCTGCCGCCCGGCTCGCGGGCCAGGATCGAGCCGCTCGAGGACGGCGTGGCGGTCAGGAGGGCCGAACCGTGATCATGCGCGGGCTGTGGGAGCGGCGGACGCCGGCCCTGGTCGTCCTCGTCATCGCGATCGTCCCGGTGGCCTCGGCGGTGGTCGGCCCGCTGTACGCCGACGCCTCCCGCACCACCATCGTCAGGACCGTCCTGTCCCGGGCGCCGGTCGAGGCCAAGGGCTGGCGCTACACCGTCAAGGGCGACCGCGACATCCGGCGCGAGCTGGCCGCGTTCACCGCCGGAGCGCGCTTCCTGACCGAGCCGGTCTTCGGCATGGAGGTCGACAGCCCGATCGTCCACAGCGACGTGATCGTGCCGCTGATGTGGCAGGAGGGCCAGTGCGAGCACGTCCGGATCGTGCGCGGCCGCTGCCCGAGCGCCGCCCGCGAGATCATGGTGAGCGAGGACGCGGGCTACCGCGTGGGCGCGCGCGTGGCGTTGACCAGCGTCGTCGCCTCCAGCCCCGGCGACACCGGGTACAAGCCCGTCCCGCTGCGCGTGGTGGGCCTGTACCGGCCGGTCTCGGCGGCCGACCCGTTCTGGTTCGGCCGCAGCCTGTTCGCCGCCGAGGCGCAGGGCACGGACAAGCGCGCCGAGCCGTTCTTCACGGCCCGGGAGACCCGTGACGCGGTCGTCATCACCGGCGTCCTGTACGCCGGCGACCAGGCGCCCGGCTGGGCCGACTACGGCATCGTCTACGTCGACCCGGCCAGGATGACCGGCTCGGACGTGCAGCGGCTGGCCGCCATGCAGGCCACCGCCGTCGACATGGGCCAGCAGAGCGGCGTGGCGGTCTTCAGCTGGATCGACGGCCCGCTGCGCGACATCGGCCGCCAGACCGGCACGCTGGCCGTGCCGACCTACCTGGTGATCGGCCAGCTGGTGGGTCTGGGCTGGCTGCTGCTGTTCCAGACCGTGGGCGACCTGGTCAGGGCCCGGTCGCCGGAGACCGCGCTGGCCCGGCTGCGCGGCTACGGGCGGCTGCGCGTGTGGCTGTTCATGCTGACCGAGCCGCTCGTCCTGCTCGCGGCGGCCTATCCCCTCGGCGTGCTGGCCGGGCGGGCCGCGGGCGAGGCGATCGTGGCCGCCCTGCTGCCCGGCGTCCCGGTGGGCCTGACGCCCGGCGCGGCGCTGGCGGGGGCCGCCGCGCTGGCGGGCGGGCTGCCGGCGGCCGTGGTCGCCGCCTGGCGGACGGCGCGCCGCCCGGTCACCGAGGAGTGGCGGCGCACGCCCCGCCGGGCCAGGCAGAGCTGGGTGGTCGACGCCGTGGTCCTGGCCGTGGCCGGGCTCGGCCTGCTGGAGCTGCTGGGCACCGGCGTGATCACCGACGCCTCCGCGCAGCGGACCGGCGCGCTGGCCGTTCCTGCTCTCATCGCCCTGGCCCTGGCGCTGCTGGCCCGGCGCCTGCTGCCGCCGCTCGTCCGGCTGCTGTTCGGCCTGACCCGGCGGCGTGGCGGGCTGGGCCCCTTCCTGGCGTTGCGGCAGGTCGCGCGGGGGCCGGTCGCGGCGGGCAGCGTGATCGTGCTGGGCACGGCCTTCGGGCTGGCCACGTTCGCGGTGTGCGCCTGGACCGCGACGATCGGCAACTACGCCGAGACCGCCCGCTTCCACCTGGGCGCGCCCGGCGCCATCGAGGTCGGGCCGGTCAGCCCGCGCCGGCTGGCGGAGGCGGTGCGGGCGGCCGACCCGGCGGGCGGCGCCGCCGCGCCCGTCGTCCGGGTCCCCGGCACGGTCTCCATGATCGCCACCGACCCGGCCCGGCTCGCGCGGGTCGGCCACTGGCGTCCCGACCGGGCGGGCGGCGTACGGCTGGCCGACGCGACCTCCCGGCTGAGCGGCCCCGACCTGCCCCGCGTGCCGCTGTCCGGCGACCGGATCCGGCTGCGGATCTCGCACGAGCCGGTGCCCGAGGGCTGGCAGGTACGGCTCTTCGCCGTCGTCCGGGTGCCCGGCAGGGTGGGCCCGGCGCAGCTCGCGGTCGCCCGGCTCGCCGGCACAGGCGGCGCCCACGCCTGGCCCCTGCCTCCCGAGTGCGCCAAGGAGCCCTGCGAGCTGCGGTCGATCAGGACCGAGGTCCACGCCCCGCAGTCCCCGGACGAGGACCCCTTCGCCATCCCGACCATCCATCCGACGGTCAAGGCCGTCGAGGTCCGCTCCGGCGGGCGCTGGCGGCCGGTGGACGCGGCGCTCACCGACCGGCGGCGCTGGGAGGGCGACGGCCACGCCGGCCCCGACGGGCTGTCCATGCCGGTCGGGCCGCTGGTGGCGGGCGGCATGCGGCTGGTCCTCACGCCCGCGAAGATCCCGGCGATCCAGCTCGGCCCGGTGGGCGACCGCGAGATGCCGGGGCTGGACAGGCTGCACGCGGCCCGCACCGCCGCCGTCGCCCGCACCACGGCCGCGCCCGGGCTGTCGGACACCGGGGTGATCGTCGACCTGGAGCAGGCCGACCGCGTCTCCTTCGGCGTCGCGGAGGAGGCCCGCTTCGAGGTGTGGACGGCCGCGGGCAAGGCGGCGGCGGTCGCCGACGCGCTGCGCGCCCAGGGCCTCACCGTGGTGTCCATCCGGCACGTGGCCGACCTGGAGGCCCGCTTCGCCGGTGAGGGGCCGGGCCTGGCGCTGCTGCTGCTCCTGGCCTCGGCCATCGCCGCGGCCGCGCTGGCACTCGGGCGCACGGTCCTGGCCCTTTACACGGCCGCGCGCAGGCGCCGCCACGAGCTGGCCGCCCTGGAGGCCTCCGGGGCGCGCCGCGGTGCCCTGCGCGCCGCGCTCCTGCTGGAGCAGGTCGTGACCGTCTGCGCGGGCCTGCTGACGGGCCTGGCCGCCGGGCTGCTGGCGGCGCGCGCCGCGCTGGAGCGCATCCCGCAGTTCGCCGAGCCGCCGGCCAGCCCGCCGCTGCCCTTCGAGGTCGCGCCGGCGGCGGTGGCGCTGCTGGCCGGCGTGACCGCGCTGGTGAGCCTGCTGGCCACGGCCGTGGTCAGCGAGGTGCTGCTGCGCGGCGTCCGGGTGGAGGAGCTGCGCGCCTGACGCACGGGACTGTCTAACTGTCTAGCTGCCGCCGGGGTCGCCGGCCAGGGCCTTCATGAACGCCCTGGCGACCTTCTGCGCGCCCTCGTCGGCCTCGCGGCGGTCCATCAGCTTGACCTTGGGGCTGTTGGTGCCCTCGCCCGCCGGCACGCTGCTGCCGGCGTAGGAGACCTCGACCACCAGCGCGCCCTGGCGGATCGTCACCGTCGTCGACCCGTTGAACACCGTGCTCCTGCGGTAGGCGATGTACTGCATGAACGCCGCCTCGCCCAGGCCGTCGAGCGTCACCGGCTCGTCCCAGGACACGTCGCCCGGCTCGAAGTCCTGCATCCGCTTGGCCCCGCCGTACTGCTCGGTGTAGTAGCCCTTGGCGGAGGTGGGGTCGGCCAGGCCGGCGCGGTTGGCGAAGCGGTGCATCGTGATGAGGACGCTGCGGATCTTCTTGCCCTTGCCGTCGGGCAGGTTCAGGTTGAGCCAGCGGCACTCGGTCTGGCTGTCGTTGCCCTCCTCCGCCGCCCGGGTGCGGGTCGTGGCGCCGGGCACCAGCGAGGTGGCCACCTCGCCGATCGCCTGGCAGGCCGTCGGCATCGCGGCCAGCGTGGACTGCGACGGGCTGGGCCGGGCGGAGGGCGAGAGCGTCACGCCCGGCCGCGGCTTGGCCAGCACGCCCGGGTTCTGGGCCTTCCACTGCGCCACGCCGCGGGCCACGTGCGCGACCAGGCCGCTCACCTCGCGCAGCGCGTTCTCCTCGGTGATGGACTGGGTCGACTCGTTGTTCAGTATCGCCGCGTCCTTGCGCTGCTGGCTGGCCTGGAACTTCACCTCGATGGTCATGTCGTCGACGCGGGCCTTGGCCTCGCCCCAGGAGTACCACAGCAGCTTGCCCGAGCGGCGCCAGAAGTACTGGGCGAAGGCGCCGTCGCCGACGCCGGGGATGTCCCTGACCTGGGAGGTGTAGTCCTTCTCGCCGGGCGAGGGCGTGGGCTTGTAGGTCTCGCTGTACTTGGCCTGGCCGTAGTCGAGGTCGTAGGAGTTCTGGGCCATGGCCCGGCCCGTGCGGGCGCCGTCGGGCTTGTACTGGTCGACCTTGACCTCGACGGTGCGCTGCCGCCAGTACTCGCCGTGGTCGATGCGCTGGTTGTCCCAGGTGCACTGGAAGGTGACCGTGTACTCGCTCTCCCGCGAGGTGGCCGCGACCGTGGCCTCGGGCACCAGGCGGTCGGCCTCGGCCTTGGGGATCATCGAGCACACGTCCGGCGGCGTCTTGGCCACCGGCTCGCTGGCGGGCTGCGCGGGCTCGAAGGACCTCTTCGGCTCGTTCGGCTCGGCCGTCGTCGCCGACCGCTTGCCGTACCACAGGTAGCCGCCGACGCCGCCGGCCAGCAGGACCACGACGGCCACCGCCACCACGGGCAGGACCCAGCCGCGGCGGTGCCTGTGGGGCTGTGTCGGGGGTCCGGCGGGCGGCTGGCCGATCGGCCTTTCGGGCATGCGGAAGGGGTTGGTCGGGGGCTCGGTCAACGTCGGACTCCTGGGGTTGCCCTGACGGGAAGGTGCCTCATGCTAGTAAAGCGCCCTTACAGATGGCTTAAAGCCGCTTTGATACGGCCTGCGCGGCTTTGATCGCGGTCCGGCGGTCGGCCTGTGTGACGCCGTGCTCCTCGTTGACGCCGAGCGCCACCTCCCCCAGCAGGTTGCTCGCGCGGAACAGCACGGTGCTGAAGCCGCGCCAGTTGAAGGTGCTGTAGACGTCCTGGACGAACGCCGCCTCGCCCACGCCTGGCACGTCCTGCACCGCCGAGGTGACCTTGTTGCCCGAGGTGCCCTGGTTGGCGGCGCGGGCGGTCCGCTGGGCGGCGTAAAGCCTGGCCGCGATCTGCGGCCCGCCGGCCTCGCCCTGTGGCTGCTGCGGCCACACCCGCACCGTCAGCTCGCGGGGGACGCGCGAGCCCCGGCGCAGCTGCCAGCGGCACTCGTCGGCCTTGGGCCTATCGTGCGTGACCTTGCCGCCCAGCAGCTGCCCGGCCTGCTCGTCCGACAGCAGGCGGCAGGGGTCGGGCGCCGTGGCGTACCTGCCCGTCTCGGGCCCCTGGGCCAGGACGGCCGAGCCGTACCACACGGCCGCGCCCAGCACGGCCACGGCGGGCACGGCCAGCAGCAGCCGGCGACGCCGTGCCGGGCGCGGCGCGGGCCCCGGTTCCGGACGCGGCCCTGGACGCGGCGCAGGGGCGCCCATGAGCCGGGCCTGCACCTCCTCCGCGGTGGGGCGCCGGGCGGGGTCCTTGGCCAGCAGGTCCATGATGAGCGTGCCGAGCTCGCGGCCCGCCCTGTCCGGGAACGGCGGGTCCTGCATGAGGACGGCGGCGGCCACGGCGGCGGGCAGCGGGCGCTCGAACGGCGCGACGCCCTGCACGGCCGTGTACAGGCTCGCGCCCAGCGACCACAGGTCGGACGCCGGCCCGGCGGGCAGGCCGTTGAAGCGCTCGGGCGCCATGTAGGCGGGCGAGCCGGCGCTGCTGAGGGCGTCGCCGCGGGCGTCCATGGGAGTGGCGATGCCGAAGTCGGTGAGCATGGCGCCGCCGTCGCGCTCCAGCAGGATGTTGGCCGGCTTGACGTCCTGGTGGAGGATGCCGTGGGCGTGCGCGACGCGCAGGGCCGACAGCACCTGCAGGCCGATGCGGGCGACCTGGCCGGGCGGCAGCGGGCCGCTCTCCTTGATGACCTTGTCGAGGGAGCGGCCGGTGGCCAGGTCCATGACGATCCACGGCTGGCCGTGGTCGAGCACCACGTCGTGGACGAGCACGATGGCCGGGTCGCGCAGCCGCCCGGCCGAGCGCGCCTCGTGGATGGCCCGCCGCGTGAACTCCTCCCGCTGGGCCGGGTCCTGGGGCATGCGGATCTGCTTGACGGCGACCTGGCGGCCGAGCACCTGGTCGCGCGCCCGCCACACCGTCCCGGCGCCGCCCTGGCCGAGCGGCTCGATCAGCGCGTAGCGGCCCGCCAGGACGTGGGCGGCCGCCTCACCGGACACGGGTCAGCGCCTCCTCCACGAGCGTGGCGGCCCGCAGGCCGGTCTGCTTGACGGTCTCGTCGGTGGCCCGCTCCAGCAGCGTGGTGTGGTCGACCCTGAAGACGAGGTTGGCGGCACGGAAGAAGACGACGGCGGTGTGGACCCGCCCGTCGGGCCCGGCGAGCTCGAACGCGAACGCCTCCTCGCCCAGCCCCTTGAACCAGCGCACGGGCGTGCGCTTGGCCTTGACGCCCTTCACCCCGATCTCGGGCCAGCCCCAGGTCGTCTCCTCCATGCGCTCCGCGTCACGCGCCTGGCTGATCAGCAGCGACCTGGCCCGCTGCGCGGTCATGGCCCACGGGTGCGGAGCGTCGGAGTCCTTCTGGACCTGCACCTGGACGCCGATCTGGGGCAGCGCCCAGCCGCACAGCGGGCCCTCCTCGCCGTTGCCGGGCAGCGGCTTGACCGTCCTGCTGGTGCCCAGCAGCTGCGCGGTCTGCTCGCCGGTGAGCAGGCCGCACACGTCGAAGGGCACCGTGTACGCCGTGGGCTTGGCCGGCGTCCGGCCGGTCAGGGTCAGGGCCGTCACGCTTCCGGCGACCAGCAGCGCCGCCGCGCACACCAGCGCGACCACCAGTTTGGTACGGCGTGGCCGCCTGCTGGGCACGGTGGCCTCGGACACGTGGACGGCCTGCCCGGCGGCCAGCTGGCGCAGCGCGTGGATGGCGGTGGCCGCGTCGGGCCGGGCGGCGGGGTGGCGGGCCATCATGGCGGCGATGAGCGGCCCGAGCGGGCCCCTGGCCGGCGGCGGTGGCGCGCTCAGCGTGGCCCTGATCCGCTCGGCGGGACCGCCCTCGTAGGCCGAGCGTCCCTCCACCGCGTAGAACAGCGTCGCGCCCAGGGACCACAGGTCGGACGCCGGGCCGCCGGGATGGCCCTCCAGCCGCTCGGGCGCGATGAACCCCGGCGAGCCGATCATCGTCCCGGCCTGGGTAAGCGTCGCCTGGCCCTCCTGGCGGGCGATGCCGAAGTCGGTCAGCACCACCCGGCCGCTGTCGGTGAGGAAGACGTTGCCCGGCTTGACGTCGCGGTGCTGCAGCCCCTGGGCGTGGGCGGCGGCCAGCGCCTCCAGCACGTCGGCGCCGATCCTGGCCGCCTGCTCGGGGGCCATGGGCCCGTGCTGGCGTACGGCGTCGCCGAGCGTGCGGCCCCGCAGCAGCTCCATGACCAGCCAGGGACGGCCGTGCTCGACCACGACGTCGTGCAGCGCCACGATGCCCGGGTGGCGCAGGCCGCCGGTCACCTGGGCCTCGCGCACCGCCCTGGTGAGCATCTCCTGGCGCAGGGCGGGATCGATGCCCTCGGGGAGCGTGAGCTCCTTGACGGCCACGTCGCGGTCGAGCATCTCGTCCCGGGCGTGCCAGACGGTCCCCATGCCGCCGCTGCCAAGCCGGCGGATGAGGGTGTAGCGACCGGCGAGCCGTCCCCCTGACATACAGGCGAGAGTAGCGAAAGATCAGGATTTGTGAGGCAGGCCCCGCTCTGGGGCCCGTCCTGGGGCCCGCCTTGGGGTCTGTCCTGGTCCGTCCTGGGGCCCGCCGCTAACTGTCGGTGGACCGATCTAGTGTCTTGGGGCGTGGACGCGGTTCAAGGCACACTCGACGAGCTCGGCACCCCGCTGCACGAGGTGACCTTCGTCGTGTTCGACCTCGAGACGACCGGCGGCTCCCCCGCCGAGCACGCCATCACCGAGGTCGGGGCGGTGAAGGTGCGCGGCGGCGAGGTGCTGGGCGAGTTCGCCACGCTCGTCGACCCCGGCGGGCCCATCCCGCCGTTCATCTCGGTGCTGACCGGCATCACCGACGCCATGGTGACCGCCGCGCCGCGCATCGAGTCGGTGCTGCCCGCCTTCCTCGAATTTGTCAGCGGCTGCGTGCTGGTGGCCCACAACGCGGGCTTCGACATGGGCTTCATCAAGGCCGCCTGCGCCGCCCACGGCTACCCGCCGCCGCGCAACCCCGTCCTCGACACCGTCGACCTGGCCCGCCGGGTGCTGACGCGCGACGAGATCCCCAACGCCAAGCTCGGCACCCTCGCCCGGTTCTTCCGCAGCCCCGTCGAGCCCATCCACCGCGCCCTCCACGACGCCCGCGCCACCGTCGACGTGCTCCACGGCCTCATCGCCCGCTCCGGCTCCTTCCAGGTCCACACGCTGGAGGAGCTGCAGTCCTTCGTCCGCGCCCCCACACCCGAGCAGCAGCGCAAGCGCTACCTGGCCGAGCAGGTGCCCCACGCGCCCGGCGTCTACCTGTTCGAGGACGCCCGCGGCGAGGTGCTCTACATCGGCAAGAGCGGCAACCTGCGCAACCGCGTGCGCTCCTACTTCACCGCCAGCGAGACCCGGCCGCGCATCCGCGAGATGATCGGCATCGCCGAGCGGGTCCGCCACGTGGTGTGCGCGACCGCGCTGGAGGCCGAGGTCCGCGAGCTGCGTCTGATCGGCGGGGCCAAGCCGCGCTACAACCGCCGCTCCCGCTTCCCTGAGAAGGTCGTCTGGCTCAAGCTCACCGACGAGCCGTTCCCGCGCCTGTCGATCGTCAGGGAGCTGCGCGACGACCGCGGCACCTACCTCGGGCCCTTCTCCAGCCAGCGGGCGGCCGAGGACGCCCGCACGGCCCTGCACGAGGCCATACCGCTGCGCCAGTGCACCGACCGGCTGTCGGCCTCCGGCGGCCGCCGGGCCTGCGTGCTGTACGAGATGGGCCGCTGCGGCGCCCCCTGTGAGGGGCGGCTGTCCCCCGCCGACTACGCCGTCCACGTCGAGCAGGCCCGCCGCGCCATGCTGACCGACGCCGGCGCGGTCTACACCGCGGTGCTGGCCCGCATGGAACGGCTGTCGGTCGAGCAGCGCTACGAGGAGGCCTCCGTCGACCGCGACCGCCTGGCCTCCTACATCCGTACGGCCGCGCGCATGCAGCGCCTGTCGGCGCTCACCCGCATCCCCCACCTGGTGGCCGCCTCCCCCGCCTTCGACGGCGGCTGGGACGTCCACGTCATCCGCCACGGCCGGTTGTGCGCCGCGGGCGTCCTGCCCCGCGGCGCCCACCCCACGCCCTTCGTCGAGTCCCTCGTCGCCGCCGCCGAGACCGTCATCCCGGGCCCCGGCCCGATCCACGCGGCCAGCGCCGAGGAGACCGAGTGCATCCTGCGCTGGCTGGAGTCCCCCGGCGTGCGGCTCGTGGAGGTCGAGGGCGACTGGGCGCTGCCGGTCCACGGCGCGGCGCGGCTGAGGGAGCGGATCGAGCAGGCCTACCGCGGGCTGGAGTCGCGCCCGTCCCGCGAGGGCCGCCCGCTCCGGTGACCGATATCGTGTGACGCATGGTCACGGCTATCGTTCACATCAACGCCGAGGTGGACCGGATTCCGGAGATCGCCCAGACGATCGCCGAGATCGACGGGGTCAGCGAGGTCTACTCCATCACCGGCGAATACGACCTGCTCGCCATGGTGCGGGTGCCCGCCTACGAGCAGATCGCCGAGGTCGTCCCGGGGCGCATCAACAAGGTGCCGGGCGTGCTGCACACCGAGACCCACGTCGCCTTCCGCGCCTACTCGCGGCACGACCTGGACGCGGCCTTCTCCATCGGCCTGAGCGAGGCCGACTGACCGCCTCACCCCTCGATGTCCGGCTGGCGGTACGGCACTCCGTGCGTCGCGCCGGTGCGGTCTGCCGCCCATGGCGAGGCGTCGCAACACGACCCGGGAGGCGCCCAAGCAGGCGTCGTCACGGTGGGCGACCACGTCCGACCGCGTGGCGTGGGAGGATCGGCGGCCACCCGCGTCGGCGGGTGGCCGCAAGGTGGCGCTAGCCGTACAGGATCTGAAAAAGCAGCGGGCCCGGACGGAGAGGACTCCGTCCGGGCCCGTTGGTTCAACTCCGGTCAGTGGCGCGTGATCGAGCGGTCCTCGCCCGCGCCGATGGCGGCGTGCTCCTCCTCGTGAGGCTCGTGGCCCTCATCCAGGGGGATCTTCTCCCCGCCGTAGGCCCGCGACATGCGCGCCCGGAGCTTGCCGAGCGGCCCGCGCATGCCCCTGGGCGGGATGCCCTGCCCGT